>NZ_JBYRRL010000001.1:0-1697500 GCF_058833805.1 Streptomyces sp. B8-7 | reverse complement strand
TGGGCCGGCTACCTCAACCAGTGGCTGTCGGAGGTCGGCAGCCGGCGCAACTGGTTCTAGGGCGTGTTTCGAAAGTCCCGCCTGCCTGGCGGCAGCGCGCGTGTGGACACACGGACACCCCCTAGGCTCGGCGTCGACCGTAGGAAGCGATCAGGAGGTACCGAGGTGACCGAGCTCAGGAGGCGGCCGCTCCCGCACGACTTCCACCCGCCCGTGCCGTCCTTCACGGTGACGAGCGAGGACGTCAAGGAGGGCGCCCCCCTCAAGGAAGCCCAGGTCCACGCGGGCGGCAACACCTCGCCGCACCTGCGCTGGGCGGGCTTCCCGCCGGAGACCAGAAGCTTCGCCGTGACGTGCTACGACCCGGACGCGCCCACCGGCAGCGGGTTCTGGCACTGGTCCGTCTTCGACATCCCGGCGGACGTGACGGAACTGCCGGCGGGCGCGGGCAGCGGCAGCTTCGAGGGACTTCCGAAGGGCGCCGTGCAGGTGCGCAACGACTACGGCACCCGGGACTTCGGCGGCGCCGCGCCGCCCGCCGGGGACGGCCCGCACCGCTATGTCTTCACGGTGTACGCCGTGGACCGGGACAGGCTCGGTCCGGACGCGGACGCGACACCGGCCGCCGTCGGGTTCAACCTGCGGTTCCACACGCTCGCGCGGGCGCAGCTCGTCGGCGAGTACGAAGTGCCCGCCGAAGGCTGACGTTCACGGAACGTTTGCTCGCCTCTGGTCTTGGAAGTGATCAGAGGCGGGCATTTTTGTTGCCGGGGGCCATGGGGGAACCCTCGTGGGAGCAGCAGATATTGCGTTGTCCATCTCGGCGTGCCCGGCCAGAGTTGATCCCAGCCCGCCAGGGGGTGGGCCGGTGCACACGGGAGGTGGGCTGGTATGCGGGACACGCTGGTACTCAACGCGAGCTTCGAGCCGCTGTCGACGGTGACCTTGAACCGAGCCGTCGTTCTGGTGCTCCAGGACAAGGCCGTCGTCGAGCAGGCCCACCCCGAACTGCGGATGCGGGGAGCCGCGGTGGACATACCCGCGCCCCGTGTGATCAGGCTCTGCCGCTATGTGCGGGTGCCTTTCCGAAGACAAGCGCCGTGGTCGCGGCGGGGTGTGCTGGTCCGGGACCGGCACCGGTGCGCGTACTGCGGCCGCCGCGCCACGACCGTGGACCACGTGGTGCCGCGGGCGCAGGGCGGTGAGGACACCTGGCTGAACACCGTGGCCTCGTGTGCGGAGGACAACCACCGCAAGGCCGACCGTACTCCGGACCAGGCGGGCATGCCGTTGCTGCGGCAGCCGTTCGAGCCGAGCCCGCAGGACGCGATGCTGCTCGCGCTGGGCTCGGCGGAGCTGGCCGCGCTGCCGGACTGGCTGTCCCGCAGCGCCGCCTGACCTCCCGGGCGTACGGCTCCCCGCGCCCGGGTGGGCGCGGGGAGGCGCGTCCGCGCGGGGCGGGTCAGTCGATGCCCGGCCGCTCGGTGCGCTCCGTGCCCCCGCCGCCGGCCGGAGCGGGCTTCTGCATGCCGAAGTTGCCCATCGCGCCGGACAGGCCCTTCAGGGCGTCGCCGATCTCGCTGGGGACGATCCAGAGCTTGTTGGCGTCGCCCTCGGCGATCTTGGGGAGCATCTGGAGGTACTGGTAGCTGAGGAGCTTCTGGTCGGGGTCGCCGGCGTGGATGGCCTCGAAGACCGTACGGACGGCCTGGGCCTCGCCCTCGGCGCGCAGGGCGGCCGCCTTGGCCTCACCCTCGGCACGCAGGATCTGGGACTGCTTCTCGCCCTCGGCGCGCAGGATCTCCGACTGGCGGACGCCTTCGGCCTGGAGGATCGCGGCGCGCTTGTCGCGGTCGGCGCGCATCTGCTTCTCCATCGAGTCCTGGATGGAGGTGGGCGGTTCGATGGCCTTGAGCTCGACGCGGTTGACGCGGATGCCCCACTTGCCGGTGGCCTCGTCCAGGACGCCGCGCAGGGCGGCGTTGATCTCCTCGCGGGAGGTCAGGGTGCGCTCCAGGTCCATGCCGCCGATGATGTTGCGCAGGGTGGTGACCGTGAGCTGCTCGATGGCCTGGATGTAGCTGGCGACCTCGTAGGTCGCGGCCCGCGCGTCGGTCACCTGGTAGTAGATGACGGTGTCGATGTTGACGACCAGGTTGTCCTGGGTGATCACCGGCTGCGGCGGGAAGGGGACGACCTGCTCGCGCAGGTCGATGCGGTTGCGGATGGTGTCTATGAACGGGACGACGATGTTGAGGCCGGCGTTCAGTGTGCGTGTGTAGCGACCGAAGCGCTCGACGATGGCGGCGCTGGCCTGTGGGATGACCTGGATCGTCTTGATCAGGGCGATGAAGACCAACACCACCAGAATGACCAGGACGATGATGATCGGTTCCATCGTCTTCCACGTACCCCTTCTCGGCTGCGGCGTTATCGGCAGATCGTGTGTTCTTCGTCGATCTTGCTGGTCGAGTCTGACAGAACGCCGCCCGCCCTGCGGGGCGTTCGGGTCAGTTGTGGCCCGCTTCCGGCCGGGCCGAGGGCAGGCGGGGGATCACATGACGATCGCCGTGGCTCCCTCGATGTCGACCACGTCCACTTCCGCCCCGGCTTCGTAGCTGCGGCCGGAGTCGAGGGAGCGGGCCGACCAGACCTCGCCGGCCAGCTTGATGCGGCCGCCGGAACCGTCCACGCGTTCCAGGACGACGGCCCGCCGTCCCTTCAACGCCTCCGCGCCGGTGACGAGTCGGGGGCGCTGGGTGCGGTGCCGGTGGGCGATGGGCCGGACGACGGCGATGAGGGCGACGGAGACCCCGGCGAAGACGAGGACCTGCGGGACGACACCGGCCCCGAACCCGGCGACGCCGGCCGCGGCGACGGCGCCCACCGCCAGCATCCCGAACTCGGGCATGGCGGTGGTCACGAGCGGGATTCCGAGCGCGGCCGCGCCGACGAGCCACCACACCCATGCGTCGATGTCGTTCACAAGGGGCATGGTAGGTGCGCGCCGCGGCCGCCGACAGGGCGCACCGGGGTCCGGTCGGCGCCGCGGCGGGCCGGCCCTGGCCGGCGCGTGCGGTCGGGGCCGGCCGCCGGGGTCAGGACAGCGGCAGGCCCTGGGCGGTCCAGCGGTCGCCGACCTGCTCGACGACGAGCGGGAGGCCGAAGCAGAGGGAGAGGTTGCGGGAGGTCAGTTCCAGCTCCAGCGGTCCGGCGGCGAGGACCTCGCCCCGGCGGATCATCAGGACGTGGGTGAAGCCGGGGGCGATCTCCTCGACGTGGTGCGTGACCATGATCATGGAGGGGGCGATCGGGTCGCGGGCGAGCCGGCCGAGGCGGCGGACCAGGTCCTCGCGGCCGCCGAGGTCGAGGCCGGCGGCGGGCTCGTCCAGGAGCAGCAGTTCGGGGTCGGTCATCAGGGCGCGGGCGATGAGGGTGCGCTTGCGCTCGCCCTCGGAGAGGGTGCCGAACTTCCGGTCCAGGTAGTCGCTCATGCCGAGGCGGTCGAGGAAGGCGCGGGCGCGTCGCTCGTCGACCTCGTCGTAGTCCTCGTGCCACGTGGCGGTCATGCCGTAGGCGGCGGTGAGCACGGTCTCCAGGACGGTCTGGCGCCCCGGGAGCTTGTCGGCCATGGCGATGCCTGCCATGCCGATGCGCGGACGCAGCTCGAAGACGTCCGTGCCGGGTGTGCCCAGGGTCTCGCCGAGGATGGTGGCGGTGCCCTTGCTGGGGTAGAGGTAGCTGGAGGCGACATTGAGGAGGGTGGTCTTGCCGGCGCCGTTGGGCCCGAGGATGACCCAGCGCTCGCCCTCCTTGACCGACCAGGAGACCTGGTCCACCAGAGCCCGGCCCTCGCGGACCACGGATACGTCCTGAAGCTCCAGAACATCGCTCATGAGCGCGTTGTCTCCCCTTGCAGTGTGGCCGGTCTCGGCTGTCGCGTTCGCCTGTGGCTCGGTCCGCCGCGCCGGTGGGCGCAGCCCTCAAGGAAATCTACGCCACCGGTCGCCCGGGCCGTTCCATCGGTCCGGTGCTTCGCTGTTCCCTAGGGTGGGGGCATGCTCTCGGAACCGCGCTCGGGCCGCCTGGCCGCATGGGGAAATGCCCTTCTCGCCGGACTTGTGCCGCCGGATGACGCCGTGTCGGCGATCGTCGGCGAGGACGCCGTGCACCGCGTGGAGGGGTTGCCGGGCGAGGAGCGGGAGGTGGGACTGACACTCGCGCTGGGCCGGCTGCGCGGACTGGGCGTGACGGGGCTGCGGGTGGCGCTGCCCGCACCGGGGCATCCGCTGGGGCTGAGCGGGCCGCCGGAGTTCAACGCGCGGGCGCTGGCCGCCGAGGAGGCCGTGGTGTGTCACGGGGCCGCGCTGGGGCTGGTGCCGGAGGTGTCCGAGGCGGGCCCGGAGGGCGATGTGCATGTGGAGGTTCTCTGGCGGTGCCTGCCGGTGCGCGAGGCGCCGGGGGCGGACGTGCCGTCGCTGGGTGAGGCGGAGCGGGAGCTGGCTCAGGCCCTGCGGGAGGCGACCGAGGTGCTGACGCGGCTGGACGTGGCGGCGTCGGGGCCGGTGGCGGAGGCGGCGCTCGGGGCGTACCGGGCGCGGGCCGAACGGGGGCGGGAGGTGCTGGCGCCGGGATATCCGCCGCGGGCGGTGCGGGTGCTGGAGCTGGCGCAGCGGGTGGGGCTGCTGGTGTCGATGGCGTCCGACCACGGGCACGGGGGCGCGGTGAGCGCCTCGGAGATGGCGGCGCGCTCAGCCGCGTTGCGGCCGGTGGAACGCACGGCGCGCCGGGCCCAGGTGGCGGCGTACAACGCGTACGTGGAGGAGCGCGAGCGCGGGGTGCGCTGAGGATCCTCACCGCGGGCCGGGGCCGGGGCCGGCCCGGGCGGGCGCACGCGCGGTGGCCCGGCCGCGAGCGGGCACGGGACGGTGGCGGGAGGGCTCGGCATCACCGGCGCCCGGGGGACGGAGGTGTGCGCGGCGGCCGGCCCGGCGGCGCGGGAGACCCGCAGGGGCCGTCGAACGGGGGCGAGGGGTCCGGGGGGCCTGTCACCGCTGCGCGACGCCCGGCGGCGGGCACGGGTGGGGCCCCTCGCGCCGGGGACGGCGTGAGGGGCCCTGGCCGGGCGCACCCGGACGTCAGTCGTTGACGCCGGTGTTGCCGAACGCCGGGTTGAGGCCGGCGATGCCGTTGACGGTGTTGCCGACCACGTTGACCGGGATGTGCACGGGCACCTGGGCGACGTTGCCCGAGCCGACACCCGGCGACTTGACGGCCGCGCCTTCGGCTCCGGCGTCGGCGACGGCGGCACCGGCGGACGCGCCGGCGGCGGCACCGGCGACGGCCACGGCCACGGCGGCCTTCTTGGCGATGTTCATGGGACGGACTCCTCCTGCGAGTACGGGAGCGACCCGGCCGCGGGTCGTGCGCTGGTCAACGCCCCGCAGGTCGTGAACGGCACGGAACACCGCCGTGAACGGCCCGTTCGGATCATTGGGCGGACAAGCTGACCACCGGGTGGGTCACTGGTTGACGCCGAGGTTGCCGAAGGCGGGGTTGAGCACGCCGACGACGTTGACGCTGTTGCCGACCACGTTCACCGGGACGTGCACCGGGGCCTGGACGAGGTTGCCCGAGAGGATCCCCGGAGAGTGCTGGGCCGTGCCGCCGGCGTGCGCGTCGGTGGCGGACGCCATCCCGGCTCCGGCGGCCACCAGTCCGCCTGCCGCCATCGTCACGGCCGCGGCCTTCTTCAGGTTCTTCACTTCAAGCCCTCCTAGCGTTCGCCGCGGCAGTCGCCGCAGCACGCACTGGAGAACGCGGAGGGCCCGGGGAGGATGCGCCATCCGGGTGACATTCCCACGACGGTATGAATCTCAGCCCGGAGGGGAACCGTCCGGTGGGCCGCCCCGCGCCCGGCGTGCGCCCCCCGGGGGCGGGGATCAGCCGGCCATTCCGTGACGTACCGCCCACAGGGCGGCCTGGGTACGGTCCGCCAGGTCGAGCTTCATCAGGATGTTCGAGACGTGTGTCTTGACGGTCTTCTCCGACAGCACGAGGGCGCGGGCGATCTCGCGGTTGGAGCGGCCGTCCGCGATCAGTCCCAGCACCTCGCGCTCCCGCTCGGTGAGCGAACCGCCCCGCCCCTGGACCGCGTGCGCCTCGTCCTGGGACAGCAGGGCGCCTGCGACCTCCGGCTGGAGCAGGATGTGGCCCGCGTGCACGGAACGGATCGCCCCGGCCAGCGCATCGGGGTCGACGTCCTTGTAGACGTACCCGGCGGCGCCCGCGCGCAGGGCCGGGACGACCGTGCGCTGTTCGGTGAAGCTGGTGACGACCAGCACCCGTGCGGGGTTGCCCAGCTCACGGAGTCTGCGCAGGGCCTGCACACCGTCCATGCCCGGCATCTTGACGTCCATCAGGACGACGTCGGGCCGCAGCTCCTCGGCGCGTGCCACGCCCTGCTCGCCGTCCGCGGCCTCACCGACGACCTCGATGTCGTCCTGCACCTCCAGGAAGGTCCGCAGACCACGACGGACCACCTGGTGGTCGTCGACGAGCAGCACCTTGATTGCGTCAGCCACCGGGGACCTCCATCTCGACCGTGGTGCCCTTCCCGGGCGCCGACTCCACCGACAGGCCGCCGCCCACGCCGCTCGCCCGGTCGCGCATGGAGACCAGGCCGAGGTGGCGGCCCGCGCTGCGCACCGCCCGCGGGTCGAAGCCGTCGCCGTCGTCCGTGACGCGCAGCACGGCGCCGGTGCCCTGCCGGTGCAGGGTGACGTCGACCTGCCCGGCGCCGGAGTGCCTCAGCGCGTTGTGGAGCGCCTCCTGCGCGACGCGCAGCAGGGCCTCCTCCTGGGCGGCGGGAAGGGCGCGGACCCCGCGGCTCGCGAAGGTGACGCGTGCGCCGTGGGCGCGGTCCAGGACCTGGACCTGGTCACGCAGGGTCGCGACGAGGCCGTCCTCGTCGAGCGCTGCGGGCCTCAGCTCGACCACGGCGGCGCGCAGCTCGTCGGCGGCCTCCGCGGCCAGCGCGGCCACCTGCTGGAGCTCTCCCTTGGCGCGCGCCGGGTCGCGGTCGACCAGGGCTGCGGCCGCCTGCGCGGTCAGGCGCAGGGAGAACAGCTTCTGGCTGACGGCGTCGTGCAGCTCGTGCGCGAGGCGGGAACGCTCCTCGGCGATGGTGAGCTCCCGGCTGCGCTCGTACAGCCGGGCGTTGGTCAGGGCGATGGCCGCGTGCTGGGCGAGGATCGCGAGGAGTTCCTCGTCCTCCTCGGTGAAGCCGCAGCCGCCGGGCCGGGCGGCGGGCGGGGCGGGCCGTCCGGGGTCCGCGGCCGGCGGGGCGTGCCCTTCCGGGCGGCGCTTGTTCGCCAGGAACAGGGCACCGATGATCTCGTCGCCGTCGCGCACGGGCAGGCCCAGGAAGTCCGACAGCTCGGGGTGGGCGGCCGGCCATCCCCCGAAGCGGGGGTCCTCCCGGACGTCTGCGAGGCGTTCGGGGCGGGCCTGGTGCAGCATCGCCGCCAGCACGCCGTGCTGGCGGGGCAGCGGGCCGATGGCCTTCCACTGCTCCTCGCCGATGCCGTCGACGACGAACTGGGCGAAACCGCCGTGGTCGTCGGGCACGCCCAGGGCGGCGTACTCGGCGTCGAGCAGCTCGCGGGCGGAGGCGACGATCGTCTTCAGGACGTCGCGCACCTCCAGGTGCCTGCTCATGGCCAGCAGTGCGGAGCTGACCGCGGCGAGGCCCGACCGGGGACCGTGACTCATGCCCTCACGGTACCGGCGGGGTGCGACAGCGCGGATCGGCCCGGTGACCGCCTCCGGCCGGGACCGGGGTCCTGGTCCTCCGGCCCTGGTCCTGGGGTCCTGGTCCTGAAGTCCTGGTCCTGGGGTGCTGGTCCTGGGGTGCTGGTCCTGGAGTCCCGGTCCTCGGGTCCGGTCCCGGTTGCCCCGCCGGTCCCGGCTGCCCAGCCGGCTGCCGCGCGGCGGCGTCGGCGGGCGGAGGGGTGCCGGGCGGTCCCGCACCGGGCGGAGGGCCCCGTCGGCCGGACGTACGACGGGGAGCCGCACGGGACCGACCGCGGGAGGAGGCCGCAGGCACGGGGGGCGTCCTTCGGGAGGAGAGCGTTCACACAGAGCGTTGCGGTCGCGACGTTCGGTGAGTTCACCGTGCGGCCCGTGTGAGGCCGCGCATAGGGCGCAGGTCACGTACGAAGGGGCATAGGAGACGGGCACTCCGGTGCGAGCGGGACAGACGGCCCAGTCTGTCCTGATTTGCCCCTCCCTGATCCACTACCGGGGATCGTACGTCACACCTTTGCCTGGCAATTTTGCGCTCGCTAAGAATGGCTGCCGTCGCTCAGCGCCGCGGGTCTCGCACCCCGCGGCGTTCGTGTGGGCAGCACCCCGCGCCCCGCCGGACGAAGAGGTTTCCCGCCGGACGCAGAGCGACCTCCGCGCTATCCGAAGAGGTCCACCAGCCATGCTCAAGATCATCCAGAAACCCGGTCGCGGCCGCACGCTGACCAGGAACCACAAGTTCGCCCTCGCCGGTGTCGCCACGCTCGGCGCCGCCGCGCTGGCCTTCTCCGTGGTGCCCGCGAACGCGGAGACCACGACGGCCGAGGCTCCGGTCGCCGCTCCCGTGGCGTACCAGTCCGGGAAGCAGGTGACCGAGGTCCGGGCGACCCTCACCGACCGGCTCGCCGCGTCCGCGGTGAAGGTCGAGGCGATCGAGGCCCAGCACAAGGCCGCCGTCGAGGCCGCCGCGCAGAAGAAGGCCGCCGCCGAGGCCAAGCAGAAGGCAGCCGAGCAGGCGAAGAAGAAGGCCGCGGAGAAGGCCGCGAAGGAGCGCGCCGCGAAGGAGCGCGCCGCGAAGGCCGCCAAGGAGCGCGCCGCGAAGGAGGCCGCGAGCCGGTCCGCGCAGCGTGCCCAGGTGAAGAAGGCCGCGCCGAAGAAGGCCGCGCCCAAGAAGGCCTACGCGAACAACCTGGACGGCTGGATCCGCGAGGCCCTGGACATCATGCACGACAAGGGCATCCCGGGCACCTACAACGGCCTGCACCGCAACATCATGCGGGAGTCCTCGGGCAACCCGAACGCGATCAACGACTGGGACATCAACGCCATCAACGGCGTCCCCTCGATCGGTCTGCTGCAGATCATCAAGCCGACCTTCGACGCCTACCACGTCCCCGGCACGGCCTGGAGCCAGTACGACCCGATCGCCAACATCGTCGCCTCCGCGAACTACGCGGCCGACCGCTACGGCTCGATCGACAACGTCAACAGCGCGTACTGAGGTCTGGCGCGGAGCCCGGTACCGGCACGCCGAAGGGCGGCACCCTCCTGACGGGGTGCCGCCCTTCGGCGTGGTACGGGGTGCCCGCGGCTACTTGCGCATGACCTCGGGCTCGTGGCGGCGCAGGAAGCGGGCCACGAAGAAGCCGCAGATCACGCCGAGCGCGAGCAGGGCGGCCATGTCCATGGTCCAGGCGCCGGCGGTGTGCTCCCACAGCGGATCGGTGCCGGCCCCCGGCTCGGGCGGGCTGATCCGGTTGAAGTCGAGCGTGGCGCCCGCAGCGCCGACCGCCCAGCGCGAGGGCATCAGGTACGAGAACTGGTTGACACCGACCGTGCCGTTGAGGACGAACAGGCAGCCGGTGAAGACCACCTGGATGATCGCGAACATGACGAGCAGGGGCATCGTCTTCTCGGCGGTCTTCACCAGCGAGGAGATGATCAGGCCGAACATCATCGACGTGAAGCCCAGCGCCATGATCGGCACGGACAGTTCCAGCAGCGTGGCGCCGCCGAGGACCAGGCCCTCCTCGGGGATCTCCCGGCTGGAGAAGCCGATGACGCCGACCAGCAGCCCCTGGAACACGGTGATCATGCCGAGCACGAACACCTTGGACATCAGATAGGCCGAGCGGGACAGGCCGGTGGCGCGCTCCCGCTCGTAGATGACCCGTTCCTTGATCAGCTCGCGGACGGAGTTCGCGGCGCCCGCGAAGCAGGCGCCGACGGCGAGGATCAGCAGGACGGTGGTGGCGGTGCCGTTGGGGATGATCCGGCCGGCCCCGTTGGGCGGGTTGGGCAGCAGTCCGCGGTCGGCGTCGATGAGCAGGGACACCGCACCGAGCACCGCCGGCAGGATCACCGTCAGGGCGAGGAAGCCCTTGTCGGAGGCGATCACCGACACATAGCGGCGCACGAGGGTGACGAACTGCGACATCCAGCCCTGCGGCTTCGGCGGCTTCATGGCCTGCATGGCCGGCACCTGTACGGCCTGCGGGGCTACGGCGTCGATGTCCGCGGCGTACATCTGGTAGTGCTGGGAGCCCTTCCAGCGGCCGGCCCAGTCGTAGTCGCGGTAGTTCTCGAAGGCGGAGAAGACGTCGGCCCAGGTGTCGTAGCCGAAGAAGTTCAGCGCCTCCTCGGGCGGGCCGAAGTAGGCGACGGAGCCGCCCGGCGCCATCACCAGCAGCTTGTCGCACAGAGCCAGCTCGGCGACGGAGTGGGTGACGACGAGGACGGTGCGGCCGTCGTCGGCGAGGCCGCGCAGCAGCTGCATCACGTCGCGGTCCATGCCCGGGTCGAGACCCGAGGTGGGCTCGTCGAGGAATATCAGCGACGGCTTGGTGAGCAGTTCCAGGGCGACCGAGACGCGCTTGCGCTGGCCGCCGGACAGGGACGTGACCTTCTTGTCCTTGTGGATGTCGAGCTTGAGTTCGCGCAGCACCTCGTCGATGCGGGCCTCGCGCTCGGCGGCCGTGGTGTCGGCGGGAAAGCGCAGCTTGGCGGCGTACTTGAGGGCCTTCTTGACGCTGAGTTCCTTGTGCAGGATGTCGTCCTGCGGAACGAGGCCGATGCGCTGGCGCAGCTCGGCGAACTGCTTGTACAGGTCGCGGTTGTCGTAGAGGACCTCGCCCTGGTCGGCGGGCCGGTAGCCGGTGAGCGCCTTGAGCAGGGTGGACTTGCCGGAGCCGGACGGTCCGATGACCGCGATCAGCGACTTCTCCGGCACGCCGAAGGAGACGTCCTTCAGGATCTGCTTGCCGCCGTCGACGGTGACCGTCAGGTGGCGGGCCGAGAAGGACACCTCGCCGGTGTCGACGAACTCCTCCAGGCGGTCGCCGACGACGCGGAACGTGGAGTGGCCGACGCCGACGATGTCGGCCGCGCCGAGCACCGCGGAGCCGCTCTTGGCGATCGGCTGGCCGTTGACGTACGTGCCGTTGTGGGAGCCGAGGTCGCGGATCTCCATGCGGCCGTCGGGCGTGGAGTGGAACTCCGCGTGGTGGCGGGAGACCTGGAGGTCGGAGACCACCAGGTCGTTCTCCAGGGCACGGCCGATGCGCATCACCCGGCCGATGGAGAACTGGTGGAACGTGGTCGGGCTGCGGTCGCCGTAGGCCGGCGGGGTGCCCGCGCCGGGGCCGCCGTGCTGCTGGGGGACCTGCGGGTGCGGCCGGTCGGCCTGCGGGGCGGGGTGCCGGGGCGCCTGCTGGGGCGGGGCCTGGTGGTGCGGGGCCTGGTGGGGAGCCTGCTGGGGTGCGGGCTGCTGGGGCCGGCCGGCGCCCGCGCCCTGGGCGGCGTAGGGCTGGTGCGGCTGCGCCTGCGGCACGGCGGCGCCGGCCTGGGCACCCGTCAGGCTGACCTCGGGCCCGTCGGTCGCGTTGCCCAGGTGGAGCGCGCTGCCCGGGCCGATCTCCAGCTGGTGGATCCGCCGGCCCCCGGCGAACGTGCCGTTGGTGCTGCCGTGGTCCTCGATGAGCCAACTGCGCCCGTCGAAGCGGACCGTGGCGTGTCGCCAGGAGACCCTGGCGTCGTCGAACACGACGTCTCCCTGCGGGTCGCGTCCGAGTGTGTAGGACCGGGACGGGTCCAGCGTCCAGGTCCGTCCGTTTGTCTGCAGTACGAGTTCCGGCACTCCATGCCCCACTGAGTTGTCCCCCGAATTGCCCCCGTCGCGGGGAGTCTAGGGATGGCGAACATCGGGGGGAACTATTCCAGGAGCGGCCCCCCGTCCGAAAGTCGGGCCTTGCGAAGGCCGTGCCGGCGCCTGTCGGCACGGTGTCGCCGGCGGGGGTTGAAACCTGCGCGGTAAGTGGTATTCCACGCGAGAGGGGACATGCGCGGCGTCCGCGCCGCCTCGCGGATCGGGGGGTCTGCCATGAGGGCCGCAACTGGGCAGCCGGATAACAGGGTTCCGTGGATCGACGTGGTGACGGCCGCGGTCGCCGCCGTGAGCTGGGCGTTGATCGGGATGGCGGGTACGGCGGCGCTGGGGCTGCATCTGCTGGGCGCGGACACGGCGGGCTCGCTCGGGCCGATGACGGCCGCCGTGGTGGCGCTCGCCGCGGGCGGCTCGGTGACACCGTCCGGCGACGTGTCCGCGTACGGCCTGCACGGCGCGGAGGCCACCGGGGCCGTCGGAATCACGCCACTGGGCGTCGGCCTCGTCGGCGCCCTGCTGCTGTCCTGGTTCTTCCTGCGATCCCTGCGGACGGCCGGAGCCACCGTCCCGGGCGCCGAACTCGCCGCCCGCGCGGGTGCGGTGCTGGCGCTGTTCCTGGCGGTGCTCGGCGGTCTGGCCTGGGCCGGCCACGACGTCGTCACGATCGACGGCAGCCGGCTCGGACTGGACCGGCTGCCCGGTACCGGAGGCTCGGGCGGCTCGGGCGGCTCGGGCGGCCTCACCGTACCGGGGCTCGGCGACGTCGGGGACATCGGCGGGCTGCTGCCGGACCGGGTCGGCGACCTCATCGACGCCGAGGCCGCCGTCGGGTTCACCGTCGACACCGCGCCCACCCTGCTGGGCGGCACGGTCTGGGCGGCCGGCGTGCTGCTCGTCGCGCTGCTCGCCTCGCGCCGCACTCCCCTGCCCGCCCGGCTGCGGGCCGTGCACCGGGTCGTGCGGCCGGCCGTCTCGGCGCTGGTGACCGTGCTGCTGCTGGCGGTGGCCGCGGGCTGGTCCGCCGCCGGATACGCCGCGTTCGGCGACGAACACCCCCGCCGCATCGCCGGCGCGGCGCTGCTCGGCGCGCCCAACGGGGTGTGGCTGGGTCTGCCGGTCGGGCTCCTCGTGCCGTACGACGGCCGGGCCACCGGGGTCCTGACCCGCTTCCTGCCGGATCCGCTGGACGAACTGCTCTCCGGCTCGGCCGGGCCGGTGACGCTGGCCCGGCTGGCGGAACTGGACGCGCGGGTGTGGCTGCTGGGGGTGGCGGCGGCCGCCGCGATGCTGCTCGCGGGGGTGCTGGTCGCGGTCCGGACACCGCTCCCCGGTGCCGGACCGGGCGCGGCGAGCGGCGGGGCTCCGGCCGTGCGGGCGGCCTGGGACGGTGCGGGTGCCGCGCGGGGCCGCGGCCCCGGCGCGTCGCGGTTCGCCGGGGTGTGCGCGCTGCGGCTCGGCATCGTCACGGCCGCCGCGCTGCCCGTGCTGGGGTGGCTGGCGGAGGTGTCGGTGGACGCCTCGCTGTCGGTGCTGGGCTTCGACGCGTTCGGTTCCGGCGTGTGGCTGCGGGCGCGGCCCGGCACGGCAGCGCTGCTCGGCGCGGTGTGGGGCGCGGGGGCGGGTGCCGTCGGCGGGCTGCTGGCCTGGGTGTGCGGGGCAGCGGGGCGGCGGGTCGCGCCGCTGGCACGGGGTGACGGGGCGGGCGGCCCGGCCCGAGCGGGGACGCCGGGTCTGCCGGGGCCGTACGCGCCCGGCAGGCCGTACCGGCCGCCGGACCCCGCCACCAACCCCTATCTGCGGATCCCCGGAGCGCTGCGGGAGCCCGAGGACGCCCGGCCGCCCGGCGCGGTGGTCCGGCCCGAGCCGGGGGGCGGCCCGCCCGATGCCGGGGGCGGTGCGGGCGGCCCCGGTGCGGGCGGCCCGGGACCGGGCGGCAGGTACGGGGACCCGGCCGACGGCGGGTACGGCGGGCCGGGCCGGGGCGGGTACGGCGGCCACGGCGGGCCCGGCGACGGACCGTACCGACGGCGGGGCGACGGACGGCACGGGCAGGCGGGCGACGGGCGGCCCGTGCAGGAGAGGGGCGCTCCGTACGGGCCGGGCTCCGACGGCCGGAGCGGCGGGGCGGGCGGCCCGAGCGGCGGCAGGGGCGGCGGGGCGCGGGGCGGAGGCGGGGCGGGTGGCGGAGAGGGCGGGCGCGGCGGGGCACCGGGGGACGGTGACGCCCGGTCTCCGGGGCCGTGGCGGGGCGTTCCACCGGAGGACCCGTCCGGTGATCTCTCCGGCGCGCCGACCGTGATCAGTCCCGCCGAACCGCCCCCGTCCCGGCCACCGGGGCGCGCCGGCGGGGCTCCGCCCGGGAAGCGGCCCCCGACCTCCCCCGAGGAGGGGCCGCCCCCGCCACCCGGGCCCCCGCCACCCGGCCCTCCGCCACCGCGGCCGCCGCGCGGAGGGCGCTGAGCCGCCCCCGCGGACGGAACCGTCGCCCGGGCGCCCGGTGCGCGCCGTCGAGCGGACGCCCGGAGTTCCCTGTCCGCCAGGCGGACCTCGGGGGCGGACGGCACTGGGTGCCGGATACGGTGGGAGCACCATGAGTGCTTCGCAGACCTCTGAGGTCCCCACCCTCCTTGTCAAGATCTTCGGCAAGGACAGGCCGGGCATCACGGCCGGACTCTTCGACACCCTCGCCGCCTACTCGGTCGACGTGGTCGACATCGAGCAGGTCGTCACCCGCGGCCGGATCGTGCTGTGCGCCCTGGTCACCGAGCCGCCGCAGGGCACGGAGGGCGACCTGAGGGCGACCGTGCACAGCTGGGCCGAGTCGATGAGGATGCAGGCGGAGATCATCTCCGGCATCGGCGACAACCGGCCGCGCGGGCTCGGCCGGTCCCTGGTCACGGTGCTCGGGCATCCGCTCACCGCCGAGGCGACGGCCTCGATCGCGGCGAGGATCACCCGGGTCGGCGCGAACATCGACCGTGTCTTCCGGCTGGCGAAGTACCCCGTGACGGCGGTGGAGTTCGCGGTGTCCGGCGTGGAGACGGAGCCGCTGCGCACGGCGCTGGTGACGGATGCCGCCGCGCTCGGCGTGGACGTGGCGGTCGTCGCGGCGGGGCTGCACCGGCGCGCGCAGCGCCTGGTCGTGATGGACGTCGACTCCACGCTGATCCAGGACGAGGTGATCGAGCTCTTCGCCGCGCACGCGGGGTGCGAGAGCGAGGTCGCCGAGGTGACGGCGGCCGCGATGCGCGGGGAGCTGGACTTCGAGCAGTCGCTGCACGCGCGGGTGGCTCTGCTGGCCGGGCTGGACGCCTCGGTGGTGGACAAGGTGCGCGCCGAGGTGCGGCTGACGCCGGGCGCGCGCACCCTCATCCGGACACTGAAGCGGCTCGGCTACCAAGTCGGTGTCGTCTCCGGCGGGTTCACCCAGGTCACCGACGACCTCAAGGAGCGGCTGGGGCTGGACTTCGCCCAGGCCAACACGCTGGAGATCGTGGACGGCAGGCTCACCGGCAGGGTCACCGGCGAGATCGTGGACCGGGCGGGCAAGGCGCGGCTGCTGCGCCGGTTCGCCGCCGAGGCGGGGGTTCCGCTGTCGCAGACGGTGGCGATCGGCGACGGCGCCAACGACCTCGACATGCTGAACGCGGCCGGACTGGGGGTCGCCTTCAACGCCAAGCCCGTGGTGCGGGAGGCAGCGCACACGGCGGTGAACGTGCCGTTCCTGGACGCGGTGCTGTACCTGCTGGGCATCACGCGGGAAGAGGTCGAGGCGGCGGACACGCACGGCGCGGACTGATCCGCCCGGCCCAGTTGAAGGGCACCTCGCCGGGCGAGGCCCGGGCGTCCGGCGCGCGGCGCGAGCGCAGGGCCGGAGCCCGGCGGGCCGCAGGCCTGAGACGGCGGGGCCCGGTGCCGTCTCCCGGCGCCGTCTCCCGGCGCCGGGCCCCCGGGGCGTGGGATCGGCTCGGCCCTACGGCGCCCAGTAGTCGACGAGGGTGCCGGAGCCGGGCTCCAGGGTCTTCCAGGGCCCCGCGAAGGTCAGCACGGCGTAGGCCGCGGTGGGGAAGCCGCGGCTGTTCATCCGTGTGGCGCAGTCGGCCTCGGCTGTACCGGCGAGGATGTCGGCGAGGCCGTGGACGCCGGGGTTGTGGCCGATGAGGACGAGGTTGCGGGCGTCGTCGGGGGTTTCGTTGAGCACCGTGATCAGCTCGCCCGGGGAGGCCTCGTAGATCCGCTCCTCGTAGACGGTCTTCGGCCGGTGCGGGAACTCGTGGACGGCGAGCTTCCAGGTCTCGCGGGTCCGGACGGCCGTGGAGCACACGGCGAGATCGAAGGGGATGCCGGTGTCGGCCAGCTTGCGTCCGGCGACTGCGGCGTCCATGCGGCCCCGCTCGGCGAGCGGCCGCTCATGGTCGTTCACCTGCGGCCAGTCGGCCTTTGCGTGGCGGAAGAGGACGATCCTGCGGGGTTCTGCGACGCTCATGCGTTCCAGCTTCGCATGAAACACGCCACAAGGCGCAGGGAGTTGACAGGCCTCCCCACCGGCCGTCACCAGCGGCGACCGGGGCGGGCCGGGCTGTGAGCAGTGATCATCGCCCGAGGGGGAACAGCTCCTGGGCGCGCTCGACGAGATGGGCGACCGCCGAGGCGCCGCCGGGCGTGGCGTGGGCTTCGGCGGGGTCGGGTATGAGGGAGAAGAGCGCGAGGAAGGCGAGGACGGGCAGCGCCAGCGCCCACCACGGCAGGCGGGCGGCGGCGCCACGGGGGGCGGCGGTCCGGCCCGGGGCGCCCGGGGTGCGGGGCGGGGTGTGCGTCGTGGCCGTCATGCGTGCCTCCGCAGGGCTTCGAGTGGTCCGTGATCCGCTCCTCGCGGCCACATCTCGACGCTACGGGCCCGGCGTCCGTCAACCCATCCGGTGATCCACCCACTTGCCCCTGAGCCTCACCCCCTAGGGGACGGGGGGTTACCCCCACCCCCGCCGCGCGGGGCGGGGCCGGGTCAGGGTGCGGCGATCGACGCGATGACCGCGATGACGACGAAGACGGCGAGGAACGCGCCGAAGACGATCAGCATCTTCCGCTGGCCGTTCTGGGGGTTCGGGTCGAGCACGGGCATACCGCCAGTCTCGCACCCGCATCGCGCGGCCCGGGCCCCGGGGTCCGGGCGGGCGCGCCCCGGCATCCGCACGGACGCCCCGCCCCGGCCCGGACCCGGCTCCGGGCCCGGCCTCGGCGTCGCCCCGGGGCGACGCTCTCCGGGCGCCGTACGGGAGCGGACCACGAGAGCGGACCACGAGGGCGGACACGGACACGGGCATACCCCCGCCTGCTCCGACGCAGGCGGCGAGGCGCACCCGCCGCGCCGCCGGGCCCGGCCGGGGCTGCCCGACCCGGCGGCCGGGTCCGGGCGGCCGGGTCCGGGCGGTCAGGTCCGGGCGGTCAGGTCCGGGCGGCCGGGTCCGGGCGGCCGGGTCCGGGCGGCCGGGTCCGGGCGGTCAGGTCCGGGCGGCGGCCTCGTCCTCCACGGTGCGGTCCCGGCCCGCGAGGAAGCCGACGCACATCTGCGGCAGCATCAGCGCGGCCATGAGGGCGAGGGGCACACTCCAGCCGCCGGTGTGCTGGTAGAGCACGCCGACCAGGAGCGGACCGGGGACGGAGACCAGATAGCCGGTGCTCTGCGCGAAGGCCGAGAGCTGGGCCACGCCGCCCCCGGTACGGGCGCGCATGCCGACCATGGTCAGGGCGAGCGGGAAGGCGCAGTTGGAGATGCCGAGCAGCACCGCCCAGGCCCAGGCGCCGCCGGCCGGGGCGAACGCGAGGCCTCCGTATCCGGCCAGGCCGCAGACGCCGAGCGCGAGGACCATGGGGCCCTGGTGGGGCAGCCGGGTGGCCAGCCGGGGAATGACGAAGGCGAGCGGCACGCCCATCGCCATCGTCACGGCGAGCAGCACACCGGCGGTGGAGGCGGCCACACCCGCGTCGCGGAAGATCTGGGCCATCCAGCCCATCGTCACGTAGGCGGCGGTGGCCTGCAGGCCGAAGAACACGGCGAGCGCCCACGCGGTGCGGCTGCGGGTGATGCGCAGGGTCTCCGGCTGCCGCTCGGCACGTCCGGAGGCCGCCCCGGTGCCGTGGGCGGCCGGCACCGGGGCGTCGGCGCCGCGGTCCGCCCCCCGCGCGCGTGCCCCCGCGTAGGGGGCCACGCCGCCGGGCTGCTCGGGCTTCGGCCGCCGCACGAACGCCAGCCAGGGCAGGACGGCGGCCGCGGCGAGCGCCGACCACACGGCGAGGCCGGTCCGCCAGCTGCCGCCCAGGGCGTCGGTCAGGGGCACGGTCGCGGCCGCCGCGGCGGAGGTGCCCAGCGCCAGGGCCATGGAGTAGAGGCCGGTCATGGAGCCGACCCGGTCGGGGAACCAGCGCTTGACGAGGACCGGCATCAGCACGTTGCTCACCGCGATGCCCATGAGGGCGAGCGCGCTGGCGGCGAGGAAGACGGGTGTGCTGCTCACATAGGGCCGTACGAGCAGTCCGGTGGCGATGGCGGCCATGCCGGCGCACACCACGGCGCCGGGCCCGAAGCGGCGGGCCAGGCGCGGGGCCGTGACGCCGAAGGCGGCGAAGCACAGCGGTGGTACCGAGGTGAGCAGCCCGGCCATGGTGCCGCTCATGCCGAGTCCGTCGCGGACCTCCTCCAGCAGGGCGCCGAGGCTGGTGATGGCGGGCCGGAGGTTGAGCGCGGTCAGCACGAGGGCGACGACGAGCAGCCGCGCCCGCCACGCGCGCGTGGCGGAGGCCGGGCCGCCGGTGGGGGCGGGGGCGGTGCTCGGGCGGTCGGTGCTCTTCAGGGGGGTCATGAGTCGTGTCTTCTCGGCGGCCATGCCTCTCATCATAGAATCATGGGATGATTGGTTGTCCATTCCCGCTCGGCCCCTGGCGGTCGCGGTCGTGCAAAGGTGAGTCATGCCCCTGAGCCATCCCCGCCGCTCGGCCCTGTCCGAGCAGGTCATCGCCGCACTGCGCCACCAGATCACCTCGGGTGAGTGGCCGGTCGGGTCCCGTATCCCCACCGAGCCGGAGCTGGTGGAACAGCTCGGGGTCGCCCGGAACACCGTGCGGGAGGCGGTGCGGGCGCTCGCGCACAACGGTCTGCTCGACATCCGCCAGGGCTCGGGCACCTATGTGGTGGCCACCAGCGAGCTGGCCGGGGTGATGCACCGGCGGTTCGCGGACGCCGACCCGCGCCACATCGCCGAGCTGCGGTCCACGCTGGAGTCGAGCGCGGCGAAGCTGGCCGCCGAGCGGCGCACCGAGCGTGACCTGCGGCAGCTGGAGACGCTGCTGCGGCGCCGTGAGGAGGCGTGGCGGTCCGGTGGGACGGAGGCCTTCGTGACGGCCGACGCGACGTTCCACCTGGCCGTGGTCGCGGCCTCGCACAACGACGTCATGACGGCGATGTACGCCGACCTGGGCGAGGTGCTGCGCGACTGGCTGCGCGAGGACGTGGGTGAGGAGCTGACGCCGGAGACGTACATGGACCACGCGAGGCTCCTGGACGCGATCCGCGCGGGCGACGCGGAGACGGCGGCCGCGGAGGCCGCGAGCTACCCCCTGGGGTGCCGCCAGGCGCCTCTGACCGGCTCCGCGGGCTGAACGCCGGCTCCCGCCCGCCGTCGGCCGGCCCGCACGGCCACGGGCCGGCCGACGGCGGGCCCGTCGACGGCGCGGGCCGCGGAAGCACGCCCGGGAGCCGGAGGCACTCCGCACGCGCGCAGGTCCGCAAGGCCCCCGCACCCGCGCCTGAGAACCGTCAGCCGTCGCCGGCGGCCTTGCGCGCGCGGTCCCGCACGAGGCCCCGTACGCGCGCGGTCCCGCACGGGATCCCGTCCGCGCGCCCCCGTCACCGGTCTCACCGCAGCTGGTGACTGATCCACACGGAGCGGATCTCCTTCCAGCACCGGCCGGTCAGCCGGACGGTCTCGGCGGGACCGGCGTCGGCGGGCGGGCTGTCGCTGTCGAGGTCCCACCAGCGGTCGCACTCGATGTGCAGTCGGACCCGGTCGACGGACGGGTAGGCGTTGTGGCAGTGGGCGACGACGTGGGAGCCCTGGACGCTTGTGCGGCACTCGGCGCCGTGGGGCGTGGCAGGGTCCTCGGACGCCCGCGCGTGGGACGTCGCCTCGTGCGGGGCGCAGAGGGCGAGGGCGAGGGCGAGGGTCGCCGGGGCCAGGCTTCGGGACAGGCGCACAAGAGAACCTCCTCGGCCGGGCTGGGGAGGAAATCACGCGGTGGACACGTGATCCAGGGTGCCCGGCCGGCCCCGCTCCCCGCCCGGCCGGAGGGGCCGAACGGGTGACGCCCCGCCCCCGCGCGGTGCGGGGACGGGGCGTGGGCGCCGGCGCCGGGGCGGGCGTGGGAGGAGCGGGTGCGGTTACGCGCCGATGGCGTGCAGGCCGCCGTCCACGTGGACGATCTCGCCGGTGGTCTTGGGGAACCAGTCGCTGAGCAGGGCGACGATGCCGCGGCCGGCCGGCTCGGGGTCCTTCAGGTCCCACTCCAGCGGGGAGCGGGTGTCCCAGACGGAGGCCAGCTCGCCGAAGCCGGGGATGGACTTGGCGGCCATGGAGCCGAGCGGGCCGGCGGAGACGAGGTTGCAGCGGATGTTCTGCTTGCCCAGGTCGCGCGCCAGGTAGCGGCTGGTGGCCTCCAGGGCGGCCTTGGCCGGGCCCATCCAGTCGTACTGCGGCCAGGCGAACTGGGCGTCGAAGGTGAGGCCGACGACCGAGCCGCCGTTCTGCATCAGCGGCAGGCAGGCCGTGGTCAGCGACTTCAGGGAGTACGCCGAGACGTGCATGGCCGTCGCCACGGACTCGAACGGCGTGTTGAGGAAGTTGCCGCCGAGTGCGTCCTGCGGGGCGAAGCCGATGGAGTGCACCACGCCGTCCAGGCCGCCGAGCTCCTCGCCGACCAGGTCGGCCAGGCGGCCCAGGTGCTCGTCGTTGGTGACGTCGAGCTCGATGACCTTGGTGGGCCTGGGGAGCTTCTTGGCGATGCGCTCCGTCAGCGTGGGCCGCGGGAACGCGGTCAGGATGATCTCGGCACCCTGCTCCTGGGCCAGTCGGGCGGCGTGGAAGGCGATGGAGGACTCCATCAGCACACCGGAGATCAGGACGCGCTTGCCCTCGAGAATTCCGCTCATGGTGTTCAGTGACCCATTCCCAGTCCGCCGTCAACGGGGATGACGGCTCCAGTGATGTACGAGGCGTCGTCCGAGGCGAGGAACCGCACGGCCGCGGCGATCTCGTCCGGCTGCGCGTAACGGCCGAGCGGGACCTGCGACACGATGTTCGCGCGCTGCTCGTCGGTGAGCACCTTGGTCATGTCGGTGTCGACGAAGCCGGGCGCGACGACGTTGAAGGTGATGTTGCGCGAACCCAGCTCACGGGCGAGGGAGCGCGCGAAGCCGACCAGGCCGGCCTTGGAGGCGGCGTAGTTCGCCTGCCCCGCGGAGCCCAGCAGACCGACGACCGAGGAGATCAGGACCACGCGGCCCTTCTTGGCGCGCAGCATGCCGCGGTTGGCGCGCTTGACGACGCGGAAGGTGCCGGTGAGGTTGGTGTCGACGACCGAGGTGAAGTCCTCCTCGGACATGCGCATCAGGAGCTGGTCCTTGGTGACGCCGGCGTTGGCGACGAGCACCTCGACGGGGCCGTGGGCGTCCTCGATCTCCTTGTAGGCCTGCTCCACCTGCTCGGGGTCGGTGATGTCGCACCGGACGGCGAGGCAGCCCAGCTCCGCGAGGACGGCGGGCGGCTCACCCGAGCGGTACGTGATCGCGACCTTGTCGCCGGCGTCGGCGAAAGCGCGGGCGATGGCGAGGCCGATGCCCCGGTTTCCTCCGGTGACGAGAACCGAGCGGCTCAACGGATCACCCTTTCGATAGCGGTCCTGCCCGCCCGGACACCTGGATGACAGGCGGCTTCATTGAAAACCTATCGGGCGTCCCGCCGGGGCGGGCATTCGGGCACCCACAGTGGCACGGGCCCCGCGCTGTCGGGTCCCTACAGTTCGGGCCGGTGCCGCGCCCACGGTGGATCAAGCCCGGACATCGCGGTGGGCCGCGCAGCGGGACGTGGTTCACTGCCCCCCGACGGTCATCTCAGGCAAGCGCCCGAAGGGAATCCCGCCCGTGCCCCATGAAATCGATCAGTCGTTCACGGCACTCCCGCTGCGCGCCCTCGCCGACGCCGCGCTGGCCCGGGCGCGGGCCCTGGGCGCGGAGCACGCCGACTTCCGGTTCGAGCGGGTGCGCAGCGCGTCGTGGCGGCTGCGGGACGCCAGGCCGGCCGGGGCGTCCGACGTCACCGACCTCGGCTACGCGGTGCGGGTCGTGCACGGCGGGACCTGGGGGTTCGCCTCGGGTGTCGACCTGTCGATGGACGCGGCGGCACGGGTCGCCGGACAGGCGGTGGCGATGGCCAGGCTGTCCGCGCAGGTGACCAGGGCGGCCGGGTCGGACGAGCGGGTGGAGCTGGCGGACGAGCCGGTGCACGCGGAGAAGACCTGGGTGTCGTCGTACGAGACCGACCCGTTCGCCGTGAGCGACGAGGAGAAGTCGGGGCTGCTGGCCGAGTGGAGCGAGCGGCTGCTGGCGGCGCCGGGCGTCGACCACGTGGACGCCGCGCTGCTCACCGTGCACGAGAACAAGTTCTACGCCGACACGGCGGGCACCGTGACCACCCAGCAGCGGGTGCGGCTGCACCCGCAGCTGACGGCGGTGTCGGTGGACGCCTCCAGCGGCGAGTTCGACTCCATGCGCACGCTCGCGCCGCCGGCCGGGAGGGGCTGGGAGTACCTGACCGGCACCGGCTGGGACTGGGACGCCGAGCTGGAGCAGATCCCGGAGCTGCTCGCCGAGAAGATGCGTGCGCCGAGCGTGCAGCCGGGCGCGTACGACCTCGTCGTCGACCCGTCCAACCTGTGGCTGACCATTCACGAGTCCGTCGGGCACGCCACGGAGCTGGACCGGGCGCTGGGCTACGAGGCGGCCTACGCCGGCACCTCCTTCGCCACCTTCGACCAGCTCGGCAGGCTGCGGTACGGCTCGGAGCTGATGAACGTCACGGGCGACCGGACCGCCGAGCACGGCCTGGCGACCGTCGGCTACGACGACGAGGGCGTCGAGGCGCAGTCCTGGGACCTGGTGCGGGACGGCACCCTGGTCGGGTACCAGCTCGACCGCAGGATCGCCCGGCTGACCGGGCTCGGGCGGTCCAACGGGTGCGCCTTCGCCGACTCCCCCGGCCATGTGCCGGTGCAGCGCATGGCCAACGTCTCGCTCCGGCCGGACCCGGCCGGGCTGTCGACGGAGGATCTGATCGGCGGCGTCGACCGCGGGATCTACGTCGTCGGCGACCGGTCCTGGTCGATCGACATGCAGAGGTACAACTTCCAGTTCACGGGGCAGCGCTTCTTCCGGATCGAGAACGGCCGGATCACCGGACAGCTCAAGGACGTCGCCTACCAGGCCACCACGACGGACTTCTGGGGCTCGATGACGGCGGTGGGCGGGCCGCAGACGTATGTGCTGGGCGGTGCCTTCAACTGCGGCAAGGCCCAGCCCGGCCAGGTCGCGGCCGTGTCGCACGGCTGCCCCTCGGCCCTGTTCCGGGGCGTCAGCATCCTCAACACCACGCGGGAGGCGGGCCGGTGAGCGCCGCGGCCGGGTTCAGCCAGGGCCCCGGGGGGCGTCCCCGGGGCACGTTCCGACACCACACCACCCAGGAGGCCCGCCGATGAGCGCCCGTACGAGCAAGCCGCACGAGATCGTCGAGCGCGTCCTCGAACTGTCCCGCGCGGACGGGTGTGTCGCCATCGCCGACGAGCAGTCGAGCGCGAACCTGCGCTGGGCGGGCAACGCGCTGACCACCAACGGTGTCACCCGCGGCCGTACGCTCACGGTGATCGCGACCGTGGACGGCAAGGAGGGCACCGCCTCCGGTGTGGTCTCGCGGGCGGCGGTGACCGCCGACGAGCTGGAGCCGCTGGTGCGGGCCGCCGAGGACGCCGCGCGCGGGGCCGCGCCCGCCGAGGACGCCCGCCCGCTGATCACCGGCGGGGACACGGCGCGGCGCTCCCCCGGCTCCCCCGGCTTCACGGAGGCGCCCGCGGAGACCTCCTCCGCGGTGTTCGCCGACTTCGCGCCCGCGCTGGGCGAGGCGTTCGCCCGGGCCCGGGCCGGCGACCGCGAGCTGTACGGTTTCGCCCTCCACGAGATGACGTCGAGCTATCTGGGCACCTCCACGGGGCTGCGGCTGCGGCACGACCAGCCGAACGGCACGCTGGAGCTGAACGCCAAGTCGCCGGACCGGACGCGGTCGGCCTGGGCGGGCCGCGCCACGCGGGACTTCGAGGACGTCGACCCGGCGGCGCTGGACGCCGAGCTGGCGGTGCGTCTCGGCTGGGCCGGGCGGCGGGTCGACCTGCCGGCCGGGCGGTACGAGACGCTGCTGCCGCCGACCGCCGTCGCGGACCTGCTGATCTACCAGATGTGGTCGGCGTCGGGGCGGGACGCGGCCGAGGGCCGCACGGTGTTCTCGCGGCCCGGCGGCGGGACCCGGCTCGGCGAGCGGCTCAGCGATCTGCCGCTGACGCTGCGCAGCGACCCGCACGAGCCGGGCCTGGAGTCGCTGCCGTTCGTGCTGGCGCACTCCTCGGGCGGCGACGCGTCGGTGTTCGACAACGGGCTGCCGCTCGCGCCCACCGAGTGGATCGCCGGGGGCGAGCTGAAGAACCTGGTCACCAGCCGGTTCACCGCCGAGCTGACCGGACTGCCGCTCGCCCCGGCCGTGGACAACCTGGTCCTGGAGGGCGGCGCGGACCGCTCCCTGGACGACATGGTCGCGAGCACCGAGCGGGGGCTGCTGCTGACGTGCCTGTGGTACATCCGCGAGGTCGACCCGGCGTCGCTGCTGCTCACCGGCCTGACCCGGGACGGTGTGTATCTGGTGGAGAACGGCGAGGTGACCGGTGCGGTGAACAACTTCCGGTTCAACGAGTCGCCGGTCTCCCTGCTGGGCCGGGTCACCGAGGCGGGGCGCACCGAGCGCACGCTGCCCCGGGAGTGGGGCGACTGGTTCACCAGGGCCGCGATGCCGGCGCTGCGGGTCCCCGATTTCAATATGAGCTCGGTCAGCCAGGGCGTATAACCTCAGGGGTGGCGGTCGCTCGACCGCCTGAAGATCATCCGAGGAGACACGAGAACCGTGACGGACATCGTCGACGAGCTGAAGTGGCGCGGGCTCATCGCCCTCTCCACCGACGAGGACGCACTGCGCAAGGCGTTCGCGGACGGCCCCGTCACGTTCTATTGCGGTTTCGACCCGACCGCGCCGAGTCTGCACCTGGGCAACCTCGTGCAGATTCTGACGATGCGGCGCCTGCAGCAGGCGGGCAACCGTCCGCTGGGGCTGGTCGGGGGGGCCACCGGGCTGATCGGCGACCCCAAGCCGACGGCGGAGCGCACGCTGAACGACCCCGAGGTGGTGGCCGGCTGGGTGTCCCGGCTGCGGGGTCAGATCGAGCGGTTCCTGGACTTCGAGGGCCCGCACGCCGCCGCGATGGTCAACAACCTGGACTGGACGCAGGGCATGTCGGCCATCGCGTTCCTGCGGGACGTCGGCAAGCACTTCCGGGTCAACAAGATGATCTCCAAGGAGGCCGTCGCCCGCCGGCTGCACTCGGACGCCGGCATCAGCTACACCGAGTTCAGCTACCAGATCCTCCAGGGCATGGACTTCCTGGAGCTGTACCGGCGGCACGGCTGCACACTGCAGACCGGCGGCAGCGACCAGTGGGGCAACCTCACCGCGGGTGCCGACCTGATCCACAGGGTGGAGCCGCACGCGGCGGTGCACGCACTGGCGACGCCGCTGATCACCAAGGCGGACGGCACGAAGTTCGGCAAGACCGAGTCGGGCACGGTGTGGCTGGACCCGGAGATGACCACGCCGTACGCGTTCTACCAGTTCTGGCTGAACGCGGACGACCGGGACGTGTCGAAGTTCCTGCGGATCTTCAGTTTCCGCTCCCGGGCGGAGATCGAGGACCTGGAGCGGCAGACCGAGGAGCGGCCGCAGGCGCGTGCCGCGCAGCGGGCGCTGGCGGAGGAACTGACCACGCTGGTGCACGGCGCCGGCCAGACCGGGGCGGTCGTCGCCGCGTCGCGGGCTCTGTTCGGTCAGGGCGAGCTGGGCGAGCTCGACGAGCGGACGCTGGCCGCGGCGCTGTCGGAGGTCCCGCACACCAAGGTCGCCGAGCTGGCGCCGGTGGTCGACCTGTTCGCCGAGGTGGGCCTGGCCGCGAGCAAGTCGGCGGCCCGCCGGACGGTGAAGGAGGGCGGGGCCTACGTGAACAACGCGAAGGTCACCGCCGAGGACGCCGTACCGGACGGGGCGGACCTGCTGCACGGGCGGTGGCTCGTGCTGCGGCGCGGCAAGAGGAACCTGGCCGCCGTGGAGGTCACCGGCGCCTGAGCGCCACGGCCGGGCCGCGACCGGCCGCACCGAGGAAGGCCGCGCCCCGCACCGGGGGCGCGGCCTTCCTCGGTGCGGGGCCGTCCCCCGTGGTCACGGTGGTGGTGCCCCGTCGTGGTGGGGCGGGCGTGCGGTTCGCGGTCGCGTGCGGGGGCCGGTTCCGCGCGGGGCCGGCGGTCACACCCGCCGCTTGCGCTTGCCGAGCGTCGCCACGTACAGCTGGTCGCCGAAGCCCACGATGACCACCGCTGCGACCAGCTGGAAGATATGGCGGCTCCAGTCGATGCCGGGGGTCTCCTCCACCCCGAAGCCGCGGGCCATGGCGTTGCCGGCGACGGCGCCGATCATGCCGAAGACGGTGGTCAGCCAGAGCGGGCTGTGCTGCTTGCCGGGCAGGATCGCCTTGGCGATCAGACCCAGCACGAACCCGACGATGATCGCCCACAACCAGCCCACGGTCGCCTCCCTGACGGATCCGGCGGAACACTGCCCTCAGTCTGGGTGCGGTCGTCCGGTGCCGCATGTCGGCCGGGGCGTGTGTGCTCCGGCCGGGCCGTTCCGGCAGGCCGACGGGTGCCCCGGTCTCGAAGGCGGCCCGGCCGCGGCGTACCGTGGACAGGGTCCGGACCCGGGTCCTCACGGGAACGGGTGGTGAGCGGGCCGGGCGAGGTCCGAGGCAGGCGGTTGGTGGATTGTGATGCGGATGCGGCATGGTGGCGGCAGCGCCCAGGTGTTCCGGATCACCGGGGCCCGGCAGGGGCTCCAGGACGATGTCCGCGGGCGTCAGCGCCGGTACGTCATCTCGATGAGTGTGCGCACGCTGTCGGTGGTGCTGGCGGCCGTGCTGTGGAACGTGGAACGGCATGTGGCGATCGTGGCGCTGGTGCTCGGTCTGGTGCTGCCCTACATCGCGGTGGTGATCGCGAACGCCGGGCGGGAGAACGCGCCGGGGCTGCCGTCGACGTTCGTGGGCGGTCCGTCGCGGCCGGTGATCACACCCTCGCGGCAGGAGGACGACCACCCGGATTCCGAGCCCGGTGACCGGGCCTGAGTGCGGTGGTGCGGCGGCGGAACGGGGGCCGTACCGAATCGTGCGGTTCCGGTGCCCTGCGGGCCGGTGCGCGTGACATACTGCCTAGGCGCTCCGCATCCCCCGTCGGAGCGACAGACCGACGCCGGGCAGCTCCCCCCGTGGCTGCTCGGCGTCGCCTTGTCCCGTGCGGTTGTGAGACGAATCTGTGAGTGACTTCCCTGTCTGTTCCGCGAAGGGCTGCCGCGCCGACGCCGTGTGGGTGCTGGCGTGGAACAACCCCGGGATCCACACCCCGGAGCGGCGCAAGACATGGCTGGCGTGCGAGGAGCACCGCGGGCACCTGTCGGAGTTCCTCGGGGTGCGCGGCTTCCTGAAGGACGTCGTGACGCTGCGGGAGTGGGAGTCCCGGCAGGCCTGAGGCCCTGCGTGCCCGGGAGGCGGCACCCCGGGGCGGGCGCGGCACACCCCGGGACCGCGTGTCCGGCGGGTCAGCCTCCGATGGCCGACATCGGCCGGTCCGGCTGGACGAACGTCGGGTCGTCCAGGCCCGCACCGGCCTTCTTCCCCCACATGGCCGTGCGCCAGACGCGCGCGATCTCCTCGTCGGGGACGCCGGAGCGCAGGGCGGCCCGCAGGTCGGTCTCCTCGGTGGCGAACAGGCAGGTACGGATCTGGCCGTCGGCGGTGAGCCGGGTCCGGTCGCACGCGGCGCAGAAGGGGCGGGTCACGGAGGCGATGACACCGACCCGCTGGGGACCGCCGTCGACCAGCCAGCGCTCCGCCGGGGCGGAGCCGCGCTCCTCGGAGTCCTCGGGGGTGAGGTCGAAGCGGGTGCGCAGGGAGGCGAGGATGTCACCGGCGGTCACCATGCCCTCGCGCTTCCAGCCGTGCTGGGCGTCCAGCGGCATCTGCTCGATGAAGCGGAGCTCGTAGTCGTGCTCGACGGCCCAGGCCAGCAGGTCGGGGGCCTCGTCGTCGTTGAGCCCGGGCATCAGCACCGAGTTGACCTTGACCGGGTCGAGGCCGGCCTCGCGGGCGGCCAGCAGGCCTTCGAGGACGTCGTGGTGGCGGTCACGGCGGGTGAGGGTCTTGAAGACGTCGGGGCGCAGGGTGTCGAGGGAGACGTTGACCCGGTCCAGGCCCGCCGCCCTCAGGGCGGCCGCGGTGCGCCGCAGGCCGATGCCGTTGGTGGTGAGGGAGGTCCGGGGACGCGGGTCGAGGGCGGCGACCCGCTCGACGATGCCGGCCAGGCCGGGCCGCAGGAGGGGTTCCCCGCCGGTGAAGCGGACCTCCTCGACGCCCAGCAGCCGTACGGCGATGTCGATCAGGCGGACGATCTCGTCGTCGGTGAGCAGATCGGGCTTGGCCAGCCACTGCAGGCCCTCCTCGGGCATGCAGTAGGTGCAGCGCAGATTGCACCGGTCGGTGAGTGACACTCGCAGATCGGTGGCCGTCCGGCCGAAGCTGTCGATGAGCACGCGGCCCCCTCCCGCACAGCGGATCGCACGTTGTTCTTGACGGTCCTTGACAGTCCTTGACGGTCCTTTACCGTCCTTGACGGTCTCCGGCAGTTCTTGGCAGTCCTTGACCCGTCCCTGACGTCGACGGCCCCTGGCGGGTCCTCGACGATCGTTGAGGATTCCGGACGATTCCGGATCTCTCCGACGTTCCCCGGCTGTCTTTCGCTGTCGTTCTCCGTCCTTCACTGCGAGCCTACGCGACGGCACCGGCCACCACACCGCCCCGATCCGCCAGGTACGACCCGGCCGCGTCGTAGGGAGCTACGACGCGGCCGGACGGACGGGTGCGCTCAGTGGGCGCCGGTGCCGGTGAGGGACCTGACCTCCAGCTCCGCGTACTTCGCGGTGTCGGGCTCCTCCCCGGACAGGATCGTGCCGAGCCAGCCCATCACGAAGCCGAAGGGGATGGAGATGATGCCGGGGTTCTTCAGCGGGAACCAGGCGAAGTCGACATCGGGGAACATCGCCTTCGGGTCGCCGGAGACGACCGGGGAGAACAGCACCAGGCCGACGGCGACGATCAGGCCGCCGTAGATCGACCACAGGGCGCCCTGGGTGGTGAACCGCTTCCAGAACAGGCTGTACAGGATCGTCGGCAGGTTGGCGGACGCGGCGACGGCGAAGGCGAGCGCGACCAGTCCGGCCACGTTGAGGTCGCGGGCGAGGGCGCCGAGCAGGATGGAGACGGCGCCGATGCCGAGGGTGGCCAGGCGGGCCGCTCTGACCTCGTCCTTCTCGGTGGCCTGGCCCTTCTTGATGACGTTGGCGTAGATGTCGTGGGCGAACGACGAGGACGAGGCCAGGGTGAGTCCGGCGACCACGGCGAGGATGGTCGCGAAGGCCACCGCCGAGATCGTGGCGAGCAGGATCGCGCCCCAGGCCGAGTCGACGCCGCCGAGGTGGAGCGCGAGCAGCGGCGCGGCCGTGTTGCCGGACGGGTTGGACTCGATGATCTCCTTCTGCCCGATGAGCGCCGCGGCGCCGAAGCCGAGCGCGATGGTCATCAGGTAGAAGCCGCCGATGATGCCGATTGCCCAGTTCACGGACTTCCGGGCGGCCTTGGCGTCGGGCACCGTGTAGAAGCGGATCAGGATGTGCGGCAGGCCGGCGGTGCCGAGCACCAGGGCGATGCCGAGGGAGATGAAGTCGAGCCTGGAGGTGCCGGTGGCGCCGTACTGCAGGCCCGGTTCCAGGAAGGCGGCGCCCTTGCCGCTGTTGTCGGCGGCCTTGCCCAGCAGGTCGGAGATGTTGAAGCCGAACTTCAGCAGCACCAGGAAGGTGATCAGGACGGTGCCGCCGATGAGCAGCACGGCCTTGACCATCTGGACCCAGGTGGTGCCCTTCATGCCGCCGATGGAGACGTAGACGATCATCAGGACGCCGACCAGGGCGACGATGCCGACCTTGCCCGAGTCGGAGGTGATGCCGAGCAGCAGCGAGACGAGAACGCCGGCCCCGGCCATCTGGGCGAGCAGGTAGAAGATCGAGACGACGATGGTGGAGGTGCCGGCCGCGGTGCGGACCGGTCGCTGGCGCATACGGTAGGCCAGCACGTCCCCCATGGTGTAGCGGCCGGAGTTGCGCAGCGGTTCGGCGACCAGGAGCAGCGCCACCAGCCAGGCGACGAGGAAGCCGATGGAGTACAGGAAGCCGTCATAGCCGAACAGGGCGATGGCGCCGGCGATGCCGAGGAAGGACGCCGCGGACATGTAGTCGCCGGACACGGCGAGCCCGTTCTGGAAGGCGCTGAACTGGCGGCCGCCGGCGTAGAAGTCGGCGGCGTCCCTGGTCTGCCGGCCCGCCCACACGGTGATGACCAGGGTGGCCACCACGAACAGGGCGAACAGGCTGATGATCAGCGGCCGGTGCTCGCTGGCCTCGTTGGCGGCCAGGATGGTCGCGGGGCTCATGCGCCGCCCTCCATCCGGGACTTGATGACCTCGGCCGCGGGGTCGAGCTTCGCGGCGGCGTGCCGCGAGTACCACCAGGCGATGAGGAACGTGGTGAGGAACTGGGCGAGGCCCAGCGTCAGGGCGACGTTGACGTTGCCGAACAGCCTGGTGCCCATGAAGCCGCCCGCGTAGTTCGACAGCAGGACGTACAGCAGGTACCAGGTGATGAAGGCGACGGTGAGCGGAAAGGCGAAGGAGCGGTGGGCACGGCGCAGTTCGCCGAACTCCGCGCTCTGCTGCACCTGGACGAACTCCTCGGCGGAGGGAAGTCGGTGCGCCGACTTCGCGGGGGGCGGTGTCTCGGTGGCCACGGAGTCTCCTCGCGTCGTGGAAGCGGTTGCGACGGCGGACGGGGGGCGGTCGGCAGGGGTGGACGGAGGGCGGTCGGGGGCGGGGGACGGGTCGGGTACGACGGACATGACGGCTCTGACCTCACTGTGACGTGGATCACTTTGCCGGGTGGCGGCTGCGGTGCCTCCGACCGTGATCCGACAGGCGGCACGATCGTCCTCGTGCGCCCTGTCCAACGTCACGGCGCCCCGCACGGTGCGGTTCAACTCCGTTTCCGGGTTTCCGGAGGCGGTCCCGCCGCCCCGATCCGTCGCCCGGCACCCCCGGAGCTGGCGCCGCTGCCCCCGGAGCCGGCGCCGCTGCCCCCCGGAGCCGGCGCCGCTGCCTCCGAGCCGGAGACGTCGCCTCCGGATCCGGTGCCCGAGCCGGTGCCGACCGCTCCCCCGCCGGCCGCCGGGCCGGCGCCGTGCCCACCGGATCCGGTACCGCCGTTCCCGGATCCGGTACCGACGTTTCCGGATCCGGTACCGCCCGCGGGATCGGCAGAGGGAAAACCCTCGCCGACGTCGTGAGGACCCCAAGTCCGTTGCTGGCCAGGGAGATCGAGGGATAGCTTCAGCCCTGCACCACCCCGTCATGTACCTGCCCGAACGGCACCCCGTGCCTCGGGCGGTTCCGTTTGAGGATGATGTGGAGACCCCATGGCTCATCTGCCTTCCCGGCGCCGACTCGCCCTGGCCGTGCCCGTCGTGTTGTCGCTGACCGCCTCGCTCGGCTTCCTGCCGGCCACCGCCTCGGCGGCCCCGGCCTCGGAGTCCGCGGTCCGGGCGCAGGACGCGCCGAAGCTGTCCTACGTGGTCAACACGAAGACGGACCGTCACACCATCGGGTCGGTGAAGAAGGCGATAGCCGCGGCCGACGGCTCCGTCGTGATCGCGTACGAGAAGATCGGCGTGATCGTCGTCCACTCGTCGAACCCGGACTTCGGCCGGCAGATACGCAAGGTCCGCGGCGTGCAGTCGGCCGGCGCGACCCGGACGGCGCCGCTGACGCCGGCCGGCACCACCGACGAGGGCGCCGTGGAGTACCTGACCGCGGAGCAGGCCGCGCGCACGAAGGCCGCCGCCGCCCCCGGCGCCGAGCCCCTCGAAGCCGACCAGTGGGACCTCAGGGCGATCGGCGCGGACAAGGCCTCCCGGATCAACCCCGGCAGCCGGCGCGTCACGGTCGCCGTGATCGACACCGGCGTCGACGACACGCACCCCGACATCGCGCCGAACTTCTCCCGGTCGCAGTCCGCGAACTGCGACGGCGGTGTCGCGGACACCAGCGAGGGCGCGTGGCGGCCGTACACCAGCGGCGACTACCACGGGACGCACGTGGCCGGCGAGATCGCCGCCGCCCGCAACGGCATCGGTGTCGCCGGGGTCGCCCCGGGCGTGAAGGTGTCCAGCATCAACGTCACCGACCACGAGAGCGGGCTGTTCTACCCCGAGAGCGTGGTCTGCGCGTTCGTGTTCGCCGCCGACCACGGCGTGGAGATCACCAACAACAGCTACTACGTCGACCCGTGGCTGTACAACTGCATGGACGACCCGGACCAGAAGGCGATCGTCGACTCCCTCAACCGGGCCCAGCGGTACGCGCAGCGCAAGGGCACACTGAGCCTGGCCTCGGCCGGCAACTCCAACGACGACCTGGACTCCGACGCGATCGTCGACGACTCCAGCCCCGACGACTCCACCGCGGTCGAGCGCACCATCGACCCGCACGTCTGCTACGACGTGCCGACCCAGCTGCCGGGTGTGGTCACCGTCAGCGCGACCGGTGTGCTGAACCAGAAGTCGTTCTACTCCTCGTACGGCAGGGGCGTCGTGGACGTGGCCGCGCCGGGTGGCGACAGCCGGTACCAGATCCCCGACACCCCGTCGAAGAACGGCCGCGTGCTGTCCACACTGCCGGACAACAGCTACGGCTTCCTGCAGGGCACCTCCATGGCCGCGCCGCACGCCTCGGCCGTCGCCGCGCTGCTGAAGTCGAAGCACCCGTGGGCGTCGCCGGCCGCGCTGCAGGCGATGCTCAAGGCGCAGGCCGACAACCCGGGCTGCCCCGACTCCTACGACCAGAACGGCGACGGGGTGCAGGACGCCACCTGCGTCGGCGGCCGCCGGACCAACGGCTTCTACGGCCACGGCATCGTCAACGCCCTGGACGCGGTGAAGTGGTAGGACGGTGACACCGCCGCACGGCGGGGCCGCGACGCCGTGGGGAGGCGGCACCGCGACGGCGGCACCGCGGTAGGCGGTAGGCGGTAGGCCGTATGGCGCAGGCGGTACGGCGACACGTCCGTACGGCGCTGAAACGCCGACGGGCCGGACTCCCTCTCGGGGCCGGGCGGGTCCTCCCCGCCCGGCCCCTTGCCGTCCCGCCGTTCGTTCCTCTTGACTTGCCCGGATCTGTACCCACTGGTGAAGATCTTGGGGTGACGTTGACACGGCCCGGCAGTGAGACGGCGGACGCGCGGCGACGACGGGGCGGCCCGGTGGGGCGGGCCGGCCTGGCCCGGGCGGTCGCCGTGCTGGTGCTGGCCGTACTCGCCGCGCTGGTCCCGCTGCTCGGGCCGTCCGCCGCCCTGCACGGCAGCGGGGAGGCCGCCGCGCCCGGCACCGAGGGCATCGCCCTGCTGCGCGCGGTGGTGTTCGCCGCACTGGCCGTCCCGGCGGGCGAGCTGTTCGTGGACCGGCTGGCCCGCCGGACACCGGGCGCGCCGGCGCACCGGCCGCCCAGCTGGGCCCCGTGGGCGGCGGCCGCCGGGTTCACGGCCGCCCTGGGGCTGGCGTCGGTGGTGGCGACGGGCAACCTGGTGCCGAGCAGCCCCGCGCAGATCGACCTGGGCGGGCTGTACGCGTCCCGGGACGGCCTGCTGGCGCTGCTGGAGGTCAACGCGTTCGCCGCGGCGGGGCTGTGCGCGCTGTCGCGGCGCCCCGGCACCCAGGTGTGGCCCCTGGCCGCGGTGGTGGCCGCGGAGGCGCTGCGCGCCCATCCGGTGACCGAGCAGGGCCCGCTCACCGGGTCCGCCCTGACCCTCGTGCACCTCCTGTGTGCCTCGCTGTGGGTCGGCGGGCTGACGTACGCGCTGCGGTTGCTGCGCCGGTGGGGCGGGGTGCGGGAACCGGCGGGCGTGGCGCTGCTGGGGCGCTACGCGCGCGTGGCGGCGGTGCTGCTGGCCGGGGTGACCGCGACCGGCGTGTGCAGCACGCTGCGGCGGATGCCCCCCGACACGGTGCTGGACCAGCTGACGACGACCGCCTACGGTCGGGTGCTGCTGGCCAAGGTGCTGCTGGTGACGGCCGTCGCGGTGCTCGCGCTGTGGGCGCGGTTCCGGCTGCGCCGCGCCGCCGACCCGCTGGCCGCCTGCTCCCCCGCGCGGGCCGAGGTCGCCGTGCTGGGTGCGGTGGTCGCGGTGTCCGGACTGCTGACTGCGCTGCCGGTGCCGATCCGCTGGTGAGGGTCGGAGCGCGACCGGGGCCTTGGGGGCGGTGCCCGCATCCGTCGCCTTGTATCCCCCGCGCAGGTCCTCCAGACCGGTCGTCAGGTCGGACACGGGCGAGGGGGCGAGGGGGCCGTCCAGCGCGTCAGGGAGCAGCCCGGGGAGGTGGACGCGCACGGGGGCGACGCCGCCGCGCGGCGCGATGTCCGGGTCGAACAGCACGGCGGGCTCGGGGCCGGTGCCGCGGCCGGGCGGCACACTGACGAAGCCGACGGCGCCGCCGTCCCGGGTGATGCCGACGGCCGTGCGCAGGGACGGTCCGGTGCCGGCCGCCGCGACGACCGCCCGCCGCGCCCTGGCCGCGGCGTTCCGCCGTACGCCGCGCGGCCGGCGACGCGCGCGGAGCTCCCGGCCGGCCGGAGCGGGGGCGGGTGCCGGAGCGGGGCTCAGACACCGGCCGCGCCGAGGAGTGCTCCGGCCGCGTAGGTGACCGCCATCGCCAGGGCGCCTCCGCCGACGTTGCGCACCACCGCACGGCCCGGAGCGGCCGCGCCGAGGCGGGCGCTGCTCCAGCCGGTGCAGCACAGGGCGGCCAGCACGGACAGCACGGTCACGGGCAGGCGCCAGCCGGCGGGGGGCAGGACGATGGCGAGGAGCGGCAGCAGTGCCCCGGCGGTGAAGGCGAGGAAGCTCGCCCAGGCCGCGTGCCAGGGGTTCGTCAACGCGTCCGGGTCGATCCCGAGCTCCACGCGCGCGTGTGCGCGCAGCGCGTCCCGCTCCGTCAGCTGCACCGCGGCCTCGCGCGCGACGTCCCGGGACAGGCCGCGCTCGTGCAGAAGGTCGGTCAGCTCCCGCAGCTCGGCCTCGGGTTGCTCGCTCAGCTCCCGCTTCTCCTGCGCCAGGGCCGCCTTCTCGGAGTCGCGCTGGGTGGACACCGACACGTACTCGCCCGCGGCCATCGACATCGAGCCGGCCAGCAGCCCGGACAGGCCCGCCGTCAGCAGGGCGGCGCGGCTGTCCGTGGCACCGGCCACGCCGACGACGAGGCCGGCCGTGGAGACGATGCCGTCGTTGGCGCCGAGCACCGCCGCGCGGAGCCAGTTGAGCCGCTCGCCGAGCGTGCCGTGGGCCTCGTCGTGCGTGGGTTGGGTCACATCCGGAGGATGTCACCCGTCCGCGGGGCGCACGGGGATCGACCCGCGCACCGAACGGGCCGCGGCGACAGGCCGCCTGGGGTCCGCGCTGTCGGTCCCGGCCCGTATCCTCAGTGACCATGCTCGAAGACCGCACGACCGCAGCGTCCTCCCCCACATCGTGGCCGGCCGCGTATCCCCGTGGATACGCGGTCGTTGACGTGGAGACCACCGGCCTGGCCCGCGACGACCGGATCGTGTCGGCGGCCGTGTACCGGCTGGACGCACGCGGCGAGGTCGAGGACCACTGGTACTCGCCGGTGAACCCGGAGCGGGACCCGGGCCCGGTGTGGATCCACGGGCTGACCAGCGAGGCGCTCTCCGGAGCACCGCTGTTCGCCGACATCGCCGCGGAGTTCGCCGGCCGGCTCGCGGACCGGGTGCTCGTCGCGCACAACGCCGTCTTCGACTGGCAGATGATCGCCCGCGAGTACGCGCGGGCCGGCCGCGAGGCGCCGGTGCGGCAGCGGCTGTGCACCATCGCGCTGGCCAAGGAGCTGGACCTGCCGCTGCCGAACCACAAGCTGGAGTCGCTGGCCGCGCACTTCGGGGTCGTGCAGCAGCGCGCGCACCACGCGCTCGACGACGCGCGGGTGCTGGCGGAGGCGTTCCGCCCGAGCCTGCGTGCTGCGGCGGCGGGCAGCGTGCGCCTCCCGCTGCAGGAGTGCCGTCCGCTGACGGAGTGGGCGGACCGGCCGGCGCCGCGCATCGGCCGCCAGGCGGGCGGCGCCGGCGGCTCCGGAGGGCAGGGCGGCTACGGCGGCTACCGGGCGGGAGGTTGGCGCCCCTCCCGCAGGCGGCCCGCCTGCCCGTACCCCAACCCCGGCCGCTACGAGGAGGGCCGACGGCTCAAACAGGGCATGCGGGTCGCCTTCTCGGGTGACACCTCCGTCGAACGCGAGCTGCTGGAGGACCGGGCGGTCGAGGCGGGGCTGCACGTGGCCACGAGCATCTCCCGGCTGACCAGTCTGCTGGTCACCAACGACCCCGGCTCCGGTACCTCGAAGGTGGTCAGGGCGAGGCAGTACGGCACACCCGTGGTGGACGAGGCCGCGTTCGGGCAGCTGCTGCGGGATGTGGAACCGGCGGACGACGGGCCGGCCGGGCACTGAGGCCCGGGCCGGGTGTGCCGTGGCCGGACGTCGCCCCGGCACGGACCGTCCTGGCCGGCCGGGACGGATCGAGACGGCGCCGGGACGGACCGACACGGACCGACACGGACCGACACGGACCGACACGGACCGACACGGACCGACGCGGACCGACGCGGACCGAGACGGATCGCTGTGGAGCCAGGTGGATCCGCAGAGGTCTACGGCGTTCCACATGGATCCGCGGGGATCCCCGTGGACCGAGGTCGGTCGTGCCGGCTCCCCGCGCCCGTGGGGGAAGGCGGTCCGGGCGGGGGCCCGGGACCGGGCGGACGGGTGACGGGCGGGCGACTCGCCCGGTGCCCGCTCGCCCTGGCCGGGGAGGACGGCTCACGCTGTGACCTATGGCGAGATGCGAAGTATGCGGCAATGACTACGGAATGACCTTCGAGGTGCACGCGCAGGGCGCCGTGCACGTGTTCGACTGCTTCTCGTGTGCGATCCATCGCATGGCCCCCATCTGCGAGCACTGCCGGGTGCAGATCATCGGCCAGGGCGTGGACGTGGAGGGGCACTGGTACTGCGGCGCCCACTGCGCCCGCGCGGAAGGGAAGGCGGGGATCGTCGACCGGGCGTGAGCAGCCGGGTGCGAGGAGCGGCCGGCCGGCCGATCGCCGGTGGAGACCCCCTCCGGGAACACCCCGTGGCCCGCGATGTACCGTCGTGGGGTGTTCCGCTTCCTGTTGTCCCGGCAGTGGGTGATCCTCACCCTCGTCGCCGTCGCGCTCGTTCCGACGATGATCGAGCTGGGCTTCTGGCAGCTGCACCGCCATGAGCACCGGGTCGCGCTGAACCGGGCGATCGGCGACGCGCTCGCCGCGAGGCCGGTCCCCGCCGAGTCGCTCACCGAGCCCGGTGCCACGGTGCGGGACGCCGACCGGTACCGCCGGGTGACGGCCTTTGGCCGCTTCGACCCGGCCCGCGAGGTCGTCGTACGCCGCCGTACGAACGCCGACGAGAAGGTCGGCTTCCACGTCCTGACGCCCTTCGTCCTCGACGACGGCACGGTGCTGCTGGTCAACCGCGGCTGGATTCCCGCGGACGGCGCGCAGACCGAGTTCCCCCGCATCCCGGCACCGCCGAAGGGCGAGCTCACCGTCACCGGCCGGCTGATGCCCGACGAGACGACGGCGGGCAGCGGCATCAAGGACGTACGGGGCCTGCCTGACCGGCAGGTCATGCTGATCAGCAGCGGGCAGGCCGAGGACCGGCTCGGCTCGCCGGTCCTCGGGGGCTACGTCGAACTGGTGGCGCCCGCGCCGCGCGGCGACTCCCCCGAGCCGGTTCCCGCGCCCGACCACGACGCCATCGGCCCGCACCTGGCGTACGCCGTCCAGTGGTGGCTGTTCTGCGCGGGCGTCCCCATCGGCTGGTGCGTGCTGGTCCGCCGCGAGCTGCGGGACCGCCGGGAGTCGGCTGCCGCTGCCGCCGCGGGCGCCGGGCCGCCCGCGGAGAACGGGCCGCCCGCCGGGAACGAGCCCGTGACGGTGTAGCGGACGCACCCCGGTGCGGGCGGGCCCCTCGCCGGACCGGCGTCACCCGCCCGGCCCCGCTCCTGGTTGCCTCCTCCCGCCTGAGGGGAACCCGGGTTCCGTGCACCACCGCATCGAGGACTACGCCCTGATCGGCGACGAGCAGACGGCCGCGCTCGTGGGCCGGGACGGCTCCGTGGACTGGCTGTGCCTGCCCCGCTTCGACTCCGGCGCCTGCTTCGCCCGGCTGCTCGGCGACGAGGACGACGGCCACTGGCGGATCGCCCCCGAGGACGCCGGGGCCGGCGGCACCTGCGCCCGCCGCGCCTACCGGCCCGGCACCCTGGTGCTCGACACCGACTGGGAGACCGAGGACGGGGCGGTCCGGGTGACCGACCTGATGCCCCAGCGCAACCGCGCCCCCGACCTGGTCCGCATCGTCGAGGGGCTGCGGGGCCGGGTCACCCTGCGCAGCACCCTGCGCATCCGCTTCGACTACGGCTCGGTCATGCCCTGGATGCGCAACGAGGGCGGCCACCGCATCGCCGTCGCCGGCCCGGACGCGGTGTGGCTGCGCAGCGAGCCGCCGGTGCACACCTGGGGCAGGGACTTCGCCACGCACGCGGAGTTCACCGTGTCCGCAGGCCGGCGGGTCGCGTTCGTGCTGACCTGGCACCCCTCGCACGAGCCCCGGCCCCCGCTCGTCGACCCCTACCGGTCGCTGGAGTCGAGCGTCACCGACTGGCAGGCCTGGTCCGCCCGATGCCGCTACCGCGGCCCGCACCGGGAGACCGTGCTGCGCTCCCTGATCACCCTCAAGGCCCTCACCTACCGGCCCACCGGAGGGATCGTCGCCGCCCCGACCACCTCCCTGCCGGAGGAGATGGGCGGCGTGCGCAACTGGGACTACCGCTACTGCTGGCTGCGCGACGCCACCCTCACCCTGGGCGCCATGCTGACGGCCGGCTACCACCAGGAGGCCGTCGCCTGGCGCGACTGGCTGCTGCGCGCGGTGGCCGGCTCCCCGGAGGACCTCCAGATCATGTACGGCGTGGCGGGCGAGCGCCGGCTGCCCGAGACGGAGGTGCCGTGGCTGGCCGGGTACGGCGGCTCGGCCCCGGTACGCCTCGGCAACGCCGCGGTGAAGCAGCTTCAGCTCGACGTGTACGGGGAGGTCATGGACGCTCTGGCCCTGGCCCGGCGGGAGGGCCTGCCCTCCGAGCGGCATGCCTGGGCCATCCAGTGCGCCCTGATGGAGTGGCTGCGCGAGCACTGGCGGCAGCCGGACGAAGGGCTGTGGGAGGTGCGCGGCGCCCGCCGTCACTTCGTCCACTCGAAGGTGATGGTGTGGGTGGCCGCCGACCGCGCGGTACGGGCCCTGGAGGAGAACCCGGACCTGGGGGGCGACCTGGCGGGCTGGCGCGCCATGCGGGACGAGGTGCACCGCGAGGTGTGCACCGAGGGCTACGACCCCGAACGGAACACCTTCACCCAGTACTACGGCTCCCGTGGGCTGGACGCCGCCCTGCTGCTCATCCCGTCCGTCGGGTTCCTGCCGCCCGAGGACCCGCGCGTCGTCGGCACGGTCGACGCGGTGAGCGCCGAGCTGGACCGGGGCGGCTTCCTGCTCCGCTACGGCACCGGGGACCTTGGCGTGGACGGGCTGCCCGGCACCGAGGGCACGTTCCTGGCCTGCTCGTTCTGGCTGGCGAAGGCGCTGCATCTGACCGGCCGCCACGACCGGGCGCGCGAGCTGTTCGACCGGCTGGCCGGGCTCACCAACGACGTGGGCCTGCTCGCGGAGGAGTACGCACCGGACGAGGGCCGCCAGCTGGGCAACTTCCCGCAGGCTTTCAGCCACCTCGGCCTGGTGAACACGGCACTCGCCCTGTTCGGGCAGGACCCGGCAGGATAGGCGTCATGGATCTTGGACTGAAGGACCGGGTGTACGTCGTCACCGGGGCCACGCGGGGGCTCGGCCACGCGGCGGCGCGGGAACTGCTGGCGGACGGGGCGAAGGTCGTGCTGACCGGCCGCGACGGGGAACGGACCCGTGCGGCCGCGGACGCGCTGGGGGAGGATGCGGTCGGCGTGGCCGTCGACAACGCCGATCCGGAGGCGGCGGAGCGGCTGATCGGCGCGGCGCGCGAGCACTTCGGCCGGTTCGACGGGGTGCTCGTGAGCGTCGGCGGGCCGCCCCCGGGGTTCGTCGCCGACACCACGGACGAGCAGTGGCAGGCAGCCTTCGAGTCGGTGTTCCTCGGAGCGGTGCGGCTCGCCCGGGCGGCCGCGGCCGCGCTGGAGCCGGGCGGTGTCATCGCCTTCGTGCTGTCGGGTTCGGTGCACGAGCCGATCGCCGGACTGACCATCTCCAACGGGCTGCGGCCGGGGCTGGCGGGCTTCGCCAAGTCGCTCTCCGACGAGCTGGGGCCGCGCGGCATCCGTGTGGTCGGGCTGCTGCCGGCGCGCATCGACACCGACCGGGTGCGGGAACTGGACGGCCTCTCGGCCGACCCCGAGGCCACCCGGGCCGCCAACGAGGCGCGGATTCCGCTGCGCCGCTACGGCACGCCGGAGGAGTTCGGCCGGACCGCGGCGTTCCTGCTGTCCCCCGCCGCGTCCTACCTGACCGGCATCATGGTGCCGGTCGACGGCGGCATGCGGCACGGGTTCTGAGGCCTCGGCCGGCCTGGCCCGGGACCGGGGCCGGGGCGGCGGCCGGGGCGGGCCGGAGCGGGTCCGGCGGTCACCGCGGGAGTCGCCGCGGGGCCCGGAGGCAAGGGCCGGACCGGGACCGGAGGCGGCGTCCGGAGGCAAGGGCCGGACCGGGGAAGCGCCCGGGGCCGTGGAGAAGCGGTCCCGGACCGGTGACGCGGCCCCGGACGCGCCGGACCGGGACCCGGCACGGACCGTCTCAGCTGACCCTTTCCGCGGGGTGCTGCACCGATCTCATGCGGACCTCCGACGGCAGCGCGGCCAGGCCGGCCGAGTCGCGGGCGTGCGCCAGTGCCTCTCCGGTCAGGCGGTGCAGGGTCGTCGACGGGTCCGCGTGGGGCTCCAGGAGCAGGCGGATCCGGGCCCGGGGGGCGGTCCGGCGCCCGGTGAGGCGGACCCGGACCCCGGCGACGCCGTCCAGGGCGCCCGCCTCCGTGCCGAGTGCCGACTGCAGGGCGCGGCCGCGCAGCACGGCGCCCGCGCCGTCGCCGGTGTCGACCAGGATCTCGGCCGCCCTGCGGCGTCGCAGCACCGCGGCGAGCCACCACAGGGCGAGCGCCAGCAGGACGGCGAGGACGGCGATGACCGCGGGCCACCACCAGGCGTCGTCCCGCCAGCGGGTGCGCTCGGCGTCGTCGAGCAGGACGTCGTGCCGCGAGTCGTGGATCCACCAGGAGGGCGGGGCGGCGCCCAGGCCCACGGCGAGGACCGAGCCGCCCAGGGCGAGGAGCACCAGGCCGAGGACGCCGAGGAGGACGCGGTTGACCGTGGTGAGCATCCGCGCCTCACCCCTTCCTTCCGGGCCGCCGCACATGGACGGACAGTGCGGGCGGGCGGGCGAGTCCGAGCGCCCGTACCGCCTCGTCGAGCACGATGCCGAGGTCCTGCCGTACGTCGTCGAGAGGGCGGAAGTGCGCGACCACCCGGATGTCGGCGCGACGGCGGCGGGCCCGCACCCGCACCGACTGCACGCCCGAGACCTCCATGGCACGGTCGCGCAGCACCATCGCGGCGGCGGCCCGGTCCAGCGCGGCGCGCACCTCGGCGTCGGTGCGCCGCATGGGCAGCAGTTCGCGCAGGCCGGGAGTGGCGGCGAGCAGCACGAGCCACAGGCCGAGGGCCGCGGCGACGCCCGCCCCGACCAGGACCCAGGTGTCGTCCAGGGGCCGTTCGGCGAGTTGGTCGGCCAGTTCGCGGCGCCAGGTCATGGCCTCCCGGCCGGCCCGTACGGCGGCGACGTCGTAGAGGAAGAGTCCCGCGAGGCCCAGCAGGAGCAGCGCGGTGACGGCGGCGGGCACGCGGCGGGCCGACCAGAAGCGGCGGGCCGCCGGTGCGGTGCCCGGCAGCGGTACGGGCGGCGGGCCGGGAGGGGCGGGGGCGGCGGGGGGCCGGTCGAGGACCGGCCCCCCGCCGTCGGGGTCTGCCCGGCCGGGCTCGGTCATCGGATCCTCCCCCGGGCGGTGCCGGGCCCGGACGCCGGGTGCAGCCGCTCGACCTGGACGGCCACCTCGGGGACGTCCATCCCCACAAGTGCGCCCACCCGCTCGGTGACGTGCCGGCGGACCGTGCGGCAGCGGGCGCCGATGTCGGCGGGGTAGGCGAGTTCCAGGTGGACCCGGATGTGCGCGGCGTGCTCGGCCGCGGAGGCGGGGTCGCGGGACTGGCGCACGACGACGTTGGCGTGCGGGGCCGCGGCGTCCCGCGGCAGGGGTCCGAGGGCCTCGCGGGCCGCCTGCGCGGCGACCTTGGCCACCACGCGGTCGGCGATCCGGGTCGCCCCGCGCTCGCGCGGCGGTGCCGGGGCCGGTGGTGCGGCGGGCTCGCCCGTCGCCTGGTTCACCGGCGTCACCGCCGGCGGTCGTCGCGCGGACGGAAGAAGTCGCCGAGTTCGAAGTCCCCCTCGACGAAGCGGCCGACGGCCAACCCGACGGCGCCCAGGGCGGCGACCAGCAGAAAGGCTCCGAAGCCGCCGAAGTATCCGGCGAACCCCAGCGCCATTCCGGCGATCATGCCGACCACGGCCATGCTCATGGTGCGCTCCCCTCGGCGGCGCGGCCGTGCGGCCGCCCGCACATCACTGGATCCTGGGCTCCGGCTCCTCTTCCTCTTCGTCCGGCAGCTTCACGTCGCTCACCGCGATGTTGACCTCGACCACTTCGAGGCCGGTCATCCGCTCCACGGCACCCACGACGTTCTCCCGGACGGCGTGGGCCACGTCCGAGATCGACACGCCGTAGTCGACGACGATCTCCAGGTCGAGCGCCGTCTGCACCTCGCCGACCTCGGCCTTGACGCCGCGGGTCACCGACTTGGAGCCGCCGCCGGGCACGCGGTCGCGTACGGCGCCGAAGGTGCGGCTGATGCCGCTGCCCATCGCGTGGACGCCGACGACGTCCCGCGCGGCGAGGCCGGCGATCTTCTCGACCACCCCGTCGGCGATGGTGGTGCGCCCCCGGGTGGCGGGGGCGCCGCCGCCGCGCCGGGTGGGCTTGCGGGTCTGTACGGGCGAGTCCTGCTCGCCGTCGGAGGTGTGCGTCCGGTTCCGGTCCGTGGTCTCGGTCATCGCCGTACGTCCTTTCCGGTCGTCGTCCTCCGACCACGGTAAGTGGGGTTTGCGGATGTCGCGCCCGCTGTGCGGCAGGCTGGGGTGATGACGGCGGAGGAACGGACCGGCGGACAGGGGCGGCGCGTGGCGCCGCCGGACGGGATGCCGGCTGGTGTCGGCAGGGCGGTGCGGGAGCAGCTGCGTCTGGGCAGGCTGCTCCCGCTGGGCGGTGCGGCGGACGGGGCGTGGATCGCCGAGAGCGCGGCGCGGCGGGTGCTGCGGCGGGCGGTGGACGCTGTCGGCGGGGTGCGGCTGGGTGAGCTGCGGATCGGCCCGGCCGATCCCGGCGCGGCCGGTGAGCCGGTGGTGCCGGCGCCGCCGAGCGGGCTGCCGCCGGGACCGCTGCGGGTGACCGCCGGTTTCGCGGCGAGTACGGCGGAGCCTCTCATGGGGTCGGCGTCCCGGCTGCGTACGGCGCTCGCGGCGGCCGCCCGGGACGCCGTGGGTCTGACGGTGACGGAGGTCGACCTGCGGGTGACGGCGGTGTGGGAGGAGGGCTCCGGGAAGTACCCGGCGCGCCCGGAGGACGGGGCGTATCCGGAGCGCCCTGCGAGCACGGAGAACACGGAGAACACGGAGAACACGGAGAACACGGAGAACGCGGAGAACGCGGCGCCGCCCGCGTCGGGCCCGGCCGGTGCGGACACCCGTCCGGGTGACGGCGGGCCGCTTCCGGCCGCCCCCCGTCCGGGCGACAGCCGCCCGAAGGCGCCCGCGGGCGGGCGGGAGGCCGGGGAGGCCGAGGGCGCGGCCCGGCCCGGGGGCGGCGGGGCCCGGAGCACGGCTCCGCCCGGGGGTGCCCGGAGCGGGGCGGCCGGCTCCGCACCGGGCGGCGACCGGTCCGGCGGTCCGGCCTCGCCTCCGGGGGGTGGCAGGGCCGGGGAGGAGGCCTCCGCGGCCCCGGAGGCCTCCGACGACGAGTCGCGGGCCGCCGCCGCGGCGCTCGGGGTCACGGGGGTGGCCCGGCTGACCGGTCTGCTCGGTGGTCCGGGCGGGCTCGGCCGTGCCGTGCACATCGGGGAGGGCCCCCGCCCGGCCGTCGCCGCGCTGCCGCGCCGCCATGTCCGCGTGGAGCTCGCGGTCCGGGCGGGCCATCAGCCCGCGGCGGTGGCCCGCGCGGTCCGTGCCGCCGTCGACGCGGCGCTGCCGGACCGGCCGACGGTCGCGGTGCTGGTGACGGCGGTGGAATGACGGACCGGCGGGCGGGAGCCGCCCGCCGGTCCGGTGGCGCGGGGCGTGGCGGCTGCCGGCCGTCCCGTGGAAGGGCCCGGCGGGGGTGACCCGCCCGGGCGGGTCAGTCTCCCAGGCCTGCCAGGTCCCGCAGGCGGCGTGCCTGGGACCGGCGTTCGGCCGCGCGCTGGTCCTCGTAGGTGCGGTCCTGGGCGCCCCGCAGCAGCGCCTTGGTCTCGATGAGGGCGTCGCGGGGGGCGGCGAGGAGGGCCGTGGCGAGGTCGCCGACGGCGGCGTCCAGCTGGTCCGGGGGGACGGCGAGGTTGGCCAGGCCGGTGCGGACGGCCTCCTCGGCCTGCACGAAGCGGCCCGTGGCGCAGATCTCCAGCGCGCGGGCGTAGCCGACGAGCGACACCAGCGGGTGCGTGCCGGTCAGGTCGGGGACCAGGCCCAGGCTGGTCTCGCGCATGGCGAACTGCACGTCGTCGGCGACGACGCGCAGGTCGCAGGCGAGGGCGAGCTGGAATCCGGCGCCGATGGCGTGGCCCTGGACGGCGGCGACCGACACGATGTCGCTCTGCCGCCACCAGGTGAAGCCTTCCTGGAACTCGGCGATGGCAGCGTCGAGTTCGGCGTCGCCCCCGCGCGCGAGGTCGACGAAGGAGAGTTCGCCCTCGATGCCCTCGGGCGTGAACATCTGCCGGTCGAGGCCGGCGGAGAAGGACTTGCCCTCGCCGCGCAGCACGACCACGCGGACGGAGCCCGGCAGCGACCGCCCGGCCTCGGCGAGCGTCCGCCACAGGGCGGGGCTCTGCGCGTTGCGCTTGGCCGGGTTGGTCAGCGTGACCGTGGCGATCGCGTCGTCGACGGTCAGCCGGACGCCGTCCTTGTCGAGTACCGGGTCGAGCGAAGCCATGGGGCGCCTCCGAGGGGTGCGGTCAGGAGCGGATGCCGTATCCGGACATCCGTAAGTGACTGCACAGTAACCACCCGGTCGACCTCGCGACCGGCCGGGTGGCCACCCTCACGTCGTGGGGCCGCCCGGAGGGTCAGGCCGAGGCGGCCTTCTTGCCCCGGGTCGCCCCGCCACGCCCACGCAGCGTGACGCCCGACTCGCTCAGCATGCGGTGCACGAAGCCATACGAGCGGCCGGTCTCCTCGGCCAGCGCCCGGATGCTCGCACCGGCGTCGTACTTCTTCTTCAGGTCTGCCGCGAGCTTGTCGCGCGCGGCGCCGGTCACCCGGCTGCCCTTCTTCAGAGTCTCGGCCACCCGTGCCTCCTCATGGGAAGTGCGCTCTGGTCTCCTCATGATCACCCCTTCCGGGCTTCATGGCCACCCATTCGGCAAGGTCCGTGCGACAGGGTTGTGACGACAGGAGCACGTCCCCACATCCGGAAGCGGAGATTCCGCACCCGCTACGGCGTACCGCTGAACGGGTCCCTCCGCGAACTGCCTGGTCAGTGACGTGAGGCGGCCGAGCCCTCGGGGACGGAGGGCTCGGCCGGAAGATCGGTGGAGGACACACCTCGGTACGAGGCGATCTCACACAGATGGTGGATCACCGATGGGCCGAATGATCCATCCCCCGTGGATCACGGTGGATCACGCCTGCGGTCACGCGAGGGCGACGAGGTCCGCGTAGTCGGAACCCCACAGGTCCTCCACGCCGTCCGGAAGCAGGATGATCCGCTCCGGCTGGAGCGCCTCGACGGCGCCCTCGTCGTGGGTGACCAGCACGACGGCGCCCTGGTAGGTGCGCAGCGCGCCCAGGATCTCCTCGCGGCTGGCGGGGTCGAGGTTGTTGGTGGGCTCGTCCAGCAGGAGGACGTTGGCCGCGGAGACGACGAGAGTGGCGAGGGCGAGCCGGGTCTTCTCGCCGCCGGAGAGGACTCCGGCCGGCTTGTCGACGTCGTCGCCGGAGAACAGGAAGGAGCCCAGCACCTTGCGGACCTCGACGAGGTCCATGTCGGGGGCGGCCGAGCGCATGTTCTCCAGGACGGTGCGGTCCGCGTCCAGGGTCTCGTGCTCCTGGGCGTAGTAGCCGAGCTTGAGGCCGTGGCCGGGCACGACCGCGCCGGTGTCCGGCTGCTCCACGCCCGCGAGCAGGCGGAGCAGCGTGGTCTTGCCGGCGCCGTTCAGGCCGAGGATGACGACCCGGGAGCCCTTGTCGATGGCCAGGTCGACGTCGGTGAAGATCTCCAGGGATCCGTACGACTTCGACAGGCCCTCGCCGGTGAGCGGGGTCTTGCCGCACGGCGCGGGCTCGGGGAAGCGCAGCTTGGCGACCTTGTCGGACCGGCGCACCTCCTCCAGACCGGACAGCAGCTTCTCGGCGCGGCGGGCCATGTTCTGCGCGGCGACCGTCTTGGTGGCCTTGGCGCGCATCTTGTCGGCCTGGGCGTTGAGCGCGGCGGCCTTCTTCTCGGCGTTCTGCCGCTCGCGCCGGCGGCGCTTCTCGTCGGCCTCGCGCTGCTGCTGGTACAGCTTCCAGCCCATGTTGTAGACGTCGATCGCGGAGCGGTTGGCGTCCAGGTAGAACACCTTGTTCACGACCGTCTCGACCAGGTCGACATCGTGGCTGATGACGATGAAGCCGCCGCGGTAGGTCTTGAGGTAGTCCCGCAGCCAGACGATCGAGTCGGCGTCGAGGTGGTTGGTCGGCTCGTCGAGCAGCAGGGTGTCGGCGTCGGAGAACAGGATGCGGGCCAGCTCGATCCGGCGGCGCTGACCGCCGGAGAGGGTGTGCAGGGGCTGGCCGAGGACCCGGTCGGGCAGGTTGAGCGCGGCGGCGATGGTGGCGGCCTCGGCCTCGGCGGCGTACCCGCCCTTGGTGAGGAACTCCGTCTCCTGCCGCTCGTACTGCTTGAGCGCCTTCTCGCGGGTGGCGCCCCTGCCGGTGGCGATGCGTTCCTCGTTCTCGCGCATCTTGCGGAGCAGTACGTCGAGGCCGCGCGCGGACAGCACACGGTCGCGGGCGAGGACGTCGAGGTCGCCGGTGCGGGGGTCCTGCGGCAGGTAGCCGACCTCGCCGGAGCGGCTGATGGCGCCGGCGGCGGGCTGGCCCTCCCCGGCCAGGCACTTGGTGAGGGTGGTCTTGCCGGCGCCGTTGCGGCCGACCAGGCCGATGCGGTCGCCCTTGGCGACACGGAAGGTGGCGTTCTCGATGAGGACGCGCGCACCGGCGCGCAGCTCGATACCGGAGGCGGTGATCACGGACAGACTCCAGGGCGGATGGATTGGCGGGACGGGCGGAGCAGGGGGTCACCGCGCGGGGCGCGCCGCCGCGGGCGACGGGCGCGGGCGGTCCCGCCGTCTAGTGCGCGAGGAGAATGGCCATGGGATTCAGTCTAACGGGCTCGTGCAACCTGTTTTTCCGCCGTCCCCGCGCGGGAACGGCGCCGCGCCACGGTCCCGGCGGGCGATGTCGGTGGCGGCTGCCAGACTGGCGGCAGGTGGTTTTGCGGCTCGATCCCGAAGGGGTGAACGGCATGGCAGGCACGAGCGGCGGCGCTCCGAGCATCTATCCGTCGGTGCTGTACGCGGACGCCAGGGAGGCGATCCGGCAGCTCACCGAGGGCCTGGGCTTCGCGGAGCTGTCGGTGTACGAGAGCGAGGACGGCTCGGTGATGCACGCCGAGCTGGTCCAGGGCAACGGCGCGGTGATGATCGGCTCCAAGGGGCGCGGCGGCGTCTTCGACCGGGCGATGAAGGACGCCGGCCCGATCGGGGTGTATGTCGTCGTGGACGACGTCGACGCGCACCACCGGCGTGCGGTGGACCACGGGATCGAGATCCTGATGCCCCCGACGGACCAGGACTACGGGTCACGGGACTACATGGCCCGGGACGCCGAGGGCAACATATGGAGCTTCGGCACGTACGCACCCGCGCTGGGCGGTTGAGCCGGCTCAGCTCCCCCCGGTGTGCACCTGGAACGCCGCCCGGCGCACGGCCTTGGCCAGGGCGGGGTCGGGGTGGGCCGCGGCGAGGGCGACCAGGACCTGCACGGTGCGCGGGTGGCCGACCGCGCGGACCTCGTCGAGCAGGGCGGGCACGGTCGGCTGGACGGCGGACTCCAGGTGCCGTACCAGCATCGGGGCCTCCCCGTGGTCGGCGACCGCGGCCGCGGTGTCGACCCACAGCCAGGTGGCCTCCTGGCGGGTGAGGACCTCGTGGGCGTCCTCGGGGTCGGTGCCGTCGTGCTCGGCCAGCCACAGCAGGGCGTAGGGGCGCAGGGCCGGCTGGCCGAGCACCGCGCGGACGTCGGGTTCGGCGGGCGCCCCGACCACGCGCAGGGCGTCGAAGGCCAGGCCGCGCAGCAGGGCGTCCTCACCCCCGGCGGCGGCGAGCAGCTCGGTGACGGCGCTGCCGACGGGCCGCGCGGCCAGCCAGGCGCGGTACTCGGCCCGGGCGGCGTTGGGCCGCAGCTGGGCGCAGCCGCGCAGCATGTCCTCGGCGGCGGCCTCGATGTTGCCCGCGGGGCTCTGCGCGGCGACGCAGATCTGCTCCAGCTTGATCCACACCGCCCAGCTCCCGAGCGGGGTCAGGGTGGCCTGGGCGGTGTCGTAGGTGAGGGCGCCGACGGAGCCGAGCGCGTGCAGCGCCCAGTCGAGGAGGGGGGCCAGCGGGGTGTCGTGGCGCGGCTGCTGCGGCTCGGGCTGCGGGCCGTAGGGGATCTCGCAGCGTTCGGTGCGCAGCTCGGTGACCCGCTGCTCCAGCAGGTCCAGCAGTTGGGCGACGGGCACCGGACCGGCGGACAGCTGGAGGAAGGAGAGCACCTGGGGCATGGCCGAGACGACCTCGGCGACGGCGGCGGGCTCGTGTCCGGCGGGTTCCGGATGGGCGAGCGACCAGGCGTCGAAGAGGGCGACCCAGCCGCGCAGCACGGCGCTGTCGTCGCGGTTCCAGGCGCGCAGCCGCCAGCCGGGGCGGGCACTGTCGCCGTGCACCTCGACCAGGCCGGAGAGCCGGGCGGTGTCCCAGTCGGCGCGGACCTGAGCGGATGTCAGGCCGAGGTCGGACGCGGCCCCTTCGGCGGTCGCGTCGGACAGGGTCGCCTTGCCGTCGGCCGCGCCCGGCCGTCCGGGGCGCAGGGCGGCGTCGGCCCAGCGGGCCACGCGGGCCGCGCCCGCCAGCTGGGAGCGTGCCATTTTGGCCAGCTCCGCGGGGGCCGGGGTGCCTTCCGGAGGGCGCGGGGCGGGGCGGCGCGGACGCCGCTGGTCCGTCGCCCGTGGGGCGGTGGCCAGGGGTCGTGGGCGGACGAGTCGAAGCCTGGAGTCGCGCGGGATACGGGACGTCACGGGGGCAGTCTTCCGGTTGACGGTCCGAAAACCCAAACGGAATGTCACGGCGGGCGACGGGACTGGCCAAGGCACGGGGTCCCGGGTGCACCGAGGAGGTGGGAACAAGCCAGGGCCACGGGCACAAGCGGAACGTACGCGGCCGGTGACCGTCGTCACACCAGCGGGGTCAGGAAACGGCGCATGGCCTCCTGGTAGGCGGCCGGATCGGGGTTCCACATGGCGCCGTGCGGTGCGGCGGGCACGGTGCGCAGGGAGATCAGGCCGGGGCGGCGGCCGGCGAGCCGGCGGGTCGGGGTCCAGTTGGCCACGGTGTCGCCGGGCCCGTGGAAGATCAGGGCCGGCGCGGTGAGGGTGTCGGCCTCGGCGACCGTCCGGCCGGGGTCGCCGTGCAGGCCGGTGCGGCCCTGGGCGGCGCGGACGGCGAGCGGCAGCAGGGCGCCCGGGGTGTGGTGGGCGGCGGCCAGGGCGCGCAGGGTGGCCTGCCAGTCCAGCACCGGGGAGTCCAGGACCAGCCCGCGGACGCGCTCGCGGACGGCGGAGCGCACCGCGGTGTGCAGGCACATCGCCGCGCCGGTGGACCAGCCGAGCAGGATGACGCGCCGGGCGCCGTAGCGCACGGCGTAGCGGATGGCGGCGTCCACGTCGCGCCACTCGGTCTCGCCGAGGTGGTTGAGCCCGTCCGGGGAGCGGGGGGCGCCGAGGTCGCCGCGGTAGGCGAGGGCGAGGACGGGGAAGCGGAGGTGGTGCAGGAAGTCCATGACGTTCAGGACGAGTTCGCGGGTGGCGCCCAGGCCGTGCACCGCGATCACCCAGGTGTCGCGGGCCCCGGGCACGAACCACGCGGGCAGCGAGCCGAGTTCGGCGGGGATGTCGATGTCGGCGTGGTCCAGGCCGAGGGCGCTGGTGGGGTTGCCGACGTGCACGTTCGGGGTGAGCCAGACGTGGTCGCCCGGTTCGAGGCTGCCGTGGGTGACGCGTTCGAGGCGGCGTACGACGGTGTCGGCGGAGTGCGGGGCGGACTCCAGGACGGGTCCCACGACGGCGTGGCTGGCGTCGCCGGACAGGCCGTAGGTGCCGGGGCGCAGCGAGGCGAAGTCCCGGGTGAGGGTGACGCGACCGGCGGCCGTGCCGTGCACGGTGAGCCGTGGCTCGGTCGGCAGCGGGCGGCCGGGCGGCGCCTTCAGCGCGGCATCGCTGGCGAGGCGTCCGGCGGCGACTCCGGCCGCGCCGGCTGCCAGGGCGACGGTGACGGCGGCGGCCGTGGCGGTGACAGTGCGCACGGCTTCAGTGTCCCGGCGCTCCGGCCGGGCGGCCAGCGGACCGGAGCGTTCGAGGGGGCCGCCCTCACGCCGTCGGCTCGGGCTCACACCGTCCGGCCGCCCTCACGCCATCGGCTCGGGCTCACACCCTCCGGCCGCCCTCACGCCATCGGCTCAGGCTCACACCCTCCGGCCGCCCTCACGCCATCGGCTCAGGCTCACACCCTCCGGCCGTCCTCACGCCGTCGGCTCGGGCTCACACCGTCGGGTCGGGCCGGGGTCCGGTCCGCCGCGGCGGCATGAGGACGCTCCGACGGCTCCCGGGCCGGCCGGCCCGGCCGGGTCCCGGCGGAGCGGCCCGGGCAGTCGGCCGGGCCCGGCAGGCCACGCGCGTCCGGCGGACCTGGCGGGCCCCGCCCCGGAGGTGGCCCGCTGCCCGTCGCCCGCCGGCGTCAGGCCCCCGGCCCCGACCCCCGGGACCTCGGGCCCCGCTCTCCTGGCCCCGTGACCCCGGCTCCAGGCGCCCGAGCCCCGTGACCTCCGGCCCCGCTCTCCTGCCCCCGTGACCCGGCTCCCGGCTCCCGGCTCCCGGCTCCCGGCTCCCGGCTCAGTTTCCCTGCCGGCCGTATCCCTTCAGGCGCCGGCCCGCCTCGGTGAGCTGCTCGCGGGTCAGCAGGGCCGGTGTCAGGCCGGGGACGGAGGACGCCGTGAGCCAGACGCGGCACATCCATTCGAGCTGGGCCGTGCGGTCGTAGGCCTGGTCGAGGGTGGTGCCGTGGGCCAGGGTGCCGTGGTTCCGCAGCAGGCAGGCCGTGCGGTCGGCCAGGGCCCGGAGGGCGTGCGCGGCCAGTTCCTCGGAGCCGTAGGGCGCGTAGGGGGCCACCCGGACCGGGCCGCCCAGTGCCGCGGCCATGTAGTGCACGAGAGGGAGTTCGGGAACGAGGGTGGACACCGCGGTGGCGTGCACGGCGTGCGTGTGGACGATCGCGCGGGCGTCCGTGGCGCGGTACACGGCCAGGTGCAGGGGCAGTTCGCTGGTGGGTACCAGCTCCCCCAGCAGCTGTCTGCCGTCCGGGTCCGTCGCCGTGATGTCGTCCGGGCCGAGCCGGTCGTAGGGGACGCCCGACGGCGTGACGAGCACGGTGTCCCCGACCCGTACGGAGACGTTGCCGGAGGTGCCGACGACGAGACCGTCGGTGACGGTGCGCCGGGCCGTGGCGACGAGGTCAGCCCAGGCCGCGGCCTCGCCGGGAAGCACCGCGCGGCGCCGTGCCCCCGCCCCGGCCGGCCCGCCCGCCGCGCCCGCCCCACCGGCCTCCGTCCCGGGCTCCGCCGGCCGCCCGGCCCCTTCGGCCGCCGACCGCCCGGCCGCGGGCTCCGCCGGCCGCCCGGACCGCCCCGAGGGCCCGGCGCCCGCCGCTCCGGCGGCGTCCCCGGCAGCACCGGTGGCCGCCGGCGCCGCGCTCCGCCCGGCGGCCCGCTCCCCCGGCCCGGTCCCGGCCGCCGCCCCGGCCGCCGCCCCGGCCGCCGCCCCGCCGGCCGGGCCTCCGGCCCCCGCCGTCCCCCCGGGCACGCCTGTCTCGGCGCCCGGCGCGTTCCCGTGTTCGCGACGCTGCTCAGCCATGCCGCGATCCTTTCAGGCGTCCGGCGTGCAGGGGTGCCGGACCACGGCCGGACGGGAGGGTGACGAGGATCTCCTCCGCGATGGGCGGGGCCGACGGAGGGGCCGCGCTGAGGCCGTCCGAGGCCTGATGGAGCCTCGGTGGGGCGGAGCGCAGGCGCGGGACCCGGCCTGTGGAGCCGCACACCCCGCCACGGACACTCTGGAGACCTGCTGAGTTCACCTTTCGTTCACCTGGGTTACGTACGTTCAACCGGCCAATGACCTTCGAACGATTGCCTGGGTAAATGGAAAACCTCTCACTGATCCTCGCGATTGTGGTGATCACCGCACTCGCGTTCGATTTCACGAACGGTTTTCATGACACCGCCAACGCGATGGCCACGACCATCTCGACCGGTGCGCTCAAGCCCAAGGTCGCGGTGGCCATGTCCGCCGTCCTCAACCTTGTGGGTGCTTTCCTCTCCGTGGAGGTCGCGAACACGATCTCCAAGGGCCTGGTCGACGAATCGGGCATCCGTCCGGAGGTCATCTTCGCCGCCCTGGTCGGGGCGATCCTCTGGAACCTGGTGACCTGGCTGGTCGGTCTGCCCTCGTCGTCCTCGCACGCCCTGATGGGCGGTCTGATCGGCGCCACCATCGCCTCGGCGGGCGCCGGCGCGGTGCACGGCGACGTGCTGGTCACCAAGGTGCTGATCCCGGCGATCGCGGCCCCGCTGGTCGCGGGCGTCGCCGCGCTGTTCGCCACCCGGCTGACCTACGTCCTCGGCAGGAAGGCCTCCGGAAAGGCCGAGGCGAAGGGCTACCGCGCCGGGCAGATCGCCTCCGCCGGCCTGGTCTCGCTCGCCCACGGCACCAACGACGCCCAGAAGACGATGGGCATCATCACCCTGGCCCTGATCGCCGGCGGCTCCCTCGCCCCCGACTCCGACCCGCCGATGTGGGTCATCCTCTCCGCGGGCCTGGCGATCGCGCTCGGCACCTACCTCGGTGGCTGGCGCATCATCCGCACCATGGGCAAGGGCCTGACCGACCTCCAGCCGCAGCAGGGCTTCGCCGCCCAGACCAGCGCCGCGACGGTCATCCTCGCCTCCTCCCACCTCGGCTTCTCGCTCTCCACGACCCACTCGGTGTCCGGCTCCGTGATGGGCGCCGGCCTCGGCCGCAAGGGCGGCGTGGTCCGCTGGTCCACCGCGACCCGCATGTTCGTCGCCTGGGGCCTGACCCTGCCGGCCGCCGCGCTGGTCGCCGCGCTCGCCGAGTGGATCACCGGCCTCGGCGACTGGGGCACCGCGGTCGTGGCGGTCTTCCTGGTCGCCTCCAGCGCCGCCATCTGGAAGCTGTCCCGCCGCGAGGTCGTCAACCACGCGAACGTCAACCACCCGCACGGCGACGCCACCGAGGAGCCGTCCGGCGTGGTCACCAGCGCCATCGCCGCCGTGATCCCGCCGCCCACGGCCGCCGCGGCCGAGGAGGCCGCCGCCGTGGCGGCCTCGGTGCCCGCACCCGCGGGCCCCTCGGACCCGGCCGCCTCCGGCGCCACCGCCTGAACCCACACCCCTCCGGTACGCCCGACCGCACCGGTCCGCAGGAGCACACCGGTACGAAGGACCACACCGGTCCGCAGGACCACACACCGGTACGAAGGAACACGAAGGAAACAGCAGCATGAAGATCGACTGGGCGGCCCTCGGCTCCGTGTTCGGCGTCAGCCTCGTGGCCACCGTGGCTCTCGTGGGCCTGTTCACGCTCGGCGTCGTCGGCCTCTCCCACCGGGAACGGGCCCAGGAGCGGGGCGGTTCCGCCGCCCTCGCCGCCACCGGCGCCTACACCTGCTTCGCGGCCTGCGCGGCCGCGGTCGGCTACGGCATCTACCTGATCATGGCCTGACCGGCAGCACACCTCGCGCAGCGGCGGCGGGGCCGGGACCACGGTGTCCCGGCCCCGCCGCCTCGTGCTGCCCGCCCCGGGCCGCGCCACGGCCACGAGGACGGGGCCCACCCGGCCCGTGCGCTCCCGTCCCAGGTCAGCAGCCAGTTGACGGCCGTTCGGCGGTCGTGGTCAACTTCCTGGGCCAACTACGGCGGCAACGGAGGAAGCCGGTGTGAATCCGGCGCGGTCCCGCCACTGTCACCGGGGTAGACAACCCCGGGAGCCAGGAACTCCCGCCGCCGGTCTCGTCGAACCAGGGCGTGGACACCCTGAGTGAGGACACATCGCCATGCTCGGCTGCCGAACACGGCCCACCACCCCTGCTCCGCCCGCCCTCCCGGCCGGCTGAGCCGCGATGCGTGCCGCCCGCATCCACGCGTACGGCGCCGCCCTCGGCCTTCTCGGCGACCTCCTGCTCGGCGATCCGCGCCGCGGCCACCCGGTCGCCGCGTTCGGCCGTGCCGCGGCCGTCACGGAGCGGCTGCTGTGGCGTGACCACCGCGGCTGGGGCGCCCTGCACACCGCGCTGTGCGTGGGCGGCACGGCCGCCCTCGGGGCCGCGGCCGCGCGCGCCGTACACCGCTCCCCCGCCGCCTCCGTCGCGCTGACCGGCGCCGCCACCTGGGCCGTCGTCGGCGGCACCTCGCTGGCCCGGGAGGCCCGCGCCGTCGGCCGGTCGCTCGACCGGGGCGACCTCGGCGCCGCGCGCGCCCGGCTGCCCCACCTGTGCGGCCGCGACCCGCAGGCGCTCGACGCCGACGGGATCGCCCGCGCCGTGGTGGAGTCCGTCGCCGAGAACACCTCCGACGCGGTCGTCGGCGCACTGGTGTGGGGCGCGGTCGCCGGAGTGCCCGGTCTGCTCGGCTTCCGCGCCGTCAACACCCTGGACGCGATGGTGGGCCACCGCTCGCCGCGCCACCTGCGCCACGGCTGGGCCGCCGCCCGCCTGGACGACCTCGCGGGCTGGCCCGGCGCGCGGCTGACCGCCGCGCTCGCCGCGGCCGCCGGACCCGACCCGCGCGGCGCGGTCCGCGCCTGGCGGGCCGACGCCGGCCGGCACCCCAGCCCCAACGCCGGCCCCGTGGAGGCCTCCTTCGCGGGCGCCCTCGGCGTGCGGCTCGGCGGCACCCTGGCCTACGGCGGACGCACCGAGCACCGGCCCGTCCTCAACGCGGCGGCAGGCCGGGCCGTCGCCGCCGCCGACATCGACCGGGCGGTACGGCTCTCCCGCCGGGTCGGCTGGCTCGCGCTCGGCGTCACCGTCGCCGCGCGCCTGATCGTGGAGAGGCGGAAGAAGTGAGCGGAGGCCTCCTCGTCGCGGGCACCACCTCCGACGCGGGCAAGAGCGTCGTCACGGCCGGCATCTGCCGCTGGCTGGCGCGCCAGGGCGTGAAAGTGGCGCCGTTCAAGGGGCAGAACATGTCCCTCAACTCGTTCGTGACCCGCGAGGGCGCGGAGATCGGCCGCGCCCAGGCCATGCAGGCGCAGGCCTGCCGGATCGAACCGACCGCGCTGATGAACCCGGTGCTGCTCAAGCCCGGCGGCGAGCGGAGCAGCCAGGTGGTGCTGCTGGGCAGGCCCGTGGGCGAGCTCAGCGCACGCGGCTACCACGGCGGCCGGCAGCAGCAGCTGCTCGGCACCGTGCTGGACTGCCTGGCCGAACTGCGGGGCAGGTATGACGCGGTGATCTGCGAGGGGGCGGGCAGTCCGGCCGAGATCAACCTGCGCCGGACCGACATCGTGAACATGGGGATCGCGCGCGGCGCGAACCTGCCCGTGCTCGTCGTCGGCGACATCGACCGCGGCGGCGTGTTCGCGTCGTTCTTCGGCACGCTCGCCCTGCTCTCGGCCGAGGACCAGGCGCTGGTCGCCGGGTTCCTGGTCAACAAGTTCCGCGGGGACGTGTCCCTGCTGGAGCCCGGCCTGGACCTGCTGCACGGCCTCACCGGGCGCCGCACGCTCGGCGTGCTGCCGTACCGGCACGGGCTGGGCATCGACGAGGAGGACGGGCTGCGGGTGTCGCTGCGCGGGGCGGTCCGTGAGGCGCCGGTTGCCGCGCCTCACGGTGAGGACGTGCTGCGGGTCGCCGTCTGCGCCGTCCCGCTGATGTCGAACTTCACGGACGTGGACGCGCTGGCCGCCGAACCGGGCGTGCTGGTGCGGTTCGCGGACCGGCCCGAGGAACTGGCCGACGCCGACCTCGTGGTCGTGCCCGGCACCCGCGGGACCGTCCGCGCCCTGGAGTGGCTGCGCGAGCGGGGGCTGGCCGAGGAGCTCGCCCTGCGGGCCGCGGCCGGCCGGCCCGTCCTCGGCATCTGCGGCGGCTTCCAGGTCCTCGGCGAGGAGATCGACGACGAGGTCGAGTCGCGGGCCGGCCGGGTGCCGGGCCTCGGGCTGCTCCCGGTGCGGGTGCGGTTCGCCCGTGAGAAGACCCTCGCCCGCCCCGCCGGAGAGGCCTTCGGCGAACCCGTCGAGGGCTACGAGATCCACCACGGCGTCGCCTCCGTCGAGGGCGGCGAGCCGTTCCTGGACGGCTGCCGGTCCGGCCGCACGTGGGGCACCCACTGGCACGGCTCGCTGGAGTCGGACGGCTTCCGGCGGGCCTTCCTGCGCGAGGTCGCCGCCGCCGCGGGCCGCCGCTTCGTGCCCGCCCCCGGCACCTCGTTCGCCGCGCTGCGCGAGGAGCAGCTCGACCGGCTCGGCGACCTGATCGAACACCACGCGGACACGGACGCGCTGTGGCGGCTCATCGAGTCCGGCGCGCCGCACGGACTGCCTTTCCTTCCCCCGGGAGCGCCCGCATGAGCACAGTGTTGTTGTTGTCCAGCGCCGACACGGACCTGCTGGCCGCCCGCGCCTCCGGCGCGCCCTACCGGATCGGCAACCCGGCCCGGGTGGACGTCGCGCAGGAGCTGCCGGGGCTGGTCGAGGGCGCGCGGATCGCCGTCGTACGGCTGCTCGGCGGCAAGCGGGCCTGGGAGGAGGGGCTCGCCGTGCTGAAGGCGTCGGGCGTCCCCACCGTGCTCCTGGGCGGCGAGGCCGTGCCGGACGCGGAGTTGATGGCCGAGTCGAGCGTACCGGCCGGGGTGGTCGCCGAGGCGCTGAAGTACCTGGTCGAGGGCGGACCGGCGAACCTGGCGGAGCTGGCCCGCTTCCTGTCCGACACCGTGCTGCTGACCGGTGAGGGCTTCGCCGCGCCGCGGCGGATGCCCGAGTACGGGGTGCACGGGACGCGCCCGCACACCGAGGGCCGCCCGACCGTGGGCGTGCTCTTCTACCGCGCCCACGAGCTGAGCGGCAACACCGCGTTCGTGGACACCCTGTGCGACGCGATCGAGGCGCGCGGCGCCAACGCCCTGCCCGTGTACTGCGGTTCGCTGCGCGGGGCGGACCCGGAGCTGTACGGGATCCTGGCCGGCGCCGACGCCCTGGTCGCCACCGTCCTCGCCGCGGGCGGCACACACGCCTCGCAGGCCTCCGCGGGCGGCGACGAGGAGGCCTGGGACGTCGGCGCGCTCGCCGACCTGGACGTGCCGGTGCTGCAGGGGCTCTGCCTGACCTCCTCGCGCGCCGCGTGGGAGGCGTCGGACGCCGCGCTCTCCCCGATGGACGCGGCGATGCAGGTGGCCATCCCGGAGTTCGACGGGCGTCTGATCACGGTGCCGTTCTCCTTCAAGGAGCCGGGTCCGGACGAGGTCCCGGTGTACGTCGCCGACCCGGAGCGCGCCGGACGCGTGGCCGGGATCGCCGTACGGCACGCGCGGCTGCGGCACAAGCCGAACGCCGAGAAGAAGCTCGCGCTGGTGTTCACCGCGTACCCGACCAAGCACGCGCGGGTCGGCAACGCGGTCGGCCTGGACACGCCGGCGTCGGCGGTGCGCGTGCTGGACGCCCTGAAGGACGCCGGGTACGGCGTGACCGGGTACCCCTCCGGCGGCGACGAGCTGATCCACCGGCTCATCGAGGCCGGCGGCCACGACGTGGAGTGGCTGACCGAGGAGCAGCTGTCGGCCGCGCCCGCGCGGGTGCCGCTCGCCGACTACCGGGAGTGGTTCGAAAGGCTCGACCCCGGGCTCCGGGACGCGATGGCCGAGGCCTGGGGCGAGCCGCCGGGCTCGCTCTACGTCGACGGGGAGGACATCGTGCTCGCCTCCCTCCGGTTCGGGAACGTCGTCGTGATGATCCAGCCGCCGCGCGGCTTCGGCGAGAACCCGATCGCGATCTACCACGACCCCGACATGCCGCCGTCGCACCACTACATGGCGGCCTACCGCTGGCTGGAGCACGGCTTCGGCGCCGACGCGATCGTGCACATGGGCAAGCACGGCACGATGGAGTGGCTGCCCGGCAAGGGCCTCGGCCTGAGCGGGGGCTGCGCCCCCGACGCCGTCCTCGGCGACCTCCCGCTGATCTACCCGTTCATCGTCAACGACCCGGGCGAGGGCACCCAGGCCAAGCGGCGCGGGCACGCCACCGTCGTCGACCACCTGGTGCCGCCGATGGCACGCGCCGACACCTACGGCGACCTGGCCAAGCTGGAGCAGCTGCTCGACGAGTACGCCCTGGTCAGCGATCTCGACCCGGCGAAGGCCCCGGCCGTGCGGGCGCAGATCTGGACGCTGGTGAAGGCGGCCGAACTGCACCACGACCTGCAGGTCGACGCGCAGCCGGACGAAGACGACTTCGACGAGTTCGTGATGCACATCGACGGCTATCTGTGCGAGATCAAGGACGTGCAGATCCGCGACGGCCTGCACGTCCTGGGCGGGGGGCCGGTCGGCGAGCCGCGGGTGAACCTGGTGCTGGCGGTGCTGCGGGCCTCGCAGGTGTGGGGCGGCAGGGCCGACGCGCTGCCGGGCCTGCGGGCCTCGCTGGCCGCCCACTTCGGGCTGGCCGAGAAGGAGCTGCTGGCCGAGCCGGGTGCCCCGGTGAAGGTGCCGGCGGAGCTGACGGACCTGGTCCAGGGCCCGGCGCGGACCGGCTCCGACGCCGTCGACCTGCTGGAGCAGCTGTGCCGGCGGATCGCCGAGGGCATGGAGGCGCGGGACTGGGCGGTCGAGGCCGGCCCGGAGCTGGTGCGTGAGGTGCTGGGCACCGAACCCACCGACGCCGTCAGGGTGCTGGAGTTCGCGAGCACCGAGGTCGTGCCGCGGCTCGCGCGCACCACGGACGAGATCGGTCACATCCTGCGGGCCCTGGACGGCGGCTACGTCCCGGCGGGCCCCTCCGGCTCCCCGACGCGCGGCCTGGTCAACGTGCTGCCGACCGGCCGGAACTTCTACTCCGTCGACCCCAAGGCGATCCCCTCGCGGCTGAGCTGGGAGACCGGCCAGTCGCTGGCGGACTCGCTCGTTCAGCGCTACCTCAGCGACAACGGCACGTATCCGCAGTCCGTCGGCCTGACGGTCTGGGGCACCTCCGCGATGCGCACCCAGGGCGACGACATCGCCGAGATCCTGGCGCTGCTGGGCTGCCGTCCGGTGTGGGACGACGCCTCACGGCGGGTCACCGGCTTCGAGGTGGTCCCCCTGGCCGAGCTGGGCCGCCCGCGCATCGACGTCACGGTCCGTATCTCCGGCTTCTTCCGGGACGCGTTCCCGCACGTGGTGGGGCTGATCGACGACGCGGTGCGGGCGGTGGCCGAACTGGACGAGCCGGCCGACCGGAACTTCGTGAAGGCCCACGCCGACGAGGACACCGCCGGGCACGGCGACCGCCGCCGGGCGACGGCCCGGATCTTCGGCTCCAAGCCGGGCGCCTACGGCGCGGGTCTGCTGCCGCTGATCGACGCCCGCAACTGGCGCTCGGACGCCGACCTCGCCGAGGTGTACGCCGTCTGGGGCGGCTACGCCTACGGCCGCGGGCTGGACGGGCGGGCGGCGCGCGGCGACATGGAGACGGCGTTCCGGCGGATCGCGGTGGCGGCGAAGAACGTGGACACGCGTGAGCACGACATCCACGACGCGGACGACTACTTCCAGTACCACGGCGGCATGGTCGCGATGGTGCGGCATCTGACGGGGGCGAACCCCGAGGCGTACGTGGGTGACTCCGCCGTACCGGATCAGGTGCGAACGCGGACGCTGGGCGAGGAGACCCACCGGGTCTTCCGGGCCCGTGTGGTGAACCCCCGGTGGATGAGCGCCATGCGCAGGCACGGCTACAAGGGTGCCTTCGAGATGGCCGCGACCGTGGACTACCTGTTCGGGTACGACGCCACCGCGGGCGTGGTCGACGACTGGATGTACGAGAAGCTCGCCTCCGAGTACGTCTTCGCCCCGGAGAACCGGGAGTTCATGCGGCAGTCCAACCCGTGGGCCCTGCGGGGCATCACCGAGCGCCTGCTGGAGGCGGCGGACCGCGGGCTCTGGGCGGAGCCGGACCGGGAGACCCTGGACCGCCTCCGCGCGACCTACCTCGAACTCGAGGGAGATCTGGAGGGGGACGGATGACCTCCTCGGGGACCCCCGCGAGGGCGGGAAGCACGCTCCGCGTGACGTGCGAGCGGCGAGCGTTCGATCCATTCGGCAAGGCATCACCCGAAGGAGTGATCACCGCGTGAACACGCCCTACCCGTTCACCGCCATCGTCGGTCAGGACAACCTGCGTCTGGCACTCCTGCTCAACGCGGTGAGCCCCGCGGTCGGTGGCGTCCTGGTGCGTGGCGAGAAGGGCACGGCCAAGAGCACGGCTGTGCGCGCGCTGTCGGCGCTTCTCCCGGAGGTGAGCGTCGTACCCGGCTGCCGTTTCTCCTGCGACCCGGCCTCGCCCGACCCCGGGTGCCCGGACGGACCGCACGACTCGGGCGCGGCGGCCGACCGTCCCGCCCGCCTCGTCGAGCTGCCGGTCGGAGCCTCCGACGACCGTCTGGTCGGCGCGCTGGACATCGAGCGTGCCCTGGCCGAGGGCGTGAAGGCCTTCGAGCCGGGCCTCCTGGCCCAGTCCCACCGCGGCATCCTGTACGTCGACGAGGTCAACCTCCTGCACGACCATCTGGTCGACGTTCTGCTGGACGCGGCGGCGATGGGGGCCTCGTACGTGGAGCGCGAGGGTGTCTCCGTGCGGCACGCGGCCCGCTTCCTGCTGGTCGGCACCATGAACCCCGAGGAGGGCGAGCTGCGCCCCCAGCTCCTCGACCGGTTCGGGCTGACCGTCGAGGTCACCGCCTCGCGCGAGCCCGACGAGCGGGTGGAGGTCGTCAGGCGGCGGCTGGAGTACGACACCGGCCCCGACGCGTTCACCGCGCGGTGGGCCGAGGAGGAGGCCGCTGTCCGGCGACGGATCAGCGCCGCGAGGAAGGTGCTGCCGCAGGTACGGCTGGGCGACAGCGCGCTCCGGCAGATCGCGACCGTGTGCAGTGCCTTCGAAGTGGACGGCATGCGCGCCGACATCGTGATGGCGCGCACCGCCACGGCGCTGGCGGCCTGGGCCGGGCGGACGGACGTGCTGGCGGAGGACGTACGGCAGGCCGCGCTGCTCGCGCTGCCGCACCGCCGGCGCCGCAACCCCTTCGACGCGCCGGGGCTGGACGAGGACAGGCTCGACCGGACGCTGGAGGAGTCGGCCGGCTCCGATGACGACGATCCCGACCCCGGTCCGGACGGTCCCGGAGGCGGGGGCGGCGGTCAGCCGTCGCCGGACGCGGGACCCGGGGGCGGGGACACCGCCGCGCGGCCCGAGGCCGGTGAGGGCGGAGAGCCGGGGGCCTCCGGGGCGTCGGAGCAGTCCGCGGTGCGGGCCGCGGAGCCGTACCGGACGAAGGTGCTCAGCGTGCCCGGGATCGGCCGGGGTGCCGCCGGGCGGCGCTCGCGGGCACGCTCCGAGCACGGGCGGACGACCGGGGCCCGGCGGCCGCGCGGCACGCTGACGAAGCTGCATCTCGCGGCGACCGTGCAGGCGGCGGCCCCGCACCAGCGGGCGCGCGGACGGTCCGGGCCGGGGCTGGTCGTGCGGCGGGACGATCTGCGTCAGGCGGTCCGGGAGGGGCGCGAGGGCAACCTCGTCCTCTTCGTGGTCGACGCCTCGGGATCCATGGCCGCCCGGCAGCGGATGGGCGCCGTCAAGGGTGCGGTGCTGTCGCTGCTGCTCGACGCCTACCAGCGGCGCGACAAGGTGGGGCTGGTGACCTTCCGGGGTTCCGACGCCGAGATCGCGCTGCCGCCGACCTCCTCGGTGGACGCCGCCGCGGCACGGCTCGCATCGCTGCCCACCGGTGGGCGCACGCCGCTGGCGGCGGGACTGCTCAAGGCGCACGAGGTGCTGCGGGTGGAGCGGCTGCGGGACGCGGCACGGCGGCCGCTGGTCGTCGTGGTGACCGACGGACGGGCGACGGGCGGGCCGGAGCCGCTGCTGCTCGCCTCCAGGGCGGCCGGGCTGTTCGCCGCCGACGCGGTCGCCTCGGTGGTCGTGGACTGCGAGTCGGGACCGGTACGGCTGGGGCTCGCCGGGAAGCTCGCGGGCGAGCTGGGCGGGACCGCGGTCACGCTGGAGGAACTGCGGGCGGACAGCATCGCCGCACTGGTGAGGGACGTGCAGGGGAGGGCCGCGTAATGCCTCAGGGACAGCCGAGTGTGATCCCGGACGACGGACTGACGACCCGGCAGCGGCGCAACCGGCCGCTGGTCGTGGTGCACACGGGCGTCGGCAAGGGCAAGTCGACCGCGGCGTTCGGGCTGGCGCTGCGGGCCTGGAACCAGGGCTGGCCGATCGGGGTGTTCCAGTTCGTCAAGTCGGCGAAGTGGAAGGTCGGCGAGGAGAACGCGCTGCGGGTGCTCGGTGCCTCGGGTCAGGGCGGCACCGTCGCCTGGCACAAGATGGGCGAGGGCTGGTCCTGGGTGCAGCGCGGTCTCCAGGGGGACAACGTCAGCAACGAAGAGAAGGCCCGCGAGGGCTGGGAGCAGGTCAAGCGGGACCTGGCCGCCGAGACGTACCGGCTCTATGTGCTGGACGAGTTCGCGTACCCGATGCACTGGGGCTGGATCGACACCGACGAGGTCGTCGACGTGCTGCGGAACCGTCCCGGCACCCAGCATGTGGTGATCACCGGACGCAACGCGCCCGCGGAGCTGGTGGACTTCGCCGACCTCGTCACCGACATGTCCAAGGTCAAACACCCGATGGACGCGGGCCAGAAGGGCCAGAGGGGCATCGAGTGGTGACCTCCGCGGCGTCCGCGGCGCCGGTGACACGCGCGGCGCCGGTGCCGTCCGCGGGGTCCGCGGCGTCGGTGCCCCGGCTGGTCGTCGCCGCGCCCTCGTCCGGCAGCGGCAAGACCACCGTGGCCACGGGGCTGATGGCCGCGTTCGCCGCGCGGGGGCTCGCCGTGTCGCCGCACAAGGTCGGGCCGGACTACATCGACCCCGGCTACCACACGCTCGCGACCGGCCGGGCCGGGCGGAACCTGGACGCCTACCTGTGCGGGACCGCGCTGGTCGCGCCGCTGTTCCTGCACGGGGCCCGCGGCTGCGACATCGCCGTCGTCGAGGGCGTGATGGGGCTCTACGACGGCGCCGCCGGGGAGGGGGAGCTGGCCTCCACCGCGCAGGTCGCCACGCTGCTGCGGGCCCCGGTCGTGCTGGTCGTGGACGCCTCGTCGCAGTCGCGGTCGGTGGCCGCGCTGGTGCACGGCTTCGCCTCCTGGGACCCCCAGGTCCGCATCGGGGGCGTCATCCTGAACAAGGTCGCCTCGGACCGGCACGAGGAGCTGCTGCGCGAGGCGCTGGACGCCACCGGGGTGACGGTGTTCGGCGCGCTGCGCCGGGCGCGGCAGGTGGAGACGCCGTCCCGGCACCTGGGCCTGGTGCCGGTCGCCGAACGCCGCTCCGCCGCGGTGGCCGCGGTCGCGGCGATGGCCGCGCAGGTCGCCGACGGGTGCGACCTGGAGGGACTGGCGGCGCTCGCCCGCACCGCGGGACCGCTGCCGGACACCCCGTGGTCGCCGGCCGACGCCCTGGCCACCGCCGGACCCGCGCCCGAGCCCGCATCCGCGCACCCGCCCGGTCCGGCCGGGGGCCCGGACCCGCGGGCGACGGCGCGTGCGGGGGCGCGCACGGCAGCGGCCGGCGGGGGTCGCACGCCCGCGCGGACCGCGACGACCACACCGACCCCGCAGGCGACACAGACGTTGCGGACCACGCAGACGGTGACGGCCGCCCGGACCGCCCTCGCCGCCGCCGGCCGTACCGCGGCGCCGGTCGTGGCCGTCGCGGGCGGCCCCGCGTTCACCTTCTCCTACGCCGAGCACACCGAGCTGCTCACCGCCGCGGGAGCAGAGGTCGCCGTCTTCGACCCGCTGCACGACCCACACCTGCCCCCGGGCACCCGAGGCCTGGTCATCGGGGGCGGGTTCCCCGAGGTGTACGCGGCCGAGCTGTCGGCCAACGAGCCGCTGCGCACGGCCGTCGCCGCCCTGGCCCGCGGCGGCGCGCCGGTGGCCGCCGAGTGCGCCGGGCTGCTCTACCTGTGCCGGGAGCTGGACGGGCAGCCCCTGTGCGGGGTGCTCGACGCCACCGCCCGCATGAGCGGGCGGCTGACCCTCGGCTACCGGGACGCGGTCGCGGTGTCCTCCAGCGTGCTCGCCGAGGCGGGCACCCGCCTGCGCGGGCACGAGTTCCACCGCACGGTCCTCGAGCCGGGCGCCGGGGCGGCTCCCGCCTGGGGGCTGCGCGCCCCTGAACGCCGCGTCGAGGGCTTCGTACAACAGGGAGTGCACGCGAGTTACCTGCACACGCACTGGGCGGCCGCGCCCGGTGCGGCCCGTCGGTTCGTGGAGAGGTGCCGGACGTCATGAGCAGCAGCCTGACCGGGGTCGGAGTGGGCCCCGGGGACCCCGAACTGGTGACCGTCAAGGGCGTCAACGCACTGCGCGACGCGGGCGTCGTCGTGGTCCCGGTGATGGACACCGGGGAGCGCGGGCGCGCCGAGGCGACCGTGCTGCACTACGTGCCCCCGGAGCGAGTCGTCCGGGTGGTGTTCGCGCTGAACGAGCGCACCGACCGGGCGCGCCGCGAGGCCGCCTGGGACGCCGCGGGCGCCCGGGTGGCCGGCCTGCTGCGGGAGCACGGCAGCGTCGCCTTCGCCACCATCGGGGACCCCAACGTCTACTCGACGTTCACGTACCTCGCGCAGACCGTGTGCGCGCTCGTGCCGGGCGTCCGGGTGCGGACGGTTCCCGGCATCACCGCCATGCAGGACCTCGCCGCCCGGTCCGGGACGGTCCTGGCCGAGGGCACCGAACCGCTGACGCTGGTGCCGGTCACCGCCGGGGCGGCCGTGCTGAAGGAGGCGCTGGCCGGTACCGGCACGGTGGTGGCGTACAAGTTCGGGCGGCAGGCCGGCGAGGTCGCCGAGGCGCTGCGGGAGACCGGCCGGACCGGCGACGCCGTGTGGGGGGCCTCGCTCGGCCTGCCCGGGGAGATCGTCCGCCCGGCCGGCGGTCTCGACGGCGAACCGCTGCCCTACCTGTCGACGCTGATCGCGCCCGCGCGGCGCGAGGGCGGGCGGGGCGGCCGGCTGTGAGCATCCGCCTCTCACTCGGCCAGGCCCACCACCAGCCAGATGAACCCCGCGCCCGCGACCGTGCACAGCAGCGTCGAGCGGGCCGGGTGCGCATGGTGCGCCTCGGGCAGGATCTCGGCCGCCGCGAGGTAGAGCAGCGCGCCGCCGAAGAAGCCGAGATAGCCGCCGAGGAGCGGCTCGGGAATGCTCAGGAACACCGCGCAGGCCGCGCCGACGACCGGTGCGGCGGCGTCCGCGAAGAGCATCGCGATCGCCCGGCGGCGGGCGTTGCCGTACAGGGTCGTCAGGGTGAAGGTGTTGAAGCCGTCGGCGAAGTCGTGTGCGATCACCGCCAGGGCGACGGCCGTGCCCATGCCGCCGCCGATCTGGAAGGCCGCGCCGATCGCCACTCCGTCCATCGCGCTGTGCAGCACCATCGCGGCGGCCGCCGTCAGCCCCACCTCGGGTGTGCGCCGTTCGTCCCGGTGCCCCGGCCGTCCGGCGGGCCCGGTCTCGTGACCGCCGTGCGGAACACGGCGGGTGGCCAGCAGGCGTTCCACCGTATGGGCGAACAGGAAGCCGGCCACGAACAGCAGCAGGGCCGTCGGGACCCCGAACACCTCGCCGGCCGTCGCGTCGAGGGACTCGGGCAGCAGGTCGAGCCCGACGACGCCCAGCATCAGGCCTCCGGCCAGGCCGAGCACGAGGTGGCGGCGGTCGGTGACACGTCCCGCCGTCCAGCCGCCGGCCAGCGTCATCAGGAACGCGCCGAGCGCGACAAGGACCGCCATGGCCCCTTGCTATCGGATGGACGGGCGCCCGCGCACGTCCGCCACCGGCGACCGGGGTGACCCCCGGCCCGGCCCGCACCGCGGAACCACCCCGGAGCGGGCGGAGCACCGCCGCGGAGCCGCGCCGCCCGCGCCCCCCGCACAACCGCACCGCCGCACCCCCTCCGTACCCCCCCGGTACCCCCCGTACCCCCCGTGCCCCCGTACCCCGCCGACCCGCGAACCCACGCAGAACCGCAGAAACCGCAGAAACCGCAGGAGAGGACCTCTTCCCATGGCTGATGCCCCCGCCGGCAAGGTGACCTTCGTCGGTGCCGGGCCCGGCGCCGCCGATCTGCTGACGTTCCGGGCCGCACGGGCGATCGCCGAGGCCGACGTCGTGATCTGGGCCGCGAGCCTGGTGCAGGCGGAGGTCCTCGACCACGCGCGGGCCGACGCGGAGATCCTGGACTCCGCCCCGATGGCGCTGGAGGACGTGGTCGGCGTCTACCGGCGGGCCCACCGCGAGGGGCTGCGGGTGGCCCGCGTCCACTCCGGCGACCCGGCGCTGTGGGGCGGCACCCAGGAGCAGCTCGACCGCTGCCACGAGATCGGCATCGACACCGAGGTCGTGCCGGGCGTCTCCTCCTTCTCCGCCGTCGCCGCGCTGGCCCGGCGCGAACTGACCGTGCCGGAGGTGGCGCAGTCGGTCGTGCTCACCCGGCTGGGCGGCGGCAAGACACCGATGCCGCCCGGCGAGGAGGTCCGCGAGTTCGCCCGGCACGGCACCACCATGGCGGTCTTCCTGTCGGCGGCCCGCAGCGGCCAGCTGGTGCGGGAACTGCTGGAGGGCGGCTATCCGACGCACACCCCGGTGATCGTCGCCCACCAGGTGACCTGGCCGGAGGAACTGGTGGTGCGGTGCACGGTCGGCACGCTGGAGGAGACGGTGAAGGAGCACAGGCTCTGGAAGCACACCCTGTTCCTGGTCGGCCCGGCCCTCGACGCGCACGGCACCCGCTCGCACCTGTACCACCCGGGGCACTTCCACGGTCACCGCAGGGCGGACCCGCAGGCCCGCAAGGCGCTGCGGGAGCGGGGTGCGGGCACATGATCACGGTGGTGGGTACGGGGACCGGCGGGCCGGCCGGCCAGGACGTCCTGGCCGGAGCGGAGCTGGTCGTCGGCGGGCGGCGGCACCTGGAGGCGGCGCGGCTGCCCGGGACGGCCGCGCGGGTCGTGCTCGGCCCGCTGGCGCCCGCGCTCGACGCGATCGCCGAGTACGCCGCCGAGGACCGCCCGGTCGTCGTGCTGGCCTCCGGTGACCCGGGCTTCTTCGGGATCGTGCGGGCGCTGGCCGACCGGTTCGGGCCCGGGCAGCTGGACGTGCGGCCGGGGGTGTCGTCGGTGGCGGCACTGTTCGCGCGGGCCGGGCTGCCCTGGGAGGACGCCGTGGTGGCCAGCGCGCACGGGCGGGACCCGCGCACGGCCGTCAACCTGTGCCGGGCGTACCCCAAGGTGGCGGTACTGACCGGGCCGGGTGCCGGGCCGGCCGAACTGGGCGCGGCGCTGCGGGCGTACGACCGGACCCTGCTCGTCGGCACGGAGCTGGGGTCCGCGCGGGAGCGGCTGGAGCGGGTGACGCCCGCCGAGGCCGCGGCCCGCGACTGGGGCCCGGCGGTCAGTGTGGTGGTCAGCCTGGACGAACGGCGGGCGCTCGGCCCCCTGCGCCGGCACGCCGGGCTGCCGGTGCCGCCGGCCGGATGGGCGCTCGACGAGCGGGAGTTCGCCCACCGCGACTCGATGATCACGAAGTTCGAGGTGCGGGCGCTGGCGCTCGCCCGGCTCGGGCCGCGCCCCGGCGACCTGGTGTGGGACGTCGGCGCCGGTTCCGGCTCGGTCGCCGTGGAGTGCGCCCGTCTGGGGGCCGCCGTCACCGCGGTGGAGAAGACCCCCGACGGCGTGGGACGCATCCGCGCCAACGCGCTCGCGCACGGCGTGGACGTGCAGGTGGTGCACGGCGCGGCCCCCACCGTGCTGTCCGACCTGGACGACCCCGACGCGGTGTTCGTCGGTGGTGGCGGCGGCGAACTGCCCGCCGTGGTGACCGCCTGCGCGCGGCGGGCCCGGCGCACCGTGGTCGTCGCGCTGGCCGCGCTGGACCGGGTGCCCGCGGCTCGCGCGGCGCTCCGCGCCGCCGGTCTGAGCTGCGACGGGGTGCTGCTGCAGGCGTCGCGGCTGGCGCCGCTGCCGGGCGAGGTGACCCGGCTGGCCGCGGCCAATCCCGTTTTCCTGCTGTGGGGCGAGCGGCCCCCGGCCCTCAGTGAAGGAGTTGCCCAGTGATCGGGCTCATTTCCGCCACCGCGGCGGGAGCGGCGGCACGCGACCGGCTGGCCGCGGCCTGGCCGGAGCGCACCCGGGTGTACGACGGCCCGGTGGCGGACGCCGTACGGCGGGCGTTCACCGAGTGCGAGCAGCTGGTGTGCTTCCTCGCCACCGGCGCGGTGGTCCGGCTGGTGGCGCCGCTGCTGGCCGGGAAAGCGGCCGACCCGGGCGTGGTCTGCGTCGACGAGGGCGGCCGGTTCGCGGTGGCGCTGCTCGGCGGGCACGCCGGGGGCGCCAACGCGCTGTCCCGCGAGGTGGCCGCGGTGCTGGCCGCCGAACCGGTGGTGACGACCGCGACGGACGCGGCCGGCCTGCCCGGCCTGGACACCCTCGGCCTGCCCTGCGAGGGCGATGTCGCCGGGGTGACCCGGGCCCTGCTGGACGGTGAGCCGGTCGCGCTGGAGACGGAGGTGGCGTGGCCGCTGCCGCCGCTGCCCTGCACGGCCGGGGGCCGGCTGCGGGTCCGGGTGAGCGACCGGGCGGGCGAACCGGCGGACGGCGAGGTGCTGTTGCGCCCGCCGACCCTGGTCGTGGGGGTGGGCGCGTCGAGCGGGGCGCCGGTCGAGGAGGTGCTCGGCCTGGTCGGCGACACGCTGCGGGACGCGGGGCTGTCCGCGGCGAGCATCGCCGAACTGGCCACCGTCGACGCGAAGTCCGCCGAGCCCGGCATCGTCGCGGCGGCCGCCCGGCTGGGGGTTCCGCTGGTGACGCACAGCGCCGCGGACCTGGCCGCGGTGGCGGTGCCCAACCCCTCGGACGCACCGCTGGCCGCGGTGGGCACGCCGTCCGTGGCGGAGGCCGCCGCCCTGATCGGCGGGGGCGAACTGCTCGTGCCCAAGCGGAAGTCCGCGGCCCGGCCCGCGATGGCCACCTGCGCCGTGGTACGGCGCCCGGGGCGCGGCAGGCTCGCACTGGTCGGGCTCGGGCCGGGCGCCCGGGACCTGCTCACCCCGCGCGCGACCGCGGAGCTGCGGCGCGCCTCGGTAGTGGTCGGCCTGGACCAGTACGTCGACCAGATCCGCGATCTGCTGCGGCCCGGCACCCGGGTCCTCGAGTCGGGGCTGGGCGCGGAGGAGGAGCGGGCCCGCACGGCGGTGGCCGAGGCCCGCCGGGGACACGCGGTGGCGCTGATCGGCAGCGGTGACGCGGGCGTGTACGCGATGGCGTCCCCGGCGCTCGCGGAGGCCTCCGACGACATCGACGTGGTCGGGGTGCCCGGGGTGACCGCCGCGCTGGCGGCCGGGGCGGTCCTGGGCGCGCCGCTGGGCCACGACCACGTGTCCATCAGCCTCTCGGACCTGCACACACCGTGGGAGGTCATCGAGCGGCGGGTGCGGGCGGCGGCGGAGGCCGACCTCGTGGTCACCTTCTACAACCCGCGCAGCCGGGGCCGGCACTGGCAGCTGCCGAAGGCGCTGGGCATCCTCGCCGAGCACCGCGCCCCCGCCACCCCGGTCGGGGTGGTGCGCAACGCCTCCCGGCCGGACGAGTCGGACCTGCTCACCTCGCTGGGTGCGCTCGACCCGGAGGCGGTCGACATGATGACGGTGGTGGTCGTGGGCAACACCGCGACCCGGACCGTGGCCGGGCGCATGGTGACTCCGCGCGGCTACCGCTGGCAGGAGCCGGCGCCGTCCGCGGCGGGCGCTCCGGCCGACGGCGCGCCGCCCGGTGAGGGCGCGGCCCCGGCGGACCCGGTGCGGTCCGGGGAGGGCGCTCCGGCGGACCGCGCGCCGGCCGGCGAAGGCACACCGGCGGACCGCGCGCCGTCGGCGGAGGGCGCCCGGTGAACCGCGTGGTCCACCCCATCGAGGAGGAGTCCTTCCGGCGGCTGCGGGCCCGGCTGGACACCTCGCACCTGCCGCCGCTGACCCGGGCCGTCGTGGAGCGGGTCATCCACTCCGCCGCCGACCTGGAGTACGCGCGCGACCTCGTCATGGACGAGGGCGACCTGGAGCAGGCGCACGCCGCGCTGCACGCCGGGGCGCCCGTCGTCGTGGACGTGGAGATGGTCGCGGCCGGCATCACCCGCCGGGAGACCGTGTGCCGGCTCCGGGACGCCGTGCCGGGCCCGGGGCTGACCCGGTCCGCGCGGGCCGTACGGCTGGCCCACGAGCAGGTCGGGCCCGGCGCGATCTGGGTGATCGGCTGCGCGCCGACCGCCCTGGAGGAGCTGCTGACGCTGGACGCCTCCCCCGCACTCGTCATCGGTCTGCCCGTCGGGTTCGTCGGCGCGGCCGAGTCCAAGGCCGCGTTGCGCGAGAGCGGGCTGCCCGCGGTCAGCAACGTGTCCGAGAAGGGCGGTTCGGCGGTGGCCTCGGCCGCGCTGAACGCCCTGCTGTACCACCCTGTTCCGCAGTCTGAGGAGATCACGTGACCACGCCGCCCGCCCTGCTGATCGCCGGCCACGGCACCCGGGACGAAGCCGGTGCGGAGGCCTTCCGCGCCTTCGTGCGGGAGCTGGGCCGCCGCCACCCCGAACTGCCCGTCGCGGGCGGATTCATCGAACTGTCCCCGCCGCCGCTGGGCGAGGCGGTGGCCGAGCTGGTGGAGCGGGGCGTACGACGGTTCGCCGCGGTGCCGCTGATGCTGGTGTCCGCCGGGCACGCCAAGGGCGACATCCCGGCGGCTCTGGCCCGTGAGAAGGAACGCCACCCCGGGCTCTCGTACGCCTACGGCCGTCCGCTCGGCCCGCACCCCTCGCTGCTGGCCGTGCTGGAGCGGCGGCTTCGGGCCGTGCTCGGCGACTGGGCGCCGGAGGAGGTGACGGTGCTGCTGGTGGGGCGCGGCTCGACCGACCCGGACGCCAACGCCGAGGTGCACCGGGCGGCCCGGCTGCTGTGGGAGGGGCGCGGCTTCGCGGGTGTGGAGACCGCGTTCGTGTCGCTGGCCGCGCCGGACGTCCCGGCCGGGCTGGAGCGGTGCGCCCGGCTCGGGGCGCGGCGGATCGTCGTCCTGCCGTACTTCCTGTTCACCGGCATCCTGCCGGACCGGGTGCGGGAGCAGACCGGGCGCTGGGCGCTCGCCCGCCCGGAGCTGGACGTGCGGTCGGCGGACGTCATCGGGCCGGAGCCGGAGCTGCTCGACCTGGTGATGGAGCGGTACGGGGAGGCGGTGCGGGGCGACCTGCGGATGAACTGCGACAGCTGCGTGTACCGGGTCGCCATGCCGGGGTTCGAGGACAAGGTGGGGCTCCCGCAGCGGCCGCACTTCCACCCGGACGACGACGGCCACGACCACCACGGGCACGACCACCACGGGCACGGTCACGGGCACCACCACGGCGGGCACGCGCATGCCCGCTGAGGACGGCCCGGGGCACGATCTGCGCCACCACGGCGACGCGGAGGTCCGGGACGGGGGCGCCGGGCTGGTCGACCTGGCCGTGAACGTGCGCGCGGGCACACCGCCCGGCTGGCTGCGGGAGGTGCTCGCCGGGTCGCTGGCCGGGCTGGCGGCCTACCCGGACGGACGGGCGGCGCGGGACGCGGTCGCGGCGCGGCACGGCGTCCCGCCGGAGCGGGTGCTGCTGACGGCGGGGGCCGCCGAGGCCTTCGTGCTGCTGGCGCGGACGCTGAAGGTGCGCCGGCCGGTGGTGGTGCACCCGCAGTTCACCGAGCCGGAGGCCGCGCTGCGGGACGCGGGGCACACCGTGGACCGGGTGCTGCTGCGGGAGTCGGACGGGTTCCGGCTCGACCCGGGGCTGGTGCCGGAGGGCGCGGACCTGGTGGTGGTCGGCAATCCGACGAACCCGACCTCGGTGCTGCATCCGGCCGCCACGCTCACGGGGCTGGCCCGGCCGGGCCGGACCCTGGTGGTGGACGAGGCGTTCCTCGACGCCGTACCGGGCGAGCGGGAGGCGCTGGCCGGCCGGACGGACGTGCCGGGGCTGGTGGTCCTGCGGAGCCTGACCAAGACGTGGGGGCTGGCCGGGCTGCGGGCGGGCTACCTGCTGGCCGCGCCCGCCGCGGTGGCCGCGCTGGCGCGGGCGCAGCCCCTGTGGCCGGTGTCCACCCCCGCGCTCGCGGCCACGCGGGCCTGTGTCACGTCGCGGGCGCTGGCCCAGGCGGCGGACGCGGCACGCCGCACGGCGGCGGACCGGGCCCGGCTGGTGGCCGGGCTGGCGGCGTTCACCGACCGCGGCGTGCGGGTGGTCGGGCCCGCCGAGGGGCCGTTCGTGCTGGTGCGGCTGCCGGACGCGGCGCGGGTCCGGATCCGGCTGCGCGACCTGGGCTACGCGGTGCGGCGCGGGGACACCTTCCCCGGCCTGGACGCGCACTGGCTGCGGATCGCGGTGCGGGACGAGCGGACCACGGCGGGTTTCCTGGCGGCGCTGCGGGAGGCCCTCGGCTGAGACCCAGACCCCCGGGGGCGGCCGGGGGCCCGGCGAGGGACGGACCTCCGGGACGGGTCCCGTCCCGGGCCTCCCCCGCCACCGCCGCGCCCCGGGCGGCCCCCGTCGCCTTCCGGGCCCGGACCGGCACCGGGCCCCGCGCCCGCCGAGTCCGGCGCCGGCACCTCGGCGCACGCCGTGACACGACCGGCGACGACTCGGCACCCATGCCACGCCGAACACCGACCCACCGCCACGCCACCGCCACGCCACCGCCACGACCGCGACCGACCGCCCCCGGCCCGGCGCAGGCACCGCAAGCCCGGCCTTCCGCGCACCGGGACGTCCCCGGCCCGCGCCACCGCCCATGACCGGGCGCGGCCCGGCGCGGCGCCACCGTCACCGCGCCCGCCGCGGCCGCCGCGCCCGCCACGTAGGGCGTGGTCGAACCACCACCCGTCTCCGCGAGACCCGCCTGCGCCGCGGCCCCCTGCGGCTCCACCCGGGAAGCGGGAGACGGACCGTCCGACGCGGGCCGGGCCTCCCCGTCGGACGGGGCCACCGCACTCACGGCGCCCCGGGCCGCCGGGCCCCGCCGCGCGCCCGCCGCGGCCCGGCGGCTCACCCCCGGCGTCGGGCGACGACCACCGCGGCTCCGCCCACCAGCAGCAGCGCGCCCGCCGCGCCCGCCACGTAGGGCGTGGTCGAACCACCACCCGTCTCCGCGAGACCCGCCTGCGCCGCGGCCCCCTGCGGCTCCACCCGGGAAGCGGGAGACGGACCGGCCGACGCGGGCGGGTCCGCCTCGTCGGACGGGGCGGCCTCGGCGGCCGTCGGCGTCGTACAGGTGGACTCGGCGAGCGTGAGGGCGCCCTCGACCCCGGCCACGTTCAGTTTCAGCGGGTTGAGGGAGACGGTGAGCTCCAGGGCGGTGGCGGCGGCCGCGTCCGTCGTCGTGGACCGCTTCGACAGCTCCAGCCGCACCTCGCCGACACCGGGCACCCGCACCTCGGTCGGACCGCCCGCGGTGAGGGTGACCCGCTTGCCGAGGACGGTCACCGATCCGAGGACGTTCGCCTCGGCGACCGGCGCGGCGCCCGTCGCGCAGACCGCGCTGGAGGTGACCTCCTCGACCTCGATCACCGACAGCAGGGGCAGCCCGGGCACGTGCAGCCGGGCATGGGCGAGGCGGGTGCTCGCCTCCGCCCTCCGCTCGCCGACCGCGGCCTTCGCCTCGGCGACCTCCGCGGAGAGGACGCTGAAGGGCCTGCCCCCGTCGACGCCGTCGAGGCTGGCGGTCAGCGCGGTCTTCTCGGCGGTGCGCGGCGCCTCGACCTCGTTGAGCGAGACCGCGAGCGGGACCTCGACGGTCCTGTTCAGCAGGGCCACGTCAAGCCCGGTGCGGAGGACGGCCGCGTCGGCCCGTCCCTTCGCGCCGGCCGTCGCGCCGGTGTCCCCACCGGTGTCCCCGCCGGTGTCCCCGCCGGTGTCCCCGGCGGTCTTTCCGGTGGCGGTTCCGTCACCGGTTCCGCCGGTAGCGTGCGCGGAGCCCGTGCCGGCCAGGACCGCGGGGGCGGTGGCCAGGACCGTGGCCGCCGCGACGGCGGCGAGTCGGCGGGCGGACGGGCGCAGAGTGGTGCCGTTCACTTCGTGGGACCCCCAGAGGAGACATGCGTGGGACCCCGCAAGAATTACGCACGGAGAGTGAACGGGCGTCGTTCCTCCGTGACTTCACACCATCGTGGGATCTCCGTCCTGTCGTTCGGTTTTCTCGGTACGGGTGTTCCCCGGCGTGCCCCGCAACGGTGAAGGAGAGCGAACCTGCAGGTGGACGCCACGGCGTACGCGCGGGAGTGCACAACGACGCCGGGCGGACGAGGTGACCCGGCGGGCCGGGTGATCCATGCGGTGACCCGGGTGACACGGACGGCGGTCCGGACCCCCGGACCGGGCGGCGCACCGGGCTCCTCCCCGGCCGCCTCAGCCGACGACGCGCCCCTCCAGCACGATCCGGCGGGGGTCCGCCAGCACGCGGACGTCGGCGCGCGGGTCGCTGTCGTAGACGACGAGGTCGGCGGGGGCTCCCTCGTCCAGGCCGGGCCGGCCGAGCCAGGCACGGGCGGACCAGGTGGTCGCCGCGAGGGCCTCTGCGGGCGACAGACCGGCACGGACCAGCTCGGCCACCTCCTCGGCGACCAGCCCGTGCGGGAGGGAGCCGCCCGCGTCGGTGCCCACATAGACCGGGATGCCCGCGTCGTAGGCGTTGCGGACGGTGTCGTAGCGGCGTTCGTGGAGCCGGCGCATATGGGCCGACCAGCGGGGGAACCTGGCCTCGCCGCCGTCGGCGAGCCGCGGGAAGGTCGCGATGTTGACCAGGGTCGGCACGATGGCGACGCCCCGTTCCGCGAACAGCGGGATGAGGTCGTCGGTCAGGCCGGTGGCGTGCTCGACGCAGTCGATGCCGGCCTCGACGAGGTCGCGCAGCGAGTCGGTGGCGAAGCAGTGGGCGGTGACGCGGGCACCGAGGCGGTGCGCCTCGGTGATGGCCGCCTCGACCGCCTCGCGCGGCCAGCACGCCGACAGATCGCCCAGGTCGCGGTCGATCCAGTCGCCCACCAGTTTGACCCAGCCGTCACCGCGCCGGGCCTCCTGGGCGACATGGGAGACGAGGTCGGCGGGTTCGATCTCCCAGGCGTAGTTGCGGATGTAGCGGCGGGTACGGGCGATGTGCCGGCCGGCACGGATGATCTTCGGCAGGTCGGGGCGCTCGTCGGTCCACCGGGTGTCGGAGGGGGAACCCGCGTCCCGGATCAGCAGTGTGCCGGCCTCGCGGTCGGTCAGCGCCTGCTTCTCGGCCACGTCCCGGGGCACCGCCCCGTGCGCGTCCAGCCCGACGTGGCAGTGCGCGTCGACCAGGCCGGGCAGCGCCCAGCCCTCGACGGTGCGCACGTCGCGGGCGCCGGCGGGCCGGTCGTAGGAGATCCGCCCGTCGACGACCCACAGTTCGTCCCTGGCCTCGTCGGGGCCGACCAGGACCCGGCCCGTCACGTGCAGCACCGCGCGTTCGCTCATGTACCGCACGATAGTGAGGGGTCAGTCGGGCGCGCCCGCCCGGTCTCCGGTCCGCCGCTCCGGCCCGGCCGGGGCGGGGTCGAGCAGCCGCGACAGGAAGTTCCGGGTGCGCTCGTGCCGGGGGCGGGCGACGACCTCCTCGGGACGGCCGTCCTCCACGACGACGCCGCCGTCCATGAAGACGACCCGGTCGGCGACCTCCCGCGCGAAGGTCATCTCGTGGGTGACCACCATCATGGTCATGCCCTCGTCGGCCAGCATCCGCATGACCGCGAGGACGTCCCCGACGAGTTCCGGGTCGAGCGCCGAGGTCGGCTCGTCGAACAGCATCACCTCGGGGTCCATCGCCAGCGCGCGGGCGATGGCCACCCGCTGCTGCTGGCCGCCGGAGAGGGACGACGGGTGGGCGTCCGCCTTCCCGGCGAGGCCGACCCGGCGCAGGTTCTCGGCCGCGACCCGCGCGGCCTCGGCCTTGCCCCGGCCGAGGACGCGGCGCTGCGGCAGGGTGAGGTTCTCGGTCACCGTGAGGTGCGGGAAGAGGTTGAACTGCTGGAAGACCATACCGATCCGGCGGCGCACGGCGTCGATGTCGACGTCCGGGTCGGTCACCTCGGTGCCGCCCACGAGGACCTGCCCGCGGGTGGGCTCCTCCAGCAGGTTGACGCAGCGCAGCAGGGTCGACTTGCCGGAGCCGGAGGGGCCGATGACGCAGACGACCTCGCCCTGCCCGATCTCCAGGTCGATGCCGCGCAGCACCTCCTCGGCGCCGAACGACTTGTGCAGGCCGCGGATCTCGATCTCGGGTCGGCTCACTTGACGGCCTCCTGGGCTTTGGCCTCCATGCGGCGCACGACGAGGCCGAGCGGGATCGTGACCAGCAGGTAGCACAGGCCGGCGACGAGGATCGGCGTGGAGTTGGCGGTGGTGCTGGCCAGGTCGCGGCCGAACTTGGTCAGTTCGCGCTCCTCCAGGGTGACCCCGAGGAACAGCACCAGCGAGGAGTCCTTGAAGAGCAGGACCAGTTCGTTGGTGAGCGGCGGCAGGATGATCCGGAAGGCCTGCGGGAGGACGATCGAGACCATGGCACGGGCCGGTGAGAAGCCCAGCGAGCGGGCCGCCTCCCACTGGCCCCTCGGCACGGCCTGGATGCCCGCGCGGAAGGTCTCGGCCATGTACGCGGCCGCCACCAGGCCGAGGGCGAGCGCGACCTTGCCGTACGTCCCGCCGGGGATCTCGGTGCCGGGGAAGGCCAGCGGTACGGCCACCCCGATGAAGACGAAGATCAGCAGGGCGGGCAGGCCGCGGAAGATCTCGATGTACACGCCCGCGACCCAGCGGTAGGGCCGTACCGGCGACAGCCGCATGAGCGCGACGACCAGGCCGAGGACGATGCCGACGGCGAAGCCGGACAGCGTGTACAGGACCGTGTTGCGCAGCGCCCGCGTGATGACGTCGGGGAACATCTCGCGGGCGATGTCGCCCTGGGCGAACTGGTTGCCCAGCCGGCCCCAGTCGGCGGCGAGCGCGACGGCGAGCAGGGCCGCCGCGAACACCACGTACTGGATGCCCCGGGACAGCCGCTGCCGCTGCCGCCGGGTCAGCCGCTTCCTCGCCGGGCGGGTCGGCAGGTCCGCGGCGGCCATCAGGCGGCCGGGGACGCGCTGCCCGCGCCGGAGGAGGACGCCGGCTCGGTGTACGGGCCGATCCACTGCTCGTACAGCTCCCGGTACGTGCCGTCGGCGCGGGCGTCCGCGAGGGCCTTGTCGATGGCCTCGCGCAGCGCGGTGTTGCCCTTCTTGACCGTGAAGCCGTACTGCTCGCCGGTGTCGACCTGCTCGGCGACCTCGAAGGCGGCGGCGGTGGCCTCGTCCTTCAGCCAGCCCTGGACGACCGGGTAGTCGATGACGACGGCGTCGACCTGACCGGTGCGCAGCCCGTTGAGGACGGCGTCGGAGGACTCGAAGGAGACCGGGTCCAGGCCCTTGCTCCGGGCGTAGTCCTCACCGGTGGTCTGCGCCTGGGCGCCGGTCTTGTGGCCCTTGAGATCGCCGAAGGAGGAGATGCCGCTCTTCCTGCCGACGAGGACCGCCTGGGTGGCGTCGAAGTACGGGGCGGAGAAGTCCACGTTCTTCTTGCGCTCGTCGGTGATGGTCATGCCGGCCGCGGCGAGGTCGCACTGGCCGGAGTTGAGGAAGGCGCCGGTCTTGAAGTTCTCGAACGGCGTGTCGAGGATCGTCTGCCGCACCCCGAGGTCCTCGGCGACCAGGTCGATCAGCGCGACGTCGAAGCCCTGCACCTTGCCGTCGATCTCCGACTGGAAGGGCGGGTAGGGCAGGTGGGTGCAGGTGGTGAGCTGCCCGGCCTTGGCGACCTCGACGCCGCCGGCGGCGGTCTTCGCGCCGCCGCCGTCCCCGTCGGAGGAGCAGCCGGCCACGAGCACCAGCCCCGCAGTCGCGGTGGCGGCGGCCAGGACACGGCTCCGACGGCCGAGGGCGGTGTTCACGGATGGACCTCCAGTTGGACAACAGTGCGCTCTGATTATAAGGAAATGTTTGACATACTCAAATCATTCCCATGGGGAACCCGCTCTTCGGCCTGCGAACCCACGCCCGGACCCCGCCCCCGGAGGGACACCGGGACACCGTGCGGCCGGCCCGCCCCCCGGCCCCCGCATCCACCCCCGGGGCGTGCGGGGCCGCACGATCGGTCCCCATGACGCCGCGTCCGGCCGACGGCCCCGCACCGGCGTCCGGGAAGCCCGGTCCCGCCGGCCGCGTCCCCCACCCGGCGGACACCGCGCTCCCCCGGTGAAGGGCCCTCGCGGGGGACGGCACCGCCCCCGGCGGCCCGGCAGCCTGGGACACCGGCGCGGAGGGCGGACCTCCCGTCGCACGACAGACTCCGGGAGACCGACATGACCACCGACCCGGCGGACACCGCCACCGTCCGCTCGCTGCGGGTGCCCGGCGCACGGCTGCACTACGAGGTGCGGGGCGAGGGCCCCCTGATCGTGCTGGCCGGCGCCCCGATGAGCGCCGCGGAGTTCGCCCCCCTGGCGGAGCGGTTGGCCGACGACCACACCGTGCTCACCGCCGATCCGCGCGGCATCGGCCGCAGCATCCTCAAGGATCCCGGCCAGGACTCGACACCCCGCCTGCGCGCCGACGACCTGTCCCGGCTGATCGCTCACACCGGCGCCGGACCGGCCGCCGTCCTCGGCTCCTGCGGGGGCGCCGTCAGCGCGCTCGCCCTGGCCCAGGCCCGTCCCGACCGGGTGCACACCGTCGTCGCCCACGAGCCGCCGCTGATCGAGCTGCTGGAGGACCGTGAGCAATTGCGCACGGCGGCCGACGACCTGGTCGCGACCCATGCGGCGGGTGATGTGACGGGCGCGTGGCGGAAGTTCTTCGCGCTGGCCGGCACCCCGATGTCCGGGCCGGTGATCGAGAGGCGGTTCGGCGGAGAGCGCGACCCGCGCCAGGTGGCGGACGAACGCCGCTGGTTCGGGCACGAGTTGCGCGGCACCGTCGGCTGGCATCCCGATCCGGCGGTTCTGCGGGCGGTGGCCGCCCGTATCGTGGTGGGCGTCGGCGAGAGGTCCGCCGGGCACCTGTGCAACCGGGCGTCCCGCGCGCTGGCCCGCGCGCTGGGACGTGAGCCGACGGCGTTCCCCGGCGGGCACACCGGGTTCGTCGACGCTCCGGAGGCCTTCGCCGACCGGCTGCGTGCGGCGGCGTCCCGCCGGTCCTGAGGGAAGCCCGCCGCGCCGGACCACGGGCCCCGTACCGCCGAGCGCCCCCTGCCGCCGCCGGTCCCGGGCGAGGCGGGGCGCGACGCCCTGGGGGGTCACCAGGGCCAGTCACTTCCGGGCGGGCATACGGGCGGAAGCGGTCGGCAAGGGGCTTGCGGCGCTCGACACCGTCCTGTAAACATCTCAATTCCATGAATTATGAAATTCAGTCGAGCTTAGCCGCCCATATTCTCCTGCCCGGTTTCCCCAGGGCTAAACGCCACGATTTCGTGAACGTTACAGCGACGTGACGCATGCCACACCGCATCCGGTTTGCCCCTTTCATCACCCGGCAAATCTCCACAAATCACCCAGCTCTCGCGCCCGCGTGATAACACGAAAGCCCGCCAGGCGTAAGAGTGTCCGGCGATGCAATTTTCAATTTGCCTCGCTAAATTCAATTGGCATGACTGCCGCACCCGCAGACCTGCTCATCGAACGACCTGACGTTGCCGACGGAGCCGCTCTCTGGCGGCTCGCCAAGGAATCCGGGAACCTCGATCTGAACTCGTCGTACAGCTATCTGCTGTGGTGCCGCGACTTCGCCGGCACGTCGGCGGTGGCCCGGGGCGCGGGCGGGGAGCCCGTGGGATTCGTGACCGGGTACCTGCGTCCGGACCGCCCGGGGACGCTGCTCGTGTGGCAGGTGGCCGTCGACGCCGGGCACCGCGGCCGGGGCCTGGCCGCCCGACTGCTCGACGGGCTGGTCTCCCGGGTCGCCGGGGAGCAGCCCCTCACCAGCGTGGAGACCACCATCACGCCGGGCAACACCGCCTCCGAGCGGCTGTTCACGTCGTTCGCCGCGCGGCACGGTGCCCGGGTCGAGCGCGAAGTGCTGTTCGACCGGGGCCAGTTCCCGGACGGACCGCACGACCCGGAGGTCCTGTACCGCATCGGCCCCCTGACCGCCGGCCCGCGGTCCTGACGCCGTCCCCCGCCGGACCCGCCCCCGAGGCCCGGTCCGCCGGCTCACCGGACTTCCCGTCAGCTCAGTTCCGTCGCATTCCCGTTGACCCCTGTCGCACTGAGGAGCGATTCGCCGTGACCATCACCCAGCCCGACCTCAGCGTCTTCGAGACCGTGGAGTCCGAGGTGCGCAGCTACTGCCGCGGCTGGCCCGCCGTCTTCGACCGTGCGCGCGGCAGCCGTATGCACGACGAGGACGGACACGCGTACCTCGACTTCTTCGCCGGAGCGGGCTCGTTGAACTACGGGCACAACAACCCGGTCCTCAAACGCGCGCTGATCGACTATCTGGAGCGGGACGGCGTCACGCACGGCCTCGACATGTCGACGACGGCCAAGCGGGCCTTCCTGCGTACCTTCCAGGACCTGGTGCTGCGGCCCCGCGACCTGCCGTACAAGGTGATGTTCCCGGGCCCGACCGGCACCAACGCGGTCGAGGCGGCGCTGAAGCTGGCCCGCAAGGTCAAGGGCCGCGAGGCCATCGTGTCGTTCACCAACGCCTTCCACGGCATGTCGCTGGGCTCGCTGGCGGTGACCGGCAACGCCTTCAAGCGGGCGGGCGCCGGCATCCCGCTGGTGCACGGCACGCCGATGCCCTTCGACCACTACCTCGACGGCAAGGTGCCGGACTTCCTCTGGTTCGAGCGGCTCCTGGAGGACCAGGGGTCCGGCCTGAACCACCCGGCCGCCGTGATCGTGGAGACCGTGCAGGGCGAGGGCGGCATCAACGTGGCCCGCCCGGAGTGGCTGCGCGGGCTCGCCGAGCTGTGCGAGCGCCGGGACATGCTGCTGATCGTGGACGACATCCAGATGGGCTGCGGCCGCACCGGAGCGTTCTTCTCCTTCGAGGAGGCCGGCATCGTCCCGGACATCGTCACCGTGTCCAAGTCCATCAGCGGCTACGGCCTGCCCATGTCGCTGTGCCTGTTCAAGCCGGAGCTGGACGTGTGGGAGCCCGGTGAGCACAACGGCACCTTCCGCGGCAACAACCCGGCCTTCGTCACGGCCACGGCCGCGCTGGAGAGCTACTGGGCCGACGGCTCCGCCATGGAGAAGCAGACCCGTGCCCGCGGCGAGCAGGTCGAGCAGGCCATGATCGAGATCACCGAGGAGAACCTCTCCGACGTGAAGGAGTACCGCGGCCGGGGCCTGGTGTGGGGCCTGGAGTTCCACGACAAGTCGCGTGCCGACCGGGTCGCCCGCAGGGCCTTCGAACTGGGGCTGCTGATCGAGACGTCCGGCCCCGAGAGCGAGGTCGTCAAACTGCTGCCGGCCCTGACCATCACGCCGGAGGAACTGGACGAGGGCCTGCGTGTGCTGGCCCGCGCCGTCCGGGAGACCGCACCCGGCATCACCGTCTGAAGCAGGAGGACCGCACCACCGTGATCGTCCGTTCGTTCAAGGACATCGAGGGAACCGACCGCCATGTGAAGGCAGCGTCCGGGACCTGGGAGAGCAAACGCATCATCCTCGCCCGGGAACGGGTCGGGTTCTCGCTGCACGAGACGGTTCTGTACGCCGGGACCGAGACGTCCATGTGGTACGCCAACCACGTCGAGGCCGTCGTGTGCGTGGAGGGCGAGGCCGAACTCACCGACCACGAGACCGGGACGACGCACTCGATCACTCCCGGCACCATGTACCTGCTGGACGGCCACGAGCGGCACACGCTGCGTGTCCTGCAGGACTTCCGCTGCCTCTGCGTCTTCAACCCGCCCGTCACCGGGCGGGAGGACCACGACGAGAACGGCGTCTACCCCCTGCTCACCGAACCCGAGGAGGTGTGACCGCGTGACCGCCACCGTCACCGACCTTTACCCCACCCGCGGCACCGCCGAGGTGTCGACCCCGCGCCAGGACCCCGTGGTCTGGAGCGGCCCCGACGCCACCGGCCCGATCGCCGCGGCCGACCTCCGGTCGTACGAGCGCGACGGCTTCCTGGCCATCGACCAGCTCATCGCCGACGACGAGGTCCCCGTGTACCGGCAGGAGCTGGAGCGGCTGGTCAACGACCCGGCGATCCGCGACGACCCGCGCTCCATCGTCGAGCCGCGGTCCAAGGAGATCCGCTCGGTCTTCGAGGTGCACCGCATCAGCGAGGTCTTCGCGGCCCTGGTGCGCGACGAGCGCGTCGTCGGGCGGGCCCGGCAGATCCTCGGCTCGGACGTGTACGTCCACCAGTCGCGGATCAACGTCAAGCCCGGCTTCGGCGCCAGCGGCTTCTACTGGCACTCGGACTTCGAGACCTGGCACGCCGAGGACGGTCTGCCGAACATGCGGACCGTGTCGGTGTCGATCGCGCTGACCGAGAACTACGCCACCAACGGCGGCCTCATGATCATGCCGGGTTCGCACCGGACGTTCCTGGGCTGCGCCGGCGCCACGCCGGAGGACAACTACAAGAAGTCGCTGCAGATGCAGGACGCGGGCACCCCGTCCGACGCGGCGCTCACCGCCATGGCGAGCGACTACGGCATCAGGCTGTTCACCGGCCGGGCCGGTTCGGCGACCTGGTTCGACTGCAACTGCATGCACGGCTCGGGCGACAACATCACGCCCTTCCCGCGCAGCAACGTCTTCATCGTGTTCAACAGCGTGGAGAACGCCGCGGTGGAGCCCTTCGCGGCTCCCGTGCGGCGGCCGGAGTTCATCGGCGCGAGGGACTTCACGCCGGTCCGGTGACCGGTCGGCCGGCTGTGCCGTGAGGGGTGAAGGGGGCCTGCCCGCAGGCCCCCTTCACCCCTTCCCGCGCCGGGTCAGCGGGGCAGGGCGTCCAGCAGGCGGTCCACGTCGGCCTCCGTGTTGTACAGGTGGAAGGACGCCCGCAGACTGCCCGCGCGGTCGGAGACCTGGATGCCGGCCGAGTCCAGGGCCGCCTGGTGGCGGCCGAGGCCGGGCACCGAGACGATCGCGGAGCCCTCGGAGGGCAGCGGCCGGTGTCCCCGGGCGGCGAGACCGGCCCGGAACCGGTCGGCGAGCGCGAGGTCGTGGGCGTGGACGGCGGCCACGCCGAGTTCCTCGATCAGGGCGAGCGAGGCCCGCAGCCCGGCATAGCCGAACAGCCCGGGGCTGACGTCGAACCGTCGTGCGGAGCGGGCGAGTTCGGCGACCGGCCCGTAGCAGCTCGCCCAGGGCTCCTCGCCCGCCACCCAGCCGGCGAGCAGCGGGGTGAGCCCGCCGAAGTCCTCCGGAACGGTGAAGAGCACGACCCCGTGCGGGCCGAGGAGCCACTTGAAGCCGACGGCGGCGACGAAGTCGTACGCCCCGGCGTCCAGCGGCAGCCAGCCCGCGGACTGGGACGCGTCGACGTAGGTGCGGGCGCCGTGCGCGGCGGCCGCCTCGCGCACGGCCGCCAGATCGGCGAGCCGTCCGTCGGCGGACTGCACGGAGCTGACCGCGACGAGCGCGGTCTCCGGGCGGACGGCCTCGGCGAGCCGCTCCAGCGGCACCGCCCGCACCTTGAGGTCGCCGCGCATGTGGAAGGGGTTGACCAGGGAGGCGAAGTCGGCCTCCGCGGTGAGGACCTCGGCCCCGGCCGGCAGCGACGCGGCGACGAGCGCGCCGTACTCGGCGACCGAGCCGCCGGTCGCCACCCGCCCGGGGGCCACCCCGGTCAGCCGGGCGAAGGAGGCCCGGACGGCTTCCACGTCCTCGTACAGCGGCCCCAGCGGCCGGCCCGCGGCCCGCATCCGGACCGCGGCGTCCAGCGCGGTGACGGTACGGGCCGGCAGAAGGCCGTTGGCGGCGGTGTTGAGGAAGGTGGTCTCCGGGGCGAACTCGGCGCGGACGAGGCTGTCGAAGGTCTCCATGGGACCACTGTGCAGCGCGAAGACCTATCAGTCCATTGCGAATTTTCGCGTGAACACCCTAAGGAACACTTATGGATCGGCGCCGACCTGCACGTTCAGCCCTGCGGGACGGGGCATCCGTCGGGACCGCAGGCCTGGGCGCCGTCGTCCTGGACGAGGGTGAGCGGGGAGCGGTCGCCCCAGGCCTGGACGAGCGCCTGCTCGAACACCTCGGCCGGCTGGGCGCCCGAGACACCGTAGGCGCGGTCGAGGACGAAGAACGGCACACCGGTCGCGCCGAGCCGGGCGGCCTCGCGCTCGTCGGCACGCACCTCGTCGGCGTAGGCGTCCGGGTCGGCGAGCACCGCGCGGGCCGCCTCGGCGTCCAGGCCGGCCTCCGCGGCGAGTTCGGCCAGCCGCTCGGCGCCCTCGGTGAACACCGACCGCTCCTCGGCGAAGTTGGCCCGGTAGAGGATCTGCACGAGCCGGTCCTGACGGCCCCGCTCCTTGGCGAAGTGCAGCAGCCGGTGCAGGTCGAAGGTGCTGCCGTGGTCGCGGCCCCGGGTGCGGTAGGCGAGACCCTCGGCGGCGGCCTGCGCTCCGACGTTGTCCTCGGCGGCCTGGGCCTGCGCCTCGCTGATGCCGTACTTGCGGGCCAGCATCGGGACGACCGGCCCCGCGTCGCCGCGCGCGCGGTCCGGGTCGAGCTCGAAGGAGCGGTGCACGACCTCGACCCGGTCACGGTGCTCGAACGCCGCGAGGGCCTTCTCGAACCGTGCCTTGCCCACGTAGCACCAGGGGCAGGAGATGTCGCTCCAGATCTCGACGCGCATGTCTCTCGGGTTCCTTCGGTCGTACGGGAGCGGAGACCGTCTCCACCCGGTACGTGAACCTTCAAGCAGCCGGCTTCATTCCGCGGGCCGGGCCGCCGGGGCCAGGTCGAGACGGAGCGCGAGGTGGTGGTCGCCCTCCTCGTGCGGCCGCCCGGGGTCCGGGTGCCAGCCGTGCCGGGCGTAGAAGGCCCGTGCCCGCTCGTTGCCCCGGTGCACCCGCAGGACCGCGGTGCGCCGCCGGTCGGCGTGCCACTGCTCCCGGCAGGCCGCGTGCAGGGCCCGGCCGATCCCGGTCCGCCAGTGGCCGGGGTCGACATGGAACTGGCGCAGGTCGACGGTGCCGCCGTCGGTGCCCGGGACGGTCCGGAAGGAGGCGAGCGCCACGATCCGGCCCTCCTGCACGACGCACAGCACCTGCCCGTCGGGCCGCCCTGCGGCGTCCCGCCAGGCCGCCGTCCAGTCGGTGCCGTCGTCGGGCACTCCCTCGGGGTAGTACGTGGCCCGCGCCCGCGCGTGGAGCGCGGCGACCGTCTCCGCCTCGGCTCGCAGGACGGTGCGGATCACCCGGTTGCCGGTCGTTCGCTCGCTGATCACGCGAAGAAGGACGCGTTCTCCGGCCGCCCGGGTTCCGTTCACCGGCCGGGCACCCGTACGGCCGCCGTCCGCACCCGGGCGAGCGAAGACGGCGACGGCGAGGGTCAGAACGGGGACCGGGGTGAGGGTCAGGGCGGGGCGGGGCGAAGGGCAGGGCGAAGGGCAGGGCGAAGGGCAGGGCGGGGGCGAGGGCGGGGGCGACGGCGCGTGGCCGGTCCGGTCCGGTCAGCGCTCCAGGCGGCCGTCGACGCGGCGGGGCAGGCCGAGGGGATTGCCGTCGAGCAGTTCCGGGGGCAGCAGGGCCTCGGGGGCGCCCTGGTAGACGACCGGGCGCAGCCAGCGCTCGACGGCGGTGGAGCCCACGGAGGTCGAGGTGGAGGTGGTGGCCGGGTAGGGCCCGCCGTGGTGCTGGGCCGGTGCCACGGCCACACCGGTCGGCCAGCCGTTCACCAGCACCCGGCCGGCCAGCGGGGTCAGCTCCGCGAGGATCCGCGCGCCCCGGCCGGCGCCCGCGGTCTCCGCCTCGGAGAGGTGCACGGTCGCGGTGAGGTTGCCGGGCAGCCGGCTCAGCACGGCGCGGGCCTGTGCGTCGTCGTCGTAGCGGGCGACGACCGTGACCGGGCCGAAGCACTCCTCCAGCAGCAGGTCGTGGGCGCCCTCGGCGGTCAGCGTCCCCGCCGCGACGGTCAGGAAGCCGGCGCTCACGGTGTGCTCGCCGTCCGCGCCGGGCGCCACCGGGGTCCCGACGCCGTCCAGGGCGGCCCGCTCGGCGACCCCCGAGACGAAGGCGTCCCGCATGCGGTGGTCGAGCAGGACGCCCGGCCCGGTGGCGCCGACGGCGTCGGCGAGGGACTTCACCAGGCCGTCGCCGGCCGCGTCGGATGGCACCAGGACCAGGCCCGGCTTCACGCAGAACTGGCCGGCGCCGAGGGTCATGGAGGCGGCGAGCCCGGCGCCGATGGCCTCCCCGCGCTCGGCGGCGGCGGCCTCGGAGACCAGGACGGGGTTCAGCGAGCCCAGTTCGCCGTGGAAGGGGATGGGCACCGGCCTCGACGCCGCGGCGTCGAACAGGGCACGGCCGCCGCGGACCGAGCCGGTGAAGCCGGCCGCCGCGATCAGCGGGTGGCCGATCAGCTCGACGCCCGCGTCGAAGCCGTGCACGAGCCCGAGCACGCCCGCGGGGAGGCCGAGCTCGGCGGCGGCGGCCCGCAGGACCTCCGCGACCAGCTCGGACAGGCCGGGATGGGCGGGGTGCGCCTTGACGACGACCGGGCAGCCGGCGGCGAGCGCGCTGGCGGTGTCACCGCCGGGCACGGAGAAGGCGAAGGGGAAGTTGGACGCGGAGTAGACCGCGACGACGCCCAGCGGCACCTTGTAGCGGCGCAGGTCGGGCACGGGCGGGGTGGCGGTGCCGTCGGGGTGGTCGATGACCACGTCGAGGAAGGCGCCCTCGTCGACGAGGCCCGCGAAGGCGCGCAACTGGTAGCACGTGCGGGCGAGTTCGCCGGTGAGCCGGGCGGGGCCCAGTGCGGTCTCGGCGTCGGCGGCCTCGACGAGCCGCTCCGCGGCCGCCTCCAGGCGGTCGGCGGCGGTGCGCAGCAGGGCGGCGCGCACGGACCGGTCGGCCAGCGCGTGGCGGGCCGCGTGGGCGGCGCGGACCGCACCGTCCACCTCGCGGGCCGTGGCCTCCACCGCGACCTGTTCACGCTGCTTCCCGGTACGGGGGTCGACGCTCCAGACTGGTGCTGCTGCCACCGCGGGTCCCTCCACCTGAGTACGGGTTCGGCCACCAGAGCGTTCTCTATACTGAACGACGTCTCCGGTGATGAACAACGGACGCTCGGAGACTACAGCCACCAGCCGTACGGACGACAGCCACTCGGCGAACGAAGGGGATCGAGCACGATGCCGACAGGTGAGACGGGGGGCGCGGGACCGGTCAAGTCGGCGGTGCGGACGGTCGAACTCCTGGAGTACTTCGCGGCCCGGCCCGGCATGCACACCCTCGCGTCGGTCCAGGAGGCCGTGGGCTATCCGAAGTCCAGCCTGTACATGCTGCTGCGCACGCTCGCGGAGCTGGGCTGGGTCGAGACCGACGCCACCGGCACGCGCTACGGCATCGGGGTGCGGGCGCTGCTGGTCGGCACCTCGTACATCGACGGCGACGAGGTGGTCGCGCTGGCCCGCCCGGCCCTGGACCGGCTCTCGGACGACACCGCGGAGACCATCCACCTGGCCCGGCTGGACGGCACGAACGTGGTCTATCTCGCCACCCGGCAGTCGCAGCACCATCTGCGGCCCTTCACCCGCGTCGGCCGCCGGCTGCCCGCCCACTCGACGTCGCTGGGCAAGGCGCTGCTGAGCACGTTCCCGGACGAGCGGGTGCGGGCGATGCTGCCGCCGGTGCTGCCGGCACTCACCGAGCACACCGTCACCGACCGGGAGCGGCTGATCGAGGAGCTGCACCGGGTCCGCGAGCAGGGCTACGCGGTGGACCGCGAGGAGAACACCCTGGGTCTGCGCTGCTTCGGAGTGGCCCTCCCCTACCGCACCCCGGCCCGGGACGCGATCAGCTGCTCGGTCCCGGTGGCCCGGCTGACCCCGGCGCACGAGCAGCAGGTGAAGGACGCCCTGTTCGACGCCCGGGACCGGCTGCTCCTGGCGACACGGAGGCTCTGAGCACGGCCGGCCCGGTATGCGGCCGGCCCGGAACGCCGCCCGGAATGCGGCCGAGGGGGAGCCGGTCCCGCATGAGGGAAGGATGAGGGAAGGATGAGAAAAGCGGACGCAACGGAACGATCCGGTCCGTCCCGCTCGTCTTCCCGTCGGAATGAACAGGACGATCAGGCACGCGTCGGTCTTCGCACTGCTGCTGGTGCTGGCTCTGCTGGTCAGGGCCACCTGGGTGCAGTTCTACGAGGGCGAGGCGCTGGCAGACGACAAGGACAACCGGCGGAACGCGATCGCGCTGTACAGCGAGCCGCTCGGCGACATCGTGGTGGGCGGCGAGGCCGTCACCGGCTCGGCCCGCACATCGGGCGGGGACCTGAGATACCGGCGCACCTACACCGACGGGGAGCTGTACGCGGCCGTGACGGGCTACAGCTCGCAGGTGTACGGCGCCACCCAGCTCGAAGGCATCTACCAGGACCTGCTGGACGGCACCGACAGCCGGCTGAAGAACGTGACGGACACGGTCACCGGCAAGCGCTCCGACCCGGGTGACGTGGTCACGACGATCGACCCGGAGGTGCAGAAGGCGGCGTACGAGGCACTCGGCGACAACAAGGGCGCCGCCGTCGCCGTCGACCCGGCCACCGGCCGGATCCTCGCGGTGGTCTCCACCCCCTCCTACGACCCCGCGGACCTGGCCACGGGAGACTCCGACGCCTGGACACGGCTCCAGCAGGACGCCGACAAGCCGCTCACCAACCGGGCGCTGCGCCAGCCGCTGCCGCCCGGCTCGACGTTCAAGCTGGTCGTCGCGGCGGCCGCGCTGGAGGACGGGCTGTACGGGTCGGTCGACGAGCGCACCGCCAGCCCGGACCCGTACCGGCTGGAGCAGTCCAGCGACCTGCTGACCAACGAGAACCCCTCGGCGCCCTGCGAGAACGCCTCGATCCGGGTGGCGCTGCAGTACTCCTGCAACAACGTCTTCGGGAAGATGGCCGTCGACCTCGGCCAGGACAGGGTCCGGGCCATGGCGGAGAAGTTCGGCTTCGACGACGCCGAGCAGGACGTGCCGGTGCGCGCCTACGAGAGCGTCTTCCCCGAGGACATGGACAAGGCGCAGACCGCACTGTCGGGCATCGGCCAGTTCGACGTCACGGCGACGCCGCTGCAGATCGCGATGGTGTCCGCGGCGATCGCCAACGGCGGCGAGCTGATCGACCCGCACATGGTCTCGCGGATCACCGACGGCGACGGCGACGTGCTGGAGGACTACGACGACGGGACGTCCGGCAGGCGGATCGTGAGCACCTCCACGGCCGAGCAGCTGCGGTCGGCGATGGAGACGGTCGTGGCGGACGGCACCGGCACCAACGCACAGCTGCCCGGAGTCACCGTGGGCGGCAAGACCGGCACGGCGCAGCACGGCGAGAACAACTCCAGGACGCCGTACGCCTGGTTCACGTCCTACGGCCGGTCGGACACGACCGGGAAGCAGGTCGCGGTGGCGGTGATCGTGGAGCAGTCGGACGCCTCCCGCTCCGAGGTGAGCGGCAACGGCCTGGCCGCACCGGTCGCCAGGGCGGTGATGGAAGCGGCGCTCTGAGACCGCACCGCCGCCCCGGACCCGCCGCACCGCCGCGCCGCCGCGCCGCCGCACCGCCGCACCGGACCCGCCGCACCGCCGCACCGCCGCGCCGCCGCACCGGACCCGCCGCACCGCCGCACCGGCCCCGCCGAGCGGCTGCCGGGGCGGTGCCGCACCACCGGCTCGGCAGCCGCTCGGCGGGGGCCGTCGGCGCGGTGCCCGGGGAGCGGCTCCGCGCCCCCGGAGCGGCCGGCGGATCAGCCGGCGGATCAGCCGGCGGACTTCCGTGATCCGGGAAACGGACGCGGAACGGGCGGCCGGAGCCCCGCTCCCGGGCCCGCCCCGCGCCCCGCGGACCGGCCCCCGGTCAGCGCAGGCCACCGCGGCGGCCTGCCGAGCACCCGCGGCGGAACCCCGTCGGCCAGCGAGAACTCCGCGTCCGCCGGCGAACCGGGGCACCCGCCTGCCGCGGCCGGCGCCGGCGGCACCGCCCCGCCCGAACGGGCACAGACGGGCAGCATCGAGCCGGCGCCAGGCCTGGCCAGCCCTCCGTGCACGGAGGTAGAACTTCCCCCGTGGAGCCCGGACGGGCAGCGCGGCGAGAAGGCAGGTGACGATCATGACCGCAACGGCGGAGGAACGCCAGCGAGAGATCGTGCGGGCGGCCCGGGCAGCCGGCTCGGTGGACGTCAACTCGCTGGCGGCCCGGCTGGGCGTGGCGCGGGAGACCGTGCGGCGGGACCTGCGGGCGCTGGAGGACCACGGGCTGGTCCGGCGTACGCACGGCGGCGCGTACCCCGTGGAGAGCGCGGGGTTCGAGACCACGCTGGCGTTCCGTGCGACGAGCCATGTGCCGGAGAAGCGCCGGATCGCGGCCGCCGCGGCGGACCTGCTCGGGGACGCCGAGACGGTGTTCATCGACGAGGGCTTCACCCCGCAGCTGATCGCCGAGGCGCTGCCCAGGGACCGTCCGCTGACGGTCGTCACCGCGTCGCTGCCGGTCGCGGGGGCGCTGGCAGAGGCGGGCAACGCCTCGGTTCTGCTGCTGGGCGGGCGGGTCAGGCCGGGCACGCTGGCGGCGGTGGATCACTGGACGACGAAGATGCTGTCGGGCTTCGTCGTGGATCTGGCGTACATCGGCGCCAACGGGGTCTCGCGTGAGCACGGTCTGACGACTCCGGACCCCGCGGTCGGCGAGGTGAAGGCGCAGGCGGTGCGGGCCGCCCGGCGCACGGTGTTCACGGGGGCCCACACGAAGTTCGGAGCGGTCAGCTTCTGCCGGTTCGCGGAGATCGGCACGCTGGAGGCGATCGTGACGAGCACCCTGCTGCCGGCGGCGGAGGCGCACCGCTACTCACTGCTGGGCCCGCAGGTCATCCGAGTCTGACGCACACCCGCACCCGCGAGCCGCACGGCGCGGCCCGGCACCGCACAGCCCGTCCCCACCTCCACCTCCACGCCCACGCCCGCCCCCGCCCCCGTCCCCGCCCCTGTCCCCGGCCTAGTCCGTTCCCGTCCGTTCCCGTCCGTTCCCGTCCCCGTGCACAGGCGTCCCCGTACAGCCCTTGTCCGTGCATCCCACCGTCGCCGCACGAGGTGTTCACGCCGCACGTCTGCGTGCGCCACCTCTCCGTACGGCACCTCCACGGACGACATCCCAACCCCCTGCACCCCGTCCCCCTGCGCCCCGTCCCCCGGCGTGCCCCTGCCTCGGCACGCCCTTGTCTCCCCCTATGTTCAGGAGCGATCCATGCGAACCCAGAGCCGACGACGGCCGGCGCGAGCCACGCTCGCGACGGCCGCCGCAGGGACGCTGCTCGCCCCGCTGCTCTCCGGCTGCTGGGCCGGAGCGGGCGGTGCGGGATCGGGCGGCGACTCCATCAGCGTCCTGATGGTGAACAACCCGCAGATGGTGGAACTGCAGAAACTCACCGCGTCCCACTTCACGGCGGAGACCGGAATCAAGGTCAGCTTCACCGTGATGCCGGAGAACGACGTCCGCGACAAGATCAGCCAGGACTTCGCCAACCAGGCGGGCCAGTACGACGTGGCGACGCTGTCGAACTACGAGATCCCGATCTACGCCCGCAACGGCTGGCTGAAGGAGATGGACTCCTACGTCGCACGGGACGGCTCGTACGACGAGCAGGACGTGCTGAAGCCGATGCGGCAGTCCCTCACGGGGGACGACGGGAAGCTCTACGGCCAGCCGTTCTACGGCGAGTCGTCGTTCCTGATGTACCGCAAGGACGTGTTCGAGAAGAAGGGCCTGACGATGCCGGAGCACCCCACCTGGCGGCAGGTGGCCCGGCTGGCGGCGCAGGCCGACGGCGCCGAGCCCGACATGAGGGGCATCTGCCTGCGCGGGCTGCCGGGCTGGGGAGAGGTGATGGCGCCGCTCACCACGGTGGTGAACACCTTCGGCGGGACCTGGTTCGACGAGGACTGGACGGCGCGGCTGGACTCCCCTCGGTGGAAGGAGGCGACGTCGTTCTACGTGGACCTGGTGCGCGAGCACGGTGAGTCCGGCGCCGCGCAGGCCGGGTTCGCGGAGTGCCTGAACAACATGACGCAGGGCAAGGTCGCCATGTGGTACGACGCGACGTCGGCGGCGGGACTGCTGGAGGCGGACGGATCGCCCGTGGCGGGCAAGATCGGCTACGCCCCGGCGCCGGTGGAGAGGACCGAGTCCTCCGGCTGGCTCTACACCTGGGCGTGGGGCATCCAGGGCGCCTCCCGCAACCCCGACAAGGCGTGGGCGTTCGTCTCCTGGGCCTCGGGCAAGGGGTACGAGCAGCTGGTCGGGGACCGGATCGGCTGGTCGAACGTGCCGGCCGGCAAGCGCGCCTCCACCTACGACAACGCCGACTACCGCGCGGAGGCCGCCGCCTTCCAGGAGATGACCCGGAAGGCCATCGAGAGCGCCCGCCCCGACGACCCCGGCGTCCAGCCGCGGCCGGCGCCCGGCATCCAGTTCGTGGGCATCCCCGAGTTCACCGACCTCGGCACCAGGGTCTCCCGGGAGATCAGCGCGGCCATCGCCGGACGGCAGTCCGTCGAGGCGGCCCTGAGCAGATCCCAGCAGCTCGCCGAGAAGATCTCCGAGGAGTACGAGGGACGATGACGACCCCGACGACCCCCACGCCCCCCACGCCCCCACGCCCCCCACGCCCCAGAGAGCCGGGACGTCCCGGACCCCCCGGACGGCCCCGCCGGCCGTCACGCCGGCGCGGACCGCCCCCGCCGCCACGGCCCGCCTGCGCGGCTGGGCGACCCGCGCCCCGCTCCTGCCCGCCCTGGTCTTCATGGCCGTGGTCACTCAGCTGCCCTTCGTGGCCACCCTGGTGATCTCCTTCTTCGACTGGAACGCGCTGTACCCGGACGCCCGCCGGTTCACCGGCTTCGCCAACTACGCGGAGGTGCTGACCGACGCGGATCTGCGGCACTCGGTGTGGACGACGGTCCTGCTGACGGCGGGGGTGGTGCTGACGAGCCTGGTCCTGGGCCTCGCCCTGGCGCTGCTGCTGGACCGGCGGTTCAGAGGGCGGGGGATGGTGCGCACCCTGCTCATCGCCCCGTTCCTGGTGGTTCCGGTGGCCGCGGCGCTGCTGTGGAAGCATGTGCTCTACAACCCTGAATACGGCTTGTTCAACGGGCTGTTGCACTATGTGGGCGGCCCGCAGCCGGAGTGGATCTCGAACACCCCGCTGGCGGCCGTGGCGGCGGCTCTCGTGTGGCAGTGGACGCCGTTCATGATGCTGATCCTGCTGGCCGGGCTGCAGAGCCGGGACCAGGAGCAGACCGAGGCCGCGCGGGTGGACGGCGCGGGCGAGTGGCAGGTCTTCCGGCATCTGACGCTGCCGCACCTGCGCCGCTATCTGGAACTGGGCGCCCTGCTCGGCTCGATCTACATCGTGCAGAACTTCGACGCCGTCTTCACCCTCACCTCCGGCGGTCTGGGCACGGCCAACCTGCCCTACACCGTCTACCAGAGCTTCTACCAGGCCCACGAGAACGGCCTCGCCTCGGCCGCGGGCGTCCTGGTGGTGATCGGCTCGATCGTCATCGCGACCTTCGCCCTGCGGGTCGTGTCGTCCCTGTTCCGCGAGGAGGTCTCCCGGTGATGCGCGTCGTACGCCGGACCGGTCCGGGGCTGCTGGCCTGGACGGCCGCGATCCTGTTCTTCCTGCCCATCGCGTGGATGGCGCTGACGTCCCTGCACTCGGAGCAGGACGCGGCGACGAACCCGCCGTCGTTCGGGGCCGGGCTGACCCTGGACGGCTACCGCGCGTTCTTCGGCGTGGACGGCGGGCCGAGTCCCTGGCCGTCGCTGGTCAACTCGACGGTGGCGTCGACGGTGTCGACCCTGCTGGTCCTCGTGCTGGCCCTGCCGGCGGCCTACGCGCTGTCGGTGCGCCCGGTGAAGCGGTGGACGGACGTCCTGTTCTTCTTCCTGTCGACGAAGATGCTGCCGGTGGTGGCGGGGCTGCTGCCGGTCTACCTGTTCGCGAAGAACGCCGGGCTGCTGGACAACATCTGGCTGCTGGTCGTGCTGTACACGTCCATGAACCTGCCGATCGCGGTGTGGATGATGCAGTCCTTCCTCGCCGAGATACCGCCGGCGGTGATCGAGGCGGCGCGGGTGGACGGGGCGCGGCTGCCCACGGTCCTCGGCCGGGTGATCGCCCCCATGGCCCTGCCCGGCATCGCCGCGACGGCGCTGATCTGCTTCATCTTCAGCTGGAACGAGCTGCTCTTCGCCCGGGTGCTGACCGGCGTGGTGGCCGGGACGGCGCCCGTCTTCCTGACCGGCTTCATCACCAGCCAGGGCCTGTTCCTGGCCAAGGTGTGCGCCGCGTCCCTCGTGATCTCCCTGCCGGTGCTCGCCGCGGGGTTCGCCGCCCAGGACAAGCTGGTCCAGGGCCTGTCGTTGGGAGCAGTCAAATGAAGGCCGCCGTCATCGAGTCCGTGGGCCGTGCCGTGGTCACCGAGGTCCCGGACCCGGCACCGGGGCCGCACGAGGTGGTGGTGGAGGTGGCCGCCTGCGGTCTGTGCGGCACCGACCTGCACATCCTGCAGGGCGAGTTCGCCCCGAAGCTGCCCCTCGTGCCGGGGCACGAGTTCGCGGGCGAGGTCGTCGCGGTCGGCACCGGGGTCACGGAGCTGACCGCGGGCGACCGGGTGGCCGTCGACCCGTCGCTGTACTGCCACGCGTGCCGCTACTGCCGCACGGGCCGCAACAACCTGTGCGAGCGCTGGGCGGCGATCGGCGTGACCACGGCGGGCGGGGCGGCCCGCTACGCCCTCGCCCCGGTGGCGAACTGCGTGAAGCTGCCCGAGCACGTCCGCACCGAGGACGCGGCCCTGATCGAGCCGCTGTCCTGCGCGGTCCGCGGCTACGACGTGCTGCGCTCCCGGCTCGGCGCCCACGTGCTGGTCTACGGCTCGGGGACGATGGGGCTGATGATGCTGGAACTCGCCAAGCGGACGGGCGCGGCGAGCGTGGACATGGTCGACGTGAACCCGGCCCGGCTTCGGACGGCGCACCGCCTGGGCGTCTCGGCCGCGGCCGGGAGCGCCGACGAACTGGACCGCCCCCAGGGCTGGGACGTGGTGGTGGACGCCACCGGCAACGCGGCCGCGATCCAGGACGGCCTCGGCCGGGTCGCGAAGGCCGGGACCTTCCTCCAGTTCGGCGTCGCGGACTACGCGACGCGGGTGACCATCGACCCGTACCGGATCTACAACCAGGAGATCACCATCACCGGTTCGATGGCGGTACTGCACAGCTTCGAGCGCGCGGCGGAGCTCTTCGCGGCCGGTGTGGTGGACCCCGGGATCTTCATCAGCGACCGCATCCCGCTGGACCGCTACCCGCAGGCGCTGGAGCAGTTCGCGGCGGGCGTCGGCCGGAAGATCGTCGTGGTCCCCTGACCGCGGGTGCCCGCCGCGCCGGGCCGACCGCCCCCGCGCCGCCGAGGCACGTGGCGGAGTGCGGCGCGGCGGCGCGGCGCGGCACAGGGACGGGGCGCGGGGACGCGGCGCGGCACAGGGACGCGGCGCGGCACGGCACGGGGACGCACGGCGCGGGGACGCGCGGCACGGGGACGCACGGCGCGGGGACGGGGACGCACGGCACGGGGACGGGGACGCGGCGCGGCGCGGGGACGCGCGGTGGGGCACGGGCCGGCGGCGGACGGTGCCGTCCGCCGCGGGCCGGCGGCCGCGCGTTCCGCCGGTGACCCGATCGGCCGCCGAGTAAGGGAACGGCAAAACGTGCTCGCTCGTTCACCCGGCATGACAGCTATGACCCCCGGCTCGAACATCCCGCTGAACGCCGCCCGTGTGACGGTCGACGTGACCGCTCCGGTGCGGCTGGACGTCTCGGGCCTGCTGCTCACCGCCGACGGCAAGGTGCGCTCCGACGACGACTTCATCTTCTACAACCAGCCCAGCGGACCCGGCGTGACCTACCGCTCGGGCGGCGGCACCGCACCGGACGCCATCACGGTCGACACCACGGCACTGCCGCCGGGTATCGAGAGGATCGTCGTCACCGCGAGTCCGGACGCGGCCGGCCAGACCTTCCAGGGCATCGAGCCCACGGCCACCCTCCGCGACGCCGACGACCGGAGGGTGCTGGCCACGTTCACACCCCCGCAGCTGGGCACCGAGACGGCGCTGGTGGTCGTGGAGATCTATCAGCGCGGTGGAGTGTGGAAGGCACGCGCGGTCGGCCAGGGGTACGCGGAAGGCCTGGCGGGCATCGCCACCGACTTCGGTGTGACGGTGGAGGAGCCCGCGGCACCGGCGGCACCGGCGCAGCCCGCCCGGCCCGTGGCGCCCCCGCCGCCCGCGACGCAGCCCCCGGCCGCCCCGCCGGCCCCGCCGATGCCGCCCGCCCCGCCGGCGGCGGCCCCCGGCACCGGGAAGATCAACCTCGACAAGGGCCGGGTCAGCCTGCAGAAGAACCAGACCGTGTCCCTGGTCAAGGGCGGCCGCCCGCTGCTCTCCCAGGTGAAGATGGGCCTCGGCTGGGAGCCCGCGTACCGGGGCAAGGACATCGACCTGGACGCGTCCGTCATCGCCTACGGGCCGCAGCGCAACCACATCGACAGCTGCTACTTCGGCAAGCTGACCATCGTCGGCGGCGCGATCCGCCACTCCGGCGACAACCTGACCGGTGAGGGCGGCGGCGACGACGAGGTGATCACCGTCGATCTCGGCCGTCTCCCGCAGGAGGTGACCGGACTGGTCTTCACGGTCAACTCCTTCTCCGGCCAGAAGTTCACGGAGATCGCGAAGGCGTACTGCCGTCTCCTGGACGCGGCCACCGGCGAGGAACTCGTCCGCTTCGACCTCACCAGCGCCGAGCCGCAGACGGGCGTGATGATGGCCAAGCTGATCCGCCAGTTCTCGGGCGAGTGGGAGATGACCGCCATGGGCGACTTCGTCAAGGCCCGCACGGTCCGCAACATGGTCAAGCCGGCCGCCCAGTCCCTCTGAGCGCTCCGGTGCCCCGCACGCTCCGGCCGTAGCGCGGCGGCCGGGGCCCGGCCAGGGGCGGTCGCCGCGGTCACGGGCGGGGGCGCAGGCCCTCCGTCAGCAGGTCCACGTAGCGTCCGACGCGCTGCTCCTGGTCGTCGGCGAGTTCGGACGCGCCGGCCAGCCCGAAGGCCAGCCGCAGGACGTCCAGCGCTTCCACGTCCGAGCGCAGAGTGCCCTCACGCCGGGCGGCGTCGGCCAGCCGCCGGGCGGCGTCCCGCAGGACGCCGCCGCAGGCGTCCGCCGCGGCGCCCTCGGTGACCGCGGCGCCCAGCAGCGCGCGCAGGCCGCGGGTCCGGATCACGCCGAGGGCGAGGTCCCGCATCCACTGCGCCAGGGCCTCACCCGGCGGCAGGCGGCGGGCGATGTCGTCGGCGCGGGCCGCGAGCGCCTCGATCCGGTCGACGTAGGCGGCCTCCAGCAGGGCCCGCCGGGTCGGAAAGTGCCGGTACAGGGTGCCGGCGCCCACCCCGGCCCGCCGGGCGATCTCGTCCAGCGAGGCGCCCTCGCCGTGCTCGGCGAAGAGCTCCGCCGCGACCTGGAGCAGCCGCTGGTGGTTGCGGCGTGCGTCGGCGCGCTTCGGCACGGCGGCGACGCCGTCCCGTCCGGACGGCCGGCCCGCTGCCCCCTTCACCGACACGCCCCTGCTCCTCACCGAACGGAATCCGTCGGCGCATCCTATCGGCGGCGACGTGCCCGCCCGGCCCCTCCGGCCGGGCGGGCACGTCCGGGATCCGGTTCCGGGGCCGGGCCCGGGCCGCTCAGACCCGTCGCGGCCACCTGGTGTCGTCGTCGCTCGGACGCGCCGGGACGGCACGGACACGGACACGGACACGGTCGATACGCGTGCGGTACGCCATGGTGAACTCCCCCGAATTCGCTCTTCGCTGTGGTGTTCCGAGGAGGACGCGGCACGGCGGACCATGATGCGCGCAGTTCCGGCCGAAGGTGCGACAGACCGGATCCGCACCCCGCCGGCGTCTCCGGCCGGGTGCGCCCGGTGGCCGCGGCGCCTCCCCGTGATCGGGAGGGGTGATCCGTCCGGATCATCCCGTGGCCCCGATCGAGGCCACGGGCGCGCACATCACGTCATATGACGCCTTGTCATGTCGGGTGACGCCGCGTGACCTCGGTGATGTCACTGTAGAAGCGCGGCCGCGGCCGGGGCGAGCCAATAAACGGAGGGCAGTGAGCGGCCGTCAGTTTCCGTGCTGCGAACGCGCCTTGAAGGCGGCCTTCCGGGCCTCCTTGGCGACCTTCTTGTCCGGGTGGAGCCGGCCCATCGCCTCCAGGACGTCCGCGGTGGCGGGGTGGTCGACGCGCCAGGCGGCGGCGAAGAAGCCGCTGTGCTGTTCGGCGAGCCCCTCCACGAGCGCCTGGAGCTCCTCGGAGTTGCCCTCGGCGGCGAGCTGCGCGGCGACGGTGTCCACGGTGAGCCAGAACACCATCGCCTCGGACGGCGGCGGTACGTCCGCGACGCCGTGCTCGGCCAGCCACACCCGGGCCAGCCCGCCCAGCTCGGGATCGCCCAGCACCTCGCGCAGCGCGGGCTCGGCCTCCGGCCCGACCAGGGACAGGGCCTGCTGGCAGCGCAGCCGGCGCAAGGGCCCGCCCGGGTCGGTGCCGCGGGCGGCGGCGAGGAGCTCACGGGCGGCGTCGAGAGCCGCACGCAGGGCCAGCCACCGCTCGGTCTCGGCCTGCGCGGCGGACGGGCCGAACGCGGCCGTGCCGTCCAGCAGGGCGTCCGCGCCCTTGTCGGCGAGTTCACCGACGGCCGGGGCGGCGAAGCCGGCCTCCGTCAGCCGGGCCCGCATGCCGTACAGGCCGAGCGGGGTCAGGCGGACCATGCCGTAGCGGGAGACGTCCGTGTCGTCGCCGAGTTCGGCGGCGGCCTCCGGGGCGTCGGGGTCGTCGATCTCGGCCATCAGCGCCTCGTCGACCGGCTGGTACTCGACGAGGCCGACCGGGGCGAGCATCCGGAACTGGTCGTCGAGGCGCAGCATCGCCTCGGAGACCTGCTCCAGCACGTCGTTGCTGGGCTCGCCCATGTCGTCGGGCACGATGGCGGACGCGGCGAGCGCCGGGAGCGGCACGGGCGCTTCGCCGGGGCCGTCCTCGCTGACGGTGAGCAGGTACAGGTTCGCGAGGACCCCGTCGAGGAAGTCGGCCTCGGCCTGCGGGTCCCAGTCGAGCTGGGAGAGGTCGACGGCGCCGCCCTCGTCGAGCGCGTCGACCAGGTCGTCGAGGTCGGGCACGCTCGCGTCGGCGAGCAGCGTCTCCAGGGCGTCCTGCCAGAGGCCGAGCACGTCGTGCGGGGAGCCGGAGGTGAGCAGGGCCAGCTCGGGGCCCGCGGTGACGGTGCCGGCCTCCTCGTCGGCGATCTCGACCAGCCCGGTGTCGAGCGCGACCCGCCAGGCCTCGCTCGCCTCGGCGACGGCGTCCTCGCCGCTCAGCGCGAGCACCTCGGCGGCCGCGCCGAGCTGGTCGTCGGCGAGGCTGCCGCCGGCGTCGACACGCGTGTCGGGGCCGGCCCAGCGGGCGAGCCGGGCGGCCCGGGACAGTACCGGCGTGGACAGCGCGGCACGCGCCAGCTCCGCTTCGGGGGCGAGCCGCGCGGGCGGCAGAGGGGAGCTGTCTGACATGGGGCTGCTTCTCCTATGGACACCTGGACGCCCGTCGCCCGTGAGGCACTCACGACGGCTGTGAACTGGACTCAGCCTAGACGGATTTCCACCCATGCCGCCCGGTTCATCTCTCAGTCAGGTTGCGTATATGGCCGAAACCTTGACAACGGACGGGCTCAGGCTGGAAATTGACGCGCGTAGAAGTTGGGGGAACAGCTGTGCACCGACGTTGACCGCGTCCCGTCCGGCCACCGCCCCCGCACCCTCGTCCCGGCGCCAGACCAACGTCCCCGGAGGGATCGTCTTGCCGAGCAAGTCTTCCGCGCGCCTCGCCGCGCTCACCGTCGCCGCCGTGTGTTCCGCGGCGTCCACGGTCGTCCTGACCTCTCCCGCCCACGCCGACGGCGTGCGCATCCACGACATCCAGGGCACGACCCGGATATCCCCGTACGCGGGCCGACAGGTCACGGACGTGACCGGAATCGTCACCGGGGTGCGGACCTACGGCTCCTCGCGCGGCTTCTGGATCCAGGACCCGGAGGCGGACGCCGATCCGGCCACCAGCGAGGGCGTGTTCGTCTACACCGGCTCCACTCCGAAGGGGGTGGCCGTCGGCGACCTGGTGAGCGTCTCGGGCTCCGTCTCCGAGTACGTCCCGGGCGGCCTCAACTCGGGCAACCAGTCGCTCACCGAGATCACCCGTCCGGTGACCACCGTGCTGTCCGGCGGCAACCCGGTGCCGGCCGCCGTGACGCTGGACGCCGCCTCGGTGCCGCGCGCCTACGCGCCGCAGGGCGACGCCGCCGCGGACGGTTCGATCGACGGCCTGACGCTGGAGCCGTCCGCCTACGCCCTGGACCGCTACGAGTCCTTGGAGGGCATGAACGTCCGGGTCGCCGACACCCGGGTGGTCGGCGCCACCGACCCGTACACCGAACTGTGGGTCACGGTGAAGCCGTGGGAGCACCGCAACCGGCGCGGTGGCACCGTCTACGGCTCCTACGCGGCGCAGAACACCGGCCGCCTGCAGATCCAGTCCCTCGGCGCGGCCGCCGGCTTCCCGGCCGCGAACGTCGGCGACACTCTCACCGGCACCACCGCGGGCCCGCTGGACTTCAACCAGTACGGCGGCTACACCCTGGTCGCCAACGAGATCGGCACCCTGGAGAGCGCCGGTCTGCAGCGGGAGACCACACGCCGCCAGCGGTCCGGCGAGCTGGCCGTGGCGACGTACAACGTCGAGAACCTCGACCCGTCCGACGACACGTTCGCCGCGCACGCCGCCGCGATCGTGAACAACCTCCGGTCGCCGGACATCCTGTCCCTGGAGGAGGTGCAGGACAACAACGGCACCACCAACGACGGCACCGTCGCCGCCGACCGGACGGTGCAGAAGCTGATCGACGCGATCGTCGCCGCGGGCGGCCCGGCCTACGACTGGCGGGCGATCGACCCGGTGAACCTCGCCGACGGCGGCCAGCCGGGCGGCAACATCCGCCAGGTGTTCCTGTTCAACCCGCAGCGGGTGTCCTTCACGGACCGCGCGGGCGGCGACGCCACCACCGCCGTCGGCGTGAGACGCGAGCGCGGCAAGGCGGCCCTGACCCTCTCCCCCGGCCGGATCGCCCCTCAGGACGAGGCCTGGGACGACAGCCGCAAGCCGCTGGCGGGCGAGTTCGTCTTCCGCGGCCGTACGGTCATCGTGGTCGCCAACCACTTCAACTCCAAGGGCGGCGACCAGAGCCTGACGGCGAAGTTCCAGCCTCCCGCGCGCAGCTCCGAGACGCAGCGCCACGCCCAGGCCACGATCGTGAACGCGTTCGTCAAGGACGTCCTCGCCGTGCAGAAGAACGCGGACGTCGTGGTCCTCGGCGACATCAACGACTTCGAGTTCTCCGGCACCACGAAGATCCTGCAGGGCCGCGGCGAGCTGTGGCCGGCGATCAGGTCGCTGCCGCGCAGGGAGCGCTACTCGTACGTCTACCAGGGCAACAGCCAGGTGCTGGACCAGATCCTGGTGAGCCCGTCGGTGCGCCGCGACTGCGGCCTGGAGTACGACAGCGTGCACATCAACGCGGAGTTCCACGACCAGATCAGCGACCACGACCCGCAGGTGCTGCGCTTCAGACCGTGACGTCCCGGGGGCCGGACGCACCCCGCGCCCGGTCCTCGCCCGGCCCTCGCACGGTCCTCGCCCGGCCCTCGCCCGGCAGGGCATCGCCGCGGACCACCCGTGCGAGCCCTGCCGGGGGCTCCGCGCACCGGGTGACGGCCCGGAGACTCACCGGCGAGTCTCCGGGTCCGGCCGGCTCCGGCTCACACGTCGTAGGAGGACTGATCCGTACCTCGTAGGACATTTAAGTGGAGCTTCACCGCGCTCCGGCCGACACTTGCCCCCATGACTCAAGCTCCTTTCGGTCGCGCCCTGTGCGCGATGATCACCCCGTTCACCGCGTCCGGCGCGCTCGACGTCGACGGCGCGCAGCGGCTGGCCGTCCGGCTGGTGGAGGAGGGCTGCGACGGGCTGGTGCTGTCGGGCACCACGGGTGAGTCGGCGACCACGTCGGACGCCGAGAAGGCGGAGCTGATCCGCGCGGTGCGCCAGGCGGTGGGCGAGCGCGTCCCGCTGGTCGCGGGCGTCGGCACCGCCGACACCCGGCACACCGTCGAGCTCGCCCTGGAGGCCGGGAAGGCCGGCGCGGACGGCGTGCTGGTGATCTCGCCGTACTGCAGCCGGCCGCCACAGGACGCCCTCGAAGCCCACTTCCGGGAGGTCGCGGACGCCTCCGGCCTGCCGGTCCTGCTGTACGACATCCCCGGCCGCACCGGCACCCGCATCGAGCCGGACACACTGCTGCGGCTGGCCGGACACCCCCGGATCGTCGGGGTGAAGGACTGCTCCTACGACTTCCTGGCCGCGCAGAAGATCCTCTCCCGCACGGACCTGGCGTACTACGCGGGCTGCGACGAGCACAACCTGGCGCTCTACGCGGTGGGAGCGGCCGGCTACATCAGCACCGTGGCCAATGCGGCGCCCCGTCAGATGCGTGCCGTCCTGGACGCCTTCGACGCGGGCGACACCGCGGGCGCGGCCCGCCTCCAGCTCCGGGCCGTCGGCCTGGTCGAGTCGATGATGTCGGCGGGCCTGCCCGGCACGGTCACCGCGAAGGCGCTCCTCAACGCCCTCGGCCTCCCCGCGGGCCCGGTCCGGGCTCCGCTCCGCGCGGCCACCCCGCAGACCACCGAGGCCCTGCGAGCGGCCTACGACACCCTGACCACCGCCTGACGGCCCCCCGGCCGCCGCCCCTTCGGCCCGGGAGCGCCGAGCGCGCCCTCCCACGGTCCGGTCGGGACCGCGAAAGGGCGCGCTCGACGCCGACGAGCCACCCCGTCGGCCGCAGGTCACGGCCGCGGGTGGTCAGTTGTGGCTGTGCAGGACCTCGTTCAGGCCGCCCCACTCGGCGTTGTTGGGGACCGCCTGGACGGAGCCGGTGACGGAGTTGCGGCGGAAGAGGATGTTGTCGGCGCCGGAGAGCTCGCGCGCCTTGACGATCTGGCCGTCGGGGAGGGTGACCTTGGTGCCGGCGGTGAGGTAGAGGCCGGCCTCGACGACGCAGTCGTCGCCGAGGGCGATGCCGACGCCGGCCTCGGCGCCGACCAGGGAGCGCTCGCCGATGCGGACGCGCTCCTTGCCGCCGCCGGACAGGGTGCCCATGGTGGAGGCGCCGCCGCCGACGTCGGAGCCGTCGCCGATGACGACGCCCTGCGAGATGCGGCCCTCGATCATGGAGGTGCCGAGGGTACCGGCGTTGAAGTTGACGAAGCCCTCGTGCATGACCGTGGTGCCCGCGGCGAGGTGGGCGCCCAGGCGGACCCGGTCGGCGTCGGCGATACGGACGCCCGCCGGGGCGACGTAGTCGGTCATCCGCGGGAACTTGTCCACGCCGTACACGCCCAGGTGCACGCCGCGGGCGCGGGCGGCCAGGCGGACCGTCTCCAGGGTGTCCACGGCGACCGGGCCCAGCGAGGTCCAGACGACGTTGGCGAGCAGGCCGAAGACACCGTCCAGGTTCTGCTCGTTCGGCTTCACCAGGCGGTGCGAGAGCAGGTGCAGCCGCAGGTAGGCGTCGTGGGTGTCGAGGGGCTTGTCGTCGAGGGAGGAGATGACCGTGCGGACCGCCACCGTCTCCACGCCCCGGATGCCGTCCTTGCCGAGGGCGGCCACGCCGTGCTCGCCGAGGAGCTCGGCGGTGCGCGCGGCGTCCAGCCGCTCGGTGCCCGCGGGGCCCGGCCGGCCGGTCAGCCCGGGGGCGGGGAACCAGGTGTCGAGGACGGTGCCGTCGGCGGCGATCGTGGCCAGGCCGGCGGCCGCGGCACCGGTGGTACGGGGAGCAGTCGTGTCGGTCATGAGGGCAACCTAACGTGGCCGGGGCCACCCGGGCCAACCGGCCGCCGCCCGTCTCACGTGCCGGGCGACCAGGTCACCCGCACCCCCTCGGCCCGCCCCGGCACTCCCCCGGCACCCGTCGACGGCAGGGGGCCGCGGAAGCGGCTGAGGCTCCCGGCGTCCGGGGGCGCGTCACGCCTCCCCCAGCACCCTGGCCAGCAGCTCCCGCGCGAACTCCTCGTCGTAGGCGGCCCCGGTCAGCAGCACCTGGAGGCAGATCCCGTCCATGACCGCCACGAGGGCCCGCGCGGTGACCGGGTCGGTGTGCGCGCTCAGCAGCCGGGTGACGTCCTCGGCCCACTCCGCGGCGACCGGGCGCAGCGCGGGCCGGCGCAGGGCGGCGAGGTACAGCTCGTACTCCAGCTCGGCCCCCGTGCGGTCCCCCGCCAGCCAGCGGCCCGTCACCGCGGCCAGCCGTGCGGCGAGACCGCTCCGCGGGCCGTCGAGCCCGCCGCAGTCGGCGATCAGCGCGGTGAAGCCCTCGCCGGACTGCCGCAGGGCGGCGACGAGGAGTTCGTCGAGGGTGGCGAAGTGGTACGTCGTCGAGCCGAGCGGCACCTCCGCCTCGGCCGCTGCCGTGCGGTGGCTCAGACCGGCGATGCCACGCTGGCGCACGACCCGGATCGCCGCGTCGATGATCCGCTGCCGTCGTCCGGGGTCGGGCCGGCGGGCCATCAGTGGGCGCCCCCGGCGTTCAGCACCACGACCCCCACGATGATCAGCGCGATCCCGGCCGCCTTGGCGGTGCTCAGCCCCTCACCGAGGAAGAGCACGCCTATGGTCGCGATGGCGGCGGTGCCGACCCCGGACCAGATGGCGTACGCGGTGCCCACCGAGACCGTCCTGAGGGTCTGGGCGAGCAGCGCGAAGGAGACGAGGTAGCCGAGCAGGGTCAGCAGGGACGGCAGCAGCCTGCTGAAGCCGTCGGTGTACTTCAGGGCCGTCGTGGCACAGACCTCGGCGACGATGGCCCCGCCCAGCAGCAGATATCCCACGTGTACGAGCGTACACAACGATCGTGTACGAGCGTACACATCCAGGGTGTGCCCGTACGCCGGACCGGTCCGGGAGGCTCCCGCCGCGGGCCGCCGTCCGGAGCCACGCCGCGGGCTCCCGTCCCGGGCCCGCCGCGGCACGCCGCGGGCTCCCGTGGACGGAAGCCCGGGCCGGGCCCACGGCGCCGGGCTTCCGTCCCCGGGCCCGGAGACGGCCGGGGGCGGCACCCCGTTCGGGGTGCCGCCCCTGGTTCCGCTCTCGCCCTGTCCGGGGGTGCGAGCGATGTGTCAGACGTTGAAGCCGAGCGCGCGCAGCTGTTCCCGCCCGTCGTCGGTGATCTTGTCCGGGCCCCACGGCGGCATCCACACCCAGTTGATGCGCAGCTCGCTGACCAGGCCGTCCGTGGCGGACTTCGCCTGGTCCTCGATCACGTCGGTCAGCGGACAGGCCGCCGACGTCAGGGTCATGTCGACGGTGGCGATGTTCGCGTCGTCGACATGGATGCCGTAGATCAGGCCGAGGTTGACGACGTCGATGCCCAGCTCGGGGTCGACGACGTCCATCAGGGCCTCGCGGAGCTCCTCCTCCGAGGCCGGCTTCATCTCCACGGTCTCGCTCATGCCGTCTTCCTTTCGGCGTCGGCCTCGCCCAGGGCCTGGGCCGTCGCGTCCTTCCACGCCATCCAGCTCAGGAGGGCGCACTTGACCCGGGCCGGGTACTTGGAGACGCCGGCGAACGCGACGGCGTCCTCCAGCACCTCCTCCATGGCGTCGTCGGGCTCGATCTTCCCCTTGGACTGCATCAGTTCCAGGAAGGTCTCCTGGATGCGCTGCGCCTCGGCCAGGTCCTTGCCGACGAGGAGGTCGTTCAGCACGGAGGCCGAGGCCTGGCTGATGGAGCAGCCCTGGCCCTCGTAGGAGACGTCCTCGATCGTCGTACCGTCGTACTTCACGCGGAGCGTGATCTCGTCGCCGCACGTGGGGTTGACGTGGTGCACCTCGGCGTCGCCGTCCCGCAGACCACGCCCGTGCGGGTTCTTGTAGTGGTCCAGGATGACGTCCTGGTACATCGAATCCAGCTTCATGCGCTCGCTCGTCCCGTCAGCCGAAGAAGTTCCGGACATGCTCCAGGCCCTCGACCAGCGCGTCGATCTCGGCCGGGGTGGAGTACAGATAGAACGACGCTCGTGTGGTCGCGGGAATTCCGTACCGCAGGCAGACCGGACGGGCGCAGTGGTGGCCGACCCGGACCGCTATGCCCTGCTCGTCGAGGACCTGGCCCACGTCGTGCGGGTGGATGTCGCCGAGGGTGAAGGAGATCGCCGCACCGCGGTCCTCGGCCGTGGCCGGGCCGATGATCCGCAGGTCGGGAACCTCCCGCAGGCGCTGCACCGCGTACTCGGTCAGCGCGTGCTCATGGGCGAGGACCCGGTCCATGCCGATCGAGTCGAGGTAGTCGATCGCCGCGCCCAGTCCGACCGCCTGGGCGATCGGCGGGGTGCCCGCCTCGAACTTGTGGGGTGCCGGGGCGTAGGTCGAGGAGTGCATCGACACCGTCTCGATCATCTCGCCGCCGCCGAGGAACGGAGGCAGGTCCTCCAGGAGTTCCTGCCGGCCCCACAGGACGCCGATGCCGGTCGGGCCGCACATCTTGTGGCCGGTGAAGGCCACGAAGTCGGCCTGGAGGGCCTGCACGTCCAGCGGCATGTGCGGGGCGGCCTGCGAGGCGTCGACGCAGACCAGCGCGCCGACCTCCTGGGCACGGCGCACGATCGCCTCGACCGGGTTGACCGTGCCGAGGATGTTCGACACCAGCACGAAGGAGACGATCTTCGTCTTCTCGGTGATGACGCGGTCGATCTCGGACAGGTCGAGGCGGCCGTCGTCGGTGAGGCCGAACCACTTCAGCTTCGCGCCGGTGCGCTGCGCGAGCAGCTGCCACGGCACGATGTTGGAGTGGTGCTCCATCTCCGTGATGACGATCTCGGTGTCGCTGTCCACGCGGTAGGGCTCGTCGGCCCAGCCCAGCATGTTCGCCACGAGGTTGAGCGACTCGGAGGCGTTCTTGGTGAAGATCACCTCGTCGCGGCTGGGCGCGTTGACGAACGCGGCGACCTTGTCGCGCGCGCCCTCGTACAGCGCCGTGGCCTCCTCGGCGAGGACGTGCACGCCGCGGTGGACGTTGGCGTTGTAGCGCTCGTAGTACTCGCTGAGCGCGTCGATCACCTGGCGCGGCTTCTGGCTGGTCGCCGCGTTGTCCAGGTACACGAGCTTCTTGCCGTCGTGGAGCGCCCGGTCGAGGATCGGGAAGTCCTTGCGGAGCGCCTCGGTGTCGAGGAGGCCCGGCAGCTGTGTCACGCCCTGCCCCTTTCGTTCGTTTCTCCGCCCGCGAGGCGGGCCTGCGGGTCGCAGGCCGTCCGCGGGCCGGTCGCCGCGCGCGCGTCCCTCACAGGGTTGCGGCGCCCTTGGTGTAGGCCTCGTAGCCCTCGGCCTCCAGCTTGTCGGCGAGCTCGGGGCCGCCGGACTCGACGATCCTGCCGCCCGAGAACACATGGACGTGGTCGGGCTTGATGTAGCGCAGGATGCGGGTGTAGTGCGTGATCAGCAGGGTGCCGACCTCGCCGGTCTCGCGGACCCGGTTGACGCCCTCGGAGACGATGCGCAGGGCGTCGACGTCGAGGCCGGAGTCGGTCTCGTCGAGGACCGCGATCCTCGGCTTGAGAAGCTCCAGCTGGAGGATCTCGTGGCGCTTCTTCTCACCGCCGGAGAAGCCCTCGTTGACGTTGCGCTCGGCGAAGGAGGGGTCCATGTTGAGGCGCTGCATGGCCTCCTTGACCTCCTTCACCCAGGTGCGCAGCTTGGGGGCCTCGCCGCGGACGGCGGTGGCGGAGGTGCGCAGGAAGTTGGAGACCGAGACGCCGGGGACCTCGACCGGGTACTGCATGGCGAGGAAGACGCCGGCGCGGGCGCGCTCGTCGACGGACATCTCCAGGACGTCCTCGCCGTCGAGGGTGACGCTGCCGCCGGTGACGGTGTACTTGGGGTGGCCCGCGAGGGAGTAGGCGAGCGTCGACTTGCCCGAGCCGTTGGGGCCCATGATGGCGTGCGTCTCGCCCTGCTTCACGGTGAGGTCGACGCCCTTGAGGATCTCCTTCGTGGCGTTGTCGGCCTCGACGGTGACGCGCAGGTCTCGGATTTCAAGCGTAGCCATGGGTGCCTCAGGACTCCTGGTTGAGGGAGACGAGCACGTCGTCCCCTTCGATCTTTACGGGGTATACGGGGACGGGGCGCGTCGCGGGAAGACCGGACGGCTTGCCGGTGCGCAGGTCGAAGCTGGAGCCGTGCAGCCAGCACTCGATCTGGCAGTCCTCCACCTCGCCCTCGGACAGCGAGACGTTCGCGTGCGAGCAGATGTCGTAGATCGCGAACACCTCGCCCTCGGTGCGGACGACGGAGACGGGCGTGCCGTCGAGTTCCACCCGCCGGGGGGTGTCCGTCTCCAGCTCGCTCAGCGCGCAGGCGCGTACGAAGGTCATGCGACCGACGCCTCCAGCTCCTCTTCGATCTTGGCGAGGAGGCGCTCCTCGATGTCGGTGACACCGATCTGCTGGACCAGCTCGGCGAAGAAGCCGCGGACCACCAGGCGGCGGGCCTCGTACTCGGGGATGCCGCGCGCCATCAGGTAGAACAGCTGCTCGTCGTCGAAGCGGCCGGTGGCGGAGGCGTGGCCGGCGCCGACGATCTCGCCGGTCTCGATCTCCAGGTTGGGCACCGAGTCGACGCGGGCGCCGTCGGTGAGCACCAGGTTGCGGTTCATCTCGTAGGTGTCGGTGCCCTCGGCGGCCGCCTCGATCAGCACGTCGCCGATCCACACCGCGTGGGCGTCGTCGCCCTGCAGGGCGCCCTTGTAGACGACGTTGGAGGTGCAGTGCGGCACGTTGTGGGTGACCAGCAGGCGGTGCTCCTGGTGCTGGCCGGCGTCGGTGAAGTAGAGGCCGAACAGCTCGGCCTCGCCGCCGGGGCCGGCGTAGCTGACGCGCGGGTGCAGGCGGACGACGTCGCCGCCGAAGGTGACGACGACGGACTTGAAGGAGGCGTCGCGGCCCACCCGGGCGTTGTGCTGGGCGACGTGGACGGCCTTGTCGTCCCAGTCCTGGACGGAGACGACGGTCAGCTTCGCGCCGTCGCCGAGGAGGTAGTCGACGTTCGTGGCGAGCACGGCGTCACCGGTGTGGTCGATGACGACGACGGCCTCCGCGAAGGCGCCCAGCTCGATCACCTGGTGGGCGAAGGCGGTGCCGCCCTCGCCGTGCACGGCGATGCGGATCGGCTCGCTGAGCACGGTCTCCTTCGGCACGGTCACGACCGAGGCCTTCTCGAAGGCGCTGTAGGCCTGGGCGGCGACCCGGTCCACCGGGGTGCCCGCCGCGCCGAGCCGGGCGTCGTCGCGGCCGACGGTCTCGACGACGACGCCCTCGGGGGCCTGGACGTCGACCTTCACGCCGTCGCCGGTCGCGGCGGCGGTGCCGTCGTGGAGGCCGCGCAGCCGCTCCAGCGGCGTGAACCGCCACTCCTCCTCACGGCCGTGCGGCACGGGGAAGTCCGCCACGTCGAAGGACGGGGGCGCGCTCATGCGCGAGACGACGGTCGACTCGGCGGCGACCGCGATCGAGCCGGCGGTGGTGGAGCCCACCGGTGTTGGTCCCCCCGCCCGGGCGGAGTCGGGGGTGGGGGAGTTCTGGGCCTCAGCCATGGCTGTCGGTCTGCTCTCTTTCCTGCGTTGCGGTCCTCGGCCCGCGGTGCGCGCGGGCCTCCTGCTGCTGAACCGGGGCGTCGGGGGTCAGCCGACGGCGCCTTCCATCTGCAGCTCGATCAGCCGGTTGAGTTCAAGGGCGTACTCCATGGGCAGCTCCTTGGCGATCGGCTCGACGAAGCCGCGCACGATCATCGCCATGGCCTCGTCCTCGGACAGGCCGCGGCTCATCAGGTAGAAGAGCTGGTCCTCGGAGACCTTGGAGACGGTCGCCTCGTGGCCCATGGAGACGTCGTCCTCGCGGACGTCGACGTAGGGGTAGGTGTCGGAGCGGGAGACGGTGTCCACGAGCAGGGCGTCGCACAGCACGTTGGACTTCGAGCCCGGGGCGCCCTCGCCGATCTCGATGAGACCGCGGTAGGAGGTGCGGCCGCCGCCGCGCGCCACCGACTTGGAGACGATGTTGGAGGACGTGTTCGGCGCCATGTGGACCATCTTGGCGCCGGCGTCCTGGTGCTGGCCCTCGCCCGCGAAGGCGATGGAGAGGGTCTCGCCCTTGGCGTGCTCGCCCATCAGGTAGACGGCCGGGTACTTCATCGTCACCTTGGAGCCGATGTTGCCGTCGATCCACTCCATGGTCGCGCCCTCGTAGGCGACGGCGCGCTTGGTGACCAGGTTGTAGACGTTGTTCGACCAGTTCTGGATGGTCGTGTAGCGGCAGCGGGCGTTCTTCTTGACGATGATCTCGACGACCGCGGAGTGCAGCGAGTCCGACTTGTAGATCGGGGCGGTGCAGCCCTCGACGTAGTGCACGTAGGCACCCTCGTCGACGATGATCAGGGTGCGCTCGAACTGGCCCATGTTCTCGGTGTTGATCCGGAAGTAGGCCTGGAGCGGGATCTCCACGTGCACGCCCTTCGGCACGTAGATGAAGGAGCCGCCGGACCACACGGCGGTGTTCAGCGCGGCGAACTTGTTGTCGCCGGCCGGGATGACGGTGCCGAAGTACTCCTGGAAGAGCTCGGGGTGCTCCCTCAGCGCGGTGTCGGTGTCGAGGAAGATGACGCCCTGCTCCTCCAGGTCCTCGCGGATCTGGTGGTAGACGACCTCCGACTCGTACTGCGCGGCGACGCCGGCGACCAGGCGCTGCTTCTCCGCCTCGGGGATGCCGAGCTTGTCGTACGTGTTCTTGATGTCCTCGGGAAGGTCCTCCCAGGACTCCGCCTGCTTCTCCGTGGAGCGCACGAAGTACTTGATGTTGTCGAAGTCGATGCCCGACAGGTCCGAGCCCCAGCTCGGCATGGGCTTCTTCGCGAAGAGCCTCAGGCCCTTGAGGCGCAGCTTGGTCATCCACTCCGGCTCGGACTTCTTGTCCGAGATGTCGCGGACGACCGCCTCGTTCAGACCGCGCTTCGCGGCAGCACCGGCCTCGTCGGAGTCGGCCCAGCCGTATTCGTACTTGCCCAGGCCCTCCAGCTCGGGGTGGGCAGTCTCCGTGGGGAGAGTCATGCGGGGTTCCTCCCGGCCGTGCTTGCGGATGCGTTGTGGGAAATCTTGGGGATGAACGTCGTGCACACGCCGTCGCCGTGGGCGATCGTCGCGAGCCGCTGGACGTGGGTCCCCAGCAGCTCGGCGAAGAACTCCGTCTCCGCCTCGCACAGCTGGGGGAACTGCTCCGCGACGTGGGCCACCGGGCAGTGGTGCTGGCACAGCTGCTCCCCCACGGGTGCGCTGCGCGCCGTAGCAGCGTACCCGTCGACGGTCAGCGCCCTGGCCAGCGCTTCGGCCCGCCGGTCGCGGGACACTCCCTCGACGGCCTTGCGGTAGGCGTCGGCGTGCGCGGCGATGCGGGCGCGGGCGAAGGCGGCGACCGCGTCGCTGCCGCCCTCCTGCTCGGAGATCCAGCGCAGGGCGTCCTTGGCGAGCGTGTCGTAGGACTGGTCGAAGGCGTCCCGCCCGCAGTCGGTGAGGGCGAAGACCTTGGCGGGCCGGCCCCGGGTGCGGGTGCCGTAGACCCGCTGCTCACGGGCCTCCACGACGTCGTCGGCGGCGAGTGCGTCGAGGTGGCGGCGGACCGCGGCCTGGGTGAGGCCCAGCCGGCCGGCCAGCTCGGCGACGGTCGACGGCCCGTGGTCCAGGATCGACCGCGCGACCCGGTTGCGCGTGGAACGGTCCGAGCGCAACGCGGTCGCGAACTCTTCCTGGGGCGCCCCCGCGGGGGTCTCCGGAGCCTCGCCGACGTTTTTCACAACGCCATTGTTGCGTAATTCGTCAGAGCCGGGCAAGCGGCGCCCGGCCGGCGAGCGGTGCCCTGCATCACTTAGGTAAACCTAATCCGACCTGCGGAAACGATCTCCGGCCGACCGGTTCCGGCCGGCCCCGCCGTCCCGGCCGCACCCCCTGTGACCGGCCCCGTCATCCCGTCCGGCCGGCCCCGTCGGCCCTCTCTCCGCGCCCGGGGGCGGCTCCGGCGCGCCCCGGTCCGGGTTCACGCACCCGGCTGCCTGAGCCCCCGCGCGCGTACCTAGACTCAGGCCCATGCGAACCGATCCCGTCCTCCAGGTGCAGGCCCTGGTGAAGCGGTACGGCGACACGACCGCGGTGGACGGCCTCGACCTGGTGGCCCGGCCGGGGGTCACCGCCGTCCTCGGCCCCAACGGCGCCGGCAAGACCACCACGGTCGAGACCTGCGAGGGGTACCGCAGACCGGACTCCGGGACGGTCCGCGTCCTGGGCCTGGACCCGGTGCGGCAGGCCGGCGAGCTGCGCCCGCGGATCGGCGTGATGCTCCAGTCCGGCGGCGTCTACTCCGGTGCCCGCGCCGAGGAGATGCTCCGCCACGTCGCCCGCCTGCACGCCCACCCGCTCGACGTGGACACGCTGATCGACCGCCTCGGGCTCGGCTCCTGCGGCCGTACCTCCTACCGCAGGCTCTCCGGCGGCCAGCAGCAGCGGCTCGCGCTCGCGATGGCCGTGGTCGGACGGCCCGAGCTGGTGTTCCTCGACGAGCCCACCGCCGGTCTCGACCCGCAGGCCCGCCGCGCCACCTGGGACCTGGTGCGCGACCTGCGCGACGACGGCGTCTCCGTGGCGCTCACCACCCACTACATGGACGAGGCGGAGCAGCTCGCCGACGACGTCGCGATCATCGACGCCGGCCGGGTCATCGCCCAGGGGTCGCCCGAGGAGCTGTGCCGCGGCGGCGCGGAGAACACCCTCCGCTTCACCGGCCGCCCCGGCCTCGACGTGGGCTCGCTGCTCAAGGCGCTCCCCCCGGACAGCGCCGCCGCCGAGCTCACCCCAGGGTCCTACCGGGTCACCGGCACGGTCGACCCCCAGCTGCTGGCCACCGTCACCTCCTGGTGCGCGCAGCACGGGGTGATGCCGGACCGCATCTCGGTGGAGCGGCACACGCTCGAAGACGTCTTCCTGGAGCTCACCGGCAAGGAGCTGCGGTCATGACCGCCACCGGCACCTACGCGCCGCGCCCCGGCGCCGCACCACTGCCCCGCATGATCGCGGCACAGGCGGCACTGGAGACCCGGATGCTGCTGCGCAACGGCGAGCAGCTGCTGCTGACGGTCGTCATCCCGACGCTGCTGCTGGTGCTGTTCAGCACGGTGGACGTCGTCGACACCGGGGACGGCAGGGCGGTGGACTTCCTCGCGCCCGGCATCCTGGCGCTCGCCGTGCTGTCCACCGCCTTCACCGGCCAGGCCATCGCCACCGGCTTCGAACGCCGCTACGGCGTGCTGAAGCGGCTCGCCGCCTCACCGCTGCCGCGCTGGGGCCTGATGACCGCCAAGACGGTGTCCGTACTGGTCACCGAGGTCCTCCAGGTGCTCCTCGTGACGGCGATCGCGCTCTCCCTGGGGTGGAGCCCGCACGGCAGCCCGCTGGCCGTCCTGCTGCTGCTGGTCGTCGGCACGGCCGCGTTCTCCGGGCTCGGGCTGCTGATGGCGGGCACGCTCAGGGCGGAGGCGACCCTGGCCGCCGCCAACCTGGTGTTCCTGCTGCTGCTGGTGGGCGGCGGGGTGATCGTGCCGCTGGACAGGTTCCCGGCCGGTGCGCAGGACGTCCTCGCACTGCTGCCGCTGTCCGCGCTCTCCGACGGGCTGCGCGACGTGCTGCGCGACGGCGCCGGGATGCCGTGGGGCGACCTCGGCGTCCTCGCCGCGTGGGCCGCCGTCGCACTGGCCGCCGCGGGCCGCTTCTTCCGCTGGGAGTGACCGTCCGGGAGCGGTGGCCGCCGCGGCGCCGGCCCCGCTCCGACGTGCCCGGGGACCCCTCGTGAACGCATGCACAAGCGCGCCTCTTACGATGGGCGGGTGCCGAACCTGACCCGCGCCGACGCCGCAGCCGCCGCGCGCAACCCGCTCGCCTTCCTCGCCGCACGCTGGACGCCCGACCCCCGGACGGTCCGGCGGGCGGCGCTCGCCGCGCTCGTGATGTCCGTCGCCATCGTCGTGACCGGCGGCGCCGTCCGCCTGACCGGCTCCGGACTGGGCTGCCCGACCTGGCCCAAGTGCACCGCGGACTCGCTGACCACCACCGGCGAGATGGGCCTGCACGGGGTGATCGAGTTCGGCAACCGCCTGCTGACGTACGTGCTGTGCGCGGCCGTCGGCTGGGCGATCGTCGCCGCCCGCTGCGCCGAGCCGCGCCGGCGCGGTCTGAGCCGGCTGGGCTGGGCGCAGTTCTGGATCGTGATGGGCAACGCGGTCCTCGGCGGCATCGTGGTGCTCGTCGGCCTCAACCCGTACACGGTCGCGGCCCACTTCCTGCTCTCCAGCGCCCTCATCGCGGTGGCCACGGTGATGTGGCAGCGCGCCCGCGAGGGCGACGAGGCGCCCCGGCCGCTGGTCGGCCGGTCCGTGGAGCAGCTGGTGTGGGCGCTGGTCGCCGTCACCGTGCTGCTGATCGCCGTCGGCACCGTCGTCACCGGCGCGGGCCCGCACGCCGGTGACTCCAGCGAGGTCGCACGGATGCCGCTGGACTGGGAGGACGTCAGCAAGCTGCACGCCGTCCTGGCCTGGATCGTGGTCACGCTGACCTTCGCTCTGTGGTTCGTGCTCAAGGCCGTCGACGCCCCGCCCGGCCCGCTGGCCCGCGCCCGGGAGCTGTTCTGGGTGCTGCTCGCGCAGGGCGTCGTCGGCTACGTCCAGTACTTCACCGAGTTGCCCGAGATCCTGGTCGGCGCCCACATGCTCGGCTCCTGCCTGGTGTGGATCGCCGCCCTGAGAGTCCTGCTCTCCCTCCGCGAACGCCCCACCGCCCCCGTCCCCGGCCTCCCCCTTCAGCCCCACGAGGCCACCAGCCCGTCGATCGCGGGCCCCCGGTGAGGCACACCACGGTTCCGGCCGGCCGCTGACGGTGAGTCACTGCAGGGCGTAGACGCGGCGGGCGTTGCCTGCGGCGATCAGGCCGGCCACGCGCTGGGCGTCGCCCGCGGACCAGGCGCCCTCGGCGACCCAGCCGCCCAGGACCCGCCCGAGGGCCTCATGGAAGAGCCGGGCGGCGACCACGTGCAGTTCCGGCAGGCCGTGCGCACCGCTGGAGAACAGCACCTTGCCGAAGGGCGCCAGCTCCAGGGTCTCGGCCAGCACCGCGGCGGCGCGCGCGCCGGTGCGGGCCGGCGCCGCACCCGGGTCGGCGTACACGTGCGGGAAGACCGCGGCCAGGTGCGCGGTGTGCCGGTGGTAGGGGTAGCCGTGCAGCAGCACCAGGTCCGTGCCCAGGCCCGCGGTGGCCCGGACGAAGTCCGTCAGCAGGACCGGGTCCGTACGCTCGCCGCGCAGGCCGGACCCGCCCAGCCCGGCGTGCAGCTGGAGGGGGCGCCCGGAGGCGATCGCGATCCACAGCAGGTGCCGCAGCAGCACCGGGTCCGCCAGCTCGCCGCCGACGGCGCGGCCGGCCAGCCAGCGCCCGGCCGCACTGCGCACCTCACCCGGTCCGGGCGGTTCCGGGGCCAGCGCGAGGCCGTGCCGCGCACCGGCGTGGGAGGTGAAGGCCACCGCGTGCGCGGTGGCGCCGTGCACCGACTCCGCGAGGTTGGCCAGAAACGACTCCACGGTCCCGGAGGTGTCGGCGACCTGTTCCGCCAGCTGCTCCAGCCGGACGATCTCCCGCGTCTCCGCGCCCGCGACGGCCGCCATCTCGGCCGGGCCGGTCAGGTCCCCGGGCAGCCCCGTGTCCACCAGGTACGTCGTGATGCCGCTGCCCCGCAGCAGCCGGCGGCCGGCCTCCAGCACACCCAGTTCACGGCGCCTGGCCAGGTAGCGGGCCGGGGCGCAGTGGGGCTCCAGGCCCAGCAGGGGCGGGCACCAGCGCCGCACGGCGAAGCCGGTCTGCGTGTCGAACAGCGTGGTCCCGGCGGCGGGCGGGCCCTCGGTGCGGGCCAGTCGGGCCTCGAACGTGCCCAGGCCCAGCTCCGCCCGCAGCACACCGTGGCAGTACTGGTCCACGAGGGACGGCGTGTCGATCATCCCGGGCTCCCCCCGTGGTGGACGTGTCGCTCCTACACGTCCTAACGGGTGACCCCAGGGCGGGGGTGCGCCCCCGGCCAGCCCGCCTCAAGGACACCCGCCCCCAAGGGGCGCGGGGAACTGCGCGAACAGCCACCACACACCGCAGCCGACCCACGACGGACACCACCCCCAAGGGGCGCGGGGAACTGCGCGAACAGCCACGACGGACCCGCAGCCAGCTCACGACGGACACCACCCCCAAGGGGCGCGGGGAACTGCGCGAACAGCCACGACGGACCCGCAGCCAGCTCACGACGGACACCACCCCGAAGGGGCGCGGGGAACTGCGCGAGGAACGACGACGGACCCGCAGCCGACCCACAAGGGACACCCGCCCCCGAGGGGCGCGGGGAACTGCGCGACCGGCCACCACACACCCGCAGCGGCCCGACGGCCCGACGGCCCCTCGACCTGTCGCCCCGACGCCGGCAGCGGCCTCACCACCGCGAGGCGCCCCGCACCGGCCGATGCAGAGCAAGGCAGGGCAGGGCAAGGCAGGGCAGGGCAGGGCAGGCCAGGGCCACGGGCGGGCCCGGATCAGCCCCCGATCTGGATCCCGGCCATCCGCTTCCACTCGTACGGCCCGGTCGTCATCTTCGCGGCGAACTCCCCGTCGAAGTCCTCGTGAACCGTGATCCCGGCCCGGGTGACCGCCTGCTGGGCGATGTCCAGCGTGGGGGCGACCAGATTGCCCCACTCCCCGTCCTCGCCGACGAGAGCGATCCGCGCACCGCGCTCACCGAGGTAGGCGACCTGCCCCTCGGCACCACCGTGCGCCGCGGCGAAGGTGCTGATCTGCTTGGCGAGCCGCGCGGCCTTGCGCTCGGCCCTCGGGTCAACCTGCTGCGTGTCTGCCATGCACAGGATGCTACTCACCGGTAGATCACCTGGCGAGACCGGACCGCTGTGACGTCCGTCGGCCTCCGCGAGTCCCTCGGCCGCACGGCCGCCGGCCCGCCGGCCCGCCGGCCCGTCGGCCCGCCGGCACGGCAGCACCGCGGGCCGCCGCAGGACGCACGGCGGCACCCCGCGTCAGCGCAGGAAGGGGTCCACCGCGACCGCGACGAACAGCAGCGAGACGTAGGTGATGGACCAGTGGAACAGCCGCATCTCCTTGAGCCCTGCCCCCGTCACCTCGGCCTTGGCCCGGCTGCGCAGGGCGTGTGCCTCCCACAGCCACCAGCCGCCCGCGGCGAGCGCGACCACGGTGTAGAACCAGCCCGTGTACCCGAGCGGGGTGAGCAGCAGGGAGACGCCGACCATGACCCAGCTGTAGAGGACGATCTGCTGGGCGACGGCCTTGTTGGAGGCGATCACCGGCAGCATGGGCACGCCCACGCGCGCGTAGTCGTCCTTGACCTTCATGGACAGCGGCCAGTAGTGCGGCGGCGTCCAGAAGAAGATCACCAGGAAGAGGATGACCGGAGCCCAGGACAGGGAGTCCTTCACGGCCGTCCAGCCGATCAGCACCGGCATGCAGCCGGCGATGCCGCCCCAGACGATGTTCTGCGAGGTGCGCCGCTTGAGGATCATGGTGTAGACCACGACGTAGAAGAGCAGCGCGCCGAGCGAGAGCCACGCGCTGAGCCAGTTGACGGCGAGGCCGAACAGCAGCGTGGAGACCACCGCGAGGGCGATGCCGAAGGCCAGGCACTCGCGCGGGCCGACCATGCCGGTCACCAGCGGCCGCTGCGAGGTACGGTCCATCAGGGCGTCGATGTCGCGGTCGATGTACATGTTCAGGGCGTTGGCGCCGCCCGCCGAGAGGTAGCCGCCGACGCAGGTCAGCAGCACCAGACGCAGATCGGGTACGCCCTGTTCGGCGAGGAACATCACCGGAACCGTGGTGATCAGCAGCAGCTCGATGATCCGCGGCTTGGTCAACGCCACGAAGCCCTTGACACGGGCCCCCAACGGCCGGTGGCTCGGGATCTGGCTCGTCCCGATCCCCGCTGGACGGGATTCAACGGCCGTCACGCACACCCCTGACAGAGACATCCCAGCAAGCCCCCCGCGGTGTGAAGTCCCGGTAAAGCTCGCGCGTACCACGCCACTGTAGACGTTGCCCAGACCCGGACATTCGCGGGGGTGGGGTCGTGTTGGCGAGCCCGGCCGACGGCACCCGCCGGGGTGCGGTCGCGGGCCCGTCCGGGCCTCCGGGCGGGGGGCGCGGACCCCACCCGCGAAAGGGCGCGTACCGGCTCGGTTGAGCAGTCAGATGAGCGCGTCCGTATTCACTTGCCGAGTGCCGTACAGCCCGGTCGGGAGGCGGATCCCCGCCAGTCCCGGCAGTCTGGAATGACCCGAAAAAACGCACGTACTTACGGGGGTAGGCTCAACCTCGGCCGGTGCGCGTCGAGCGCATCGGAGGCCGGTGGACGAGCGCCCGGATCACCGGCTACCCGACATGTGGAGAGGAGCCCTGACTCAGGGTGAGCACCAAGCCGACCACCACAGACTTCGAGTGGACCGAGGTGGACCAGCGGGCCGTCGACACCGCGCGCGTCCTGGCCGCCGATGCCGTACAGAAGGTCGGTAACGGCCATCCGGGTACGGCGATGAGCCTGGCACCTGTCGCCTACACCCTCTTCCAGAAGGTGATGCGGCACGACCCCGCCGACGCCGACTGGGTCGCCCGGGACCGCTTCGTGCTGTCCGCCGGTCATTCGTCCCTGACCCTCTACACCCAGCTCTACCTGGCCGGCTTCGGCCTGGAGCTGGACGATCTCAAGGCGTTCCGCACCTGGGGCTCCAGGACTCCGGGTCACCCCGAGTACGGCCACACCGTCGGCGTGGAGACGACCACCGGCCCGCTGGGCCAGGGTGTCGCCAACGCCGTGGGCATGGCCATGGCCGCCCGCTACGAGCGCGGCCTGTTCGACCCGGAGGCCGCGCCGGGCGAGTCCCCGTTCGACCACTTCGTGTACGTGATCGCCGGTGACGGCTGCCTTCAGGAGGGCATCTCCGCCGAGGCGTCCTCGCTGGCGGGCCACCAGAAGCTCGGCAACCTGGTCCTGCTGTGGGACGACAACCACATCTCGATCGAGGGCGACACCGAGACCGCGGTCTCCGAGGACACGGTGCGCCGCTACGAGGCCTACGGCTGGCACGTGCAGCGTGTGGAGCCGCAGGCCAACGGCGACCTGGACCCGAAGGCGATCTTCGAGGCGATCGAGCGGGCCAAGGCCGTCACCGACCGGCCGTCCTTCATCGCCATGCGCTCGATCATCGCCTGGCCGGCCCCCAACGCGCAGAACACCGAGGCCGCGCACGGCTCGGCGCTCGGCGACGACGAGGTCGCGGCCACCAAGCGCGTCCTCGGCTTCGACCCGGAGCAGACCTTCGAGGTCTCCGAGGAGGTCATCGGCCACACCCGCGGCGCCCTGGAGCGCGGCCGCACGTTCAGGGCGGAGTGGGAGAAGGCCTTCCAGGCCTGGCGCGACAGCAACCCGGAGCGCGCCGCCGAGTTCGACCGCATCAGCAAGGGCGAGCTGCCCCTGGGCTGGGAGGAGAAGCTCCCGGTCTTCGAGCCCGGCAAGGGCCTGGCCACCCGTGCCGCGTCCGGCAAGGTGCTCCAGGCGCTCGGCGCGGTCGTCCCGGAGCTGTGGGGCGGTTCGGCCGACCTGGCCGGCTCCAACAACACCACCATCGACAAGACGTCCTCGTTCCTGCCCGCGGACAACCCGCTGCCCGAGGCCGACCCGTACGGCCGCACCGTGCACTTCGGCATCCGCGAGCACTCCATGGCCGCGGAGATGAACGGCATCGCGCTGCACGGCAACACCCGCATCTACGGCGGCACCTTCCTGGTGTTCTCCGACTACATGCGCAACGCCGTACGCCTGTCGGCGCTGATGCACCTGCCGGTGACGTACGTGTGGACGCACGACTCCATCGGCCTCGGCGAGGACGGCCCCACCCACCAGCCGGTCGAGCACCTGGCCTCGCTGCGCGCCATCCCGGGCCTGAACGTGGTCCGCCCGGCCGACGCCAACGAGACCGCGATCGCCTGGCGCGAGATCCTCGGCCGCTGGACGAAGGAGTTCGGCAAGGGCCGGCCGCACGGCCTCGCCCTCACCCGCCAGGGCGTACCGACGTACGAGCCCAACGAGGACGCCGCGCGCGGCGGCTACGTCCTGGCCGAGGCCTCGGGAGACGCCCCCGAGGTGATCCTCATCGCCACCGGCTCCGAGGTGCACGTCGCCGTAGAGGCGCGCGAGCGCCTGGAGGCCGACGGCGTCCCGACCCGCGTGGTGTCCATGCCGTGCGTGGAGTGGTTCGAGGAGCAGGACCGGGGGTACCGGGACAGCGTCCTGCCGCCGTCGGTCAGGGCTCGGGTCGCGGTCGAGGCCGGCATCGGTCTGACCTGGCACAAGTACGTGGGGGACGCCGGCCGCATCGTCTCCCTGGAGCACTTCGGTGCCTCCGCGGACGGCAAGCTCCTCTTCCGCGAGTACGGCTTCACCGCCGAGAACGTCGCCGCGACCGCGGCCGAGTCACTCGCCGCCGCCCGGGAATCGGACGCCGCCGCCCGGCGCTGACGCTCACATACGACACGTAGGAGATGTAATTCCATGACAGACGCACTCAAGCGCCTCTCCGAAGAAGGCGTGGCGATCTGGCTGGACGACCTGTCCCGCAAGCGGATCACGTCCGGCAACCTCGCCGAACTGATCGACCAGAGCTACGTCGTGGGCGTCACCACCAACCCGACGATCTTCCAGAAGGCGATCTCGTCCGGTGACGGCTACCAGCAGCAGCTCGCCGACCTCGCGACCCGCAAGGTCACCGTCGAGGAGGCCGTGCGCATGATCACCACGGCGGACGTCCGCGACGCCGCCGACATCCTGCGCCCGGTGTTCGACGCGACCGGCGGCCAGGACGGCCGGGTCTCCATCGAGGTGGACCCGCGCCTGGCCCACAACACGGCCGCGACCATCGCCGAGGCCAGGCAGCTGGCCTGGCTGGTCGACCGGCCCAACACCCTGATCAAGATCCCGGCCACCAAGGCGGGCCTGCCGGCCATCACCGAGGTGATCGGCAACGGCATCAGCGTCAACGTCACGCTGATCTTCTCGCTGGAGCGCTACCGCGAGGTGATGGACGCCTACCTGGCCGGCCTGGAGAAGGCGAAGGAGAAGGGCCTGGACCTCTCCCTCATCCGCTCCGTGGCGTCCTTCTTCGTGTCCCGCGTGGACACCGAGATCGACAAGCGTCTCGACGCGCTCGGCGGCGACGAGGCCAAGGCCCTGCGCGGCCGGGCCGCGGTCGCCAACGCGCGCCTGGCCTACCAGGCGTACGAGGAGGTCTTCTCCTCCGAGCGCTGGAGCAAGCTGGAGAACGCGGGCGCCAACAAGCAGCGTCCGCTGTGGGCCTCCACCGGAGTGAAGGACCCGGCGTACAAGGACACCCTGTACGTCGACGACCTGGTGGCGCCGAACACGGTGAACACCATGCCGGAGGCCACCCTGCTGGCCACCGCGGACCACGGCTCGGTCACCGGCGACGCCATCGCCGGCACCTACGAGCAGGCGCGTGCCGATCTCGACGCCGTCGAGAAGCTCGGGATCGCCTACGACGACGTGGTCCAGCTCCTGGAGGACGAGGGCGTCGAGAAGTTCGAGGCGTCCTGGAACGATCTGCTGACCTCGACAGAGGCGGAACTGAAGCGCCTCGCTCCCTCGGAGGGCTGAGCACTGTCAAGCAGCAACCCGCTGCGTGACCCCGCAGACCGACGGCTCCCGCGTATCGCGGGGCCGTCGGGCCTGGTCATTTTCGGCGTCACGGGCGATTTGTCACGAAAAAAGCTGATGCCTGCCGTGTACGACCTCGCGAACCGGGGCCTGCTGCCGCCGGGCTTCTCGCTGGTGGGCTTCGCCCGCCGCGAGTGGCAGCACGAGGACTTCGCACAGGAGGTCCACGACGCCGTCAAGGAGCACGCCCGCACCCCCTTCCGCGAGGAGGTCTGGCAGCAGCTCATCCAGGGCATGCGCTTCGTCCAGGGCACCTTCGACGACGACGACGCCTTCGAGAGGCTGCGCGCCACCATCGACGAGCTGGACAAGGCCCAGGGCACCGGCGGCAACTTCGCCTTCTACCTGTCGGTGCCGCCGCGCTCCTTCCCGGTGGTGATCCAGCAGCTGAAGAAGCACGGCCTCGCCGACCAGCAGGGCGGTTCCTGGCGCCGCGCGGTCATCGAGAAGCCGTTCGGCCACGACCTGAGGTCGGCCGAGGAGCTCAACAAGGTCGTGCACGAGGTCTTCGCCCCGGAGCAGGTCTTCCGCATCGACCACTACCTGGGCAAGGAGACCGTCCAGAACATCCTGGCACTCCGGTTCGCCAACACGATGTTCGAGCCGATCTGGAACCGGTCCTTCGTCGACCACGTCCAGGTCACCATGGCCGAGGACATCGGCATCGGCGGCCGCGCCGGCTACTACGACGGGATCGGCGCCGCCCGCGACGTCATCCAGAACCACCTGCTCCAGCTGCTGGCCCTGACCGCCATGGAGGAGCCCGCCTCCTTCGACGCCGACGCGCTGGCCGCCGAGAAGACCAAGGTGCTCGGCGCCGTGAAGCTCCCCCGCGACCTGGGCCGCAGCACCGTGCGGGCCCAGTACGCGGCCGGCTGGCAGGGCGGCGAGAAGGCCGTCGGCTACCTGGAGGAGGAGGGCATCGACCCGGCTTCCAAGACCGACACCTACGCGGCGATCAAGCTGGGCATCGACAACCGCCGCTGGGCGGGTGTCCCCTTCTACCTGCGCACCGGCAAGCGGCTGGGCCGCCGGGTGACGGAGATCGCCGTCGTCTTCCAGCGCGCACCCCACTCCCCCTTCGACACCACCGCGACGGAGGAGCTGGGCCAGAACGCGATCGTGATCCGCGTCCAGCCCGACGAGGGCGTCACCGTCCGCTTCGGCTCCAAGGTGCCCGGCACCTCGATGGAGATCCGGGACGTGTCCATGGACTTCGCGTACGGCGAGTCGTTCACGGAGTCCAGCCCGGAGGCCTACGAGCGGCTGATCCTGGACGTCCTGCTCGGCGACTCCAACCTCTTCCCGCGCACCGAGGAGGTCGAGCTGTCCTGGCGGATCCTCGACCCGATCGAGGAGTACTGGGACCGGCACGGCAGGCCCGCGCAGTACCCGGCCGGCACCTGGGGCCCCGTCGAGGCGGACGAGATGCTCGAACGAGACGGACGGAGCTGGCGCCGGCCATGAACATAGACCTCACCGACACCACTGCCAGCAAGATCAACAAGGCGTTGGTGCAGGGCCGCCGCTCCATCGGCTCCCCGGCCGTCGGCATGGTCCTCACCCTCGTGATCGTCACCGACGAGGAGAACGCCTACGACGCCCTGCGCGCCGCCAGCGACGCCTCGCGCGAGCACCCCTCGCGCACCCTGGTCGTCATCAAACGCGTCTCGCGCACCTCCCGCGACCGCACCAGGTCCCGGCTCGACGCCGAGGTCCGGGTGGGGGCCGAGGCGGGTGCCGGCGAGACGGTCGTCCTGCGGCTGTACGGCGAGGTGGTCGACCACGCCCAGTCGGTCGTGCTGCCGCTGCTGCTGCCCGACGCCCCCGTCGTCGTCTGGTGGCCGGTGGACGCGCCCCTGGACCCGGCCGCGGACCCGCTGGGCGCGCTCGGCCAGCGCCGGGTGACCGACAGCTACGCCGGCGAGGAACCCGTGCGGGGCCTGACCGCCCGCGCCGGGAGCTACACCCCCGGGGACACCGACCTGGCGTGGACCCGGATCACACCCTGGCGCTCGATGCTGGCCGCGGCCCTGGACCAGGTGACCTGCACGGTGCGGGGCGTGGAGGTCGAGGGCGAGGAGTTCAACCCGAGCTGCGAGCTGCTGGCGATGTGGCTCGCGGACCGGCTGGAGGTGCCCGTGCGGCGCTCGGTGTCGGGCGGCCCCGGCCTGACCGGGGTGCGGATGGACACCGACTGCGGCCCGATCAGCCTCGACCGCGCCGACGGCACGCTGGCGACCCTGTCGATCGACGGCCAGCCGGACCGCGCGGTGGCGCTCAAGCGCCGCGACACGGCCGACCTGATCGCCGAGGAGCTGCGCCGCCTGGACCCGGACGACACGTACGCGTCCGCCCTGCGGTACGGGGTGGAGCGGCTGACGGTGGCCGGGCCCCCGCGCGGCGGTGGCGGTGCGCCGGCCCCCGGAGGGGAGCCGGCCGAGGCCGGGGAGGCGGAGTCCGGCCCGTCGGCCGCGGCACAGGAGCCCCCGGCCGACGGCACCGCCGCGGCCGGACCCGCGGCCGGTCCGGCTTCCGCCTCCAGCCCGGAGAAGACCGCCCGGAAGACGACTTCGCGGAAGGCGGCGACGACATGAGCACTCCCCAGCTCGTGGTGCACCACGACAAGGAACTGATGGCGCAGGCCGCTGCGGCCCGACTGATCACGAAGGTGGTCGACGCGCAGTCGTCCCGGGGTTCGGCGTCGGTCGTGCTCACCGGCGGACGCAACGGCAACGGCCTCCTCACCGCCCTCGCGTCCGCCCCGGCCCGCGACGCCGTCGACTGGGGCCGGCTGGACCTCTGGTGGGGCGACGAGCGCTTCCTGCCCGAGGGCGACCCCGAGCGGAACGTCACCCAGGCCCGGGCGGCGCTGCTGGACTCGGTGCCGCTGGACCCGAAGCGGGTGCACGCGATGCCCGCGTCCGACGGCCTGCACGGCGCCGACGTGGAGGCCGCGGCGGCCGGCTACGCGGAGGAACTGGCCCGCGCCGCCGGACCCGAGAACCACGGCACGGTGCCCACCTTCGACGTGCTGATGCTGGGCGTCGGCCCGGACACGCATGTCGCCTCGCTGTTCCCGGAGCTGCCCGCGGTGCGCGAGACCGAGCGCACGGTGGTGGGCGTGCACGGCGCGCCGAAACCGCCGCCCACCCGGATCAGCCTCACCCTTCCGGCGATCCGTTCGGCGCGCGAGGTGTGGCTGCTCGCGGCCGGCGAGGACAAGGCCCAGGCCGCGGCGATCGCCCTGTCCGGCGCCGGGGAGATCCAGGCCCCCGCGGCCGGTGCCCGCGGCCGGCAGCGCACCCTGTGGCTGCTGGACGCGGCGGCGGCCGCCCGGCTGCCCCGTTCGCTGTACCCGCCGGCCTCGCCCTGACGCCTCCGGCGGGCCATCCGCACGCCGGGTCCCGTCCTGCGGTCGCGGGACGGGACCCGGCGTCGTCGTCCCGCCCCGGGCGGCCGGGTCGGCCCCGCCCACGGCCGGTGGCGGGAGACGCCGTCGGCACGGCTGCCGTCGGCACAGCGTCGTCGACGGGCTATGCGGTCGCCGGATCCGGTGGACGGACGATCCGGTGGACGGACGATCCGGTGGACGGACGATCCGGTGGGCGGGAGCCGCATGCGCTCGGGAAGTCCGTCGCAGCGACGCCGCCGGTGAGCCGCCTCGGAGGGAGAGCCGTCGTCGGAGGACACGGCCGCAGAGGCGCGCGAGCGGGACATGCTGCCGTCGGACGACGGCGGCCCGGTCAGCGGAAGGCGTGCTCGCCCCACGCCCAGGGCTGGGCGTAGACCGTGCGCAGAAGGCTGATGAACAGCTCGCCGTCGAAGAGCACGCCCCGGTAGTCCTCCGGGATGCGGACCTCGTTGACGTCGGCGTTCGGCGTCCCCGGCCCGTTCGGCGCCTCCTCCCCGCCGGCCCGCTCGTAGGCCTGCTCCGACGCCGTCACGAAGGACCGGTACTTCATGGTCCGTACGGCGTCGTCGAAGGCGGGTCCGCGCAGGCCCTCCACCTGCTCGGCGAGTTCGAGGAGGTAGGCCTCGGTGTACCCGTCGGCGACCTCCTCGGGCTGGTGGGCGTAGAGCACCTTGTGGTACTCCGCGAACCTGCCCTCGTCCAGCGCGGCCCGCAGCGCGTTGACCGCGCGCTTCGAGCCGCCGCCCATCCTGTCGTCCAGGAAGGAGGCCAGGGTGTAGTGCGCGCTCGCCTTCCGTGCCACGACGGCCCCGCGCAGTGCGGGTCCGGCGCCGGTGGTCTCGAACTCCTCGCAGACGGGGCAGCGCAGGTCTTCGTAGAGATGGACCCGCACGGGCGCGTCCGGGTCCCCGACCACGATCGTGGTCCCGTCCTCCGCCAGCTTCTCCGGCACGTCCGCGAGGCGCTCGTACGGGGCCGCCGAGGCTTCCGCACGGTCCTCGGCCCCGTCGGAGTCCGCGTCGCCCCCGGCCCCGCACGCCGCCGTCAGCCCCAGCACCGCAGCCGCCGCGGCCGCGACGTACCGCCTGCGCATGTTCCCCACTCCTGCCTCCCCGAGATCAGCGGAACCCTAGGGCGTGTTTCGAAAGTAGCGTCGTCTGCCCGAAGGGCAGGTCTGGCGGCGTCTGGTGCGTGCGATCGCAAGGCGGAGGGTCGCCCCGATACTGGATGTATCGGGGCGAGCCCGACAACGCGGCGAGCGTGCGTGCCAGACGCCGCCAGGCAGGCGGGACTTTCGAAACACGCCCTAGGGCATGCACACGGGGAACGCACATCCGTTTCCCGGGGGGCGGGGGTCCGGCAGCCGGCCCGGACGACCTGCACGGACGCCGGACCGACCGGGCCTGGTCAGCCCCTGCCGCGCAGGCCCCGGTACCGGGCGACGAGGGCGGTGGTGGAGGCGTCGAGTCCGGGTACGTCCGTGCCCTGGGTCAGGGCGGGTTCGATCCGCCTGGCGAGGACCTTGCCCAGTTCGACGCCCCACTGGTCGAAGGAGTCGATGTGCCAGACGGCGCCCTGCACGAACACCTTGTGTTCGTAGAGCGCGACCAGCTGGCCGAGCACCGAGGGGGTCAGCTCCGGCGCCAGGACGGTGGTGGTGGGGTGGTCGCCCTGGAAGGTGCGGTGCGGCACCTGCTCCTCGGGCACGCCCTCGGCGCGGACTTCCCCGGGGGTCTTGCCGAAGGCGAGGGCCTGGGTCTGGGCGAAGAAGTTGGCCATCAGCAGGTCGTGCTGGGCCTTGAGGGTGTCGCCGAGGCCGTCGACGGGGCGTGCGAAGCCGATGAAGTCCGCGGGGACCAGCCTGGTGCCCTGGTGGATGAGCTGGTAGTAGGCGTGCTGGCCGTTGGTGCCGGGCGTGCCCCACACCACCGGCCCGGTCTGCCAGGTGACGGGGCGGCCCTCGCGGTCGACGGACTTGCCGTTGGACTCCATGTCGAGCTGCTGGAGGTAGGCGGTGAACTTCGACAGGTAGTGGCTGTAGGGCAGCACGGCGTGGGACTGCGCGTCGTGGAAGTTGCCGTACCAGATGCCCAGCAGGCCCATCAGCAGGGGGGCGTTGGCCTCGGGGGGCGCGGTGCGGAAGTGCTCGTCGACGGTGCGGAAGCCCGCGAGCATCTCCCGGAAGCGCTCCGGGCCGATCGCGATCATCAGCGACAGGCCGATCGCGGAGTCGTAGGAGTAGCGGCCGCCGACCCAGTCCCAGAACTCGAACATGTTCGCCGGGTCGATGCCGAACGCGGTGACCTTCTCCTCGTTCGTCGACAGTGCCACGAAGTGGCGTGCCACGGCCTTGTCGTCGCCGAGGGCGTCCAGGAGCCAGGAGCGGGCGGAGGTGGCGTTGGTGACCGTCTCGACGGTGGTGAAGGTCTTGGAGGCGATGACGAACAGCGTCTCGGCCGGGTCCAGGCCGTGCAGCGCCTCGTGCAGGTCGGCGCCGTCGACGTTGGAGACGAAGCGGAAGGTCATGTCCCGGGCGGTGTAGGCGCGCAGGGCCTCGTAGGCCATGGCGGGGCCGAGGTCGGAGCCGCCGATGCCGATGTTGACGACGTTGCGGATGCGGCGGCCGGTGTGGCCGGTCCACTCGCCGGAGCGGACCCGGCGGGCGAAGCCGGCCATCTTCTCCAGCACCGCGTGCACCCCGGGCACCACGTCGTGGCCGTCGGCCTCGACCACCGCGCCGGCCGGGGCCCGCAACGCGGTGTGCAGCACGGCCCGCCCCTCGGTGGTGTTGATCCGCTCACCGCGGAACATGGCGTCCCTCAACCCGAACACGCCCGTCGCGGCAGCCAGTTCCCGCAACAGCCGGAGCGTCTCGTCGGTCACCAGATGCTTGGAGTAGTCGATGTACAGGTCGCCCACCTGGAGGGTGTACGCCGAGCCGCGTCCCGGGTCGGCGGCGAACAGGTCCCGCAGCCGCACCCGGCCGAGCTGTTCACGGTGCTCGGCGAGGGCCTTCCACTCGGGGGTCCGGTCGAGCCTGGTGCGGCCGTCTGCGTTCATCTCGGACATCAGCCTTCTTTCCCACTTGTCCCTGTTGCGTACCTTGCCCCGCTGCCGGTCCAACCTAGTTGATCAGCCCTGGCCGATCAGCGGGGGACGCCGGCCGTCCTGAAGGCGTCGCAGGGGGGCGACCACAAGTACGTCCCAGCGGGGCGGAAGCGTCAGCGCGGCGTGCACGGGAAGGCGTTGACGGCCGAGGGGCGGGCGGAGGATCCCCGGGGCGGCTTCAGCGTCGGTCCGGGGCGGCGGCCCAGGCCGTGCCGAGGGGGGCGGGCCCGAGCGGCGGTCCGGCGCACGGAGGAGCGGTGCGGCGCGCGGACGAGCGCGGCGCGCCCGTTCTGCCGGACGGCGGGTGACTCGCCCCGCGGCTTCCGGCGGGCTGCTGCGGCAGGGCTGGACACCCGTGGGCCGGGGGCGAGGCGACGGCCTGCGGTCGGGGTGGCCCTCGGGTGAGTTCCCGGCGACCGGGCGGTGCGGCCTCCCGGTCGGCGCCGGTGAGCCGGCGCGGGAGCCGTCCGGTCGACGGCCGGCGAGCGAGTTCCCGGGCCGTCCGGTCGGCAGCCGGCGGTCAGGCGCCGGGCCGTCCGGTCGGCGGCCGGTGCTCGGACGCCGTCGGCCGGTGGGCGGACGGGGCGACCGTCAGATCTCGCCCCGCAGCTTGGCGAGCGCTTCGGCGAGGATGGCCTCGCCGTCGGCGTCGCTGCGCCGCTCTCGCACGTAGGCGAGATGCGTCTTGTAGGGTTCGGTGCGCGGCGGAGCCGGCGGGTTGTCCCGGTCCTGGCCGGCCGGGAAGCCGCAGCGCGGACAGTCCCAGGTGTCGGGGACCTGCGCGTCGCTGGCGAAGCTGGGCTGGGTCTCGTGCCCGTTGGAGCACCAGAAGGAGATGCGCAGGCGCGGGGCGGACTCGCCGCGCTCGGCCTCGCCCATCGGCCCCGCCCCGACCCGGCTTCCCCGGATCGCGTTGCCACTTGCCACGGTGTAACTCCCTGCGTGATGGTGCCGCGAAGCGAGTCGGCGTGTCGCCTCGTTGCGAGCGCCTCAGTCTACGTAAGGCCCAACGCACGTCCAGTGATTGGAGTTACACAGGCCCCGCACCCAGACGCAAGCCCCATGATAGGCCGCGCTCACGAGCGCGTACCGAACATGGGGCGTTACGTAGCGGAATGTTCCGGCGGGTGAGCCGTGGCTCAGTTGTTGACCTTCATCATGATGCCGAGCACCACGATGCACGCGAACCACAGCAGACCGACCACGACGGTGATGCGGTCGAGGTTGCGCTCGGCGACCGAGGAGCCGCCGACGGAGGACTGCATGCCGCCGCCGAACATGTCGGACAGGCCGCCGCCCTTCCCCTTGTGCATCAGCACCAGCAGCATCAGCAGCAGGCTGAAGACGATCAGGGCGATGGAGAACCCCAGAACCACGGCTGGACCAACTTCCTCGGACTCGGATGGACGACGCGGGGCCCAGCAGGTGCTGGACCCCGCAAGGGTACGACGGATCGCCGCCACCGCCTACTCGCGACCGCCCGGTCCGCCCGCACGGCGGCCCGGGCGGGCCGCGTCACTGGTCGCGGAAGCGGACGATCTTGACGAACTCCTCGGCGTCCAGCGAGGCGCCGCCGACGAGGGCTCCGTCGATGTCGGCCTGGGCCATGATCTCGGCGACGTTGCCGGCCTTGACCGAGCCGCCGTACTGGATACGGACCCGGTCGGCCAGTTCCCGGTCGTACAGCTCGGCCAGCTTGCCGCGGATGGCGGCGCAGACCTGCTGGGCGTCCTCGGCACCGCAGACCTTGCCGGTGCCGATGGCCCACACGGGCTCGTAGGCGATCACGACGGACTCGGCCTGCTCGGCGGGGAGGTCCTTCAGCCCGCCCTCGACCTGGGCGAGCGTGTGCGCGACGGCGTTGCCGGCCTCGCGGACGTCCAGTTCCTCGCCGACGCACATGATCGGGGTCAGGCCGTGCTTGTAGGCGGCCTTGACCTTGCTGTTGACGACCTCGTCGGTCTCTCCGTGGTACTGGCGGCGCTCGGAGTGGCCGACGGCCACGTACGTGCACTTCAGCTTGGCCAGCATCGGGCCGGAGATCTCGCCGGTGTAGGCACCGGAGTCGTACGCCGAGATGTCCTGGGCACCGTACTTGATCTTCAGTTTGTCGCCGTCGACCAGGGTCTGCACCGAGCGCAGGTCGGTGAAGGGCGGCAGGACGGCGACCTCCACGGCGTCGTAGTCCTTGTCCGCGAGGGCGAAGGCGAGCTTCTGGACGTGGGCGATGGCCTCCAGGTGGTTGAGGTTCATCTTCCAGTTGCCCGCCATCAGCGGCGTGCGCGTGCTCATTACGGTCAGTCCTCCAGTGCGGCGAGGCCGGGGAGCGCCTTGCCCTCGAGGTATTCGAGGGAGGCGCCGCCGCCGGTCGAGATGTGGCCGAACGCCTGCTCGTCGAAGCCCAGGGTACGGACGGCCGCGGCGGAGTCGCCGCCGCCCACCACCGTGAAGCCCGGGGAGTCGATGAGGGCCTGGGCGACCGCCTTGGTGCCCTCGGCGTAGTCGGGGTGCTCGAAGACGCCCATGGGGCCGTTCCAGAAGACGGTGGCCGCGTCGGCGAGCTTCGAGGCGTACAGGGCGCAGGTCTCCGGGCCGATGTCCAGGCCCATCCGGCCGGCGGGCATGGCGTCGGCGGCGACCGTCGCGGGGTCGGCCGGAGCCTTGCTCCTGAGGTCCGGGAACTCCGGGGCGACCAGGACGTCCACCGGCACCACGAGTTCGACGCCGTTCTTCTCGGCGCGCTCCAGGTACTCGGTGACGGCCGGGAGCTGGTCCTCCTGCAGGAGGGAGCTGCCGACCTCGTGGCCCCGGGCCTTGAGGAAGGTGTAGGCCATGCCGCCGCCGATGAGGATGCGGTCGGCCTTGGTGAGCAGCTCGTCGATGACGGCGAGCTTGTCGGACACCTTGGCGCCGCCGAGGACGACGACGTAGGGCCGCTTGACGTCCTCGGTGAGCTTCCTCAGCACGCCGACCTCGGTGGCGATGAGGTGGCCGGCGTAGTGCGGCAGCTTCTTCGGCAGGTCGTACACCGAGGCGTGCCTGCGGTGCACCGCGCCGAAGCCGTCGCCGACGTAGACGTCGGCGAGCGCGGCGAGCTGTCCGGCGAAGGCGTCCCGCTCGGCGTCGTCCTTGCTGGTCTCACCGGCGTTGAAGCGCAGGTTCTCGACGACCGCGACCTGCCCGTCGGCGAGGCCCGCGACCGCGGCCCGCGCGGATGCGCCGACGGTGTCGGCGGCGAAGGCGACGTCCCCGCCGAGGAGCTCACCCAGCCGTGCGGCGGCCGGGGCGAGCGAGAAGGCGGGGTCCGGGGCGCCCTTGGGGCGGCCCAGGTGCGAGGCGACGACGACCCGCGCGCCGGCTTCGGCGAGGGCCCGGACGGTGGGCACCACCGCGCGGATGCGGCCGTCGTCGGTGATGGTGGTGCCGTCGAGCGGCACGTTCAGATCGGCGCGGACGAAGACCCGCTTGCCCGCGACTCCTTCGGCGAGGAGTTCGTCGATCGTCTTCATTTTCGGGGGACTCCTACGGGGGCTCGTTCTGCTCGTGACCGGTCGACCAGGCCCGATCCTAGGGCGCGGCACGTCCTGGAAGGGGGGCCGGTCGGAACGCGAGTCAGGGCCCGGGCCGCGCGTCCCTGCGCCTGGCCCGGGCCCTGCTCTCGTCTCAAGGTGCCTGCTTCAGCCGATCAGCAGCCGCTCAGAGCTGGCCGCCGACGAAGACCGTGAGGTCCACGAGGCGGTTGGAGTAGCCCCACTCGTTGTCGTACCAGCCGATGACCTTCACGTTCTTGCCCTCCTGGACCATGGTCAGGGAGGAGTCGAAGGTGCAGGACGCCGGGGCGTTGACGATGTCGGAGGAGACGATCGGGTCCTCGGTGTACTCCAGGATGCCCTTGAGCTCGCCCTCGGCGGCCTTCTGGAAGACGGCGTTGAGCTCCTCCTTGGTGACCTCGCGGCCGAGCTCCACGACCAGGTCGGTGACCGAGCCGGTGGGCACCGGCACACGCATGGCGATGCCGTCCAGCTTGCCCTGGAGCTGGGGCAGGACCAGGGCGGTGGCCTTGGCGGCACCCGTGGTGGTCGGGATGATGTTCTCGGCGGCGGCGCGGGCGCGCCGCAGGTCCTTGTGCGGGAAGTCCAGGATGCGCTGGTCGTTGGTGTACGCGTGCACCGTCGTCATCAGGCCCTTGACGATGCCGAAGTTCTCGTCCAGGACCTTCGCCATCGGCGCCACGCAGTTGGTGGTGCAGGAGGCGTTGGAGATGACGTGGTGGTTCGCCGGGTCGTACTTGTCCTGGTTGACACCCATCACGATGGTGATGTCCTCGTCCTTGGCCGGAGCCGAGATGAGGACCTTCTTGGCGCCGCCGGCCAGGTGCTTGGCGGCGTCCTCGCGCTTGGTGAAGATGCCCGTGGACTCGATGACGACGTCGACGCCCAGCTCACCCCAGGGGATGTCGGCGGGGTTGCGCTCGGACAGCACCTTGATGGTGTGGCCGTCGACCGTGATCGTGTCGGCGGTGTGGGTGACCTCCTGCTTGAGGCGGCCCAGGATCGTGTCGTACTTCAGCAGGTGAGCGGTGGTCGCGGTGTCACCCAGGTCGTTGACAGCCACGATCTCGATGTCAGCACCCTGCTCCAGCAGCGCGCGGAAGTAGTTACGACCGATGCGGCCGAAGCCGTTGATGCCTACGCGGATCGTCACGAACCGATCTCCTCGTTGGTACGCCGGCCATGCGGTGCCGGCGAGCTGTATTTGGGATGTCCCCGACCGCCTACGACCCTACCTCTCTGGAGCCCCTGAGGTGACATCGAGATGGCCCATACACGGCAGTGCTGCCCTTACCCGCCAGTAGGGGTACGGACCGCCCGTGCCGAAAGGGCCCATCGCCCGTCAGGGCAAGGGAAAGCGGACCCGTTCGCCCCTCGGACGCCGCCTGCGGTACGGGGTCCGCCGGGAGAGGCGGCGCCTGTCAGGCTCACGTCAGCGGATGGCGCCGTCAAGAACGCCTTGCAGGCCACGCCGTCGTCCGCGACGTGCCTCCGGCCCGCCCCGGTGACTCCGGCCCGAGGGGCTTTCGCCTGCGGCCGGCGCGTCCGCCGGAGGGCACCGGCTCCGGTGCCCCGGCCTGACCGGAGGGGCCGCGACGAGGGCGCGGCGGGCCGGCGGCGTCGGCGCGGTCCGCGGCGGGGAAGGCGGCGCAGGGCCTCCACCGTCGACGGCCGGCTCCGGCCGCCCGGACCGGGGAGCCGGGCCGCTCACGGCAGGAGCGTGGCCGCGAGGCCGGCCCCACGACGGCGAAGGGGCGGCGGCGGAGTCACCCCGCGAGGTTGTCGGCCAGTTCCTCCGCGAGGTTGGCCTCGGTGCCCGGGATGCCCAGGTCGGCGGCGCGCTTGTCGGCCATGGCGAGCAGGCGGCGGATCCGTCCGGCGACGGCGTCCTTGGTGAGCGGCGGGTCGGCCAGCGCGCCCAGTTCCTCCAGGGAGGCCTGCTTGTGCTCCATGCGCAGCCGGCCGGCGGCGGCGAGGTGCTCGGGAACCTCCTCGCCGAGGATCTCCAGGGCCCGCTGCACCCGGGCTCCGGCGGCGACCGCGGCCCGCGCGGAGCGGCGGAGGTTGGCGTCGTCGAAGTTGGCGAGGCGGTTCGCGGTGGCGCGCACCTCGCGGCGCATCCGGCGCTCCTCCCAGGCCAGCACCGACTCGTGCGCGCCGAGGCGGGTCAGCAGCGCGCCGATCGCGTCCCCGTCGCGGACCACGACCCGGTCCACCCCGCGCACCTCGCGGGCCTTCGCCGCGATGGACAGTCTGCGGGCGGCGCCGACCAGGGCCAGCGCCGCCTCGGGGCCGGGGCAGGTCACCTCCAGGGACGAGGAGCGGCCGGGCTCGGTGAGCGAGCCGTGTGCCAGGAACGCGCCGCGCCAGGCTGCCTCGGCGTCGCACGTGGCACCGGACACCACCTGCGGGGGCAGCCCGCGGATCGGGCGGCCGCGGCCGTCGACCAGGCCGGTCTGGCGGGCGAGCTGGTCGCCGCCCGCGACGACGCGCACGACGTAGCGCGAGCCGCGGCGCAGTCCGCCCGGCGCCATCACGATCAGCTCGGAACCGTGGCCGAAGATCTCCAGGATGTCCCGCTTGAGCCGGCGGGCCGCCATCGCGGTGTCCAGTTCCGCCTCGATCACGATGCGCCCGCTGACCAGGTGGAGGCCGCCGGCGAACCGCAGGATGGCCGAGACCTCCGCCTTCCGACAGCAGGTCCGGGTGACGGGAAGCCGGGCGATCTCATCCTTCACCGCTGCCGTCATCGCCATGGGCCGATCCTTCCATGCATCCGAAAAATACGGTCGTACGCGGCTGCCAGCAGCTCCGCGTCGTGCCGCGGGGTCCCGTCGGGCCACGCCACCGGCGCCAGCTCGACCGCGGCCCCGAAGCCCTTGGCGGCCTCGGTCAGCGAGTCACGGTCGGGCACGGCGGCCTCGTCGGCCAGCACCACGTCCAGGGCGAGTTTAGGGGCGTGTCGTCCCAAAACCTCCAAATGACGCTGCGGGGAGAAGCCGTCGGTTTCCCCCGGCTGCGGAGCGAGGTTGAGGGAGAGCACCCGGCGCGCCTTCGTCTCCGTCAGCGCGTCCAGCAACTCGGGCACGAGGAGGTGCGGGATGACCGACGAGAACCAGGAGCCGGGGCCGAGCACCACCCAGTCGGCGTCCAGGACGGCCGCGACGGCCTCGGGGACGGCGGGCGGGTCGTTCGGCACCAGGTGCACGGACTGGACCTCGCCGGGGGTGAGCGCCACCGTGGCCTGGCCGCGGACCACCTCCACCTCGTCCGGGCGGTCCACGTCATGCCCCTTGACCAGCGCCTGGAGCTCCAGCGGAACCGCCGACATGGGCAGCACGCGCCCGTGCGCGCCGAGCAGCTTGCCGACCAGGTCGAGTGCCTGCACATGGTCGCCGAGCTGCTCCCACAGGGCCACGATCAGCAGGTTGCCGACCGCGTGGTCGTGCAGGTCGCCCTTGGAGTGGAAGCGGTGCTGGATGACACGGGCCCAGGTCTGGCCCCAGTCGTCGTCCCCGCACAGGGCGGCCAGCGCCTTGCGCAGGTCCCCGGGCGGCAGTACGCCGAGTTCGTCGCGCAGGCGGCCGCTGGAGCCGCCGTCGTCGGCGACGGTGACGACGGCCGTGAGATCGCCGGTGATCCGGCGCAGCGCGGCCAGCGAGGCGGACAGGCCCCGGCCCCCGCCGAGCGCCACCACCTTGGGCTGGGCGCCGCGGCGGCGCGCCCGGCCGCCCCGGCTCCCGACGGGCCGGCCGGCCCGGGTCTCGGTCACCGACCGGCGCAGCCGGCTCAGCCGCGGAGTACGTCCTGTCATTCGCGTCCCATGTCCCGGTGGACGACCACCGTCTCCACACCCTCCGCCGCGAGGCGCGCGGCGAGCTTCTCCGACATCGCCACCGAGCGGTGCTTGCCGCCCGTACAGCCGATGGCGATGGTCACGTAGCGCTTGCCCTCGCGCCGGTATCCGGCGGCGATCAGCCGCAGCAGCTCGGCGTAGCGGTCGAGGAACTCCTTCGCGCCGGGCTGGTTGAAGACGAACGCCGCGACCTCCTCGTTCACACCGGTGAACGGGCGCAGTTCCGGCACCCAGTGCGGGTTCGGCAGGAAGCGCATGTCGGCGACGAGGTCGGCGTCGACCGGCAGGCCGTACTTGAACCCGAAGGACATCACGGTGGCCCGCAGCTCGGGCTCCTCCTCGCCCGCGAACTGGGCGTCCATCTTGGCGCGCAGCTCGTGCACGTTGAGGCTGGAGGTGTCGATCACCAGGTCGGCGTCACCGCGCAGTTCGCGCAGCAGTTCGCGTTCGGCGTCGATCCCGTCGACGATCCGGCCGTCCCCCTGCAGCGGGTGCGGCCGGCGCACGGACTCGAAGCGGCGCACCAGGGCTTCGTCGGAGGACTCCAGGAAGACGATGCGCCGGGTGACGCCCCGGCCGTCGAGGTCGGCGAGGGATTCGCGCAGGTTGTCGAAGAAGCGGCGGCCGCGCACGTCGACGACGACGGCGATCCGTGCCACGTTGCCCTGTGAGCGGGCGCCCAGCTCCACCATGGTGGGGATCAGGGCGGGCGGCAGGTTGTCGACCACGAACCAGCCGAGGTCCTCCAGGCACTTCGCGGCCGTGGAGCGGCCCGCTCCGGACATACCGGAGATGATCACCAGCTCGGGGATGGCGGCCTCGGGGATCCCGGGGCCGGTGCTGTCCTGGTTCACCTGCGCTCCGTCGTCGGGGAGGGCCTGCCGGGCCTCGGCGGCCTCCTGGTTCCCGCGGTCCGGCGCGGTCCGCGGTGCGTCGTCCCGTCCGTGTGCGGGCCCTGTCTGATGGCCGGTCTCGCGGCCGGTGACGTGATCGGTCTCGTGATCGGTCTCGTGATCGGTCTCGTGATCGGTCTCGTGATCGGTTTCGTGATCGGTTTCGTGACCAGTGACGTGATCGGTGTGGTGATCGGTTTCGTGTTCGGTTTCGTGGTCGGTCATCTCTCCTGCCCCCGTCGCTCGTCCGGGGCTCCCGCGGGTACGGGCTCCCCCGGGGCGCCCGCCGTCGCGCCGGGCGTCCCGTCCTCCATGTCATCCATGATCTCTCCGGTGGCCGTGTTCACGGCGGGCGCGGCCGGGGCCGCCCGGGCGAGGGCCACGGCGATGGTCTCGGCCGTCTTGCGGCCGATGCCCGGCACCTCGCAGATCTGGTCGATTGTGGCGGATCGCAGCTTCTTCACCGAACCGAAGTGTTTGATCAGCGCCTGTCTGCGGGTCTCCCCCAGCCCCGGCACGTCGTCCAGCGGACCGGCGCGGAACCGCTTGGCCCGCTTGGTGCGCTGGTAGGTGATCGCGAAGCGGTGCGCCTCGTCACGGACCCTCTGGAGCAGGTAGAGGCCCTCGCTGGTGCGGGGCAGGACCACCGGATCGTCGTCGCCGGGCAGCCAGACCTCTTCCAGCCGCTTGGCGAGGCCGCACACGGCGATGTCATCGATCCCCAGCTCGTCCAGCGCCCGCTGGGCGGCCGCGACCTGGGGCGGGCCGCCGTCCACGACGACGAGCTGGGGCGGATAGGCGAACTTCCTGGGCCGTCCGTCCTCATCGGTGAGCGCCCCCGGTGGGGAGGCGGCCTCGCCGGGGGCGGGGGCGGGCGCCTCGCCCGGTCCGGACGCGTGCGCCTCGCCGCGTCCGGGGGCGGCAGGGCGCACCGGTACCGGGCTGAGGCCGTCGTGATCCATGCGGGCCGCGGCACGTGCGGTCTCCGGCCCGGCGCCTGCTGTGGCGTCGGAGCCGGCCGCCGCGGCAGGGGCTGTCGCGGCCGGGTCGGCCGCAGCCGGAGCGGCGGATCCGGAGGTGACGGCCGGGCCGCCCGCGTCCTGTGGGTCGGCCCACTCGCCCGTGCGCTCCTTCTCCGCCAGGTAGCGCCGGAAGCGTCGGGTGATCACCTCGTGCATGGAGCGCACGTCGTCCTGGCCCGCGAAGCCCTTGATCTGGAAGCGGCGGTACTCGCTCTTGCGCTGGAGTCCGTCCTCGAAGACGACCATGGAGGCGACCACGTCGTCCCCCTGGAGGTGAGAGACGTCGTAGCACTCGATCCGCAGGGGAGCACTGTCCAGGGAGAGGGCGCCGGCGATCTCCTCCAGGGCGCGGGAGCGGGTCGTGAGGTCGGAGGCGCGCTTGGTCTTGTGCAGGGCGAGGGCCTGCTGGGCGTTGCGCTGCACGGTCTCCATGAGGGCCTTCTTGTCCCCGCGCTGCGGGATGCGCAGCGAGACGCCCGCACCGCGCCGCTCGGTGAGCCACTCCTGGACCGGCTCTGCCGGTTCGGGCAGTGCGGGGACCAGCACCTCCTTGGGGACGCTGTCGCCCGTCTCCTCGCCGTAGAGCTGCTGCAGGGCGTGCTCGACGAGGGCACCGGTGGTGACCTCCTCGACCTTGTCGGTGACCCAGCCGCGCTGGCCGCGCACCCGGCCGCCGCGGACGTGGAAGATCTGCACGGCCGCTTCCAGTTCGTCCTCGGCGACCGCGATCAGGTCCGCGTCGGTCGCGTCCGCGAGCACGACCGCGTTCTTCTCCATGGCCTTCTTCAGGGCCTCTATGTCGTCGCGCAGCCGGGCGGCCCGCTCGTACTCCATCTCCTCGGCCGCCTCCGCCATCCGCCGCTCCAGACGGCGCAGATAGGTGCCGGTGCGGCCGGCCATGAAGTCACAGAACTCCTCGGCGAGTTCGCGGTGCTCCTCGGGCTCGATCCGGTCGACACAGGGCGCCGAGCACTTGCCGATGTAGCCGAGCAGGCAGGGGCGTCCGGTGCGGGAGGCGTTCTTGAAGACGCCCGCCGAGCAGGTGCGCACCGGGAAGACGCGCAGCAGCAGGTCCACGGTGTCCCGGATGGCCCAGGCGTGGGCGTACGGCCCGAAGTACCGGACACCTTTCCGTTTGTGACCGCGCATGACCTGCACGCGCGGGAACTCCTCGTTCATCGTCACCGCGAGGTACGGGTAGCTCTTGTCGTCGCGGTACTTGACGTTGAACCGCGGGTCGTACTCCTTGATCCACGAGTACTCCAGCTGCAGCGCCTCGACCTCCGTGGACACCACCGTCCACTCCACCGACGCTGCCGTGGTGACCATCGTGCGGGTGCGCGGGTGGAGGCCGGCCAGGTCCTGGAAGTAGTTGGCCAGGCGCTGGCGCAGGCTCTTCGCCTTTCCGACGTAGATCACCCGGCGGTGCTCGTCACGGAACCTGTACACCCCGGGAGAGTCCGGGATCTCACCCGGCCTGGGGCGGTAGCTGGAGGGATCGGCCATGTCTCACACCCTACTGGCGGGCGGTGACACTCCGGCGAGGCTGTGGACAACCGTCCGGGATCGTACGCCCCCGGCCCGGCCCCCTGGACGGAACCGCCCCCTGGCCGCGCACGGGCCCACGCCGGCTGCGTGAAGGGCCCGCGTCCGGGCCGACGGGGACCGCACGGGGCCGCGGGCCACAGGCGGGTGCGGGCGCAGCAGTCGGGTACGGGCGGGCACGGGCGGGCACGGACGGGAGCAGGCGGGCACGGGCGGGCACGGACGGGAGCAGGCGGGCACGGGCGGGCACGGACGGGAGCAACGAGGAGGAACGAGGGTCACCGGGCGGCGGCGAGGAGCCTGCGAGAAGCAGCGCAACGGCAGGGGGAGAAGGCAGGCGTCGGGGGCGGGAGCGCTCAGGGCCGCGGCACGGACGGGAACCGGCCGACTCCCCGGGCGGGGACGGACGCCGTCACGTCCATGGAGCCGCCGCCCCTCCTCGGGCGGAACCGGCCGCCCCGCCGACGGGGCCGACCGGCCAGCCGCCCCCGCCGCCCCGCGGTCCCCGGCACCTGCGCCCGCCCACCGCGCCGCGCCGCGCCCGCCGTGACGCGGGCTCCGCCTGGCAGGGCGGGGCACGGACTGGGCCACGGTTGGGCCCGAGGTGTTGTCGGGACTTGGTCAACACGCTTCAATGCGGAGGAACTCGGGGCCGAGAACGACGGCGCCCGCCCGTGACGACCCCCCCGGCGCCGACGGGGTGGCCCCGAGAGCACCCGCGTGAACGGTCTGACCAGCCGTTGTGAACCACACAGAAAGGCCCCTGCATGCCGCACGCCACACAGCACGCGGAGATCGCCACCGCGGAACTGGACACGGCTCTGCGCGGCGGCCCCTTCCACGTCGCCCTGCGCGCCGCCATCGCCGCCCGCGGTCTGCCCCTGCAACGCGTGCAGCACCACCTCTCGCGCCATGGCGTGAAGGTCGGTGTGACCAGCCTCAGCTACTGGCAGCAGGGCGCCCGCCGCCCCCAGCGCCCGGAGTCGCTGCGGGCCGTGCGCGCCCTGGAGGAGATACTCCAGCTTCCCGAGGAGTCGCTGATACGCCTGCTCGCCCAGGCCGAGGAGGGCACCACCGCCGCCCAGCACGCCTCCGCCCGCTCCTACCGCTCGCTCGTGGCGGCCTCCGGAGCCCTGGAACGCCTGCTGCTCGAAATGGAGTCCCCCCGCGACGGCGGGCTGCATCTGCTCGGTCATCACGAGCAGGTCCGCATCGGGGCCCGCCGCGAACTGCTGGGCCGTGAGTCCCATCATGTGGTGCGCGCCCACCGGGACGGCGTCGACCGGTTCGTCGCCGTCCACCACGGCGACCCGGGCTGCGCGCCCGAGCGTATGTCCGTGCACGCCCTGGAGAACTGCCGCACCGGCCGCGTCCGGCGTCACGACGGTACCGGCATTCTGGTGGCCGAGCTGCTCTTCGACACCCGGCTGCGTGCCGGGGACACCTTCCTCTTCCGCTACCGCGTCGAGGACGGCACCGCCGGAGTCTCGTACGAGTGCGTGCGCGGCTTCGGCCCGCCCGGCGGCCAGTACGTCCTCCAGGTGCGCTTCGACGAACGCGCCCTCCCGGCGCGCTGCCACCGCTTCACCCAGCACTCGGTGGCCGCCCCGCGCAGCGGCCGGCAGGAACTCCCGCTCGCCGGCCGCCACCGGTCCGTCCACCTCGTCGAACCGCGGGTGCGCTCGGGGATCGTCGGGATCGGCTGGGACTGGGCGTAGGGCTGCGGTACCAGGGCGCCGCGGGCCGTCGAAACACGCCCTAGAAGATCACTGAAAATCTTGCTGTGAGGGTGGTTCCGCCGGTGGCGGGGCCGCCCTCCGTGCTTCATGGTGTGGCCGGGGTCAGGGTCCACGTGCCGTCGTTGGCGGGTTCGAGGCCGAGGTTGATGAGTCGGCGGAGGTTGAGGGCGGCGGCTCGGTTGCGGAGCCAGGTGTCGTTCTTGAGGGTGCCGAGGTAGCGGAGTCTGCGGTTGCCTTTGGCGGTCAGCCAGGCGATGCCGCGTTCGACGGGTGGCCGCCAGCGGCGGTAGGTGTCCTTCCAGACGGGGTCGGCGGCCTGGGCACGGGCGTCGGCCAGGCGCCGGTGCTGGGGGTGGACCCGCAGGACGCGGCCGGTCTTGGAGGTGGTGCAGCGTTCGCGCAGCGGGCATCCGGTGCACAGCGTCTTGAACTGGGCCTGACGGAACCCTCCCTTCAGGGGCTTGCCGAGCGGGAGGGTGTGCCCTGCCGGGCAGGTGACCTGGCTGGTCTCGGTGTCGATGTGGAAGTCGTCGCTGGTGAAGCCGCCGGGGACCGCCATCCGGAGCGGCGGCGGTTTGAGGATCGCGTCGTGGCCGGCCTGTTCGAGGTGTTCGCGCAGGCCGGCGGTGCCGTAGGCGGAATCGCCGAGCACTTCGACCGGTTCGGTCTCGTCTGCCAGGAGGTCCTCGGCGACTCTCGCCTCGTGGTTGGCGGGCCCGCTGCCGGGGGCCAGGGCGACCTCGGTGAACAGGCCGGTCTCCGGCTCCACGGCAGCGTGGCCCTTGAAGCCCTCCTGGTGGCGGGTGCGGTTCTTGTGGATGTGTCTGGCCTCGGGGTCCACGGTGGAGACCACCCGGTCAGGGGCGGTGCCGCGGGTGATGCGCCAGCGGCCGTCGCGGCCGTCGGAGTCCTCGGCGGGCTCGACATCCTGGCCGGCGACCAGTGCCAGCAGGCCGACCGCGTTCGCCGCCCGCTCGCCCAGCTCCTGCTCAGGCAGACGGCCCAGCAGGTTGAGCGCGTCGCTCACCAGCGCGTCGACCAGCTCGGCGCGGGCCTGCTCATCGTCCCAGGCGATCCTCGGCTTGCCCGCATCGGCGTAGTCGTGCGCGGCTAAGTACGTGGCGGCGACCTGGCCGGCGCCGGGCACCTCGCGGATCACCCGGCGGATGGCCGAGATCAGCTGGGTGACCGTGTCCTGGGTGGCCACCGCGTCGTCGAACACCGTGGAGTCCAGCGCGCGGCGCCGCTTCCCGCGCAGGATGCCGGTGGCGGCCACGACCTCCTTGACCCGGGTGAAGATCCGCCCCGGGTCCGCCGAGCGCTGCAGACGGCGCCGGAAGTAGGTCAGCAGCGAGGGGTCGAACGCGGTGTCGTACAGGCCCAGCCCGCATGCCGCCTTCCACCGCAGGTCGCACCGCAGCTCCAGCACAGTCTCCACGTCCGAGGTCCCGAACAGGCTCTGCAGCACCACCGCCGCCGCCAGCACCTGCGGCGGCAACGACGGCCGGCCGTTGGCCGAGGGGTACATGTCCGCGAACATCTCCGGCGGCAGCAACCGCTCGCGGTGCTCGGCCAGGAACGCGAACACACTCCCCGCCGGGATCAGCTCCCGGCAGGTCTCCCATACATCCGGCCCGACCGGCTCCCCGGCCCATTCCCCCTGCACACACAACAGTCTGGCCCCGCGTCAGCACACGCGGGGCCAGAACCGAAGATTTTCAGTGATCTTCTAGGCGCCCGGACCGGCGAGCACCCTGCCCTTCTCCGCCCGCACCGGCAGCTCCTCCAGCGGAGCCGTCGCCGGCCGGCGCAGCACCTCACCGGTCCTCGCGTCGAACCTGCTGCCGTGGCACCGGCAGGTCAGGGTCGTCCCCTCCAGGTCGTCGATGGGACATCCGCCGTGCGTGCAGATGGTGCTGTACGCCTTCAGCGAGCCGTCCCCGGACCGGCTCACCACCACGTTGTGGTCCAGGTGCAGATGGGCGCCGTCCGTCGTGACCTCGCTCTCGGCACCCAGGTCCACGGGAGCGGTCGGCGTGGCGGGCGTGACCTTCCCGCCCGGCGCGCACGCGGCGGCGCCCCACCCCGCCGCGGGGGTGAGTGCCGCCCCACGCAGAACGGTACGACGGCTCACCGAGGGACGCGGGCCTGGCATGCGAGTCTCCACAGGTCGGGGGGCGGGCAGCCGACGATACCCGGAGCCGCGCGCGCCGGGTGCGGCGAGGCGGGCCCGGCGGGGGCGCCCCAGGAGGCCGGCACGCTCGACGCGCGGCGCAAAGCGTGACACCGGGCGGCCGGCGGGGGACACAGTCATGCCGGGCCCGGAGGCCAGCGGCCCTCTTGCAGGACCGCGAAGACCATAACGGGGACGTGGTGAACGTGGTGCGGGGCGTGCCTCGCGAGGCCGGCGCCTTGAGGCGAGCGGGGCGGAGCCGTCGGGCCACGGGCGGAGGGCCCGCCCAGGTCACCCGGACGCTCGCGTAGGGGGCTGCGCGATGGATGGTGCGGAGGGCTGCGCAACCGCTGGGGCTGGGGATTGGGCACGTGTGCGCCGGCCACGGCGCGTAAACGCTTGCGCAAGCGTTTACGTCCTCTGCGTCATGAGGTACGTTCACGCCCGGAGGAGGCCGCCGGGGCTGCGGCTCACCCCACACGGCCCACCCCGGCCCGCCCAAGCTCCCACGACCCGGACCGCATCCACGAGGGGGTGACGCCATGCCGACCATGGCGGACGTCGCACGCAGCGCCGGCGTATCGGTGGCAACCGTGTCGCACGTGCTCAACGGCACCCGGCCGGTGCTGCCGCACACCCGGCAGGCCGTGCTCGACGCGGTCGAGCAGCTCGGGTACACCCCCAACACGCTCGCGCGGTCCCTGGTGACGTCCCGCACCCGCTCCATCGGCCTCGCCGTCTCGGCGATCAGCAACCCCTACTTCACCGAGATCGTCCAGGGCGTCGAGGCCGCCGCCCTGGAGCAGGGCTACAGCCTTCTCGTCGCCGACCCGCACGACGACCCCGGGCACGAGCTCACGGTGGTCCAGCTTCTGCACGAGCGGCGGGTGGACGGCCTGATCGTGGCGCCGTCGGCCGAGCCCCGCGCGCTCGTCGCCTACCTGCGCCGCCACGCGGTGCCGACCGTCCTCCTCGACCGGTTGATCGGCAGCCGGGCGGACGAGGTCCCGCCCTTCGACCAGGTGTGCGCCGAGAACGCGGGGCCGGTCGAGCAGGTGGTCACCCACCTCGCCGAACGGGGCCATCGGCGTATCGGCCTGGTCGCCGGGCTGCCCGGGCTCAGCACCACCCGAGAACGGATCACCGGCTACCGTCACGGCCTCGCCGCCGCCGGCCTCCCCCACGACGACCGCCTCGTCGTCCACGGGGACTCGGCCGCATCCGGCGGCGAGCTCGCCACCGCCGCCCTGCTCTCGCTCGGTGCCCCACCGACCGCCCTGGTCACCGCCAACAACGCGATGACCATCGGAGCCCTGCGGGCCCTGCGGGAGCGCGGGGCGTCCGTGCCCGACGACATCGCCCTGTGCTGCTTCGACGACTTCCCGTGGGCGGACCTCTTCTCCCCCCGCCTCACCGCGATCGCCCAGCCCAGCAGGGACATCGGCGCCCGCGCGGTGCAGATCCTCCTCGACCGGCTCGCCGCACCGGACGCCCCCGCCCGGACGCTGCGACTCCCGTGCACCCTCGTGCACCGCACATCGTGCGGGTGCCCACCGGAGCGGCCCGGCTCCCGGAAGGGACGCGCCGTCCCACCCGGCCCCGGTCCCGCCGCATCGCCGTGACACCGGCCCGGGCCACCGGCCACGCGCCGACCTGCCGAGCCGGCACCCGGCACCCGGCACCCGGCACCACTCTTGTCCCTGTCCGTGCCCCTGTCCCGTCAGCCGGCACTTCGCGCCGCACCGAAAGGAACCCCGCCGTGATCGTCGTCGCCGGTGAAGCCCTGATCGACCTCGTGCCGCAGGGGCAGGGCGCCCTCTCCGACCTGAGGCCCGCGCTCGGCGGCGGCCCGTACAACACGGCCGTGGCGCTCGGCCGGCTCGGCTCCCCCACCGCCTTCTGCTCACGCACCTCCCGGGACGCCTTCGGTGCGGCGCTGCTCGACGGGCTGCGCGCGGCCGGTGTGGACGTGTCGGCGGTGCAGCGCGGCGATGAACCCACCACGCTGGCGGTCGCCTCGGTCGACGGCCACGGCTCTGCCGCCTACTCCTTCTACGTCGAGGGCACCGCGGACCGACTCTTCACCGCTCCCTCGCAGCTGCCCGCGGGAACCCGCGCGCTCTCGCTGGGCACCTGCTCGCTGGTGCTGGAGCCGGGTGCGACGCAGTACGAGGAGCTGATGCGGGCCGCCGACACTCGCGGCGTGTTCACGGCGCTGGACCCGAACATCCGGGCGGGGCTGATCCCCGACGCGGACGCCTACCGCGCCCGGTTCCGCGGCTGGCTGCCGTCCGTGGCCCTGCTGAAGCTGTCGGACCAGGACGCGCGGTGGCTGGGCGGCGGCCCCCGTGAGTGGCTCTCCGCCGGGCCCGAGGCGGTGGTGATCACTCGTGGCGGGGACGGGATGACCGTGTTCACCCGGGACGGCGCGGAGCACTCCGTCCCGGGTGCGCACGTCGGCGTCGTCGACACCATCGGAGCGGGTGACACGGTCAACGCGGCCCTGCTGCACGGCCTGTCCACGTGGGACGCCCTCAGCCGGGAGGCACTGGCGGGGCTGGACGGCGGCCGCTGGAGCCGGCTCCTGCGGTTCGCCGCCCGTGCCGCCGCGATCACCTGCTCCCGCGCCGGTGCCGAGCCCCCGTACGCCGCGGAGCTGGTCGGCCCCGACGGCCTGGACGAGCTGCACAAGCCGGACGAGCAGGCCGGCCGGGCCGGGCCGGACGGATTCGGCACGCGCTAGGCGCACTGCCCCGGAGGGTTTGCCGAGCCGGTGGACGCGTCCGGTCGCGGCACCGGCTGTTCTGCCCGGGGCGGTTGTGGCCGTTGCGGCGGTTGTGGCCGTTGCGGCGGTTGCGGAGGGAGCGCCGCCGGCTCGGGATGCCCGGCGCGCCTCTCCGGCCGGAGGACGGGGACCGCCGAGGCCCGGGGCCGGCTCCCCTCACGAGGTGCGCCGGCCCCGGCCCCCTGGCCTCGCTGCTCCGCCGCCGGGCGGGCTCAGGCCTTGCGGGCTCTCGGGGTCTTCGCCGTGGCCTTCGCGACGCTCTTCGCCGTCGTCTTGGCGGCGCTCTTCGCCGTGGTCTTCGTCGCGGTCTTCCTGGCCGCCGTCTTCTTCGCGGGGGCCGCCTTCTTGGCCGCGGCGGTCCTGGCCGCGGCCTTGTGCGGAGCCTGCACGGAGGCGGCGTCGCTGACCCGGTCGGCGCCGAGGATCTCCCGCAGGAACTTGCCGGTGTGGGACGCCGGTACTCCGGCCACCTCCTCGGGTGTGCCCTCGGCCACGACCAGGCCGCCGCCCGCGCCGCCTTCGGGGCCCATGTCGACGACCCAGTCCGCAGTCTTGATCACGTCGAGGTTGTGCTCGATGACGATGACCGTGTTGCCCTTGTCGACGAGACCGGCCAGCACCTTGAGCAGCTTGCTGATGTCCTCGAAGTGCAGACCGGTGGTCGGCTCGTCCAGGACGTAGACGGTACGTCCGGTGGAGCGCTTCTGCAGCTCGCTGGCGAGCTTCACGCGCTGGGCCTCGCCACCGGAGAGGGTGGTCGCCGACTGGCCGAGCCGGACGTAGCCGAGGCCGACGTCCTTCAGCGTGTTCAGATGCCGGGCGATCGCGGGCACCGCCTCGAAGAACTCCGTCGCCTCCTCGATCGGCATGTTCAGCACGTCGGCGATGGACTTGCCCTTGTAGTGGACCTCCAGGGTCTCCCGGTTGTACCGGGCTCCGTGGCAGACCTCGCACGGGACGTAGACGTCCGGGAGGAAGTTCATCTCGATCTTGATCGTGCCGTCACCGGCGCAGTTCTCGCACCGGCCGCCCTTGACGTTGAACGAGAACCTGCCCGGCTGGTAGCCGCGGACCTTGGCCTCGGTCGTCTCCGCGAACAGTCTGCGGACGTGGTCGAACACCCCGGTGTACGTCGCCGGGTTGGAGCGCGGCGTGCGGCCGATGGGCGACTGGTCGACGTGCACGACCTTGTCGACGAGGTCGTCGCCGTCGACCCGGGTGTGGCGGCCGGGCACGTTGCGGGCGCCGTTGAGTTCACGGGCCAGGTGCGTGTAGAGGATGTCGTTGACGAGGGTCGACTTGCCGGACCCCGAGACACCGGTGACGGCGGTGAACAGGCCGAGCGGGAACGACACGTCGATGTCGCGCAGGTTGTTCTCGCGGGCGCCGTGCACGGTGAGCCGCCGTCCCCGGTCGCGCGGGCGGCGGACGTCCGGCAGCGGAATCGACTTCCGGCCGGACAGGTACTGCCCGGTCTGCGAGTCATCGGTGGCGAGCAGTTCCTTCAGGGATCCGCTGTGCACGACCTTGCCGCCGTGCTCGCCGGCGCCGGGGCCGATGTCGACGATCCAGTCGGCGACCTTGATGGTGTCCTCGTCGTGCTCGACGACGATGAGGGTGTTGCCCATGTCCCGCAGCCGCACCAGCGTCTCGATGAGCCGGTGGTTGTCGCGCTGGTGCAGGCCGATGGACGGCTCGTCGAGGACGTAGAGGACGCCGACGAGGCCGGAGCCGATCTGGGTGGCGAGGCGGATCCGCTGGGCCTCCCCGCCGGACAGGGTGCCCGCCGCGCGGTTCAGCGAGAGGTAGTCGAGGCCCACGTCGACCAGGAACCGCAGGCGTTCGTTGACCTCCTTCAGCACCCGCTCGGCGATCTTCTTGTCGCGGGCGTTGAGCTTCATCTCGCCCAGGAAGTCCGCACAGTCGCTGATGGACATCGCGGAGACCTCGGCGATCGACTTCCCCATGATCGTGACCGCGAGGACGATGGGCTTCAGGCGCGTTCCCTCGCAGGTGGGGCAGGGCACCTCACGCATGTAGCCCTCGAAGCGCTCCCGGCTCGCGTCGGACTCCGCCTCGCTGTGCCGCCGCTTGACGAAGGGCACGGCGCCCTCGAACGGGGTCGTGTACACGCGCTCGCGGCCGTACCGGTTGCGGTACCGGACCTCGATCTGCGTCTTGTGGCCGTGCAGCAGCGCCTTCCTGGCACGCTGCGGCAGGCCCGCGAAGGGGATGTCGGTGCGGAAGCCGAGGGCGTCGGCCAGGGCGCCGATGAGACGGCCGAAGTAGTCCTTGGTGTGACCGTGCGACCAGGGATGGATGGCGCCCTCGTCGAGGCTCTTGTCCTCGTCGGGAACGATCAGCTCCGGGTCGACCTCCATGCGCGTGCCGATGCCGGTGCACTCGGGGCAGGCGCCGAACGGCGAGTTGAAGGAGAAGGAGCGCGGCTCCAGCTCCTCGAAGGAGAGGTCGTCGTACGGGCAGTACAGGTGCTCCGAGTACATGCGTTCGCGCTCGGGATCGTCCTCGGGGAGGTCGACGAAGTCGAGCACGACCATGCCGCCGGACAGACCGAGGGCGGTCTCCACCGAGTCGGTCAGGCGGCGCTTGGCGGAGTCCTTGACGGTGAGGCGGTCCACGACCACCTCGATGGTGTGCTTCTCCTGCTTCTTGAGCGCGGGCGGATCGGACAGCTGGACGGTCGTCCCGTCCACGCGCGCACGGGAGTAGCCCTTGGTCTGGAGGTCGGCGAAGAGGTCGACGAACTCGCCCTTGCGTTCGCGCACCAGCGGTGACAGCACCTGGAAGCGGCTGCCCTCGGGCAGTTCCAGCACCTTGTCGACGATCGCCTGGGGCGACTGGCGCGAGATGGGGCGCCCGCACCGGGGGCAGTGCGGCTTGCCGACGCGTGCGAACAGCAGCCGCAGGTAGTCGTAGACCTCCGTGATGGTGCCGACCGTGGAGCGCGGGTTGCGCGAGGTCGACTTCTGGTCGATCGAGACCGCCGGCGACAGACCCTCGATGAAGTCGACGTCCGGCTTGTCCATCTGGCCCAGGAACTGGCGGGCGTACGAGGAGAGGGACTCCACGTACCGCCGCTGGCCCTCGGCGAAGATCGTGTCGAACGCCAGCGAGGACTTGCCCGATCCCGACAGGCCCGTGAAGACGATGAGGGCGTCCCGTGGGAGGTCGAGCGAGACATTCTTCAGGTTGTGCTCGCGCGCGCCACGGACGATGAGACGGTCGGCCACGCCGGTCCGCACCTTTCTTGAGAGAAGAGACAGGGGCGGGGCCCCCGTCCTTGCTCAGACTAAGGGGAGCCACTGACAACGCCGGACGGATTCACCGGTTGCCAACAATCCCCGGCCTTCCAGCATGCCCGACGCCGTCACCGACCATATAGCACGCGCATTCGATTTACGGGCGGGTTCGCACTCCTTCACCCGAACGAGTGGTGGCACTAAGGTCAGCAGCATGAATGATCACGCTCATGACCTGGACCGAGTGCAGGACGCGACCGCGCGACTGCTGACCGCGCTCGCCACGCTGGACGACGCCGCTGTGACCGACCCGTCACGCCTGCCCGGCTGGAGCCGCGGCCATGTGCTCGCCCACCTCGCCCGCAACGCGGAGGCCCTGGTGAACGTCCTGGAGGGGCGGCCCATGTACCTCTCCGCAGAGGCGCGCGACGCCGACATCGAGGAAGGCGCCCCGCGCCCGCTGGACGTGCAGGTCACGGACGTCCGCGAGACCGCGGCCCGGTTCCGCGCCCTGGGCGAGGTGCCTGCCGACTGGTCGCGCACCGTGGAACTGCGCAACGGCGTCACCGACTCCGCGGCGCGCGTGCCGTTCCGGCGCTGGGCCGAGGTCGAACTGCACCACGTCGACCTCGGGATCGGCTACGAGCTGGAGGACCTGCCGGCGGAGTTCACGGAGCGGGAGATCGACTTCCTCGTCCGGCGCTTCTCCGGCAGCCCGGACGTGCCGCCGACCCGGCTGACCGACGGCACGCGCGCATGGCACACCGGCCGCGAGGCCGACCGGCCCGCGGTCACGGTCACGGGCTCCCGCGCCGACCTGCTCGGATGGCTCGCCGGACGCCGGGACGGCACATCCCTGACGCCGGAGGGCGGCGCCCTGCCGAAGCTGCCGCCCCTGTAGCGCGCGGCGTCGGCCCGCGGCCCCGGCCCGCTCCCGGCGATAGGCTGCCGCCATGACGTACAGCGGACAGGTGACGGTCGGCGGACCGGCGGACGTGCACGAGCTCAAGGACCTGATGATCACCAAGATCGCGGTCGGCCCGATGGACAACAACGCCTACCTGCTGCGCTGCCGGGCCACCGACGAGCAGCTGCTGATCGACGCGGCCGACGGGGCCGGCACCCTGCTCGGCATGATCGGTGACGACGGCATCGCGTCCGTCGTCACCACTCACCGGCACGCGGACCACTGGCGGGCGCTCGCCGACGTCGTCGCGGCCACCGGGGCGCGCACCTACGCCGGCCGGGACGACGCCGGGGGCATCCCCGTACCGACCGACGTCCTCGTCGACGACGGCGACACGCTCCGCGTGGGGCGCGTGGAGCTGACCGCCCGCCACCTCGTCGGACACACTCCGGGATCGATCGCCCTGGTCTACGACGACCCGCACGGCCACCCCCATGTGTTCACCGGAGACTGCCTCTTCCCCGGGGGGCCTGGGAGGACAACACGTCCCGAGGACTTCGAGTCGTTGATGTCGGGTCTGGAGGCGAAGGTCTTCGTGCTCCCGGACGAGACCTGGATCTACCCGGGCCACGGCGACGACACCACGCTCGGCGCCGAGCGGCCGCACCTCGGCGAGTGGCACGAGCGGGGCTGGTAGGTCGGCGGCATCGCCGCCCCGGTGGCCGATGGGGAATGGCCCCGCGCCTCTGGCATTCAGTTGGAGCCAGCATCCACCGCACGAAGACGGTCAGTTGAAGAGCCCCGTACCCGCCGCGATGGCCGCCTGGACAGCTGCACCGGCACCCGCCGCCGCAGCTGCAGGCAGGGCGGGCGTGACGATGCGTGCGATTCGACGCATGGTCCTGCGGCCCCGGGTCGGCTCGGCTCCTTCGCTCTCAAGGGTGTCGACCCGAGTGACCCGCGCGCCGGTCCGCGCCCGAGGAGGGGGCGCGCACCCCGTGTGGACCGCGTACACGCACCGGCGGTTCACGGGCGTTCCCTGCACGGGTGCGCAGGCGGTCGACTGGAGGCAGGCCCGGACGGGAAGGACGGTTCCCCGCACGGCCGGAGCCGCCGGCCTGCCCTCCCCGCCCTCGGACGGCGGCCCCGGCCGCACCCGTGTGCCCGGCGGCCCCGGCCGCACCCGGCTGCCCCTCGGACCGGGCGCCCCCGGCGCGCCTGCGTGGGGAGGCGCCGTCCCGCTCTCACGCCTCGGCCCGTGCGGCCCCCGCCAACGCCACGACCCGCTCCACTGCGAACGCGTACCCCTGGACCCCGCACCCCGCGATGACGCCGTCGGCGCGCTGTGAGACGTAGGAGTGGTGCCGGAAGGCCTCGCGCCGGTGGATGTTGGAGATGTGCACCTCCACCACCGGCAGCCCGTCGCAGGCGTTCAGCGCGTCGAGGATCGCGACGGAGGTGTGCGAGTACGCGGCGGGGTTGATCACGATGCCGCAGTGGCGGAGCCGGGCCTGAAGGATCCAGTCGACCAGTTCACCCTCGTGGTTCGACTGGCGGAAGTCGATCGTGCCGCCGTGCGCGGCCGCCGTCTTCGCGCACAGGGCCTCGACGTCGGCGAGGGTGTCCGAGCCGTAGATCTCCGGCTGGCGCTGGCCGAGCAGGTGCAGCGTGGGCCCGTTGAGGATCATGATCGGGGCGTCGGCCACGGTACGGGGCACTGTTTCCTCCGGTCCGTTCTGGTGGGGCGGCCCGACGGGGCCGCGTTCGCCCTTGGTCTATCACGGGCGGGCCGGCCCGCGGCCGTCCCCCGGGAGCCGGTGTGGACCGCGGACACACCGATCCGCGACTCGTGTCCTCCCACGGCGGTGTCGTCCGCGTCGACGGCCCGCCCGGCGCGTCACCGCCACCCGATGAGGGGCGTCGCGCTTCCCCGCGCCCCGTAACTCCGGGTGAGGGCTGGTGGTTGACGCGGCATGCACGACGTACACTCCGTGACCCCGGTGACAGCGCCCGGAATGCTGCGGCTCGCGACGGCCTCGCTGGCCGGCACGGCCATCGAGTTCTACGACTTCTTCGTCTACGGCACGGCCGCCGCCCTCGTCCTGGGGCCGTTGTTCTTCCCGACGTTCTCGCCGCTGGCGGGGACCCTGGCCGCCTTCGGGACGTTCGGGGTGGGCTTCGTGGCGCGGCCGCTGGGCTCGGTGCTGTTCGGGCACATCGGGGACCGGCACGGCAGACGGCCTGTCCTGGTGCTGTCACTGCTGCTGACCGGCGCCTCCACGGTCGCGGTCGGCTGTGTGCCCTCCTACGGCACCATCGGGGTCGCGGCGCCCGTACTGCTGCTGGTGCTGCGGTTCCTGCAGGGGCTCGGGCTCGGCGGGGAGTGGGGTGGGGCGGTGCTGCTGACGGCCGAGCACGCCCCCGCCCGGCGGCGCGGGCTCTGGTCGAGCTTCCCGCAGGTGGGGCCGGCCGTGGGCTTCGTGCTCGCCAACGGGGTGACGCTGGCGCTGGCGGCCACGCTGTCCGAGGCGCGGTTCGCTCAGTGGGGCTGGCGCGTGCCGTTCTGGGCGGCGGGGCTGCTGGCCGTGGCGGGACTCTGGCTGCGCTCGTCGCTGACCGAGAGCCCGCGGTTCCTGGAGATCGACGCCCCCGCGCGCGTGCCGCTCGCCGAGGTCGTACGCCGCCACGGGCGGCTGGTGGTGCTGACGGCGGGCGGCCTCGCGATCGGGTACGCGATCTTCTACGCCGTGACGACCTGGTCCCTGGCGTACGCCACCGAGCGGCTCGGCGTGAGCCGCACGGTGATGCTGGCCTGCATCATGGCGGCGGTGGTCGTCAAGGGGGCGCTCACACCCGTGGCCGCCCTGCTCGGCGACCGGCACGGGCGGCGGCCGATGTGCCTGGCCGGGTGCGCGGCGGCCGCCGTGTGGATGTTCCCGATGGTGGCGCTGCTGTCGACCGGTGAGCCGCTGCTGATGTTCCTCGGCTTCCTGGGGGCCCTGCTGGCGTTCGTCACGATGTTCGCCGTTGTCGCGGCGTATCTGCCGGAACTGTACGAGCCGCGCGTGCGGTGCACGGGTGCGGCGGTCGGCTACAACCTGGGCGGGGTGCTCGGTGGCGCCCTCACTCCGATCGTGGCCACGGCCCTGGCCGAGCAGGGCGGCCGGGTGCCGTGGGGGGTGGCCGCCTATCTCACCGGCATCGCACTGGTGAGCCTGTGCTGCTTCGCGCTGCTGCCGGAGACACGGCCGGCGCTGACGGCGGAGCCGGCCCGCGGGCTGACGCCCACGCGGTGACCGCCGGTTCCTGGCAGACCGCGAGCGGCACCGGGTGCACGCCGTCCCGCAAGGGACCGCCCGGCCCGGTACGGCGGTCGGCGGGCCCACGAGGGTCGGCGCGAGCAGCGTCATGTGGGTGGCCGAGGCCGGGGACGGCCCTGGGGACGGCCGTGCGGAGACCGGGCACGCGGAGACGGGCGTGCGGAGACCGGGCACGCGGACCGGTCGGCGCGGCTGCGGGGACCGCGTACGCCGGAGACCGGGAAGTCTTCCTGCCTCCGGCGTACGTGGTGCGCGGGCCGGACGCGGTCAGGCGTCGGCACCGTCCTTCGGCGCGTCCTGACCGCCGTGCGCGGGCTCGGCCGTGGGCTGCTTCCGGCTCGCCATCAGACTGGTGACCGTGGTGACGGCCAGGACCGTGCAGATCACCCCGAGCGAGACGGGGATGCTGATCTCCGGTGCGGGGACCCCGGACTCGTGCAGCGCGTGGAGCACGAGTTTGACGCCGATGAAGCCGAGGATCACCGACAGGCCGTAGGAGAGGTGGACCAGCTTTCTCAGCAGTCCGCCGATGAGGAAGTACAGCTGCCGCAGACCCATCAGCGCGAACGCGTTGGCGGTGAAGACGATGTACGGGTCCTGCGTCAGGCCGAAGATCGCGGGGATCGAGTCGAGGGCGAACAGGACGTCGGTGGTGCCGATGGCGAGCATCACGACCAGCATCGGGGTCATGACCCGCTTGCCGTTCTGCCGAATCCACAGCTTGGTGCCGTGGTACCGGTCGGCGACGCCGAAGCGGCGCTCGGCGGCCTTGAGGAGCTTGCTCTCCTCGTACTCCTCGTCGTGCTCCTCGGCGCGGGCCTCCTGGACGAGCTTCCAGGCCGTCCAGATGAGGAAGGCGCCGAACAGGTAGAACACCCAGGAGAAGCTCGCGATGATCGCGGCTCCGGCTGCGATGAAGACGGCGCGCAGGACCAGGGCTATGAGGACGCCGACGAGCAGCACCCGCTGCTGGTACTGCGAGGGCACCGCGAACTTCGCCATGATCAGCACGAAGACGAAGAGGTTGTCGACGCTGAGGGACTTCTCGGTGATGTAGCCCGCGAAGAACTCGCCCGCGGGCTGTCCCCCGGCATGAACCAGCAGGCCGATCCCGAAGAGGACGGCGAGAACGATCCAGACGACCGTCCAGATGCCGGCTTCCCTGACCGACACGTCATGAGGTGTGCGGCCGATGAAGAAGTCGACCGCGATCAGGGCGGCGAGGCCCACGATCGTGAGGACCCACAGGGTCACGGATACATCCACTGCGCCTCCGGCAGTACGTCACGGCGAACTGTCAGTCAGCGTCGTCGCTGCCGGAGGTCTCTTCCACCCGGAGGCGCGGTGCGGCCCGGGCCGACGCCCCGGGATCTGGCCTGATCCGTATTGACGGGGTCGCCGCAACTGGCAGGGAGTACTCCCCTCCGTACGGACCAGGGTACCCATATCACCAAGGGAAGGTAAAGAGGAAAGTAAAGAGACGTCCAAACACGCAGGTCGGAGCAGCTTTACGCGGGCTTGGCCGAGTCAGCGGTTCCAGGTGCGCCGGGTCTCGGCGACCTGCGTGAGGACCTGCCGGACCACCTGGCTGCCGGCCGGCACGAGCGCCGGCTCGTACGTCCAGCAGTGCCCGACCCAGGGGTCGGCGAGGTGGTCGTCGGGCACCGGGGTGAGGCGCAGCAGCGACCGCCACAGCGGATCCAGCAGCGGCCCGTAGCCCGCCGCGTCCTCACGGTCGGCGACCAGCATCAGGTGGACGCCGACGGCCGGGCCCTCGTCCGCGAGATAGCGCAGCTGGTTCACCGCCCGGTCGTCGAAACCGTGCGGGAAGTCGTTGACGATCACCAGGTGGTGCGAGGCGTCGAAGCCGGGCGGCAGCGCCTCGGACGCGCCGCCGCGCACCGCCATCTGCACGAGGTCCACCCGCTGGGTGAGCCTCGCCAGCACGTCCGCGACCCCGGCCGCGCCCTGCGCGGGCGGGCCCGCGAGCACGCCGCACCGGACCAGCGGGTCCAGCGCCGCGACACCCGCGCCCGCCGGGTCGATGACATGCACGGTGAACTCGCCCGCCGGATGCACCGCGAGCAGCCGCGCCGCGTGTGCGACCGCCGTGTCCATGCTCAAGCGGCGCAGTTCGTGGGAGTCCGTGGCAGCGCCCTCGGCCGAGCCGGAGCGGCCGCTGTCGATCCACAGGCCGCGCTCCAGCGGCAGCCGGACCAGCATCGGGATGCGCAGCCCGGCGCATTCGGGCAGGTGGAGATCGCCCAGGCGCATCGCCATCGGCATCTCCATGGGAACGCGGTACCCGTGCCAGACGGGGTTGTCCCAGCGGGCGTACGCGGCCGGGAGGGCGGGCTCGACGACGTCCGACTCGGCGGTCAGCTGGGCGAGGTCGCGGTCCAGCGCCTGTCTGGCCTGTTCGACGAGCTGGTCCCGTCGGCCCTGTGCGGCCTGGCGCGCGGCGTCGCCCCGGCCGTCGAGGCGGGCGCGCGGGTCGGAGAGCGCCTGCCCGAGTTCCTTCTCCATCCGGGAGTCGGCGAAGTCGACGGCGCCGCGGTACGAGGCGGTGGTGCGGGCGAGGTCCTCGAACATGCCCCACACCTGGTTGTAGAGCCGCTCGTCCATCGACCACCCGCTGGCGTCGCCCGCCACGGGGGGCGCGGGCCGGCCTGGCTGGGCCGGAGGCGGCGGGGCGCTCCGCCTGCGAGGGTGGCGGTAGTCGACCGGACCGCCGGAAGCGGTGCCGGAAGCGGTGCGGGAGGCCGCGGTGCCGGCTCCGGCCGGGGCAGGTTCTTCCGCCGGGACCGCCGCCGACTGCGGTGTGCCCGTCCCGGGCCGCCGGCCGCGGTCCGCTGCGGCTGTCCCGGCCGGGGACTCCGGCCCGGCGGGAGGGCCGTCGTACGGCGGGCCGGCGGACGGGCCGGTGTGCGCGGTGGTGTCACCGTACGGCGGACCGGGCCGCGAGGCCGTGCCGCCCTCGTGGCGCTCGCCGCTGCCCCCGCGGGTGCTCCCGTGCGTGGCTCCGCCCTGGTCGGCTCCGGCGGCGGGCAGTGCCGTCTGCCGGGCACGGCCGGTGTCCCCCGTGCGCTGCGGGGGCGCCGCCGGGGACCGGGGCATGCCGCGTGTCACGGCTTCGTCGATCTCCCGGGCGAGCTGGGCCGCCGTCGCCAGCCCCTGATCGGTGAGCAGCTCGGCCAAGCCGCCCGCATAACCCTGGCCGACCGCACGCACCTTCCACGCGCCCTGCCTGCGGTACAGCTCCAGGGCGACGACGGCGGACTCGGCGTCGAGGCCGGTGATGGTGTAGCGGGCGACCCCGGTGCCGTCGGCGCCGGTGACGGCGAGGGCCGGTGCGGCCACGGCGCCGAAGCGGACCGGTCCGCCGATGCCCGGCGGCAGGGCGAGCAGGATGCTCACCCGGTGCACGGCGTCCGGGACGGCCGACAGGTCCACGGCCAGACGGTGATCGGCCGCCGCCCGGCGGGGGACCTCCAGTCCCGGCAGGGTGGGCGCGCCCGGGTGGGCGACGTCCTCGGCGCCACCGGCCCTGCCGCTGCGGTCCCCGAGCACGGCACCGGCCACGACCGGTTCGCCGGCCGAGACCCGGATCTCCAGGCGGGTCTGGGAGAGCGGATGGTTCTGCCCCCGCACCAGCTCGGCCGTCATCGCCTCGGTCCCCCTGTGTCGTTCGTGGTGATGTCGTGTCCCGCTCGCCGGGCCGGGCCTCCGCGGAGCCCGGACGCCGGTCCTACAGGACGGGCAGGATGGCCGGCATCAGGTCCTGGAAGGTGCGGCCGTTGGCCGGGGTGCCCAGGGCGGTCATCGTCCAGCCGCTGCCGCTGCGGTGCACCTTGGCCATGATCTGCGCGGTGTAGGCGCCGCCTCCGGCCAGCGTGTAGCGGGCCAGCTCCTGGCCGTTGGTCTCGTCGACCAGGCGGCAGAACGCGTTCTGCACCTCCTGGAAGGTCTGGCCCGTGAAGGAGTTCACGGTGAAGACGATCTGGTCGATGTGGACCGGTACGCGCTGGAGGTCGACGAGGATGGCCTCGTCGTCGCCGCCCTGGCCGACACCGCCGACGAGGTTGTCGCCGGTGTGGCGCACGGAGCCGTCGTCGCTCACCAGATGGCGGAAGAACACGACGTCGACCGGCTGCTTGTCGGCGAACAGGACCGCGGAGGCGTCCAGGTCGATCTCGCGCGTACGCGAGCCGAACAGGCCGCGCCGGGGGGCCGCCTGCCATCCGAGACCCATGCGCACCGCGCTCAGGCTGCCGCCGTCGTTCTTCTGCAGACTGATGGCCTGACCCTTGGTCATGTTGACGGTCACGCGCTGATTCCCCTCTCGAACGTCCCCTGTTGCCGCGAACTGTGCGGCTGACCGAAACCCTACGCAGCGCCACTGACACTGCCGAACCCGGGACCGTACTTTGTGTCGGTCTTGCAACACTGCACGCGCACGGGAAGGGACCGGGGTGCCCGGCGGTCCCCCGGTGTCCCCGTGGCCCGGTCAGGCCAGGCCGGCCTCCTTCATCTGGCGCAGTTCCCTCTTCATCTCCGACACCTCGTCGCGCAGCCGTGCCGCGATCTCGAACTGCAGGTCGGCCGCGGCGGCCCGCATCCGAGCGGTCAGCTCCTCGATCTGCTCGGCGAGTTCCGCCGCCGGACGGTCGGTCGGCACCGTCGCGGTCCCGCCCTTGGCGGACCTGCCCGCCTTGGCGCCCGTCCCGGCCGCCCCGCCGCCCTTGGCGCCGCTGCCGCCGAGCGACGGGACCGGTGCCTTGGCTCCCTTGCCGTCCTGGTGCCCCCGGTAGCCGGAGCCGAGGAGCTGCTCGGTGTCGACCTCCTCGCGGGCGATCTGCGCGACGATGTCGTTGATCTTCTTCCGCAGGGGCTGCGGGTCGATGCCGTTCGCCCTGTTGTAGGCGATCTGCTTCTCCCGGCGGCGGTTGGTCTCGTCGATGGCCTTCTCCATCGCCGGGGTGATCTTGTCGGCGTACATGTGGACCTGGCCGGAGACGTTGCGCGCGGCGCGGCCGATGGTCTGGATCAGGGAGGTGCCGGAGCGCAGGAAGCCCTCCTTGTCGGCGTCGAGGATCGCCACCAGGGACACCTCGGGCAGGTCGAGTCCCTCGCGCAGCAGGTTGATGCCGACCAGCACGTCGAACTCGCCGCTGCGCAGCTCGCGCAGCAGCTCCACGCGGCGCAGCGTGTCGACGTCGCTGTGGAGGTAGCGCACCTGGATCCCGAGTTCGAGGAAGTAGTCGGTGAGGTCCTCGGCCATCTTCTTGGTGAGCGTGGTGACCAGGACGCGCTCGTCCTTCTCGACCCGGGTGCGGATCTCGTGCACCAGGTCGTCGATCTGCCCCTCGGTGGGCTTGACGACGACCTCGGGGTCGACGAGGCCGGTGGGGCGGATGATCTGCTCGACGACGCCGTCCCCGCGGGACAGTTCGTAGGTGCCGGGTGTCGCCGAGAGGTACACGGTCTGGCCGATGCGCTCCTGGAACTCCTCCCACTTCAGCGGACGGTTGTCGAGGGCGGAGGGCAGCCGGAAGCCGTGGTCGACGAGAGTCCGCTTGCGGGAGGCGTCGCCCTCGTACATGGCGCCGATCTGCGGGACCGTCACGTGGGACTCGTCGATGACGAGGAGGAAGTCGTCGGGGAAGTAGTCCAGCAGGGTGTTGGGCGGCGAGCCCGGCTGCCGTCCGTCGAAGTGCATCGAGTAGTTCTCCACACCGGAGCAGGAGCCGATCTGGCGGAGCATCTCGAGGTCGTAGGTGGTGCGCATCCGCAGGCGCTGGGCCTCCAGCAGCTTGCCCTGCTTCTCCAGCTCGGCCAGCCGCTCGCCGAGCTCCTTCTCGATGTCGTTGACGGCCCGCTCCATGCGCTCCGGACCGGCCACGTAGTGGGAGGCCGGGAAGACGTACAGCAGCTCGTCGTCGCTGATGATCTCGCCGGTGAGCGGGTGCAGGGTCGACAGGGCCTCGATCTCGTCGCCGAACATCTCGATCCGGACGGCGAGCTCCTCGTAGACCGGGAAGATCTCGATGGTGTCGCCGCGCACCCGGAAGGTGCCGCGGGTGAACGCCATGTCGTTGCGCGTGTACTGGATGTCCACGAAACGGCGCAGCAGCTCGTCGCGGTCGATCTCGTCGCCGACGCGCAGCGGGACCATGCGGTCGACGTACTCCTGCGGGGTGCCGAGGCCGTAGATGCAGGACACGGAGGCCACCACGATGACGTCCCGGCGGGTGAGCAGGGAGTTGGTCGCGGAGTGCCGCAGCCGCTCCACCTCCTCGTTGATCGAGGAGTCCTTCTCGATGTAGGTGTCCGACTGCGGGACGTAGGCCTCGGGCTGGTAGTAGTCGTAGTACGACACGAAGTACTCGACCGCGTTGTTCGGCAGGAGCTCGCGGAACTCGTTCGCCAGCTGGGCGGCCAGGGTCTTGTTCGGCGCCATCACCAGGGTGGGGCGCTGGAGCTTCTCGATCATCCACGCGGTGGTGGCGGATTTGCCGGTACCGGTCGCACCCAGCAGGACGACGTCCTTCTCGCCTGCCTCGATGCGCCGGGCCAGGTCGGCGATGGCGGTCGGCTGGTCGCCGTTGGGCTGGTAGGGGCTGACGACCTCGAAGGGCGCCACCGTGCGTTCGATGTGGGAAACGGGCCGCATGGAGTCCACCGTACGACCCGGCACTGACAACGGGGCGGGTTCGGGCCCGCGGCCGGCCGCCCGGAGGGGCGCTCGGGCCGGGCCGGGCCTGGTCCGAGCGGACCGCCGGGACGGGTCAGCGGTGCTGTGAGGCCCGCGGACCGCGGGCGAGGCGTCGGGCGGGGTGGGGCTCCACCGGCGTGCGGACGGGTACGCCCGGCTTGCGTTCCGCGCGGGGCCGGTCGGGGCGGCCCGCGACCGTCAGCGGGTCGGACAGGACGACCATCGCCGCGAGACCGAGGAAGACCACAGGCCCGATGAGCACCGGCGCGAGCAGGGCCGCGGGCGGGTCACCGGCGGCCGGGGCGGTGCCGTGGAGGCGGACGCTGACCGCGGCCATGCCCAGGTAGTGCGTGCCGGCCACGCCGAGCGCCAGGACGAGGCTCGCTCCGACGCTCCGGGCGAAGCCCCGCGCCTGGCCGGCCGCCCGGAGCGCGGCGGTGGCGGCCGCCATGGCGATCACGACGGACGCGGCGACGGTGGGCGTGTCGTACTCCAGTTCGCCGTCCAGGCGCATCCCCGCCATGCCCAGGTAGTGCATCGTGGCGATGCCCAGTCCGGCGACCGCGCCGCCGGTGAACAGGGCCGCGCCGCGGGCGCCCCGGTAGCCGACGATGAAGACCCCGATGCCCACCATGCCGATGGCGACGCCGAGACTGGCGTAGGTGACGGGCCGGTCGTAGTGGACCGGGGCCTCCCCGACCGCGAAGCCCATCATCGCGATGAAGTGCATCGTCCAGACGCCCGAGCCGATGGCGGCCGAGCCCAGGGCGAGCCATCCGGGGCGCCACGTCTGCGTGACCAGCAGGGACCGTGCGGTGCAGTGCAGGCCGAGGGCACCGCCGAGCCAGGCCGTCAGAGTGGCCGCCACGGGGGTGACCAGCCCGTAGCTGAATCCGTCGATCGTGCCCTGCATGTGCGGCAGCCCTTCCGCCCTGTGCGTCCCGCGATGTCCTGACATCCCTCCTCCCGGGAACCGCCGGACGGTCGGGCGAGGTGCAGAGAGTATGACCCCCGTCTGAACAGCCGAACGATTTTCCCGCGAAGAAACACAGACCCGCCCCGGTCCCCGACGGGTGTGCACGACCGGAGGCACCCGTCTCACATGTCCGCGCAGCCGTCGCCTCGCCCCCGCGTCCACCGCGCGCCCGCCCCCACGCGGCCCTGGCCCTCCGCCGCGACGGCGGGCGTGAAGGTGCCCCCTCGGCCTGCGGGGCGGCAGGAGCCCGCAAGGACGCGCGCGGACCGCCACGACGGCGGCGCTGTTGCCGCCGCGGCCGCCCGGGGCCGCCCGGGGCCGCCCGGGGCCGCCCGGGGCCGCCCGGGGCCGCCCGGGGCCGCCCGGGGCCGCCTGGACGGACGGCGGGGGCCGGGCAGACCCACGCGTCTTACGCCGTCTGGTCCCTTCCTCCCGGCGGCCGGGATGCCCACCGGGTCCTCGGCTGGCTGAATGACAGAGCGGCCCCGGCACGCGGTGATGTGGTCGAGCAGGGAGGACTTCCATGGCAGGTGTTCGTGTCAACGGCGTCGGTCTCTTCTACGAGACGGTCGGCGCCGGTGACCCGCTGGTGCTGGTGCACGGCTCATGGGGTGATCACCACAGCTGGGAGCCGGTCCTGGCCGGCCTCGCCCAGCGGTACCAGGTGCTGGTCTACGACCGGCGCGGCCACAGTCGGAGCGAGCGCCCGCCGGGACAGGGCTCCCGCGCCGAGGACGAGGACGACCTGGGCGCACTGATGGAAGAGCTGGGCCTCGCACCGGCGTATGTCGCGGGGAACTCCTTCGGTGCGTCGATCGTTCTGGGCCTGGCCGGCCGACGCCCTGAACTCTTCCGGGGCCTGATCGTGCACGAGCCCCCTCTGATGGGCATGGTCGCCGATGAGCCCGATCTCCTGCCCCTGATGAACGCCACCGACCGGAAGATCGGTGCTGTCCTGGACCACCTGCGCGCGGGCGAGACGCACGCCGGTGCCCGCCTGTTCGTGGAAGAGGTGGCCTTCGGCCCCGGCGCCTGGGAACAGCTCCCGGACAGGATGCGTGAGACGTTCCTGGGAAACGCCCCCACCTTCCTCGACGAGCAGCAGGATCCCGGCTGGGCGGTGCCGGACCCCGGCGCCCTGTCGCGTTTCACCGCGCCCGCGCTGGTGACCCGGGGGACCGCGAGCCCGCCGTGGTTCGCCACCATCACGACCCGGATCGCCGACGCCCTGCCGCAGGCACGGCTGCACACCTTCGACGGGGCCGGGCACGTTCCTCACGTGACCCACCCGCAGGACTACGTGGAAGCCGTGACCGGCTTCCTTCGGACGGCGGGCCGTCGGCCGTAGCCCATGCGCCGCCGGCGCCGCGGCAGCACACGTCGCCGGGGCGGCCGGGCTGCGGCCGCGAGGGGACACCCGCCCCGGCGGACACCCCGCTCGCCGCGGACTCGGAGCGCGGCCCCGCGCCGGGCGGCGGCGCCGTCACCGGCCGGCCTCCCCGCGGACCGCGGGGAGGCCGGGAGAATCCCCGTTCGCGCCGCGTTGTCGGTGGCGGGCCGTACGGTGGTCGCATGAACAGCGATGGGCAGGACGGGCAGCGGGTGGTGTGGGCCGTCGTCACCACCGACATCGGACCGCTGCTGCTGGCGGCGACCCGCGAGGGACTGGTCAACGTCGTCTTCCACGCCACCGACGAGGTGCGCGACCGGGCTCTGGAACACCTGCGCTCACGGCTGGGCTCCGAACCGGTCCAGGCTCCCGGATCGCCCCTGCTGGCCGAGGCGATACGTCAGGTGGAGGCCTATCTGTCCGGTGCGCGGAACGGCTTCGAACTGCCCCTGGACTGGTCGCTGATCTCCGGCTTCAACCGTCAGGTGCTGCGCGAACTGGCCGCGGGCGTCCCGTACGGAGCGGTCGTCGGATACGGCGACCTGGCCCAGCGGGTCGGCCAGCCGGGCGCCGCGCAGGCCGTGGGGGTCGCGATGGGCTCCAACCCGTTGCCGGTGGTGGTGCCCTGCCACCGGGTCGTGGAGAGCGACGGCGGCATCGGCGGGTTCGGCGGCGGCCTGGAGACGAAACGCAAGCTGCTCGCACTGGAGGGCGTGCTGCCCGAGCCTCTCTTCTGAGCCTGCCCGGCGCTCCGGGCGTGCCCGGCGCTCCGAGCGGGCTCGGACGCCGCGGTCCACGGCCCACCGCCTCCGGCGCGCCACTCCAGCGGGGCCACACGGGCCGCTGCCGGCCTTCTCCCGCAGGACCCGGCCGTGCGCGGCCGGCTGCCGCCCCCGGTCAAACCCGGTCGGGCTCACCGCCCGGGTTTGACCGGGGGCGGCAGCCGCCAGAGATGAGGGGAGAGGGAGTCCTGCAGACGGAAGGCGGGCGCATGGTGCTGGTGGTGTCCGAGGAGGTCCGGGAGGCGGTCGAGGGGCGTCGCCCGGTGGTGGCTCTCGAGTCCACGATCATCGCGCACGGGCTGCCCCGGCCGCGCAATCTGGAGGTGGCACGGGAGCTGGAGGCCGCCGTCCGGCGCGAAGGGGCGGTACCGGCCACGATCGCGGTGCTGGACGGGCGGCCGCTGGTCGGTCTGGACGAGCGGCAGCTGGAGCGGATCGCCGAGGAGGACGGGATCCGCAAGCTGGGCGACCGCGATCTGCCCCTCGCGGTGGCGTCGCGGGCGAGCGGCGCGACGACCGTGTCGGCGACGGCGGCGCTGGCCGCTCTCGCGGGGGTACGGGTGTTCGCGACGGGCGGGCTCGGCGGGGTGCACCGGGAGTGGACGGTGACGCAGGACGAGTCGGCCGACCTCGGTCTGCTGGCACGCACCCGCATCACGGTGGTCTGCGCGGGCGTGAAGTCGATCCTGGACGTGCCCGCAACGCTGCAACGACTGGAGACCCTGGGGGTGGCGGTCGCCGGATACGGCACGGACCGGTTCCCGGGCTTCTACCTCTCCGACTCGGGGCATCCGGTGGAGTGGACGCTGGACGACCCGGGACAGGTGGCGGCGGTGATGCGGGCGCAGGACGCCCTGGGTGCGGCCCGGTCGGCGCTGATCGTCGCCAACCCGGTCCCCCGGCAGGAGCAGTTGGACCCGGAACTGCACGCGCGTGTGCTCGCCGACGCGCTGCGCGCCTGCGCGGCGGAGGGCGTCGGCGGACAGGCCGTGACGCCGTTCCTGCTCGACTACCTGGTGCGGCACACCGACGGCGCCTCGCTGACCGCCAACCTCGCCGCGGTCCGCGGAAACGTGCGGCTGGCCGCACGGATCGCGACGGCCTGGGCCGGGGAGTGAACCGGCCGCGGGACGGGGCGCTGCTCGTGGCGGGAGACGTGATCACCGATGTCGTCGCCCGGCACCGCGGGCCGCTCGCCGCCGGCACGGACACGGCCGCGGCGATCCGTCTCGTGCCGGGCGGGGCGGGCGCCAACGTGGCCTGCTGGGCGGCACACGGCGGCTGTCCGGAGGTGCGGATGCTGGGGCGGGTGGGGGCCGACTCCTCGGCATGGCACGAGCGGGAGCTCGCCGCACACGGGGTGCGCCCCTTCCTGGTCGTCGACGCGCAGACGCCGACGGGGACGGTGGTGTGCCTCGTCGACGCCGAGGCGTCCGCCGAGCGGACGTTCCTCACCGACAGCGGTGCCTCCCTGCGGCTCGGTCCGGGCGACTGGTCCGACGGGCTGCTGGACGGGGTGGGGTGGCTGCATCTGTCGGGCTATCTGCTGTTCTCGGAACCGAGCCGCGCCCTGGTGGCCCGGGCGATCCGCTCGGCCCGCGCGCGGGAGGTGCCGGTGAGTCTGGATCCGGCGTCGTCGGGGTTCCTGGAGGGACTCGGCGCGGGGCGGTTCCTGGCGCTCGTCGAGGGGGTCGACGTTCTGCTGCCGAGCCGGGACGAGGCCCGCCTGCTGACCGGCCTCGAGGATGCCGGGGAAGCGGCGGCCGAGCTCAGCCGGCACGTCCCGCTCGTCGTCGCCAAGCAGGGCCGGGCGGGGGCGGTGCTGGCGCGGTCGGGCACCGTACGCGCCCGGGTGCCGGCCGTACCGGCGACCGCCCGCGACACCACCGGAGCCGGCGACGCCTTCACCGGCGGGTTCCTCGCCGCGCTGCTCAAGGGCGCCGGGCCCGAGGCGGCGGCGACGGAAGGGGCGCGGGCCGGGGCGCTCGCCGTCCAGCAGGTCGGCGGCCGGCCGCCCAAGGCCGCGCGGACCGGGCAGAGCGCGGACCGGGCATAGCGCGGACCGGGCATAGCGCCGAGAGCGCCGAGAGCGTACGACGGACGGGCATCGGGCGGCCGGAGTGACCGGGAGCCCGGCGGGACGGCGGCCGTGCACGGCCGCCCCGACGGCCGACGGGCGGCCCGGGCTCTTCCGGCCGCCTCGCCGAGCCGTCCGTCCGGCTATGCCCTGCGGCCCCACGCCGAGATCAGCGCCGGTGCGGCCAGGTCCATCTCGCCGGAGGCGATGTGGGACAGATGGCGGTCGATGTCGGCGTCGGTGGCCAGTCCCGCGGCGACGAGCCGGTCGCGCAGCTGACGGATCGTCGCCGATTCGAGTGCGGCGCAGTGCGGCGAGGTGACGGGGAAGCAGGCGTCGGCCTCGACCTGGCGCAGGCCCGCCGTACGCAGGAGACGGGGCAGCGTGCGGCCGTGGGCCGGCACCAGACCGTGGTCGGCGAGCAGGGAACGGACCCCCTGTCGCAGCCGGTTGGCCAGTTGCTGCTCGGGGCCGTGGTCGTCGGGGCAGATCAGCGGCTGCAGCGCGGCGTCCGTGTCCTGGAGGAGCAGGCGGCCGCCGGGCCGCAGGGCTCCGACCATGGTGCGCACGGCCTGCTCGCGGTCGGCGACGCCGCCGAGGGCGAGTCGTGCGTGGACCAGGTCGAAGCCCTCGCCGGGCGGTTCCTGCGCGGCCACGTCGTGCACCCGCACCTCGACCGGTGGACGGGTGGGCGCGTCGGCCCAGGAGGTGTCTGTGGCGGTCGCCATGACCTTGCCCGTGGGGCCGACCCTCTTGGCCAGCCAGGCGATGATGCTGGTGCCGGACGCGCCGACCTCCCAGCAGCGCCAGCCGGGTCCCACACCGAAGCCTTCGAGGTGACGGAAAGTGACGGGGTCGAAGAGTGCGGCGAAGGCGTCGCGCCACTCCGCGACCTCGGCCCGGCGGCGGGTGCCCTCCGACCGCGAGTCGGCCCCGCCCTGCTCGCGGGGGCCGTGGGAGTCCCGGGGGGTGAGGTGCCCGAGGAGGTCGGACTGAACCTGGGACTGCTGGGTCCGGGGCTGAGCGTCGGCCTGTGCGGGGCCCTCGGGCCGGCCGGGATGGCCCGAGGGGCCAGAGACGCCAGAGGGGCCAGAGGGGCCAGAGGGGTCAGGGTGGCCAGAGTGGTCAGGGTGGTCGCGGTGATCGAGGTCGTCGAGCAGGTGTCCGTCGGTTCGCGTCATGCCGGAATCATCCCAGTTGTGTCGGTTGTCAGGATGTGGCGACGCTCGGAGTGAGTGGAAGTCCGCGGCCGTGCCGTGCGCACCGGTGCCGTGCGCGGACGCGCGGCACCGGTGCGCGGGCGCCGCCGCGGGCCGGGTCCGCTCCTCCTCGGCGATCGCGTCGGGTCTCCGACGTGCGCCGGAACCATGCACCGGCGGTGCCGGGCAGCGGCGACGTCCTCCCAAGTCCGCCTGTCCACAGGCGGGAACCAAGCGGAATCGACGCTTTCCACAGGCTCACCCGCCACGATTCGCTCCCTGGCAGACTGGCGCCACAGAGCGCGGGCAGGCGGCGCGGGGAGAAGCAGGCGAGGAGGATCCGATGTCCACCATGGCGGGGAATCTGCGCAAGGTCACCGGCCTCGGCGCGGTCGACGGCCTGCGCAGAGTGGCGCGTCTGGCCCGGCGGCGGCGCAGAGTCGACCTGAGCCACCCCGCGCGCTCGCCGCTGGGTTCCTCGGTGGTCAACTGCGTCGCGTACGAGAGGGGAGCGCGCGTCGCCGTGGACGGCGACCTGGCCGACACGGTGCACCGGGTCCGGCGCAACGGCGACGGTTTCGTGTGGCTGGGCCTGCACGAGCCGACGGACCATGAGTTCGCGGGCGTCGCCGAGCTGTTCGACCTCCACCCGCTGGCCGTCGAGGATGCGATCGAGGCACACCAGCGGCCCAAGGTCGAGCGGTACGGGCAGACGCTGTTCGCCGTGTTCAAGACCGTCTGCCACGTGGAGCACGAGGAGTTGACGGCGACGAGCGAGGTCGTCGACACCGGGGAGATCATGGTCTTCGTCGGCCCGGACTTCGTCGTCACGGTCCGGCACGGACACCACGGCTCGCTCGGTCCGCTGCGTGAGGAGCTGGAGTCCAGCCCGTCCCAGCTGGCCAAGGGGCCGTCAGCGGTGCTGCACGCGGTCGCGGACCAGGTCGTCGACGACTACCTGAGCGTCATCGAGTCGGTGCAGCTGGACATCGACCAGGTGGAGACGGACGTGTTCGCGGAGGACGGCGCACGGGCCGATCCGGGCCGCATCTACCAGCTCAAGCGTGAACTCCTCGCGTTGAAGCGGGCGGTGGTTCCGCTGGGCCGACCGCTCCTGGACCTCGCCGACCGGCCGGTGCGGGTGGTCGACCCGGAGATACAGGCCTACTTCCGCGACGTCTCCGACCATCTCATACGGGCGGCGGACCAGATCGCGGCGTTCGACGAGCTGCTCAACTCCATCCTGCAGGCGCATCTGGCGCAGGTGACGGTCGCGCAGAACGAGGACATGCGGAAGATCACGGCCTGGGCCGCCATCGTCGCCGTGCCGACGATGGTGTGCGGCGTCTACGGCATGAACTTCGATCACATGCCGGAACTCCGCTGGCGCTACGGCTACGGCATGGTGATCGCCGTGATCACCGTGGCCTGTCTGGCTCTCCACCGCGGTTTCCGGCGCAACGGCTGGCTCTGAGCGGCCCCGCGCCGGTCAGCACGGCGGCCCGCCTGTCCGGGCCGCCGCTACGCGGGACGCGCAGTGGGACCGGCCGGGGCGCGGTACGAGAGAGCTCCCCCGCCCGGCAGCGCCGGCCCGGGCAGCCGGGCGGGGCATCCGGGAAAGGGCGCACGGCCGGTGTTCCGGTCGGCGCACGGTCGCCCCGCCCGACAGCCGGGCGGGGCGGGGCGGTCCGTGGTGGGAGTGGAGCGGAGCGGGTCAGGCCTTGGCGTAGACCCGTTCCACCCAGGCCGCGATCTGGTCGTCCGACAGGTGCCGGGCGATGTCGGCCTCGCTGATCATGCCCACGAGGCGCTTGTTGTCGATGACGGGCAGCCGGCGGATCTGGTGGTCCTGCATCTCCCGGAGCACGTCGCCGATGTCGGCGCGTGCGTCGATCCAGCGGGGGGTGCCGTGGGCCATCTCACCGGCGGTGACCTCGGACGGGTCGCGGCCCATGGCCACGCACCCGACGACGACGTCACGGTCGGTGAGAATGCCGCAGAGCCGGTCGTTCTGGTCGCCGATGGGGAGAGCCCCGACGTTGAGCTCACGCATCAGCTGCGCGGCGCGGTCGAGGGTCTCGTGGGCGGGGATCCACTGTGCACCGCGGTGCATGATGTCTCCGGCGGTGGTCATGAACTACCTCCCGGGGCCGGACGGCCGGCGCGGCGCCGGTCGCACCGCGAGTCCCGGCGCCCTTCATTCTCGCGGCGCGACCGGGCGCCCGCACCCGGAGCCGGTCGCGGGCCGGTACGCAGGCCGGCCCGCCCTGCCGACGGGCTGCGCACAGGGACGGCGGACACCGCGCGCGGCGACCGCCGCATCGCCCCCGGTCGCCGCGGCCGTGGCCGACGGACGAACCGGCCCCCGGGAGACGGGGCCGGTCGGGCCCGGCGCTTCGGGTGGGGCCCACGACAGGCCCCTCGGTCCGGTGGCCGGACGGTCGCTGTACGAGTGGCCTCCGCACGGCCGGTACGGCGGTTCAGCCGTTCCACGCCGGACGGCGTGGGTCGTCGGCCCGTACGACGACGTCGGCGGTGGCGGCCGGGTCGGTCTCCCGTTCGTACCGGGCGAAGGCCGGAAGGGTCCAGTGGCCGGATACGGGGGTGCGGCGCCGCAGCGCGCCCGGTGAGAGGAGGACGTGGACGGTCAGGTCGAAGGGGAACCAGTTCTTCAGCAGGAGCGGTCCATGGAGCAACAGCACCGACCCCTGCGGGAGTCGGACGTAGTCACTGCGGGTGGCACGGTCGGTGACCGGGTCCCACAGGTCGGGCAGGACGCGCCCGTCACCTCCCGGCTCAAGGGGGCCGAACACCTCGCGCCAGAGCGCGGAGGTGTCGAACCAGCCGCCGTAGTAGGCCTCCGGATCCCGGTGGCCGTACTCCAGGCGGAGCGAGGCCGGGCGCAGGAAGCCCTCCGTGCCCACGACGATCGAAGAGCGGCCGCGTATCCGCAGCGCCGCCGCGACGCGGTCGGCCAGTGCGCCGGGGCTCGCGGCGGGAGCACCGTCGAGAGCGACGCGGGGCCACCGGCCGCCGTCGGCCGGCTCCAGGTCGAGCAGGCGGTCGGCGAGGGCGTCGGCGAGCCGGTCCCAGGTGATCGCTTCGAGTCGCACACCGCCATCATGCCGCGCCCCCGCCGGCCTGCCGCCGCCCGGTGCCTGCGCGGGACCCGGACGCGTGGGAAGCGTGCCCGTGGCCGGGTGGGGCGAGGGGGCCCGCCGGGCATGAAGCGGACATGACCCTCCCCGCGACCTCCCTGCCCGACCGTGGACTGCTCGTCGTCCAGCCCCTGCGGGTCAGGCGCTGCTCGGTGTGCCGGCGCGGGCCGCTGGACCTGCTGGTGCTGGAAGAAGGCGCACCGCGCTGTCTGGGCTGCGCCGACCTCGCTCACCTGGTCTTCCTGCCGCGCGGTGACACGGCGCTGACGCGCAGGTCGCGGGAGGAGAGCGGGCTGTCGGCGGTGGTGGTGCGCTACAACCGGCGCAGGAGCCGGTACGAGCGGCAGGGCGTACTGGTCGAGGAGGCGGCACTGGCCCGCGCCGAGGCCAGGTGCCTCGCGGACGCGGAGGTGCGGCGGCGGCGCCGGGCGCGGGACGCCCGTAGGAGGGCGGCGGAGGACGCACGGTTCGCCCAGGCGTTCGCCTCGGAGATACGGCGGCTCTTCCCGGGCTGTCCCGGGGACCGTGCCCGCGAGATCGCCGGACACGCCTCGCTCCGCGGCAGCGGGCGGGTGGGGCGCAGCGCGGCCGGCCGGGCGCTGTCCGAGGGAGCGGTGACCGCGGCGGTCGCGGCCTCCGTACGGCACGTGGAGACGCCCTACGACGCCTTGCTGATGAGCGGGGTGGCGCGGTTCGAGGCGCGACGGCGGATCAGGCCGGCGGTGGAGGCGGTGCTGCGCGGATGGCAGCAAGCGGTGACCGAGGCAGAGGTGGAGGCAGAGGTGGAGGCAGAGGCCGGGTAGAAGCAGCAGGTCGGCGTGGCACGTCCGGGTGGGGAGCCTGTGCTGTCGTCGCTCCGGCCGGAGCCGGGCGCGGCGGCGGCGACCCGCACCGGCCTGCGCAGGTGCGCGGAGGGAGCGGGTCGGAGCGGTCGCCCGGCACGCCCCTGCGGGCCGGGCGAAGCGGACGTATCGTTGCCGGAGAGTGCCGCTCGTCGCCGGCGGGGTGCTGCCGGAGGGGTTGCCGTCGGACGAGGCACGGCCGGTCGTACGCGCGGGCACGACGGATCGGACGCGCGGACACGGCCTGTGGTAGGCGCGAGCAAGGAACACGGCCATGGCAGATCCCAAGGGGTTCATGAAGACGCCTCGCCGGGACTGGCCCCGGAGGCCGGTGGAGGAGCGGGTCCGGGACTGGGACGAGGTCTACGTCCCCGGGGCGCTGCTGCCGGTCATCGGCGAGCAGGCGGACCGGTGCATGGACTGCGGGGTTCCGTTCTGCCACGAGGCGTGCCCACTCGGGAACCTGATACCCGACTGGAACGATCTGGTGGCGCGGGACGACTGGCGGGCGGCGTCGGACCGGCTGCATGCCACCAACAACTTCCCGGAGTTCACGGGAAGGTTGTGTCCGGCTCCGTGCGAGGCGGGATGCGTGCTGGCGATCAACCAGCCCGCTGTGACGATCAAGAACGTGGAGTGTGCGATCGCCGACCGGGCCTGGCAGGAGGGGTTCGCGCCGCCGCGGCCGCCGGACCGCCTGTCGGGGAAGACGGTGGCGGTGATCGGTTCGGGACCGACGGGTCTGGCGGCCGCGCAGCAGCTGACCCGGGCCGGGCACACCGTCGCCGTCTATGAGCGGGACGACCGGATCGGCGGGCTCCTGCGGTACGGGATTCCCGCGTTCAAGATGGAGAAGCACCATCTGGAGCGGCGGCTGGATCAGATGCGAGCCGAGGGGACGCGGTTCCGGGAGTCGACGACGGTGGGGAGGGACGTGGGCGCCGAGGAACTGCGGGCGCGCTACGACGCCGTCGTGGTCGCGACGGGTGCCACGGCCTGGCGGGAACTGCCGGTACCGGGCAGGGACCTGGCGGGCATCCATCAGGCGATGGAGTATCTGCCGCTGGCGAACCGGGTGGGCGAGGGCGATCTGGCGGCGAACCCGCTGTCGGCGGCGGGCCGGCATGTGGTGATCGTGGGAGGCGGGGACACGGGGGCCGACTGCCTGGGCACCGCCGTACGGGAGGGTGCCGTGTCCGTGACGCAGCTGGACATCTACGCGCAGCCGGGCGGGGAGCGCGACGAGGACGTCGAGCCGTGGCCGACCTACCCGAAGATCTACCGGCTGTCCCCCGCGCACGAGGAGGCACGGGACCTGCGGACGGCTCCGGCCGCCGAGGCGGACGCGCGGTTGTTCGCGGCGTCGACGCTGCGGTTCACCGGGGACGCGGACGGGCATGTGCGGGCGCTGCAGATGGTCGAGGTCGACCACCGGCGCCGGCCGCTGCCGGGCACGGACCGCACGCTGCCCGCGGACCTGGTGCTGCTGGCGCTCGGCTTCTCCGGGCCGGACCGGAGCGACGGGCTGGTGGAGCAGCTGGGGCTGTCGACGGAACCGCGCGGGACGATCGCGCGGGACGCCGGCTTCGCCACCAACGTGCCGGGGGTGTTCGCAGCCGGGGACGCGGCGCGTGGGCAGTCGCTGGTCGTCTGGGCGATCGCGGAGGGCCGGGCGGTGGCGGCCGCGGTGGACCGCGCTCTGAGCGGGAGTTCGCGGCTCACGGCGCCAATCTCGCCCGGCGACCGGCCCCTGTCGGTGTGATACCGCCCGGGCTCCGGCGTCACCCGGCATCCCGGGCGATCGGCGGCTCGCCGCGGTGCGGCGGTCCTCCCTCGGCGCCGCACACGGTATGGCCGTTCAGCACCTGGCGCACAGGGTGGACGTGGTGCACCTGGTGGTCGTCGTCAAAGAGGTCGGGCGGGATCGTTCAGGAGAGCAGGAAGTCCGCCGCTCCTGCCTTGGCGCCCTCGATGAACGCCGTCATCTCGTCGCACGTGTAGATGAGCGCGGGACCGTCGGGGTCGGTGGACTGCCGTACGGCGATACGGCCGTCGGCGAGTTTCATCGCCTCCAGGCAGTTGCCGCCGTTGCCGCCGCTCCACGGCTTGCGCCAGCCCTCGGTGCCCAGCTCCCGGGCGGGCATGCCGTTGTAGACGTGCTGCCCGCGGATCCGTGGCTCGGGCTCGGTGTCGATGCGATCCATTCACAGCTCCTTGCGGAGATCCCGCAGGATCTCCTTCGTGCGATGTGCCGTCGCGGCCTGCGCCGCCATGCGGTCCATGACCTCCAGGTGAGCGGCCACCTCGGAACGCGCGTCGAGGTAGACGGCGCCGGTCAGGTACTCGCTGTAGACCATGTCCGGCAGTTCGGGCAGGGCGAACCGGAACAGCACGAAGGGCCCGTACGTGCCGGGGTGCGGCCCTGTCGCGAACGGGACGACCTGCAGTGTCACATGCGGCAGCCGGGTCGCCTCGATCAGCCGGTCGATCTGGGCCCGCATCACCTGAGGTCCGCCCGCCGGGCGGCGCAGCGCGGTCTCGTCCATGACAGCCCAGAACTTCGGCGCGTCCTTGCGGGTGAGCAGTTCCTGGCGCTGCATGCGCAGCGCGACGTACCGCTCGATGTCGTCCGGCCGGGTCTGTCCGACGGCGCCGGACAGCAGCACGGCGCGCGCGTAGTCCTCGGTCTGCAGCAGACCGGGCACGAAGTGCGGCTCATAGCTGCGGATGAGGGCGGCGGCGCCCTCCAGGCTGACGTGCATCGAGAACCAGCCGGGCAGGACGTCGTGGAACCGCTGCCACCAGCCGGGCTTGTTGGCGTCCTCGGCCAGCCGCACGAAGGCGTCGACCTCGTCGTCCGGGACGCCGTAGGCCTTCAGGAGCAGCTGGAGATACGGGATCTTGAGCGCGACCTCGGCCATCTCCATCCGGCGCACGGTGGCCGGGGCGACGCGGAGGATGCGGGCGGCCTCCTCCCGTTTGAGGCCGGCTCTTTCCCTCAGGTCCAGCAGGCGCCGGCCGAGGACGACCTGCCCCACCGTCGGCGCGGACCGCGGCTCGCTCACGCTCCACCTCCATCGCACTCCACCGAAGAACCCCGACATGCCACGGAGTCACCTGTTCCGACAACCCGGCGCGCCGGGTGTGCCGCACGGCGGCCAGGTCGGCGGCACACGGAGCGCCGTCGCTCCGGACCGTTCGGGGCCGGCCGCCGGGCCGGAACGGTCCGGGCCCGTCTGCTCCGGACCGGCCGCCCCGACCGGCCGGACGGCCTCGCCGTTCCGACAGCCCGGCGGCGCCATCCAAGGATCCGTTCGAAACCTCAGGAGTGTCTCAGGGGTGTCATCGACATCCGTCGGACGGCCCGATCCGGACGATTTCCGTACGAATCAGGCCGTGCCGGATATATCCGGCGAGGTCTCGGCGATCCCAAGTGGCGCCGCGCGACGTGCTGTTGCGAGCAGTGTGCCACGCCAGTCCACCGCGTCCCAGAGCACTCTGCATTTTTCAGAGTGACACTTGCCAAGTGTTCCCGGCGGGGAGATAGTGGCAAGCGTGATTCCGTCCGCGCCCTTAGGAACAGACGCCGCCGCAGGCCCGCTCGGCCTCGGTGCCGCCACCGGCCCCCTCGGGGCCGGGTTCGAGCGCCGGTTCCGCTTCGAACTGGCCGCACATCCGGGTTCTCCCGCTCGGGCCAGACGACTGGCGCGGGCGCGACTGGCCGGCTGGGCGGTGTGCGAGGACACCTGCGACACGGCGGCGCTGGTGATATCCGAGCTGGTCACCAACGCGATCGTGCACACCGCGAGCACGGTCGTCGTCTGCGAGCTCCAGGACGGTGACGACGCCGTGCGGATCGCCGTGCGCGACGAGGGCTGCGCGCCCACCGAGCCGCACCCCTGCGCCCGGCGCACCGAGGAGGAGCAGGGCAGGGGACTGCTCCTCGTCCAGGCGCTGAGTCTGTCGTGGGGCGCCCAGGAGAGCGGTGCCGGGCTGCTGGTCTGGGCGGAGCTGCCGCGCCTGGCCGAGTCCGGCACCGGCCCGGACGGCGACCTGGGCTGGTCGGCCCGCCCGAAGCCCGGCTCCCCCCAGGAGGGCTCCGAAGAGGACGACAAGGCGGAGGGCCGACGCTGCCCGCCCCAGTCCGGGAGTCCGCCCGGGGACATCGGCGCCCGCAGCAGGGCGGGGGCCGGCGCGCCCGGCACCACCGGTACGGCGCGCCCCGGCACCAGTGGCGCCGAAGGGCGCCGCCTCGCCGCCGTACGCCGGTCGTCCGGGTGAGCACCTCTCCGGGCGCCGGCCGGATGCTCAGCATGGACACGCTCGTCGGGCTGGGCCGCGGGGCACACCTGGCGCACCCTCCTCGGCCGCTGCCCCTGCCGGCGGGCATGGCCGCCCCGCTCGGCTGCGACGCGGTCGCCGTACCCGCCCGGCTGAGCCCGACGCTCATGCCCCGCCTCCCGCGCATCGGCTGCGTCTACTCCGACACCGTGCACTGGTGGTGGCTCGTCCCCACCGAATCCGACCACGCCCTTGACTGGCCCGAGCCCGCGCACTACGCCCGCGGAGCCCTCGCCCCCGCCGCCCCGCGCCTGATCCACCGGCCCGACGGCACACTCCCCTACACCCCGCCCATCCCGCTCTACCTCGCCCTGTGCCGGCTCACGGGAGCCACCCCCGCCTGGTCGAGCCCGGTCAGCGCATAGGCCCGGCCCGCACGTCGGCACACCCATCGCCATCGCCCCCTCCCGGCCGGCGAATCCCCGCGGGACCGCGCTCCGCCGAGGCGTGCGCCCACGCACCCCGCCTCTGCGCCCTGCCGAGGGGCGGACCACCGCGACGACACCGGCTCTCGGTACCCGACGAGGGGAGGCCACAGGTGGGCGGAAGGCGGAGAGGGGCGGCAGCCGGGGAATCGGGGCGGCGGTTCATTTCCTCGGCGGTCGCTCACCCGGCCGGCGGCCGCACCAGGGTCCGGCTGCACGGCGGGAGCCCGTCCCGGTCGCGGCACTTCCGCGTGACGACCGGACCTCCGGGGCGGAACAGGCCTGCCCGGCAAGGCCCTCGGCACGTGCCGGGCTGGTCGCGGCGGCCCGTCGGCGGCCCTGCGTCACTCCGTGCCGTCGCCGCGGACGATCACGAGGAACGCGTCGGACGCGAGGTCCATCACCACCTCGGCGGGCAGCCCTTCAAGGCGGCGCGCCTGGGCGAACTCCTCCGCGGGCCACGATCCGCGCGGCCCGCCTGCGGGAAAGCGTTCGAGCACTCTTCGCCCGTTCACCATCCTGCACCTCCACAAAGCGTCGTCTCGTGTACGAGTTAACGCCCGCGGACGGCGAAAGGCCTCGCCCGGTGACGGGACTGAGACCTAGTCGACACGCGGCAACCGTCCCGTGTGAGCCGTGACGCGGCGCCGCACACACCCTCGTCACCGTGTGCGCCGGCCTCCGCACCCATGGTGACCGTCAGGGCCGGCTCCGGCCGTGGACGTCCTCCTCGACGGTGCCCGCCCCACCGGTCCCTCCCCCTCCCCTGCCGTCCGGGCGCGGTCGGGTCCGGCGGCTGTCGGTCGAGCCGGGCGGAGTCCGGGGGGCCGGACGCCGCGCGGCCGGGGAGGCCCGGTCGGCGGCCCGCCGGGAGCAGCTTCCCGCGCGGCACGCGCCACTCGGCACGCGAGGCGTGTCCGGAAGCGACGCGCCCCTTCCTGCGCGGCGGCCTCGCCGGGCGCGGTGCCGGTGCGGAACGGTGGAACTCGACGCCCTGCACGAGGGACTTCCCGCCCCTCCTCAGGCGTCGTAGGTCTGGATGCGGGTGCCGTGACCGCGGTCGACGAGCGCGGACAGGCGAGCCGTCAACTCGGAGACCACCGCGGGGACGTCGATCGTCAGCAGCCGGCGGTCCCGCATCAGGACGCGGCCGTCGACGATCGTCGTCGTCACGTCGGCGGCGCGGGCGCTGTGCACGAGCGTGGCGGCGAGGTCGTGCACGGGCTGGGTGTGCGGGCCGGTGAGGTCGACCAGGACGATGTCGGCGCGCAGTCCCGGTGCCAGCCGTCCGACCCGGTCTCCGAGGCCGACCGCCCGGGCGCTCTGCACGGTGGCGTGGTGCAGGGCCTGGCGGGAGGTCAGCCAGCGCGGGTCGCCCTCGGTGTGCTTCTGGACCAGTGCGGTCAGCGCCATCGACTCCCACACGTCGAGGGAGTTGTTGGAGGCGGCGCCGTCCGTGGCGAGGCCGACGGGAATGCCGAGCCCGCGCAGCGCGCGGAGGGGTGTGGTGGTGGGCCAGGCGAACTTCAGATAGCCGCGGGGCGCGGTCGCCACCGCGATCCGGCCGGTGGCCGCCTCCAGGACGGGCAGGTCGCGATCGAGGATGCCGGTGCCGTGCGCGAGGAGCAGATCGCCGTCGAGGAGCCCGGTGCGGGCCAGCACCTCGACGGGGGTGACACCGTGCCGGGCGAGGCTCGTCTCGGCCTGCTCGCGGTTCTCTGCGGCGTGCAGGTGCACGGGCAGACCGTGCGCGCGGGCCAGCTCGGCGGTGGCGGCGAGATCGGCGTCGGTGACGGTGTACGGGGCGTGCGGGGCGAGCGCGGTGGTGATGCGCCCGCCGGCCCCGCCCCGGTGGCGCAGGGCGAACTCCAGCGAGTCGGCCCGGCCGGCCGGCCCCTGCGAGGAGAAGTACGCCTGCCCGAGGTGGGCACGCATCCCGCAGGCGGCGACCACGGCGGCCACCGTGTCCATGGCGAAGTAGTGGTCGGCGAAGCACGTCACCCCGCCCCGGATCATCTCGGCGCAGGCCAGCAGCGTGCCCAGCTCCACGTCCCGGGCGGTGAGGTTGGCCTCGACCGGCCAGACCACGTCGTTGAACCATTCCTCGGTGGGCAGGTCCTCGGCGAGGCCGCGCAGGACGGCCATCGGGGCGTGGGTGTGGCAGTTGACGAGTCCGGGCAGGGCGACCTGGCCGCGTGCGTCGAGGCGCTCTGCGGCCGGCAGCTCCGCCGCGTCCGCGGCGCCGCTGACGGCGTCGATCGCACCGTCCCGGACGATGATCGCGGCGTCCTCCCGGAACCCGATCCGCTCTTGATCGTCGTGCGCGAGGAGGGTGCACCCGGTGATGATGAGATCGGCGGGAGATTCACTCATCACGCCAACGTACGCCCGGCTCATCGGAACGCGTGAGCCGAAACGCCTCCGGGCGTCGCCCTGCCGCCGGTGCGCTCCGGCGCACCGGCCGTCCCGATGGCCCCGGACACAGGGGTCCCGCGGTCTCAACCCCGCAGTCCCGAGTACGCGCAGTCCCGCAGTCCCGCAGTCCCGCTGGAGTGAGACCGGATCGCTCCGCCGGGGCCCGGCCGGAAGGGAACCGGCATGTTCCTGGGCACCTGGAACCTGGAGAACCTCTACCGGCCCGGCGGACCGTTCGGTCCCCGGGACGAGGCCGCCTACGCCGCGAAGCTGGCCGCGCTGGCGGCGGTGATCACCGAGCTGGACCCGGCGCTGCTGGGCGTGCAGGAGGTCGGCGAGCCCGAGGCGCTGGCCGACCTGACCGGGCTGCTCGGTTCCGGCTGGCACGTCGCACTGTCGGAGCACGCCGACGGCCGCGGGATCCGCGTCGGGTTCCTGAGCCGTACGCCGCTGCGGGTGCTGGCCGACACGACGGCGTTCCCGGCGCTCCTGCCGGTGCAGGTCAACGACGCGGGCCTGACGGCCGCCGCGGCGGGGCGGGGTCTGCTGGCGGTGGAGACGGATGCCGGGGCGGGCCCGCTGCGAGCGGCGGTGGCCCACCTGAAGTCGAAGCTCCTGACGTATCCCGGCCACCGCTTCCAGCCTCACGACGAGGGCGAACGGGCCCGCTTCGGCGCCTACGCCCTCTTCCGGCGGGCGGCCGAGGCGGTGGCGCTGCGCGCGCTCGCCGGGGACCTGCTGGCCGGTGACGGCAGGCTCCGGGACGTGGCGGTCCTGGGCGATCTCAACGACGGGGTCCGGGCCGCGACGACGCAGATCCTGCTCGGCCCGCCCGGCTCCGAGCTGGCCACTCTGGGGTACGACCGGCCCGACAAGGGCGACGCGGAACGGCTCTGGAACACGGCCCCGCTGATCCCCGACGAGGACCGCTTCTCCCGGATCAGCTCGGGCCGCCGCGAACTCATCGACCACGTGCTCGTGAGCCACCGCCTCGTGCACCGCGTCACCGCGGCGGGCTCAGGGCTCCCGGACGCCGGTCCGGCCGGTCTGCCGCCGGTGACCGACGATCCGACGCCACGGCGCAACGCACCCGGCTCGGACCACGCACCGGTGTGGATACGTCTGAGCACCTGACGTCCGCGGGCTCGGCCCCACCCACCGGAACCGCGTGCCGGGCGGGCGGGTGGCACGCGGGCGCAGGGCCGTCGGGCGCCGCACGGCCGAAAAGCGGGTGCGCCCGGGGGAAGGAGCCCGGATGATCCAGGGATGCGCCGCCCGGCCGGTCCGCACCCGTGGCCGTCGGGCCGCGTCCGGTTCCCGCCCGCCTTGCCGAGGAGCAGCCCGCATGATCCGACGCGTCATCGCGCCCACCTTGTTCCCGCCGCCGGGCTACGCCCATGCGTCACTGGTCGAGGCCGGCACGAGGCTGGCATTCCTCGCCGGGGCGGTCCCGCTGGATGCCGAGGGCAGGCTCGTCGGGGCGGGCGATCCGGTACGGCAGGCGGAACAGGTGCTCGCGCAACTCGGCGAGCAGTTGCGTGCCGTCGGCAGCGACTTCGCGCATGTCGTCGCCACCGATGTGTACGTGGTGGGCACCGAGCCTGCGGTGCTGCACGCCGTGTGGGACGTCGTCGAGTCGTCCGGGCTGAGTACGGGCCCGCACGCGTCGACGCTGATCGGCGTGACCTGTCTCGGGTACACCGGACAGCTGGTGGAGATCACGGCCACGGCCGTCGTCCCCTCAGCCGAGGCGTCCGTCACCTTGCGGAGGGCGGCCGGTGCGGACGTGGAGGAGGTGGCCGAGGTCCATCTGCGGTCTTTCGCGGCGGCGCTGCCCACTGTGGTGCGCCCCCGCTCCGACGACGACGTGCGGGCGTACATCCGCGATGTGGTGGTGCCCCGGCGGGAGACATGGGTCGCGGAGTCCGGCGGCGCGGTGGTGGGGATGATGGTGCTCGACGGCGGACTCCTCTCCCAGTTGTACCTCCGGCCCGACTGGCGCGGGCGCGGTGTCGGCGACCGGTTCGTCGCTCTCGCCAAGGAGCGCGCCCCGGGCGGCCTGAGTCTGTGGACGTTCCAGGTCAACCGGCCCGCCCGGCGCTTCTACGAACGCCACGGCTTCCGCCCGGTGGAGTACACCGACGGCAGCGGCAACGAGGAGCGCGAGCCGGACGTGCGGTACGTGTGGCGGCCCTGAGGAACCCCGGCGGCCCCGCGGGCCAGGCGGGCCTGGCGGTCCCGCGGCGCGAGGCGGCCACCGCCCCGTCTCTCCGTGTGGCTCCCGCGGCGGGGATATTCGGTCAGGCCGGCCCGCTCGGCGGGCTAGGGTCGGAGACATGGCTTCCCAGGACGCGGACGACAAGCAGCAGGCCGGTGTCGGCGGTGGTGCCTCTCAGCCTGATCCGAGGGTCGCTGCCGCGGTCGCCGCGGCCGAGGCCGCCGGTCCCGCCGGCGGTGAGAGTGTGCGGGTGGACAGCTGGATCTGGTCCGTCCGGCTGGTCAAGACCCGGTCGATCGGTGCCACCGCCTGCAAGGGCGGCCATGTCAGGGTGAACGGCGAGCGGGTCAAGCCGGCGCACTCGCTGCGGGTGGGCGACGAGGTGCGCGTCCGGCACGAGGGCCGCGAGCGGATCGTCGTCGTGCGGCGTCTGATCCGCAAGCGGGTCGGGGCCCCGGCCGCCGTGCAGTGCTACGTGGACAACAGTCCGCCCCCGCCGCCCCGTGAGGCCGTCGCCCCGGCCGGGGTCCGTGACCGCGGCACGGGCCGTCCCACCAAGCGGGATCGCCGCGAACTGGAACGACTGCGCGGCCAGGGTGGCCTGGGCTTCCTCCCGGACGGCCGGTCACCCCGCGAGAGCGGTGGCCCTCGTCCCGGGCCGTCGGGCCCCGGCACGGGCTGAGGGCGCAGGTCACGCACGCACCGTGCCGGTGGCGGCTCGCGCACTTCCGTCGTGTCCGGGCCTCAGCCCGACGCGTCGCGCCGGGCCGGTCAGGCGTCCCGCCGCATCCACCGCAGCAGTGCCGTGGCCTGATCGCGGCGGACCCAGGCGATGAGGGCGAGCGGCACCATGAAGATCAGCGGGGCCGCCGCGTTCTCCCCGTCGAACACCGTCAGCTGGACGACGAACGCGCCGACCATCAGCCCGCTCAGCGCCAGGGCCGCCACCGATGCGAGGACGGGCACCAGCAGTGCGACGGCACCGGCCAGTTCCAGTACTCCGACGGTGTACATCCCGGCGCTGCCCCAGCCGATCTCGTCGAAGGCCTCGACCGCGGACGAGTGTCCGATGAGCTTGGGCAGCGCGCTGGCGATCGCGTAGAAGAGCGCGAGCGCGATCTGAAGTCCGCGCAGCGCGAGCCGTGCGCGCCGGCCCCGTGTGCTCGGGGACTCGGGGACGCTCGTGCCCCGGGCGGCGGCTCCGGCGGCACCGGCGGGGGCGGGGGCGGGGACGTTGGCCTCGGACATGCCGTTCTCCTCTGGACGAGACGCTGTGGTGCTGTCATGGGGGTAGACCCGCGCGCCTGCCCGAACTCATCGCTCTCCAGCGCCTTTTCCGCGCCGCGCCGCACCGCTCGGGTCCGCCGGACGCCGGGGGTGCCCGCAGTCGGCTCGGAACTGCCGTGTGTCTCTCGCTTCGTCTGCCTCATGCTCGTTGAACGGCCCGCGTCCGCACGGCCGTTCCCCACCCGCACACCTTCACTCCTTCGTGTGAACGCCGCCCGGGCGAGCCGTCGGACACGGCGCAGGACGACGCCTCCGAGCCCCGGCCCCATGGCCGTCGCTCCCTCAGGCCATCAGGCCCCCCTCCCTCAGGCTCCACCCCGAATCCCGAAGCCCGGACCGTGGTTCGCCGACCGCGGTTCGCCGACCGCGGTTCGCCGAGTGCGAGCCCCGGACCGCGAGCCCCGGACCGCGAGCCCGCACCCGGCTCCGAACGCAGGCCTCGGGCCGCGCCGGACGCCCCCGCCCGCTCGGCGGCGTCCGTGCCTTGGCGAACGCGCGAGGCGGAGGTACGTTGCCCTCAGGAGTGACGACGACGATGCGTACGGGCAGTGAACCGGCGACCGCGCGCAGTGCGCTGCGGATGCGGTTCTGGCTGAGCCTGTGGGGTGTGTCCTGGGCGGTGTTCGGGACGGCCGCGTTCGCTCTGGTCGGCCGGACCGGTTGGGCGGTCGCCTGCGGGGTGCTGTGGCTGGTGGCGACCGTGGACCTGGTCGTCGTGATCCGCCACATCCGGCAGGGCCCGCACTACCAGCCGGGTCCCGGCGTCCCGCCGTATCAGCCGCCCCGGGGCAGCAGTCCGTGAGCGGCGGTCACCTGGCGGTCACGTGTCGAAGCCGGCCGCTCTGACGAAGCGGGGGTTCGGGTCGAGGGCGGCCGCCAGGCGGAAGTGGCGCTTGGCGGCATCGGGCCGTCCCTGGCGTTCGTAGGTCCGGGCGAGCGCGAAGTGGGCGAAGGCGTTGTCGGGTTCGCGCTCCAGGACGATCGTGAACTCGGACTCGGCGGAGCGCAGTCGCGCCGCCGCGAAGAAGGCGCGGGCCCGCAGCAGCCGGGCCGCGGTGTTCTCCGGATGATCGGCGATGACCCGGTCGAGCAGTTTCACCGCGCCGCCCGGGTCCCGGGCGGCGAGCAGTTGTTCGGCGGCGCGGAAGTCGATGACATGCGTCTCCGGAGTACGTCCGGTCGAACCGCTGGTCTCGGGCACGGCACAGTCCTTCCCACGCTGGAACACGGCAACGCCCGCGACGGCCTGAACGATTCCCCGCCCTCTCCTCCGCCCGGCCGCGACGGGCTCCCCGGGACGCCCGGCCGGCCCCGTCGGACGTGTCAGGAGTGGCCCGCGCGGCCGCGGGCACGCTCCGCGAGGCTCTCCCACACCTCGTGTACCCGGCGGCGCAGCTCGGGAAGCGGCACGTCGTTGTCGATGACGATGTCGGCGATCTCCCGGCGCTGCTCGCGGGTGGCCTGCGCGGCCATGCGTGCGCGTGCGTCCTGCTCGGTCATGCCGCGCAGGCGGACCAGCCGGTCGAGCTGTGTCTCGGGGGCCGTGTCGACGACGAGGACCAGGTCGTACAGCGGCGCCAGGCCGTTCTCGGTGAGCAGGGGCACGTCGTGCACGACGACGGCGTCGTCGGGAGCGGCCGCCTCCAGTTCACGGGAGCGTGCCCCGACCAGGGGGTGGACGATGGAGTTGAGCAGGGTCAGCTTGCCGGGGTCGTTGAAGACGATCGAGCCCAGTGCGGGCCGGTCCAGACCGCCGTCCTCGGCGAGGACCCCCTCGCCGAAGGCGTCGACGACGGCCGTGAGACCGGGCGTTCCGGGCTCGACGACCTCGCGCGCGATCCGGTCCGCGTCGATCAGTACGGCGCCGCACTCCACGAGCAGCCGCGACACCTCGCTCTTGCCGGCGCCGATGCCGCCGGTCAGGCCCACTGTCAGCATGGGCCGAGCTTATGACCCGCCGGGGACGGCCCACCCGGCGGGACCCGGCAGGTGGCCGGGACCCGCGTCGCCCCCGGTGCGGAGCCCGAGACAGGGCGGGCGGCTCGGCGACGGTGCGGGCGGCGGCACACGTGCGGCACGCACCCTGCTCACCGCGCCCTCGGGCGGTCGCACGTCCCGGACCGCCGCGAGCACCCGCACGCCCCGAGCGCCCGCACGTGACGGGGCTGGTCCGCGCGGGTGTCCCGCGGACCGGCCGGGGTCAGCCGTCGCCCTCCCGCTCCGCGAGGAACCGCTCGAACTCGCGGCCGATCTCGTCCGCGGACGGGATGTCGGCCGGTTCGGCGAGCATGTTGCCACGGGTGTCGGCGCCCGCGACGGCGTCGTACTGGTGCTCAAGTCCCTGGACGAGCGCGGTGAGTTCTTCGTCGCCCTCCCGGATCTGCCGGTCGATCTCGGTCTGGGTGCGCTGGGCGTCCGCCCGCAGCGCGTGCGCGATGCCCGGCAGGACGAGTCCGGTGGCTCCCGTGACGGCCTCCAGGACGGTGAGGGCCGCGTCGGGGTAGGTGGAGCGGGCGATGTAGTGGGGGACGTGGGCGGCGACACCGAGGACGTCGCGGCCGGCCTCCATGAGGCGGTATTCGACGAGCGACTCGGCGCTGCCGGGGACCTGGGCCTCGTCGAAGGGGCTGCGATGGCCGGGAACCAGCTCGGTGCGGTTGCCGTGCGGGGTGAGGCCGACCGGACGGGTGTGCGGCACACCCATCGGAATGCCGTGGAAGTTCACGGACAGGCGCACGCCGAGCCGCTCCACGATCTGCCCCACGGCGGCGGCGAAACGCTCCCACTCGACGTCCGGTTCGGGCCCGGACAGCAGCAGGAAGGGTGCCCCGGTGGCGTCCTGGACGACCCGTACGACGATGCCGGGCTCGTCGTAGGCGGCCCAGCGGTCGCGCCGGAAGGTGAGCAGCGGGCGGCGGGCCCGGTAGTCGACCAGCCGGTCGTGGTCGAACCGTGCGACGACCTGGTGCGGCAGCGCGTCGAGAAGCCGCTCGACGATCTGGTCGCCGGTCTCGCCCGCGTCGATGTATCCGTCGAAGTGGTAGAGCATGACCAGGCCTGCGGACTCCTGCGCGAGCGCCGTGTCGACGACCGCCAGACCCTTCGGCTCCCATGTGTACAAACCCTGCGGATCAAGCACAGTGACCGCTCCTCCTCGTGTCCGTAGGGAACAACGAGGGATCGCGTCCGCGCATTCCCGCGATCATGAGGGCAGCGGCCCGCGCCCGGGCGGCGCAGGAAGGGCGGCTCGCGTCAGGCAGGGGGCGGCGGTACGGCGCGCCGTCGCCCCTGGTGACGACCGAGGGGCCGCACCCCGGAACCCGGAAGGTGCGGCCCCTCGGACCATGGCTCTACGCCTCAGAGGCTGGGAACGTCCCGCGGAGGGAGGTTCAGCTCTGGCCGCCGGCCAGCTTCTCCCGCAGCGCGGCAAGGGCCTCGTCCGACGCCAGGGCGCCGGAGTTGTCGCCGCCCTCGGAGGAGTACGACCCACCGCCGGTCGCGGCCGGAGCGGCGGCCTCGCCACCCTCGGCGGCGGCAGCGGCGTCCGCCTCGCGGGACTTGATGACCTGCTGCTGGTGCTGCTCGAAGCGGGTCTGCGCCTCGGCGTACTGGCGCTCCCACTCCTCGCGCTGCTTCTCGTAGCCCTCGAGCCAGTCGTTGGTCTCGGGGTCGAAGCCCTCGGGGTAGATGTAGTTGCCCTGGTCGTCGTAGGACGCGGCCATGCCGTACAGGGTCGGGTCGAACTCGACCGCGGCCGGGTCGGCACCGAAGGACTCGTTGGCCTGCTTCAGCGAGAGGCTGATGCGGCGACGCTCGAGGTCGATGTCGATGACCTTGACGAAGATCTCGTCGTTGACCTGGACGACCTGCTCCGGGATCTCCACGTGGCGCTCGGCCAGCTCGGAGATGTGGACCAGACCCTCGATGCCCTCGTCGACGCGGACGAACGCACCGAACGGAACCAGCTTCGTGACCTTGCCGGGCACGACCTGGCCGATCTGGTGGGTGCGGGCGAACTGCTGCCACGGGTCTTCCTGGGTCGCCTTCAGCGACAGGGAGACGCGCTCGCGGTCCATGTCGACGTCGAGGACCTCGACGGTGACCTCCTGGCCGACCTCGACGACCTCGGAGGGGTGGTCGATGTGCTTCCAGGACAGCTCCGAGACGTGGACCAGGCCGTCGACGCCACCCAGGTCCACGAAGGCACCGAAGTTGACGATCGAGGAGACGACGCCGGACCGCACCTGGCCCTTCTGGAGGGTGGTGAGGAACGTCTGGCGGACCTCGGACTGGGTCTGCTCGAGCCAGGCGCGGCGGGACAGGACCACGTTGTTGCGGTTCTTGTCCAGCTCGATGATCTTGGCCTCGAGCTCCTTGCCGACGTACGGCTGCAGGTCGCGGACACGGCGCATCTCGACCAGGGAGGCCGGAAGGAAGCCGCGGAGGCCGATGTCGAGGATGAGACCACCCTTGACGACCTCGATGACGGTACCGGTGACGATGCCGTCCTCTTCCTTGATCTTCTCGATGGTGCCCCAGGCACGCTCGTACTGGGCGCGCTTCTTCGAGAGGATCAGGCGGCCTTCCTTGTCCTCCTTCTGGAGGACCAGGGCCTCGATCTCGTCGCCGACGGCGACGACCTCGTTCGGGTCGACGTCGTGCTTGATCGAGAGTTCGCGGCTCGGGATGACACCTTCGGTCTTGTAACCGATGTCGAGCAGGACCTCGTCCCGGTCGACCTTCACGATGACGCCGTCGACGATGTCGCCGTCGTTGAAGTACTTGATCGTCTCGTCGATCGCGGCGAGGAAGGCTTCCTCGTTACCGATGTCGTTGACCGCTACCTGCGGGGTGGTGGCGGTGGTCTCGGTGCTGCTCGTCATGTGGGAAAGGGCTCCGGTACGGACATTGAAGTCGTAGGTACTGCTACGCCGGAGCCCGTTTCGCTCTGCAGAAGCCGGACAGCCTAGGAAGCGCCCCACCTGGTGAGAAACCCGTGGCACACCTCGACAACCGAGGGGACATACAACAGATGCGAGCGCAGCCTGCTACGTCTGAGGTGCGCAGGCCCGCAGCGCAACTTGTAGCATACGGGGGCAGCCGGGCAGGGTCAATGCGCGAAGGCGCACACCCGGGGCGGATCGCCGCATTCCCGGCACACATTCCTTCTTCTGAGGCCACGTGACCCTCGGAGCGCCCCTCGGGTGACACCTCCGGGGACGGGCTGGACGGAAGAGTACGACGAGGGAGCCGATCATCCAAGAGCCCGTATCCTCCGAATCCGCCGCCCGGCAGCCGGCCCCGCCCACCGGCGTACCGACCGGCGCATCCCCCGGCGAGTCCGCCGGGCGGTCCGCCTTCGGGTCCGCCACCGGCCCCGCCGCCGAGCCGGAGGCGACCCGGCGGGCGGCCGGCACCGCCGAGAGCTCCCGCGCCAACCGCGGCTGGTGGGACCGGAACGCCGACGAGTACCAGGTCGAGCACGGCACGTTCCTCGGCGACGACCGCTTCGTGTGGGGGCCCGAGGGCCTCGACGAGGTGGAGGCCGAACTGCTGGGCCCGGCCGGGCGGCTGGCCGGCCTGGACGTGCTGGAGATCGGGGCGGGCGCGGCGCAGTGCTCGCGCTGGCTGGCCGGACAGGGGGCCCGGCCGGTCGCCCTGGACCTGTCCCACCGCCAGCTCCAGCACGCCCTGCGCATCGGTGGAACGTTCCCTCTGGTGTGTGGCGACGCCGGCGCCCTGCCCCTCGCGGACGCCTCGTTCGACCTGGCGTGCTCGGCCTACGGGGCCCTGCCGTTCGTCGCGGACCCGGTGCAGGTGCTGCGCGAGGTGCACCGGGTGCTGCGCCCCGGCGGCCGTCTCGTCTTCTCGGTGACCCACCCGCTCCGCTGGGCGTTCCCCGACGAGCCGGGCGCGGAGGGGCTCGCCGTGTCCGGCTCGTACTTCGACCGCACGCCCTACGTGGAGCAGGACGAGGAGGGCCGCGCGGTGTACGTGGAGCACCACAGGACGCTCGGCGACCGTGTGCGGGACGTCGTCGCGGCGGGGTTCCGGCTGGTCGACCTGGTGGAGCCGGAGTGGCCGGAGTGGAACACCTCCGAGTGGGGCGGCTGGTCGCCGCTGCGCGGCCGGCTGATCCCCGGCACGGCGATCTTCGTGTGCGAGCGGGACTGAGCCGGACCCGGCAGGACCCGGCAGGACCCGGCAGCCCCGGGCAGAACCGGGCGGCACCGGGTGCAGCGGGCGGCACCGGGCAGAACCGGGCGGAACCGGGTGCAGCGGGCGACCGGGCGGCACGCGGCGAGGAGGGCGGGCCGGTCGGACGACGTCGGACGGACGGCGCCCCTGGGCACCCTCGGCCGGGCGCGGCGACCGGGCCGGTCACCCACGCCCGGCCGGCTGCTCGGCTGCTCGACTGGTCGACTGGTCGGCTGCTCGGCTGGTCGGCTGCTCGACTGGTCGGCTGGTCGGCTGGTCGGCTGGTCGGCTGATCGACTGAGCGCGCGTGGGCGTACGACACTGTTCGGGTGATCCGTGACGAAGCCCTGGACGCCCTGCCCGTACGAGCGGTCCTGCCCGAGCTGGACGCCGCCCTGGGCGGGGGCGGCACCGCCGTGCTGGTGGCTCCGCCCGGCACGGGCAAGACGACGCTGACGCCGCTCGCGCTGGCCGGGCTGGTGGGCGGTGGTCCCGCACGCCGCGTGCTGGTCGCCGAACCCCGGCGGATCGCCGCCCGCGCGGCCGCCCGGCGGATGGCCTGGCTGCTGGGCGAGAAGACGGGCGGGAGCATCGGCTACACGGTGCGCGGCGAGCGGGCCGTGGGCCGCCGCACGCGCGTGGAGGTCGTCACCACGGGGGTGCTGCTGCAGCGGCTCCAGCGCGACCAGGAGCTGCCCGGCGTGGACGCGGTGGTCCTCGACGAGTGCCACGAGCGGCACCTGGACGCGGACACCGCGGCGGCGTTCCTGTGGGACGTGCGGGAGACCCTGCGGCCCGGACTGCGACTGGTGGCGGCGTCCGCGACGACCGACGCGGAGGGCTGGGCCCGCCTGCTGGGGGACGCCCCGGTGGTGACGGCGCACGGGGTCGCGCATCCGGTGGAGGTGGTCTGGGCGCCTCCCCCGCGCGCGGTGCGGCCGCCGCACGGCATGCGGGTCGACCCGGCGCTGCTGGCGCACGTGGCGTCGACGGTGCGGCGGGCGCTGGCCGAGCGGGACGGGGACGTGCTGTGCTTCCTGCCCGGGGTCGGTGAGATCGCGCGGGTCGCCGGACACCTCGGCGATCTGGGCGGATACGGGCCTATCGAGGTGCTCCAGGTGCACGGCCGGGCGCCGGCCGCCGTACAGGACGCGGTGCTCGCGCCCGGCGCGCGGCGGCGGGTGGTGCTGGCCACCGCGGTGGCGGAGTCGTCGCTGACGGTGCCCGGGGTGCGGGTCGTCGTCGATGCGGGACTGGCGCGTGAGCCGCGGGTGGATCACGCGCGCGGGCTGAGCGCGCTGACGACGGTGCGGGCCTCCCGGGCGGCGGGCCGGCAGCGGGCGGGCCGTGCGGGGCGGGAGGCACCGGGGGCGGTGTACCGCTGCTGGGCCGAGGCCGAGGACGCACGGCTGCCGCGGTTCCCCTCCCCTGAGATCAGGGTGGCCGATCTGACGGCGTTCGCGCTGCAGGCGGCCTGCTGGGGCGATCCGGACGCGTCCGGGCTGGCGCTGCTCGACGCCCCTCCCGCGGGGGCGATGGCGGCGGCGCGGGAGGCGCTGGCCGCGGTCGGGGCGGTGGATGCCGCCGGGAGGGCGACGGACCGGGGCCGGGTGCTGACCCGGCTCGGTCTGCACCCGCGCCTGGGGCGGGCCCTGCTGGACACCTCCGGTGCGGGCGCGGAGGTGCTGGCGCTGCTGTCGGAGGAGGCGCCCCGGGAGTACGGCGACGACCTCGCGGCGGCCCGGCGGGCGGCACTGCACGGCGGTGAGGGGTACGCGGCACGGTGGCGCGCCGAGGTCCGGCGGCTTCGGGGGGCGGCCCAGGAGGCGTCCGCGGCGCGGGAGACGGCCGGGGCACCGGATACGTCAGCAAACCCCGGGGCGTCCGGGGAGACGCCGGGTGAGGGCCGGGGCGGCGGCTTCGCGGGCCCGGCGGGGGACACGTCCGGCGGGGACCGGATCGCCGGGCTGGTCGCGGCGCTCGCCTTTCCCGAGCGGATCGCCAGGCTCGACGGCGGGTCGTACCTCATGGCCTCCGGGACGCGTGCCGAGCTGAGCGACGGCTCCTCGCTGCGCGGCCGGCCCTGGCTGGCGGTCGCCGTGGCCGACCGTCCCGTGGGCCGGGGGCACGCGCGCGTACGGCTGGCCGCCGCGGTCGACGAGGATCTCGCCCGGTCCGCCGCCGGCTCCCTGCTGGAGACCCGCGAGGAGGTCCACTGGGCGGACGGGGACGTCGTCGCGCGCCGGGTGGAGCGGCTGGGGGCGATCGAGCTCGCGGTGCGGCCGCTGCGGGAGGCGGACCCCGCCCTGGTCCGCGAGGCCCTGCTGGCCGGGCTGCGGCAGGAGGGCTTCGGGATGCTGCGCTGGTCCGCCGAGGCCGGGGCGCTGCGGCAGCGGCTGGCGTTTGTGCGGGTGCACCTGGGCGAGCCGTGGCCGGACGTCTCGGACGCGGGGCTCCACGCGCGCGTGGACGAGTGGCTGGAGCCGGAGCTCGGCCGGGCCCGCCGCCGTGCGGACCTGGCCCGGGTGGACGCCGGCGAGGCGCTGGGCAGGCTGCTGCCCTGGGCCTCGGGGGAGGCGGCGCGGCTGGCGGAGCTGGCGCCGGAGCGCATCACCGTACCGAGCGGGTCCAGGATCCGGGTCGACTACGGCGATCCGGAGCGGCCGGTGCTGGCGGTGAAGCTGCAGGAGATGTTCGGGGCCCGCCAGTCGCCGACGCTCGCCGGGGTGCCGGTGGTGGTGCATCTGCTGTCGCCGGCCGGGCGGCCCGCCGCGGTGACGGCTGATCTGGCCTCGTTCTGGGACAACGGCTATCCCGGGGTGCGGGCGGAGCTGCGCGGCCGCTATCCGAAGCACCCCTGGCCCGAGGACCCGGCCACGGCGGAGCCGACCCGCCGCACCAACGCGGCGCTCAGGCGCTGACCGGTCCGGCGGCCGGAACCGCGGAGCGGGCCGGGCGGGCCGGCCGCCTGCCCCGGGCCTCCGTCCCGAGGGCGAGGGCGAGGAGCAGGACGGACAGCGCCAGGAAGGCGCGCGGCAGGTGGGTGGTGAGCGCCAGGACCTGGGCGCGGTGGGAGGCGACCAGGTCGACGGTGTGCCGGGTGTAGTCCTCGCGCATCTTCACGTGCCCGGCGAAGGCCGTCACCTTGTCGCGGTCCCCGAGCAGGCTGCCCCCGCGCAGTTCCTCCCGGTGGTTCTCCTCGCCGTAGACGGGGGCGCCGGTGACGGGTTCGACCCAGAACCTGCGGACGGTGGTGTACCAGCGGGTGGTCCCGGTGGCGGCGACGGACTCGCGGGTGAGTCCCTCGACCGGCATGGTCCTGGGCAACGCGACCCGGGTCCAGGGCACGGTCTGCTCGAAGTAGTAGACCTCCAGGCCGCGGAAGTCGCGGGTGCCCCGGTAGTGGATGGGTGCGGAGGTGCGGGTCTGGGCGTCGAAGTAGTCGTAGTCCCGTTTCTCGGTCAGGAAGGGCCACTTGAACTCGATGCCCTCTCTCCTGACCGCGTCGCCGTCGACGGACTCGCCGGTGGCGTGGACGGGCTCCTGGGTGTGGGCGTCGAAGATGTAGCGCTCGGGGAGGCTGGAGACCATGCGGCCGTCGGGGCCCTGGACGTAGGAGAGCGTGTCCCAGACGACGACGTCCCGGCCCGCGGTGCGTTCGATGCGTTCGGAGGCCGCCACGTCGCCCTTGAGGGTCTGGACGATGGTCACCCGGGGGACGGTGCGGGGCTGCATGGTGCCGTAGTCGAGGAGGGTGGCGTCCGTCGCCTCCAGGACCACGGCCTGGTACTGGTTCGCCGGGACCTTGGCGAGCCGGGGGAAGGCGTACCAGCGCAGCAGCGGGGCGAGCGCCGCGAAGAACACGGCGAGGGCGAGCAGGACCAGTGCGGGCATGCGGCGCATCACGGCCTCCCTCGGGGCGGTCAGGGGTGGGCGGGGACCGTCGTCAGCAGCGGTTCGGGCGAGGTGCCGCCGGTGCGCGAGCCGAGCGCCACGAAGGCGAGGACGAGGGCGCAGGCGAGGGCGAGCCCGGTCGCGGCGGCGATCAGAGCGCGCATACGGGGCCTCCCGTCGGGAAGGGCGGCATTTCTCTGACCTGCCGTCAGATCTCGGCACGGTAGCAACGGGTGCTTGAGATGAGAAGTACGGCGCATGCAGGGCGTGGGCGGGGACGACGGGGCACGCACGGGGGCGCCCCCGCCGTGGTCCGGCGGGGGCGCCCCTGGTGGATGCCTGTTACGCGGAGGGAGACGCCGACGGCGTGGCCGTGGCGCCGGGCGTCCCGGTCGCCGACGGCTCGGTGGTCGGGGTCGGGGTCGGCGTGGGGGTGGGCGTGCGGGTGGGCGTAGGCGTGGGGGTCGGCGTCGGCGTCGACGGGTCAGGGGTGGGTGTCGACGGGTCGGGAGTGGGCGTCGGCGGGTCGGGAGTGGGCTTCGGTGACGGAGCCGCCTCCACCGAGAGTTCGAGGGTGAGCGCGGCGCCGCCCGTGGTGGTGATGCGCAGCAGGTACGTGCCTGCGGTGCCGCCCGCGTACAGCTGCGGCAGCACGAGTACGCCGTCCGTGCCGGTCCTCAGGTCCGTGAGCGTGCGTACGGCGGCGCCGGCGTCGTCCTTGAAGTAGGGGCCCTTGTCGTTCTCGCTGAGGTCGTCGGCCGACGTGACGAGCGTGACGGTCGCGGCGACGCCGCGCGCCACGGCGTCCCGGTACGTCGCCCGGATCCGCACCTGCTCGGCGAACTCGCCGTCGAGCGGGGACGTGAGGGCGTCCTTCCCGACGCGGGTGAGGGTGTCGGCACGGCGTGCGGTGACCACGGCGGTGTAGTCGAGGCCGTTGACCGCACGGCCGACCACGGTGGCCCGGACGGTGAAGGCGCCGGTCCGCTGCCCCGCGCGCAGCGCAGGCGCGACCGCGACGCCGGAGCCGTCGGTGAGGACCGTGGCGACGCTCTCGCCGCCGGTGAAGACGGCGTCGGTGTCTCCGGTGACGGTGAATCGGATGCGGACCTTGCCGACGGCCTCGCCGGACCGGGTCTCCGCGCGGGTGCTGATCCGCTGTGTGAACGCGTCGCCCGTGGCCGCGGTGAGCTGGGCGGTGCCCGCGTCCCGCAGGTGGTGCACGGTGTCGGTGGGCGTGCTCGGCTCGGTGGGCGGCGGGCTCGGCGGGGTGGGAGCCGGGGTCGGCGTTCCGCCGCCCGGCGTACCGTCCGTGGCGCCTCCCGTGCCGCCCCCCTGGGTGCTTCCCGGGGTACTTCCCGGGGTACTTCCCGGGGTGCTTCCCGGGGTGCTTCCCGGGGTGTTCGGAGAGGGCGACGGCGTGGACGGGGCGGGCGTCGGCCGAGCGGGCGGCGACGTGTCGCTGCGGTTGCCGGGCAGCGCACCCGTGCCGTCGGGGATCTCGTGGGTCCCCCTGCGGTAGTACTCCAGCCACGACAGGACCGTGTCGAGGTAGGCCGTGGAGTTGTTGTAGCTGAGGATCGCGCGGCGCAGGTCGCCCTCGCGCGCGAGGTCCCAGCCGAAGCGGCACAGGTAGTGCGCGGCGGCGAGCGCGGCGTCGTAGACGTTGTTGGGGTCCTTCCGGCCGTCGCCGTTGCCGTCCCGGCCCGCCCAGGCCCAGGTGGAGGGGATGAACTGCATCGGGCCCACGGCCTGGTCGTAGGTCGCGTTGCCGTCGTACGCGCCGCCGTCGGTGTCCTTGATGAGCGCGAAGCCGTTGCCGTCGAGCTGCGGGCCGTAGATCGGGGCGAGGGTGGTGCCGCCGGCGTCGACCCGGCCGCCGCGCGCCTGCCCGGACTCGACCTTGCCGATGGCGGCGAGGAGTTGCCAGGGCAGGTTGCAGCCGGGCTTGGCGGTGCTCAGTTCGGCGGCGGCCCGCTTGTAGGCGTCCAGGACGGTCGCGGGTATGCCGGCCTCGGCCGCTGCCGCGGCGGCGGCCGGGGCCGTCATCGACGTCGCCGTGGGAGCGGGTGCGGGGCTGTTCAGCGGCGGGAGGTCCGTGTAGTACGGCGAGTTGCCGGTGGCGCCGGTGGCGGTGTCCGCCTCGGCCGTGCTCTGGGAGTCGGTGGTGGGTCTTCCGCCGTCGCCCTGGACCGTCGCCCCCGGGGCCTGGGACGCGGACAGTGCCGCCACCGCCAACGCGGCCGCGGCGGTCGCCGCCGCGCCCTTGCACAGCCGCCTGCCGAATTGCGCCGCCATGAAGTGACCCTCCCGCGGACGCCTGAACGTCCGACTCCGTTTCCTGCCCTCGCCCTGATGTGACCGTCGAAACCCGGGGTCGGTTGCCTGCGCGCCGGATATCGGCGCTTTGTGCGTTCGCGCCGCCGCGTCGACCGCCCGACCAGTCACTCCGTCCGGCCGGCCGGCCGCACCGGCGTACTGCTCACGCGACCCTACGACAACTTCGGCACGCCGGGGACTCCTTCGCGCGCCGTCTTCACCGTTTGGCCACGCGGCGTTGGCCGATGGCCGGGGCGGAAGGGGGAACGCGCCGCCCACGCCCTTCGCGCATACTGAACGACACCGGCCGGAGGGGCTGTCGCGCCCGCATCCGGGCCACCGCCGCCCGTGGAGAGACCACTTGCCGTTCACCCTGAGCCATGCCGCGGCGGCACTGCCCGCCCTGCGTACCGACGGATCAGCTCGCGGCCGGCTGGTGCCCGCCGTCCTCGTCGCCGGTACGTTCTCACCCGACCTGACCTACTACGCGGCGAGTGTCCGTCCCGGGGCGATGGAACTCGGCGACGTGACGCACTCGTTCGCCGGGGTCTTCACCGTCGATGTGCTGCTCTCCTGGGCTCTCGTCGGTCTGTGGCTGGTGGTGCGGGAGCCGCTGGTGGCCCTGCTGCCCCGGCATCGCGTGCACCGGGCGGCGGCTCTGCTGCGCTGCGGGGCGCCCCGGGCGCGGGTGCGTGCCTCGACGGCGGTGCGGTGGTACGTCTCCGCGGCCCTCGGTGCGCTGACGCACGTGGTGTGGGACGCGTTCACCCATCTCGACCGGTGGGGCATGCGGTGGTTCCCGGTGCTCGGCCGGGAGGTCGCCGGGTCACCGCTGTACTGGTACCTGCAGTACGGGGGTTCGGCGGTCGCCGGCGTGGTCCTCGTCGTGTTCGCGGCGGTCGCCCTGCGGCGGGCTCCGGCGGACGCGCCGGCCGGGGTGCCGGTGCTGTCCGCGCAGGACCGGTGGCGGGCCGGCGTACTGGTGGGCGGCTGCGTGCTGGTCGCCACGGTCCTGCGGGTGTCGCGCCGGGCGGCGCACCAGCCGGTCTGGGCCCGACCGTGGGAGGTGGTTCCGACGGTGTGCTTCGGGGCGGGCGCGGGCCTGCTGGCCGGCGTGCTGCTCTTCGCGGTGGCGGTCAGGGTGTGGCGCCCGGCTCCGGCTCCGGACCGGACCAGCAGGGAGTCGAGCCGGGCGGCGGTCCGCTGAGGGCGGGGACGGCCGCGACGAAGACGGTCAGCGTGCCCGCGGGACGGGTGCGGGGCAGCAGGGTGAGGAGCAGTGCGAGGTAGCCGCGGGCCTGGTCGGCCCAGAGCCGCCAGGCGGCCGTGCCGTCGGCCGTGCGGCCCGGTGCGCCGGGGGTGCGGAGCCGGCCCAGTGGCCCGAGGGCCCGGCACCGGCCGAGTGTGCGGCTCGCGTCGGCGGTGGCCCGGCGCAGCACCTCCGCCGGGCCGGGGACGGTACGGGCGGTGCTTGCGCCGGCCGCGAAGGCCGGGACCGGCGCGAGCGGCGGTCGGGCCGGCCGGCGGTTGAGCATGCGTATACCCATGCCCGCATCCTGACGGGCATCGGCCCGGCCCTGCTGTTTCGCGGGGGCCACGCGGGTGACGGCGCTCCGGGGGCGGTGGGTCTGCCGCGGCCGTGCCCGGACGCCCGGCTGACGGACACCGCTCGCGCCGGGAACCCTGCCCCGGGGTGGGGCGCCGGGCTGTGCCCGCGCCCGGGTGCCCAGGGCCTGCCGCGGACCGCGGCGGGCTCCGGGCCGTGGTCCCCGCGGTCCTCCCCGGGGCAGGGGTGCCGCGCATCCCGTCAGGGGCGCCCGGACGTGACGCGCCCGGGCGGCGGACCGGCCGGACCGCACACGCCCGGACAGCCGCCCGCGCTCGTGCCGTGGTACGGCGTCGGTCGGCCGCGGCGTCGCGGCCGGTCGCACGGCTCCCCGCGCCCCTTCAGGCGCTACCGGACCACGGTGGAGGCCGCCGGCCTGTTCAGTGGGCCGCGGATTCCCAGTCCGGCCCCACGCCCACCGAGACGTCCAGCGGGGCGCGCAGCTGGACGGCGCCCGCCATCTCGCGACGGACGATCTCCTCGACGGCGGCGCGCTCGCCGGGGGCGATCTCCAGCACGATCTCGTCGTGCACCTGCAGGAGCATCCGGGACTCCGAAGAGGCCTCGCGGAGCGCGCGGTCCACCTGCAGCATGGCGATCTTGACGATGTCGGCCGCCGTGCCCTGGATCGGCGCGTTCAGCGCCATCCGCTCGGCCGCCTCGCGGCGCTGGCGGTTGTCGCTGTTGAGGTCGGGCAGATAGCGGCGGCGGCCGAACAGCGTGGCCGTGTAGCCCGTGGCCCGCGCCTCGTCGACGACCCGGCGCAGATAGTCGCGCACCCCGCCGAAGCGCTCGAAGTACGTGTCCATCAGGGCGCGCGCCTCGGCGGCCTCGATGTTCAGCTGCTGGGACAGGCCGAAGGCGGACAGACCGTACGCCAGGCCGTACGACATCGCCTTGATCTTCCGGCGCATCTCGGCGTCCACCGCGGAGCGCTCGACGGCGAACACCTGGGAGGCCACGGTGGTGTGCAGGTCCTCACCAGAGGTGAAGGCCTCGATCAGGCCGGCGTCCTCGGACAGGTGGGCCATCACGCGCAGCTCGATCTGGCTGTAGTCCGCCGTCATCAGGGACTCGAAGCCCTCCCCGACCACGAAGCCGCGGCGGATCGCCCGGCCCTCGTCGGTGCGCACGGGGATGTTCTGCAGGTTCGGGTCCGTGGACGACAGGCGGCCGGTCGCGGCGACCGTCTGGTTGAACGTGGTGTGGATCCGGCCGTCCGCCGCGATCGTCTTGATCAGTCCCTCGACCGTGACGCGCAGCTTGGCCTGCTCCCGGTGCCGCAGCATGATCACCGGCAGCTCGTTGTCGGTCTGGCCGGCGAGCCAGGCCAGGGCGTCGGCGTCGGTGGTGTAGCCGGTCTTGGTCCTCTTCGTCCTGGGCAGGCCCAGTTCGGCGAAGAGCACCTCCTGGAGCTGTTTGGGCGAGCCCAGGTTGAACTCGTGTCCGGCCGCGGCGTGCGCCTCCTTCACCGCCTGCTGCACGGCGCCCGCGAACATCTGCTCCATGGCCTCCAGGTGGGCGCGGTCGGCCGCGATGCCGTGCCGCTCCATCCGGGCGAGCAGGGCCGAGGTCGGCAGCTCCATGCCGCCCAGCAGCTCCGCGGCGCCCACGTCCTCCAGCCGGTCCTCGAAGGCGGCACCGAGGTCCAGGACCGCGCGGGCCTGGATCATCAGTGCCTCGGCCTCCGCGCCCTCGTCCGCGCCGAAGGCCAGCTGTCCGTCGGCCGCGGCGCCCGGGGCCAGCTCCCGGCCGAGGTACTCCAGGGACAGCGCGTCCAGATCGAAGGAGCGCCGGCCCGGCTTGACGAGGTAGGCGGCCAGCGCGGTGTCCATGCCGACCCCGGCCACGCTCCAGCCGTGCTCGGCGAAGACGCGCATCACGCCCTTGGCGTTGTGCAGCGTCTTGGGCCGGGCCTCGTCGGCGAGCCACGCCGTCCAGGCCCGGTCGTCGGCCTCGTCCAGCTCGGACGGGTCGAACCAGGCGGCGGCCCCGTCGGGCGCGGCCAGCGCGATCTCGGCGACCGACCCGGCGCCCAGCGCCCAGGTGTCGACGGTGGCCACGCCGAGCGCTCCGGCGCCGTGCTCGGCGAGCCAGCCGGCCAGCTCGCCGGTGCCGAGCACGGAGCCGTCCAGCTCGACGCCCTCCGCGACGACCGGCGCGGCCTCGGCCTCCTCCGCGCCCGGGTCGACCGCCAGCAGGCGCTCACGCAGCGAGGGGTTCCTGATCTCCAGGGTGTCGAGGACCGTCGCGACGCCCTTGCGGTCGTACGGCGCGCGTGCGAGGTCACCGACCGCCTTGGGCAGCTCGACGGTGCGCACCATCTCGGTGAGCCGGCGGTTGAGCTTGACGGACTCCAGGTGGTCGCGCAGGTTCTGTCCGGCCTTGCCCTTGACCTCGTCCACGCGCTCGACCAGGTCCGCGAACGAGCCGAACTGGTTGATCCACTTGGCGGCGGTCTTCTCGCCGACGCCGGGGATGCCGGGAAGGTTGTCGGAGGGGTCGCCGCGCAGGGCCGCGAAGTCGGGGTACTGCGCGGGCGTCAGCCCGTACTTCTCGAACACCTTCTCCGGGGTGAAGCGGGTCAGCTCGGAGACGCCCTTGGTCGGATACAGCACCGTGGTGTGCTCGGTCACCAGCTGGAAGGAGTCGCGGTCGCCGGTGACGATCAGCACCTCGAAGCCCTCGGCCTCGGCCTGCGTGGCGAGCGTGGCGATGACGTCGTCCGCCTCGTACCCGTCGACCGCGAAGCGCGAGACGTGCATCGCGTCCAGGAGCTCGCCGATCAGCTCGACCTGGCCCCTGAACTCGTCGGGGGTCTTGGAGCGGTTCGCCTTGTACTCGGTGAACTCCTCCGAGCGCCACGTCCTGCGGGACACGTCGAAGGCCACCGCGAAGTGCGTGGGCGCTTCGTCACGCAGGGTGTTGGCCAGCATCGACGCGAAGCCGTAGATCGCGTTCGTCGGCTGGCCGGTCGCGGTGGTGAAGTTCTCCGCGGGCAGCGCGAAGAACGCGCGGTAGGCCAGCGAGTGCCCGTCCATGAGCATGAGCCGCGGACGGTCGCCGCCGGAGGTCTTGTCGGTCTTCTTCGGTGCTGTCTCTGCCACGCCCCCGATCCTGCCACGCCCCACTGACACCCGGCCCCACGCCCGGCCCCGCGCCCGGTCCCGCGCCCGGTCCCGCGCCGCCCCCGGTTCCCGCCCACGCCGTGCCCGCCACCGGTTCCCGCCAGCGGTCCGGTACGCCCGTGCCGCCCAGCGGTCCCGTGCGCCCGAAGCCGTACGCCGCCGCTGTACGCCGCCGCCGTACACCCGTGCCGTACGCGGGCCCCGTACGCCCGTGCCGTACCGCGTTCCCGTGCGCGGTGTCCGTTCACCGTCTCCGGGCGGCGCGCCCGTCCACACCCCGGGCGCCGTGCCCGTGCGGCGCTCCGCGGGGCGTGTCCCCGCGCCGCTCCCGTGCGGCGTCCTCGCCCGCGGCGCGTGCGAGGATCGGACACGTCCCTCACCCTCGCAGTCGAAGGAGAGCGTGCGATGGCGACGAAGCCGCCCACCGCCGATCCGGTCCAGGACGCGCCGCAGGTCGCGGAGCCGCAGCACGCGGCGGCGGGGCTCCCGGCCATCGGGCACACCCTGCGGGCCGCCCAGCGGCAGATGGGCGCCAAGCGGACCGCGCTCACCCTGCTGCGGGTGAACCAGAAGGACGGCTTCGACTGTCCGGGCTGCGCCTGGCCCGAGCCGGACCACCGGCACACGATGGAGTTCTGCGAGAACGGCGCGAAGGCGGTCGCCGAGGAGGCCACGCTGCGCCGGGTCACCCCCGAGTTCTTCGCCGCGCACCCGGTGGCCGACCTGGCGTCCCGCAGCGGCTACTGGCTCGGCCAGCAGGGCCGGCTCACCCACCCCGTGTACCTGCCCGAGGGCGCGGAGCACTACGAGCCGGTCTCCTGGGAGCGCGCCTTCGACATCGTCGCGGAGGAGATCGCCGCGCTCTCCTCCCCCAACGAGGCCGTCTTCTACACCTCGGGCCGCACCAGCAACGAGGCGGCCTTCCTCTACCAGCTCTTCGCGCGCGAACTCGGCACCAACAACCTGCCCGACTGCTCCAACATGTGCCACGAGTCGTCCGGCTCGGCGCTCGGCGAGACCATCGGCGTCGGCAAGGGCAGCGTCCTGCTGGAGGACCTCCATCAGGCCGACCTGATCGTGGTGGCCGGGCAGAACCCCGGCACCAACCATCCGCGCATGCTCTCCGCCCTGGAGCGGGCGAAGGCGAACGGCGCGCGCGTCATCACCGTCAACCCGCTGCCCGAGGCGGGCCTGGAGCGCTTCAAGAACCCGCAGACCGTCAAGGGCCTGGCCCGGGGTGCCGCGCTCACCGACCTGTTCCTGCAGATCCGCATCGGCGGCGACCAGGCCCTCTTCCGCCTCCTGAACCGACTCGTCCTGGAGACGGACGGCGCGGTCGACGAGGCCTTCGTACGCGAGCACACCCATGGCTTCGAGGAGTTCGCCGAGGCCGCCCGCGCCGCCGACTGGGACGAGACGCTCACGGCCACCGGCCTCACCCGCGCGCAGATCGAGGAAGCCCTCGGCATGGTCCTCGCGGCCGAACGGATCGTCGTGTGCTGGGCCATGGGCCTGACCCAGCACAAGCACGCGGTGCCGACCATCCGGGAGGTGGTCAACTTCCTGCTGCTGCGGGGCAACATCGGGCGCCCCGGGGCAGGCGTGTGCCCGGTGCGCGGCCACTCCAACGTGCAGGGCGACCGCACCATGGGCATCTTCGAGCGGCCGGCGCCCGCGTTCCTGGACGCCCTGGAGAAGGAGTTCGGGTTCGCGCCGCCGCGCGAGCACGGCTACGACGTCGTCCGCGCCATCCAGGCGCTGCGCGACGGCGAGGCGAAGGTCTTCTTCGCCATGGGCGGCAACTTCGTGGCCGCCTCCCCCGACACCGACGTCACCGAGGCGGCCGTTCGGCGCGCGCGGCTGACCGTGCACGTGTCGACCAAGCTGAACCGCTCGCACGCCGTCACGGGGGCGCGCGCCCTGATCCTGCCGACGCTGGGCCGCACCGAACGCGACGTCCAGGCCGGCGGCGAGCAGTTCGTCACCGTCGAGGACTCGATGGGCATGGTGCACGCCTCACGGGGCCGGCTGGAGCCCGCGAGCCGCCACCTGCTGTCGGAGCCGGCGATCGTGTGCCGGCTGGCGCGCAGGGTGCTGGGCGAGCGGTCGCGCACTCCCTGGGAGGAGTTCGAGCGGGACTACGCGGCCGTCCGCGACCGCATCGCGCGCGTGGTTCCCGGATTCGAGGACTTCAACGCGCGCGTGGCCCGCCCCGGCGGCTTCACGCTGCCGCACGCCCCGCGCGACGAACGGCGCTTCCCCACCGCCACCGGCAGGGCGAACTTCACCGCCGCCCCGGTGGAGTTCCCCGCGCTGCCCGAGGGCCGGCTGCTGCTGCAGACGCTGCGCTCGCACGACCAGTACAACACCACGATCTACGGCCTGGACGACCGCTACCGGGGCATCCGCAACGGCCGACGGGTGGTCCTGGTCAACCCGGAGGACGCGGGCGCCCTCGGTCTCGCCGACGGCACGTACGTGGACCTGGTCGGCGAGTGGAAGGACGGCGTGGAGCGCCGCGCGCCGGGCTTCCGGGTGGTGCACTACCCGACCGCGCGGGGCTGCGCGGCCGCCTACTATCCCGAGACCAACGTCCTGGTGCCCCTGGACGCGACCGCGGACACCAGCAACACCCCGGCCAGCAAGTCCGTGGTGGTCCGTCTGGAACAATCGGCGGCCGACTGAGCGTTTGCTCAGTCGAGAGCGACGCACTGACCGAACGAACGGAGCCGGGCCCATGGGCGAGCAGCAGCACGTGAAGTTCCCGCAGGAAGTCATCGACGAGTACGCGGCCCTCGGTGTCGACCTGCCCGCCCTGTTCTCCGCGGGCCACCTGGGCCTGCGGATGGGCGTCCAGATCGTGGAGGCGTCCGCCGAGCGGGTCGTCGGCACGATGCCGGTCGAGGGCAACACACAGCCGTACGGCCTGCTGCACGGGGGTGCCTCCGCGGTGCTGGCGGAGACCCTCGGGTCGGTCGGCTCGATGCTGCACGGGGGCGTCTCGAAGATCGCCGTGGGTGTCGACCTCAACTGCACCCATCACCGCGGCGTGCGCTCCGGCCTGGTCACGGGCGTGGCCACGCCCGTGCACCGGGGCCGGTCCACGGCCACGTACGAGATCGTGATCAGCGACGAGGAGGGGCGGCGGGTGTGCAGTGCGCGGCTGACCTGTCTGCTGCGCGACGCCGGCCCCCAGGCCCCCCAGGACGCCGAGCGGGCGGGCTCCGCCGGCTGAGGCGTCTCCGCGGCCGCACCCACGGGCCCCGCCCCTGCCGGGCGCCCGAAGCCTATTGGGCCTCCCGGGCCTTCCGGGTTCCCGACCTCCCGGGTTCCCGACCTCCCGGGTTCCCGGCCCTCTGGCTCCCCGGCCTTCAGGGTTCCCGGCCCTCGGGCTCCCCGGCCTTCAGGGTTCCCGGCCCTCGGGCTCCCCGGCCCTGCGGACCTCCCGGCGGGCGCCGGCCACCCCGCGTCCGGTGGTCGGCCGCAGCGCCGTCGCGGCGGGTCGCGCAGTGGCCCGCGCCCCTTCGAGGGCGCTGCCGGACCGCAGCGGACTCCGCCCGGCCCGCCCGGGCCGGGCGAAGCCGGCAGCGCGGGCCCGACACCGCCGGTTCCGGGGCCGGTCGACTCCGTGTCCCCCGGCCCCGAGCGCGGTTGATCCCGTACGCGCGGGGCCTTACCGTCGGGACATGAGTACGGGAGGGCACCTCTCGTGGGGGCACCGGCCTCGGACGACGGCCGGCACGGCGGCGGCCTGCACGGCGGCGGCCTGCACGGCGGCGGCCGATGCCGCGGCCCCCCGCGCGGCCCGCCACGAGGCGCCCGCTGCACGGGAGTCGACCTTGCCTCAGCCGCCGTACCGCGGCACGGGAATGCCGACCGGCCGGCGGCTCCCCGTCGGCGCCGGCAGTCCCGTCGGCGGCTCCGGGGCCGGTCCCGCCACATCCCGCGCCGCCGGCCGCCCCCGCCCGCCGCACCTCGTCGGCGTCGGCGTCGTCGTCGGCGGCGGCAACCCGGCCCGGGGACAACGGAGTTGAGCGGCATCGGCCCGGTGGAGCCGGGCGCGGGAACCCATGAGCACGACCCGCTGGAGGCACGCGCCGGCCGAGCGGGCGGGCCGGGGCGCCGCCCTCCGCGCCCCCTGCGCCCGCCGAGCCCCCGCAGGCGCCGGGCCGTGCTCGCGGGGACGGCCGCCGGGGCCCTGCTCGCCGCGGGCGGGGTGCTCCACGCGACGCGGCCGAAGCCACCCCCCGAGGCCCCTCCGCCCTACCCGTCGCAGGCGGTGGACGTCGGCTACCTCGGCCCCGCCCCCGCCGGCACCCCGGGGGGCGACGGCTTCCGCTTCCTGCTCTCCCTGACCGCGCTGACCGGCCCGCCGATCACGGTGACACGGATATCGCAGCCGTACGCCGGCCTTTCGCTGACCGCGATTCCCCGCCCCCCGTTCCGGACGAGGACCGGAATCCCCCACAAGATCGTCATCACGCTGCACGTCACGGAATGCGGGAAAGTGCCACGGAACGCCGGACTCCCTTTCCTGGACGTAACTCTGCGTAATGTGCGTGCAATGCAAACGCACAGTTTCATCCTCGGCACCCCGTATGCGCGAGACCTCTCGGAGGCGCTGCAGGTAGCCTGCAGCAACGAGTTCGCGACATCACCAAAACGCTAGAACACTACTGAACGCAACCGAGTCCACCCTGCGCGTCTCACGATGCAGACTGCGCGAATCGGCCAGAATTCCGCGCTTCCCCCCGGCAAGTACCGCTCTGCATTACGACGTGTCATAACAAGAGCGTCACAGCCTTCGTCAGACTCTCCTCGATGTTCCCCACCCGCGCTTAGAGTCACGGCCAGTCACCGCGCCACCGGAATCGAAGTCTCTTCGGCCCCAGCGCTCGACTCGGCCACTCCTACCGGGGAGGGCCGCGCCAGGGAAAGGACTGATCGTGCGTCAACGTTCGCTCATCGCCATGACCGCCGCTCTGGCGGCGGGAGCGCTCACCCTCACCGCCTGCGGCTCGCGCGACGACGACGGCGGCTCCGACAACGGCGGCTCGGGCACCACCAAGGTCGTCATCGGTATCGACGCCCCGCTCACGGGTGACCTGTCCGCGCTCGGTCTCGGCATCAAGAACTCCGTGGACCTCGCCGCCAAGACCGCCAACAAGGAGAAGTTCGTCGAGGGTGTGACCTTCGAGGTCCAGGCCCTGGACGACCAGGCCCAGCCGTCCTCGGGCCAGCAGAACGCCACCAAGTTCGTCGCCAACAAGGACGTCCTGGGCGTCGTCGGCCCGCTGAACTCCTCCGTCGCCGAGTCCATGCAGAAGGTCTTCGACGACGCCAAGCTCGTCCAGGTCTCCCCCGCCAACACCAACCCGGCCCTCACCCAGGGACCGGACTGGCAGAAGGAGCAGTCGCGCCCGTACAAGTCGTACTTCCGCACCGCGACCACGGACGCCATCCAGGGCCCGTTCGCCGCGCAGTACGTCTACAACGACGCCAAGAAGAGCAAGGTCTTCGTCATCGACGACAAGAAGACCTACGGCGCCGGCCTCGCGGCCACCTTCTCCGCGGAGTTCAAGAACCTCGGCGGCAAGATCGTGGGCACCGAGCACATCGACCCCGAGACCAAGGACTTCTCGGCGGTCGCCACCAAGGTCAAGAGCAGCGGCGCGGACGTCGTCTACTACGGCGGCGAGTACCCGCAGGCCGGCCCGCTCAGCAAGCAGATCAAGGCCGCGGGCGCCAAGATCCCGCTGGTCGGCGGCGACGGCATCTACAGCGCCGACTTCATCTCGCTGGCCGGTTCCTCCGGCACCGGCGACCTCTCCACCTCGGTCGGCGCGCCGGTCGAGCAGCTGCCCTCCGCCAAGGAGTTCATCGCGAACTACGACGCGGCCGGCTACAAGGAGGACTACGAGGCGTACGGCGGCTACTCCTACGACTCGGCCTGGGCGATCATCGAGGCCGTGAAGCAGGTCGTCGAGGCCAACGACGGCAAGCTCCCCGAGGACGCCCGCGCCAAGGTCACGGAGGCCATGCAGAACGTCTCCTTCGACGGAGTGACCGGAACGGTCTCCTTCGACGAGTTCGGTGACGCGACCAACAAGCAGCTCACCGTCTACTCGGTCGAGGGCGGCGACTGGAAGTCGGTCAAGTCCGGCACCTACACCGGCTGACCTCTTCACCCGCACACCCCCCTGAGCCGCGCGGGGCGCTGCACCACTGGCGCCCCGCGCGGACTCGCATCCGGTCACATCCGTCGATTCATCCGAAACGTCTCGGAGGACATGCGGTGAACGAACTGCCGCAGCAGCTGGTCAACGGCCTGCTCCTAGGATCCATGTACGGGCTGATCGCCATCGGCTACACAATGGTCTATGGCATTGTCCAGCTCATCAACTTCGCCCATGGCGAGATCTTCATGATGGGCGGCTTCGGAGCCCTCACTGTCTACCTCTACGTGCTGCCCGACGGCACGTCCATGTGGGTGGCTCTCCCCCTGATGATCGTCGGCGGCGTCATCGTCGCCGTTCTCGTCGCCATGGGAGCGGAACGATTCGCCTACCGCCCCCTCCGCGGCGGCCCCCGCCTCGCCCCGCTCATCACCGCCATCGGCCTCTCCCTCGCTCTCCAGCAGGCCGTGTGGGCCTGGTACCCCGACGCGCGCTCCGCGATCACCTTCCCGCAGATCGACGGCGGGCCCTTCGAGATCGGCAGCGTCACCATCCAGACCGGCGACGTGTTCCTGCTGCTCGCCGCCCCGCTCAGCATGGCGGTCCTCGCCTACTTCGTGATGAAGACCCGCACCGGCCGCGGCATGCAGGCCACCGCGCAGGACCCCGACACCGCCAAGCTCATGGGTATCAACACCGACCGCATCATCGTGGTCGCGTTCGCCCTCGGCGCGGCGTTCGCCGCCGTGGGAGCCGTCGCGTACGGCCTGAAGTACGGCGAGGTCCAGTTCCGCATGGGCTTCATCCTCGGCCTGAAGGCCTTCACCGCGGCCGTCCTCGGCGGCATCGGCAACATCTACGGTGCCATGCTCGGCGGTCTCGTCCTCGGTGTGGCGGAAGCCCTGTCGACGGCCTACATCTCGGACATCCCCGGCATGGAGCAGTTCGGCAGCCAGTCCTGGGCGAACGTCTGGGCCTTCGTACTCCTCATCCTCGTACTGCTGGTCAGGCCCCAGGGTCTGCTCGGCGAGCGCGTCTCGGACAGGGCGTGAGACCGATGACCACACAGACCACCGCACCCGAGACCCCGCGCGCGGCCGCACCGGCGAAGCACGCCGGCCTGATCGATCTGCCCGAGCCCGTCGCCCGGGCGCTGGCCACCGGGGGCGGCGCGCTCGCCGTCGTGTCCACCTTCATGGCCTGGACGTGGACGTCCGAGTTCCCCGGCAACCTCACCGTCTACGGCTACCCGGGCGGCCTTCAGGTGCTCGTCCTCGTCGGCGGCCTGCTCACGGTGCTGTTCGGCCTCTCGTCCTACGGCGTCAAGGGCCTGGGCTGGCTCACCCCCGCGGGTGCCGACAGCGCGCTGCGGCTCGCCGCCCTGGGCACGTTCGCCACCGCCTGGTACACGGTCCTCGCGATCAGCAACGAACTGGGCGGTCTGGTCAACCTCGAACCCGGTGGCTGGGTCGTGGCCGTCGCCACCCTCGCCGCCGTGACCGGCGCCCTCGCCGTCCCGTTCGACCGGCCGGAGCCGGAGCCGATCGACCCCGACGACTCGGCCGGCGCGCAGCTGCGCCACCGGCTGCGCGACCGGGGTGCGGTGCTGAAGGCCATGCTGGCCGGCGGCACCCCCGCTCCGGCCCGCAAGCTCCCGGCGTACGCCGAGATCCTGGTGATCATCGCGACCCTCGCGGTCGGTCTGACCGTCTTCACCTACGGCATCGGCACCGAGTACGACGAGCTGTTCATCGGCTTCATGATCACCGCCGGGTTCGGTTTCGCGGCGCTCGCCAAGGCCGGTCTCGTGGGCCGGGTCTCGGCGCTCACCGCAAAGCACCGCACGGTGACGATGGCCGGAGCGTTCGCGGCCGCCGCCGCGTTCCCCTTCACCCAGTCCGACGACCAGTACGCGACGATCGGCGTCTACATCCTGATCTTCGCCACGGTCGCCCTCGGCCTGAACATCGTGGTCGGCCTCGCGGGTCTCCTCGACCTCGGTTACGTCGCCTTCCTCGGCGTCGGCGCCTACACCGCGGCCATGGTGTCCGGCTCTCCCTCCTCGCCGTTCGACCTGCACCTGCCGTTCTGGGCGTCCGCCCTGGTCGGAGCGGCCGTCGCCATGGTGTTCGGAGTCATCATCGGCGCGCCGACCCTGCGTCTGCGCGGCGACTACCTCGCCATCGTGACGCTGGGCTTCGGTGAGATCTTCCGGATCACCGTCCTCAACCTGGACGGCACGTCCGGACCCGACGTCACCAACGGCTCCAACGGCATCTCGTCGATCCCCAACCTGAACATCCTGGGCTTCCACTTCGGCGAGGAGCACACGTTCCTCGGCTTCACCATCGCGCGGTTCGCCAACTACTTCCTGCTGATGCTGCTCATCACGCTGGTCGTCGTGGTGGTCTTCCGCCGCAGCAGCGACTCCCGCATCGGCCGCGCCTGGATCGCCATCCGCGAGGACGAGACCGCGGCGCTCGCCATGGGCATCAACGGCTTCCGCGTCAAGCTCATCGCGTTCGCCCTCGGTGCGGCGCTCGCCGGCCTGGCCGGCACCGTCCAGGCCCACGTCACGTACACCGTGACGCCGGAGCAGTACCAGTTCGCCCACGTGGTCCCGCCCAACTCGGCCTTCCTGCTGGCCGCGGTCGTCCTCGGCGGCATGGGCACCATCAGCGGACCCCTGGTCGGCGCCGCACTGCTCTACCTCATCCCCGCCAAGCTCCAGTTCCTGGGCGACTACCAGCTCTTCGCGTTCGGTCTGGCACTGGTGCTGCTGATGCGCTTCCGTCCGGAGGGCCTGATCCCCAACCGCCGCCGCCAGCTGGAGTTCCACGAAGGCGACGACGCTCCCGCAGTCCTCGGCAAGGCAGGGGCCTGAACCACATGACCACCGAAACCACCACCCAGGACGCCGTCGCCCCCGGCACGGCCGTGCTCGACGCCCGCGGCGTCACCATGCGCTTCGGCGGCCTCACCGCCGTACGAGGCGTCAACCTCCAGGTCAACAGCGGAGAGATCGTCGGGCTCATCGGCCCCAACGGCGCCGGCAAGACGACCTTCTTCAACTGCCTGACCGGGCTGTACATCCCCACCGAGGGCGAGGTCCGCTTCAAGGACCGGGTCCTGCCGCCGAAGTCCTTCAAGGTCACCGCGGCCGGCATCGCCCGCACCTTCCAGAACATCCGGCTGTTCGCCAACATGACCGTCCTGGAGAACGTCCTGGTCGGCCGGCACACCCGGACCAAGGAGGGCCTGTGGTCGGCGCTGCTGCGCGGCCCCGGCTTCCACAAGGCCGAGGCCGCCTCACGCGAACGCGCCATGGAGCTGCTGGAGTTCGTCGGGCTGGCGCCCAAGGCCGAACACCTCGCCCGCAACCTGCCCTACGGTGAGCAGCGCAAGCTGGAGATCGCCCGGGCCCTGGCCAGCGAGCCCGGTCTGCTGCTCCTCGACGAGCCGACGGCCGGAATGAACCCGCAGGAGACCCGGGCGACGGAGGAACTCGTCTTCGCCATCCGGGACAGGGGTATCGCCGTGCTCGTCATCGAGCACGACATGCGGTTCATCTTCAACCTGTGCGACCGCGTCGCGGTGCTCGTCCAGGGCGAGAAGCTCGTCGAGGGCGACCCGGCGACCGTGCAGGCCGACGAGCGGGTCGTCGCCGCCTACCTGGGCGAACCGTTCGAGGGCGCGCCCGGCACGTCCGAGGCCGCCGAGGTGGCGGCCGCCGAGGCCGAGGCGGCCGGCGCCAAGGCTGCTGCGGCCGAGGCGCCCGACACCGAGGCGCCCGGGGCCGGAGCCGCCGGCGAGGCCGACGAGGCCGAGACCGGGGCCGAGGACGCTGAGACCCAGGCCGGCGAGGCCGCCGAGGCAGGAGAGACCGCCGGGGTCGAGGCCGCCGAGGCCGGCTCCGAGGCCGGGGCCGCCGGCACCGAGGCTCCCGAGGCCGAGACAGCCGAGGCGTCCGCCGACACCCCGTCCGGCAAGGAGAACGACCGATGACCGCACTGCTCGAAGTCGAGGACCTCCGGGTCGCCTACGGCAAGATCGAAGCCGTCAAGGGCATCTCCTTCAAGGTCGACGCCGGCGAGGTCGTCACCCTCATCGGCACCAACGGCGCCGGCAAGACGACGACCCTGCGGACACTGTCCGGTCTGCTGAAGCCGGTCGGCGGGCAGATCAAGTTCGACGGCAAGTCGCTGAAGAAGTTCCCCGCCCACAAGGTCGTCTCGCTGGGGCTGGCCCACTCCCCCGAGGGGCGGCACATCTTCCCCCGCATGGCGATCGAGGACAACCTCCGTCTCGGTGCCTTCCTGCGCAACGACAAGGCGGGCATCGAGCAGGACATCCAGCACGCCTACGACCTGTTCCCCATCCTCGGGGAGCGCCGCAGGCAGGCCGCCGGCACGCTCTCCGGCGGTGAGCAGCAGATGCTCGCCATGGGCAGGGCGCTGATGTCCCGGCCGAAGCTCCTGATGCTGGACGAGCCCTCCATGGGCCTGTCGCCGATCATGATGCAGAAGATCATGGCGACCATCGCGGAGCTGAAGTCCCAGGGCACCACGATCCTGCTCGTGGAGCAGAACGCGCAGGCCGCGCTGTCCCTGGCCGACCACGGCCATGTGATGGAGGTCGGCAGCATCGTCCTGTCCGGTACCGGGCACGACCTGCTGCACGACGACTCGGTGCGCAAGGCGTACCTGGGCGAGGACTGAGGCTTTCGCCCGCTCCCCTCGCGAACGGCTGAGGCCCGCGCTCCGGTGATCCGGGGCGTGGGCCTCACGCACGTGCACCGCGGGCGGCCGCCTCCTCACGCCGCACGCGGCGGAAGCCCGCGGCGGGCCTCCGGCGATGCAGGGCGGGACCGGTCGGTATCCGGCGTCACGCAAGCGTCCGGGCGGGTGTCCGCACGGGTGTCCGCGCAAGCGTCCGGGCGAGTCTCCGCACGGGTCTCCGCACGGGTGTCCGAGAGAGCGCGTCCGGGCGGTGTCAGCCCTGGTCGCCCGCCTTGGCCGCCTTCTTCTCCTCGGCGTCCTGGATGACGGCCTCGGCGACCTGCTGCATCGACATGCGCCGGTCCATGGAGGTCTTCTGGATCCACCGGAACGCGGCCGGCTCGCTCAGCCCGTACTCCGTCTGCAGGATCGACTTGGCGCGGTCCACGAGCTTGCGCGTCTCCAGGCGCTGGGTGAGGTCGACGACCTCCTTCTCCAACTCCTTGAGCTGCGTGTACCGGGAGACGGCCATCTCGATCGCCGGGACGACGTCGCTCTTGCTGAACGGCTTCACCAGGTACGCCATGGCGCCGGCGTCACGGGCCCGCTCCACGAGGTCGCGCTGCGAGAACGCGGTGAGCATGAGGACCGGCGCGATCGACTCCTCGGTGATCTTCTCGGCGGCGGAGATGCCGTCGAGCCGGGGCATCTTGACGTCGAGGATGACGAGGTCGGGCCGGTGCTCGCGGGCCAGTTCGACGGCCTGCTCACCGTCTCCCGCCTCGCCCACGACCGTGTAGCCCTCCTCCTCCAGCATCTCTTTGAGATCGAGCCGGATCAGGGCTTCGTCCTCGGCGATGACGACACGGGTCGTCAGCGGAGGCACGTGCGACATGTCGTCGTCGGGCGCGTCTGCGGGCTGGGGCGACTCGGGCGCGGTCACGGGTGCTCCTTGTTCCGGGCAGGGGTGCTGCTGACAAGAGCCTACCCAGCTGCGGTATGGTGGTGACACAGCGGGTAACCGCTGACCTTCATATCGAAGGGGCCCCGGTAGCCCAGCGGTAGAGGCCATGGATTCAAAACCCATACAGCGTCGGTTCGAATCCGACCCGGGGTACTTTTCCTTGGATTTCAAGGTCACCATAAAGAGCGGATGTCCACCTTCTCGTGAACATCCGCTTTTTGCTGCGCGTCGTCGCGCATTCCGCGGCGGCCCTCCGAAGGGCGCACGGCGAATTCCGGGCATGCCCCATGCCTCAAGGCCCGCGCGCACGACACGGCACGGCGACTCGGTCGGCGGTCGGCGGTCGAGTGGCCGGCGTGGCATGCGGCCCGGCACACCGCCGGCATGCGCCACGACCGCGTACGCCCCGGAGCCGGGTCACCGCCCGGACCTGCCGGGTGCCCGGACCAGGGCACCGGCTTCCGCGCCCGCTACGCGGACGTCTCGCCGATGTGGTGCACCCGCACCAGGTTGGTCGTCCCGGAGACACCGGGGGGTGAACCGGCCGTGATGACGACGGTGTCCCCCGGCCGGCAGCGGCCGAACCTCAGCAGCAGCTCGTCCACCTGGGCGACCATCGCGTCCGTGGAGCCGACCCGGGGGCCGAGGAAGGTCTCCACGCCCCAGGTGAGGCTGAGTTGGGAGCGGGTCGCCGGGTCGGGCGTGAAGGCGAGCAGCGGGATCGGGGACCGGTAGCGGGACAGGCGGCGGGCGGTGTCGCCGGACTGGGTGAAGGCGACCAGGAACCTGGCCCCCAGGAAGTCGCCCATCTCGGCGGCGGCCCGCGCGACCGCTCCGCCCTGGGTGCGCGGCTTGTTGCGCTCGGTCAGCGGCGGCAGGCCCGTGGCCAGCATGTCCTCCTCGGCGGCCGCCACGATGCGGGCCATGGTCCGGACCGTCTCCACGGGGTACTTGCCGACGCTGGTCTCGCCGGACAGCATCACCGCGTCCGTGCCGTCCAGCACGGCGTTGGCGACGTCGCTGGCCTCGGCCCTGGTGGGGCGGGAGTTCTCGATCATCGAGTCGAGCATCTGCGTCGCCACGATCACCGGCTTGGCGTTCCGCCTGGCGAGCTTGACCGCCCGCTTCTGGACCATCGGCACCTGCTCCAGCGGCATCTCCACGCCGAGGTCGCCGCGGGCCACCATGATCCCGTCGAAGGCGGCGACGATGCCGTCGACGTCCTCCACGGCCTGGGGCTTCTCCACCTTGGCGATGACGGGAAGGCGGCGCCCCTCCTCGGCCATGATCCGGTGCACGTCCCGCACGTCGCGGCCGCTGCGGACGAAGGACAGGGCGACGACGTCGACACCGGTGCGCAGCGCCCAGCGCAGATCCTCCTCGTCCTTCCCGGACAGGGCGGGGACGGAGACCGCGACGCCGGGCAGGTTGAGGCCCTTGTGGTCGGAGATCACGCCGCCCTCGACGACGGTGGTGCGCACCCGGGGCCCGTCGACGGCCGTGACCTCCAGGCAGACCTTTCCGTCGTCGACGAGGATCCGCTCCCCCTCGGCGACGTCGGCGGCGAGGCCCGCATACGTCGTTCCGCACTGCAGGCGGTCGCCTTCGACGCCGTCCTCCACGGTGATGGTGAAGGCGTCGCCGCGTTCGAGGAGTACGGGTCCTTCGGTGAAGCGGCCGAGTCGGATCTTCGGGCCCTGAAGGTCGGCGAGGACGCCGACGCTGCGGCCGGTCTCGTCGGCGGCCTTGCGGACGCGCCGGTAGCGCTCCTCGTGATCGGCGTGGGTGCCGTGGCTGAGGTTGAGGCGGGCGACGTCCATTCCGGCGTCGACCAGCGCCTTGATCTGGTCGTACGAGTCGGTGGCGGGGCCCAGGGTACAGACGATCTTCGCTCGGCGCATACGTCGAGCCTATGCCTTACCGGCGGGTAGAGAATTGGCCCGGCATGACCACTCAACAACACTTGAGTGAAGGAGCGTTGACAACTGTTGAATTGTGCAGGCCCTCGCTCCGATGAGCATTCCGGAGTGCGTCGTCCTCCCTTTCGGACGGCCCCCGGTCCGCTTATTCGAATTCCGAAGCAGTGAATGGATCTCTACAGCCGGGGCGGGTTCATCGTAAAGCGGGCGTTGACGCCGGCGTAGACGTGCTGGCGCTCGGGTTCGAGGTCCAGGGGCGCCGCGGCGTCGGCCTCCGGGACACCGTAGGCGGCGGAGCGCATCCGGCCGGGCGGCGGCGGGTAGCCGCCCCGGTCCTCCGCGCCGACGTCGGCGAGTTCGACCAGGGCGGCCACGGTGGTGCCGAGGGCGTCGGCGTACTCGCGGGCGCGCTGGACCGCCTCCCGGACGGCACGGGTGCGGGCGTCGCGGTGGGCGGGTGAGCCGGGGCGCAGCGCCCACCACGGGCCGTCGACCCGGGTGAGGTCCTGGTCGGCGAGGCGGGTGGTGAGTTCTCCCAGGACGGTGAAGTCGGCGACCTCGACGGTGAGGCGTACGGCGCCGTGGTAGGTGCGGACGCGTTCGCCCCGCCCGTGCCGGGTCAGTTCGGGGGTGAGGGCGAAGGTGCCGGTCTCCAGCCGTTCGACGGCCTCGCCGTAGGACGTGACGAGGTCGAGGACGGCGGCGTTGCGGCGGGTGAGGTCGTCGAGCGCGGCGCGCCGGTCCCGGCCGCGGGCGGAGACGGTGACGCCGAGACGGGCGACCTCCGGGTCGACCTCCAGGTGGGCCTCGCCGCGGACGGCGATGCGGGGCGCGGCGGGGGTGCCGTAGGGCACGGGCGGCTCGGAGCCGGCGGGTTCGGTTGCGGTCATACGCCCCACTCTGTCACCGACCGGCCGGGGCAGGGGGGTTGACGCACACCCCGGGACACCCGATCGCAACCCGCAAGGCCTGTTCCGTTCCACCCCGCACGGGTCAGAATCTACGCGCGTTGTGAACGTCTGCCGTCTCCGAGGAGAGAACGAACATGGGGCTGGACCGCCGGAAGTTCCTGAAGAAGTCGGCCGTGACCGGGGCGGGGGTGGCACTGGCCGGCGGTGCGGTGGCACCGGCGGCCGAGGCCGCGCCGCACCGGCCCGGCCCCGCCCGGGGCCGGGAGAAGCGCTACGCGCTGACCGTGATGGGCACGACCGACCTGCACGGAAACATCTTCAACTGGGACTACTTCAAGGACACGGAGTACTCCGACGCCCAGGGCAACGCCAAGGGCCTGGCGCGGATCTCCACCCTGGTCGAGCAGGTGCGCGCGGAGAAGGGCCGCGCCAACACGCTGCTGCTGGACGCGGGCGACACCATCCAGGGCACGCCGCTGACGTACTACTACGCCAAGGTGGAGCCGATCACGGCCCGGCGCGGTCCGGTCCACCCGATGGCGCAGGCGATGAACCGGATCGGGTACGACGCGGTGGCGCTGGGCAACCACGAGTTCAACTACGGCATCGAGACCCTGCGCAAGTTCGAGGAGCAGTGCGACTTCCCGCTGCTGGGCGCGAACGCGGTGGACGCGAAGACCCTCCGGCCGGCCTTCCCGCCGTACTTCATGAAGACGTTCCGGGTGCGGGGGGCACGGCCGGTGAAGGTGGCGGTGCTGGGTCTGACCAACCCGGGCATCGCGATCTGGGACAAGGCCTACGTGCAGGGCCGCCTGAAGTTCCCGGGGCTCGAGGAGCAGGCCGCGAAGTGGGTGCCGAAGCTGAAGTCCATGGGCGCCGACGTGGTGATCGTGTCGGCGCACAGCGGCTCCTCGGGCACGTCGTCCTACGGCGACCAGCTGCCGTACGTGGAGAACGCGGCGGCCGACGTGGCCCGGCTGGTGCCGGACATCGACGCGATCCTGGTGGGGCACGCGCACGTGGAGATCCCGGAGCTGAAGGTCGTCAACGAGCGGACCGGCAGGACGGTCGTGCTGTCGGAGCCGCTGTGCTACGCGGAGCGGCTGACGCTGTTCGACATCGACCTGGTGTTCCGCAGGGGCCGCTGGCACGTCGAGTCGGTCAGGGCGTCGCTGCGCAACTCCAACACCGTCGCCGACGACCCGAAGATCTCCCGGCTGCTCGACGACGAGCACGACAGGGTCGTACGGTACGTCAACCAGGTGGTCGGTACGGCCACGGAGACGCTCACCACGGCCGAAGCGCGCTACAAGGACGCGCCGATCATCGATCTGATCACCAGGGTCCAGGAGGACGTCGTCAAGGCCGCGCTCGCGGGCGGCGCGTACGCGTCGCTGCCGGTGGTCGCGCAGGCGTCGCCGTTCTCCCGCACCTCGCAGATCCCGGCGGGCGAGGTGACCATCCGGGATCTGTCGAGCCTGTACGTGTACGACAACACGCTGGTCGCGAAGCTGATGACGGGTGCGCAGATCAGGGCGTACCTGGAGTACTCGGCCGGGTACTTCGCGCAGACGGCCCCGGACGCCGCGGTGGACGTGGAGAAGCTGACCAACGCGGGCGGACGGCCGGACTACAACTACGACTACGTGTCCGGACTGTCGTACGAGATCGACATCGCCCGGCCGGCCGGTTCGCGGATCCGGAACCTGAGTTACGGGGGTGCGCCGCTCGACGACGCCCGGCAGTTCGTCCTCGCGGTCAACAACTACCGGGCGAACGGCGGCGGCGCGTTCCCGCACGTCGCGTCGGCCGAGGAGCTGTGGTCGGAGTCGACGGAGATCCGGACCCGGATCGCGGAGTGGGTCACGGCCAAGGGCGTGCTGGACCCGGAGGAGTTCGCGTCGGTGGACTGGAAGCTGACGCGTGAGGGCACACCCGTGTTCTGAGTCCGGCGCCGGTCCGGCGGGTTCCGGCCCGTCGGGCCCGGTCCGGGGATTGGGGCGGGCGGCGGCCTCAGGTCCCGTCCGTGAGCGGGGTCAGCACCCGCGGCCGCCGTGCGGACGGGACCCGGGGCTGCGGCTGTTCCAGCCCGAAGGTGGTGAACGCGGTACGGCCCGGCAGGGGGTAGAGCTCCTTGCCGGTCAGGGTGTTGAGGATGGTGGCGCTGCGCCAGGCGGCCAGGCCGAGGTCGGGAGCGCCGACTCCGTGGGTGTGGCGCTCGGCGTTCTGCACGTACACGGTGCAGCCCGCGCCGCCGACGGCAGGGTCCAGGACGAGACGGAAGTGCTCGTCGACACGGGGGCGTCCGGCGCCGTCCCGGCGCAGGTAGGGGTCGAGAGCGGCGAGCAGGCTGCCGAGCGGGCGCTCGCGGTAGCCGGTGGCCAGGACGACGGCGTCGGTGGTGAGACGGCTGCGGCTGCCCTGCTGGAGGTGCTCCAGGTGGAGTTCGACCCTGGTGGTGGCGATGCGTCCGGCGGTGCGCACGTGCACTCCGGGGGTGAGGACGGCGTCGGGCCAGCCGCCGTGCAGGGTGCGGCGGTAGAGCTCGTCGTGGACGGCGGCGATGGTGCCGGCGTCGATGCCCTTGTGCAGCTGCCACTGGGCGGCGACGAGCCGGTCGCGGACCGGTTCGGCCAGGGCGTGGAAGTAGCGGGTGTAGTCGGGGGTGAAGTGCTCCAGCCCGAGCTTGGAGTACTCCATGGGCGCGAACGCCCCGGTGCGGCCGAGCCAGTGCAGGCCCTCCCGGCCGGGCGGGCGGTTGCGGAGCAGGTCGAGGAAGATCTCGGCGCCGGACTGCCCGGACCCGATGACGGTGACGTGCCCGGCGCGCAGCAGCGCCTCGCGGTGGTCCCGGTAGTCGGCGGCGTGCAGGACGGGGACGCCCGGGGCGTCGGCGAGCGGTCTGAGGGGCTCGGGCACGTACGGTTCGGTGCCGATGCCGAGGACGATGTTCCTGGTGGTGGTGCGGCCGAGCGCCTCGGCCTCTCCGTTGCCGTCGAGCTGGGTGTGGTCGACCTCGAGGACGTCGCGTTCGGGGTTGAAGCGGACGGCGTCGATCTGGTGGCGGAAGTGCAGGCCGGGCAGGTGGTCGGCGACCCAGCGGCAGTAGGCGTCGTACTCGGCGCGGTGGATGTGGAAGCGCTCGGCGAAGTAGAACGGGAAGAGCCGCTCGCGGGCCTTGAGGTAGTTCAGGAAGGACCAGCGGCTGGCGGGGTCGGCGAGGGTGACCAGGTCGGCGAGGAAGGGCACCTGGACGGTGGCGCCGTCGATGAGCAGGCCGGGGTGCCAGTGGAAGGCGGGGCGCTGCTCGAAGAAGACGGCGTCGAGTCCGGCGAGCGGCTGGGCGAGCGCGGCGAGGGAGAGGTTGCTGGGGCCGATGCCGATGCCGACGAGGTCGCGCGGGGTGTCGCCGGCCGGGCGGGGCGGGTGAGTCATGGCGAGGTGTGTCCTTCCACGGTGGTGAGCAGGGCCGTCAGGTCCTCGGGCCCGAGGTGGGGGTTGAGCAGGGTGGCCTTCAGCCAGAGGCGTCCGTCGAGCCGGGTCCGGCCCAGCACGGCGCGGCCGTCGGTGAGCAGGCGGCGGCGTACGGCGGCGACGGTGTGGTCGGCGGCTCCCGCGGGCCGGAACAGGACGGTGCTGATGACCGGCCGGCCGCGCAGTTCGAAGGCGGGGTGTGCGGCCACGAGGGAGGCGAACTGCCGTGCGTGGTCGCAGACCTGGTCGACGAGGGCGCCCAGTCCGCGGCGGCCGAGGGTCTTGAGGGTGACGGCCGCCTTGAGGATGTCCGGGCGGCGGGTGGTGCGCAGGGAGCGGCCGAGGAGGTCGGGCAGCCCGGCGTCGGTGTCGTCGGCGGCGTTGAGGTAGTCGGCGCGCTGGTGCAGCGCGGCGAGGTCGCCTGCGTCGCGGACCGCGAGGAGTCCGGCGGCGACCGGCTGCCAGCCCAGCTTGTGCAGGTCGAAGGCGACGGTGTCGGCGGCGTCCAGCCCGGCCAGGAGCGGGCGGAGGCGGTCGCTGAACAGCAGGGGCCCGCCGTAGGCGGCGTCCACGTGCAGCCGGGTGCCGTGGCGGCGGCACAGCGCGGCGATCTCGTCCAGGGGGTCGATGAGGCCCGCGCCGGTGGTGCCGGCGGTGGCGGCGACGAGGCGGGGGCCGGTGAGGGACCTCAGGGCGGCGTCGAGCGCGACCGGGTCGAGGACGCCCGCCGGGGCGGGTACGGCGACGGGTGCGGGCAGGCCGAGCAGCCACGCGGCGCGGGTGAGCGAGTGGTGCGCGTTGGTGCCGCAGAGCAGCCGGACGGTGCGGCCGTGTGTCTCACGGGCGAGCAGCAGGGCGAGGAGGTTGGCCTCGGTGCCTCCGGTGGTGACCAGGGCGTCGGACGCGGGCCGTCCGGGGCGGCGGGGGTAGGTCTCGGCGGCGAGGGCGCGGGTGACGAGGGCTTCGAGGGCGGAGCCGGACGGCGCTTGGTCCCAGGAGTCGAGGGACGGGTTGAGGACGCTCGCGGCGAGGTCGGCGGCGGCGGCGACGGCGAGCGGCGGGCAGTGCAGATGCGCGGCGCACAGCGGTTCGGCGGGGTCGGCCGCGCCCTCGGCGAGCGCCCGGACGACGGTGTGCAGGGCCTGCGGGTCGCCCTCCTCGGGCAGCACGGTGCCGACCTCCGCCGCCAGCCGCGCGGTGACGGCGTCGGGTCCGCCCGCGGGCACGGGTCCGCCCCGGGCCCGGCGGCCCTCGTCGAGGGCGTCGAGGACCGTGCCGAGCAGCGGCCGCAGGGCACCGGAGCCCTGGGGGCCGGAGGCGAGGGGTGGGGTGCTCACGGGCTTCCTCCTCGGCACGTCGCGGCTGCGGGTCCGCGGCCCTGGGGGTGTCGGACACCTCCGGGGCCCAGCTTGTACGGGGAGGGAGCGACGCGTCCGCAATGCTCAACGAGCTGAACCCGAAAGGGGGTACTGCCGGGCGGGCAGGACCGGCCCGGCCCCGGCCGGGGAGGGCGGGGCGGCCCGCGGCGAGCGGCAGGCAGCGGGCGGCAGGCAGCAGGCAGCAGGCGGCGGGCGGCGGGCGAGCGCGGCAGGGCGGGGCCGGTTCGGGGCCGGGGGGCACGCGGCGGGGCCCGTTCAGGGCCAGCGCTGCGCGGCGGGCCGGAAGCGCACGGCGGGCCCGGTCCGGGGCGGAGCGGGCACGGCGCGACCAGGCCGGGCGAGCACGGCAGGCCGCGAGGACGGGCACGGCAGGGAGAGCACGGCGGGCCCGGTCCGGAGCGGGCCCGGCGCGACCGGGCCGGGCGAGCACGGCAGCACGGGCACGGCAGGCCGCGAGGACGGGCACGGCAGGGAGAGCACGGCGGGCCCGGTCCGGAGCGGAGCGGGCACGGCGCGACCGGGCCGGGCGAGCACGGCAGCACGGGCACGGCAGGCCGCGAGCACGGGCACGGCAGCGCGACGCGGTAGGCCGCGAGGACGGGCCCGGCAGGGAGAGCACGGCGGGCCCGGTTCGGGGCGGGGCGGCCCGGTCCGGGGTGCCCCGCCCCCGCGGTCACTCCCCGCCGCGGACCCGCAGCGCGCGGGCGAGGTCGTCGAGCTGGTCGACGAGCTTGCGGCGCAGGGCGGGGAGGAGACCGGCGTCGGCGAGGCACTCCTCGCCGAGGCGCAGAGTCCCGGTGTCGACGGCGTGGGCGGGGAAGGCCCAGCGGCCGGCCGCCTCGGCGATGGCGGGGCCCCGGCGGGCGGCGAGGGCGGCGGCGTCCTCGAAGTAGCGCGGGATGTAGTCCCGTACCAGGTCGGCCTGTTCGGGCTGCCAGAAGCCCTGAGCGGTGGCGGTGAACAGGTAGTTGGACAGGTCGTCGCCGCCGAACATCGCTTCCCAGGCGCGGGCCTTGGCGTCGGGGTCGGGCAGGGCGGCGCGGCAGCGGGCGGCGCCTTCGCGGCCGGTGGCGCTGGGGTCGCGTTCGAGTTCGGCGGCGATGGCGGTCTCGTCGGTGGCGCCGAGGACGGCGAGGCGGCCGAGGACCCGCCAGCGCAGCTCGGGGTCGAGTTCGGGTCCGCCGGGCACGGTGCCGTCGGCGAGCCAGGCGGCGATGCCGTCGGGCTGGGCGGCGACGTCGATGGCGTGGCGGACGGCGAGCAGGCGCAGTCCGGGGTGCGAGCCGTCCTCGGTGCGGCGGATGAGGTCGCGGCAGAGCGAGCCGAGGGTGGCCTGGGCGACGGGCCGGGCGTCGTCGCCCAGGTAGCGGCGGGTGATCTGGGTGACGGCGAATCCGAGCACGCCCTGGACGAGGGCCAGGTCGGTCTCGTGCGGGAGGTGGGCGCGGGCGGTGTCGAGGTGGGCGGAGGGCGGGAGTTCGCCGTCGCGGACGGCGTCCCTGAGGGCGTTCCAGACGACCGCGCGGGTGAGGGGGTCGGGCAGGCCGGACAGGCCGGTGCGCAGGGTCTCGAAGGACTCCGGGTCGAAGCGGATCTTGGCGTAGGTGAGGTCGCCGTCGTTGAGCAGGAGCAGCGCGGGGCGCTTGCCGATGGGCAGCGCCTCGCTCTGCGGGACGTCGAGGCGGAGGCTTTCGCGCAGGGCGAGCCGGCCCTCGTCGGCGTGGTCGACGTCGTAGAGGCCGACGGCGATGTGGTGGGGGCGGCTTCCGGCGCGGTCGACGGTGAGGGCGCAGACGCCGTTGCCGCCGGGGGCGATGCGGGGGGTGAGCGTGTCGACTCCGGTGGTGCGCAGCCAGGCGTCGGCCCAGGCGGGGACGTCGCGGTCGGTGACGGCGGCGAGCGAGTCGATGAAGTCGGCGAGGGTGGCGTTGCCGAACCGGTGCCGGGCGATGTGGTTGTTGATGCCGGCGAGGAAGTCCTTCTCGCCGAGCCAGGCGACGAGCTGGCGCAGGGCGGAGGCGCCCTTGGCGTAGGAGATGCCGTCGAAGTTGAGCAGGGCCGCGGCGGTGTCGTCGACGGCGTCGGGTGCGACGGGGTGGGTGGAGGGGCGCTGGTCGGCGTCGTACCCCCAGCCCTTGGTGACGACGCCGAACTCGGTCCAGGTGCCGGTGAAGCGGGTGGCCTCGGTGAGGGTCTGGTAGCCCATGTACTCCGCGAACGACTCGTTGAGCCAGATGTCGTCCCACCATCTGAGGGTGACGAGGTCGCCGAACCACATGTGGGCCATCTCGTGCGCGATCACCATGGCGCGGGTCTGGCGCTCGACGTCGGTGACGGCGGAGCGGAACACGAACTCGTCGCGGAAGGTGACGAGGCCGGGGTTCTCCATGGCGCCCGCGTTGAACTCGGGGACGAACGCCTGGTCGTAGGAGTCGAAGGGGTAGGGCTCGTCGAACTTCTCGTGGTACCGGTCGAAGCACGCGCGCGTGATGTCGAGGATCTCGTCGGCGTCGGCGTCGAGGTGGGGGGCCAGCGAGCGGCGGCAGTGCAGGGCGAAGGGCAGGCCGCGGTGCTCGGTGCGCACGGAGTGCCAGGGGCCGGCGGCGACCGCCACGAGGTAGGTGGAGATCAGGGGCGTGGAGGCGGCCTGCCAGCGGCCCTCGCCGAGGTCGCGGGTGATGCTGTTGGCGAGGACCGTCCAGCCCTCGGGGGCCCGCACGGTGAGGTCGAAGACGGCCTTGAGGTCGGGCTGGTCGAACGCGGCGAAGACGCACTGGACGTCGCCGAGGAACAGCTGGGTGTAGAGGTAGGTCTCGCCGTCGGTGGGGTCGGTGAAGCGGTGCATGCCCTCGCCGGTGTGCGAGTAGCGCATGGCGGTGTCGACGACCAGTTCGTGGCTGCCGGGTGCGAGGCCGTCCAGGGGCAGCCGGTTGCCGTCGAGGGCGCCGGGGTCGAGGGGGTGTCCGTCGAGGGTGGCCGAGCGCAGTTCGGCGGGCTTGAGCTCGACGAAGGTGTCCGTGCGGTCCCGGCCCTCGCGCACGGTGAAGCTGATCGTCGTGCGGGAGTCGAACGTGTCGTCTCCGGTGGTGAGATCGAGGTCGACGCGGTACCGGTGGACGTCGAGGAACTGGGCACGGGTCTGCGCTTCGTCGCGCGTGAGAACGGACATGGACGACATGCTGCCTGATGGCTCCGACAGGGCACAGAGGCGGTCGGCTTCGTGAGCGCTCCGTGACGCGCCGCGGTGCGCCGGGCGCGCTCCCGTGCGCCGTTCCGCGTCCGTGATGCCGGGGACGGCGCGGCCCGTTGCGGCCTGCCTACGTCTGTTCCTGCGGGAGTCCGGTGACGCCCGACCCGGCGGGAGGGCCGCTGCGCCCGCCTCGCGTGGTGTCGCGCTGCGAGGTGTCGCGCTGCGAGGGGACACGGGCGTCCTTCTGCGCGAGGCGGGCCTCGCGGTGTGCCGGGGCGACGGGGGCGCCGGCCCGGGCGCGCAGTTCGCGCAGCTGGCCCTGGAGGGCGAGCTGGCGCTGATGGGCGTCGTAGAGGTAGCGGACCTTGGTGCGCAGGGACCACGGGTCGACGGGTTTGGTGACCAGGTCGGCGACACCGAGGCCGTAGGCGGCGGCGGTCAGTTCGTGGTCCAGGCCGAAGCCGGTGAGCAGGACGACCGGGATGTGCTGGGTCTGCTCCAGGCCGTGCATGCAGCGCACGATGTCGAGGCCGCCGGCCCCGGGGGCGCTCACGTCGAGCAGGAGCAGGCCGACCCGGCCCCGCAGCACCTGTTTGAGGGCCTCGTCGCCGCTGGTGACGCGGGCGATCCTGCGGCCGAGCGGGGCGAGAGCGCTCTCCAGGGCGTACAGCGTGCCCTCGTGGTCGCCGACGACGAGGATCCCGGCCTCCGACAACACCATGACCGGTCCTCCCTCCCGCTGGGTCCGCCGGGGCAGTCGCGGACTGACGCGCTGTGCCCGTCGGCTGACGGGGAGTGCTCAGCGCAGCATGCACCGCGCCGGGCGCCCTGTCACGCCCGGGGGGCGTTTCCGGTCAGTTCGCCGTGGCTCGCTGTCCGCCGACGGTGTCCTCGGCGATGCTCTCGTGGTGCCGGATCACCTCGGCGATGATGAACGTGAGGAACTTCTCCGCGAAGGCCGGGTCGAGCTTGGCGTTCTCGGCGAGCGTGCGCAGCCGGGCGATCTGCCGCGCCTCGCGGGCCGGGTCGGCGGGCGGCAGCTGGTGCACGGCTTTGAGGCGGCCCACCTGCTGGGTGGCCTTGAAGCGTTCGGCGAGCATGTGGACGACGGCCGCGTCGATGTTGTCGATGCTGTCGCGCAGCCGGGCGAGTTCCTCGCGCACGGCGGGGTCGACGTCACCGGTTCCGTGGTGGCTGGTGGTCATGGGTGTCCACCCTACGGGGCGGACCGGGGTCGGATGACCGGCGCACGGGACCAGATCCCGGGCCCTGGCCTGAAGCCGGGGCCCGCCGGGGGCCGGTCGCCCGGCGGCCGGAGCGGTGCCGGGTGCCGTCCGGGAGGTTTGTGTCCGGATCCCGCCGTGCGGGCGGGCAACGGCGCACGGCGGGCGCGTGCCCCGGCGACACCGGCCCACCCGTCCGGCCGGTTCCCGCGCACGCTCCGGCCGGTTCCCCGCGCTCGGGTGGGTTTCCTGCGCTCCGGCCGGTTCTGCCGCACCCGGATCTCCCGCCGGGATCCTCCGGACCCGTTCCCCTCGTACAGTGGAAACCGGTTTCGGTGTGTCAGGGGTGCTGGGGGTGCGACGTGGCCGACGGCGGACCGGTCGAGCACGGCTTCCCGCATCTGGAGACGGTGCGGGAAGCCGTCACGGCGCTGTACCGGCGGCTGTCGTGCGACACCGTCCGGCAGTTCGCGACGAGTGTCGCTCCGGCCGATGTGGCGTTCTGCGACACCGACGACCTCTACCTGGGGACGCAGCGGGTCGCGCACGAGCTGGTGCGCCACTTCCGTCTGCCGGACGCCCGGATGATCGTCGGCTTCCGGGGGATGACGCACGCGGCGAACGTCGAACTGACCGCCGGACCGGAGTACTTCATCGAGCTGAACGACCGATTCCGCACGCACCGCCGGGACATCGGTGCGGCGCTCGCGCACGAGATCATGCACGTGTACCTGCACCGGCTCGGGCTGTCCTTCCGCGGGATGCGGGACAACGAGATCCTCACGGACACGGCGACGACCTACCTGGGTGCGGGCTGGCTGCTGCTGGACGCCTACCGGGAGGACGGGGCGTCCTCGCAGAAACTCGGATACCTCACCCCGGAGGAGTTCGGGTACGTACTGGCGAAGCGGTCGCTGGCGTTCGGCGAGGACCCGTCCGTCTGGTTCACCAGTGCCCAGGCGTACACGGCGTACGGCAGGGGTATGGCGCGGGCCCGCCGCGACGCGCAGCAGCCCCCGCTGACCGCGGCGGGCTGGGCCGGCCGCCGCCGCTACGCGCGCGACCGGCGGCACGCCGGGGAGCACGCCCCCGCCGCGGTGCCCGGCACCCCGTACGCCTTCACGGCGCGGGAGGGGGGTCCGATGGCGGTGTCCTTCCCGTGTCCGACATGCCTTCAGCGGATCAGGGTGCCGGTGCGGGGGCGGGTGACGGCCCGGTGCGGGCTGTGCGGGACGCTGCTGGAGTGCGACACCTGAGCGGGCGCGGAGCCCGGCCGGCCCGCGCCGCGGCGCCTGCCGGACCGGGGCGGCCGGCGGCGCCTGGGCCCGCCGGGCGGGTCGGACCGGGCGGGTCGGGCGAGCCGGGCGGGCCGGACCGGGCCGGGCGGGTCGGCTCAGGTCCCGGTGCCGTGGACGGGCAGGGGTTCGGCGGCCTCGGTGAGCAGTTCGCGGACCGTCGCGCCCGCCTCGGCCGGGGTCCGGCGGGCCGCCGTGTCGGCGGCGGGTCCCGGCCGCCAGCCCTCCATGACGGTGATCCGCCCGCCCTCGGACGCGAACACACGCCCGCTCACACCGGCGCAGTCGGCCGAGCCCAGCCAGACCACGAGCGGGGAGACGTTCTCCGGCGCCATGGCGTCGAAGCCCTCGGCCGGTGCCGCCATGGCCGCGGCGAACGTCCGCTCGGTCATCCGGGTCCGGGCGGCCGGTGCGACGGCGTTGACCTGCACGCCGTAGCGGCGCAGCTCGGCCGCCGCGACGAGGGTCAGTGCCACGACACCGGCCTTGGCCGCGCTGTAGTTGCCCTGCCCGAGCGAGCCGGCCAGCCCGGCGCCGCTGGCGGTGTTGACGACCCGGGCGGCTCCCGCGTGTCCCGCCTTCGACCGGGCCCGCCAGTGCGCGGCCGCGTGCCGCAGCGGCAGGAAGTGCCCTCTGAGGTGGACCCGCACGACCGCGTCCCAGTCGTCCTCGCCCAGGTTGACCAGCATCCGGTCCCGCAGGAAGCCCGCGTTGTTCACGAGCGTGTCCAGGGCCCCGTACGCCTCCAGTGCGGTGCGGACGAGCGAGGCGGCGCCGTCCGGCGCGGCGACGTCGCCGAGGTGCGCGACGGCCTCGCCGCCCGCCGCACGGATCTCCGCCACGACCTGCTCGGCCGGGCCGGGGAGCGTGCCGCGGCGCGACGTCCCGCGCCCCGCTGCGCCGCCGCCGTCGGCCGTCCGGGTGCCGTCGAGGGCGACGCCGAGGTCGTTGACGACGACCCGGGCGCCCTCGGCGGCGAAGGCCAGGGCGTGGGCGCGGCCGAGGCCGCGGCCCGCGCCGGTGACGGCGACGACCCGGCCCTCGCAGATTCCGCTCATCTCAGCTCTCCTTCGGGACGGTTGCCGCGTCCAGGAACGCCGGCCGCTCCCCGCCGCCGTGCACGAGCAGCGAGGCTCCCGTGACGTACGCGGCGGCCGGGGAGGCGAGGAACACGGCCGCGGCCCCGACGTCGGACGGCTCGGCCAGGCGGCCCAGCGGGACGGTGCGGGCGACGGCGGCGGTTCCGGCGGCGTCGCCGTAGTGCGCGGCGGCCCGCTCGGTGCGGACCATGCCGACGACGAGGGTGTTGACGCGGATGTCGGGCGCCCACTCCACGGCCATCGAGCGGGCGAGGTTCTCCAGGCCCGCCTTGGCGGCGCCGTACGCGGCCGAGCCGGGTGAGGGCCGGCCGCCGCTGACGCTGCCGACCATGACGACGCAGCCGTGCGCCCGGCGCAGGTGCGCGTGGGCGGCGAGCGACACGGTCAGCGGGGCCAGGAGGTTCAGTTCCACGACTCGGGCGTGCCGCTCCGGCGGTGCCTCGGTCAGCCTCCGGCCGGGGGTGCCGCCCGCGTTGTTGACCAGGACGTCCAGCCGGGGCAGGGTCGCGAGGAAGCCGTGCACGGCGGCCGTGTCGCGCACGTCGAGCCGCCGGAACCCGATGCCGGGGAGCGGGACTTCGGGGGGTCGCCGGGCGCAGACCAGTACCTCGGCCCCGGCGTCGGCGAGGGCTCGTGCGATGCCCGCCCCGACGCCCCGGGTCCCCCCGGTGACAAGGGCCGTCCTGCCGCGCAGCGAGTTTTCCACAGGCCCTCCCGCCCGGATGCGGCTGCTGCTAGCTTCGAAGCCTCACACCTAACAAACGTTTGGTGGAAAGGTAGCTGATGCGGCCATGGGTGTCTCCACCTCGTCCCCGGAAAAGGGGATTCAGCTCGTCACGGTCGACGTCCCGCCGGTGAACGCCCTTCCGGCGGCCGGCTGGTTCGCGCTGGCCGGCGCCGTGCGGGAAGCGGGCCGCGACCCGCGGACGCGGTGTGTGGTGCTGGCCGCCGAGGGCCGCGGGTTCAGCGCGGGCGTGGACCTGAAGGAGATACAGGCGCGGGGCGGCGGGGCGCTGCTCGGCGCCAACTCCGGCTGTGCGCGGGCCTTCGCCGCGGTGTACGAGTGCGAGGTGCCGGTCGTGGCGGCGGTGCAGGGCTTCTGCCTGGGCGGCGGCATAGGCCTGGTGGGGAACGCGGACGCGATCGTGGCGAGCGACGACGCCTCGTTCGGTCTCCCGGAGCTGGACCGGGGCGCGCTGGGGGCGGCCACGCATCTTGCCCGGCTGGTCCCCGCGCATCTGATGCGGACGTTGTACTTCACCTCGCGCACGGTGGGTGCGGCCGAGCTGCGGGCGCACGGCGCGGTGTGGCGGGTGGTACCGCGGGCGGAGCTGCGGGCGGCGGCGCTGGAGCTGGCGCGGGAGATCGCCGCGAAGGACGGCACGCTGCTGCGGATGGCGAAGGCGGCGATCAACGGCATCGATCCGGTGGACGTGCGCCGCAGCTACCGGTTCGAGCAGGGCTTCACCTTCGAGGCGGCGCTCAGCGGGGTGGGAGACCGGGTCCGGGACACCTTCGGGGCGGCGTCCGAGGCAGGGCCCGCGGCGGGGCCCGCGGCCGGCACCGGGTCAGCGGCCGGTTCCGCGACAGGGGCCGGTTCCGCGACAGGGGCCGCGACGGAGACGGAGACGGCCACGGCCACGGCCACAGGAACGGGAACGGGAACGGGAACGGGAACGGGAACGGGAACGGAGGTGGCGTAGGTGGGTGACAAGAGGATGACCGCCGACGGGGCGGTGTCCCGCCTGGAGAGCGGCATGACCGTCGGCATCGGCGGCTGGGGTTCCCGCCGCAAGCCGATGGCCCTGGTCAGAGCGCTGCTGCGGACCTCGGTCACCGACCTCACCGTGGTCTCCTGCGGCGGTCCGGACGTCGGCATGCTCGCGGCCGCGGGGCGGGTGCGAAGACTCGTCGCCCCGTTCGTGACCCTGGACTCGATCCCCCTCGAACCCCATTACCGCGCGGCCCGGGAGCAGGGTGGGCTCGCTCTCACCGAGTTCGACGAGGCGATGTTCCTGTGGGGGCTTCGGGCCGCCGCCGCCCGGCTGCCGTTCCTGCCGCTGCGGGCCGGACTGGGCTCGGACGTCATGCGGGCCGCGCCCGCCCTCAGGACGGTGGTGTCGCCGTACGAGGACGGCGAGACCTTCGTCGCGGTGCCGGCGCTGCGGCTGGACGCGGCGCTGGTGCACGTCAACCGGGCCGACCGGCACGGCAACGGCCAGTACCTGGGCCCCGACCCGTACTTCGACGACCTGTTCTGCGAGGCGGCCGACAGCGCGTACGTCTCCTGCGAGCGGATCGTCGGCACGGCCGAGCTGGGCCGGCCGGGCGCGCCCCAGACGCTGCTGATCGGACGCCACGCGGTCACGGGAGTGGTGGAGGCGCCGGGCGGGGCGCACTTCACCTCCTGCGCCCCGGACTACGGCCGGGACGAGGTCCGGCAGCGGGAGTACGCGAGCACGCCCTGGCCGCAGTTCGCGGCCCGGTACGTCGACGCGGTGGAAGGGAGCGGGGCATGACGGTCACTCGTGCCGAGTACTGCGTGGTCGCCTGCGCCGAGGCCTGGCGCGGGGCGGGCGAGGTCCTGGCCTCCCCGACGGGCGTCGTGCCCTCCGTCGGCGCGCGGCTGGCCCGGCTCACCTTCGCGCCGGACCTGCTGCTGACCGACGGTGAGGCGCTGCTGGTCGACGCCGGCGGCGCGGTGGAGGGCTGGCTGCCGTACCGCCGGCATCTGGACCTTGTCCTGGGCGGGCGGCGGCACGTGATGATGGGCGCGAGCCAGATCGACCGGTTCGGCAACCAGAACATCTCCTGCGTCGGCGACCGGGAGAGACCCCGGCGGCAGCTGCTGGGGGTCCGGGGCGCTCCGGTCAACACGCTGAACCATCCGACGAGCTACTGGATACCGCGGCACTCCCGGAGGGTGTTCGTGGAGAGGGTGGACCTGGTGTGCGGGGTGGGGTACGACCGGGCGGCCGGCTCTCGCCACCACCGCCTGGTGCGGGTCGTCTCCGACCTCGGTGTGTTCGACTTCGCCACCCCGGACCGTTCGATGCGGCTGGCGTCGCTGCATCCCGGGGTCGGGGTCGAGGAGGTCCGCGCGGCGACCGGGTTCGGGCTGGTCGTCCCGGAAGAGGTGCCCCGCACCCGCACCCCCTCGGCGCACGAGCTGCGGCTGATACGTGAGGTGCTCGACCCGGAGAACACGCGGGCACGGGAGGTGGACCACTGATGCCGCCGTCGGCGGGACCGCTCGCCCGGACCCTCGCCCGGGCCCTCGCCCGGGCCGGCGGGAGGGGCGGCCGGCGGGGCAGCGGCCCGACTCCCCGGCGCTGCTGCCGGGCGGCCCCGGGACGGAAGCGGCCGCGGGACGAGCGGTGGGGGCCGTGATGGAGACCGGGCTGACCCGGCTGGCCGGGGTGCGGCACCCGGTCGTGCAGACCGGCATGGGCTGGGTCGCGGGCCCCCGCCTGGTCTCGGCGACGGCGAACGCGGGCGCGCTCGGCATCCTGGCCTCCGCCACGATGACCGTGGACCGGCTGCGTGAGGCGGTCCGGGAGGTCCGCTCACGCACGGACGCCCCGTTCGGGGTGAACCTGCGTGCGGACGCCGCCGACGCCGGCGACCGGGTCCGGGTGATCGTGGAGGAAGGGGTGCGGGTCGCCTCCTTCGCTCTGGCTCCCTCCCGTGAGCTGATGGCCGAGCTGAAGGAGGCGGGGGTGGTCGTGGTGCCGACCGTCGGGGCCCGGCGGCACGCCGAGAAGGTCGCCGCGTGGGGTGCGGACGCGGTGATCGTGCAGGGCGGTGAGGGCGGCGGGCACACCGGCGAGGTGGCGACGACGGTGCTGCTGCCGCAGGTGGTGGACGCCGTGCCGATCCCGGTGATCGCCGCGGGCGGCTTCTTCGACGGCCGGGGGCTGGTCGCGGCCCTGGCCTACGGGGCGGCGGGCATCGCCATGGGCACCCGCTTCCTGCTGACCTCCGACTCGGCGGTCCCGGACGCGGTGAAGGCCCGCTATCTGGCGGCGACGGTGCGGGACGTCACCGTGACCCGTGCCGTCGACGGGCTGCCGCACCGGATGCTCCGCTCGGACCTGGTCGCGTCCCTGGAGCGGGCGGGCCGCGCCGGGACCCTGCTCCAGGCGCTGCGCCGGGCGGCCCGGTTCCGCCGGCTGTCCGGCCAGTCCTGGCGGCAGCTGCTCCGGGACGGGCGGGCCCACCGGCGCGGCGCGGACCTCGGCTGGGGCCAGGTGCTGCTCGCGGCGAACACGCCGATGCTGCTCAGGGCGGCGATGGTGGAGGGCCGTACGGATCTCGGGGTGATGGCGGCGGGGCAGGTCGCCGGGGTGATCGACGACCTGCCGTCCTGCGCGGAACTGGTCGGGCGGATCATGGCCGAGGCGGAGCGGACGGTGTCCCTGCTGGGGCCGGCCGGGGGCGGCCCGCGCGGCGGCTCAGCGGGACGCTGACAGGCTCTCGATGATGGTGACGTTGGCCTGACCGCCGCCCTCGCACATGGTCTGGAGGCCGAACCGGCCCCCGGTGCGCTCCAGTTCGTGCAGGAGGGTCGTCATCAGGCGGGCTCCGGTGGCGCCGAGGGGATGGCCGAGGGCGATGGCGCCGCCGTTGACGTTGACCCGTTCGGGGTCGGCGCCGGTCTCCTTCAGCCAGGCCAGGACGACCGGCGCGAAGGCCTCGTTGATCTCGACCAGGTCGATCTCGTCGATGGTCAGGCCGGTCCGCCGCAGGGCGTGGGCGGTGGCCGGGATGGGCGCGGTGAGCATCCGCACGGGGTCCTCGCCGCGCACCGAGAGATGGTGCACGCGGGCGCGCGGGGTGAGGCCGTGCTCGCGTACCGCCCGCTCCGAGGCGAGCAGCAGCGCCGCCGCGCCGTCGGAGACCTGTGAGGAGCAGGCGGCGGTGATGGTGCCGCCGTCGAGGACGGGCGCGAGTGCCGCCATCTTCTCCGGGGAGGTGTCCCGGCGGGGCCCTTCGTCGGCGAGGACGTCGCCGTAGGGTGCGAGCTCGCGGTCGAAGCGGCCCTCGTCGGCGGCCCGCAGGGCTCTGCGGTGCGAGCGCAGCGCGTACTCCTCCTGGTCCCGCCGGGTGATCCCCCACTGGGCGGCGATCATCTCCGCCCCGGCGAACTGGTTGACCGGCCGGGTGCCGTACCGGGCCCGCCAGCCCTCGCTGCCCGCGAAGGGTCCCTGGGTGAGGCCGAGCGGTTCGGCGGCCTGGCGGGTGGCGAAGGCGAGCGGGACCATGGTCATGTTCTGCACGCCGCCGGCCACCACGAGGTCCTGCGTCCCGGACAGCACGCCCTGGGCCGCGAAGTGCACGGCCTGCTGGGACGAACCGCACTGGCGGTCCACGGTCACCCCCGGTACCTCCTCCGGCAGGCCGGCCGCCAGCCAGCAGGTCCGGGCGATGTCGCCGGCCTGCGGCCCGACGGCGTCCAGGCAGCCGAAGACGACGTCCTCGACGGCGGCCGGGTCGACCCCGGCCCGGGCGACCAGTTCCTTGAGGACGTGCGCGCCGAGGTCGGCCGGATGCACGCGGCCGAGCCCTCCCCCGCGCCGCCCCACGGGCGTACGGACGGCTTGGACGATGTAGGCCTCGGTCATGGCGGCGACTCCTTCGTGCTGGGCGGATGGTGACGGCGTGCCGGAGGCGTGTCCGCGCCGCGGCCAGAGGCACGCCGGTCCTCGGGCCCGGTGCGGGGCCGGGCGAGGTCCACCGCGGTGCGGCAGCGCCCGGAGGCGGGGACGGCTCGGCCGGCCACGACGGCGCCACGGCCGGCCGGGCCGTACCGCGGCGCTTCCGCCGGAGCGCTCAGTGCCGCGCCGGGCGCACGGCGATGCCGTCCAGCACCATCGACAGGTACTGGCGGGCGATCTCCTCCGGGCTGTGCTGCCCGCCGGGCCGGTACCAGGACGCGGCGACCCACACCGTGTCCCGCACGAACCGGTAGGTGAGCCGGATGTCGAGGTCGGCCCGGAAGGAGCCGTCCTCGACGCCGCGCTCCAGCGTGGCGAGCCACGCCTCCTCGAACCGGCGCTGGGAGTCGGCGAGGAACGCGAAGCGTTCCTGCGCCGCCAGCTGGCGGCTCTCCTTCTGGTAGATCGCGACCGCGGCGCGGTGCCGGTCGATCTCCCGGAACGACTCGGTGACCAGTGCGGCGAGGGTCTCCCGCGGTCCGAGCCCGGCGTCCAGGACGGTGTCGTAGCCGTCCCACAGCTCGTCGAGGAAGGTGCGCAGGATCTCCTCCAGCATCGACTCCTTGGAGTCGAAGTGGTAGTAGAGGCTGCCCGCGAGCATGCCCGCGTGGTCGGCGATCTTGCGTACGGTGGTGGCGTTGTAGCCCTGTTCGGCGAAGACCTCGGCCGCGGTGCCGAGGAGTTCGAGCCGGCGTGTGCGGGCGGCGGCCGCGGGACCGCCGGCCCGGTGGCGCTCCTCGGGGTCCTCCGAGCGGCCCGGCCGGCCGCCCTCCGAAGGGTTCTGCGCGCGGATCTTCCGGCCGCCCTCGGCGCGGCTCCCCGGGGCGGCGGCCCCGGCGCGGCTTCTGCGGGCGGGCCGGGGACGGTCGGGCTCGGTCACCTGGGGCTTCTTCTCGGTCGGCACGCACACATTGTGGTCCCCCGCCGGGCCGGGCGGCCGCGGCCGCGGTGCCGCACCGGGCGCCGCTCCGGGACGGGCGAGCGCCGCCTGCCGCGACACCGGTGCCACGGCGGGCGACGTCCGCCCCGTCACGACGCCCGGCACGCACGCGCGCCGCACCGCCCGGATACCCGAGTACGTCCGGTACGAGGGCTTCCGGCCGGCCCGCCGAGAGCACGCACCGGACGCCGCTCCTGGACGGGCGGACGCCGCCTGCCGCGACACTAGGCATGCTGGCTGCTGACGGAGACGACCTCGCCGGTGAGGTACGACGCGTAGTCCGACGCCAGGAACACGATCACGTTGGCCACCTCCCACGGCTCGGCGTGCCGGCCGAAGGCCTCCTTCGCGGTCAGCTCCGCCAGCAGTTCCGGGGTGGTCACCCGGACCAGGTGCGGGTGCAGGGCGAGGCTCGGGGACACCGCGTTGACGCGCACGCCGTACGCGGCGGCCTCGATCGCCGCGCAGCGGGTGAGGGCCATGACGCCCGCCTTGGCGGCGGCGTAGTGCGCCTGGCCCGCCTGGGCGCGCCAGCCGGCGACCGAGGCGTTGTTGACGATCACCCCGCCGCCGCCGTGCCGCATGGCGCGCAGGGCGGCCCGGGTGCAGCGGAAGGTGCCGTTCAGGGTGACGTCGAGGACCTTCGTCCACTGCTCGTCGGTCATCTCCACCAGCGCCGAGGTGCCGCCGAGCCCCGCGTTGTTGACGACGATGTCGAGCCGGCCGTGCCGGGCCACGGCGGTGTCGACGAGGTGCGCCACCTGCCGCTCGTCGGTGACGTCGCAGGCCACGGCCGTCACCGCGCCCGGGAACGCACGGCCGAGCGCGGCCTCGTGCTCGGCGAGCCGACGCGTGTGCGTGTCGCTGATCAGCACGTGCGCCCCTTCCTCCAGGAAGCGGCGCGCGGTGGCGCCGCCGATCCCGGCGCCCGCGGCGGCGGTGATGACGGCGGTCCGCCCGGCCAGCAGCCCGTGTCCGGGCACGTACGCCGGACTCTCGACGCCTGTCATACCGTCACGCTAACCTACCAAACACTTGTTAGGGAAGGACGGTTCGCCGATGGATCTCGCCTTCACGGCGCAGGAGGAGGCGCTCCGGGCCGAGGCCCGTTCGTGGCTCGCCCGGCATGTGCCGCGTGAGCCGCTGCCCTCCCTGGAGACGGAGGAGGGCTTCGGGGCCCACCGGGCCTGGGAGGCCGAGCTGGCCGCGGACCGCTGGTCGGTGGTCGACTGGCCGGCGGCCTTCGGCGGCCGGGACGCGGGCCTGACGGGGTGGCTGGTCTTCGAGGAGGAGTACTGGGCGGCAGGGGCACCGGGACGCGTCGGACAGAACGGCCTCAGCCTGCTCGCCCCGACGCTGTTCGAGCACGGCACACCCGAGCAGCGGGCCCGGGTGCTGCCGCCGATGGCGACCGGGGAGGTGGTGTGGGCGCAGGCCTGGTCCGAGCCGGAGGCCGGGTCCGATCTGGCGTCGCTGCGGGCCAGGGCGGTCCGCACCGGGGGCGGCTGGCTGCTGAGCGGGGTCAAGACGTGGTCGTCGCGGGCCGCGTTCGCCGACCGCGCCTTCGGCCTGTTCCGGAGCGACCCGGACGCTCCCCGGCCCCACCGGGGGCTGCTCTGCGCGATGTTCGACCTGCGCGCCGCCGGGGTCACCGTCCGCCCGATCGCACGGCTGGACGGGAAGCCCGCCTTCGCCGAGCTCTTCCTGGACGAGGTGTTCGTGCCGGACGAGGACGTCGTGGGCGCGCCCGGCGACGGCTGGCGGATCGCGATGTCCACGGCCGGCACCGAGCGGGGCCTGATGCTCCGCTCCCCCGGCCGCTATCTCGCGGCCGCCGCCCGGCTGCACCGGCTCTGGCGGGCCGGGGGACGCCCCGGCGCCACGGCGGCCAGGGTGGCGGACGCCCTGATCGGCGCCCGCGCCCACCAGCTGTTCACCTACGCGGCCGCATCCCGGGTCCTCGACGGGCACCCGCCCGGCCCGGAGTCCAGCCTGAACAAGCTGTTCTGGTCGGAGTACGACATCGCGCTGCACGAGACGGCCCTGGACCTGCTCGGCGAGGACGGCACGGGCGCGGACGGCCCCTGGGCGCAGGGCTGGGTCTTCGCCCTGGCCGGGCCGGTGTACGCGGGCACCAACGAGATCCAGCGCGACATCGTCGCCGAACGGCTGCTGGGCCTGCCGAAGGGACGCCGCTGATGCGCTTCCTGCTGGACGCGGAGCAGCGCGCGTTCGCCGAGTCGCTGTCGGCGCTGCTGACGGCCTCCGGCACCCCGGCGGTCGTCCGGGCCTGGAGCCGCGGCGACCCGTCCGGCGGGCGCGTGCTGTGGCGGCGGGTCGCCGCGGCGGGCGTGGTCGGGCTGGCCGTGCCCGAGGAGCGCGGCGGGCTGGGCCGCCGCCCGGTGGAACTGACCGCCGCGTTCGTGGAGCTGGGGCGTCACGCGGCACCCGGCCCGCTGGCGGAGACCGTCGCGACGGCGGCGCTGCTGGCGGACGCCCCCCTCGCCCAGCCCCTTCCGCGGGACCCCGCCGAACCGGTCGCACCGGCCGCCCCCGGCGCCGTCGGCCCCGACGCCCTGCTGCCCTCCCTTCTGGCCGGGACCACGCTCGCCACCCTCGCCCCCGAGGGCGGTCACGCGCTGGACGGGGACACCGCCGACCTGCGCGTGTCCTTCACGTCCGGGGGAGCGCGCCTGGCTCCCGGTCACGGCCCGGTGCGCCGCGGTCTGGACCCGGCCCGCCGCAGCGCGCCGCTCTCTTCGGGCGGCCCACCCCTCACGGCCGGCCCGGAGGCCGTCCGGACCGCCGTGGCCCTGGCCCGGCTCACCACCGCCGCGCAGGCCCTCGGCGTCGGAGAGGCGCTGCTGGCCAGGACCGTCGCCCATGTGCGCCGGCGCACCCAGTTCGGCGTGCCGGTGGGCTCCTTCCAGGCCGTCAAGCACCGGCTGGCCGACACCAGGCTCGCGCTGGAGTTCGCCCGGCCGCTGGTGTTCGGGGCGGCCGTCACGCTGAGCGCGGCGGACGTGGCCGCGGCGAAGGTGACCGCGGGTGAGGCGGCGTACGGGGCGGCGCGTACGGCACTGCAGTGCCACGGCGCGATCGGCTACACGGCGGAGTACGACCTGTCGCTGTGGCTGACCAGAGCCCGCGCGCTGCGTTCCGCCTGGGGCGACCCGGACACCTGCCGCACGGAGCTGCTCCGGGCCCACGACGGGTGAACCGGTGCCGCGCCGCGGCGGGTCCGGGCCGGGCTCCGCGCCCGGACGACGGGACCGCCGGGGTGTCGGGCCCGGCCGGCCCCCCGCGCGCGCCGCCGGGCCGGCGCGGGAGCTCCCCCGCCGGCCCGGCGGGTGCTGAACCTCACGTTCCGCGGACAGGATGGGGTCATGACCAGACTGTCGTCGAAGCGTTCCGCCTCCTCCCGTTCCGTGCTGTCGCTGTGGTCGCGGGACTCGGTGCTGTCGATCGGCTCGGTGGGGTCGGTCCTGTCCGTGGGGTCCGTCGGCTCGTTCCTGTCCGTCGGGTCCGTCGGCAGCGCCCTGTCGGCCGGCTCGATCGGTTCCGCCCTGTCGCTGATCTCGGCCGGCTCGTGGCTGAGCACGGGATCGGCGCTGTCCGCCCGGTCGCGCTGGTCGGTGCTGTCCTCGCGTTCCTCTCGCGCCGTCCTGTCCGCCGGGGCGGTGGCCGGCGCCGGCCTGCTCCTGGCCCGTACGATGCGGGAGGCCGGGCCGGGGCGCTGACCGGGCGCGGAGCCCACGGACGGGACGGCCGGGCGGTCGGGGGACGGAGCCCACGGACGGGACGGACGGGCGGCCGGGGGACGGAGCCCACGGACGGGACGGATGGGCGGCCGGGGGACGGAGCCCACGGACGGGACGGACGGGCGGCCGGGGGACGGAGCCCACGGACGGGACGGACGGGCGGCCGGGGGACGGAGCCCACGGACGGGACGGACGGGACGGGCCGTACCGTGGTGGCCATGAAGAAAGCCGTCCTGCTGTTCGCCGCCGTTCCCGTGGTCGTCACCGCGTCGTGGTACTTCCTCGCACCCGTGGACTCGGATGCCCCCGCGCCGCGCACCACCACGGCCGTGGAGCAGCTCTCCCGGGAGCAGGCCCGGGCCAAGGCGCAGCGGGACGCGGACGCCGCCGAGCGGGCCGCGGACGACAAGGCCGTGGCCGCGCTGCCGGCCGGCCTCGCCGCGCCGGACAAGAAGGAGCTGGCCCAGCGGCTCGTGGCCAGCGCCGAGAACTCCACGCTGAGGTGGCGCGAGACCTACGGCTACATCGAGGATCTGGGCGACGGCCAGGGCTACACGGCGGGCATCATCGGCTTCTGCACCGGTACCCACGACCTGCTCGGCCTGGTCGAGCACTACACCGAGGCCCACCCGGACAACGGCCTGGCCCGCTATCTGCCGGCGCTGCGCAGGGTGGACGGCACCGACTCGCACGAGGGCCTGGACCCGGGTTTCACCGCGGCCTGGCAGGCGGAGGCGGCGGTCCCGGCGTTCCGCAAGGCCCAGATCGCCGAGCGGGACCGGGTCTACTTCCGGCCCGCCGTGCGGCTGGCCAAGCTCGACGGTCTGGGCACCCTGGGCCAGTTCATCTACTACGACGCGATGGTCCTGCACGGCCCCGACACCGACGAGAACGGCTTCTACGGGATACGCGAACGCGCCCTGCGGCTGGCCGAACAGCCCTCGGCGGGCGGCTCGGAGCAGGCGTACCTCGCCGCCTTCCTGGATGTGCGGCGCGAGGCCATGAAGGCGAGGCGGCCCGGAGCCGACACCGACACCAGCCGGATCGACACCGCGCAGCGGCGGTTCCTCGACGCCGGCAACCTCGGTCTCGACACGCCGCTGCAGTGGCAGGTGTACGGCGAGACCTACCGGGCGCCCTGAGTCCCCCACCTCTCGCGCAGCACCCGCTCGGCGGGTTTGCCGTGCGGGGTGTAGGCCAGTGCGGCGGGGGTCTCCCCGCTGTCGGGCCAGTCGTCCCACATCCACCAGCTGACCCCGGCCCACCAGCGGCGCCCTTCGAAGGAGTCCAGCAGCGCCCGGTAGGCGGCGGCCTGCTCGGCGTCCGCGGGCTCGGTGCTGATCTCCCAGGAGTACGGCGCGGTGGTGGTGCCGCGCTGGCTGACGTAGCCGGCCTCGGTGAACAGGATCCGCCGGCCGGTCCGCTCGGAGTACGCGGCGAGCCGCTCCCGGATCGGGGCCCAGGCCGCGCGCAGCCGGGCGGGGTCGTCGGTGGCGGTCTCGGTGAGCGGCCAGTAGGCGTCGACGCCGATGACGTCGAGGTGCTTCCAGAAGCCGATCCGGTCGTACTCGTCGTAGTTGGCGGCGTAGGTCAGCGGGCCGTCGTAGCGGTCACGGACGGCGTCGATGGTGCGGGTCCAGGCGGCGAGGTCGCCGGAGACGCCGGCGAGTTCGGTGCCGACGGCGAACTGCTCGGCGCCGGTGTCGGCGGCGAGAGCGGCGTAGTGGGTGATGAACCGCCGGTAGGCGGTGAACCAGGCGGCCCGGCCGGCCGGGCGGATCTCCGCGCGGTCACCTCCGTCGGTGAGGTCGACATGGGGTTTGATCATCACCTTGAGTCCGGCGGTGTGCGCACGGTCCACGATCCGGCGCAGGCTCGCGTCGGAGGCGGTCTCCTCGGTGGCGCGCATCGTGTCGTCGGAGCGCCGGTTCTGGTACCAGGTCGGGGTCAGGGTGACCCAGCGGGCGCCGGTGGCCCTGATGTCCTTCAGATACCGGGCGGCGGCGGGGCTGTCGTAGTCGGTGCGGTACCAGGAGGGCAGGGTCATGCCCCGCAGGACGGCCGGGCGCGCGGGGGCGCCCGTCCCTCCCGCGGGGCCGCCCGTGCCGGAGGCCTGGGTGCACCCGGTCACGGCGAGGAGGGCCGCAGCCGCGGCGACGGCCCTCCCCCTCAGGCGCGGTGCCCTCACAGGTCCGCCGGGCTGACGAAGGTGTAGCCGAGGGCCCTGATGCCGTCGACGGTGTCCTTGAGCGGCTGGACCGGGAAGTACGGGTGGTAGAAGAAGCTCGCGAACCCGTCCCGGACGGCGAGGTTGGCCCGGGCCGAGGCGACGAGGTCGGCCGGGAGCCTCGGCGGGTGGTTGTTGTATTCCTCCGGCTCGTAGTTCCCGATGTTCTCCGGAATCACCTTGGTCCCGTACACGTCACGCACGACGTACGGGAAGAACTGTCCGATGAACAGGTTCGGATCGGCGGCCGCTCCGGTGAGCGTGCCACCGAAATACAGCGACCGTTCGAGCCGGGCGTCGAAGTTCGCGCTGAACACCTGGTAGTCGGTGCGGGAACCCGCGTAGTGCGGGGTGGTCCACAGATTCGGGCGGGGCAGTCCGGCGAGGGCGAACTCGCTCAGGGCGGCGGTCACGCGGGACTGGGCCCAGACGGCGGAGTCCTCGGGGACCGGCCCGTCGTAGACGACGCTGTCCGCCGCGTCCAGGTGCGCCCGGTAGAACTCGAAGTCGTCGCCGCTCACCCCGTTGTAGGGGTTGTCGGCGTTGCCGTACTGGTGGGTGTAGCCGTGGTTCATCAGGACCGCGCCACGGGCCAGCATGTACTGCAGGGTGTCGACCAGTTCGGGCCGCTCGGACAGCCGGAGAATCTCCGGGACGCCGTTGTTGTAGGCGCCCTCGGGATCGGTGTAGACGGGGATCACGTTGATGCCGTAGGGAATGCCCTCGGAGTACAGGTAGTCGGCGATGGCCCGCAGTTCGTCCGGGTCGGACTGGGGGCTGATGTCCTCCAGCCGCACCAGCGCGCGGTGCCGCTCGGCGGTGCCGGGGGCGAGCGCGTCGAACAGCAGGTCCTCGAAGGCGATGACGCGGTCGCTCTCGGACACGTAGGCGAACGGGATCTCACCGATGTAGGTGAGGTTGGCGGAGCGGATCGCCCAGCCGAAGGTGTTGCCGCTCTGGGTGTCGAGGCCCTCGGCGAGGCGGGTGACCTCGGGGTAGCCGGGCCCGGTCAGCACGGTGGGGCGCAGCACGCCGCCGTCCTGGCCGGCCGGGATCTTCCGGGTCAGGGTCTGCCCCCGGTAGGTCACCTGGGTGACGGTGCCGACCGAACCGCCGTCCCAGTAGTAGGAGTTGGTCGGGTCCCAGCCGTACCTCCGGGTGAACTGGGCGATGCCGACGGAGTGGGCCATGCCCCAGATGTTGGAACCCATCCAGGTCACCGGCTTGGTGGTGGTCAGGACGTCCTGGTGGAAGGCGGCCGGGATCTGGTCCGGGACGGAACCGCCGTAGTAGGTGGAGCCGATGTAGATCACCGCGGTGTAGCCGTCGAGCAGGCCCGCGGTGTACTCCTGGACGGGCTTGGCCGTGACGGCGCCGAAGTGGCCGGCGAGGTTGGCGGCGGCCATGGCGTACAGCTCGCCGAGGTGCCCGTAGGGGCCGGCCGTGTCGAACAGGACGAGCGTCTCCGGACCGGCCGCGGCCGCCTCGGCCGGGGCGAGTGCGGCGGCCTGGCGGACCAGGGTGGAGGCGGCGAGGGCGACCCCCTCCGCGGGGTAGGCGAGCGCGGTCCCCGCGGGACGGGCGAGCGCGGTCTTCACCACTCGCCCCCGGTCGCGGCGGGCCCGGTCCGCCGCGCGCTGCGCCCTGGCCCAGTCGGCCAGTTCGGCGCGGTGGAGCCCTGACTGCACGCCGACGGCGTCCCCGGGATGCCGCCGGCCTCCCGCCGCCTCCGCGCCGGAGGACAGGAAGGCGCCGCTCAGCAGAGCGGCCAGAAGCATCAGGACGACGGAAATTCGAAAACTTTCCCGACGTCGGAACGGAATCACTGGTCTCACAGTCTTCCCCCCACTTCCCCCCACTTTGCCGGCGACGGCAAAGGATTTCGCTGGTACGAAGGCACCGATTCTTGTGATGATCAAGAAGCCTGTCAACGAGCGGTGCGACGCATACCAGGATGCCCTGTCGGACCCTTCCGCAAGTCCCGTCCCGGCCTTTTTTCCGATCAACTTCTTGACCGCCGTCCGATTCTGCTACGTTCACACTCGCGCGCTGGGGACGCGCCGTGAAATGTGGGGAACGTGGGGGGAGAAGATGTACGGACGACCGGCCCTGGGCGCCCTGTTGCCTCTTGCGGGGGCGATGGCCGCCCCCGAGGCACTACCCGGCCTGCCTTTGGCCAAAGCCCTGCAGGCAGCCGCGGGAGCAGGATTCCTGCTCTACTGCCTGAGCGCCGGCCTGATACTGCTGGCGCGCGCGAAACTGCGCCACCAAGCCCACAGAAGGACGGCTTCGCCGCAGCTCAGCGCCGGGAGCATCCATGATCACTGAAATGCTTCTGTGGGCCAGTATCACCCTCATCGTGCTGGCCGGCTGCTACAACACGGCCCTGTTCCTGCTGTCCCGGCGCAGAATTCGCCGTGTCCGGACGGAGAGAAGGGAACGCTTCTACGTATTCCTTCTCGCATGTCTGAACGAGGAGAAAGTGCTTTCCGAGAGCCTGGCGCGCATCACGGCACTGCCCGCCCGGAATTTCATGGCACTGGTGATCGACGACGGCTCGGACGACCGGACCGCGGAGATCGCGCTGGCCGCCGGCCCCGAGCGGGTCCGGCTGCACCGGCGCACACCGCCCGACGCGCGCCGCGGCAAGGGTGCCGCGCTGAACGACGGCGTGCGGCATCTGAGGGAGTCGGGCCTGCTCTCCGGGTACGACCCGGAGGACGTGATCCTCTGCGTGGTCGACGCCGACGGCCGCCTCGACCCGCACATCATGCAGTCCGTGGACCCCTGCTTCGACGACCCCCGCACGGGCGCGGTGCAGGTCTGCGTGCGGATGTACAACCGGCGGCTGGGGCTGCTGGCCCGGATGCAGGACATGGAGTTCGTCGTCTACGGCGACGTCTTCCAGAGCGCGCGCCGCTTCATCGGCAGCGTCGGCATGGGCGGCAACGGCCAGTTCATGCGGCTGTCCGCGCTCAACACCCTGGACGGGGACGGTCCGTGGAGCGACAGCCTCACGGAGGACCTCGACCTCGGGGTGCGGCTCATCGCCAAGGGATGGGCCAACCAGCACTGCACCACCGCGGCGGTCTCCCAGCAGGCCGTGCTCAGCCTGAAGCGGCTGGTCCGGCAGCGCTCGCGCTGGTTCCAGGGACATCTGCAGTCCGCGAACCTGATCCCGCTGATCCTGCGCGACGTGCCCACCCGTCCGGCACTGGACCTGCTGTACCACCTGTCCAGCCCGGTACTGATCCTGCTCACCTCGCTGCTGCCGCTGTCCTTCGCCCTCGCGCTGGTCGCGACGCTGGTCGGCTCCGTACAGGCCGGGCGGCCGCTGGTCTCCCCGATGTGGCTGCTGGGCCCGTACCTGCTGTCGTTCACCGCGGCCTACGCCTACGGCTTCGTCTACGCCAAACGCGAGCGCGAACTGGGCCTGGTGCGCTCGGTGCTGCTCGCCCACGTCTTCGTCCTCTACGGCTACATATGGTTCGCCGCCGGCTGGTGGGGGTTCTGGCGGATGCTCACCGGCAAGCGGACGTGGCTGAAGACCGCGCGCACCTGAGCAGCCCGCGCGCCTGAGCCGGTCACGCCCCGGCTCCGGGCCTACGCGGCGCACGGCGGGGCCCGTCCGGGGGCGGCGCACCCGGCAGTGTCCCCGGAGGCCGGCGCGGCCCACCCGGTGGACCGGGCGGGCACCCGGTGGTCCGCGCCGGCCTCCGGGCCACGCAGCCGCCGGCCGCCCGGCACCGCCCGCCCGGTCCGCCCGGCCGGCCGCCGGGTCCGCACGGTCGTCCCCCGGGTCCGCCCGGCACACGCGTCCCGGCCGGCCGCCGGTTCTCCGGCCCGACCCGACGTCGCCGCCGAGCTCTGCCGAACCACCGCCGGTCCTCCCCGCACACCGCCGCACACCGCCGTCGCGCCAGCTCCGCGCCCCGGCTCGCCCGGCACGCCCCGGACCCCGCCGGCCGGCGCCCTCCACCGCCCCGCCAGCCCACCTCCGCCTCCGCCTCCGCCTCCGCCTCTGCCTCCGCCTCTGCCTCTGCTGTCGCTCCTGCCACCTCCTCACGATCCCGTCCCGTCACGCCCCGGCTCGTCCCCGGCGCGACGCACCCAGCCGTCCGGGCGCGCGCACCCGTGTGCGTCCCGGCGTTCATCACCCTGCTCATCCGCCCGCGGTCGTGCGACCGCGTGTGCCCTAGGGGGGCTCTTCCATGTCCACACACACCTCCGTACACACCTCCGTCGTGCCCGTACGCGCCATGCTGGTGCTCGGTACCCGGCCCGAGGCCATCAAACTGGCGCCGGTGGCCCGCGTCATGGCCGACTCGGCGCAGTTCGACCCGGTCGTGGTGACCACCGGCCAGCACCGCGAGATGCTCCACCAGATGCTCGGGCTGCTCGGCGTCGACGTCCGGATCGCCCTGGACGTGATGCGTCCCCGGCAGCAGCTGTCCGACCTCACCTCGCGCCTGGTGCAGGAGCTGGGCGACGCGATGCGGGCCGAGCGGCCCGACCTGGTCGTGGTGCAGGGGGACACCACGACCGCGCTGAGCGGTGCGCTCGCCGCGTTCTACGAGAAGATCCCGGTCGCGCACGTGGAGGCGGGGCTGCGCACGGGTGTCATGGACAACCCGTTCCCCGAGGAGCTCAACCGCTGCCTCATCGGCCGGATCGCGCGCTGGCACTTCGCCCCGACCCCGCGCGCGGCCCGGCACCTGACCGCCGAGGGCGTCCCGGCCGAGCAGGTGTTCACCACCGGCAACACCGTGATCGACAACCTGCTGTGGGTGCTCGCCGAAGGCAGCGGCGCGTCCGCCTTCCGCACCCCGGCCCGCCGCATCCTGGTGACCCTGCACCGGCGCGAGAACCAGGGCGAGAGAATGCGCGGCATGGGCCGGGCGCTGCGACGGCTCGCCCACCGCGGTGACGTGGAGATCGTGCTGCCGCTGCACAAGAGCCCCGCCGTGCGGGACGCGCTGCTGCCGGAGCTGGACGGGCGCCCCGGGGTCGAGCTGGTCGAGCCGCTGGACTACCTGGACTTCGCGGCCACCCTCGCCGAGTGCGACCTGGTGCTCACGGACTCCGGCGGCATCCAGGAGGAGGCGCCGAGCCTGAGCAAGCCCGCGCTGGTGCTGCGCACCACCACCGAGCGCCCGGAGGCGGTGGAGGCCGGCGCGGCACGGCTGATCGGCACCGACCCGGACGCCATCGTCAGCAGTGCCGAGCGGCTGCTGGACGATCCGCGGGAGTACCGGCGGATGGCGGACGCGGGCAACCCGTTCGGAGACGGCCGGGCCGCCGCCCGCGTCCTGGCGCAGCTGGCCGAGGACTTCGCGGCCGATGTGCCTGTCGGGGCGTCGGTGCCGGGGCCGTACTCGACGGCATGACCTCGTCCCCGGTGCGCCCCCGCCGGCAGCCGCCGGGTCCCCCGCCGGAACGGCGGGGGCGTGCCCGCGCCGCACTGGCCGCCCTGGCGCTGGCAGCGCTGCTCGCGGTCGCGGTGAGCCGGTGCGCCGCGCACGCCCCGACGCCCGCGCCGGGGCCCTGGGCCGACGGCACCGCGCACGGGCGCTGGCTGTCGGTGTTCGACGGGCACGGCACCAACACCGGCGACGACGACTCCCTCCGGCTGTCCCCGCGGGCCGCGAACGGCCCCGACAGCACGCACGCCGGGCTGGTGGTGTCGACCACGACGTACACGGACGTGACGTTCGAGGCCCGGATGCGGACGGTGCGGCAGCTGCGGGAGCCGGCCCCGAACCCGTGGGAGGTGCCGTGGCTGGTGTGGGCGTACTCCGACCCGGAGCACTTCTACTACGTCACCCTCAAGCCCAACGGCTGGGAGCTGGGCAAACGCGACCCCGTCTACGAGGGCGGCCAGCGGTTCCTCGCCACCGGGCACGGCAGGTACGCGGTGGGCGACTGGCACCGGGTGCGGGTGGTGCAGCAGGGCGCGCTGATCAGCGTCGCGGTGGACGGCCGTCCGCTGGTGAGCTTCACCGACACCGAACGGCCGTACCTGATCGGCTCGGCCGGGGCGTACACCGAGGACGCGACGGTGGAGTTCGAGGGGCTGCGCGCGCGGTGACCCGACCGCAGGGCCGGGGCACCGGGCGAGCCCGGGACGCCTCGCCGGGGCGCCGTCGCCGCGGTCCCGTGGAAGGGGCTCGGGCGGCGCCGCCCGGCCGGGGCACCGCGGAAAAGGCGGCAGCGCCTGCCCGGGTCCGGTCGGGGACGGGGCAGGCGCCGCCAGTGTTCCGCACGCCTTTGTGCGGGACGTCTTGTGAGCCGGATCAGACCGTCAGCGCGCGGTCCGTCGGGCGGATCGGTGCCGGCAGCTCGCTGACTCCGGTCAGGAAACGGTCGACGCCGCGGGCGGCCGAGCGGCCCTCCGCGATCGCCCACACGATCAGGGACTGGCCGCGGCCGGCGTCGCCGGCGACGAACACCCCCGGCACGTTCGTCTGGAAGTCGGCGTCGCGGGCGATGTTACCGCGTTCGTCGAGCTCCAGCGCGAACTGGTCCACCAGACCGTTCTCCCGGTCGGGGCCGGTGAAGCCCATGGCGAGGGTGACCAGCTGGGCGGGGATCTTCCGCTCGGTGCCCGGCTTCTGGGTGAGCCCGCCCTGGGTGAACTCGACCTCGACCAGGTGCAGCCACTGCACGTTGCCGTCCTCGTCGCCCTCGAAGTGGGTGGTGGACACGGAGTAGACCCGCTCACCGCCCTCCTCGTGCGCGGAGGTCACCTTGTACAGCATCGGGAAGGTCGGCCACGGCTGGTGCGCCGCCCGCTCCTCGCCGGGCCTCGGCATGATCTCCAGCTGGGTGACGGAGGCCGCGCCCTGGCGGTGGGCGGTGCCCACGCAGTCGGCGCCCGTGTCGCCGCCGCCGATCACGACGACGTGCTTGCCCTCGGCCGAGATCGGGGAGGAGACGTAGTCGCCCTCCTGCACCTTGTTGGCCAGCGGCAGGTACTCCATCGCCTGGTGGATGCCCTTGAGCTCGCGCCCGGGGACGGGCAGGTCGCGGGCGGTGGTGGAGCCGGCGGCGATCACCACGGCGTCGTAGCGCTTGCGCAGGTCCGTGGCCTTCAGGTCGCGGCCGATCTCGATCCCGGTGCGGAAGCGGGTGCCCTCCGCGCGCATCTGCTCGATACGGCGGTTGATGTGCCGCTTCTCCATCTTGAACTCGGGGATGCCGTAGCGCAGGAGGCCTCCCACCCGGTCCGCGCGCTCGTAGACGGCGACGGTGTGACCGGCCCGGGTCAGCTGCTGGGCGGCGGCGAGACCGGCGGGGCCGGACCCGATGACCGCGACGGTCTTCCCGGACAGCCGCTCCGGCGCCTGCGGGGCGACGTCACCGGTCTCCCACGCCTTGTCGATGATCGAGACCTCGACGTTCTTGATGGTGACGGCGGGCTGGTTGATGCCCAGCACACACGCCGACTCGCAGGGCGCCGGGCACAGGCGGCCGGTGAACTCGGGGAAGTTGTTCGTGGCGTGCAGCCGCTCGGAGGCGGCGCCCCAGTCCTCGCGGTAGGCGAAGTCGTTCCACTCGGGGATCAGGTTCCCCAGCGGGCAGCCGTTGTGGCAGAACGGGATGCCGCAGTCCATGCACCGGCTGGCCTGCCTGCTGATGACCGGCAGCAGCGAGCCGGGGACGTAGACCTCGTTCCAGTCCTTGAGCCGCACGTCGACGGGGCGGGACCGGGCGACCTCGCGGCCGTGGTGGAGAAAGCCCTTCGGGTCAGCCATGGGTCGCCGCCTCCATCATCTTCTCGGTGATCTCGGACTCGGAGAGTCCCGCCTGCTCGGCGGCGTCCTTGGCGGCGAGCACTGCCTTGTACGTGCTGGGGATGATCTTGCTGAAGCGCTCCACCGAGGTGTCCCAGTCGGCGAGCAGCTTCTCGGCGACGGTGGAGCCGGTCTCCTCGGCGTGGCGGCGCACCACGTCGTGCAGCCACTGCCGGTCGGTCTCGTCGAGCGGCTCGATCGCGCCGACGTTGCCGGCGTTGACGTTGTCCCGGTTCAGGTCGACGACGTAGGCGATGCCGCCGGACATGCCGGCCGCGAAGTTGCGGCCGGTCTCGCCGAGGACGACGGCGTGGCCGCCGGTCATGTACTCGCAGCCGTGGTCGCCCACGCCCTCGGAGACCACCAGCGCGCCGGAGTTGCGGACGCAGAACCGCTCCCCGGTGCGGCCGCGCAGGAACAGCTCGCCGCCGGTCGCGCCGTAGGCGATGGTGTTGCCCGCGATGGTCGAGTACTCGGCGAGGTGGTCGGCGCCGCGGTCCGGGCGGACGATCACGCGGCCGCCGGACAGGCCCTTGCCGACGTAGTCGTTGGCGTCGCCCTCCAGGCGCAGCGTCACGCCACGGGGCACGAACGCGCCGAAGGACTGGCCCGCGGAGCCGGTGAAGGTGATGTCGATGGTGTCGTCGGGCAGGCCGGCGCCGCCGAACTTCTTCGTCACCTCGTGGCCGAGCATGGTGCCGACGGTGCGGTTGATGTTGCGGATGGCGACCTGGGCGCGGACCGGCTGGGCGCTGGTCGCGGAGTCCGCGGCCAGGGCGTCGGCGGCGAGCTTGATCAGCTCGTTGTCGAGCGCCTTCTCCAGGCCGTGGTCCTGGGCGACGGCCTGGTGACGGACCGCGCCGTCGGCCAGCTCGGGCACGTGGAACAGCGGCTCCAGGTCCAGACCCTGCGCCTTCCAGTGGTCGACGGCGCGCTGCACGTCGAGCACCTCGGCGTGCCCGACGGCCTCCTCGATCGAGCGGAAGCCGAGCTCGGCGAGCAGCTCGCGCACCTCCTGGGCGATGAACTCGAAGAAGTTCACCACGAACTCGGCCTTGCCGGCGTAGCGGTCGCGCAGGACCGGGTTCTGGGTGGCGATGCCGACGGGGCAGGTGTCCAGGTGGCAGACGCGCATCATGACGCAGCCGGAGACGACGAGCGGCGCGGTCGCGAAGCCGAACTCCTCGGCGCCCAGCAGGGCCGCGATGAGCACGTCCCGGCCGGTCTTGAGCTGGCCGTCGGTCTGCACGACGATCCGGTCGCGCAGGCCGTTGAGCAGCAGGGTCTGCTGGGTCTCGGCGAGACCGAGCTCCCAGGGGCCGCCCGCGTGCTTGAGCGAGGTCAGCGGGGAGGCGCCGGTGCCGCCGTCGTGGCCGGAGATCAGGACCACGTCGGCGTGCGCCTTGGAGACGCCCGCGGCGACCGTGCCGACGCCGACCTCGGAGACGAGCTTCACGTGGACGCGCGCGGCCGGGTTGGCGTTCTTCAGGTCGTGGATCAGCTGCGCCAGGTCCTCGATGGAGTAGATGTCGTGGTGCGGCGGCGGCGAGATCAGGCCGACACCCGGGGTGGAGTGCCGGGTCCTGGCGACCCACGGGTAGACCTTGTGGCCGGGCAGCTGGCCGCCCTCGCCGGGCTTGGCGCCCTGCGCCATCTTGATCTGGATGTCGTCCGCGTTGACCAGGTACTCGCTGGTCACGCCGAACCGGCCGGAGGCGACCTGCTTGATGGCGGAGCGCCGGGCCGGGTCGTAGAGGCGGTCCGGGTCCTCGCCGCCCTCACCGGTGTTGGACTTGCCGCCCAGCTGGTTCATGGCGATGGCGAGTGTCTCGTGCGCCTCCTTGGAGATGGAGCCGTACGACATGGCGCCGGTGGAGAAGCGCTTGACGATCTCGGAGACCGGCTCGACCTCGTCGACGGGGATCGAGGGGCGGTCGCTGGTGAAGCCGAACAGGCCGCGCAGCGTCATCAGGCGCTCGGACTGCTCGTTCACGCGGTCGGTGTACTGCTTGAAGACGTCGTAGCGCTTGGTGCGGGTGGCGTGCTGGAGGCGGAAGACCGTCTCGGGGTCGAACAGGTGCGGTTCGCCCTCGCGGCGCCACTGGTACTCGCCGCCGATCTCCAGCGCGCGGTGCGCCGGGGCGATGCCGGAGGCCGGGTAGGCCTTGGCGTGGCGGGCGGCGACCTCCCGGGCGACGACGTCGATGCCGACACCGCCGATCTTGGAGGTGGTGCCGTTGAAGTACTCCTCCACGAAGTCCGCTTCGAGACCGACGGCCTCGAAGACCTGGGCGCCGCGGTAGGAGGCGACGGTGGAGATGCCCATCTTGGACATGACCTTCAGCACGCCCTTGCCGAGGGCGTGGATGAGGTTTCTGATGGCGGCCTCGGGCTCGATGCCGTTGAGGAAGGTGCCGGCCCGCAGCAGGTCCTCGACCGACTCCATCGCCAGATAGGGGTTGACGGCGGCGGCGCCGTAGCCGATGAGCAGGGCGACGTGGTGGACCTCGCGGACGTCGCCGGCCTCGACCAGCAGGCCCACGTGGGTGCGCTGCTTGGTGCGGATGAGGTGGTGGTGGACGGCGGCGGTGAGCAGCAGCGACGGGATCGGCGCGTGCTCGGCGTCGGAGTGCCGGTCGGAGAGCACGATCAGGCGGGCGCCGTTGTCGATGGCGGCGTCGGCCTCGGCGCAGATCTCCTCGATGCGCGCGGCGAGGGCGTCGCCGCCGCCGTGCACCCGGTACAGGCCGGACAGCGTGGCGGCCTTGAAGCCGGGCATGTCGCCGTCGGCGTTGATGTGGATGAGCTTGGCCAGCTCGTCGTTGTCGATGACCGGGAAGGGCAGGACGACGGACCGGCAGGACGCGGCGGTCGGGTCGAGGAGGTTGCCCTGCGGACCGAGCGCGCTGCGCAGCGAGGTGACCAGCTCCTCGCGGATCGCGTCCAGCGGCGGGTTGGTGACCTGCGCGAACAGCTGCGTGAAGTAGTCGAAGAGCAGTCGCGGGCGCTCGGACAGCGCGGCGATCGGCGAGTCGGTGCCCATGGAGCCGATCGGCTCGGCGCCGGTGCGGGCCATCGGGGCGAGGATGATCCGCAGCTCTTCCTCGGTGTAGCCGAAGGTCTGCTGGCGGCGGGTGACGGAGGCGTGCGTGTGGACGATGTGCTCGCGCTCGGGCAGGTCGCCCAGCTCGATCTCACCGGCCTCCAGCCACTCGGCGTAGGGCTGTCCGGCGGCGAGCTCCGCCTTGATCTCGTCGTCCTCGATGATGCGGTGCTGGGCGGTGTCGACGAGGAACATCCGGCCGGGCTGCAGGCGGCCCTTGCGGACGACCCTGGCCGGGTCGATGTCGAGGACGCCGACCTCGGAGCCGAGGACGACGAGGCCGTCGTCGGTGACCCAGTAGCGGCCGGGGCGCAGGCCGTTGCGGTCGAGCACGGCGCCGACCTGGGTGCCGTCGGTGAAGGTGACGCAGGCGGGGCCGTCCCAGGGCTCCATCATCGTGGAGTGGTACTGGTAGAAGGCGCGCCGGGCCGGGTCGAGGGAGTCGTGGTTCTCCCAGGCCTCCGGGATCATCATCAGCACGGAGTGCGGCAGGGAGCGGCCGCCGAGGTGCAGGAGCTCCAGGACCTCGTCGAAGGAGGCGGAGTCGGAGGCGTCCGGGGTGCAGACGGGGAAGACGCGCTGCAGCGCCTCGCCCTCCGTGCCGCCCGTGCCGAACAGGTCGGAGGCCAGCTGCGACTCGCGGGCGCGCATCCAGTTGCGGTTGCCCTTGACGGTGTTGATCTCGCCGTTGTGCGCGACGAACCGGTAGGGGTGGGCGAGCGGCCACGACGGGAAGGTGTTGGTGGAGAACCGGGAGTGCACGAGCGCGATCGCGGAGGCGAAGCGGCGGTCGGACAGGTCCGGGAAGAACGGCTCCAGCTGGCCGGTGGTCAGCATGCCCTTGTAGACGATCGTCCGGGCGGACAGCGACGGGAAGTAGACGCCGGCCTCGCGCTCGGCGCGCTTGCGCAGCACGAAGGCCGAGCGGTCCAGGGCGATGCCCCGCAGCGCGGTCCCGTCGGCGGAGGCGGTGCCGGCGACGAAGAGCTGCCGGAAGACCGGCATGGTCGAGCGGGCGGTGGCGCCGAGCAGCGCGGGAGCCACGGGGACCTCGCGCCAGCCGAGGACGTCGAGGCCCTCCTCGGATGCGATGGTCTCGATCCGTGAGACGGCGTCCTGGGTGCCGTCCTCCGGCAGGAAGGCGGTGCCGACCGCGTACGCGCCGGCCGCGGGCAGCTCGAAGCCGGCCACCTCGCGGTAGAAGGCGTCGGGCACCTGGGACAGCAGGCCCGCACCGTCACCGGAGTCCGGCTCGGAGCCGGTGGCACCGCGGTGCTCCAGATTGCGCAGGACCGTCAGGGCCTGCTCGACCAGAGTGTGGGACGCCTCGCCGGTGAGGGTGGCCACGAAGCCGACGCCGCACGCGTCGTGCTCGTTGCGGGGGTCGTACATACCCTGCGCAGCAGGGCGAGCATCCATGAAGGACCAGTTCCGGCCATTCGCGGAATGCTGGGACGGCTGGCGCGGCGTACGCATCGGCTCTCCCGTCGTCGTCATGTGGCATGTGCAGGTGCCGAGGGACGACGTTGGCCCTCTGCGTGGAGTGCAAAATTTCGTGCAGGTTACATGATGGAACGGTTCTCGGGAAGCGGGATAGACCGTTCCAGCATGTGGACGCCGGGGGTTTCGGCGCAGGTGCCGCGCTCGGCGGCGAAAGCCTGTGATCGACCGGCACGGACAGATCCATGTCCGCCGGACCGAGAGGGCGGGTGGGCTTCGTCGCCCGTCCCGCGGGCGCGCCGCAGGCCTCATTGCCCACAGCGCTTACGGCTCATGCCCCGTGGTCATGCATCCGAAACCAGCGGGTAACGGGTTACTTATGCAGCCGTTCGCATACGTACCGGCGGGTCATCCTACGGCGATGCCGAACAGGCTGCCCAGGAGGTACGTCACACCGGCCGCGGCGCCGCCGAGGGCGAGCTGCCGCAGCCCGCTGAACCACCAGCTGCGGGCGGTGACCTGGGCGACCACGGCGCCGCAGGCGAAGAGCCCGAGCAGGGCCAGGACGACCGCGGGCCACAGTGCGCTCGCACCCAGCAGGTAGGGCAGCACGGGCAGCAGGGCGCCCAGCGCGAAGGAACCGAACGACGACACGGCCGCGACCAGCGGAGAGGGCAGGTCGCCGGGGTCGATGCCGAGTTCCTCGCGGGCGTGTATCTCCAGGGCCTGCTCGGGGTCGCGGGAGAGCTGCGCGGCGACCTGACGGGCCAGCGCGGGCTCCACACCCCGCGCCACGTAGAGTGCGGCCAGCTCGGCCTCCTCGTCCTGGGGGTGCCGCTTGAGCTCGTGCCGTTCGACGGCCAGCTCGGCCTCGACCAGCTCCCGCTGGGATGCGACGGAGGTGTACTCTCCGGCGGCCATGGAGAACGCGCCCGCCGCGAGCCCGGCGAGGCCGCTGAGCACCACGGTCTGCTGACCGGCGGCTCCGCCGGCCACACCGGTCATCAGGGCGAGGTTGGAGACGAGACCGTCCATCGCGCCGAACACGGCCGGGCGCAGCCAGCCGCCGTTCACATCGCGGTGGGTGTGGTTGTCGCGGTGCGCCTCGTGCAGCGCCGCCCCGGTCTCGATGATGGCCATCCGGAACTCCCCCAGTAAGCTGAGCCAAAGCTAAGTTTGGATCGGATCTACTTCTTGACGGGGCTTACGCTACGTCGCGCAAGGCCCGCCCGCCAGCGAGGAAAGGCTGCTCTAACCTGCGGTTTTCCCCGTCGGACGACAGGCCGGCGAGCACCCGCGCCAGAACCGCCGCAGGCCGGCACCCGGTCCGGCGGCCTCGTGCCGCAAGCCCGGACCGGATCTCCAGCGGGCCACCGCCGGCTCACCGGCGGATCCCGGTCCGGCCTCCGGCGGATCCCGGTCCGGCCTCCGGCCGGCCGGGAGCCGTCGGCGAACAGGGCTCCGGCCGGCCACCGGTTCCCCGCGACGCGCCCCGCCGGCGACGCACCCCGCGGGCCCGTCCCGTCCTGCCCGCCCGCACCCGGCGCACCGCGAGAGGGTCCGGGGAACGCGCCGGGTCGGGGGAACCCGCGGAACCGGCTGCCGGGGGGGATGATGCGGGGCATGACGCACGACCGCTTGGAGGCACTGAGCCCATGACGCACATCGCCGTCCTCGGCAGCACGAACATGGATCTCGTCGTGTACGTCGAGAAGGCCCCGCTGCGCGGGGAGACCGTGACCGGCCGGGAGTTCCGCACGGTCCCCGGCGGCAAGGGCGCCAACCAGGCCATCGCCGCCGCACACGCCGGAGCCACCGTCTCGATGATCGGCGCGGTCGGCACCGACTCCTTCGGGGCGCGGCTGCGCTCGGTGCTGGAGCACTCGGGCGTGGACACCGACCTGCTGCGGACCGTCGAGGGGCCGTCCGGGACCGCGCACATCGTGGTGGACGGCGAGGGCGGCAACGCCATCGTCGTGGTGCCCGGCGCCAACGGCACCGTCGACCACCTCGCCCCGGGCGACGAGGGCCTGATCGCCAGCGCCGACGCGCTGCTGCTCCAGCTGGAGATCCCGCTGCCGGCGGTCGTCGCGGGAGCGCGGGCGGCCCGCGCGCACGGCATCCGTACGGTCCTCACCCCCGCACCCGCCCGGCCCCTGCCGGACGATCTGCTGTCCGCGGTCGATCTGCTGGTGCCCAACGAGCACGAGGCCGCCGCGCTGACCGGCCGTGCGGACGCCCGCTCGGCCGCCCTCGCCCTGCTGGAGCAGGTCCCCGAGGTGGTGGTGACGCTCGGTGCGGCGGGCTGTCTGTACGCCGCACGGGGCACGGAGCCGGTGACGGTGCCCGCCCCGCAGGTCGCCGCGGTGGACTCGACCGGTGCCGGTGACACGTTCGTCGGCGCGCTCGCGGTGGCCGTCGGTGAGGGCCGGCCGATGCCGGAGGCGCTGCGCTGGGCCGCCCAGGCGGCGGCGCTGTCGGTGCAGCGGGAGGGGGCGTCGACGTCGATGCCCTACCGGTCGGAGATCGACGCCCGGTTCGGCGCCTGAGCCGGACGGCGAGGGCCTCCCCCACCGGTGCCCCGGGCGCCGACCGCGACCGGCGGGCGGCGTCCGCGGTGCCCCGTACCTGCCGGTGCGGGGCGCGGCCCCGGCACCCGCGTCCGCGGGGCGCCCCGTCGACTCGACTCGGGGCGCCCCGCGGGTGCGCTGTGCTCCTGAGGGAAGGCTCAGGCCTTCTTCGCGGACTCCGGCTCCGCCCCGCCCTCGCGCGCGGTGCCGGCCTCCGCGTCGCCGTCGCCGGCCGCGTCACCGCCGGGCTCCGCGGTCGTGCTCCCGTCGCCGCCGGTACCGGAAGCGGGCCGGCCGTCGCCGGACCCGGCGCCCCCGGTGTCCCCCGCCCCCTCGGGCTTCCCGGCGTCATCGGTCCCGGCGTCACCGGACTTCCCGGCGTCACCGGTCCCGGCGTCACCGGTCCCGGCGCCACCGGACTTCCCGGCGCCCTCGGTGTCCCCGTCCCCCGAGGGCTGGGCCCCGGGCTCGACCACCGGTTCCCGTCCGGGCCGCAGCCGCGCCGACACCACGATGTAGACCACCGCCAGCACGAACACCAGCAGCGAAGTCCAGTTGTTCAGGCGCAGTCCGAGGATGTGGTGGGCGTCGTCGACCCGCATGTACTCGATCCAGAAGCGGCCCGCGCAGTACGCCGCGACGTACAGCGCGAACGCCCGCCCGTGTCCGAGCCTGAACCGCCGGTCGGCCCAGATCACCAGGACGGCGACACCGATGCACCACAGCGACTCGTACAGGAACGTCGGGTGGTAGTAGCCGGGCACACGGCCGCCCGTGGAGGACGTGATGTGCAGGGCCCACGGAAGGTCCGTCTCCCGGCCGTACAGCTCCTGGTTGAACCAGTTGCCCCAGCGGCCGATGGCCTGCGCGAACGCGATGCCGGGGGCGACCGCGTCGGCGTAGGCGGGCAGCGGGATGCCACGGCGGCGGCAGCCGATCCACGCGCCCACCGCGCCCAGGGCGACCGCGCCCCAGATGCCGAGGCCGCCCTCCCAGATCTTGAAGGCGTCCACCCAGTCGCGGCCCTCGCTGAAGTACAGCTCGTAGTCCGTGATCACGTGGTAGAGCCGGCCGCCGACGAGGCCGAACGGCACCGCCCAGACGGCGATGTCGGCGACCGTGCCGGACCGTCCGCCGCGGGCGATCCAGCGCTTGTTGCCGAGCCAGACGGCCACGAAGACGCCGATGATGATGCAGAACGCGTAGCCGCGCAGCGGGAGGGGGCCGAGGTGCAGCACCCCGCGTGACGGGCTGGGAATGTAGGCAAGTTCCATGGCAAGGTCGACGCTACCCTGCCGGGCGGGCCCGGCGCCGGGCGCCCCGGCTACGGCTCCATAACGGGGCGGTGCGGCCGCTCACTGCTGCGCGGCCTCCACCATCTGCTTCAGCTTGGCGGGGGTCATCGTCTGGTCCTGGTAGATGTTCTCTCCGTCCAGCAGCACCGTCGGCGTGCCGGAGAAGCCGCCGCTGCGGAACGCGTCGTTGGACTTCTCGACCCAGCTGTTGTGACTGCCCTCGCGCACACAGGTGCGGAAGGCGGGCGTGTCCAGGCCGTCGACCTTGCCGGCCAGCTCGATCAGCCTGTCCTCGTCGGCGAAGGCGTCGTCGGTCTCCGGGGGCTGGTTGTCGTAGAGCACGTCGTGGTACGGCGTGAACTTTCCGGCGTCCTGGGCGCAGGCGGCGGCGTTGGCGGCCTTGCGGGAGCCGGTGCCGCCCAGGTTGCCGTCGATGAGGGTGGCCAGGCGGTACTCGACTCTCAGCTTCCCGGCGTCCGTCAGCTCGTGGATCGTCGGGCGGTACGCCGTCTCGAAGCCCTTGCAGGCAGGGCAGCGGAAGTCCTCCCAGACGGTGAGCGTGGAGGCGGCGCCGTCCTCGCCGACCGGGATGGCCAGGCTGTCCTTGCCCTGGGCGCCCGAGGGGGCCACGACCGGGCCGGCGCTGTCGCTCCCGTCGTCCTTGCCCGCGTTCGCCGCGATCACGCCGATCACCGCGGCGAGGCCGAGGACGCAGACCACGCTCGCGCCCACGATCAGCGCGCGCCGCCGCTTCTCGGCGGCCTTCTGCTTCTCCCGCTCGGCCGCCAGCCGCTCGCGGGCCGTCCGCTTTCCGTCACGATTCTTCTCGCTCACACCCCGGAAACGAACCGGGGAGGCGCAGCGCGCCTCCCCGGTCCCAGGTCCACCCGTTCGAGTGATGCCCGCACTCCGCGGCGGCCGGCGGCCGCCGCGGGCGGTCAGGCCCGGCCGCGCACGCCCTCGGCGAGTTCGCCGGCCAGCGCGCGGACCGCCTCGATCCCGGCCGCGTGGTCGGGGGCGTCCAGCATCCGCTTGACGAACGCGGAGCCGACGATCACCCCGTCGGCGAAGCCGGCGACCTCGGCGGACTGGGCCGCGCTGGACACCCCGAGCCCCACGCAGACGGGCAGGTCGGTGGTGGCGCGGGTGCGCCCGACCAGGTTCCGCGCCTCGGTGCCCACGGACGCGCGGGTGCCGGTGACACCCATCAGCGAGGCGGCGTAGACGAAGCCGCTGCCCGCCGCGGTGATCGCGCGCAGCCGCTCGTCCTTGCTGCTGGGGGCCACCACGAAGACCGTGGCCAGCCCGTGCTTGGCGGCGTGCTCCCGCCACAGCGCGGACTCCTGCACGGGCAGGTCGGGCAGGATGCAGCCGGCGCCGCCCGCCTCGGCCAGCTCGGCGGTGAACCGCTCGACGCCGTAGCGGTCGACCGGGTTCCAGTAGGTCATCACCAGCACCGGCTTGCCGGTCGCGGCGAACGCCTCGCGGACCGTGCGCAGCACGTCGGCGATGCGCACCCCGCCGCGCAGCGCGATGTCGTCGGCGGTCTGGATGACGGGGCCGTCCAGGACCGGGTCGCTGTGCGGCAGGCCCACCTCGACGACGTCGGCGCCGCCGTCGAGGACGGCGGTGATCGCCTCGATGCCGCCGTCCACGGTCGGGAACCCGGCCGGGAGGTAGGCGATGAGGGCGGCACGGCCCTCGGCGCGGGCGGCCGCGAGGGTGTCGGTCAGCAGCTGGATGTTCCCGCTCATACGGCGTCCCCCTCGATCTCGGCGGTGTCCGCGGCGTCGGCCGCGACCTCGGCGTCGGTGTCGTACAGGCCGAAGTAGCGCGCGGCGGTGTCCATGTCCTTGTCGCCGCGGCCGGACAGGTTGACCACGATCAGCCCGTCCCGGCCGAGTTCCCGGCCGATCTCCAGAGCGCCGGCCAGGGCGTGGGCGCTCTCGATGGCCGGGATGATGCCCTCGGTGCGCGACAGCAGGCGCAGTGCCTGCATGGCCGCGTCGTCGGTGACCGCGCGGTACTCGGCGCGGCCGGTGTCCTTGAGGTAGGAGTGCTCGGGGCCGATGCCGGGGTAGTCCAGTCCGGCGGAGATGGAGTACGGCTCGGTGATCTGGCCCTCGTCGTCCTGCAGCACGTAGGAGCGGGAGCCGTGCAGGATGCCGGGCTCGCCCGCGGTCAGGGTCGCCGCGTGCTCGCCGCTGTCCACCCCGTGTCCGGCGGGTTCGCAGCCGACGAGGCGGACCCCGGTGTCCGGGATGAAGGCGTGGAAGAGGCCGATGGCGTTGGAGCCGCCGCCGACGCAGGCCACGGCGGCGTCGGGCAGGCGCCCGGCGCGCTCCAGGAGCTGGCGGCGGGTCTCCACACCGATGACCCGGTGGAAGTCGCGGACCATGGCGGGGAACGGGTGCGGGCCGGCGACGGTGCCGAAGAGGTAGTGCGTGTGGTCGACGTTGGCGACCCAGTCGCGGAACGCCTCGTTGATGGCGTCCTTGAGGGTGCGGCTGCCGGACTTCACGGCGACGACCTCGGCGCCGAGCATGCGCATCCGGGCCACGTTGAGGGCCTGGCGCCGGGTGTCGACCTCACCCATGTAGACGGTGCAGTCGAGGCCGAAGAGCGCGCAGGCGGTGGCGGTGGCGACGCCGTGCTGGCCGGCGCCGGTCTCGGCGATCACCCGGGTCTTGCCCATGCGGCGGGTCAGCAGCGCCTGCCCGAGCACGTTGTTGATCTTGTGGGAGCCGGTGTGGTTGAGGTCCTCGCGCTTGAGGAACACCCGGGCGCCGCCCGCGTGCCCGGCGAACCGGGGGACCTCGGTGAGGGCGCTGGGCCTGCCGGTGTAGTGCACCAGCAGGTCGTCGAGCTCGCGGGCGAACTCGGGGTCGTTCCTGGCCTTGTCGTACTCGACGGCGACCTCGTCGACGGCGGCGACGAGGGCCTCGGGGATGAATGCGCCGCCGAACGCGCCGAAGTAGCCGTCGGGGTCCGGTACCCGGCCTTCCGGGTCGGGCACGAAGAAGTTGCTGGGCATGCGTGAGCCTCACGGTGAGTGGGGTGAACGGTCACGGTGCGCCGTGGGGCGGTGCCGGGGGTCCGGTGCCGGACGCCTGTCAGACGGTGCGCACCGTGCGGTGCGCGCACGACGGCGGCCGCGTCCCGGACCGGGCTCCGCGTCCCGGGCGGGCCTGCTGCCATCGGCGGCCGTTCACCTGGCCGGGCTCGTCGCCGATGACGTAGCGCACCCGGCGGCCGTGCACCCGGCGGGCGGGCGCGCGGCAGCCCCGGGGACGGCAGCCGCGCGCGAGGCGGGCGTGCGGGTCCCTGGGGGGCGGGGTGGTCGTCGGAGGCATCGCGGCTCAGCCTAGCGGGGGGTCAGCCCCGGCCGTGCCGCAGCGCGGGGTGCTCACCGGCCGCGACCAGGTCGGCGACGGCGCCCTTGGGGTCCTTGCCGGTCACCAGGGACTCGCCCACGAGGACCGCGTCGGCGCCCGCGTTGGCGTAGGCGATGAGGTCGTGCGGGCCGCGGACGCCGGACTCGGCGACCTTGACGACACTGCCGGGGATCTCGGGGGCGACGCGCTCGAAGGTCCCGCGGTCGACCTCCAGGGTCTTCAGGTTGCGGGCGTTGACGCCGACGACCTTGGCCCCGGCGGCCACCGCGCGCTCCACCTCGTCCTCGTCGTGGACCTCGACGAGCGGCGTCAGGCCGATGGACTCGGCGCGCTCGATGAGCGACTCCAGGGCCGGCTGGTCGAGGGCGGCGACGATCAGCAGCGCCAGGTCGGCGCCGTACGCACGGGCCTCCCACAGCTGGTACGACGTGACGATGAAGTCCTTGCGCAGCACCGGGATGTCGACGCGGGCGCGGACCGCCTCCAGGTCGGCGAGGGAGCCGCCGAAGCGGCGCTGCTCGGTGAGGACGGAGATGACGGCCGCACCGCCCGCCTCGTAGTCCGCGGCGAGTCCGGCCGGGTCGGCGATCGCGGCCAGCGCGCCCTTGGACGGGCTGGAGCGCTTGACCTCGCAGATGACCTTGACGCCCTCGCCGCGCAGCGCGGCCGCGCCGTCCTTCGCCGCGGGAGCCTTCGCCGCGCGCTCCTTGAGCTCGTCGAGGCTGACGCGCGCCTGCCGCTCCGCGAGGTCGGCTCGGACTCCGTCGATGATCTCGTCGAGCACACTCACGCGAGCGGCCCCCTTCCAGACGGTTGACAGTTCGTGCGACCAGGGGTGAAGCAATGGTCACTGCGATGGTATCCGGAAGGGGGCGAAGCCCTCGCATCCGGTTGACGGCGGTCCCAGAACCTGGACATTCCGTGACCGGTCAGGGAAGCAGCCAGGCGCCGAAGGGCAGGTTCCGGACAACCGTGAAGACCAGCAGCAACGTGCCCACGGCCCACAGCTGCGCCCGGCCGAGCTCGATGCGCAGCGGCCGTCCGCGCGCCGCGCGGACCACCCATACGGTCCACAGCACGGCGAAGCCGACGTAGGCGGCGACGGCCGGCGCGTTGGCGTGCAGGGCGGCGGAGAGGTCGCCGTGCACGAAGGCGTGCGCGCTGCGCAGCCCGCCGCAGCCGGGGCAGTACAGGCCGGTCAGGTGCAGCAGGGGGCAGACGGGGTAGTGGCCGGGTTCGTAGGGGTCGACGGTCCCGACGTAGGCGAAGGCCCCGGCGACGGCCGCGAGCATTCCGGCGGGTACGGCGAACCGGCGCAGGGGGCGGCCGTCGTGGTCGGCGGGGCGGGGCACTGGCCCGGGGTCGGCGTTCACGTCTCGCATTGTGCCCGCCGGGCGGTCTCCGGGCATGCCCGGGGGCGGCCCGGTCACCGGGCCGCCCCGTGGGTGAGCGGTTGCGCGAGTGCGCCGGGGCGCGGCCGCCCGCGTACGGCCGTGCCGGGCCGGTCGCGCCGGGCCGGTCGCGCCGGGTGCGGGGCTCAGCCCTCCGCGGGCACCGGCTCGCGGGACGCGGCCGCGGGGACCACGGGGGCGTCGGCCATGGCCAGCGGCTGGGCCTTGGGGGCACCCATGCCCATGGCGCGCATGGCGACACCGACGACGCCGCCGAGGACCACGACCACCATGCCGGCCCAGAAGCCGAGCGGGTTGTCCATCACCATGAAGGCGCCCGCGGCACAGAAACCGATGAAGGCGATGATGACACCCGTCCAGGCGGCCGGGGTGTGACCGTGACCGTCGCTGCTGCCCGCCATTGCTTGCTCCTCGTAGCTGTGTGCGTGTGTGAGCCTGACGCTCGTCGTCCATTGTCCCGTACGCGCGGGCGTGCGGGACGCGGGGGTGCGAACCGATCACGTCGGTTCCGTCACGTGGGTGGCGTCGCGTCCATGGCGTCACGTAGGTGGCGTCACGTCCATGGCGTCACGTCGGTGGCTCGCGCCCGCGGCACGGCCGTCAGGCCGGATCGGTGCCGGCGGAGCCGGTGCCCCTGCGAGCGGCACCCTCGGGGCCCGTGCCGGCGGGATCGGTGCCTGTGGGGTCGGTGCCGGTGAGGTCGGTGCCGGCGGGGTCGGTGCCGGCGGGATCGGTACCGGCGGGGTCGGTGCCGGTGGGGTCCTCGCCGCGGTCGAGCGCCTTCCACAGCTCCTCGGGCCGGTCGGGGTCGGCCGGCGGCCGGCCGCGGCGGGGGCGGGCGGTCCCGGCGCGCTCGTAGCGGCCGGACATCGCGGGCCAGTGCCGGCCGTGCCGCAGGGCGAGCAGCCCGGCGACCAGGATCAGCAGGCCGCCGGCCGCGGCCACGTAGGGCCAGGCCGTGTGGCCGAGCGCGCCGACCGTGGCGGAGGTGTCACCGGAGACCCGGGCGGCCTGCTCGTCGAGCGCGGAGCGGTCGGCGGCGCCCGCCAGGGCGGCCGCGACGGTACCGGCACCGGCCAGCGCGAGCAGCCCGGCGACCAGGAGGCGGCCGGCCCGGCGGACGGCGAACACGGCGACGAGCGCGGCCAGGCCCACCACCGCCAGCGCGGCGGGGACGCCGGTGACGTCGCTGCCGCTGACGCTCAGCGGGAAGTCGCCGCCGGCCACCGTCGCGGTGCCCTCCGACCAGCTGCGGCGGGTGGCCAGCAGCGTCACGGCCGCGCCGAGGGCCCCGCACAGCAGGGCGACGGCGAGGCTGCGGCGACCGCTCCGGGCGGTTCGGGCGGTTCGGGGGGTTCGGGCGGCTTCGGTACGGGGGTGAGGTACGGCAGCAGTCACGTACTCCACTATCACCCGGACCCCGGGTGAACCGGCACCCGGGGCCCGCGTGAGAAGCGCCCTAGTTTCCGCCCGGGACGCCGGGGGCGCCCCGCCCGGCCGCACCGCTCACCGCGGCCGGACCCCGCGAACCGCCCGGCCCGCCCGGGGCGTTGCCGCCGATCCGGTTCGCCGTGTGCACGGCGCGCAGCACCGCCGCCGCCTTGTTGCGGCACTCCTGGTCCTCGGCGGCCGGGTCGGAGTCGGCGACGATGCCGGCGCCCGCCTGCACATGGGCGGTGCCGTCGCGGAGCAGGGCGGTGCGGATGGCGATGGCGGTGTCGGAGTCGCCGGCGAAGTCGAGGTAGCCGACGCAGCCGCCGTACAGGCCGCGCCGGGACGGTTCCAGCTCGTCGATGATCTGCATCGCCCGCGGCTTGGGCGCGCCGGACAGGGTGCCGGCCGGGAAGCAGGCGGTGAGCACGTCGAACGCGGTGCGGCCGGGGGCCACCTTGCCGGTGACGGTGGAGACGATGTGCATGACGTGCGAGTACCGCTCGATCGACATGAAGTCGACGACCTCGACCGAGCCCGGCTCGCACACCCGGCCCAGGTCGTTGCGCCCGAGGTCGACGAGCATCAGGTGCTCGGCGCGCTCCTTGGGGTCGGCGAGCAGCTCGTCGGCGAGGGCCTGGTCCTCCTGCGGGGTGGCGCCGCGGTGCCGGGTGCCGGCGATGGGGTGCAGCATCGCCCGCCCGTCCTCGACCTTGACGAGCGCCTCCGGGGAGGACCCGACCACGTCGAAGGCGCCGCCGTCCTCGTGGGGCAGCCGGATCAGGTACATGTACGGCGACGGGTTGGTCGCCCGCAGCACCCGGTACACGTCCAGGGCGCTCGCCGTGCACGGCGTCTCGAACCGCTGCGAGGGCACCACCTGGAAGGCCTCGCCGGCCCGGATGCGCTCCTTGATGTCCTCGACGGCGTCCCGGAAGTCGGGGCCGCCCCAGCGGACGGTGTACTCCGGCAGCTCGGAGGGCGGCAGCACGGCCGGGGGCTGGGCGACCGGGCGGGCCAGGTCCGCCTCCATGGCGTCGAGGCGGGCGACGGCGTCCGCGTAGGCCTCGTCGACGCCGGTGTCCAGGTCGTTGTGGTTGATCGCGTTGGCGATCAGCAGGACCGAGCCCTCCCAGTGGTCCATCACCGCGAGGTCGCTGGTGAGGAGCATGGTCAGTTCGGGCAGCTTCAGGTCGTCGCGGTCGCCGGGGCCGATCTTCTCCAGGCGGCGCACGATGTCGTAGCCGAGGTAGCCGACCATGCCGCCGGTGAAGGGCGGCAGGCCCTCCTGGTGCGGGGTGTGCAGGGCCTCGACGGTGGCCCGCAGGGCGGCCAGCGGGTCGCCGTCGACGGGGACGCCGACGGGCGGGGTGCCGAGCCAGTGGGTACGGCCGTCGCGGACGGTCAGGGTGGCGGCGGAGCGGACGCCCACGAAGGAGTACCGGGACCACTGGTACGCGGCGCGTCCGTTCTCCGCGGACTCCAGCAGAAAGGTGCCGGGGCGCTCGGCGGTGAGCTTGCGGTAGAGCCCGACCGGGGTGTCGCCGTCGGCGAGGAGTTTGCGGGTGACGGGGACGACCCGCCGGTCGGTGGCGAGCTTGCGGAACGTGTCGAGGTCCATGGCGGCCGACCCTACTTCTCCCGGGCGGCGGCGCCGTCGCCCGCGTCCCCGAGCAGAACGGCCTCGTCGAAGCAGGTGCGCGCTCCCGTGTGGCAGGCGGCGCCCACCTGGTCGACCTTGACGAGCACGGTGTCGGCGTCGCAGTCCAGGGCCACCGATTTCACCCGCTGGACGTGGCCGGAGGTGTCGCCCTTGACCCAGTACTCCTGCCGGCTGCGGGACCAGTACGTGCAGCGGCCGGTGGTGAGGGTGCGGTGCAGCGCCTCGTCGTCCATCCAGCCGAGCATGAGCACCTCTCCGGTGTCGTACTGCTGGGCGATGGCGGGCAGGAGTCCGTCGGGGCTGCGCTTGAGGCGCGCGGCGATCTCGGGGGCGAGGCCGCTGGGCGGGGGCGTACTGGTCATGGGTGCCATTGTGCCGGGTGGTCCGGACGGTGACGGGCGGCCGTCCAGGGCGTGGACCCGGGGGCCGCGCTCCGGCCGGGTCCCCGGAGGCGTCCGGGAGGCGTCCGGGAGGCGTCTCGGGGGCGGCCCGGCGCCTTCGGTACCCGGGGCCGGCCGGCTGGGCCGCGCGGGCCTCCGGGGCCCGGGCCGGACGGGACGGGCGCGGGACGGAGCGTCCACTGGGCGGCCTCACCGTCCGGACGTAGGCTTGCCGCATGTCGACCTTCGCGATGCGTGAACGGCTTCTGCTCGCCGACCTCTTGGAAACCGCCGGACCGGACGCCCCGACCCTGTGCGAGGGCTGGCGCACCCGGGACCTGGCCGCCCACGTGGTGGTGCGCGAGCGCCGCCCCGACGCCGCCGGGGGCATCCTGATCAAGCAGCTCGCTCCGCGCCTGGACAAGGCGATGGAGGAGTTCGCGGCCAGGCCGTACGACGAGCTGCTCGACCTGATCCGCACCGGGCCGCCGCGGTTCTCCCCGTTCAGCCTCAAGCAGCTCGACGAGGCGTCCAACACGATCGAGTTCTATGTGCACGCCGAGGACGTGCGCCGCGCCCAGGAGGGCTGGACCCGGCGCGAGCTGGACCCCGTGTTCCAGGACGCGCTGTGGTCGCGGCTGGAGCGGACGGCCCGGCTGATGGGCCGCGGCGCCGCGACCGGGCTGGTGCTGCGGCGCCCGGACGGGCAGACGGCGGTCGCCCGCCGCGGCACGCCCGTGGTCACGGTGACCGGCGAGCCGTCGGAGCTGGTGCTCTACCTCTACGGCCGGCAGGCCGCGGCCGAGGTGGACGTGGAGGGCGACGCGGAGGCCGTCGCCCGGCTGCACGCGGGCAAGCAGCTCGGGATCTGACACCGGGGCGCGCCCCGGGCCCCTTCGCGGAGGGCCGGGGGCACGGCCCGGTCAGGCGGGCCGGGTGACGGGCTACCGGACGGGGTGGCCGGCCTCCCGCAGGGTCTGCTTCACCTCGCCGATGCGCAGGTCGCCGAAGTGGAACACCGAGGCTGCCAGCACCGCGTCCGCGCCGGAGTCGATGGCGGGCGGGAAGTGGCCGAGGCTGCCCGCGCCGCCGGAGGCGATCAGCGGCACCGACACATGCCTGCGGACGGCCTCGATCATCCGAAGGTCGTAGCCGTCCTTCGTGCCGTCGGCGTCCATCGAGTTCAGCAGGATCTCCCCCGCGCCCAGCTCGGCCGCCCGGTGCGCCCACTCGACGGCGTCGATGCCGGTGCCGCGGCGGCCGCCGTGGGTCGTCACCTCGAACGACCCGCCCGCGGTGCGCCGCGCGTCGACCGACAGCACCAGCACCTGGCGGCCGAAGCGCTCGGCGATCTCGCGGATCAGGTCCGGGCGGGCGATCGCGGCCGTGTTCACCCCGACCTTGTCCGCGCCCGCCCGCAGCAGCCTGTCCACGTCCTGCGCGGTGCGGACGCCGCCGCCGACGGTGAGCGGGATGAACACCTGCTCGGCGGTGCGGCGCACCACGTCGTAGGTGGTCTCGCGGTCGCCCGAGGAGGCGGTGATGTCGAGGAAGGTCAGCTCGTCGGCGCCCTCGGCGTCGTAGATCCTGGCCATCTCGACGGGGTCGCCCGCGTCCCGCAGGTGCTGGAAGTTGACCCCTTTGACGACCCGGCCGTTGTCCACGTCCAGGCAGGGGATGACTCGGACCGCCAGGGTCATGAACCGGACTCCTCCGACTGTGCTCGGTATGCCTCTATTTCCACTTCGACCAGGATGCGCGGGTCGATGAAGCCCTCCACGACGAGGAGGGTCGCCGCCGGGCGGACGGCGTCGAAGAACTCGTGGTGGGCCCGGCCGACCGCCTCGACGTCCCGCTGGTGCGTCAGGTACATCCGGGTCCGGATCACCGACTCGGGTCCCAGCCCGAACGCGGAGATCGCCTCCAGGGAGGTCGCGAACGCCGTTCTGGCCTGCTCGTAGGGGTCGCCCTCGCCGTGCAGCACCGCGCCGCGGAACGCCGTGGTGCCGCTGACCAGCACGCGGTCGCCGGCCGCGACGGCGCGCGCGTATCCGATGGACTCCTCCCAGGGGCTGCCGCTCTGCACCCGCCGTACGCCGTCGGACGTCATGACGCCACGGCCTCCAGCGCCTCTTCCAGGGTGAACGCCTCGGCGTACAGGGCCTTGCCGACGATGGCGCCCTCGACGCCGAGCGGCACCAGCGCGGCGAGGGCGCGCAGGTCGTCCAGCGAGGACACGCCGCCGGAGGCGACGACCGGGCGGTCGGTGGCCGCGCACACGTTCTTCAGCAGCTCCAGGTTGGGGCCCTGCAGGGTGCCGTCCTTGGCGATGTCGGTGACGACGTAGCGTGCGCAGCCCTCGCCGTCGAGGCGCTTCAGCGTCTCGTAGAGGTCGCCGCCGTCGCGGGTCCAGCCGCGGCCGCGGAGGGTGGTGCCGCGGACGTCGAGGCCGACGGCGATCCGGTCGCCGTGCTCGGCGATGACCCGCGCGACCCATTCGGGGGTCTCCAGGGCGGCGGTGCCGAGGTTGACGCGGGTGCAGCCGGTGGCCAGGGCTGCGGCCAGGGAGGCGTCGTCGCGGATGCCGCCGGACAGCTCCACCTTGATGTCCATGGCGCGGGTGACCTCGGCGACGAGTTCCCGGTTGTCGCCGGTGCCGAACGCGGCGTCCAGGTCGACCAGGTGCAGCCACTCGGCGCCGGCGCGCTGCCAGGCGAGGGCGGCCTCCAGCGGGGAGCCGTAGGAGGTCTCGGTGCCGGACTCGCCGTGCACCAGGCGGACCGCCTGGCCGTCGCGGACGTCGACGGCGGGGAGGAGTTCGAGCGTGCTCACAGGGTTCCGATCCAGTTGGTGAGGAGCTGGGCTCCGGCGTCGCCGGACTTCTCGGGGTGGAACTGGGTGGCCCACAGGGCGCCGTTCTCGACGGCGGCGACGAAGGGCTCGCCGTACGTCGTCCAGGTGACCCTGGGGGCGTCGATGCGCGGGTTGTGGATCTCCAGCGTCCAGTCGCGGACGGCGTAGGAGTGCACGAAGTAGTAGCGCGCGTCCGCGTCGAGACCGGCGAACAGCTCCGAGCCGGCCGGTGCGTCGACGGTGTTCCAGCCCATGTGGGGCACGACGCCGGCCCGGAGCGGTTCGACCGCGCCGGGCCACTCGTCGAGGCCCTCGGTCTGCACGCCGTGCTCGATACCGCGCGCGAACAGGATCTGCATGCCCACGCAGATGCCCATCACGGGGCGCCCGCCGGACAGCCGCCGGTCGACGACCCAGTCGCCGCGGGCCTCCCTGAGGCCCTTCATGCAGGAGGCGAAGGCGCCGACGCCGGGCACCAGCAGGCCGTCGGCGTTCATCGCGGTGTCGAAGTCGCGGGTGATCTCCACGTCGGCGCCGACGCGGGCGAGGGCGCGCTCCGCGGAGCGGACGTTGCCGAAGCCGTAGTCGAAGACGACGACCTTCTTGGACCGGGACCGGGACCCGGATCCGGTCCGGGATCCGGTCCGGGATCCGGTCTGGGATCCGGTCTGGGATCCGGTCTGGGATCCGGTCTGGGATCCGGTGCTCAATTCCACACCTCCAGCCGCACCACGCCGGCGAGCAGGCACATGCCGGCGCCGATCGAGAGGAGCACGATCAGGCTCTTCGGCATCTGCTGCTTGGCGAAGGAGATGATGCCGCCGACGAGGAACAGCCCGACGACGATCAGGACGGTCGACAGGCCGTTCACAGCGCGCCCTTCGTGGAGGGGAGGATGCCGGCCGCGCGCGGGTCGCGCTCGCTGGCGTAGCGCAGGGCGCGGGCGAGGGCCTTGAACTGGCACTCCACGATGTGGTGCGCGTTGCGCCCGTAGGGCACGTGCACGTGCAGGGCGATCTGCGCCTGGGCCACGAAGGACTCCAGGATGTGCCGGGTCATGGTGGTGTCGTAGGCGCCGATCATGGGGGCCATGTTCTCGGGCTCGGTGTGCACCAGGTAGGGCCGGCCGCTGAGGTCGACGGTGACCTGGGCGAGGGACTCGTCCAGCGGGACCGTGCAGTTGCCGAAGCGGTAGATGCCGACCTTGTCGCCGAGGGCCTGCCGGAACGCGGCTCCCAGGGCGAGGGCGGTGTCCTCGATGGTGTGGTGGGAGTCGATGTGCAGGTCGCCCTCGGTCTTCACGGTGAGGTCGAACAGGCCGTGCCGGCCGAGCTGGTCGAGCATGTGGTCGTAGAAGCCGACCCCGGTCGCCACGTCGACCTGGCCGGTGCCGTCGAGGTCCATCTCGACGAGGACCGAGGTCTCCTTGGTGACCCGCTCCACGCGTCCTACGCGGTTCATGCGCTCTGCTCCTTCTTCAGTTCACGGACCGCGTCCAGGAACGCGTCGTTCTCCTCGGGGGTGCCGGCGGTGACCCGCAGCCACCCCGGTACGCCGTTGTCCCGGACCAGGACGCCCCGGTCGAGGATCCGCTGCCAGGCGGCGTGGGCGCCGCCCTCGCCGTCGAAGCGGCCGAACTGCACGAAGTTGGCGTCCGAGGCCGTCACCTCGTAGCCGGTCGCACGCAGTTCGGCGACCAGCCGGTCCCGTTCGGCCTTGAGCTGCTCGACGTAGCCGAGCAGGGTGTCGGTGTGCTCCAGCGCGGCCAGCGCGGTGGCCTGCGTGACGGCCGACAGGTGGTACGGCAGCCGGACCAGCTGCACGGCGTCCACCACGGCCGGGTGCGCGGCGAGGTAGCCCAGGCGCAGGCCGGCCGCGCCGAACGCCTTCGACATGGTGCGCGAGACGACCAGGTGGGGCCGGCCCGCGAGCAGCGGCAGCAGCGAGTCGCCGTGGCTGAACTCGACGTACGCCTCGTCGACCACCACCATCGACGGCCTGGCCGCCTGCGCCGCCTCGTACAGCGCACGGACCGTGTCGGCCGGGACCGCGTTGCCGGTGGGGTTGTTGGGGGTGGTGACGAAGACGACGTCGGGACGGGTCTCGGCGACGGCGCGCTCGGCGGCCGGAAGGTCGATGCCGAAGTCCTCGCCGCGGGGCCCGGCGACCCAGCGGGTGCCGGTGCCCCGGGCGATGAGGGCGTGCATGGAGTACGACGGCTCGAAGCCGAGCGCGGTGCGGCCGGGGCCGCCGAAGGTCTGCAGCAGCTGCTGGATGACCTCGTTGGAGCCGTTGGCGGCCCACACCTGGTCCGGGCCGACCTCGTACCCGCAGCTCCGGGTCAGGTAGGCGGCGAGCCGGGTGCGCAGCTCGACGGCGTCGCGGTCGGGGTAGCGGTTGAGGTGGCGGGCGGCCTCGCGCACCCGCTCGGCGATCCGCTCGACCAGCGGCTCCGGCAGCGGGTAGGGGTTCTCGTTGGTGTTCAGCCGTACGGGGACGTCCAGCTGGGGCGCGCCGTAGGGGGACTTGCCGCGCAGCTCGTCCCGTACGGGGAGGTCGTCGATTCCGGGGTTCACTTGCTCGTCGGTACCTTCCAGCCGAACCGTGCCTTGACCGCTGCGCCGTGTGCGGGCAGATCCTCCGCCTCCGCCAGTGTGACCACGTGGTGGGCGACGTCGGCCAGCGCCTCGCGGGTGTAGTCGACGATGTGGATGCCGCGCAGGAAGGACTGGACGGACAGGCCGGAGGAGTGGCAGGCGCAGCCGCCGGTGGGCAGTACGTGGTTGGACCCGGCGGCGTAGTCGCCGAGGGAGACCGGCGCCCAGGGGCCGATGAAGACCGCGCCGGCGTTGCGCACCCGGTCGGCGACGGCGGCCGCGTCGGCGGTCTGGATCTCCAGGTGCTCGGCGCCGTAGGCGTTGACGACGCGCAGGCCCTCGTCGACGCCGTCGACCAGGACGATCGCGGACTGCTTGCCGCTGAGCGCGGGCATGATGCGGTCCTCGATGTGCTTGCTGGCGGCGACCTGGGTGACCAGTTCCTTCTCCACCGCGTCGGCGAGGTCCGGCGAGTCGGTGACCAGGACGGCGGCGGCGAGCGGGTCGTGCTCGGCCTGGCTGATCAGGTCGGAGGCGACGTGCGCCGGGTCGGCGGTGGCGTCGGCCAGGATCGCGATCTCGGTCGGACCGGCCTCGGCGTCGATGCCGATCCGGCCGGTGAAGTAGCGCTTGGCGGCGGCGACCCAGATGTTGCCGGGGCCGGTGACCATGGCCGCGGGCGGGCAGGACTCGGTGCCGTGGGCGAACATCGCGACGGCGGTGGCGCCGCCGGCCGCGTACACCTCGTCGACGCCGAGCAGTGCGCACGCGGCGAGGATCGTCGGGTGCGGCAGGCCGCCGAAGCCGGCCTGGGCGGGTGAGGCGAGCGCGACGGAGGCGACGCCGGCCTCCTGGGCGGGCACGACGTTCATCACGACGGACGACGGGTAGACGGAGCGGCCGCCCGGGGCGTACAGGCCGACCCGGTCGACCGGCACCCACTTCTCGGTGACCGTGCCGCCGGGCACGACCTGGGTGGTGTGGGCGGCGCGGCGCTGGGCGCGGTGGACCAGCCGGGCGCGCCGGACGGACTCCTCCAGGGCGGCGCGGACGGCCGGGTCGAGCTCGTCCAGGGCCCGGGTGAGCGCCTCCGCGGGGACCCGGACGGACTCCAGCCGCACCCCGTCGAACTGCTCCGCGAAGTCGATCAGCGCCGCGTCGCCGCGATGATGCACGGCCTCGCAGATCGGGCGCACCTTCTCCAGGGCGGCCTGAACGTCGAAGTCGGCTCGGGGCAGCAGGTCGCGCAGGGCGGGGCCCTCCGGGAGGGCGTCGCCGCGCAGATCGATTCGGGAGATCATTCGGGAGATCACGGTGCCAATTCTCGCAGACCGGCGTCCCGGGCCGTTCGCGCGTATCAATGGCTGATACAACCCCGGGTGCCTCACCGTCACCATCGGCGTTCGGCGCGTCACCCACCGGGCATGAACGGTCGTACCCGGCGTGCGTGACGCCGGGGAGGGAGGCGTTCGGTCGTGACCGAGGGGCACGGGGAGCCGCCGGAGGACCTGACGGCCGCCGAGGTGGGCATGTGGCAGGCGTTCCGCAACGGCAGCGTGTACGACCTGGGCAGCGGGGACCGGGCGGCCGACGATCCGCACGGCGGGCGGCCGTGGGGTCCGGAGCGGACCGTGCGGGCGCGGATCGTGTGCTGGCTGCTGCTGGACGGGCCGCCCGCGCTGGCCGGGCGGGTGTCGTCGCTGAAGCTGTCCGGGGTGCGGATCCGGGACACGGTGGACCTGGCGGGCGGCACGGTGGTGCCCTACGTCGAACTGCGCGGCTGCCGGTTCGACCGGGAGGTGCTGGTGCCGGAGGCCCGTTTCACCACGCTGCGGCTGGTGGACTGCGCGGTGCCGCGGCTGGAGGCCGCCCGGGTGCACACCGAGGGCGATCTGCACCTGCCGCGCTGCCGCTTCCCGCACGGCGTGCGGCTCACCGACGCGCACATCGGCACCGACCTGATGCTGAACCAGGCCGTCGTCGGCGCCGACCGGCACGGCCGCTCCATAGCCGGGGACGGCCTGAGCGTGGGGCAGGACGTGCAGGCCGAGCTGCTTCAGTCCCGCGGCGAGCTGCGGCTGCGCGGCGCTTCGGTCGGCGTGTCGCTGAGCCTGCGGGGGGCGCGGCTGGCCAACCCGGAGGGGCGGCTCGCGCTCAACGCGCCGCAGCTGACCGTGGGCCGCACGGTGTACATGACCCCGGCGGCGGTCGACGGCGGCCTGCTCAGCGGGCTGACGCCGCCGCGCGGGACGCGGATCCAGCCCTTCGAGTGCGTGGGCGGGGTCCGCCTGGACGACGGCCGGTTCGGGGACGCCGTGGACCTGGAGCGGGCCCGGCTGGAGCTGGCGGAGGACCAGGAGCTGTCGCTGCGCCGGGTGCAGACGCCCGAGCTGCGCTTCCTCGGTGAGGCGCCGCGGTTCGGCAGTGTGGCGCTGTCCGGGGCGCGGGTCGTGAACCTGGTGGACCGGGCGGCCAGCTGGCCGGGGCCCGGCCGGCTCCACATCGGCGGGTTCGCGTACGAGAACCTGGTCCCGCACGGGCCGTTCTCGCCCGCCCAGCGGCTGGCGTGGGTGGCCGCGGCGACCGCGGAGTACAGCCCGGAGCCGTACGAGCGGCTGGCGTCCGTGCTGCGGGCGGGCGGCGAGGACGTGGACGCCCGCAGGGTGCTGCTCGCCAAGCAGCGCCGCCGGCGCGAGACGCTGCCGCTGGGGCCCAAGGTGTGGGGGTACCTCCAGGACTGGGTGGTGGCCTACGGGTACCGGCCGGGGCGGGCCGCGCTGTGGATGGTGGTGCTGTGGGCGGCGGGCTCGCTCGCCTTCGCCTTCGCGGGCCGGCCCGCGGTGAAGGAGGACGCCGGGGACCCGCCGTGGAACCCGCTGCTGTTCGCCCTCGACCTGCTGCTGCCGGTGATCGACCTGGGGCAGGCCGGGATGTGGCAGCTGCGGGGCGGCTGGCAGTGGCTGGAGGCGGCGCTGGTCCTGCTGGGCTGGGTCCTGGCGACGACGGTCGCCGCGGGAGCCACCCGGCTGCTGCGACCGGGGTGACGCCGGGGCCGCCGCGGCCGGGCGCGCCCGCGGCGTCGCTGCGCGGCGAGGGCTCCCGGCACCGCGGCGGCCCCGGCGGTCCCCGAGGCCGCGGCCGGGCTCGGGACCGCCGGGGGCTCGGGGCCGCCGGGGGCTCGGAACCGCGGCCGGGCTCGGGACCGCGGGCCGGGCCGGGTACCGCGGTCGGGCCAGGGACCTGCGGTGTCTCCGGTGGCTGCCGCGGTCCGGGGCCCTGGGAACTGCTGTGGCCCGAGCGACCCAGGGGGCTGTTGAGGCCCGGGTGACCCCGGGGCCTGCTGAAAACGAAGGGCCTGCTGAGGTCCAGGGGCCTGCTGAGGTCCAGGGCCTGCTGAGGTCCTCCCGGGGGCCTGCTGAGGTCCAGGGGCCTGCTGAAGTCCAGGGGCCTGCTGAAGTCCAAGGGCCTGCTGAGGTCCAGGGCCTGCTGAGGCCCCAAGGGCCTGCTGAGGTCCCGGGGCCTGCTGAAAACGAAGGGCCTGCTGAGTTCCAGGGGCCTGCTGAGGTCCAGGGGCCTGCTGAGGTCCGGGGGCCCCGGGGGGCTGCCGGGTCCCGGCTGGCTCCTGAGGTGGCGCCCTTTACCCTTCCTTGACCGAGTGGTGTACAACCTTCGCCGGTTTGCGTACGGAGTCTGGCGCGGTCCGGTCCCGCGGACCTTGAATGGGCGGACCATGGCTCTGCTGCACCCCTTCCTCCGCGCCGTCGGGCTGTCCCGCTCCTCGTCCGGGACCGGCGGCCCCGCCGCCGGCCCGCCCACCGGCCCGTCCCCCCGCGCGCTCCGCACCGCCGGCCTGCCGGCCGACGACGACGTGCTGCTCGACGCGCCCGACGACCGCCTCGGACCCGCCCTGGTCGGCGCCGGCCGCGGCGAGTACGGGCCCGCCGCGGCGCTGCTCGCCCGGACCCGGATCCGCCGCGAGTGGGAGTCCCGCGACCGCTACACGGCGCGGCTGGCGTTGTTCGCACACGCGCGCCCGGAGTGGCTGCACGAGTGGCGTGCGGCCGCCCCGCACGACCCCGACGCGCTGCTGGTCGGCGCGCAGCTCGCGGTGGACCGCGTCTGGGCGTCACCGGCCCGCGCGGAGCTGCTGCGCGAGCTGAGCCCGGTGATCACGGCCACCGCGCACGGCGACCACCGCGACCCGGTGCCGTGGCGGCTGGCACTGGACCACGCCCGCGGCTCACGAGCCGGGCACACCTACTTCGGCGAGCTGTGGGAGGCGGCGGTCCGGCGCTGTCCGCACCACCACGGCTGCCATGTCGCGGCCCTGCGCTACCTCGCCGCGTCGTACCCCGGCTCGCACCGGGCCTGCCTCGACTTCGCCGACCGCGCCGCGCAGGACGCGCCCGAGGACTCCCTGGTGCAGGCGCTCCCGGTGCGGGCGGCCTACGCCTGCCTGGCCGACGGCTGCGGGCCCGAGGTGCCGCGCGCCCGGCTGCACGCGGCCGCCGACCGGGCGCTCGCGCTGTCGTCCCGGTTCCCGGCGGCCGACCCGTGGCCCGCGCAGGTCCGCAATCTGCTGGCCTGCGTGCTGGTGCTGCTGGGCCGTTGCGGGGACGCCCTGGAGCAGCTGCGGCTGACCGGCCCGTACGCCACGTCCTTCCCGTGGAGCCGGGTTGGGGAGGACGCGCTGGGGGTGTTCCTGCGGGTGCGCGCCGGGCTGCTGGCCGGGGGCCGCCCGGCCGGGCTGCTCCCCGTCCGACACCCCCACGCCGGACGCCCCGGACCCGCCCGCTCCGCCGACCATTAGGCTTTTGCGCCGTGACCACCGTCCGCCTGCCGCTCTTTCCGCTGAACTCGGTGCTGTTCCCGGGGCTCGTGCTCCCGCTGAACGTCTTCGAGGAGCGCTACCGCGCCATGATGCAGACCCTCTTGAAGACGCCCGAGGACGAACCCCGGCGGTTCGCCGTCGTGGCGATCCGCGACGGCCACGAGGTCGCGCCCAGCGAGCCGGGCCTGCCCGATCCGACCGCCGTGCCGGAGCACGGGCCCGCCGCCGGGTTCGGCGCCGACCCGGCCAAGGCGTTCCACGCGGTCGGCTGCATCGCGGACGCGGCGACGATCCGGGAGCGGCCCGACGGCACCTTCGAGGTGCTGGCCACCGGGACCACCCGGGTCCGGCTGCTCTCCGTCGACGCGACCGGGCCGTTCCTCACGGCGGAGCTGGAGCCGCTCGACGAGGAGCCGGGGGACGAGGCGGGGGCGCTCGCCGAGGGCGTGCTGCGCGCCTTCCGGCAGTACCAGAAACGGCTCGCGGGCGCCCGGGAGCGGTCCCTGACGACCGGGACCGAGCTGCCGGACGAGCCCTCGGTGGTGTCGTATCTGGTCGCCGCCGCGATGGTGCTGGACACCCCGGCCCGCCAGCGGCTGCTCCAGGCCCCCGACACGGCGTCCAGACTCCGGGACGAGCTGAAACTCCTTCGCGCGGAGACCGCGATCATCCGTAGTCTGCCGTCTCTGCCGGCACAGGACCTGACGCGCGGTCGTACGAGTCTGAACTGAGGACATGGCAAAGAAGCAGAAGCAGCAGAAGCAGAAGCAGCCGGGCGGGGGTACGCCGGCGACGGTGGCCCTCACGGCGGCGGGGGTGGACTACCGGGTGCACTCCTACGACCACGACCCCTTGCACCCCTCCTACGGCGAGGAGGCGGCCGAGGCGATGGGCGTCTCCCCCGACCGGGTCTTCAAGACGCTCGTCGCGGACGTGGACGGGTCACTGACCGTCGCCGTCGTACCCGTCGCGGGCTCCCTCGACCTCAAGGCGCTGGCCTCCGCGGTGGGCGGCAAGCGGGCGGCCATGGCCGAGCCCGCTCTCGCCGAGCGCACGACGGGGTACGTGCGGGGCGGGATCTCCCCGCTGGGGCAGCGGAAGAGACTGCCGACCGTCCTGGACTCCTCCGCCTCCTCGCACGCCACGATCTGCGTCTCGGCCGGGCGCCGCGGTCTGGAGGTCGAGCTGGCCCCCTCCGACCTGGCCGCCCGCACCGACGCGGTCCTCGCGCCCATCGCCCGCCTCTGAGCCCCTGCGCCCTCCCGGACCCGGGCCGCCCGTGGCCGGGTGCGCGGTTCCCCGAGCCCCCGGGGTGCGGCCGCGGGCGGGCGTGCCTGCCGGGCGGCGGCCCACCCGGCGCCGCCCCGCCCCCGCGTGCGCCCCGTTCGCGGGCCGTCCGGGGCCGGTCACGCGGATCCCCACCCCGGCCGGTACACCCGGCGGTCGGCTGCTCTCCGGCGGTCAGGCGGGGGGAAGCGGAGGTTCGGGGTCGGGGCGGGTGAACAGGGCGGTGAGGCCGAGGTGGGTCAGGAGGGCGGCGATCGGCCAGGCCAGCACCGCCACCCCCGCGTTCAGCTCCAGCGGCGCCGAGAAGGTCACCCCGGCCCCGACCTCCTTGGCGCGGGCCAGCACGTCCTGCGCGGGCCCGAGCCGCACCCCGAGCCACCAGGCCAGCAGAGAACCGAGCAGCCCGCCGAGCGCCAGGGCGGCGACCAGCGGTACGCCACCCCTGCGCCGGACGAGGAACACCGCCAGCGCGGTCACCGCGCCGAAGGCCAGCCCGAGCAGAGTGAACGTTCCGTCGGCCCCGATGGCCTGCTCCCCCTCGGTGTCCTTGACGTAGACGACCCAGTTCCCGTCGGTCAGCTCCCCGACCAGCGGGATCCGCGGGGCGAGCCAGCTCCACAGCACCCCGAGCAGCAGCCCGCACAGCGCCACCGCGACGGTGATCACCGCCGCCTCCCGCAGTTCCGTCTTCATCCCGGGACCGTCCTGTCCGTCCGCGTGTCCGGCCGTCCCGCCGTCCGGCGGCGGCCACGCACCGTACGGCCCGGAGGACCAGCGGTGCGCCGGCTGTTCGTGTTCGTGCGGTGGCGGCGGCGGATTCAGCGGTGCGGTCACCCTGACATCGTGCCAGGCCCGCCCGGCCGGTGCGTCACCGGACGGCGGCCCGGCGGTACGCCCAGGTGGCCACGGCCAGCGAGATCCCGCCGACCCCGGCGCACACGGCGAGGTCCCCGGCGACCGCGGCCCAGCCGGGCTGCGCGGAGAAGGTGCGGGCGTACGCCTCGACGCCGTAGGTCGAGGGCAGCAGATCCCGCGCGAACCGCACGAACTGCGGCATCCGCTCCGGCGGCAGCACGCCCAGCAGCAGCGCCGCCGACATGCCGAGCTGCCCCAGCACGGTGGCCAGCTCCGGCCGCGGCGCGAGCAGCCCGAGCGCGGCGCCCAGCCCGGACAGCGCGGCCCCGGCGAGCGGTACGACGGCGAGCAGCACCCACAGGTTGGTCAGCGGCAGCCCGAACAGCAGGCACCCGAACGCGGCCGTCACGAAGGTCCCGGGCACGGTGAAGGAGGCGTACGCCCCCGCCGCTCCGAGCACCACCGCCGCCGGCGGCACCGGCAGGGTCGCGTAGTGGTCGAGCCCGCCGGTCGCCCGCAGCTGCCCGAAGTACTGTGCGAGCAGGTTCAGCGCGACGAAGGCGACCACGAGCACCGCGGCGCCGGCCACCACGTGCTCGGCCTGGCTGCCGCCGTCGACCACCCCGCGCATCATGACCAGGATGCCGACCGACTGGAAGGTCGCCACGAACAGCAGCGGGATGCGCGCGACCCGCGCCCGGGACAGCTGTGCCCGGTACACGGCCGCCAGCGACGGCCACAGCCTCGCCCGCGGCCCGAGCTCGGCCGCGTCGGCGGCCCGCCCCTCCGGCTCCAGGGCGCTGCCCCGCAGCACCTGAGCGGGTACGGCACTCACTTCGCGCTGCTCCCCTTCCCGGGCTTGCCCGCGGTCGTCGCCCCGGACCCCGCATCGTCGCGCACGGCCCGCGCCGCATTCTCCCGTACGGTTCGCGCGGCCCGGCCGCTCACGCCTTCACCAGTCCCTGCCGCGCGGCCCCGCCCAGGGCCAGGTACACGTCCTCCAGGCTGGGGGTGGCGAGGGTGAAGTCGTCCAGGGCGGCGAACGCCGCGCCGCCGGTGACCGTGGCCACGACGGCGCGCGCCTCCTCCGGGCCGAGCCGCAGGGTCCAGCGGCGGCCCGCCTCCACGGCCGCCTCGCGCAGCGCGGCGACCTCGGGCACCTCCAGGGGCGCCCGGTCCCGCCACACCAGCTCCACCCGCACCTCGCCCGCCACCTGCTCCTTGAGCCCGGCCGGTGTGTCGCAGGCGATCACCCGCCCGCGGTCCAGCACGGCCACCCGGTCCAGGACCGTCTCGGCCTCGATCACGTTGTGGGTGACGAGCAGCACCGTCGTGGCGTGCTCGGCGCGGCGCCGGTCGACGGCGGACCAGACGGCGCGCCGTGCGACCGGGTCCATCGCGGTGGTCGGTTCGTCGAGCACCAGCAGCGGCCGGGGGCCGACCAGGGCGGCCGCCAGACAGGCCAGCCGGCGCTGCCCGCCGGACAGCTTCTTCAGCGGCCGGGAGGCGAGAGCGGTCAGGCCCAGCTCCTCCAGCACACCGTCCCGCTCGGTCCGCGCCCGGCGGGCGTCGAGCCCGCGCAGCCGGCCGGTCGTCTCGGCGGCGAGCGCCACGGTCAGGTCGTCCAGGGCGGTCGAGTCCTGCCCGAGGTACGCCAGGATGCGCGCGGCCCGTTCGGGATGGCGCACGATGTCGTGGCCGAGGATGCTCACCGCGCCCGCGTCGGGCCGCATCAGTCCGGTGAGCTGGCGGACCAGCGTGGTCTTCCCGGCCCCGTTCGGGCCCAGCAGCCCGAAGATCTCGCCGCGCCGGATGTCCAGCGCGATACCGTCGGTGGCGCGCACGGCGGGCGCGGCCGGCACTCCGCGGCGTCCGCGGGTCGCCGGATAGGTCTTGGTCAGCCCGCGCACCGAGCACACGACGTCCCCGGGGTGTCCCTCGGCCTGTGCCGCGCGCGTACTCACAAGGGACGAGCCTACGGGGTCACGGGCCCGCTCCGGTTCCCGGGGCGGCCCGCGCCGCACCGCATCCGCGCCCGCGGCGGACGGGCGGGCGGCGCCCGGCCGCGAGGGGTCACTCCCCCGCGGACGCGTGCTCCGCGCTCGCGGGGACGTCGAACTCGCGCCAGAACCCGGCGCGGATGGCGTACCGGTCGTGCTCGTCGATCTGGTCGTCCTTGTGGGCCAGCAGCCCGAAGCGGGCCGCGTACCGGAGCAGCTCCCCGTCGATGCGGTGCGGGATGCGCGGGTACATCGCGGCGAGCCGCTGGAGGTGCCCCTGGTCGCCCAGCCGCGCGATCCACCTGCGCGCGAAGACCTGCCCCACCTCGTACGGGTCACCGCCGACCGTGGTGATGTCCTCCTCCCGGTCGGCCCAGCGCTGCTCGGCCGTGGTGAGCTGGGCCAGGGTCGGCATGGAGGCGATCTCCGGCGGCTCCGCGGCGACGCCGGGCCGGTCCACCCATCCCTTGTCGGAGGACCAGCGCAGGGTGGCGCTCGCCGGGTGCTGGGGCGGATGCGGGGCGGGGTGCGCGCCGGGCCCGTGCAGGGCGGCGAGGTCCTTCGGCGTGGGAACGCCCTTGGAGGCGGGCGCCCGCTCCTCGGCGGGAGGCGGTCCGGCCCCGGCGGCCGGATGCGCGGCGGGCTCCTCGGCGGGGGGCTCGGCGGCCCTCGGGAGCGGCGCGTCCGGCAGCGGCGCGGCCAGGATCGCGGCGATCTCCGGCCGGGGCCCGGGCGGCGGCGGACACACGCCGGTCAGCTCCTTGGCCCGTACTGCCCGGGTGATCCAGGCCCGGTCCAGCACGCGCCGTTCGTCCGCCTCGGCCACGAGGTCCTCGGACTGGTTGTAGTCGCCGTCGGCGGCCTGTACGGCCCACAGGTGGACGGCGACGCCGTGTTCCTTGGCGGCCGTCATGCCGGGCAGCAGGTCGCCGTCCCCGGTGACCAGGACGATGTCCGAGCAGGCGTGGTTGCGGGCCAGTTCGGTGAGCTCGGCGTGCATGGCGGCGTCCACGCCCTTCTGCGCCCAGCGGCCGTCGCTGCGGGTCAGGGCGCCGAGCCGGACGGTGACCCGGGGCATCACCCGCAGCCTGCGGTGCTCGGGCTGTGGAACACGGTCGGGGGCGCCGTCGAACCAGTAGATGCGCAGCAGCGGCCGCTCGGTGTCGGACTCCGCGCGTTCCCGCAGTCCCTGGATCAGGGCGGCGTGGTCGACGGTGATGCGGGACCTGGAGGGTTCCCCGGCGAGGAGACTGGCGGCGGCCCCCAGCAGATACCCGGCGTCCACCAGGACGATGCAGCGGTCCACGCGACTCACCCTCTTCCTGGGAGGTTTGCTTCGGGCTTGCTTCGGGCTTGCTTCGAGTCTGCCCGACGGCGCGTGGGTTAACGGCCGGAACTCGATCTTCGGCGTGGCGTTTCGGGGAGGCGTCGCACCACCGGGCCTGTCACACAGGGTAATTCTCCGATATGCGTTCTTTGTCCGGCTATGTGAATCTGGTCCCGGCCCTGGCCCCTAGATCCCCCCAGGAGGCAGATCACCATGGCCAAGAACAAGAACCGTGAGCGCAAGCAGCCGCAGTCCCAGCGTGCGTCGCAGGCAGCCGCGCAGCCGGCGTCGGTGGACACGCAGGCGGAGCAGCATCTGGACCAGATCTCTCCGGCCGACATGGCGCGCAAGGGCCGGCAGAAGCGCTTCGGTCACAACTGACACCTTGCTGAAGGGCTGTTGAGACCCGGACACACCGAGGGGCGCACTCCGTACGGATACGGGGTGCGCCCCTGGCGCTGTGCGGGCGCAGGCCGTCCGGACCGTCCGGGCCGTCCGACCGGGGCCGCCTACCCGCTGCCGCGGCCCTCGCGGGCCGTCCCGCCCGGCCGCCGTCCTGCCCGGCCCGCCGCTCAGCCGGCCAGGCAGGACGGGCCGAGCAGCACCTTCAGGTCGCCGAAGAGCGCCGGATCGGGCTTGACCCGGTGCCGGTCCAGGCGCAGCACGGTGGTCCGGGTCGGCCCCTGGAGCCTGATGCGGACCTCGCTGTCCCCCTTGTGGTGGGAGAGGATCTCGCCGAGGCGGCCGACCATGGGCGGGGTGACCTTCATGGCCGGGATGGTGAGGACGACGGGCGCGTTGGTGCCCGCGGTGGACAGGTCGGGCACCATCAGTTCCATCGCCACCAGCCGCGGCACGTCCTCGCGCTTGTCGAGCCGGCCCTTCACGAACACCACCGCGTCCTCGACGAGTTGGGTGGAGACCAGCTGGTAGGTGGCGGGGAAGAACATGCATTCGATGGACCCGGCCAGGTCCTCGACGGTGGCGATGGCCCAGGCGTTGCCCTGCTTGGTCATCTTGCGCTGGAGGCCGGAGATGATGCCGCCGATGGTGACGACCGCGCCGTCCGCGTGCTCGCCGCCGGTGAGCTGGGCGATGCCGGCGTCGGCCTTGTCGGAGAGCACGTGTTCCAGGCCGAACAGCGGGTGGTCGGAGACGTACAGGCCGAGCATCTCGCGCTCCTGGGCGAGCAGGTAGGTCTTCTCCCACTCGTCGGGGGAGAACTCCACGTCGAGTCCGAAGCCCGGTTCGCTGGACTCCTCCCCCATGCCGCCGAAGAGGTCGAACTGGCCCTCGGCCTCCTTGCGCTTGACCGCGACCACGTTGTCGATCATCGGTTCGTACTGGGCCGTCAGACCCTTGCGGGTGTGGCCCATGGTGTCGAAGGCGCCGGCCTTGATCAGCGACTCGGTGGTGCGCTTGTTGCAGACCACGGCGTCGACCTTGTCGAGGTAGTCGGGGAAGGAGGAGTACTTCCCCTTGGCCTTGCGGCACTTGATGATCGACTCGACGACGTTGGTGCCGACGTTGCGCACGGCGGACAGGCCGAAGAGGATCACGTCGTCGCCCTGGGCGGCGAAGTTCTGCTCGGACTCGTTGACGTTCGGCGGGAGCACCCGGATGCCCATGCGGCGGCACTCGTTGAGGTAGATCGCCGACTTGTCCTTGTCGTCCTTGACCGAGGTGAGCAGCGCGGCCATGTACTCGGCGGGGTGGTTCGCCTTGAGGAAGGCGGTCCAGTAGGAGACCAGGCCGTACGCGGCGGAGTGCGCCTTGTTGAAGGCGTAGCCGGCGAACGGGACCAGCACGTCCCACAGGGCCTGGATGGCCTCGTCGCTGTAGCCGTTCTTGCGGGCGCCGCCCTGGAAGATGACGAAGTTCTTCTCCAGTTCCTCGGGCTTCTTCTTGCCCATCACGCGGCGGAGGATGTCGGCCTCGCCGAGCGAGTAGCCGGCGATGATCTGGGCGGCCTTCTGCACCTGCTCCTGGTAGACGATCAGGCCGTAGGTGACGTCCAGGACCTCCTTGAGGGGCTCCTCCAGCTCCTTGTGGATGGGGGTGATCTCCTGCTGGCCGTTCTTGCGCAGCGCGTAGTTGGTGTGGGAGTTCATGCCCATCGGGCCGGGCCGGTAGAGGGCCGAGACGGCGGAGATGTCCTCGAAGTTGTCGGGCTTCATCAGCCGCAGCAGCGAACGCATGGGGCCGCCGTCGAACTGGAAGACGCCGAGGGTGTCGCCGCGCTGGAGGAGTTCGAAGGTCGTGGGGTCGTCCAGCGGGAGGGCCAGGAGGTCGATGTCGATCCCCTTGTTGGCCTTCACCATCTTGACGGCGTCGTCCATGATCGTGAGGTTGCGCAGGCCGAGGAAGTCCATCTTCAGCAGGCCGAGCGACTCGCAGCTCGGGTAGTCCCACTGGGTGATGGTGACGTTGTCGGTGTGGCGCACCCAGACGGGGACGTGGTCGGTGATGGTCTCGCTGGACATGATCACGCCGGCCGCGTGCACGCCCATCTGCCGGACCAGGCCCTCGACGCCCTTGGCGGTGTCGATGACCTTCTTCACGTCCGGCTCGTTCTCGTACATCGCGCGGATCTCCCCGGCCTCCGAGTACCGGGGGTGCTGCGGGTCGGTGATGCCGGAGAGCGGGATGCCCTTGCCCAGGACGTCCGGCGGCATCGCCTTGGTGAGGCGGTCGCCCATCGCGTAGGGGTAGCCCAGCACGCGGGCGGAGTCCTTGATCGCGTTCTTGGCCTTGATGGTGCCGTAGGTGCCGATCATGGCGACCTTGTCGGCGCCGTACTTCTCCGTCACGTACCGGATCACCTCGACGCGCCGGCGCTCGTCGAAGTCGATGTCGACGTCGGGCATGGAGATGCGCTCGGGGTTGAGGAAGCGCTCGAAGATCAGGCCGTGCGGGATGGGGTCGAGGTCGGTGATGCCGAGGGCGTAGGCGACGATCGAGCCGGCCGCGGAGCCCCGGCCGGGGCCGACCGCGATGCCCTGCTTCTTGGCCCACATGATGAAGTCGGCGACCACGAGGAAGTAGCCGGGGAAGCCCATCGAGATGATGGTGTCCATCTCGTACTCGACCTGCTTCATGCGGTCGTCCGGGATGCCCTCGGGGAAGCGCCGCTGCATGCCGCGCAGGGTCTCCTCGCGGAACCAGCTGACCTCGGTGTACCCCTCGGGGATGTCGAACCTCGGCATCAGGTCGCGCTTCTCGAACATGCCGGCGGTGTCGACCTGCTCGGCGACCAGGAGGGTGTTGCGGCAGCCCTCCTGCCAGGCGTCCGAGGAGTCGACGGCGTACATCTCGTCGGTGGACTTCAGGTAGTAGCCGGTGCCGTCGAACTTGAACCGGTCGGGGTCGGAGAGGTTCTTGCCGGTCTGGATGCACAGCAGCGCGTCGTGGGCGCCCGCCTCGTGGGCGTAGGTGTAGTGCGAGTCGTTGGTGACCAGCGGGGGGATGCCGAGCTTCCGGCCGATCTCCAGCAGCCCGTCCCGGACCCGGCGCTCGATCTCGATGCCGTGGTCCATCAGCTCCAGGAAGTAGCGGTCCTTGCCGAAGATGTCCTGGTACTCGGCGGCCGACTTCAGGGCCTCGTCGAACTGGCCGAGGCGCAGCCGGGTCTGGAGCTCGCCGGAGGGGCAGCCGGTGGAGGCGATGAGCCCCTCGGACCACTGGGCGATGGTCTCCTTGTCCATCCGGGGCCACTTCTGCAGCCAGCCCTCGGCGTAGGCGTCGGAGGAAAGGCGGAAGAGGTTGTGCAGGCCGGTGGCGTTCGCCGCCCAGATGGTCTTGTGGGTGTAGCCGCCGGAGCCGGAGACGTCGTCCCGCTTCTGGTGCGGCTGGCCCCACTGGATCTTGCGCTTGTTGCGCCGCGACTCGGGGGCGACGTACGCCTCGATCCCGATGATCGGGGTGACCCCGGACTTCTGCGCGGTGTGGAAGAAGTCGTACGCGCCGTGCAGGTTGCCGTGGTCGGACATGGCGATGTGCGTCATGCCCATCTCGTTGCACGCGTTGAACATGTCCTTCAGCCGCGCGGCACCGTCCAGCAGCGAGTACTGGGTGTGGACGTGCAGGTGCGTGAACGGCGGCTTTGACACGGCTCGGCCTCCAAGGCGAACACTCGACGACGGGACGCAAACGGTCTGCGGACGGTCTGGGGGACAGGCCCGAAGTCTATGCCCGACCACCGACACCGGAGGCGGTTCCGGCCGCGCGGGTCGGCCCCGCCGCGGACCGGCCCCGCACCCGCCGCGGACCGGCCGGAGCCGCTCCCCGGGTGCCGCGGGGTCCCGCGGGGCGGGCACTCCCGCGTACCTTCGTCCGTTGGAGGAGGGCGGGGGGTCCTGCCGGGACGAAGGTCACACCTGCCCCACACGTCACGCACCACCTGCACCAGGAGGCATCCAGCGATGTCGGTTCCCCAGCTCAGCGCCGAGCGGAGGGGCGAGGAGATCCTCGCCGTCTTCGAGACCGCCTTCGGCGACCTCCTGGCCGCCGACCCGGGCGCGTTCCGGGTGAAGTTCCGGAAGATGGCGGCCTCGGCGTTCGCCTTCTACCGAGGGACGGCGTGCCTCTTCTACCACGACCTGAGCGCGGGGGACGGCCCGGCGGGCGACGGCGCGTACCTGGACGACCGCACCTCACGGGTGTGGATCCACGGCGACCTGCACGCGGAGAACTTCGGCACGTACATGGACTCCACGGGCCGGCTGATCTTCAACGTCAACGACTTCGACGAGGCCTACGTCGGCCCCTTCACCTGGGACCTGAAGCGGCTGGCCGCCTCGGTCGCGCTGGTCGGCTACGCCAAGGCGCTCAGTGACGGGCAGATCACCGAGCTGGTGGAGATCCTGGCGGCGGCCTACCGGGAGCGGATCCACGCGCTGGCCGCCGGGGCCAAGAGCGAGGAGGTGCCGCCGTTCACCCTGGACACCGCCACCGGCCCGCTGCTCGGCGCCCTGCACGACGCGCGGTCGCTGACCCGCTTCGGTCTGCTGGACTCGATGACCGAGATCCGCGACTTCGAGCGCCGCTTCGCGCCGGGCGGCGGCTCCGTCGAGCTGGACGCCGCCACCCGGTACAAGGTGCTGGCGGCCTTCGACGGCTATCTGGAGACGCTGCCGGAGACCTCGCTGGCCCGCCCGGACTCCTACCGGGTCAAGGACGTGGTGGGCCGCCGCGGCATCGGCATCGGCTCGGCCGGGCTGCCGTCGTACAACATCCTGCTGGAGGGCCCCAGCGACGCCCTGGAGAACGACGTGGTGATCTACGTCAAGCAGGCCCAGACGCCCGCGGTGTCCCGGCACGTCACCGACCCGGCGATCCGCGCGTACTTCCGCCACGAGGGCCACCGCACGGTGATCTCCCAGCGCGCGCTCCAGGCCCACGCCGACCCGTGGCTGGGCTGGACCGAGCTGGACGGCGCGGGCCAGCTGGTCGCCGAGGTCTCGCCGTACGCCGTGGACCTGGACTGGGGCGACCTCGACGACCCGGAGGAGATCGCGAGCGTCGTCGCCGACCTGGGGCGGGCGACCGCCTCGATGCACTCCGCGGCCGACGACACCTCCGGCGAGTCGCTGGTGCCGTTCTCCACGGAGCGGGCCATCGACGCGGCCATCGCGGCCGACGAGGAGGGCTTCGCCCCGGTGCTGGTGGACTTCGCGCACAGCTACGGCGGCCGGGCGCGGGCCGACCACCAGATCTTCGTGGACCTGTTCCGCAACGGCCGCATACCGGGACTGTGAGCAGTCCGCCGCATCTCACAGGGAACCCTTAGGGGTCCCTTATCCGAGCTCGTGCCACACTGCCTAGGCGATGGACATATCAGGGACCCAGCTCAGAGCCGTGCGCGCGGCGCTGTTCACGGCGGTGGTCGTGACGCTCAGCACCGCGTCGCACGTGCTGCTGTCCGGGATCCCGCTGCCGGTGGGCACGGTCGCGGTGGTCGCCGCCACCGTGTTCGCCGTCGCCTACGCCCTGGCGGGCGCCGAGCGGGGCTTCGGCCGGATCGCCGCCCTGCTGGTCCCGCTGGAGCTGGCCGCCGACACGGTCTTCACCACCGGCCAGCACACCTGCTACGGCCAGGCGGGCGGCCCGGTCGCCGGCCCCCTCCGTTCGGTCGGCCTCGATCTGCTGTGCGCCGGTGAGGTGGGCTCCCCGCTGGCCCGGGTGACCGCCGCCGGCACCGACCGGGTCGCCGCCGTGGTGACCCAGGCACCCCCGGCGACCGCCTGGCTGCTGCTCGGGGCGCACGTCGGGGTCGGCCTGCTGGCGGCGGCGTGGCTGCGCCGCGGTGAGCGGGCCCTCGCCCAGCTGCTGGGCGCGATGGCCGCGACCACGTTCCGGCCGCTGCTGCTGGCCGCCGCCGCACGGACGGTGCGGCTGCCCGCATCCGCCCCCCGGCTCCCCCGCACCGAGCGGCGCACGGCGCCCGCCCGGGATCTGCTGCTCACCCACACTCTGGGACGGCGCGGCCCGCCGCTCCGCGCCGCCTTCGTCTGACGGACCCGCCGTCCGGCCCCGAGGCGGGCCGGGGCCGCACCGTGTCGTGCCGCCCCGCCCGCGCGACGGGCCGCGCGTCCGGCGCTCCGCACCCGAAGGCACCGGGCGAGCGCGCACCCCCCCCTGGGCTGCGCGTCCTCATTCCCCCCCACCCACGTCAGCGCACGCGAGCGTGCGCATCCCTTACGGAGAACACCACCATGAGCAAGCGGAACAGCCAGGCGGCGAAGACGGCGGCCCGGGAGCGGCTTCGCGCCGAGCGCGAGCGCGAGGCGAAGCGGGCGAAGGTCAGGCGGCAGTTCGCCGTGGCCGGCGCGATCGTCGGCGTCCTGGCCCTGGCCGGCGGCATAGGCTACGCGGTCGTACAGGCCAACAAGCCCAGCCAGTGGGAGGCCGCGCTGGACGAGAAGATCGTCGCCCCGGCCAACACCACCGGCGAGAACGGCACGACCGTGGTCCTCGGCAAGGACAGCGCGAAGAAGACCCTGAAGGTGTACGAGGACCCGCGCTGCCCGGTCTGCGCCGCCTTCGAGCAGAGCGTCGGCCCGACCCTCAAGAAGGGCTACGACGAGGGCAAGTACAAGATCCAGTTCATCGGTGGCACGTTCCTCGACGGCGACAGCGACGACGACGGGAAGCTGGAGATCGGCCCCGGCGGCGAAGGCTCCAAGAACGCGATGAGCGCCCTCGGCGCGGCGTTGAACGTCAGCCCCGACGCCTTCCTCGCGTACAAGGAGGCGCTCTACTCGGCGGAGCACCACCCCGACGAGTCCGACGACAAGTTCAAGAGCGACGACTACCTGATCGAGATCGCCGACTCCGTGGACGCCCTGAAGGGCAACACCAAGTTCCGGAACGCCGTGCAGAACGGCACGTACGACGCCTGGGCGCTGGCCATGTCGCAGACGTTCAACACGAACAAGGACGACGTCAGCGGCACCCCCAGCCTCGTCATGGACGGCAAGAAGCTGACCGGCTCGGACGGCCGGAACGCCCCGATGACGGCCCCCGAGTTCACCACCGCGATCGAGGCCGCCCTCAAGGCCTGACCGCCCCTGCCCGACTGCGGCCGCCTCCGCCCCGGAGGCGGCCGCGGTCGTGAACTCGTTTGACACTCCCCGTTCACGCCGGATAGACGTGATCATTCAAACGATCTTGTGACCGAAGGTCGTTCCACTCCGGGGAGAAGTGAAGTGAACAATCGTGTCAGGACCCTGACAGGCACCTTCGTCGCGGGCGCCGCCGCCGTGCTGCTCGCGGGCGGTCCGGCCTCCGCCGGCACCGACATCTACGTCGACACCAGCGACCCGTGGAACTCGGCCGCCGCGGGCTTCGCGGCGGACGGCGAGATCTTCACGGTCTGCGACAACCGGGCCGACGGCAAGCGGGCCAGCGGCCGCATCGTCTGGATCGGCTCGGACGCCTCCCACAACATCCTGCTGGAGGACTCCAACGGCTCGGGCAACTCCTGCGCCCGCAAGGATCTGTCGATCGCCGAAGGCATCAAGGTGACCGTCGAGATCTGCCTCCGGGACGGCGCGAAGGGCACCAGGCACCACTGCGCGACCAGGCACGGCAGGTCGTAGGGGCCGCAGCGCCGCCAGAGGCCGGAGCGCACGGGAAGGGGGCGAACTGCTGCCCGTTCGCCCTCTCTTCGTGCGCCCGTCCCTTACCTAACGCGCTACCGATCAGTAATCTGATCGCCCGTGACCAGTCGCGAGAGATCTCATTCAGGCATCAACCCGTCCGCTCCGCGCCGCCGTTCGGTCGTCAAGGCCGCTGCGGCCTCGGCGGTGCTCGCCGCGCCGCTCGCCGCCGCGCTGCCGGCGCGCGCCGCGGAGTCGGCCCCCTCCTTCCTGCACGGCGTCGCCTCCGGCGACCCGCTGCCCGACGGCATCCTGCTGTGGACCCGGGTGACCCCGACCGCGGAGGCCGGGCCCGGCTCGGGCCTCGGTCCGGACACGGCCGTCAGCTGGGTCGTCGCCACCGACAAGGCGCTGGCCAACGTCGTCGCCCGGGGCTCGGTCACCGCGACCGCAGCGGCCGACCACACCGTCAAGGCGGACGTACGCGGCCTCGCCCCCGCCACCGACTACTTCTTCCGCTTCTCCGCGGGCGGCACCGACTCCCCCGTGGGCCGCACCCGCACGGCGCCCGCCGCCGACGCCGCCGTGGCGAACCTGCGCTTCGGCGTGGTCTCCTGCGCCAACTGGGAGGCCGGCCGCTTCGCCGCCTACCGCCACCTCGCCGACCGCGGCGACCTGGACGCCTGGCTGCACCTGGGCGACTACATCTACGAGTACGGCAACGGCGAGTACGGCACCCGCGGTACGGTCGTACGCCCGCACGCCCCGGCGCACGAGATCCTCAGCCTCGCCGACTACCGCACCCGCCACGGCCGCTACAAGACCGACGCGGACCTCCAGGCGCTGCACGCCGAGGCGCCGGTCGTGGCGATCTGGGACGACCACGAGATAGCCAACGACGCCTGGTCCGGCGGCGCGGAGAACCACACGGAGGGCGCGGAGGGCCGCTACGCCGACCGTCAGGCCGCCGCGAAGCAGGCGTACTTCGAGTGGATGCCGGTGCGCCCGGCGATCGCCGGGACCACCTACCGGCGGCTGCGCTTCGGCAAGCTGGTCGACCTCTCGCTGCTGGACCTGCGCTCGTTCCGGTCCCAGCAGGTCAAGGCCGGCAACGGCTCGGTGGACGACCCGGACCGCACGCTGACCGGCCGCGCCCAGCTGGACTGGCTGAAGTCCGGGCTGAAGTCCTCCGACGCCACCTGGCGGCTGGTCGGCAACTCGGTGATGATCTCGCCGTTCGCCGTCGGCGCGCTCACCGCCGACCTGTTCAAGCCGCTGGCGGAGCTGCTGGGCCTGCCGAAGGAGGGCATCGCCCTCAACACCGACCAGTGGGACGGCTACACGGACGACCGCCGCGAACTGCTGTCGCACCTGCGCTCCCACGGCATCCGCAACACCGTGTTCCTCACCGGGGACATCCACATGGCGTGGGCGAACGACGTGCCGGTCAACGCCGGGACGTACCCGTTCTCGGCGTCCGCGGCCACCGAGTTCGTGGTCACCTCGGTGACCTCCGACAACCTCGACGACCTGGTGAAGCTGCCCGAGGGCGCCGTCTCCGCCGTCGCCTCCCCGCTGATCCGCGCCGCCAACCGGCATGTGCACTGGGTGGACACCGACCGCCACGGCTACGGCGTGCTGGACATCACCGCCGACCGCGCGCAGATGGACTTCTACGTGCTGTCCGACAAGACGGAGGCGAACGCCGCGTCCTCCTGGGCCCGCTCGTACCGCACCCGCAGCGGCACGCAGAAGGTCGAGCGGACCTACCACCCGGTGTGAGCCGGACACCTCGGCGACTGTTTTCGGCCAAGCGCGCTGTGCTACTGAGCCGTTAAGGCCGGATCACGTCGCTACGGCGGGTGGTGTGCGCCACACACCCCAATCCGGACACACCACCCGCGCCGGCCCCTCCCCTGTTACATCCGGACACCGGACCCCGGTCGCACGGATCGTTCATCCGCCCGATCCTCCCCGTTCGCCGGGTTCTCGATCGGGCCGGAACCTCCCTCCTGTCAGATCGTCATGTCCACGTAATCTCCGGGCGGCGGCCAGGAAGATCCCTGGCTCAACCATCTCCCCACCACCCCGCTTGGAGCCAGCATGCGTGCGCTCGCCCGGATATCCCCCCACCTGCGCAGACGCCTTCTCGGCACGGCCGTCGCGGCCGGAGCCCTGCTCCTGACCCCGCTGTCGGCGCCCACCGGCGCCGCCGCCGCGGGTCCGGCCACCTCCGACGCCTCCCCCGCCTCCCCCGCCTCCCCTGCCTCCCCTGCCTCCCCTGCCTCCGACTGTGACGACACCGGCAGCGCGGCCGCCCGTCAGGCCCGGCCCGGCGCCGTCCGGCACGCAGCCGAGCCCAACGAGGTCAGCACCGCCAAGGCCGAGGCCATGGACGCCGACCTGGCGAAGAGGCTCGACAGGCTGCACTCCGGCGGCAGGCGCCTCACCGCCGCCGCCGCCGCGAGCACCACGATCCCCGTCTACTTCCACGTCATCCACAGCGGTACGGCCGGCAAGCTCAGCGCCACCGACGTCAACGCCCAGATGAACGTGCTCGACGCGGCCTACTCCGGACAGGGCTCCGGCAACACCGACTCCGGCTTCCGGTTCACGCTCGCCGCCACCGACTACACCGACAACGCGTCCTGGTACAACCTCAGCTCCGGCTCCAGCGCCGAGAAGGCGATGAAGTCCGCGCTGCGCCGGGGCGGCGCGAACGCCCTCAACATCTACACCGCCAACCTCGGCGGCGGCCTGCTGGGCTGGGCCACCTTCCCCAGCTCCTACAACTCCAGCCCCTCCATGGACGGCGTGGTCGTGCTGGACGCGTCCCTGCCGGGCGGCTCGGCCGCCAACTACGACGAGGGCGACACCGCGACCCACGAGGTCGGCCACTGGCTGGGCCTGTACCACACCTTCCAGGGCGGCTGCCACGGCAAGGGCGACTACGTCTCGGACACCCCGGCCGAGAAGAGCGCCGCCTACCAGTGCCCCACGGGCCGCGACACCTGCACCCGCAGCGCGGGCGCGGACCCGATCCACAACTTCATGGACTACACGTACGACGCCTGCATGTACCAGTTCACCGCGGGCCAGGTGACCAGGATGCAGCAGAGCTGGGCCGCCTACCGCGGCTGACGGGCCGGCACGGCCGGCGGACGGCCGGCGGACGGCCGGCTACAGCGTCCCGAGGAAGCCGAGTGCCACCCGCCAGGTGGCCTCGGCGGCCTCCGGGTCGTGGTCCGGCAGGCCGGGGTCGGTGTACAGGTGACCGGCCCCGGCGTAGCGGTAGACCTCCACGTCCGCGCCCGTGCGGCCCATCCGGAGGTACCAGGAGCCGAGCCAGTCGTCCGTCTCGAACGGATCGGGCTCGGCCACGTGCAGCTGCACCGGCAGCCCGTCCACGGAGGCGTTCGGCGCGATGTCCGAGGTGCCGTGCAGGAGCAGCAGGCCCCGGGCCCGCTCGTCGCCGAGCGCGAGGGTCTGGGCGACGGAGGCGCCCATCGAGAACCCGGCGTACACCAGCCCGCGCGCGGAGTACGGCGCGGCCGCCAGCACGGCCCGCCGCAGCAGCTCGTCCTTGCCGATCTCGTCCTTGCCGGCCATGCCCTCCTCGACCGTCCCGAAGGTGCGCCCCTCGAAGAGGTCCGGCGTCCACACCTCGTGACCTGCCTCACGCAGCCGGTCCGCCGCGTCGCGCACCGCGGGCCGCAGGCCGTAGGCGGAGTGAAAGAGCATGATGTCCATGACGCCATCGTGCCAGTACGGTCGGAGTCATGGAGAACGTACTGCGCCCGCTGATCGTCGCAGGCGGATCGGTCGTCCTCACGCTGCTCATCGGCTGGGCGACGGACCGACTGCTGCTCAAGGCGGACCGGCGGCACAGCGAGACCCCCCTGTGGGGGCTCCTGCGCCGCGGCCGTGTCCCCTACCAGCTCGTGCTCTGCGCCGCTCTGTTGAGGAGTTCGTTCCAGGAGGCACGCCTGTTCCCGGACCACCGCGTCGCCGTGGGCCGGCTGCTGACCCTGGTGCTGATCGGCTCGGCCGCGTGGCTGGTGGTCCGGATCGCCGCCGCCGTGGTCGAGACGTCGTACACCCGCTTCGCCCGCTCCCAGAACGACCCGGCCCGGGTCCGGCGGGTGCGCACCCAGGTGACGTTGATCACACGGGTGGTCACGGCCGTCGTCGGTGTGATGGCCGCCGCGGCCATGCTGCTGACCTTCCCGGCGATGCGCGCGGCCGGCGCCTCCCTGCTCGCCTCGGCCGGCATCGTCGGCATCGTCGCCGGTGTCGCCGCGCAGTCCACGCTGGGCAATCTGTTCGCCGGGCTCCAGATCGCCTTCGGCGACATGGTGCGCATCGGCGACACGGTCGTGGTGGACGGCGAGTGGGGCGCCGTCGAGGAGATCACCCTCACCTTCCTGACCGTCCGGACCTGGGACGAGCGCCGGATCACCATGCCGGTGTCGTACTTCACGTCCAAGCCGTTCGAGAACTGGTCGCGGGGCACCCCGCAGATGACCGGCATCGTCTACTGGCATCTGGACCACTCGGCGCCGCTGGAGGCGATGCGGGAGAAGCTGCGCGACATCCTGCGCGCGTGCCCCGCCTGGGACGGCCGCGGCTGCTCCCTGGACGTCACCGACGCCACACCCAGCACCCTGGAGGTGCGGGCGCTGATGACGGCGAAGGACTCCGACGACGTGTGGCGGGCGCGGGTCACCGTCCGCGAGCAGATGATCCGCTGGCTGGTCGAGGAGCACCCCTACGCGCTGCCCCGGGTCAACACCGCCGACGCGGTGCTGCCGGATCCGCGGCCGGCTCTGGAGGACCCGTCGGACGGCGCGGCCCCGGACGGCGCGGCCGGCCACCTCACGGCCGACAGCCCGCCGGGCCGCCGGACCGCCGACGGCTCGGCGAACCGCCGCGCGGTGGTCCGGCCGCACCGGCCCGACCGGGGCTGAACCGGCTTCAGTGGCCGCGTTCGGCGCCGCCGTTGACCTGGACGATCTGAGAGGTGATGTGGCCGGCCCCCGGGGACGCCAGCCAGTGCAGGGTGGCGGCGACGTCCCCCGGCTCGCCGGGCCGCCCGGTGGAGGTCTCCGCCACCAGCCGCTCCCGGCGCGCCGCGTCGACGGGCCCGCCGAAGAACCCGGTGTCCTCGACGTAGCCGGGCGCGACCGCGTTCACGGTGATCCCGCGCGGGCCGAGCCGCCGGGCCAGGTCGTGGAGGTAGGGGTGCAGCGCCGCCTTGGACGCGGCGTAGGCCCCGCTGCCCGAGCCGCGGAAGGCGGCGATGGAGCTGAGGAACAGCACCCGCCCTCCGGGCTCGGCGAGCCGTTCGGCGAGCGCCTCGGTCAGCAGGACGGCGGTGAGCGTGTTGAGCCGGAAGTTCACCGTCCAGTCCCGTACGACGACGTCGAGCGGGTCGGTGCTCCCGGACGGCGGTTCCAGTCGGCCGTTCCCGCCCGCGCTGTGCACCAGCACGTCGACGGTGCCGACCTCGTCGCGCACGAACCGCGCGACCCGCCGTACGTCCCCGGCCTCGGTGAGGTCGGCGGGGCAGGTCAGCGCCCCCGGCACGGCGGCCCGCTGCAGCACGTCGGCCCGCCTGCCCAGCAGCACCACCTGGTCCCCGTCCGCGGCGAACAGGCGCGCCGCGGCGAGCCCGATCCCGGTGCCCCCGCCACTGATCACAATGTTCCGCGTCATGATCACAGCCTACGGACGGGTGGCCGCCGGGGACGGGGGACGCGAACGGAAAGTCCCGCCCACCACCCCGGCCGGACGCGTGGGCACCGGCCGGGGGCCGGCACCGGAGGGACCGCCGGCCGGTGCCGCGCCCCTCGCGGCAGCCGTCAGCGCAGGCTGCGCACGTCGAGCCGGCGCAGCACCCGGTCGACCACCTCGGGGTCCGCGCCCGGTTCGCCGCGCGCGGCCAGCACCTCGTGCCGGGCGGCACTGAGCATCTCCCCCTCGATCCGGCGCAGCCGCTTGGCCCGGCGCAGCCGCTGCTCGTGCGGCTCGCGGCGTTCCTCCTCCGCCATCACGGGGGAGATCCGCACCCCGATGTCGAAGGCCCGCCGCAGCATCCGCTCGGACACCTCCTCGGGCAGTTCCTCGACGTCCTCGATCTCGCGCAGCCTGCTCCGGGCGGCCTTCGCGGCCCGCGCCGCCAGGGCCCGCTCCAGGGCCTGCTCCCGCTCGGTGTCGGCACGCACTCCCAGGCGCTTGACCAGCCAGGGCAGCGTGAGCCCCTGGAGCACCAGCGTGGCCATGATCACGCCGAAGGCGATGAAGACGATCTCTCCGCGGTCGGGGAAGGGCGATCCGTCGTCGGTCTCCAGCGGCAGGGCCAGGGCGAGCGCCACGGACGCCACCCCGCGCATCCCCGACCACCACATGACGACGGTCTCCCGCCAGCTCACGGGGATGTCCTCGTCGTGGTCGCGCCGTGCGTGCAGGCGCTGGGTGAGCCAGGTCGCCGGCAGCAGCCAGACCAGCCGTACGAGGATCACGACCGCCGCGACGGCCGCCGCCCGGGCGAGCATCTCGCCCCACCGGCCGGACGCGGTCCGCACGGCGCTGTGCAGTTCCAGTCCGATCAGCCCGAAGGCGACACCCGTGACCAGGGTGTCCACGACCTCCCAGACGGTGTGCCCGGCCAGCCGGGTCATCACGTCGTCGGCGTCGGAGGCGTACTCGGCCAGGAACAGGGCGGTGGTGAGCACGGCGAGCACTCCGGAGCCGTGCAGTTGCTCGGCCAGCACGTAGGAGGCGTACGGCACCAGCAGCGTCAGCCCGATCTGCAGGGTGGGGTCGCCGAGCAGGTCCAGCAGCCGGTTCGCGGCCCAGCCGAGGGCGATGCCGGCCGCCACCGCGACGACCGCGGACAGCACCAGGTCCAGGCCCGCCCGCCACGGGGAGAAGCTGCCCGTGACGGCCGCGGCGACCGCCACGTGGTAGAGCACGATGGCGGTGACGTCGTTGAAGAGGCCCTCGCCCTCCAGGATGGACACCAGCCGCCGGGGCAGTCCGAGCTGTCCGGCGACGGCGGTCGCGGCGACCGGGTCGGGCGGCGCGACCAGCGCGCCGAGCGCGAAGGCGGCGGCGAGCGGCAGGCCCGGCACGATCGCGTCGGCCACGGCGGCGACGCTCAGCATGGTGACGAACACCAGCGCCACGGCCAGCAGGAAGATCGGCCGCCGGTTCGCCGCGAACTGGCGCCACGAGGTGCGCCGTACGGCCGCGTAGAGCAGCGGGGGCAGCAGCAGCGGCAGGATCAGGTCCGGCGGTACGTCGACGTCGGGGACGAAGTCCGCCAGGGCCAGGGCGCCGCCGAACAGCGTCATCAGCACCGGCGACGGCAGGCCCAGCCGGTCCCCGAGGGGGACGCTCAGCAGGGCGCCGAGCAGCAGCAGGAAGACCAGGCCCAACTGTTCCACGCGCGGCGCCCCCGGCGGCTCGGACGATCACTCGGCAGGTCCCCAGCCTGCCACGGGCCGATCCGCCGGCGTGGCGCGCCGCCGCGTGCGGGTGTCGCGTCCGGCGGACAGCCTGTGCCGCCGCGTCCCGGGAATCCCGCCGGCACCCCGTCTGCGCGGACCATCTGCGCGGACCGTCCGCGGTCGCTTCGGGAACGGTCCCCGAGGAGCGCTACAGGGTGCGCCGCATCGCCCGGTGCGGGATGCCCGCGTCGGGGAACTCAGGGCCGTACGCCGCGTAGCCGAGCCGCTCGTAGAAGCCGAGGGCGTGGGTCTGGGCGTGCAGGTCGACGGCGGCGAGGCCCCGGTCGCGGGCCGCGTCCTCCAGGGCGCGCACCAGGGCCGCGCCGACACCGAGGCCGCGGGCCGCGCGGGTGACGGCCAGCCGCCCGAGCGAGCCCACCGAGGCGTCGCCGCCGGTCCTGGCCGCCGCGTCCGGGCCGTGCAGCAGCCGTCCGGTGCCCAGCGCGGTGCCGTCCTCCCGCACCGCCAGCACATGGACGGCGGCCGCGTCGTGGGCGTCGTACTCGATCTCCCGCGGGACGCCCTGCTCGGTGACGAACACCTCCCGGCGGACGGCGAAGCACGCCTCGCGGTCGGCGGGGAGGCCGGCCACCCGGACGGTGTAGGGGCTCACCCGTAGGTCTCCTCACGGACCAGGTCGAGGGCCTTCTGCAGGTCAGCCGGGTAGTCGCTGCCGAACTCGGCCCAGCGGCCGTCCCCGGGGTGCTCGAAGCCGAGCCGGACCGCGTGCAGCCACTGGCGGGTCAGCCGCAGCCGCTTGGCGAGCGTGGGGTCCGCGCCGTAGGTCAGGTCGCCGACGCAGGGGTGCCGGTGGGCGGCCATGTGGACCCGGATCTGGTGGGTCCGGCCCGTCTCCAGCTTCACGTCGAGGAGGGAGGCGGCGCGGAAGGCCTCGATCAGGTCGTAGTGCGTGACCGACGGCTTGCCGTCGGCGGTGACCGCCCACTTGTAGTCGTGGCTGGGGTGGCGGCCGATGGGGGCGTCGATGGTGCCGCTGGTCGGATCCGGGTGCCCCTGGACGAGCGTGTGGTACCGCTTGTCGACCGTGCGCTCCTTGAACTGGCGCTTGAGCGAGGTGTACGCGCGCTCGGACTTGGCGACCACCATCAGGCCGGAGGTGCCCACGTCCAGGCGGTGCACGATGCCCTGGCGCTCGGCGGCCCCGGAGGTGGAGATGCGGTAGCCGGCCGCCGCGAGACCGCCGATCACGGTCGGGCCGCTCCAGCCCGGCGAGGGGTGGGCGGCGACGCCGACCGGCTTGACGACGACCACGACGTCCCCGTCGTCGTGGATGATCTCCATGCCCTCGACCGGCTCGGCCACCACCTGCACGGGGGCGGCCGCCTGCGGCATCTCGACCTCCAGCCAGGCCCCGCCGCTGACCCGTTCGGACTTGCCGACCACCGTGCCGTCGACCAGCACCTTGCCCGCGGCCGCCAGTTCCGCGGCCTTGGTACGGGAGAAGCCGAACATGCGGGAGATGGCGGCGTCGACGCGCTCGCCCTCCAGGCCGTCCGGCACGGGCAGGGTACGGATCTCGGGAATCGTGCTCACCCGTCGAGTATGCCGGACGGGCCGGACCCCTCCGCACGCCCGCCCCGTCCGTCCGCGGGCCCGTCCGTCCGCGGGCCGCGGCCCGCGAGGGATCCGCCGGGTGTCCGGCCCGGCTCCGGCGCGGACCTCCGGGTTCCGCCCGGATCCCGCGCGGGATCCGTCCGGAATCTGTCCGGGGTCCGGGTCCGGGTCCGGGTCCGGGTCCGGAATCTGTCCGGGTCGGGTCCGGGGTCCGTCCGGGATCCGCCCCGGTCCCGCTCAGTCCCGGTGGACGGTGCCGTCCGGGTCGAGTCCGCGGAAGGACAGCAGCACGATCAGGATGCCGCCGCACACGATCGCCGAGTCGGCGAGGTTGAAGACGGCGAAGTGCCTGGGTGCGATGAAGTCGACGACCGCGCCCTCGAACACCCCCGGCGCGCGGAAGATCCGGTCGGTGAGGTTGCCGAGGGCGCCCCCGAGCAGCAGGCCGAGCGCGATCGCCCAGGGCAGGCTGTACAGCTTGCGGGCGAGCCGGAAGATCACCACGATCACGGCGGCCGCGATCACGGTGAAGATGATCGTGAAGGCCTGGCCGAAGCCGAAGGCCGCACCGCGGTTGCGGATCGCGTCGAGCTTCAGCCACTCGCCGAAGATCTCGATCGCGTCCTGGTGCTCCAGTTTCGCCACCACGATCATCTTGCTGACCAGGTCGACGAGGTAGGCGAACGCGGCGACCGCGAACAGGACGGCGATCTTGCGCCGCCCGCGCGGCCGCTCCGCAGGCGCCTCAGGGCCCTCCCCGGGAGTCTCACCGGGAGGCTCCTCGGGGCTCTCCTCGGCGGGCCGGGTGCCGTCCGCCGCACCGGCGTCCGCGGAGTCCGCCGGGGTGTCCGACCGCGCCTGCGTTCCGTCGTCGTCCCGCTCCTGCGCGGCCGGTGCCGCCTCGGGGATGCCCGGCGTACCGATGATGCGCTCCGCCTCTGCCACGTGAGTCCCTCAACCTAGGTGCCTGACTGAGGACGAGGGTACGTCACGCCTGCCCGGTCGATCAGTACCGGCGTTCCTGCTTCTGCTTGCACTCCACGCACAGCGTGGCCCTCGGGAAGGCCTGCATCCTGGCCTTCCCGATGGCCTTGCCGCAGTTCTCGCAGAGGCCGTACGTGCCCGCGTCCAGCCGCTCCAGGGCCCGCTCGCTCTGCAGCAGCATCTCGCGGGCGTTCGCGGCAAGCGCCAGCTCGTGCTCGCGGGTGATGTTCTTCGAGCCGGTGTCGGCCTCGTCGTCGCCCGCCCCGTTCCCGGAGTCCCGCATCAGACCGGCCAGCGACTCCCGGGAGGACACCAGCTCGGCCTGGATGCGCAGCATGTCGCCGGTCAGGCCGGCGCGGGCCTCCTCGACCTCCTCGGCCGTCCAGGGGTCCTCGCCGGGGCGTACGGGCAGCTCGCCCGGCTCCACCGCGGCGCCGCGCGCCTTGGGAACGGCCTTCGCCGTGGCCGGGGCCGCGCCCGGTGTCTTCTTCGCACCCACCGTGGGGGCTCCCGTCTGCTCCGCGGCTCTCGCCGCGCCCGCCTTCTTCGTCGACCTGCTCGTGGTGCCGCTGGTGCCGGTGCTGCTCGTGGTGCTGGTGCTGCTCGTGGTGCCGGTGCTGCTCGTGGTGCCGGTGTTGCTCGTGGTGCCGGTGTTGCTGGTGCTGGTCGTGCCGGTGGGGCTTGGCGTGCTCTTCCGTCCGGTGCCGGCGCCGACACCGGCGGCCGCGCCCCCGCTCGCCCCGGCCCTCTTCGCGTCGGCCCCCCTCGCGGCCGGCTTCCTCGCGGGCGCCTTCTTCGTGGTGGTCTTCTTCGCCGTGGCCTTCCTCGTGGTGGCCTTCTTCGTGGCCTTCTTCGTGGTGGTCTTCTTCGCGGCTCCCCCGGCAGGAGCCTTCCGGGCCGCCGTCTTCTTCACGGCGGTCTCCCCGGTCGCGGCCTTCCCGGTCGCGGCCTTCCCGGTCGTCGCCTCCCCGGACGCGGTCTTCTTCACCGCCGCCTCCCCGGTCGCGGCCTTCTTCGCCGAGGGCTTCCGCGCTGCCGTCGTCCCCGCCGGAGCAGGCCCGGCCGGGTCCGCCGCTCCCACCGGGTCCACCAGCGTCCCCGGGTCCGTCGTGGCGTCCGCGTCTCTCCCGGAGGCCGCCTTGGGCGCCTGCCTGATCCCGCCGGTGTCTCCGGCCGCGGAGCCGGCGGACCCTCGGGACGCCGACTGCTGTGCGGCGGTCTTCTTCGCCACCATGGCCGCGGCCCCTTCACATATTGTGATCTTGCACGCGAATCGTGCTGGGACGATAAATCGACTCGGGTCCCGCGGCAACGGGGCACGCCGCCCGATTCGCCCGGCCCGCGTGCGCCGCGCGGCCGGCATGCATCCGTTGTGCCCAGCTCCCCGCCGGGTAATCCGGCGGGCGGGGCCTCCCGGAACCCACGGCCCCGCACCGGGCCGATCGGGTCATCCCGGACACCCTCCGGCCCGGCCCCCGGACGGCGCGGAAACGGGTCGGCCGGCACCCCCGGAGCGCCGTACACTGGGCGGAGCGAAAAGCGTGGATGGGGACGAGTAGCGGCGTACGCAGCCCAGAGCGACCCGGGGACGGTGGAAGCCCGGGGGCGAGCGCGACGTGAAGATCACCCCGGAGCCGCCGGAAGAAAGCCGCAGCCACCGGGCGGGCGGCGAGTAGACCCGGCATCGCGGCCCCAATGAGGGGGCCCACCGGAGCACACCCGGCACCGGAGGGCCAAGGAGGGTGGTACCGCGGGAGCGCGCCGCACACGGCGTACGAACGGCTCTCGTCCCTCCGACGGAAGGCAGCACGTCCGCCGGAGGAAGCTCGCTGATGACATCGCCTACGTACCGCCAGGTGCCCGCCCAGGTCGACCTGCCCGCCCTCGAGCACGGCGTGCTCGACTTCTGGCGCGAGCAGAAGATCTTCGCCAAGAGCCTGCAGCAGTCCGAGGGGCGCCCCGAGTGGGTGTTCTACGAGGGCCCGCCCACCGCCAACGGCATGCCCGGTGCCCACCACATCGAGGCCCGGGTCTTCAAGGACGTCTTCCCCCGCTTCCGCACCATGCGCGGCCACCACGTGGCCCGCAAGGCCGGCTGGGACTGCCACGGCCTGCCCGTGGAGCTCGCGGTGGAGAAGGAGCTCGGCTTCTCCGGCAAGCAGGACATCGAGGCGTACGGCATCGCCGAGTTCAACGCCAGGTGCCGCGCGTCGGTGACCCGGCACACCGACGCGTTCGCCGAGCTGACGACCCGCATGGGCTACTGGGTCGATCTCGACGACGCCTACCGCACCATGGACCCCGAGTACATCGAGTCGGTCTGGTGGTCGCTGAAGCAGATCTTCGACAAGGGCCTGCTCGTCCAGGACCACCGCGTCGCCCCCTGGTGCCCGCGCTGCGGCACCGGCCTGTCCGACCACGAGCTGGCCCAGGGCTACGAGACGGTCGTCGACCCTTCGGTCTACGTCCGCTTCCCGCTGACGTCCGGACCGCTGGCCGGCCGGGCGGCCCTGCTGGTGTGGACGACCACCCCGTGGACCCTGGTGTCCAACACGGCGGTCGCCGCCCACCCCGAGGTCACCTACGTGGTCGCCACGAACGGCGAGGAGCAGCTCGTCGTCGCCGAGCCGCTCCTCGCCAAGGCGCTCGGCGAGGAGTGGGAGCCCACCGGCGAGACGTTCACCGGAGCCGACATGGAGCGCTGGACCTACCGGCGCCCCTTCGAGCTGGTGCCCTTCCCCGAGCCTGCGCACTTCGTGGTGAACGCCGAGTACGTCACCACCGAGGACGGCACCGGCCTCGTCCACCAGTCCCCCGCCTTCGGCGAGGACGACCTCAGGGTCTGCCGGTCCTACGGCCTCCCCGTCGTGAACCCGGTCCGCCCCGACGGCACGTTCGAGCAGGACGTCCCCCTTGTCGGGGGCGTCTTCTTCAAGAAGGCGGACGAGCGGCTCACCGAGGACCTCCAGCAGCGCGGCCTGCTCTTCCGGCACCTGCCGTACGAGCACAGCTACCCGCACTGCTGGCGCTGCCACACCGCGCTGCTGTACTACGCCCAGCCCTCCTGGTACATCCGCACCACGGCCGTCAAGGACCGCCTGGTCCAGGAGAACGAGCAGACCAACTGGTACCCGGAGACGGTCAAGCACGGCCGGTTCGGCGACTGGCTGAACAACAACATCGACTGGGCGCTGTCCCGGAACCGCTACTGGGGCACCCCGCTGCCGATCTGGCGCTGCGCGGAGGACCACCTCACCTGCGTCGGCTCCCGCGCGGAGCTGACCGGGCTGACCGGCACCGACCAGTCGGGCCTCGACCCGCACCGCCCGTACATCGACGACGTCGTCTTCACCTGCCCGCACGAGGGCTGCGACAGCACCGCCACGCGTGTGCCGGAGGTCATCGACGCCTGGTACGACTCGGGTTCGATGCCGTTCGCGCAGTGGGGCTACCCGTACAAGAACAAGGAACTGTTCGAGGCCCGCTACCCGGCGCAGTTCATCTCCGAGGCCATCGACCAGACCCGCGGCTGGTTCTACACGCTGATGGCCGTCGGCACCCTGGTGTTCGACAGGTCGTCCTACGAGAACGTGGTCTGCCTCGGCCACATCCTCGCCGAGGACGGCCGCAAGATGTCCAAGCACCTGGGCAACATCCTCCAGCCGATCCCGCTCATGGACCAGCACGGCGCCGACGCGGTGCGCTGGTTCATGGCGGCCGGCGGCTCCCCCTGGGCGGCCCGCCGGGTGGGCCACGGCACCATCCAGGAAGTCGTCCGCAAGACCCTGCTGACGTACTGGAACACGGTCGCCTTCCAGGCGCTGTACGCCCGCACGTCCGGCTGGGCCCCCTCCGCCGCGGACCCGGTCCCCGCCGAGCGCCCGGTGCTCGACCGCTGGCTGCTGTCCGAACTCCACGCCCTCACCGACCAGGTGACCGAGGCCCTGGAGTCCTACGACACCCAGCGCGCCGGGAAACTGCTGTCCGCGTTCGTCGACGACCTGTCCAACTGGTACGTGCGCCGCTCCCGGCGCCGCTTCTGGCAGGGCGACAAGGCCGCGCTGCGCACCCTGCACGAGGTCGTGGAGACCGTCACCAGGCTGATGGCCCCGCTGACCCCGTTCATCACCGAGCGGGTGTGGCAGGACCTGGTCGTCCCGGTGACACCGGGCGCGCCCGAGTCCGTGCACCTGGCCTCCTGGCCGGAGGCGGACCTGTCCGCGATCGACCCCGGGCTGTCGCGGCAGATGGTGCTCGTGCGGCGGCTGGTGGAGCTGGGCCGGGCCACCCGTGCGGAGTCGGGCGTCAAGACGCGGCAGCCGCTGCGCCGCGCGCTCGTCGCCGCGGCCGGCTTCGACACGCTCGACCCCGGCCTGCACGCCCAGATCACGGAGGAGCTGAACGTCGAGGGGCTGGCCTCGCTGAGCGAGGTGGGCGGCTCCCTGGTCGACACCACGGCCAAGGCGAACTTCCGTGCGCTCGGCAGGCGGTTCGGCAAGCGCGTGCAGGACGTCGCCAGGGCCGTGGCCGACGCCGACGCCGCCGCCCTGTCACTGGCCCTGCGCGAAGGCACGGCCTCGGTGGAGGTCGACGGGGAGACCGTCGCCCTCGCACCCGACGAGGTGATCATCACCGAGACGCCCCGCGAGGGCTGGTCGGTGGCCTCCGACGCGGGCGCGACGGTCGCCCTCGACCTGGAGATCACCGAGGATCTGCGCCGGGCCGGACTCGCCCGGGACGCCATCCGGCTGATCCAGGAGGCGCGCAAGAACAGCGGCCTGGACGTGGCGGACCGGATCGCGCTGCGCTGGACCGCCACCGACCCGGCCGTCGTCGCGGCGCTGACCGAGCACTCCGCGCTCATCGCCGACGAGGTCCTCGCCACCGACTTCGCCCAGGGCGAGGCGGACGCCGGCTACGGCGACCCGTTCACCGACGGGGGCCTGACCCTCACCTTCCGCCTGCGCAAGGCGTGACCCCCCGGGCGCCCGACGCCCGCGGACCAGCAGCGGCGGCCGCCCCGCGGCGGCCCCACCGCCCGTGGCTGCACGCACCTCCCGCGCCGTCGTACGCACGCACCTCCCGGGCAGTCGTACGCACACACCTCCCGGGCCACAGCCGTCGGCGGCACCACCCCTGGCGGTGCTCCCGCGCCCGGGGACCGCCCGCGCACCCACCGGCCGCCGAGCCGAACACCGCGCTCAACACGCGTAAAAGGGGCGGGCCCCGGATCAGATCCGGGGCCCGCCCCTGAGTGAACGCTGCCGGCGTCTACACCGTACTGACGTACGTCAGTTGTCGTCCTCGTCGATCAGAAAGCCGCGCATCGGAGACGGAGCCTGACCCATCGGGGACGGACCCTGCGGCCGGACCGGGGCCATCGGCTGGGTCATCGCGGGGGACATCTGCTGCTGGCCGCCGTAGGACGGAGCGGACGGAGCCGGGGCGCCGCCCATCGGCGCGTTGCCGCCGTAGGACGGGGCGCTCGCGCCGGCCGGGGCCATGGAGGGCGCCGGGGACGGCGGCAGGGACGCCGTGGCCGGGGTGCGCGGCGGGGCGAGCGAGTCGTCGGCCTGGGTCTCCAGCTGGCGCAGCTGCGACTCCAGGTACGACTTCAGACGCGTCCGGTACTCGCGCTCGAAGCCACGCAGGTCCTCGACCTTGCGCTCCAGCGTGGCGCGGGCGGACTCCAGGGAGCCCATCGCGACACGGTGCTTCTCCTGGGCGTCCCGCTCCAGGGCGTCGGCCTTGGCACGGGCGTCCCGCTCCAGACCCTCGGCGCGGCTGCGAGCCTCACCGACGATCTTGTTGGCCTCGGAACGGGCCTCGGCGATCGCCTGGTCGGCGGTCTGCTGGGCCAGCGAGAGCACGCGGGCCGCGCTGTCGCCGCCGGGAGCACCGCCCATCGGACCGCCGCCCATCGGACCACCCATGGGGCCGCCCATCTGCTGCGGCATGGGAGGCTGGCCCATCGGACCGGGACCCTGGCCCATCTGCCCCGGACCCTGGCCCATCTGGCCCTGGCCCATCTGCCCGGGACCCTGGCCCATCGGACCGGGACCCTGCGGACCCTGACCGCCGGGACCGGCGGGCAGCTGCGGGGCACCGCTCGGCAGCTGGGGCGGGCCGCCCATGGGGCCGCCCATCTGCTGCTGCGGCGGGCCCGATATGCCGGCCGGCACCGGAGCGCCGGGGCCTCGCATGCCCTGCGGCGGCCCGTCCTGCTGTTCTGGAGGCTTCCGCATGTTCTGCTGGTTCTGCGCGGCGGCACGCGTGGCCGCGGCCAGCTTGGCGCGCAGGTCCTCGTTCTCGCGGAGCAGTCGGGTCAGTTCGGCTTCGACCTCGTCGAGGAAGGCATCGACCTCGTCCTCGTCATAGCCTTCTCGGAGGCGGACGGTCGTGAACTGCTTGTTCCGCACGTCCTCGGGGGTCAACGGCATCTCTTCACCTCAACGTATTCGTCGGCAGTCGGCAAGACCGTAGCTGTCACATCGCTCACATCGCGCTCCGCACGAGCGTGATCAGGATGTAGACGATGATCATCAGTACGAAGAAGGACAGGTCGAGCGCCACGCCCCCGAGACGCAACGGCGGGATGACCCGCCGCAGAAGCTTGAGCGGTGGATCGGTGACAGTGTAGGTGGCCTCCAGAACGACCACCATCGCCTTGCCGGGTTGCCACGAGCGGGCGAACTGGAAGACGTAGTCCATGACCAACCGGAAGATCAGCACGAGTAGGAACACCATCAGCGCGATGTAGAGAACCTGCAGAACCACGCTCATGACCGGTGCTTCCCTCTCCCCTGTTCCCTGTTTCCGTGCTGTCGTTCCGGCGGTGCGTCTCAGCTCTGGTTGAAGAACCCGCCCTCTGCGATGCGGGCCTTGTCCTCCGCCGTGACATCGACGTTAGCAGGCGACAACAGAAACACCTTCTGCGTCACCCGCTCGATGCTGCCGTGAAGACCAAACACCAAACCCGCCGCAAAGTCGACAAGTCGCTTGGCGTCTGTGTCGTCCATCTCAGTCAGATTCATGATCACCGGGGTGCCCTCACGGAAGTGTTCCCCGATGGTACGGGCCTCGTTGTAGGTCCGCGGGTGAAGTGTGGTGATCCGGTACGGCTCTCGTTCCGACACGACCTTGGGCATGATCACCGGTGCGTTCTTCTCCAGGCTCTGACGTTCTTGTGTGATGGACGCCACGGGCGCGATGCGGGCCGGGCGGCCGGATTCCGCGGCGAGCGAAGCGGATCGGGCGACCGGTTCACGCGGCGCGGGAGGCTGCGCGATTCGCACCTCTTCGTCCCTTTGGGACTGATGTGCGACGTGCGGCGGATGCGACGGCTCGTGCCGCCGGTGCTCCCGCTCGGGCTCGGGGTCGAGTTCGGGCTCGAAGTCGTCGTCGGGGTCGAACCCCCGGCCGTCGTACCCATCGTCCTCCACGAGGCCGAGGTAGACCGCCATCTTGCGCATCGCGCCGGCCATGCTCTGAGTCCTCCGCTCTGTGGTGGATCGACCGTTGGCTCTCAAGTGCCCGCGATCCACGAGGTCGTTGCGCCGCCTTTCGGTGGCAATGACCATATTTTCTGCTGTGGTCCGACTTCCTGGCGACGTTACCCGAGCCCGGCGCGGACTCCGAGTACCGCGGTGCCGACGCGTACATGTGTCGCCCCGGCCGCCACGGCCTCCTCCAGGTCCGCACTCATCCCTGCCGAGACCATGTTCGCAGCCGGATGGGCCCGGCGCAGGCCAGTCGACAAATCCATCAACCGCCCGAACGCGGCTCGTCGGCGCCCGGCGAACTCGCCGGTCAGCGGTGCCACGGTCATCAGCCCGTCCAGCCGCAGTCCCGGCGAACGGGCGACGAGGTCGGCCAGTTCTTCGATTCCGGCGGGGGCGACCCCGCCCCGCTCCCCGCGGTCGCGCTCGCCGGCGTCCAGCGCGACCTGGATCAGACAGCCCAGCGTGCGCCCGGTCCGCTCGGCCTCCCGGGAGAGCGCGGTCACCAGCCGGGCCCGGTCGACCGACTGCACCACATCGGCGTAGGCGGCCACGGAACGCACCTTGTTGGTCTGCAACTGACCGACGAAATGCCAGGTGAGGGGCAGATCCGCGCAGGCGGCGGCCTTCGGGGCGGCGTCCTGGTCGCGGTTCTCGGCGACATGCCGCACCCCCAGCCCGGACAGGATCCGCACGTCGTCCGCCGGGTAGGTCTTGGTGACGACGATCAGCGTCACGTCCTCGCGCGGCCGGCCCGCCGCCGCACAGGCGGCGGCGATCCGTTCCTCCACTTTCGCCAGGTTCGCGGCGAGTTCGTGCTTACGGTCCGTCATGCCCCATCAGTCCAGCCACACATAGCCCGCGAGCCGTCCGGTGGTGCGGTCGCGACGGTACGAGAAGTGGTCCGGCGACCGGAGCGTGCACACCGGGGACTGCGCCCGGTCGCCGACCCCGAGCCGCTCCAGTTGCGCGTGCACGCCGGCGGCCACGTCGACCGCGGGTGTGCCCCAGGAGGTCTCCGCGTACGCCGCCGGTTCCGCCGCGGCGACCTCGGCGCGCATCGCCTCCGGCACCTCGTAGCACCGGCCGCACACCGAGGGACCGGTGCGGGCGGCGATCCGCGCCGGATCGGCGCCGAGCGCGGTCATCGCGCGGACGGCGGCGGGCACCACCCCGGCGACCAGCCCGGGCCGGCCCGCGTGGGCCGCCGCGGCGACCCGGGCGACCGGGTCGGCGAGCAGGACGGGCACGCAGTCGGCGGTGAGGACGGCGAGGGCCGCGCCGCGCACGGCCGTGACCAGCGCGTCGGTCTCGGGGACGGCGGCGCCGGCCGGCCAGGGTCCGGCCACGACGGTCACGGCCGCGCCGTGCACCTGGTTCATCCAGACCACGCGGGCCGCGTCGACGCCCAGCGCCCCGGCGGCCAGCTCGCGGTTGGCGCGCACCGCGTCGGCCTCGTCGCCGACGGCGCCGCCGAGGTTGAGCTCCTCATACGGAGCGGCGCTCACCCCGCCCCACCGGTCGGTGAAGGCGAAGTGCGCGCCGCTCACGCTCTCGCGCTGTCCTATCACTTGAGGAAGTCCGGGACGTCCAGTTCCTCGGCCGCGCTGTCCGCGTAGCTCCGCGAGGACGGGACCGGCGGGGCGACCGGAAGGTCGGCGACCGGCTCGGGCGCGGGCTCCGGCTCCTCCTTGGGCTTGACGCTGCCCAGGGAGCCGAAGGCCGGGCGGGTCTCGGCCTGCCGGGCCGGCGGCGCGGGCTCCTCCCGCTTGACCGAGGAGGAGCCGAGGACGTTGTCCCGCTTGGCGGGCGGCTGGCCGCCGTCGAACCCGGCCGCGATCACGGTGACCCGCACCTCGTCGCCGAGCGCGTCGTCGATCACCGCACCGAAGATGATGTTGGCCTCCGGGTGGGCGGCCTCGCTGACCAGCTGGGCGGCCTCGTTGATCTCGAACAGGCCGAGGTCGGAGCCGCCGGAGATGGAGAGCAGCACGCCGCGGGCGCCGTCGATGGAGGCCTCCAGCAGCGGCGAGGAGATCGCCATCTCGGCCGCGGCCACCGCGCGGTCGTCGCCGCGGGCGGAGCCGATGCCCATGAGGGCCGAGCCGGCCTCGGACATGACCGACTTGACGTCGGCGAAGTCCAGGTTGATCAGGCCGGGGGTGGTGATCAGGTCGGTGATGCCCTGGACGCCGGAGAGCAGCACCTGGTCGGCCGACTTGAAGGCGTCGAGGACCGAGACCTGGCGGTCCGAGATGGACAGCAGCCGGTCGTTCGGGATGACGATGAGGGTGTCGACCTCTTCGCGCAGCTCGGCGATGCCGTCCTCGGCCTGGTTCGCGCGGCGCCGTCCCTCGAAGGTGAACGGGCGCGTGACGACGCCGATGGTGAGCGCGCCCAGCGAGCGGGCGATGTTGGCCACGACGGGCGCGCCGCCGGTGCCGGTGCCGCCGCCTTCACCGGCGGTGACGAAGACCATGTCGGCCCCCTTGAGGACCTCCTCGATCTCCTCGCGGTGGTCCTCGGCGGCCTTGCGGCCGACGGCCGGGTTGGCTCCGGCGCCGAGTCCGCGGGTGAGTTCACGGCCGACGTCCAGCTTGACGTCGGCGTCGCTCATCAACAGCGCCTGCGCGTCGGTGTTGATGGCGATGAACTCGACACCCTTGAGACCGACCTCGATCATCCGGTTGATGGCATTGACACCACCGCCGCCGACACCGATGACCTTGATGACTGCGAGGTAGTTCTGCGGTGCTGCCACGTCGAAGGCCTCTCGCCTCGAATTACGTTGCCGCCGCAGCGCGGTCCCCCGCGCTCCGACGACAGATGCCGAATGGGACGGTCCGTAGCGCCGACCCGAACCCTAACGCTGAAGTTTAGGGTTACCAGTGTGTCTGTTCCTTGAAGTCTTCTGAACGAGACACTAAGTCGACAAGTGGCGCGCGTTCAACGAACACGCCGAACCTCCCGTTTTTCTTTTCACCCTATGTGATCAGCCGTAGCAGTGCCCAACCAGGGTGCTGGCCTGCGCTGATGTGCGTCAACTCCCTGATGACGCGGGGGCGGTGGGAACACTCACGTCGAAGTGCCGCGCCCCCGGGGCCGCTTTCATCAGTGCGGAGAGCGTACGGCCCTTCGCGCGCCCCTTCTCGGCACTCCCCCAGGCGACGGTCCGCCCGTCGGCCAGCCTGAGCGAGATGGCGTCGTAGGAGCGCACCTCGACGGTCCGGGTGGCGCGGGCGACCGGGGCGGGCAGCGCGCCGACCACCCGCACCGCCTCCCGGACCAGCCGTGGTTCGCCGAAGCGGCGCAGGCTGGCGGCGGCCGAGGCGGACCGGGAGACGGTCACGTCGAGCAGCGGAACGCCCTCGGGTGCCTCGGGGACCGTGGCGAAGCGGACACCGTCGTCGTCGACTTCGACGAAATCCTTGCCCTGGGCGATCAGCAGGACCGGCGTCCGCTCGGTCACCTGCAGGCTGATGCCGTGCGGCCAGGAGCGGACCACGTCCACGGTGTCGATCCGGGGCAGTTCCCGGCGCAGCCGGTCCGCGACGGCGTCGGTGTCGACCGAGACCAGCGGGTCCCCGACCGGGACCCGGGCCGCGTCGCGCACCTGACGCGGCCCGAGTACCTCGGTGCCGGAGACCGTGACCCGCTCGACGCGCAGCCACGGGGAGCCGTACAGCAGCCAGACGCCGCCCGCCGCGAGCGGCACGGTGAGGGCCGCGGCGGCGACCGCCAGGCGCAGGCGGCGCCGGCCGGGGCGCCGCGCGGACGGCGGGCCGGACGGTTCCTGCTGACGGTCACCGCGCTCGGCGGTGGTCGATCCGGCCACGCACGCTCCTTCCGGGGCCCGTTCGCCCGAGCCTCACGCGCCGCTGTGTTCGCTACGGATGTGCACGACGGGCGGCGATCGCCTCGTACACCATGCCGACGAGCAGCTCGTCGGCGTCGCGCCGGCCGAACTCCCCGGCGGCGCGGGACATCTGGTACAGCCGGTGCGGGTCGGCGAGCACGGGCAGGACGTTCTGCTGCACCCACTCGGGGGTGAGGTCCGCGTCGTCGACCAGCAGGCCGCCGCCGGCCTTGACCACCGGCTGGGCGTTCAGCCGCTGCTCGCCGTTGCCGATGGGCAGCGGGACGTAGGCGGCAGGGAGCCCGACGGCGGAGAGTTCGGCGACGGTCATCGCGCCGGCGCGGCAGAGCATCATGTCGGCCGCGGCGTACGCGAGGTCCATCCGGTCCAGATAACTTACCGGGATGTAAGGGGGCATTCCCGGCATCTGCTGTACCTGCGGCAGGTCGTTCTTCGGGCCGACCGCGTGCAGGATCTGGATCCCCGCCTGCTGGAGCCAGGGGGCGACCTGCTGCACGACCTCGTTCAGCCGGCGCGCGCCCTGGGAGCCGCCGGTGACCAGCAGCGTCGGCAGGTTCGGGTCGAGCCCGAAGGCGGCACGGGCCTCGGGGCGCACGGCGGCCCGGTCCAGGGTGGCGATGGAGCGGCGCAGCGGGATGCCGATGTAGCGGGCGCCGCGCAGCTTGCTGTCGGGGGTGGAGACGGCGACCTGGGCGGCGTAGCGCGAGCCGATCTTGTTGGCCAGGCCCGGACGGGCGTTCGCCTCGTGGATGACGATCGGCACGCCGAGGCGCTTGGCGGCCAGGTAGCCGGGCAGCGCCACATAGCCGCCGAAGCCGACGACGGCGTCGGCCTTGGTGCGCTCCAGGATCTGCTCGGCGGCCTTGATCGTGCCGCGCAGCCGGCCCGGTACGGTGATCAGTTCGGGCGTGGGCTTGCGCGGCAGCGGTACCGCCGGGATGAGCGCGAGTTCGTAGCCGCGCTCGGGGACGAGCCGGGTCTCCAGGCCCCGCTCCGTGCCGAGGGCCGTGATCCCCACGGTCGGGTCCTGCCTGCGCAGGGCGTCCGCGAGGGCGAGCGCGGGCTCGATGTGGCCGGCGGTCCCCCCACCGGCGAGTACGACATGCACCGAAATTCACCGCTCTCCGGACGGGCGCGCGGTCGCGCGCCGTCGCATCGTGTTCCATCTGCGGGGACTGCCGTCTCCGGACGCACCCGCCCCGGAGACCCCCACCCCCCGCTTTCTACCAAAGCGGGGTTGCCGCATCGCAAGCGCCGCCCGCGCAGCGGGCTCGTCGCGCGCGAAGGCGATCAGCAGCCCGATGGCGAACATGGTCGGCAGCAGGGCGGATCCCCCGTAGGAGAACAGCGGCAGGGGGACGCCGGCGATCGGCAGCAGGCCGAGCACCGCACCCATGTTGACCACGGCCTGGGCCGTGATCCAGGTGGTCACGCCTCCCGCGGCGTACCGGACGAAGGGGTCCTCCGTGCTGCCGGCCACGCGGATACCCGCATAGCCTAGAGCGGCGAACAGGGCGAGGACCGACAGCGTCCCCGCCAGGCCCAGTTCCTCCCCGGTGACGGCGAAGATGAAGTCGGTGTGCGCTTCGGGCAGTTGGCCCCATTTCTCCACACTCGCTCCGAGTCCGGAGCCGAAGATGCCGCCGGAGGCGAGGGCGTAGATGCCGTGCACGGCCTGCCAGCAGTCGACCGGGCCGTTCTGCGGTTCGGTGGCGCCGAGGCAGGCCAGCCGGGCCATGCGGTTGGAGCTGGAACGGATCAGGACCGCGCCGATCACGGCGGCCACCGAGAGCACCCCGACGAACAGCCGGGTGGGGGCCCCGGCCAGCCAGAGCAGGCCGAACAGGATCGCGGTCAGGATGATCGCCGTGCCCATGTCCCCGCCGAGCATGATCAGCCCCAGCACCAGGAAGGCCACCGGGACGAGCGGGACGAGCATGTGCTTCCACTGGGTGAGCAGCTTCCTGTCCTGCTTGCGGGCGAGCAGGTCGGCGCCCCACAGCACCAGGGCGAGCTTGCCGAACTCGCTGGGCTGGAGCTGGAAGGGGCCGCCGACGGAGATCCAGTTCTGGTTGCCGTTGACCGACATCCCTATCCCGGGGACCTGCACCAGCGCCATCAGGAAGACGGCGCCGGCCAGGATCGGGTAGGCGAGCGCCCGGTGCAGCCTGACCGGCATGCGGGAGGCGGCGACCAGCAGTCCGGCGCCGATGGCGGCGGCCAGCAGCTGCTTGCGGAAGAAGTACGACCCGGGCAGGGACATCTGCAGCGCCTTGATCTGGGAGGCCGAGTAGACCATCACCAGACCCAGCACGGTGATCAGCAGACTGCCGCCGAGGATCAGGTAGTACGCCGTCAGCGGCCGGTCCCAGGCCTTGCGGGCGCGGGTGTGGAGACGGAGCAGCGGGTTGTCGCGCGAGGTGCGGGGGGCGGGGGGCCGGGCGGCCGCCCGCTGGGCGGGCGGCCGGCGGCCGGTACGGCTACTGGGCATCAGCGCCTCCGCTACGTCGGTCAGGCGCCGAGTTCGCGAACCGCCTCCGCGAACGCGTCACCGCGCTTGGTGTAGTTGGCGAACATGTCCATGGAGGCGCAGGCGGGGGCCAGCAGTACGGTGTCGCCGGGCCGCGCGAGCCGCTGGGCCTCCTGGACGGCCTGGAGCATCGCCCCAGTGTCGGTCCGGTCGAGGTCGACGACGGGTACCTCGGGGGCGTGTCGCGCGAGGGCCTCGCGGATCAGCCCCCGATCGGCACCGATCAGCACGACGGCGCGCAGCCGCTCGGCGGAGGCCGCCACCAGTTCGTCGAAGGTGGCGCCCTTGGCGAGGCCGCCCGCGATCCACACGACCGGGTCGTAGGACGCCAACGAGGCCTGCGCGGCGTGCGTGTTGGTGGCCTTGGAGTCGTTCACGTAGGCGACGCCGGACACCTCGGCCACGTGGGCGATGCGGTGGGCGTCCGGGGTGAAGGCGCGCAGCCCGTCGCGGACGGCGTGGGCGGGCACGCCCCAGGCGCGGGCGAGGGCGGCCGCGGCCAGGGCGTTGGCGATGTTGTGCGGGGCGGGCGGGCGGACGTCGGAGACCTCGGCGAGCTCCTGGGCGTTCTTCTGGCGGTTCGCCACGAACGCGCGGTCGACGAGGATGCCGTCCACGACGCCGAGTTGGGAGGGTCCGGGGGTGCCGAGGGTGAAGCCGACGGCCCGGCAGCCCTCCTCGACGTCGGCCTCGCGCACCAGGTCCTCGGTGGCCGGGTCGGCGGCGTTGTAGACGCAGGCGACGCGGTTGCCCTGGTAGATCCGGCCCTTGTCGCGGGCGTACGCCTCCATGGAGCCGTGCCAGTCGAGGTGGTCGGGGGCCAGGTTGAGCACGGCGGCGGAGTGGGCGCGCAGCGAGGGCGCCCAGTGCAGCTGGTAGCTGGACAGCTCCACGGCGAGGACGTCGTACTCCTCCTCGCCGAGGACGGCGTCGAGCAGGGAGACCCCGATGTTGCCGACGGCGGCGGTGCGCAGGCCGGCCGCCTGGAGGATGGCGGCGAGCATCCGGGTGGTGGTGGTCTTGCCGTTGGTGCCGGTGACGCAGAGCCAGGGCGCGGGGGTGCGGCCGTCCTGGCCGCGCAGCCGCCAGGCGAGTTCGACGTCGCCCCACACGGGCACGCCGGCGGCGGCGGCCGCGGCGAACAGCGGCTTGCCGGGCTTCCAGCCGGGCGCGGTGACGATCAGCTCGGTGCCCTCGGGCAGGGTGTCGCCGTCGCCGAGGCGGACGGCGACGCCGAGGGCGCGCAGTTCGGCGGCCTGTTCGCGGGCGCGGGCGTCGTCGCCGTCGTTGACGACGGTGACGTCGGCGCCGCGCGCGTGCAGCACACGGGCCGCCGGCACGCCGGAGACGCCGAGTCCGGCGACGGTGACGCGCCGGCCGCGCAGTTCGGCGGGTGCGGCGTGGTCCGAGGACACCGAGGAGGTCACTTGTGCGCTGCCCATCCCGCGTAGAAGAGGCCCAGTCCGACGATCACACAGATGCCCTGGATGATCCAGAAGCGGACCACGACGAGCACTTCGGACCAGCCCTTGAGTTCGAAGTGGTGCTGCAGCGGCGCCATCCGGAAGACGCGCTTTCCGGTCAGGCGGAAGGAGCCGACCTGGATGACCACGGACATGGTGATCAGGACGAACAGGCCGCCGAGGATGGCGAGCAGCAGTTCGGTGCGGGAGCAGATGGCCAGTCCCGCGAGCACACCGCCGAGTGCGAGCGAGCCGGTGTCCCCCATGAAGATCTTGGCGGGCGAGGTGTTCCACCACAGGAAGCCGAGGCAGGCGCCCATCAGCGCGGAGGCGACCACGGCGAGGTCGAGCGGGTCGCGCACCTCGTAGCAGGCGCCGGGGTTGGTGAGGGTCTGCGCGTTGGCGCAGGACTCCTGGAACTGCCAGACGCCGATGAAGGTGTAGGCGCCGAAGACGAGGACGGAGGCGCCGGTGGCGAGGCCGTCGAGGCCGTCGGTGAGGTTCACGCCGTTCGACATGGCGAGGATCATGAACAGCGCCCAGACCACGAACAGCACCGGGCCGATGGTCCAGCCGAAGTCGGTGATGAACGACAGCTTGGTGGAGGCCGGGGTGTTGCCGCGGGCGTCCGCGAACTGCAGCGAGAGCACCGCGAAGCCGATGCCGACGATCAGCTGGCCGGCCATCTTCGCCTTGGCCCGCAGCCCGAGCGAACGCCGTTTGACGATCTTGATGTAGTCGTCGAGGAAGCCGACCAGGCCCATGCCGACCATCAGGCCGAGCACCAGCAGGCCCGAGAAGGTCGGCGAGTAGCCGGTGATGACCTTGGACAGGAAGTACGCGGCGACCGTGGCCAGGATGAAGGCGATACCGCCCATGGTCGGCGTACCGCGCTTGCTGGCGTGCTCGCGCGGGCCGTCGTCGCGGATGTACTGCCCGTAGCCCTTGCGCGCCAGCAGCTTGATCAGCAGCGGGGTGCCGATCAGGGTGAGGAAGAGGCCAATGACTCCCGCGAACAGGATCTGCTTCATCATCGGGAGGCGACCTCACCCTCGGCACCGGTCTCCAGCAGCGCCTGGGCCACCGTCTCCAGACCGACCGAACGGGACGCCTTCACGAGCACGACGTCCCCCGGGCGCAGCTCGCTGCGCAACAGGTCGACCGCCGCCTGTGCGTCGGACACGTGCACCGACTCCTCACCCCACGAACCCTCGTTATATGCGCCCAGTTGCAGCCAGGCGGCTTCCCTGCCCCCGACCGCGACGAGCCTGCCGACATTGAGCCGGACGGCGAGCCGTCCGACCGCGTCGTGCTCGGCGAGCGCCTCGTCCCCGAGTTCGGCCATCTTGCCGAGCACCGCCCAGGTGCGCCCCCCCTTGGCCTCGGCGGCCTCGCCCATCGCCGCGAGCGCACGCAGCGCGGCTCGCACGGACTCGGGGTTCGCGTTGTAGGCGTCGTTGACGATCGTCACGCCGTCCGGGCGCTCGGTGACCTCCATCCGCCAACGGGAGAGGGTGCCCGCCCCGGAGAGCGCGGTGGCGATCTCTTGCGCGGACATGCCCAGCTCATGGGCGACGGCGGCCGCGGCGAGCGCGTTCGACACGTGGTGCTCACCGTACAGGCGCATGGTCACATCGCTTGCACCGGAGGGTGTGTGAAGCCTGAACGCGGGCTGTCCGCTGTCCGTGAGTCGTACGTTCTCGGCACGTACGTCCGCTTCGTCGCTCTCGCCGAACAGGACGACCTTCGCCCTGGTGCGGGAGGCCATGGCCCGTACGAGGGGGTCGTCGGCGTTGAGGACGGCCGTGCCGCCGTCCTCCGCGGCGGGCAGCGCCTCGACGAGTTCGCCCTTGGCCCGGGCGATCTGCTCGCGGCCGCCGAACTCCCCGATGTGGGCGGTGCCGACGTTGAGCACCACGCCGATCCGCGGCGGGGTCAGGCCGGTGAGGTAGCGGATGTGGCCGATGCCGCGGGCGCCCATCTCCAGGACGAGGAAGCGGGTCTCCTCGGTGGCGCTGAGCGCGGTCAGCGGCAGCCCGATCTCGTTGTTGAACGATCCGGGCGTCCACACGGTCGGCGCCCGGTGCTGGAGGACCTGGGCGATCAGGTCCTTGGTGCTGGTCTTGCCCGCGGAGCCGGTGAGGGCGACGAGGGTCGCGCCGAGCCGGGCCACGACATGGCGGGCGAGGGCGCCGAGGGCGGCCTGGACGTCGTCGACGACGACGGCGGGGACTCCGACGGGCCGGGAGGCCAGCACGGCGGCCGCGCCCGCCTCGACGACGGCCCGTGCGAAGTCGTGGCCGTCGACGTGCTCGCCGGCGAAGGCGACGAAGAGGCTGCCGGGCACCACCTCGCGGGAGTCCCGGACGACCGGCCCGGTGACCTGGGCGGCCGGGTCCGGTATGTCGTACGTCTGCCCGCCGACGGCTGCTGCGATCTCGGCGAGGGAGAGGGCGATCACAAGTTCATCCCTGGGTCTGCTGGATAGCTTCGCGGAGCACCTGGCGGTCGTCGAAGGGGCGGACCACACCGGCGATGTCCTGGCCCTGCTCGTGGCCCTTGCCCGCGACGAGCACGGTGTCGCCGGGGCGGGCACGCTGCACGGCGGCGGCGATCGCGGCCGCCCGCTCCTCGAACAGCAGCACCTCGCCGCGCTCGTACGCGGGCACGGACGCCGCGCCCTGGAGCATGGTGGCGAGGATCGCCAGGGGATCCTCCGAGCGGGGGTTGTCGGAGGTCAGCACGGCCGTGTCGGAGAACCGCGCGGCGGCGGCGCCCATCGGGCCGCGCTTGGTGGTGTCGCGGTCCCCGCCGCAGCCGAGGACGACGTGCAGGCGGCCCTTGGTGACCTTGCGCAGCGCCTTGAGCACCGACTCCACGGCGTCGGTCTTGTGGGCGTAGTCGACCACCGCGAGGTAGGGCTGGCCGGCGTCGACGCGTTCCAGCCGGCCCGGCACGCCCGGCACCGCGGCGACGCCGTCGGCGGCCTTTTGCGGGGCGAACCCGGCGGCGGCCAGGGCCGCGATCGCGGCGAGGGTGTTGGCCACGTTGAACGGGCCGGGCAGCGGGGAGCGGGCGGCGATCCGCTCGCCGTCCGGGCCGAGCACGGTGAACGTGGAGTCCAGCGGGCCGACTTCGACGTCCTCGGCGCGCCAGTCGGCGTCCGGGTGGCCCTCCGCGGAGAAGGTGACGACGGGGACGGTGGCCTGCGCGGCCAGCCTGCGGCCGTAGTCGTCGTCGAGGTTGACCACGCCGAGCCTGCTGCGCCGCGGGGTGAACAGCTGCGCCTTGGCCTGGAAGTAGTCCTCCATGTCGGAGTGGAACTCCATGTGCTCCGGGCTGAGGTTGGTGAACACGGCGACGTCGAAGACGCAGCCGTCCACCCGGCCCAGCACCAGGGCGTGGCTGGAGACCTCCATGGCGACCGCCTCGACACCGCGTTCCCGCATGACCGCGAACAGGGCCTGGAGGTCGGTGGCTTCGGGGGTGGTGCGCTCGGACTTGATGCGCTCGTCGCCGATGCGCATCTCGACCGTGCCGATCAGCCCGCTGCTGCGGGAGGTGCGCAGACCGCCCTCGACGAGATAGGCCGTGGTGGTCTTGCCGGAGGTGCCGGTGATGCCGATCTGGAGCAGGCCGTCACCGGGACGGCCGTAGATCTCGGCGGCCAGCTCGCCCATCCGGGCGCGCGGCGCGTCCACCACGAGGACGGGCAGTCCGGTCGCGGCGGCGCGCTCGGCGCCCGACGGGTCGGTCAGCACGGCCGCCGCGCCGAGGCCCGCGGCCTGGGCGGCGAAGTCGGCGCCGTGCACGCGGGCACCGGGCAGGGCCGCGTAGAGGTCTCCGGGGCGGACCGCGCGCGAGTCGTGGGTGATGCCCGTGACCTCGGCGGCTCCCTCGGGCGCGGTGGCGCCCAGCCGGCCGGCGAGGTCCGCGAGGGGTGTCGCGGCGGCCCGGTCCGGCCGCGGGGGTCCCGGATAGGCCGCGGCGGCGCCCCTCTGGGTGGTGGAGGACTGATCAGCGTGTGGCACGGCGGTGAGCGTACCGGGCTCACCCGCTCCGGGGCGAAAGGAGGGGCGGGAGGTGCTCTGGTTCCCGGGTTCGGGGGTGATCGTTGTCACGGGCTGGTTCCTGGCTGTTCGAGTGCCGATCAGATCGGGTCAGGGTCGGTAGGTCACGGGCAGGTCGGCGGGGGCGGCTCCGGTGGGCGGGACCTGGAGGGTCTTGAGGGCGAACGTCATGACCTGCTGGTAGATCGGGCCGCAGATCTGGCCGCCGAAGTAGTTGCCCTTGGTGGCGTTCTGGATGACGCAGTAGACGGTGACGCGCGGCTTGTCGGCGGGGGCGAAGCCGGCGAACGAGGACGTGTAGCCGTGGTACTTGCCGGTGGCGGGGTCCACGCGGTTGGCGGTGCCGGTCTTGCCGGCGACCCGGTAGCCGGGGATGCGGGCCTTGTTGCCGGTGCCCTCCTCGTCGTCCACGACCGACTCCAGCATCCGGGCCAGGGTCGTGGCCGTCTTCTCGCTGACGACCCGGGTCCGCTCGGGTTCGGCGGCGGGGGTGAACCGGCCGTCGGGGCCCCTGGTGCCGCGCACCAGCGTCGGTTCGACGCGGACGCCGCCGTTGGCGATGGTCGAGTACACGGACGCGGCCTGCAGGGCGTTGACCGACACGCCCTGCCCGAACGGGATGGTGAACGCCTGCGAGGTGGACCACTTCTCCGGCGGGGCGAGGATGCCCCGGGTCTCCCCGGGGAAGCCGAGCCCGGTGGGGCTGCCCAGGCCGAACTTGCGCAGGTAGGAGTACAGGACGCGGTTGGCCTCGGCCTGCGTCTTCCCGAGCTGCCCGGTGGCGAGGATGGTGCCGATGTTGCTGGACTTGGCGAGCACCCCGTTGAGCGTGAGGTACCAGGTGGGGTGGTCGATGTCGTCCTTGAACAGGCGGTCGCCGCGGTGCAGCCGGTTGGGCACGACGACGTGCGTGTCGGCGGTGGCGGCGCCCTCCTCCAGGACGGCGGCCATGGAGACGACCTTCGCCGTGGAGCCGGGCTCGTAGGCGTCCAGCAGGGCCGCGTTGCCCAGGGAGGCCGGGTTCGCCCTGGTGAGGTCGTTGGGGTCGAAGCCGGGCGCGTTGGCCATGGCGAGGATCTCGCCGGTGCGGGTGTCCTGGACGATGACGTAGCCGCGGTCGGCGCGGGACTCCGCGACCTGCCGGGAGATGGCGTTCTGCGCGGCCCACTGGATGTCGCGGTCGATGGTCAGCTCGATGTCGGAGCCGGGCACGGCGGGCGTCTCGGTGGAGCCGGCCGTGGGCACCTGGCGGCCGCCTGACTGGGCGTAGCGGATCTCGCCGTCCCGGCCGGCGAGCTGCTCGTCCAGCTGCTGCTCGATGCCGCCGCCGCCCTTGCCCTCGGCGTTGACCCAGCCCAGTATCCCGGCGGCGAGGTCGCCGTTGGGGTACACCCGCTTGCTGCTGGGGACGGCGAAGACGCCGGCCAGCACGTTGGCGGTGGCGGGGTCGGACCGCGCCTTCCTGGCCAGGGCCGACCTCAGGTCCTTGATCTGCTGCCAGACCTGGGGGGTGCGGCGGTGCGCGAGCAGGGCGTAGCGCAGTTCCCTGTTCTCGGGCCGCAGCTTCTTCACGAGCTCGGCCTGGCCGCGGCCGAGGATGGGTGCGAGCAGCGCGGCCGCCTGCTCGGGGCCGTCGGCCACGCCCAGCTGCTCGCTGGTGAACAGGGTGGGGTCGGCGGTGATGTCGTAGGCGTCGACGCTGGTGGCCAGGGCGACGCCGGTGCGGTCGGTGATCTCGCCCCGCTCGGCGGCCAGCACCTGGCCGACGTACCGGTTCTGTTCCGCCTTCGCGGCGTAGGTGCTCGCGTCGACGGCCTGCACCTGGAGCAGCCGGGCCACGAAGGTCAGCAGCACGAGGGTGAAGGCGAGGCCGACCATGCGCAGCCGGGGGCGCGGGCTGCCCAGCCGCAGCGGGCGCGGGCCGGCGGGGCGGGGGGCCGCGGGCCGGCGGCCGGGCCGGGCCCCGGGGCCCCGGGGCCGGCGGCCGGCCGGGCGGGCGGGGCGCGCGGGGCCGGGGACCCGCCGGCGCGGGGGCTGCCTGCCGAAACTGTCGGCCACTTCCGTCACCTGCCGGGGGTCGGGGTAGGGGTGGACGGGGGCACGGCGGACGCCCCGCCGGGCTGCGCACCGGGTTTCGCGCCGGGTTCCGTGCCGGGTTTCGTGCCGGGTTCCGGATGGGGCCCGGCGCCGGTCGCCGCACCCGGCCGGGTGCCGGATTCCGTGCCGGTCGGGGTGCCGGCCCCCGTACCGGGTGACGGCCGGTCCGCCGGGTCCGGTTCCGCGCCGCCCGGTTCCGCGCCGCCCGGCTCCGCGCCGCCCGGCTCCGCGCCGCCCGGCTCCGCGGCGTCTTCGTCCGCGCCGGGGGCCGGCGCGCTCGCGGCCTTGGGGGCGGCCTCCTGCGGGGCGGCGCCGGGCATCGCCTCGGGGGCGAGGACGAGCGGGGAGCGGGCGGCGGCCTGCTGCGGCGTGGCGGCCGGGGACGGGACGCCCTTCACCGTGCCGTCGTCCTCCAGGAAGGCGGGGTCGCCGCCCGGGACCATGCCCAGCTCCCGGGCCCGGCGCTGGAGGGCGTCCGGGGCCGAGTAGGCGTCCACGTCGCGCTGCAGGGCCTGCTCCTGGTCGGTGAGGTTCTTGGTGTCCTTCTGCAGGTCGGCCTGGCGGAAGGAGCCCTCGCTGAGCGCGGAGTTCAGCACCAGCAGGCCGATCAGCCCGCCGCCGAGGAGCAGCACGACGAGGAGGACGAAGGGGGTGCGCGCGGCCCGGACCGGGCCGTACGGCAGCAGTCGCGCGAGCCGTGCGGCCCGGCCCCTCAGCCGGGGTCTCCCGCTCACTGGCCCTCCCCTGGGTGGTACGTCCGCCCCGTCGCCCGGCTCACTCCACGTCCTCCCTGATGCGCTCGGCGCCGCGCAGACGCGCCGGGGCCGCTCGCTTGTTCTCCGCGATCTCTTCCTCGGTGGGAAGTTCGGCACCGCGGGTGAGCAGCTTGAGCCGGGGCTGGTACCGCTCGGGGACGACGGGCAGTCCGGGCGGAGCGGTGGAGGCGGCACCTGCCGCGAAGACCTGCTTGACCAGCCGGTCCTCCAGCGAGTGGTACGACAGCACGGCGATCCGGCCGCCCACCGCGAGGGAGGCGACGGCGCCCGGTACGGCCCGCTCCAGCACGGACAGCTCGCCGTTGACCTCGATGCGCAGGGCCTGGAAGGTGCGCTTGGCCGGGTTGCCGCCGGTGCGCTTCGCCGCCTGCGGCAGCGCGTCCCGGATCAGCTCCACCAGCCGGCCGCTGGTGCTGAAGGGCTCCTTGTCGCGCTCGCGGACGATGGCCGACACGATCCGCTTGGCCTGCTTCTCCTCGCCGTACGCCCGCAGGATGCGCACCAGTTCGCCGGGCGGGTAGGTGTTGAGGACCTCGGCGGCGCTCATCCCCGTCGTCTGGTCCATCCGCATGTCCAGGGGGGCGTCCTGGGCGTAGGCGAAGCCGCGGCCGGCCTCGTCGAGCTGCATGGAGGAGACCCCGAGGTCGAACAGGACGCCCTGCACGCGCGCGTGGCCGAGCCGGGCGAGCACCTCGGGCAGTTCGTCGTAGACCGCGTGCACCAGCGTGGCGCGCTCCCCGAACGGGGCGAGGCGTTCGCCGGACAGGCGCAGCGCCTCGGTGTCCCGGTCGAGGGCGACCAGGCGGACCTCGGGGAACTGCGTCAGGAGCGCCTCGCTGTGGCCGCCGAGGCCGAGGGTGCAGTCGACGACGACCGCACCGGGCCGGCACAGGGCCGGCGCCAACAGGTCCAGGCAGCGCTGGAGCATCACCGGGACGTGTCGACTGTTGCTCAAGGGGGCCCTCTCAGGTCCGGCGGGGGCCGTACGCACCGCCGGGTCCCCGCCCTCGTGGGGAAGAAGTGGAGAGCGGGCAGGGCCTCGCCTGCCGCTTCGCGCCACTTTAGTCCACGGGGTGATGCGGTCAATCAACCGGCCCGCGCGTGGCGGCGGCCCCCCGCGGCCCCGGCGCCACGCGGACCGCGCCGGGGTCGCGGGGGGCCGTGCCGGGGCCGCGCGGGGGTTCCGCGGAGCCGCGCGGCGGGTCCCCCGGGGCGCGGCCGGAGCCGGGAGCGGACCGGGCGGCCGCGGCGCGAGGACCCCTCGGCGGTGCGCCGAGAGCCGCACCGGGGCTGTGCAGTGCCTCACAACAACGACCCGATGGCATTCTTTGTCCCCTCTCACAACGGGCCTGGGCAGGCGGTGACCAGTACCGTCGTCAGCATGACGACTTCTGCATCAGTTCCCGCCGGCTCCGAGGCATCCACGGAGTACGCCGGCAAGGTCACCGACCGGCTGGTCGAGGCGAACGAGCAGTACGCCGCCGCCTTCACCGACCCCGGCATGGACGCCCGGCCCGTCCTCAACGTCGCCGTGGTGGCCTGCATGGACGCCCGCCTCGACCTGCACGCCGCGCTCGGCCTGCAGCTCGGCGACTGCCACACCATCCGCAACGCGGGGGGCGTCGTCACCGACGACGTGATCCGCTCCCTCACCATCAGCCAGCGCGCCCTCGGCACCCGCAGCGTGGTGCTCATCCACCACACCGGGTGCGGCCTGGAGTCACTCACCGAGGACTTCCGGCACGACCTGGAGATGGAGGTCGGGCAGCGGCCGTCCTGGGCGGTGGAGGCCTTCCGCGACGTCGACCAGGACGTGCGGCAGTCCATGCAGCGGGTGCGGACCTCGCCGTTCCTGCTGCACACCGACGACGTGCGCGGCTTCGTCTTCGACGTGCGCACGGGCCTGCTGCGGGAGGTCGACCCCGCCGCCGGCTGACCCGGCGGCGCGGCTCGTTCCGCTCGGATCCTCCCGGCCCCGACGGGCACAAAGCCCCTAGGAGCCGACATATCGCAGCCAGTTGTCCACAGTCGAGTGACACGAACCGGTAACGGCAACAAGAATGCGGTGGAGGCGACACGTGGAACCACTTCCGCGTGCCGCCCGTGTTCCGGGGTGGGTCGGTCTCGCGTCACAGAGCGTCGGCCCGGCAGATGAACGGGCCGAGGAGGGCCGGGGTGACGACCTATGACGACCGAGCAAGCCAGGAGGGTCCCCCCACCCGGTCCTACGCAGCGGTGGGGGCCGACCTGACCGCCACCGTGGACCGGGTGCGCCGCTCGATGGAGGCGGTGATCGAGGGCAAGCCCGAGGTCGTCCGGCTGTCACTGACGGTGCTGCTCGCCGAGGGGCACCTGCTGATCGAGGACGTCCCCGGCGTCGGCAAGACCATGCTCGCCAAGGCGCTGGCGCGGTCCATCGACTGCTCGGTGCGCCGCATCCAGTTCACGCCCGACCTGCTGCCCTCGGACATCACCGGGGTGTCCATCTGGGACCAGCAGCGCCGGGACTTCGAGTTCAAGCCGGGCGCGGTCTTCGCCCAGATCGTCATCGGCGACGAGATCAACCGCGCCTCCCCCAAGACCCAGTCCGCGCTGCTGGAGTCGATGGAGGAGCGCCAGGTCACCATCGACGGGCAGAGCCACGAGCTGCCCAGCCCCTTCATGGTGGTGGCCACCCAGAACCCGGTCGAGATGGAGGGCACCTACCCGCTGCCCGAGGCGCAGCGCGACCGCTTCATGGCCCGGGTCTCCATCGGTTACCCGAGCGCCGAGGCCGAACTGCAGATGCTCGACGTGCACGGGGGTGTCAGCCCGCTGGAGGACCTCCAGCCGGTGGCGCACGCCCACGAGATCGTGAAGCTGGTCGAGGCCGTGCGCGGGGTGCACGTCGCGGAGACCGTGCGGCGGTACGCCGTCGACGTGGTCGCCGCCACCCGCACCCATCCCGACCTCAGACTCGGCGCGTCCCCGCGCGCGACGCTGCATCTGCTGCGCGCGGCGAGGGCCGCCGCCGCCCTCGACGGCCGCGAGTACGCGCTGCCGGACGACGTGCAGTCGCTCGCGGCGGCCGTGCTGGCCCACCGGCTGCTGCCCACCGCGCAGGCGCAGCTCAACCGCCGCACCTCCGAGCAGGTCGTGCGGGAGATCCTGCGGCAGACCCCGGTGCCCGCCGCGCCCGGGCAGGGCGGCGGCACGGCGGGGTACGGCCGGCAGACGCCGCGGAGGCTGTGATGAGCGGCCCGGCGGCGAGCCGTGCGGAGGCGGACGGCGACGGCCGGGGCGCGGTACGCACCGCGCTGGCCGGCCTGACCACCCGCGGACGCTCCTTCCTCGCGGCCGGCCTCGCCGCCGCCGCGTGCGCCTACGTGCTCGGCCAGGCCGAGCTGCTGCGGGTCGGCCTGCTGCTGTCCGTGCTTCCGCTGCTGTGCGCGACCGTGCTCCACCGCACCCGCTACCGGGTGGCGGGCAGCCGCCGGCTGTCCCCCGCGCGGGTGCCCGCAGCCTCCGAGGCGCGCGTCCACCTGCGCGTGGACAACGTGTCGCGGCTGCCGACCGGCCTGCTCATGCTCCAGGACCGGGTGCCCTACGTCCTCGGACCGCGTCCCCGCTTCGTGCTGGACCGGGTCGAGCCGGGCGGCCACCGCGAGGTGTCCTACCGGGTCCGCTCCGACCTGCGCGGCCGCTACCCGCTGGGGCCGCTCCAGCTGCAGCTGGCCGACCCGTTCGGGATGTGCGAGCTGACCCGGTCCTTCTCGGCGTACGACACGCTCACGGTGATCCCGCGGGTGGAGCCGCTGGCGCGGGTGCGGCTGACCGGTGAGGCCAACGGGTACGGCGACGGACGGCAGCGGTCGCCGGCGCTGGCCGGCGAGGACGACGTGATCCCGCGCGGCTACCGCTACGGCGACGACCTGCGCCGCGTCCACTGGCGTTCGACCGCCCGGCACGGCGAGCTGATGGTGCGCCGCGAGGAGCAGCCGCAGCGCTCCCGCTGCACGGTCCTCCTCGACACCCGTGCCTCGGCCTACGTCGGCGCGGGCCCCGACTCCGCCTTCGAGTGGGCGGTGTCGGGCGCCGCGTCGGTGCTGGTGCACCTGCTGGAGCGGGGCTACTCGGTGCGGCTGCTGACGGACACCGGCAGTTCGGTGCCCGGGGAGGGCGCCGACGGGTTCGCGGGCGGCGGCCCGGAGTCGGCGGACACGGCCGGGCTGCTGATGGACACGCTCGCCGTCGTCGACCACTCGGACGGCACCGGCCTGTCCCGCGCCTACGACGTGCTGCGCGGCGGGAACGAGGGTCTGCTGGTGGCGTTCCTGGGCGACCTGGACGAGGAGCAGGCGGCGGTGGCCGCCAGGATGAGCCGGCGCAGCGGCGGCGCCCTCGCCTTCGTGCTGGACAGCGCCGGCTGGACGGGCGAGCCGTCCGGCGCGGCGGCTGCGGGCGACCGGGGCGGGGACGGGCCGCGGCTGCTGCGGGAGTCCGGCTGGACGGTGGCGGCCGTCCCGCGGGGCGCCGGGCTGGGCGAGCTGTGGCGGCAGGCGGACCGGGAGCGTTCGGGACTGGCCGCGGCCGGTGCCGCCCCGGCCGCCGCCGGGGAGGGGGCCTGATGAGCGGGCGGGCCAGGACGGCGCTGTGCGCGCTCGCCGCCACCCTGCTGACGTCGTGTGCGCTGCTGCCGCTGGTGGACACCCCGGCGTGGCTGCCGCACGCGGCGGTGCTGCTGGCGGTGCAGACCGGTGTCGGGGCCGCCGCCCGCCGGGTGCCGCTGGCCCGCGCGCTGACGGTGGCCGCGCAGGTGCTGGTGTCGCTGCTGCTGCTGACCTTGTCCTTCGCCCGGGCGCAGGCCTTCGCCGGGCTCCTTCCGGGGCCGACGGCGTTCGGGCGCTTCGCCGACCTGTTCGGCCAGGGCGCGCAGGACGTGGAGCGGTTCGCGATCCCGGCGCCGCTGTCCGACGGCATCCAGCTGATGATGGTCACCGGGGTGGTGGTGATCGGGCTGATGGTGGACGCGCTGGCGGTCACCTACCGCAGCGCCGCGCCCGCCGGGCTCCCGCTGCTGGCGCTGTACTCGGTCGCCGCGGGGCTGGCGGACGGGGCCGGCGGCTGGGTGTGGTTCCTGCTGGCGGCCGGCGGCTATCTGATACTGCTGCTGGCGGAGGGCCGCGACCGGCTGTCGCAGTGGGGCCGGGTCTTCACCGGCGGCCCGCGCACGGCGGGCACGCTGTCCGCGCCGGGCTCGGCGGTGGCGCCGGTGCGCTCGGGCCGGCGGATCGGCGCGGTCGCGCTGGGGGTCGCACTCGTGGTGCCACTGGCCCTGCCCGCGATGCGGGGCGGGCTGCTGGACCCGGCAGGCTCCCGGGTGGGTTCCGGCTCCGGATCCGGCGCCGTCACCTCGGTGAACCTGCTGGTGTCGCTGCACGACAGCCTCAACGTGGACCAGGACCGCACGGTGCTGGTGCTGCGCACCGATTCCGAGGAGGTGTCCGGCCCCTACCTGCGGATCACCTCCCTGGACTCCTTCGACGGCACCACCTGGCGGCCCGCCCGGCGGCACACCGTCGACGTGCCGGACGAGTTCCCCACCCCGGTCGGGCTCGGCCCGGACGTGCGGCGGGCCGAGGTGCACACCCGGATCGCGGCCGCCGACTCCTATGCGCAGGACTGGCTGCCGATGCCGTATCCGCCGAGCGGGGTGCGCATCGACGGCCGCTGGCGGTACGAGCCGGTGGGCATGACGGTGAACGGCGACCGCGGGGAGAGCACCCGCGGCAAGACGTACGACGTGACCAGCCTGGAGGTGCGGCCGACGGCGCAGCAGCTGGCCGCGGCGCCCGAGGCGCCCGCCGCGATCCGGCGCGCCTACACGGAGATGCCCGACGGGGTGCCGCAGGTGGTGGCCCGCACCGCCCGCGACGTCACCCTGGGCGCGTCGAGCCGCTACGAGCAGGCGGTCGCGCTGCAGGACTACTTCGCGGTCAGCGGCGGCTTCCGGTACGACACCGACGTGGAGGTCGGTGAGGACCGCGACGCCATCGGGCGGTTCCTGGCGGACCGGCGGGGCTTCTGTGTGCACTTCTCGTTCGCCATGGCGGCCATGGCCCGCTCGCTGGGCATCCCCGCCCGGGTGGCGGTCGGCTTCGCGCCGGGGACGCCGCAGGCGGACGGCACGGTCGCGGTGGGGCTGCGCGACGCGCACGCCTGGCCGGAGCTGTACTTCGAGGGTGCGGGCTGGACGCGTTTCGAGCCGACGCCGAGCCGTGGCACCACACCGCCGTACACCCTGCCCGACACGTCGCAGAACACCGACGTGGAGGCGCCGGAGGACGTGCGGCCGACGGGCCCGGAGGCGTCCGCGGAGCCCTCGCAGAGCAGCAGCTGCGCGGCGGTGGACCGCCGCCAGGACGCGTGTGCGGGGGCGCTGCCGCCGGACGCCGGCTCCACCGGCGGCGAGGGTCCGCCCTGGTACCGGATCGCCGCGTGGGCGCTGCTGGGGCTGGCGGCGGCCGCCGTACCGCTGGCGCCGATGCTGTACCGGCTCAGACGGCGTGCGGTGCGGCTGGGCCCGGCACGGCACGGACCGGCCGCGGCGGGGCCGGCCGGGCCGGACCCGGGCGCCGCGGCGGAGGCCGCCGCCGGCCGGGTGCTGGACGGTTGGGCCGAGCTCCAGGACACCGCCTGGGACTACGGCATCCCGCCGGACGACGCGCTCACCCCGCGCCGCGCGGCGGAGCGGATCGTGCGGCTGGGCGGGCTGGACGAGGCGGCGGCCGGGTCGGTGCACCGGGTGGCGGGCGCCGTGGAGCAGGCGCTGTTCGCGCCGCGGCCGCGGGCCGTGCCGGGGCTCGCGGACGACGTGCACCGGGTGCGGGCCGCGCTGCGGGCGCGGGCCGGCCGGTGGGCGGGGGTGCGCGCGGCGCTCGCGCCGCGTTCCGCCGTCCGGGCGGTGTGGGGCCTCGCCGCCCGGTGGGCCTCGCTCAGGCGGCGGCTGGCGGCTCGCCTGCCGTCCCCGCCGCGGCGCCCGTCGGGACAGCGCGGCGCCTGACGGCCGTCCCTCGTCCGCCCCGTCGCGGCCCGCACCCCTCGGCCGGGGTGCGGGCCGCGGCGGGGCGTGAGCTCTACCGGGCGGGCACCGGTGCGGGCCCCGGGGGCCCGGCCGCCTCGCCCCCGGGGCCCGCCCTGCGGCCGGTCCGGGGGCCGGCGGGGTGTCGTGGGCGGGCGGAGGCGCTCAGGCGCCGGAAGGCACCCTCGCCGGGCCTACGTGCTGGAGAAGGCCCGAGGTGGCCCGTCGGCGGGGGCGCGGGCGCCTCCGGACGGGGCGGCGCGGCCGGGCGCACCGTGCCGGCCGGGACGCATCGTGGTGGGGGTGCGGCTGTTCGGGTGGCGGGCATGCGTGAGGGGGCTGCCGCACCACCTGGGCGGCAGCCCCCTCACGGGAGTCCGTGTCGGATCGGCGAGGCCGCGGACCGACGGGGAGCAGCGCGGGTCAGTGGCCCTGCTGCTCGTCGCGGCGCCGCTGCCAGCGCTGCTCGATGCGCTCCATCAGGGAGCGTTTCGGGCGGCTCTGCCGGCGGCCCTGGGGTCCTTCGGCGTGCTGTTCGCCGGGCTTGGGCGCCCTGCGCCAGCCGGTGACCGCGAGCACCGCGCAACCCAGCATGACGAGGAAGCCCACCACGCTCAGCCACACCTGCTTGGCGACCATTCCAGCCATGAGGAGCGCGATACCTACGAGGAAGCCCGCGACCGCCTGGTAGACCCGTCGCCGGGTGTACGTACGCAGCCCGCTTCCCTCAAGCGCTGTCGCGAACTTGGGGTCTTCGGCGTACAGCGCTCGCTCCATCTGCTCAAGCATTCGCTGCTCGTGCTCGGAGAGCGGCACGGAGTCCTCCTCATCGTGCAGTCGCCGGGGGCGACCCGGGGGGTCCCTTCAGGATAGGCAGGGAATCGCCCCCGTGAAACCCGCCCCTCTACGCCATTTGGCCAACCGGTTCCCGCCATGCACGGCACGGCTCGCTGAGGGTTCATTCCCCGGCGGCCGACCCGTCATGCCGGGGCGGTCTCCCTCGATCATACGGCGCGAGCCGTCCGATCGGAGGGCCTGTGGCGCACTCCATGCCCCGGCGACCCCGCTGATCAGCGGGGCGTCACCGGGTGCACTCAGCCGTCGTGCGCCCCTCGGAGCTCACCGAGCACATGGAGCTGGGTGGCCACCGCGTGGAACGCGGGCAACTCCGCCGCGGCCTCCTCCAGCCGCAGCAGCGCGTCCAGCGCGCCCGGCTCGGTGTCCACGAGGACGCCGGGGACGAGGTCGGCGAAGACGCGCACCCCGTGCACGGCCGCGACGTCGAGGCCCGCGCCCTCGACCAGGCCGGTGAGCTGCCCGGCGGTGAACCGGCGCGGCACGGGGTCGCCCTGGCCCCAGCGGCCCTCCGGGCTCTCCAGGGCCTGCCGGGCCTCGGTGAAGTGCCCGGCGAGGGCGCGGGCGAGCACGGCCCCGCCGACACCGGCCGCGAGCACACTGACCACGCCCTCGGCGCGGAGGGCCGCGACGGCGTTGCGGACGCCTTCGGCGGGGTCGTCGACGAACTCCAGCAGGCCGTGGCAGAGCACGGCGTCGAAGCCGCCGCGCCCGACCACGTCGAACAGTCCGTGGACATCGCCCTGGACGCCGTTCACCCGGTCGGCCACCCCGGCCTCGGCGGCACGGCGCTCCAGTGCGAACAGCGCGTTGGGGCTGGGGTCGACGACGGTGACGCGGTGTCCGAGCCGGGCCGCGGGGACCGCGAAGTTGCCGCTGCCGCCACCGGTGTCGAGGACGTCCAGCGACTCGCGGCCGGTGGCCTTCACCCGGCGGTCCAGCGCCTCGCGGAGGACCTCCCAGACGACGGCGGTGCGCAGGGCGGCGCGGGGGCGGGGCGAGTCGGAGTGCAGTGACGCCGGCTGTGGATGGTGGTGGGTGACGGGCGGGCGCATCGGGTCCGACACGGCATTGACTCCTCGGCGCGGCACCGCCTCTGGCGCGGCGGAGCGAACGGGCGCCCTCCCCGTGCCGCCGGGCCGGGAGAGCATCAGGCGAGTCCACCCTATTGCCTCCGCGCCGGGAGCCGGGCCATCGCGGTGGCGCCCGCGGCCGGGTGCCCGGCGGGCTCGGGGCCCATGCCGCGGGGCACCCGGCCGGCCCTGCACCGGGTCCGCCGGTCAGCCGGCGTCCGGTATCCCCTGCCGGGTGCCGGCCCGCCCGGAAACCGGCCGGGGCGGCGCGGTGTCCGGGTCGGGGCGGGGCTGCGGCAGGACCGGCTGGAGGACCAGCATGCGTTCGACGATGCGGAGGAAGGCGGCCACCTCGCGCACGAGGTCGTCGGCGTCGCGGCGGCCGGCCGCTCCCCTGATGCCGGCCTCGGCCCGCGCGCGGCGGGCGGCTCCGGAGGCGAACAGGGCACTCCACTCGGTGAGCTCGGGTGCGATCTCGGGGAGCACCTCCCAGGCGCTGCGGATGCGGGAGCGGCGGCGGGGCGTGGGTTCGGGGCGGCCGCGCGCGGCGAGCACGGCGGCGGCGGTGCGCAGGGCGGCCAGGTGGGCGGTCGCGTAGCGCTCGTTGGGGGTGTCCAGGACGGCTGCCTCGTCGAGTCCGGCTCGGGCCTGGGCGAGCAGGTCGAGAGCGGCGGGCGGGGCCGGGGACCGGCGCAGGACGGGGTGGACGTCGCTCGCCGGGCCGTTCGGTGAGGGGGCAGGGCCGGTGGCGCGGCGCCGGCGTGCGGCGGCTGCGGGAGTACTGGCCATGACGAACCTCCTGTCGTCTGGGTGACGGCGCCTCCCTTCGGGAGTGCCGTATGCGCCCATCGTGAGGTATGCCACTGACAATCCGTCCCGACCTGGGCTTTTCCCTCGATCCTCGGTTCGGGCTTTGCGCTCGGCGGAAGACTCGGGCTAGTTTTTGAACTGACCAGTCAGTTCAAAAGCTGTCTCGGTTCAAGACCGCTCCGCCGGGATGTGCCGAGAACAGGACGAGAGCCGTCGAGAGCAGTCGAGAGCCGTCGAGAGCCGTCGAGAGCAAGGGGAGGGCATGGGGGAAGCCGAAGCCGACGGCGGTCTCGCCGTCGTGGCCCGGGACTTCGGGCTGGAGGGTTCCCGGGGGTGGGTGTTCCGCGGGATCGGCGTCGACGCCCGCCCGGGCTCGCTGGTGGCCATCGAGGGACCGTCCGGGTCCGGGCGCACGTGTCTGCTGCTGGCGCTGACCGGCCGGATGAAGGCCACCGCGGGGACCGCCGCCGTCGGGGGCATGGCGCTGCCGCAGCGGATGGCGGCCGTGCGCCGGGTCAGCGCCCTCGCGCACGTGCCCGGGGTGACGGACCTGGACCCGGCGCTGACCGTGGCCGAGCATCTGCACGAGCGCGCGCTGCTGCAGCAGCGGTTCACGGGGTCGGTCCGCGGTCTGCTGCGGCCCCGTCGGGAGCGGGCGGCCGAGGAGCGGCTGCGCACCGGGGGCGCTCTTGCGGCGGCCGGACTCGACCTCGCGGACCTGCCCAAGGGCTCCCGCACGGCCGTGCGGGATCTGGAGCGGCTGGAGGCGCTGAGGCTGTCCGTCGCGCTGGCACTGCTCGCCCGGCCGCGTCTGCTGGGCGTCGACGACACCGACCTGAAGCTGTCGGACTCCGAGCGGGGCGAGGTCTGGGCCCTGCTCGGTGCGCTCGCCGCGGCCGGCACCACCGTGCTGGCCGTGTGCAGCGAGGCCCCCGAGGGGGCGGTGGCCGTGTCCACCGGGGCTCCGGGGGGCGCCCCGGCGGCCCCTGCCACCGGCGGGCTCGGCGGGCTGTTCCGGCCCGCCGAGCCCGCCGACGGCCCCCGCGCGGCCCGCCCCGCGGAAGCCGGGGACACCGCCGGCGGCGGGAGCGCCGGGGACGCCGGGAGCGGCGAGAGCCGCGAGGACGGCGAGTGCGCCGAGAGCGCCGAGAGCGCCGAGGACGGCGGAGCCGTGGCGGGCACCGCTGACGACGCCGGCGCCGGTGCGGACGCCGAGGACACCCGGGGCGCACAGGACACCCGGGACGCCGACGAAGCCCAGGAAGCTAAGGAAGCCCAGGAAGCCCAGGAAGCCCAGGGCGAGCAGGACGCCCGGGGCGGCCAGGACGACGACGAGAAGGGGGCGGCCGATGCGCTCGCCGAAGCTGGCCGCTCTTGAGCTGCGGCGGTTCGCCCGGGGCCGGCTCCCGCGGGCCGCCCTGGTGGCGCTCCTGCTGCTGCCGCTGCTGTACGGCGCGCTGTACCTGTGGTCCTTCTGGGACCCGTACGGCCGCCTGGACCGCCTCCCGGTCGCCCTCGTCAACGACGACCGGGGCGCCACCGCCGACGGCCGGCGCATCCACGCGGGGGACGACATCGCCGGGGGGCTGCTGGAGCGGGACGTCTTCGACTGGCACGAGGTGAGCGCCGACCAGGCCCGCAAGGGCGTGGAGGACGGCACCTACTACCTGTCGCTGACCATGCCGGCCGACTTCAGCGAGCGCGTCGCCTCCAGTTCGGGAGACTCCCCGCGGACGGGCGCGCTCCGGGTGCGCACCAACGACGCGAACAACTACATCGTCGGCCAGATCTCCCGGACGGTGTTCAGTGAGGTGCGCACGGCCGCCTCGACGAAGACCTCGCGGTCCTTCCTGGACCGGATCTTCATCTCCTTCTCCGACATCCACGGCGCGACCGTGGAGGCCGCCGACGGCGCCGACCGGCTCAAGGGCGGCATCGACAGGGCGGAGAAGGGCTCCAAGGACCTCGCCGACGGGCTGAAGGACGCCAAGAACGGCAGCGGCGACCTGTCGGAGGGGATCACGAAGCTCGACTCGGGCGCGGGTGACCTGGAGGACGGCGCCGCCCGGGTCGCCGAGGGCACGCAGGCACTCGCCGACAGGGTCAACGGGCTCGCGGAGGAGGTGGGCCCGTTCGTGCGGGAGAACGAGAAGGCCGTCGGGGAGACCGCCCGGTTCGTGGCCGACGCCGCCGGAACCGTCCGGGACGACCTCGCCGACCTCCAAGAGCGCGTCCCGGCCGCCGCGCAGGAGGCCAGGGCCGCCTCGGACCGGCTGGCCGGGCAGTACCGCGACCGCTGCGGGAGCGGTACGGCGGCCGCCGGGCCCGGCGCCACCGCCGGGGCGGACGGCGGGCCGGCTCCCTCGGCCTCCGGCGCCCCGCCCGCGACCGCCCCCGACGCGGCCTGTCCGGCGCTGCGGACCGCCGGGGACGCGGCCGCCGACGTGGCCCGGATCGCCGGGGACCTGGAGACCCTGGCCGGCGACCACGAGGGCGGCCTGGAGAAGCTCGACGGCCATCTGGCCACCCTTCAGCGGCAGGCGGGGGCGCTCGCCGACCGGGCCCCGCACCTGTCGGAGGACCTGGACGACGCGGTCTCCCGGATCAACGAGTTGAACGAGGGTGCGGGGCAGGTCGCCGCGGGCGCGCGGAAGCTGCATTCCGGGCTGGGGACCGCCGAGACCGGCGCGGTGGACCTGGACGAGGGCGTGGGCCGGCTGAAGACGGGCGCGTTCGACCTGAACGGGGGGCTGTTCAAGCTGGTCGACGGCTCCGGGAAGCTCGCCGACGGCCTGCACGACGGTGCCGGGCGCATCCCCGACTACGACGAGTCCGAGCGCGACCGGCGCACCGCCGTGATGGCCGACCCCGTCCAGCTCGCCAGCCAGGCCCTGCACAGGGCGCCCAACTACGGCACCGGGTTCGCCCCGTACTTCATCCCGCTGTCCCTGTGGGTCGGCGCGATGGTCGCCTACATGCTGATCGCCCCGCTCAACCGGCGGGCGCTGGCCGCGGGCGCCGCCGCCTGGCGGATCGCGCTGGCGGGCTGGCTGCCCGTGGTCGCGATCGGTGTGCTGCAGACGGCCGCCCTGATGGCGGTGCTGCAGTGGCCGATCGGGCTGCGGATGGAGCGGGCGGCCGGGACGGTGGGCTTCCTGTGCCTGGTCACGGCGTGCTTCGCGGCGATCGTGCAGTGGCTCAACGCCCGTTTCGGCGCGGCCGGCCGGATCCTGGTGCTCGCCGCGCTGATGCTCCAGCTGACGTCGGCGGGCGGCACCTACCCGGTGCAGACCAGTCCCGGCTTCTTCAACGCGATCCACCCGTTCCTGCCCATGACGTACGTGGTCGAGGCGCTGCGGCGGCTGGTCAGCGGGGGCGGGCTCGGCCCGGTGTGGCAGGCGTGTGCGGTGCTGGCCGCGTTCACGGCCGGCGCGCTCGCGCTGACCGCGCTGTCGGCGCGCCGCCGCCAGGTGTGGACGCTGGACCGGTTGCACCCGGAGCTGACCCTGTGAGCCCCGCGCGCCCCGCGCGCCCCGCGCGCCCCGGCCGCCCTCCGGGGCCGCGGGCTCCGGTGCCCGCGCGGGCGCCGCTTCCTGTGAGAATCGGGACCATGGAAAGCAGCAGCGCCGCGCCGGGCGGCGGCACCCGCCGCGAGGCCACCCGACAGAAGCTCTACGAGGCCGCGGTCACCCTGATCGCCGAGCAGGGCTTCTCCGCCACGACCGTGGACGAGATCGCCGAGCGGGCCGGCGTCGCGAAGGGCACCGTCTACTACAACTTCGCCAGCAAGTCCGTCCTCTTCGAGGAACTGCTGCGGCACGGCGTGGGACTGCTGACCGCGTCCCTGCAGGAGGCGGCGGAGCGGACGGTGGACGGCGGCGGCTCCCAGGTGGACGCCCTGGACGCGATGATCCGCGCGGGGCTCGGCTTCATCGCCCGCTACCCGGCCTTCACCCAGTTGTACGTGGCGGAGTTGTGGCGGACCAACCGCGCCTGGCAGTCCACCCTGATGGTGGTCCGCCGGCAGGTCGTGGCGGTCGTCGAGGACGTGCTGCGGGCGGGCGTGAAGAGCGGTGAGCTCAGCGAGGAGATCGATGTGCAGCTGACCGCGGCCGCCCTGGTGGGCATGGTGCTGGTGGCCGCCCTGGACTGGCAGTCGTTCCAGCCGGAGCGCTCCCTGGACGACGTGCACGCGGCGCTGTCCCGGCTGCTCCAGGGACGCGTCAGCGGCCGCCGCTGACCCCGCACGGCACGCCTGCACGGGCAGGAGGCGGATCCCGCGGACACCGCGCGGACCGCGGGCGCGGCGGGGACCGCAGGCGCGGCGGACGCGGCCGGCCAGGAGGACGGGCACGGCGGGCGCGGCGGGCGCGGCGGGCAAACGAGCACCGCGGGCGCGGCGGGACGGTGCGCCGGCCACGGCGGCCCGCACGACGGGTGGGGCGCCCGCACGACGGGTACGGGTCGGCGCCGGTCCGCTGCGGCCGCGTGTCCCCCGCGGGCCGGACCGGACCGGCGCCTTCGTGTTCCCCCGTGCCTCCCCCGTTCCCGGGGCGGTCGGCTCCCGGGGGTTCCTGCCTCGCTCCCGCCGGCACGCGGGCCGGCGGAAGGAGCGGGTCGGTGGCAGGCGCCGTTCCGCCGCCCCGTGTCGGCGGTGCCGGCGCCGTGCCCCGTTCCGTGCCTCCACTGTCCCGTCCCGGGCCGCCGCGCCCCATCCGTGCGCGTACTCATCCCGGCGCCTAGGTACGGATACTCAGTTCCCCGTACCTCGCCGTTCCCCGTACGTCCTCGTTCCCCGTACCTCGCCCCCGGCGTCCGGCCGCCGGCCGGGAACCGGGAACCGGGAACCGGGGACGGCTCCCCGGCCGCCCGTGGGCCGGGTGGCCGGGCGTGGCCGAGTCCCCCGTACGTCCTCGTTCCCCGTACCTCGCCCCCGGCGTCCGGCCGCCGGCCGGGAACCGGGGACCGGGGACCGGGGACGGCGCCCCGGCCGCCCGTGGGCCGGGTGGCCGGGCGCGGCCGATAAGGTCGCGGTCATGGCACGGATTGCGGTGATCGGCGCCGGGACGGGCGCGATGGCGGCCGCCGCCCGGCTGGCCGTCGCGGGCCACCGGGTGGTGGTGTACGAGCGGACGGAGACGTACGGCGGTGCGGTGCGCCGCCGGGAACGGGACGGCTTCCGCTTCGACACGGGCCCGGGTCTGCTGCCGCTGCCCGCGGTGTACCGCGACCTGTTCCTCAAGACGGGCAGGGAGCCGCTGGAGGAGTGCGTGGAACTGGTCCAGGTCGACCCGTCCTCGTGCCACGTCTTCGCGGACGGCAGCCGGGTGGCCCTGCCCAACGCCTCCCGCGCGGGGGTGGTCGCGGCACTCGACGAGGCCCTGGGCGAGGGAGCGGGCGCCCGCTGGGGCGACTTCCTGGTCCGGGCCCGCGAGGCCTGGGACCGTTCGCGCCGGCCCCTGCTGGAGGAGCCGCTGTGGCCCGACTGGCCGGTGCTGGCCGGGCGCGAGCCCTACCCGGCGGTGCCGCACAAACGCCTGCTGCGCACCCGCCGGGCACGGACGGTGCGGGAGATCGCCGCCTGGGAGCTGCGCGACGAACGCCTCGGCGATCTGCTGGAGGCCCAGGTGCTCGCGCACGGGCTGGACCCGCGGACCGCTCCGGCGAGCGCGGCCCTGCTGCCGTACATGGAGCACGCCTTCGGCATCTGGTACGTGCGCGGCGGGCTGCGGGAACTGGCCCGGGCGGTGTACGAGCGGTGTGTGCGCAGGCGGGTGGAGTTCGTCTTCGGCGCCGAGGTGACCGGCGTCGTGGAGAAGGACGGCCGGGCGGCCGGGGTGGACCTGGCCGACGGCACCCGGGCCGGGGCGGACCATGTCGTCGCGGACGTCGACCCGGCGACGCTGCGCCTGCTGACGGCGCATCCGCTGGACGCGGACGGTGATGTGCGGGCCGACCCGGACGCGACCGGGCCGGGCCGGTTCACGCTGCTGCTGGCCCTGCGCGGCGGACGCGAGCCCGGGGCGGCGCACCGGACGGTCGTGCACGCGCCGGACCGGGAGGCCGAGCTGGACTTCCTGGGGTCGCCCGGCGGTGACCCGGTGCCGCGTCCCACGGTGACGGTGCTGCGGCCCGACGACCCGGCGCTCGTCCCGGACGAGGGGCACGAGGCGGTGGTGGTGTCCGCGGTGGTGCCGGCCGACGCGGGATGGGAGTCGCAGGCCACGGTGCGGCGCTGTACGGAACTCGTCCTGGACGCCGCGGAGGTGGCCCTGCCGGGGCTGCGGGAGCGGCTGCTGTGGCACGAGGCGCGCACGCCCCGCCACACCGAGGCCGAGACCGGTGCCCGCGCGGGTTCGGTGCCCGCGCCCGCGCTCGCCGCGGGCGGGGGGCGGCTGCTGCGCCCGGCCAACTCCACCCGGCTGCCCGGTCTGTACCGGGTCGGCGGCTGGTCCCACCCGGGCGGCGGGCTGCCGCACGCGGGCATGTCGGGCGCGCTGGTCGCGGGTCTGATCGTCGAGGGGGCGGACTACCGCGGTTCGCGGTGAGCGGCGGACGGTGCCGGCGGACGCCCCGCCGGACCACCGGCCGGGGCCCACCGGGCCGGCCCCGGACGGCGGGGGCCCGAGGGCCGGGCCGCGTCCGCGGCGCGGCAGCCGCGGTCACCCGCCCTGCCCGTACCACCCGCCCTGCCCGTACCGCCCGCCCCGCCCGTCCGCTCAGTAGCGGTAGCCCTCGTCGTATCCGCCGTTCCGGGTCTGACCGCCGTCCTGGTAGTAACCCTGGTCCTGGGAGGCGTCGGTGCCCTGGCCCTCGTCGGAGCGCTGCTGCGGCACCCAGACGCCGCCGGGCGGGGTCTCGCCGTACCCGCCGGTCGCGTACGGGTCCTGCCCGTAGGCCTGCTGGCCGTAGTTCTGCCGGCCGTCGTAGCCGGTGTCGTAGGACTGGCCGCCGTAGGTCTGCGTGCCGATGTACGGGTCGGAGTAGGCGGCGTACTGCTGGCCGCCGGTGTCGTAGCCGTAGCCCTGCTGCTGGCCGTAGTCGGACCAGTTGTCGTAGCCGTAGCCCTGTTCGGGGCTCTGCGCGGTCGCCGCGTACTCGTCCTGGGACGGCGCGTCGGGCCGGCCGTATCCCGTGTCGCCGTAGACACCGTAGGAGCCGGTGTCGTCGGGCAGGGGCTGCGGCTGGTAGATCGCGGTGCTCTCGGCGGCCGACGGGTCGACGGCGGGCATCTGCCCGGTCGAGGGGCCGCGGTCGGCGGCCGGCGTGAAGACGTCGTCGCGGTCGTCGTCCGGGCCGTAGCCGGCGTCCTGGCCGTAGGCGCCGTCCGGGGTGTACCCGGCATCCGCTCCGTGCCGGTCCGCGTCGTCGGTTCCCGGACCGGAGGCCTCCAGGACCGGGTCCCGGAACTCGCCGGCGCCGTCACGCTCCGTGCCCGGCCGGCTGACCGCCCAGCCGGACGCGAAGCCGCGGCGGAAGGACATCGTGACGTAGACCTGTCCGACCGCGAAGGCGCACGCGCCCAGGGCGATGACCACGACCGAGGAGACCAGCACACCGGCCACGACGCCGAGGAATCCGGCGAAGGCGAGCAGCCGCCAGCGCAGCCGCGCCTTGTACTGCAGCAGTACCTCGCCGAGCAGCCACAGTGCGACCACGCCGAACGCGATGTAGAGGACCGTCCAGCCCATGTACGCCCCTCTCCCAGTGACCGCTACGCAGTGTGTAGCACACCGGTGCGGCAGGTCTAGACCCGCGGGGGGTGGTGCAGGCCCAGGTTCTCGTAGATTTCCAGTGACGCGGTGGAGTTGTTCAGCGTGATGAAATGCAGCCCGGGGACCCCCTCGGCCAGCAGGCGTGCACAGAACTCCGTGGCGAACTCGATCCCCATGGAGCGTACAGCGGCCGGATCGTCTTTGGCTGTGAGGATCCGCTCTTTCAGCGCGGCAGGGATGTGCGCGTTGCTGAGCTGGGGCAGCCGCTCCAGCATCCGGACACTGGTGACGGGCATGACCTCGGGGATCACCGGTGTCGCACAGCCCGCGGCGGCGACCCGGTCGCGCAGCCGGAGATACGACTCCGGCTGGAAGAACATCTGGGTGATGGCGTAGTCGGCCCCGGCCCGGCACTTGTCGACGAAGTGCGCCACGTCGGTGTCCCACTCGCTGGAGCGCGGGTGCATCTCCGGGAAGGCCGCGACCCCCACGCAGAAGTCTCCCGACTCCTTGATGAGGCGGACCAGTTCGGCGGCGTAGGTGAGGCCCTCGGGGTGGCGCACCCAGGTCCCCATGGGGTCGCCGGGCGGGTCGCCGCGCACGGCCAGCATGTTGCGGATCCCGGCGTCCGCGTACTGGCCGATGATGTTGCGCAGTTCGGCGAGGGAGTGGTTGACGGCGGTGAGGTGGGCGACCGGGGTGAGGGTCGTGTCCGCGACGATCTGCTCGGTCTCCTTGACGGTGCCGGCGCGGGTGGAGCCGCCGGCGCCGTAGGTGACGGAGACGAAGTCCGGGGAGACCGCCTCGACCCGGCGGAGCGCGTTCCACAGGTTCTTCTCGCCCTTGGGGGTCTTCGGCGCCGAGAACTCGAAGGAGTACGTCGTCTTGCCTGCGGCGAGGATGTCGCGCACGGTACGTGCGCGATCCGTCCTGGTCGATGCGGTTCCTAGGGCCATACCGGCAGGTTAGCCAGGGGCCGTCGGTCCCCCAACCGAATCCGGGAAAATTGCCGGAATTGCCGGAGTCTTGTCCAAGGGGTGGACGGTGGATATCCGGAATGCCCCGATCCCGCCGGAGGCCCGTCTCGCCATACGGCCACCGGGGAAGGGGCAGGAGGGCGGACGGCCCTCCCTCGGGTCCCGGTGCCCGTGCCCCGGCGACGGCCGCCCGCTGCGCGGTCTCCCCCGGCGCCCTACGCGGTCCGCAGGCGCCCGGCGAGTGCGGCGGCGGCCGCTCCCGGGTCGTCGGCCTCGGTGATCGCGCGGACCACCACCACCCGGCGGGCTCCCGCCGCGAGCACCTCGTCGAGGTTGCCGAGCCCGATGCCGCCGATGGCGAACCAGGGGCGCCGGGTGCCCAGCTCCGCGGTGCGGCGGACGAGGTCCAGGCCGGGCGCGGTCCGGCCGGGCTTGGTGGGGGTGGGCCAGCAGGGGCCGGTGCAGAAGTAGTCCACGCCGTCCTGGACGGCGGCCGCGGCGGCCTCCGCCTCGCTGTGGGTGGAGCGGCCGACCAGGACGTCGGGCCCGAGGATCGCGCGGGCCGCGGGGACCGGGAGGTCGCCCTGGCCGAGGTGGAGGACGTCGGCGCCGGCCGCGTGGGCGACGTCCGCGCGGTCGTTCACCGCGAGGAGCCTGCCGTGCCGCGCGCAGGCGTCGGCGAACACCTTCAGGTGCTCCAGTTCCTCGGCGGCCTCCATGCCCTTGTCGCGCAGCTGCACGATGTCCACGCCGCCCGCCAGGACCGCGTCCAGGAACCCGGGCAGGTCGCCCTGGCGTCTGCGGGCGTCCGTGCACAGGTAGAGCCGGGCGTCGGCGAGCTGGGCGCGTGCGGTCGCGGGCATGGGTGTCCCCCCGTCGTTCGGTCGGTGTACGGGCCCGGGCGGCTGCCCCGGCCCGTACACCGGGTGCTGATCAGGTCAGACGGCGAGCGCCTGGGCGCGGCGCTTCACCTCCGTGCCGCGATTCTCGCCGAGGGCCTGGGCGGGGGTGCCGGGGAGGCTGTCGTCGGGGGTGAAGAGCCACTCCAGCATCTCTTCGTCGGTGAAGCCGTCGTCCCGCAGGAGCGTCAGGGTCCCGGACAGGCCCTTGACGACCTTGTCCCCGTCGATGAAGGCGGCGGGCACGTGCAGCGCGCGGTTCTCCCCGCGGCGTACGGCGATGAGCTGGCCCTCCTTGACCAGCTGCCGCACACGCGTCACCTCCACACCGAGCATCTCGGCGATGTCGGGGAGGGTGAGCCAGGCGGGGACGAGAGCATCGGTCTTTGCGTCAATCTCGGTCACGGAAACAAGCCTGCCATCCTCCGCCGACAGGAGGAAGCCGAGCCGCCCCGCACGGGCGTCGCGCCGCCCGCGGCCTGCCCGGACACCGCCCCCGGCGGCGGGGCGGGGCGGGGTGCCGGCCCCCCGGCCGCACGCCCCCGCCCGGCCACCGCCCGGCCACCGCCCGCCCGGGTCCGGGCGGGGCGTGGGGCCGGGGCCGTGGCGTCACACCACCGCCGCCTTGAGCGGCCGGGCCGGGTCCGCGAGGAGCCCGGGGTCCATCCGTGCGCCCGCCTCGATCAGCTTCCGCCCCTGGGCGAGGTCGCGCGGGCGGCCCACCGCCAGCAGGGCGACCAGGTGTCCCCCGCGCAGCCAGCACACCGACCAGGCCGGCCCGGAGGGGTCGCCACGCCACAGCAGCGTGTCGGCGACCGGATGGTGTCCGGCGTACTGGACGAAGCGGCCGAACTGCTCGGACCAGAAGTAGGGCACCGGGTCGTAGACGGCCGGCGGCTCGCCGCTCCGCCCGCCGACGATGTTCGCGGCGACCGTGCGCGGCCCCTGGAGGGCGTTGTCCCAGTGGTGGACCAGCAGCCGCTCGCCGTAGCGGCCGGAGGGGAAGGAGGCGCAGTCGCCGACGGCGTACACGTCCGGCAGGCCGGTGCGCAGGCAGGCGTCGGCGACGACCTCCCCGTGCGCGCCCAGCTCGACGCCGGAGCCGGCCAGCCACCCGGTGGCGGGGCGCGCGCCGATGCCGACGACGACGGCGCCCGCGGCCAGCCGGGTGCCGTCGTCCAGGACGACCTCCAGGTTCTCCGCGCCCGCCGCGTGCCCGCCGTCCCCCGCACCGCCCCCGGCGCCGCCTCCCGCGGCCTCCCCGGCTCCCGCGGGCTCGACGCGCCGCACCCGCGCGTGGGTGCGCAGAGCGGCTCCGCTGTCGGCGTACCAGGCGGTCATCGGGGCGGCGACCTCGGCGGGCAGCGCTCCGGCGAGCGGCCGGTCGGCGGCCTCCAGGACGGTCACCGCGCAGCCCGCCTCGCGGGCGGCGGTGGCGAACTCGGCGCCGATCCAGCCCGCGCCGACGACCACGATGTCGTGCCGGCGGGCGAGCACCGGCCGCAGCCGCTCGGCGTCGTCGAGGGTGCGCAGCAGGTGCACACCGGGCACACCCTCCGTGCCGGGCAGCCGGACCGGTTCGGCGCCGGTGGCGAGCACCAGGGCGTCGTAGGGGACCGGTCCGGTGCCGGTGTCCAGGACGCGCGCTCCGGGGCGCAGGCCGAGGACCTCGCAGCCGAGGCGCAGCTCGATGCCGAGGCCCTCGAAGTCGACGTCCAGGGCGGAGCCCTCGGCGGTGCCGAGCAGGACCGCCTTGGACAGCGGCGGGCGGTCGTACGGCTGGTGGGGTTCGGCGCCGATCAGGGTCACCCGGCCGGTGAAGCCCTGTTCGCGCAGGGCGACCGCGGTCTGCACCCCTGCCATGCCCGCGCCCGAGACGACGACCCGCCGCGGCGCGGGCCCTGTTGGTTCCTGCGTCTGCTCGCTCACCTGATCACCATAGACACCTGACAGAACGTCAGTCAGCGCTCGTGCTCCGTGACCTGCTCCACAGCACTCGTCCCGCTGCCCGGACGCGACTCCCACTCCCACGTCTCCTCCAGCCGGATCCGCCCGTCGGGCAGTTCCACCACCTCGGACACGCAGTGTCCCGAGGACGTGGCGCCGTCCTGGGTGAGCTGGACGTAGCGGAAGTCCAGCAGGTCGCCGTCCCGGGTACCCACGAGATGGCCGCGTACGACGTCACCGCCGGCGTAGGCGGCCCAGATCACACCGTCGCGCTCGCGGTAGGCGAAGCGGGTGCGGGTGCCGACCTGCCCGGGGGCCTGGTCGGTGACGGGGGCGAGGACGAGGCCGTCGAGTGAACGGGACACGGGCGGAGGCTCCCTTACAGTCGCGCCGGGCCGGCAGCTAGGGTGGGGCCAACGTAGAGCACTCGCGGGAGCCCGGCGCACCGGGCTGAGAGGGAGGCTGGCGGCCTCCGACCGTACGAACCTGATCCGGGTCATGCCGGCGAAGGGAGGGGCTGGACGCCCATGCCGCACACGTCTGACGTCCTCGTGGTCGGGGGCGGCATCATCGGTCTGGTGACCGCCTGGCGGGCCGCGCAGCGCGGTCTCGCCACGGTCGTCGTGGACCCCGCGCCGGGCGGCGGGGCCGCGCAGGTCGCGGCCGGGATGCTGGCCGCGGTCACCGAACTGCACCACGGCGAGCAGACCCTGCTCGGCCTCAACCTCGCCTCGGCGCGCCGCTATCCGCGGTTCGCGGCCGAACTCACCGAGCTGACCGGGCAGGACCTCGGCTACCGCAGGTGCGGCACGCTGGCCGTGGCGCTGGACGCCGACGACCGCGCGTACCTGCGGGAGCTGCACGCGCTGCAGCAGCGGTCCGGGCTGGACTCCCAGTGGCTGTCGGGCCGCGAGTGCCGGCGGCTGGAGCCGATGCTGGCGCCGGGGGTGCGCGGCGGTCTGCGGGTGGACGGCGACCACCAGATCGACCCGCGGCGGCTGGCCGCGGCGCTGCTGACGGCCTGCGGGCGGGCGGGCGTGGTCGTGCACCGGGACCGGGCGGAGCGGCTCACGGTGGTGCGGGGGCGGGCGGCCGGTGTCGTCACGCAGTCCGGTGCCGCGCTGAGCGCCGGTCGGGTCGTGCTCGCCGCGGGCAGCCTGAGCGGGCGGCTGGCCGGGGTGCCGGACGAGCTGCTGCCGCCGGTGCGGCCGGTGAAGGGGCAGGTGCTGCGGCTGACCGTGCCGCCCCGGCTCGCGCCGTTCCTGCACCGCACGGTCCGCGCGGTGGTGCGCGGCAGCCACGTCTACCTGGTGCCGCGGGAGAACGGCGAGCTGGTGGTCGGTGCGACCAGCGAGGAACTCGGCTGGGACACGACGGTGACCGCGGGCGGTGTGTACGAGCTGCTGCGCGACGCCCACGAGCTGGTGCCCGGCATCACCGAGCTGCCGCTCACGGAGACCCGGGCCGGGCTGCGGCCCGGCTCCCCCGACAACGCGCCGCTGCTCGGGCCGACCGGGCTGGACGGCCTGCTGCTGGCCACCGGCCACCACCGCAACGGCGTGCTGCTGACGCCCGTCACCGGCGACGCGCTGGCGCACGCCCTGGTCACCGGGGAACTCCCCGAGGAGGCCCGCCCCTTCACGCCCCGCCGGTTCACCGGCGCCCTCCCCCGTCTGTCGGAGCAGCCCGTATGAACATCTCGGTCAACGGCGAGCACAGGTCGGTGGAGCCGGGCACGGCTCTCGACACGCTCGTGCGGTCCCTCACCGCGGCCCCCTCCGGGGTGGCCGCCGCCCTCAACGAGACCGTCGTCCCGCGCGCCGCGTGGCCCGCCACCGCGCTCGCGGAGGGCGACCGGGTCGAGGTACTGACCGCCGTCCAGGGAGGCTGACCATGGCCGACGATCCGTTCGTCCTCGGCGGGACGGCGTTCACGTCCCGGCTGATCATGGGCACCGGGGGTGCGCCCAGCCTTGAGGTGCTGGAGCGGGCGCTGGTGGCGTCCGGGACGGAGCTGACCACCGTCGCGATGCGGCGCGTGGACCCCGCGGTGCACGGCTCGGTGCTGTCGGTGCTGGACCGGCTCGGTGTCCGGGTACTGCCGAACACGGCGGGCTGCTTCACCGCCGGGGAGGCCGTGCTGACCGCCCGGCTGGCCCGGGAGGCGCTGGGCACCGACCTGGTCAAGCTGGAGGTCATCGCCGACGAACGCACCCTGCTGCCGGACCCGGTCGAACTGCTGGACGCGGCCGAGACACTGGTGGACGACGGGTTCACGGTGCTGCCCTACACCAACGACGACCCCGTGCTGGCGCGGAAGCTGCAGGACGCGGGCTGCGCGGCGGTCATGCCGCTGGGCTCGCCGATCGGGTCGGGGCTGGGCATCCGCAACCCGCACAACTTCCAGCTGATCGTGGAGCACGCGCGCGTGCCGGTGATCCTCGACGCGGGGGCCGGTACGGCGTCGGACGTGGCGCTGGCGATGGAACTGGGGTGCGCGGGGGTGATGCTCGCCTCGGCGGTGACCCGGGCGCAGGAGCCGGTGCTGATGGCGGCCGCGATGAAGGCGGGCGTCGAGGCGGGCCGGCTGGCGTACCGGGCGGGACGGATCCCGCGGCGGCACTTCGCCGAGGCGTCCTCCCCGGCGGCGGGGCTGGCCCGGCTGGACCCGGAGCGGCCGGCGTTCTGAGCGGGCGGGTGCGCGGCGCCTCGCGGCCTCCGCACCGGCCTCGCGGGGCCGTTGCGGAGGCCGGCCCGCCGGGTGTTGCGGGGCCGGTGGGGCGGATGCCGTACCGGGGGCCGGGGCCGGCCGGGCAGCCTCCGTACCGGGGGTGCGGGTGGGGTGCGCGGCGTCGTGCGGTCCGTCACAGGTCGGCTGCAGTCGCGCCCCGGTCCCGTGCGGGCCGCCGGGGTGTCGGTGACGGCTCGTAGACTCGCTCTGTGGACACGACCCTTCAGGACCCTCTGGTCGGGCAGGTGCTCGACCGGCGCTACCGCATCGAGGCGCGGATCGCGGTCGGCGGGATGGCCACGGTGTACCGGGCCGTGGACACCCGCCTGGACCGTGTGCTCGCGCTGAAGGTGATGCATCCGGCGCTGGCGGCGGACGGGGCGTTCGTGGAGCGGTTCATCCGCGAGGCGAAGTCCGTCGCGCGGCTGGCCCACCCCAACGTGGTGCAGGTCTTCGACCAGGGCACCGACGGCGGTTACGTCTACCTGGCGATGGAGTACGTCGCCGGCTGCACCCTGCGGGACGTGCTGCGCGAGCGCGGCGCGCTCCAGCCGCGGGCCGCGCTGGACATCCTGGAGCCGGTGCTGGCCGCGCTGGGCGCCGCCCACCGGGCGGGGTTCGTGCACCGGGACATGAAGCCGGAGAACGTGCTCATCGGGGACGACGGCCGGGTGAAGGTCGCCGACTTCGGGCTGGTGCGCGCGGTGGACACCGTCACCCAGACCACCGGGGCGGTCCTCGGCACGGTCTCCTACCTGGCGCCGGAGCAGATCGAGCGGGGCGTCGCCGATCCGCGCGTCGACGTGTACGCGTGCGGGGTGATGCTGTTCGAGACGCTCACCGGTGCCCGGCCGCACCAGGGGGACTCCCCCGCGCAGATCCTGTACCGGCACGTCCACGACGACGTGCCGCCGCCGTCGGCGTCCGTGCCGGGTCTGGCGTACGCGCTGGACGAGCTGGTCGCCTCGGCGACCGCGCGGATGCCGGAACTGCGGCCGTACGACGCGGTGGCGCTGCTGGCGGCGCTGCGCGAGGCGCGGGCCGGTCTGAGCGAGGAGCAGCTGGACGCGGTGCCGCCGCAGGCGCTCGCCACCGGGCGCGACGCCCGCGACATCGCGGAGGACCGCACGAGTGTGATCCCGCGCTCGCCGGAGGTGCCCCGGCTGCCCCCGGAGAACTCCTCGGGGAGCCCGACGGTGAACCTCTCGGCGAACCCCCCGGTGAACCCCATGGTGAACCCCCTGGTGACCCCCGTGAGCGGAGCGGGCGGCCGGCAGTACACGAGCCGGCTGGAGGTGGAGCCCGCGCCGCCGCCGCGCCGCCGGTCCGTGCCCCGGCGCGGGCCGCTGTCGGTGCTCGCGGTGCTGCTGCTGGTGTTCGGGGTCGGTGCGGGCGTGTGGTACATCAACTCCGGCCAGTTCACCCGGGTGCCGCCGGTGCTGGCGAAGACCGAGGCGGAGGCCCGCGAGCGGCTGTCGGAGGCCGGCCTGGAGGTCGGCGAGGTGAGGCAGGACTTCAGCGACACCGTCGGTCGCGGCCTGGTGATCAGGACGGACCCGGCGCCGGGTGCCCGCATCAGGGGCAACGACGCGGTGACGCTGACCCTCTCCCGCGGCCCCGAGACCGTACGGGTGCCCGCGCTGCGCGGCCGGACGCTGACCGAGGCGCGGCAGGCGCTGAAGGGCGCCGGGCTGGAGCCGGGGATGGTGACCCGGGAGTTCAGTGACGAGGTGGTGCGCGGGGCGGTGCTGGCCACGGACCCGGAGGGCGGCGCGGAGCAGCGCGCCGGGACCGCGGTCGCCCTGGTCGTCAGCAAGGGCAGCCCGGTGGAGGTGCCCGAGGTGGTCGGGCGGGACCTGGCCGACGCGCGCGCGGAGCTGCTGGAGGCGGGCCTGAAGGTGAAGGTGGCCTCCGCGCAGATCAACTCCGAGCACGACAAGGGCCAGGTCGCGCTCCAGTCGCCGGACGCCGGCGGTGAGGCCGCCGAGGGCGACACCGTGACGCTGACCCTGTCCAAGGGCCCGGTCATGGTCGAGGTGCCCGAGGTGGTCGGCGACAGCGTGTCCGATGCCCGGCGGAAGCTGGAGGGGGCCGGGTTCGAGGTCGAGGAGGACCGGGGGCTGCTCGGCCTGTTCGGCGACACGGTGCGCGGCCAGTCCGTCAAGGGCGGCGGGAGCGCTCCGAAGGGGTCGACGATCACGATCAGGATCCGCTGACCGGGGGGCGGGCGGGGCGTGGCACCCTGGGCGGGTGAGCAGCGATCCCCGTGTCCCCCCGGCCTCCCCGGGCCCCCTGACCGCTTCCGGTGTCCCGGTGGCACCCGGCCCGTTGCGCAACCCCGTCGGCAGCCATGTGCCCGTCGCCGGGGGGCTGAGCACCGTGGGTCTGGCCTACGCCCGTGAGCTGCGGGCCGAGGCCGTGCAGGTCTTCGTCGCCAACCCGCGCGGCTGGGCGACCCCGGACGGGAACCCGCGCGAGGACGAGGCGTTCCGGGCGGCGTGCGCGGAGGCGTCGACGCCGGCGTACGTGCACGCCCCGTACCTGATCAACTTCGGCTCCCCCACGGAGGCCACGGTCGAGCGGTCCGTCGCCTCGCTGCGGCACTCGCTGCGGCGGGCCCGGCGGATCGGGGCGCTCGGCGTGGTGGTCCACACCGGCAGCGCGACCGGCGGGCGGGAGCGGTCCGCGGCACTGCGGCAGGTGCGGGAGCGCATGCTGCCGCTGCTGGACGAGCTGACCCACGAGGACGACCCGTTCCTGCTGCTGGAGCCGACCGCCGGGCAGGGGTCCTCGCTGTGCGCGCGGACCTGGGACCTGCCCCCTTACTTCGAGGCGCTGGACGCCCATCCGAAGCTGGGCGTCTGCCTGGACACCTGCCATGTCTTCGCCGCCGGGCACGATCTGGCCGCGCCGGACGGCATGCACGAGACGCTCGGCCTGCTGGTGGAGGCGGTCGGGCCGGGCCGGCTGAAGCTGGTGCACGCCAACGACTCCGAGGCGGCCGCGGGCTCGCACCGGGACCGGCACGCCAACATCGGGGCCGGCCACATCGGCGAGGACCCGTTCCGCGCCCTGATGACCCATCCCGCGACCGCGGGGGTGCCCCTGATCATCGAGACGCCCGGCGGGAAGGAGGGGCACGCGGGGGACGTGGAGCGGCTGAAGAAGCTCCGCGACGGACAGCCGGGCTCACCGGCGGCCGGCCCGTAGTGCCCCCGGGGTGCGGGCCCGCCCCGAGCGCGCCTGCCCCCCGCCGGATGCCGGATGCCGGATGCCGGATGCCGGGTACGGGGTGCCGGCTACAGGTCGGGCCCGTCCCCCGGTTCCTCCTGGTAGGAGTAGCGCTGCTCCTTCCAGGGGTCGCCGATGTTGTGGTAGCCGCGCTCCTCCCAGAAGCCGCGGCGGTCGGCCGTCATGTACTCCACGCCCCGGACCCACTTGGGGCCCTTCCAGGCGTACAGGTGCGGGACGATCAGGCGCAGCGGGAAGCCGTGCTCGGCGGTCAGCAGTTCACCGTCCTTGTGGGTGGCGAAGAGCGTGCGCTCGGCGGCGAAGTCGGCGAGCCGCAGGTTGGAGCTGAAGCCGTACTCCGCCCACACCATCACATGGGTGACGTCGGCGGCGGGCGGCGCGATCTGCAGGACGGTCCGGGCGGGCACCCCGCCCCACTCCGACCCGAGCATGCTGAACCTCGTCACGCAGTGCAGGTCGGCCAGCACGGTGGTGTAGGGCAGGCCGGTGAACTCCTCGTGGGTCCAGCAGTGCTTCTCCCCGTCGGCGGTCGCGCCGAAGACCCGGAACTCCCAGCGCTCGGGCCGGAACTTGGGCACCGGCCCGTAGTGCGTGACCGGCCAGCCCCGCTGCAGACGCTGCCCCGGCGGGAGCTCGGTCGGTCCTGCTGCTCCAGATTCGCGCTCCACCGGATGACCCATGGCTCCATCCTGACAGACCCGGGACGGTGCCCCGGACCACCCACCGGGAAACCCGGACAGACATCCACAGACATAGACCAGCTCGTCCGAGTCGGCAGACTCGGACGACTCGGACGACTCCGGACAACGGCGGACAACGGCGGACAACGGCGGAGATCTTCGGGCGAGCGCGACTAAGCATGCACTTACTTAGTAAGTATCCACTTACTGGACGATCTTCCGCGTACGGTGCGATCATGCGGCGGCAACCTCCCCATTCCCCAGGCGGAAGGAGCCGCTGCGATGCAGGGCGACCCCGAGGTCCTCGAATTCCTCAACGAGCAGCTGACCGGTGAGCTGACCGCGATCAACCAGTACTTCCTGCACGCGAAGATGCAGGAGAACTTCGGCTGGACGAAGCTCGCGAAGTACACCCGGCACGAGTCCTTCGACGAGATGAAGCACGCCGAGGTGCTCACCGACCGGATCCTGTTCCTGGACGGGCTGCCCAACTACCAGCGGCTCTTCCACGTCCGTGTCGGCCAGACGGTGCGGGAGATGTTCGAGGCGGACCGGCAGATCGAGGTGGAGGCGATCGACCGGCTCAAGCGGGGAATCAGGGTGATGCGCGAGAAGGGCGACATCACGTCCGCGAACATCTTCGAGTCGATCCTGGAGGACGAGGAGCACCACATCGACTACCTCGACACCCAGCTGGAGCTGCTGGAGAAGCTCGGTGAGGCGCTCTACCTCGCGCAGCTGATCGAGCAGCCGGAGAGCTGACCGCGCCCCGCGCGGTCCGGCGGCCTCAGGCCGCGGCCCGGTCGAGCGCGTCCGCCGCGCCCAGCCCCGTCAGCACCGGCCTGCCCTGCTCGGCGAGCTCACGGCGGGGGCAGGCGCCCCGGCCCAGGATCGCCTGGATCCGGCGGACGCAGGACCCGCAGTCGGTGCCCGCCTTGCAGGCGGAGGCTATCTGGCGCGGTGTGCAGGCACCGTCCCGCGCGTGCTGCTGGACCTGGGCCTCGGTCACTCCGAAGCAGCTGCAGACGTACACGCGGTGCACCTCCCGCCGGGATGGATGAGGTCGAGCCGTCCCGATTGATCGGTGAGGCTTACCTAACTTAACCCATGACGGGGGAAGCGCAACAGTGCGACGGGGCGCGGATCCGCTGTGATCCGCGCCCCATCCCGCCGCTTGCCCGCCGCTTGCAGCGCCGGCCGCGCCTGTCGCCGGCCTCTCGCCGGTCTGCCGCCGGCCGGCGTGACCGGCCGGTGCCGGTCACGGCCGGGAGCGGCCTGCGGCCCGTTCCCGGGTCACTGGTCCCGGTACATCTCCGCGACGAGGAACGCCAGGTCCAGGGACTGGCTGCGGTTCAGACGCGGGTCGCAGGCCGTCTCGTAGCGCTGGTGCAGGTCGTCGACGAAGATCTCGTCGCCGCCGCCGACGCACTCGGTGACGTCGTCACCGGTCAGCTCCACGTGGATGCCGCCCGGGTGGGTGCCCAGCGCCTTGTGCACCTCGAAGAAGCCCTTGACCTCGTCGAGCACGTCGTCGAAGCGGCGGGTCTTGTGGCCGGAGGCCGCCTCGAAGGTGTTGCCGTGCATCGGGTCGGTCACCCAGGCCACGGTGGCCCCCGAGGCGGTGACCTTCTCCAGCAGCTCCGGCAGCCGGTCGCGGATCTTGTCCGCACCCATCCGGACGATGAACGTCAGCCGGCCCGGCTCGCGCTCGGGGTCGAGGCGCTCGATGTACTGCAGCGCCTCCTCGGCCGTCGTCGTCGGGCCCAGCTTGATCCCGATGGGGTTGCGGATCTTCGAGGCGAACTCGATGTGGGCGTGGTCGAGCTGCCGGGTGCGCTCACCGATCCACACCATGTGCCCGGAGACGTCGTAGAGGCTGCCCGTGCGGGAGTCGACGCGGGTGAGCGCGGACTCGTAGTCGAGCAGCAGCGCCTCGTGCGAGGAGTAGAACTCGACCGTCTTGAACTCCTCCGGGTCGGCCCCGCAGGCGTGCATGAAGTTCAGCGCGTTGTCGATCTCACGGGCGAGCTGCTCGTAGCGCTGGCCGGACGGGGACGACCGCACGAAGTCCTGGTTCCAGGCGTGCACCTGGCGCAGGTCGGCGTAGCCGCCGGTGGTGAAGGCCCGCACCAGGTTCAGCGTGGACGCGGACGCGTGGTACATCCGCTTCAGCCGCTCCGGGTCCGGGATGCGGGAGGCCTCGGTGAAGTCGAAGCCGTTGACGGAGTCGCCCCGGTAGACCGGGAGCGTGACGCCGTCGCGGGTCTCGCTGGGCTTGGAGCGCGGCTTGGAGTACTGCCCCGCGATCCGGCCGACCTTCACCACGGGCACCGACGCGGCGTAGGTGAGCACGGCGCCCATCTGGAGCAGCGTCTTGAGCTTGTTGCGGATGTGGTCGGCGGACACGCCGTCGAAGGCCTCGGCGCAGTCGCCGCCCTGGAGGAGGAACGCCTCTCCCTTGGCAACGGCCGCCATCCGGGCGCGCAGCTGGTCGCACTCGCCCGCGAAGACGAGCGGCGGATACGACTCGAGGTCCGCGATGACGGCGCGCAGAGCCTCAGCGTCGGGGTACTCGGGCTGCTGCGCCGCGGGCAGGTCTCGCCAGGTGTTGCCAGCGCTCGCGCTGGTCTTAGCGTTCACGGTCACGGGGCCCAGACTACGGGGTCGTCCGGACGTCCTTGGCCCATGCCCATCACATGAGACGTCCCGGACAGCCCTCGGACAGCGGCTCCGCCCGTGCGCCGGGGCGTGCGGTAGGGTGCCCCGCATGTTCGCGTATCCCGGCCGGCACTCCGGCCAGACCTGCCAGAACTGGTGGTGGACCGCTTCTCCGGCGGCCCGCTGACTGCGCGTACCCACACTTCGCGAAGGCCGCCGAGGGGCGGCCTTCGGCGTTTTCCGGGGTCCGTCCCTCCCGAGTGAAATCCAAGCGTGCTCCTAGGTGCTGTCGGAGCCGCGCATCCACCGCGAGAAGGACCGAGAAGGACCGAGAGGGACACCGACCATGCAACTGCTCGATCTGCTCGACGACCCCCGCCCCTTCGCCCTGCTGCGCCGCCGCACGCCGGGCCACGACGAGAACACCGTCGAGGTGCTCCTCGGCCCGGTCGGCGCCCGCGACCGGCTCGCCGACCTGCCCGACGAGGGACTCGCCCTGATCCCGTTCCGGCAGATCCGCGAGCGCGGCTTCGACGTCCGCGACGACGGCACTCCGCTGCTGGTGCTCACCCCCGAGGAGCGGCACACGCTGTCCCTGGCCCAGGCCCTGGCGCAGCTGCCCGCGCACCCGGTGCGGGTGGCGGAGGGCGGCTTCGACGTGGACGACGACGCGTACGGCGAGATCGTCGGCCGGGTGCTGCGCGAGGAGATCGGCCGCGGCGAGGGCGCGAACTTCGTGATCCGGCGGACGTACCGGGGGGAGATCCCCGGCTTCTGCCGGGCGGACGCCCTCGCGCTGTTCCGCCGGCTGCTGGTGGGCGAGCGCGGCGCGTACTGGACGTTCGTGGTGCACACCGGGGAGCGCACGCTGGTCGGGGCGAGCCCGGAGGTGCATGTCCGGATGTCCGGCGGCACCGTCGTGATGAACCCGATCAGCGGCACGTACCGCTACCCGCCCGAGGGGCCGACCCCGGGGCGTCTGCTGGAGTTCCTCGCCGACGGCAAGGAGATCGAGGAGCTGTCGATGGTCGTCGACGAGGAGCTCAAGATGATGTGCACGGTCGGCGACATGGGCGGGGTCGTGGTCGGCCCGCGGCTGAAGGAGATGGCCCACCTCGCGCACACCGAGTACGAGCTGCGCGGCAGGTCCAGCCTGGACGCGCGGGAGGTGCTGCGGGAGACGATGTTCGCGGCGACCGTGACCGGCTCGCCCGTGCAGAACGCCTGCCGGGTCATCGAGCGCCACGAGCCCCTCGGACCGGACGGCACCGGCCGCGGCTACTACGCCGGCGCGCTCGCCCTGCTCGGCCGGGACTCCGGCGGCGCCCAGACCCTCGACTCCCCCATCCTCATCCGCACCGCCGACATCGACGCCGACGGCCGGCTGCGGGTCCCGGTCGGCGCCACCCTGGTGCGCGGTTCGGACCCGGCGGGCGAGGTCGCCGAGACCCGGGCGAAGGCGGCCGGGGTGCTGGCGGCCCTGGGCGTGGCGCCGCCCCGGCCGGATCGCGGCGGGGCACCCGCCCGGCTCGCCGACGACCCCCGGGTGCGGGCCGCGCTGGACGGGCGCCGGGCCCACCTCGCCCCGTTCTGGCTGCGGATGCAGGAGCGCACGGCGGAGCTCGGCGGGCACGCGCTGGTGGTGGACGGCGAGGACACCTTCACCTCGATGCTGGCGCACGTGCTGCGGTCGGGCGGCCTGGAGGTGACCGTGCGGCGCTACGACGAGCCGGGCCTGCGCGAGGAGGTGCTCGGTCACGACGGGACCGTGGTGCTGGGCCCCGGCCCGGGTGACCCGGGCGATCCGGGCGATCCGAAGATGCGCTTCCTGCGGGAGCTGACCCGGGCGGTGCTGCGCGATCCCGCGCGCGGTGTGCTCGGCGTCTGCCTGGGACACGAGCTGATCGCGGCGGAGCTGGGGCTGGACATCGTCCGCAAGGAGGTGCCGTACCAGGGCGCGCAGACGGTGGTCGATCTGTTCGGGCGGCCGGAGACCGCCGGCTTCTACAACAGCTTCACGGCGCGCTGCGACGACGCCGCGGCCGCCGCCCTGGCCGAGCGCGGCGTCGAGGTGAGCCGGGCCGCGAACGGCGAGGTGCACGCGCTGCGGGCGCCTCGCCGGACGGGCACCGCGCCCCGCGCCGCGTTCGCCTCGGTGCAGTTCCACCCGGAGTCGGTGCTCACGCTGAACGGGGCGGCGCTGGTGCGGAAGCTGGTGGGTCAGCTGCGCGGCACGAGCACGTTCTCCGAGCGGCGGCCCTCCGTGTAGTCGACGACGTTCCGCACGGTGGTGTCGATGATCTGCCCGACGGCGTCCTCGGTGTAGTACGCCTGGTGGGACGTCACCAGCACGTTCGGGAACGTGACGAGGCGGGCCAGGGTGTCGTCCCCGACGGCCTCCAGGGACTTGTCGAGGAAGAACAGGCCCGCCTCGGCCTCGTACACGTCCAGGCCGATGCCCGTGAAGCGGCCCGCGCGCAGTTCGCCCACCAGGGCGGCGGTGTCGATGAGGCCGCCGCGGCTGGAGTTGACCAGGATCGCGTCGTCCTTCATCGTCCGCAGCGCGGCCGCGTCGATGAGGTGCCGGGTCTCGGGCATCAGCGGCACGTGCAGGGTGACCAGGTCGGACTCGGCGAGCAGCTCCTCCTTGGGCACGTACCGCATGCCGAGCTCCAGGCAGCGGGGGTTCTCGGCGACGTCCCAGCCGAGCAGGCGCATCCCGAAGCCGTGCGCGATCCGGGTGAAGGCCTCGCCGATCTTGCCGGTGCCGAGCACGCCGACGGTGCGGCCGTGCAGGTCACGGCCCATCAGCCCGTCGAGGCGGAAGTCGAAGTCGCGGGTGCGGGTGGAGGCCCGCACGACGCGCCGGTTGACGGCCATGGCGAGGGTCCAGGCGAACTCGGCGACGGAGTACGGCGAGTAGGACGAGACCCGCGCGATGGTCATGCCGAGCCGCTCGGCGACCTCCAGGTCGATGTTGTTGAAGCCGGTGGAGCGCTGGGCGACCAGCCGGGTGCCGCCCGCGGCGAGGGTCTGCAGCACGCGCGGGCCCAGGTCGGCGTTGACGCTGGTGGAGACCGCCTCGTAGCCGGTGGCGATGGGCGCGGTGTCCTCGTCGAGGAAGACCCCGAGGCAGCGGACCTCGTTCAGGCCCTTGAAGGCGCGTTCGATGAGGGGCTTCTCGTCGGCCTGGACTCCGAACGCGAGGATCTCCACGGGGCCCTCCAGGGGGTGCCGGATACACCGGGTACGTCGGATACACCGGTCGGGCCGAATATACGACGCCGGGAGGGGCGGGGGCGGCGCCCGGTGTCCGGCGCCCGGGTCCGCCCCCGCCGCCGCAGCGCACACCCGCCGGGGCCTCCGCCCGTGCACCCGTGGGCGCCGGACCCGGTGCATGCGCCCGTCGGCACCGGACCCGATGCATGCACCCGTCGGCACCGGACCCGATGCATGCGCCCCTCGGCACCGGACCCGACGCATGCACCCCTCGGCACCGGACCCGACGCATGCGCCCCTCGGCACCGGAGCCAGTGCGTGCGCCCCTCGGCACCGGACCCGACGCATGCACCCCTCGGCACCGGAGCCGGTGCATGTGCCCGTCGGCACCGGAGCCGGTGCATGTGCCCGTCGGCACCGGAGCCAGTGCGTGCGCCCGTCGGCGCCGGAGCCGGTGCGTGCGCCGGCTCCCGCGGCGGCGGCCCGGGATCAGTCCTCGTCCAGGCCCCGCTCGATGGCGTAGCGGACCAGTTCGACGCGGTTGTGGAGCTGGAGCTTGCCGAGCGTGTTCTGGACGTGGTTCTGGACGGTGCGGTGGGAGATCACCAGGCGCTCGGCGATCTGCTTGTAGCTCAGGCCCTTGGCGACCAGGCGCAGCACCTCGGTCTCGCGGTCGGTGAGCCGGGGGGCGCCGCCCCGGTCGCCGTCGGGGCCGGGCGCGGGAGCCGGTTCGCCGGCCAGGCGGCGGTACTCGCCGAGGACCAGTCCGGCCAGGCCGGGGGTGAACACCGGGTCGCCGACGGCGGTGCGGCGCACCGCGTCGAGCAGTTCGGCGGTGGACGCCGACTTCAGCAGGTAGCCGGTCGCGCCGGACTTCACCGCCTCCAGCACGTCGGCGTGCTCGCCGCTCGCCGACAGCACCAGCACGCGCAGCCCGGGCCGGTGGCCGACGAGTTCCCTGCACACCTCGACGCCCGGCCTGACCGGCAGGTTCAGGTCGAGCACCAGCACGTCGGGCAGGGCGGCCCGCGCGCGGCGCACGGCCTGATCGCCGTCGCCCGCGGTGGCGACCACCTCGAACCCGGCCTCGGACAGGTCGCGGGCGACCGCGTCACGCCACATCGGGTGGTCGTCGACCACCATCACCCTGATCGGGCCGTCGTCGCTCATCGCTGTCCTGCCTTCCCCCGGGGGACCTTCGGTACCTTCAGTTCGACCTCCGTGCCCTGCCCCGGGACCGACACCAGCTCGGCGGTGCCGCCGAGGTCGCGCAGCCGGCCCCGGATGGACTGGGCCACCCCCAGGCGTCCCTCCCCCTCGGCCTGGGCGAGCCGGCCCTCGGGGATGCCCGGACCGTCGTCCCGTACGGAGACGACGATCTCGTCGTCCCAGTCCTCGACGAGGATCCAGGCGCGGGCGTCCGGCCCCGCGTGCACGCGGACGTTGTCCAGGGCGGCCCCGACCGCCGCCGCCAGCTCACGGGCCGCGGCCGGCGGCATCGGCACGGGGGCGCCCGGCTCGGCCAGGCTCACCCGGGCGGAGACGAACGGCGCCAGACGGGTGCGCAGGTCCTCCGGCGGGCCGCCGTGCCCCGCGCGGGGCGGGTCCGGCTCCTCGACGGCCCGTACGACGGCGCCCTCGGCGGCGTCCTCGGACACCCGGGAGACCGGCACCAGGCCGCCGGAGACCAGGCTGCGCAGAGCGATCTCCTGCTCGCCGGCCATCCGGCCCAGTTCGGCCGCCTCGCCGCCGAGCACCGCGCCGCGCCGCTGCACCATCGCCAGCACCTGGAGCACGCTGTCGTGGATGCCCCGGGCCAGGCGTTCCCGCTCACGGGTGGCGGCCTCGATCTCCAGGGCGCGCGCCAGGGTGCGCTCGGAGGCGCGTGCGACCTCGACGACGTAGCCGATGGCGATGGCGGCGACCCAGACGAGGATGACGTTGTGGACGGTGTCGCGGGCCGGATGGCCGCGTTCGACGAGGTTGACGACGGCGACGGCGGCGGACGCACCGGCCGCCCAGCGCCACCCGCCCTTGACCGCGAAGGCGAGGACCGAGCCCGCCGTCCAGATCGACGGCAGGGTCGGGCCGCCGTCCGCGATCCGTTCGGCGGAGTCGGCCAGCGGCGTCAGCAGGATGCCGCCGAGCGCGACGGCGAGGTCGACGGCCAGGAAGGGCCGCGTGCAGCTCGCCGCGTTGCGCACCCGGGGCAGGGTGGCCAGGGTCCACGCCACCAGGACGGCGTAGTAGCCGACGGCGAGCCAGGGCCGGTCGAACTCCTGGTGGGCGGTGGCGAACAGGGCCACCGCGTACAGCATGGTCAGCACCCGGTAGGCGGTGAGCGCACGCCACAGCGGCAGCTCGACCGACATCGTCATGACTCTCTCGCGCCTGGCCACCGGCCCACCCCCCGAAGCCCCGGATCCCCCCGTAGTCCTCCAGCCCGGCCGCCGCCCGGCCGCGCTGCGCGCCGGCCGCCCGGCCGGCTGCCCCGGCCGCCGCCGGGTCACCGCTCAGTCGCCGCTCCGCGCCGTCCGGGCGGCCTCCTTCGCGGCCGCCTTCGCGGCCTCCTTGTCCGCCTTGGCCGCCTCCGCGATCTGCCGCTTGGCGGCGGTCGCGTAGATGTCGACGTACTCCTGCCCGGAAAGCTTCATGATCTCGTACATGACCTCGTCGGTCACCGCCCGCAGGACGAACCGGTCGTGCTCCATGCCGTGGTAGCGGCTGAAGTCCAGCGGTCTGCCGATCCGGATGCCGGGGCGCATGACCTTCGGGACGACCTTCCCGGGCGGCTGGATCTTCTCCGTGTCGATCATGGCCACGGGGATCACCGGGGCTCCGGTGGCGAGCGCCACACGTGCGAGGCCGCCGGGCTTGCCGCGGTAGAGCCGGCCGTCGGGCGAGCGGGTGCCCTCCGGGTAGATCCCGAACAGCTCACCGCTCTCGATCACCTCGATGCCGCTTCTGATCGCGGCCTCGCCCGCCCCGCGCCCGCCGGAGCGGTCCACCGGCAGCTGGCCGACGCCCTTGAAGAACGCCGCCGTCAGCCTGCCCTTGACCCCGGGGGTGGTGAAGTACTCGGCCTTCGCGATGAACGTCACCTTGCGGTCCAGCACCGCGGGCAGGAAGAAGGAGTCGGAGAACGACAGGTGATTGCTCGCGAGGATCGCGGCGCCCTCGGCCGGGACGTTCTCCAGGCCCTCCACCCAGGGCCGGAAGACGAGCTTCAGCGAACCCCCGACGGTGACCTTCATCGCGCCGTACAACAACCGAGTGCCTCCTGTGTGTGTCGAACAGACCTTAACCCCACGGTCGCGCGAGTGGCCCGACGACCCTGGTCGGTGTCAGTACGGTCGCGTACGGTGAAGCACACCCGGACTCGTCCGGAGTGCTCGCGGGCCCGGTCCCGGTTCGCCGCGCACGGCCCCCGAGCGGTCCCCCGCACGGGACTCCGGGTACGCCTCACGTTCCCCCGCCCCTCTACGAACAAGGAGACCGAAGGTGCCGGTCCTTCCTGGAGCCGAGCCGTACCGCCACGAGGGCGGGGAGGTCGGCGTCCTGCTGTGCCACGGCTTCACCGGGTCCCCCCAGTCGCTGCGCCCCTGGGCGGAGTACCTCGCCGAGCGCGGTCTGACCGTGTCCCTGCCGCTGCTGCCGGGCCACGGCACCCGCTGGGAGGACATGATGCTCACCGGCTGGCAGGACTGGTACGCGGAGGTGGACCGCGAGCTGCGCGCCCTCACCGAGCGCTGTGCCCGGGTGTTCGTGTTCGGCCTGTCCATGGGCGGTGCCCTCGCCCTGAGGCTCGCGGCCCGGCACGGCGACGAGGTGGCCGGCCTGGTGGTCGTCAACCCGGCGAACAAGGTGCACGGCCTGTCGGCGTACGCCCTTCCGGTGGCCCGGCACCTGGTGCGCTCGACGAAGGGCATCGCCAGCGACATCGCCAGGCCGGGCTCCGAGGAGGTCGGCTACGAGCGCGTCCCGCTGCACGCGGCCCACTCGCTGCGCCGGTTCCTCCAGCTCGTCGACGGTGAGCTGCCGCAGGTCACGCAGCCCTTGCTGCTGCTGCACAGCCCGCAGGACCATGTCGTCCCGCCCGCCGACTCGGCCCGCGTCCTGAGCCGGGTGTCCTCCACCGACGTGACGGAGGTCCTGCTGGAACAGAGCTACCACGTGGCTACGTTGGACTACGACGCGGACCGGATCTTCGCGGAGAGCTACGCGTTCATCGGCCGGCTCGCACCCGGTGTCGGCATGGAAGGGACGGCGGCAGGTGGCTGAGCACGACTCCGAGCGCGAGGGCCGGGAGGAGCGCGACGGCCTCGGACCGGAGGAGCAGAACGTGCCCTTCGACGAGGCCGCCGCGTGGGCGGCGATCGTCGCGGGGTACGGCGACGAGCCGCCGGACCCGCCGGGTGCCAAGCCGTTCAAGTCGGTGGAGGATCTGGCGCGGCTGGAGGGCGCCACCAACGGCGGGACCGGCACGGACACCGGCGACCGGGCCGACGCCGGGACTCGCGGCAGGACGGGCGACAAGAGGAGTGACCAGGCCGGCGGTGCGACCGGCGAGGGGGCGGACGGCGGCTCCGGCTCCGAGGAGGAGGGCGGGCCGCCGCGGCGCGAGGCTCCTCGGGCGGGGGCGCCGAAGCCGCTGGGCGGCTCGGTGTCCTTCGCCCCGGGCGTCGGCCCGCGCGACTACTCGGTCGCCGAGCCCTCCGACGACGACCTCGGCGAGGACGAGGAGGGGCACTTCGTGCCGCCGGAGCCGCCGCCGCTGCCCGCCGCCGACACGACGGCGAAGTTCGCCTGGCTGGCCGTGCTCGGCGGACCGGTACTGCTTCTGCTGGCGGTGCTGCTGGGCTGGGACATGACCTGGTGGCTGGCCACGCTCGGCATCGGCGGGTTCCTCGGGGGCTTCGCCACGCTGGTCACCCGGATGCGGACGGACGAGGACGACGGGGACGACCCGGGCCGGGGAGCCGTCGTCTAGTCGGTGCGGGGAAGGCCGGAAGGCCCCCGGCACAGCCCTCGCCGGGCCGTGCCGGGGGCCTTCCCCTGCGCTGGGCGTCCGTGGCCGACCTGCGCGCCACCCCGGAGCCGAGGTGGTCCGAAGGCCAAGAGCAGTCCGAGGGCCAAGAGCAGTCCGGGGGCCGGTCACGGCCCGGGACCGGGCCGGCCTTGCGGCCGCGTGGCCCGGGACCGGTGCGGCCCGGCGGCGGCGCGGCCGGAAGGCCGGTGCGGCCGGAAGGCCGGTGCGGCCACAGGGCCGGAGCGGTCAGGGGGCCGATGCGGCCACAGGGCTGGAGCGGCCACAGGGCCGATGCGGTCACAGGGCCGATGCGGTCACAGGGCCGATGCGGTCAGGGGGCGGGGATGCGCAGGGCGGCCAGGACCGGGAGGTGGTCCGTGGCGGCCCTGAGGTCCTCCGCGGCGATCCCGGGCTCCCCGAGCGGCACACCGCAGCCCAGCACCTCCACACCCTTGGTCGCGAAGATCGCGTCGATCCGGCGATGGGGCTCGTCGCGGACCCAGGTGTGCTCGGCCCCCCAGGGGGCCGTGGCGCGGCAGTCCTGGAGCCGCGTGGTGAGCCGCCGGAACGCGGGCCCGCCGGGGCCTTCGTTGATGTCACCGCCCGCGACGACGTGCTCGGGGCCGAGGGCGGCGACCCGGTCGAGGAGCATTCCGGCCTGGTCCTGACGCTCGGCCCGGGCGAGCGAGAGATGGCAGCTGATCACGCCGAGCCGGGCGGCGCCGAAGCGGACCACCGCCGTCGCGAAGCCGCGGCGGTGCCCGCCGGGGGTGAGCGGCAGCAGGACGTCCTCGGTGCGCTCGACGGTGGCGCGCAGACCGCACAGCAGGGCCGGTCCCGCCGCGGTCGCACCGCCGGAGAGGATCACCAGGTCGGTGTCCCCCGCCAGCCGGGCGAGCTTCTTGCGCCAGCGGAAGAACCGTGGCGCCTCCTGGACGAGGACCAGGTCGGGAGCGCAGGCCCGGATGACGCGGGCGACGGCGTCGAGGTCGTCCCGCAGGGAGCGGACGTTGTAGCTGAGGACGCGGACGAGGGCTGAACCGTCGGGACCCGTGTGGGACTTGGGGAGCGGCGCCATGCGGATCAATGTACGCCCGGCAGGGCGGGATCCGGGGGACCTCGGGCACGAGGAGCCCCGGCGGGGAACCCGGGGCGCGGGACGGCACCGCGGGAGGACGCCGGGGGACGGCACCGCGGGACGGCACCGCGGGAGGACGCCGGGGGACGGCACCGCGGGACGGCACCGCGGGAGGACGCCGCGGGACGGCACCGCGGGATGGCGCCGCGGGACGGCACCGCGGGACGGCACCGCGGGACGGCACCGCGGGACGGCACCGCGGGACGGCGCCGGGGGACGCGGACGGCGGCCGGACACGGTGCACGGCCGGCCGCGGCGGACGGGCGTCCGGCCCCCCCCCCCCCCCCCCCCCACGCCCGGGACGTCACATGACCGGGTCCGGCTCCCGGGCCAGGTCCGCCGCACCGACCAGGCCGGCCTTGTTGCCCAGCTGAGCGCCGATCACCTCGGCCACCGGACGCCAGTTGCCGCCCACCAGCCAGCGCTTGTAGGACTTACGGATCGGTTCGAGCACGAGCTCGCCCTCGTCGGACAGGCCGCCGCCGACGATGAACGCGGACGGGTCGAAGAGGGAGGCCAGGTCGGCCAGGCCGGCCCCGGCCCAGCGGGCCAGCTCGCGGTAGGAGTCGACGGCGACCGGGCAGCCCTGGCGGGCGGCCACGGAGATGTGCTTGCCCTCGATGCCCTCGGGGGTGCCGTCGCCCAGCGCGAGCAGGATCTCGGCGTTCTCCGGGGTGGCGTTGGCGCGCTGCCTGGCGTAGCGGACCAGGGCGCGGCCGGAGGCGTACTGCTCCCAGCAGCCCTGCGAACCGCAGCCGCACAGCAGGCCGTCCGGCACCATGCGGATGTGGCCGAACTCGGCGGCCACGCCGAAGTGGCCGCGGCGCAGCTTGTTGCCGATGATGATGCCGCCGCCGAGGCCGGTGCCGAGGGTGATGCAGATGACGTTGCGGTGGCCCTTGCCCGCGCCGAACCGGTACTCGCCCCAGGCGGCCGCGTTGGCGTCGTTCTCGACGACGACGGGGAGGCCGACGCGCGCCTCGACCTTCTCCTTGAGCGGTTCGTTGCGCCAGTCGATGTTGGGCGCGAAGTAGACGGTGGAACGCTGACGGTTGACGTAGCCCGCGGCACCGATGCCCACGCCCACGATCTGGTGTCCCGCGCGTGCGCCCTCCACCGCCGACGCGATGGCGTCGATGATGCTCTCGGGCGTGGTGGGGGTCGGCACCTTGTGCGTCGAGAGGATGGTGCCTTCCTCGTCGACCACGCCGGCCGCGATCTTCGTGCCGCCGATGTCGACGCCGATGGTGAGTCCCATGAATCCCTCAGTTCGGTCGAGCCCCGCTACGGCCAACCGTACCCGAGGGCGGGGTCAGTCCACGTCGATGCGCTGCCCCGGACCGCCGTCCTCGTCGTCGCCCCGGCCGCCGCCGTCCCGGCCGCCGTCGCCGTCGCGGGGGTCCCGGCCGAAGCCGGCGCCGCGGGCGGTCCAGCGCCTCTCCTGCGTCTGGACGGCGGAGCGGTAGGCGGCGAGGAGCTCCTGTCCGGCCGAGGCGAGATGGTCGAAGACGTCCGGGTTGCGCTCTATGACGGGCTCGACGGCGGCCCTGGCCTGCTGCACCACCTGCTGCACGGCCTGCTGGGCGGCGGGCCCGGCGACCGCGCCGAGCAGCGGGGACTGCAGCCCGGACAGCTTGTCGGCGACCGTGTCGAGGAGCCTGCGCAGTTCGTCGGCGGCCGACCCCGGCGGGGTGCCGTACTGCTGCCGGCGCCGCTCCCGCTCCGCCGCGAGGTCCTCGGCGCAGGCCCTTGCCCAGGCGTCGGCGTCGGCCTCGGTGGCGCGCTCTGCCGCGGGGGGCTGCTCTTCGCTCATGGCGGGCTCCTGACTACGTTTCGTTCCTACGACGTTACCCGAACGGGCGCCCCGTCCTCACCGTGCCGCCGGCCACAGCGCGGGATCCGGCGCGAACCGGATCCGCAGCTGCTCCTCGCGCAGGCTCGCCCCGTCCACGGTGCACCGCCGCAGCGCCGAGGGCAGCGGCACGACCCGCCGGAACGGACCCGCGCCGAGGACGAGTTCGTCGCCGCGGCGGATCAGGTCGAGGTCCTCGCGCCGGGCGCCGGGCAGGGGAACGCGCCAGAGGAGCACGCCGTCCTCGGCGAGGCGGTCCTCGACCGGCCAGTCCACGGTGGAGGGCGTCTCACCGGGGCCGGGCAGCGCCAGCCGCTCCAGGTCCTCGGCGCCGCGCGGGTCGCGCCCGAGGTGCGCGGCGGTGCGGACGTCGTGGCTGCCCTGCCACTCCTCCAGGATCTTGCGCTGCTGTGCCACCGGCCCGGCGAGCCAGCTGCCGGCGGGCGCCTCGCCCTCGGGCAGCACCCGGGTGGCGATCAGCCGGTCGGGGCGGCGGCCGCGCAGGGCGAGCCCGAGGGTGGCGGCGCGGACGGCGTCGGCTCCGGCCGGGGTCGGCTCGGCGACCAGCCGGACGTGGGTGTGCCGGTCGGCGAGCACGGCCTGGACGGCGCCGAGCTCCACCTCCCAGCGGGCGGCGGTCTCGTAGAGCCACTCCGCGGGCATGGGCACCCCGGCGAGCCGCCCGAGCACGGGCCGCAGCGCGCGGGCCGCCTGCCGCTCGGGCGGGAGCAGCCGGCGCAGGGTGCGGCTCAGTTCCTCGGGCAGGGAGAGCAGGGACAGTGCCCGGTCGGCCGGCGGCAGGTCGACGACGACCGTGTCGTAGGCCTCCGACAAGGCCGCGTCGCGCAGGGCCCGCAGCAGGGCGAGTTCCTCCGCGCCGGGCAGCGGGGTGAGCTCCTCCGGCTCCAGTCGGGCCGCGCCGAGGAGGTCGAGGACGGCGCCCGCCCGCTCCTGGAGGGACACGAGGCCGGTGCGGAACCCGGTGGCGGCGTCGGGCCGCCACGCGGACAGGTTCTCCGCGGCCGGGACGGGCTCGGCGCCGGCCGGGGTACCGAGGACCGCACCGAGGGTGTCGGTCCGGTCACCGCTCAGCACGAGCGTTCGGCTGCCGCTCCGCGCGGCCGCCAGCGCGGTGGCGGCGGCGACGGTGGTACGGCCGGACCCGCCGGGCCCCAGGATCAGGATGGTGCGCATGACGGTGAACGCTAACCCACACACCGCCGCGGCCGCCGGGCCGTGCAGGCGGGGGCTACTTCGCCGGGGACTCCACCCGCTTCTTCAGACCGGCGAGGGCGCGGTCGATGATGACCTTCTCGGCCTTGCGCTTGATCATGCCGAGCATCGGGATCTTGACGTCCACGGTCAGCTGGTAGGTGACCTCGGTGGTCCCGGCACCGTTCGGCCTGAGCAGGTAGGAGCCGTCCAGGGAGCGGAGCATCTGGGACTTCACCAGCGTCCAGGACACCTCGTGCTCGCCCGTCCACGTGTAGGCGAGGACCTGGTCGTCCTTGATCGCTCCGGCGTCCATGACCAGCCGCACCTGTTCCGCCCGGCCCTGCCCGTCCGTCGCGAGGACCTCGGCCTCCTTGACCTCGCCGGTCCAGTCCGGGTAGCGCGCGAAGTCGGCGATCACCTCCATGACGTCGGTCGGTGCCGCCTCGATCGTGATGCTCGAACTGGTGTGTTCCGCCATCGTCGTGGCTCCTTCGGATGCCGGCCGCTGGGAGGTCGTGATGCGCACGTCCGTGCCGGTGTGCGGGCACGTGCGTGGGCACGTGTGTGCCGCGTGAAGGCTACCGCGCCCCCGACCTGCCCCCTTCACCCCCTGCCGCGCCCCGTCCGCGCTCCGTGCGTGACCCGTCCGCCGGTGTCACCATTCGAGCGCCCAGGGCCTGCCCGTGCCCGCGAAGTGGCCGACGTTGACGCACTCCGTCGCGCCGATGCGCATGCGCCGGACCAGGGGCTGGTGGACGTGTCCGAACAGGGCGTAGCGGGGGCGGGTGCGGCGGATCGCCTCCAGCAGGGCCCGGCTGCCCCGCTCGAAGCGGCGGGCGACGGTGTCGTAGACGAGCTCCGGCACCTCCGGCGGGATGTGTGTGCACAGCACGTCGACCTCGCCGACCGCGTCGATCTTGGCGGCGTACTCCTCGTCGGAGATCTCGTAGGGGGTGCGCATCGGGGTGCGCAGACCGCCGCCGACGAAACCGAAGACGCGGCCGGCGATCTCCACGCGCTCGCCGTCCAGGACGGTGACGCCGGGGCGGACGAAGTCCTTCCACAGCGGCGGGATGTCGACATTGCCGTAGGTGGCGTACGTGGGGGCCGGGAAGGCGGCGAACAACTCGGCGTACTGCTTGCGGACGGCGTTCTCGATGACGGTGCCGCGGTCGGCCTCCAGCCCGGCCCACAGCCGGGCGCCGAACGCGCGGGCCTCCTCGAAGCGGCGCGCGGTGCGCAGCTCGACGATGCGGTGGGCGTTCTCGACGCCGAACAGGTCGGGGAAGATGCCGCGCGAGTGGTCGGCGTAGTCGAGGAAGAGGACGAGGTCACCGAGGCAGACCAGGGCGTCGGCGCCGTCCCCGGCGCGGGCCAGGCCGGCCGCGTTGCCGTGCACGTCGCTGACTACGTGGACCCGTGTCCCGGCGCGTGTGGATGCCATGACGATCAAGCGTAGGCGGCGTCCGGGCCCGGTGAACAGTGGCAGCCGGACCTGCGGTTACTGGCTGGTTCCGAACGGTCTCGACTACTGTGCGCAAAGGAGTACCGATCGGTGTGACGCAGCGAACATCTCACCGGGACCCCCTGTCGTAGAAGCCATACCGGCGGGTAACGTCCGGGCAGTCCAGTCGTGCTCAGGTATTCAACCAGTGGTCGCCGGGAGGCGGCCGCTGGCCGGAAACCTGGGCACCGCCCGAGCCTTGGACCGCACCGTCGCAGCACACAACGTCGTGGCGCCGGCGCCCTATGAGGAGCAGCAGTCTTGCGCGAGTTCAGCCTTCCGGCTTTGTACGAGGTCCCCGCGGACGGCAACCTGGCCGACATCGTCCGCAGAAACGCCGCGCAGCATCCCGACGTCGCCGTCATCGCCCGCAAGGCCGGGGGCGACTGGCAGGACGTCTCGGCCCGGGAGTTCCACGCCGAGGTGCGCGCCGCCGCCAAGGGGCTGATCGCCGCCGGTGTGCAGCCGGGCGACCGGGTCGGCCTGATGTCCCGCACCCGCTACGAGTGGACGCTGCTGGACTTCGCGATCTGGAGCGCGGGCGCGGTCACCGTACCGGTGTACGAGACCAGCTCGCCGGAGCAGGTGCGGTGGATCATGTCCGACTCGGGGGCGACGGCCTGCGTCGTGGAGCAGGACTCCCACGCGGCCGCGGTGGAGTCGGTGCGGGAGTCGCTGCCCGCGCTCAAGCACGTCTGGCAGATCGACGGCGGGGCGCTGGCGGAGCTGGACCGGCTCGGCCAGGACGTGTCCGACGGGACGGTCGACGAGCGTAGCTCGATCGCGTGCGCGGACGACCCGGCGACGATCGTCTACACCTCCGGCACCACGGGCCGCCCCAAGGGCTGCGTGCTCACCCACCGCAGCTTCTTCGCCGAGTGCGGCAACGTGGTGGAGCGGCTGCGCCCGCTGTTCCGCACCGGCGAGTGCAGCGTGCTGCTGTTCCTGCCGCTCGCCCACGTCTTCGGGCGGATGGTGCAGATCGCCCCGATGGTGGCGCCGATCAAGCTGGGCACCGTTCCGGACATCAAGAACCTCACCGACGAGCTGGCCTCCTTCCGGCCGACGCTGATCCTGGGCGTGCCCCGGGTCTTCGAGAAGGTCTACAACTCGGCACGGGCCAAGGCCCAGGCGGACGGCAAGGGCAGGATCTTCGACCGGGCGGCGGACACCGCCATCGCCTACAGCAGGGCGCTGGACACCCCCTCCGGCCCGTCGTTCGGCCTGAAACTGAAGCACAGGGTGTTCGACAGGCTGGTCTACGCCAAGCTGCGCGCGGTGCTCGGCGGCCGGGGCGAGTACGCCATCTCCGGCGGTGCCCCGCTGGGCGAGCGGCTCGGCCACTTCTTCCGCGGCATCGGCTTCACGGTGCTGGAGGGCTACGGCCTGACCGAGTCCTGCGCGGCGACCGCGTTCAACCCGTGGGACCGGCAGAAGATCGGCACGGTGGGCCAGCCGCTGCCGGGCTCGGTGGTGCGGATCGCGGACGACGGCGAGGTGCTGCTGCACGGCGAGCACCTGTTCAAGGAGTACTGGAACAACCCGGCCGCGACCGCGGAGGCGCTCGCCGACGGCTGGTTCCACACCGGGGACATCGGCACCCTCGACGAGGACGGCTACCTGCGGATCACCGGCCGCAAGAAGGAGATCATCGTCACCGCGGGCGGCAAGAACGTCGCCCCGGCCGTGATCGAGGACCGCATCCGGGCGCACGCCCTGGTGGCGGAGTGCATGGTGGTGGGCGACGGGAGGCCGTTCGTCGGCGCGCTGGTCACCCTGGACGAGGAGTTCCTGGGCCGCTGGGCGGCCGAGCACGGCAAGCCGGAGGGTGCCACCGCGGCGTCGCTGCGCGAGGACCCGGACCTGCTGGCCGCGGTCCAGTCGGCGGTCGACGACGGCAACGCCGCGGTGTCGAAGGCGGAATCGGTGCGGAAGTTCCGCATTCTGCCCTCCCAGTTCACGGAGGAGTCGGGCCACCTGACGCCGTCGCTGAAGCTGAAGCGGAACCTGGTGGCGAAGGACTACGCCGCCGAGATCGAGGCGATCTACGCCAAGTGACCGGCGGCCCGGTTCACGGCGCGGTGTCCTCGGCGAGGACCCGCGCCATCGTGCGTTCGGCGAGCGCGGTGATGGTGACGAACGGGTTGACGCCGAGCGAGCCGGGCACGAGCGCGCCGTCGGTGACGTACAGCCGCGGGTAGCCGCGGACCCGGCCGTAGTCGTCGGTGGCCTGGCCGAGGACGCAGCCGCCGAGCGGGTGGTAGGTGAAGTCGTCGGCGAAGACCTTGCCGCCGGAGCCGAACAGGTCGTGGCGGTAGACGGTCAGGTTCGCGGCGTTGATCCGGTCGAACAGCTTCTTCGCCATGCGGACGGACACCGCGCTCTGCTCCGCCGTCCAGCCCAGTCGCACCCGGCCGGTGGCGGAGTCGTAGGCGAACGAGGCCCGTTCGGGGTTCCTGGTGATCGCCAGGTAGAGGCTGATCCAGTGCTCGAAGCCCATGGGCAGCGGGGCGATCTCGGCGAAGACCGGGTTGTCGGCGTTGGCCCAGTCGTCGATGCCCAGCACGGGCATGGTGGCCTGGTGGGCGCCGACGGTGTCCCACAGGTGGTTGGCCCGGCCGGCCATGGTGTTGCCGTTGGTGCCCCAGCCCGCGCCCACCCGGGCGTCCAGGTCGGGCAGGGTGCCGGTGTCGCGGGCGCGGACGAGGAGTTCGCTGGTGCCGAGGCTGCCGCCGCCGAGGAACAGATAGCCGCAGCCGTACGTCCGGGTCTCCACGACGGCGCCGGTGTCGTCGATGCGCTCCGCGGTGAGCAGGTAGGAGCCGTCGGCGGCCCTGCTGAGGGAGGTCACCTTCTCCAGGGAGTGGACGGTGACGTTGCCGGTGCCGAGCGCGGCGGCCAGGTAGGTCCTGTCGAGGCTGCGTTTGCCGTGGTTGTTGCCGTAGATGACCTCTCCGGCGAGCGCGGAGCGGGGGGCGGTGCCGGCGGCCTCGCGCTCCATGTGGCCGAAGTCGTAGACGTTCGGCACGAAGACGGTGCGCAGTCCGGCGTTGCGGGCGGCCTTGCGGGAGGTCCGGGCGAACCGGTACCACTCGGTGGCCTCGAACCACCCCGGGTCGACGGAGTTGACGCCGAGCATGGCGCGGGCGCGCGGGAAGTAGGTGCCGTACATGGCGTCCGCGTCCACGGTGGGGAACTGCTCGGTGAAGTAGGACCTGGGCGGGGTGACCGCCATACCGCCGTTGACGAGGGAACCGCCGCCGACACCGCGTCCGACGTAGACGGAGACCGCGTCGTGGCGCACCCGGTCCAGGACGCCCGGGTAGGGGGAGATGGGCTTGTTGACGACGTCCAGCCACAGGAACGTGGAGAGCGGGGCCTCGGTGCGGGTGCGGAACCACATGGACCGGCGGTCGGGTGCGGTGGTGGAGCAGAACACCTTCCCGTCGCCGCCCGCGGTGTTCCACAGGCGGCCCATCTCCAGCACGAGGGTGCGGATCCCGGCCTGGCCGAGCCGGAGGGCGGCCACGGCGCCGCCGTAGCCGGAACCGACCACGATCGCCGGGGCGGAGTCGACTGCGTCGGGCTCGTCGGCGCGGGCCGACTGCAGACCGGCGCGGGTGAACCCGAGGGAGGCCGCGGTCTGGAGCGCGACCATACCAAGTATGTGACGTCTCGTCAGTTGACGCTGCATCAGTTGTGCTGTCATGGCCGCAGCATGCGCCGCTTCACGCCACCCGCCTAGGCCCCCCGCACCGATTCCCCCGTTCCCCCCGTTCCCCCGTTCCCCCCGTTCCCCCCGCACCGAACGCACCCGACGGCCGCACGCCCCACCCGAAGCGGCGCGGCGAACCGCGCGCCCCGCCACACACCACCGTCAGCCCGCAGAACGGCCCAAACCGACCCACCGGAAGAAGGGGCGCGGGGAACTGCGCGCCCCGCCACACACCAGCCGAGGCCGACGACACGGCACAGGCGCCCGGCAGGGCTAGAGCAGCGCCCGCAGCCGCTCGGCCAGCAGGTCCCAGCGCCACCGCTCCTCGACCCAGGTACGCCCCCGCTCCCCCATCGAGCGGCGCAGCTCGGCATCACCGAGGAGCGCGACCACCCGCTCGGCCGCCTCCTCCGGGACCCCGCCCCGGACCACCCACCCGGTCTCCCCGTCCAGCACCGCGTCGGGCGCGCCGCCGGAGTCCCCCGCCACCACCGGCAGACCCGTCGCGGAGGCCTCCAGGTACACGATGCCGAGCCCCTCCACGTCCAGACCGCCCCGCCGGGTACGGCACGGCATGGCGAACACGTCCCCGGCTCCGTAGTGGGCGGGCAGCTCCGCCCAGGGCACCGGCCCGGTGAAGCGCACCGCGTCCGCGACGCCGGACTCCGCCGCCAGCCGGCGCAGCTCACCCTCGTAGGGGCCGCCGCCCACGATCAGCAGCACGGCGTCCGGCACCGCGGCCAGGATCCGGGGCATGGCCCGGACGAGGGTGTCCTGCCCCTTGCGGCGCACCAGCCGCGACACGCACACGACCACCGGCCGGCCGCTGAGGCCGAGGCGTTCACGGACCTCGGCGCCGCCCGAACCGGGATGGAAGGTCTTCTCGTCCACGCCGGGCGGCAGCTGCACCATGCGGGCCGCGGCGTCCGCGCTGAGGGCGCCCGCGATGCGCGAGCGGGTGTACTCGCCGAGGTAGGTGATCGTGTCCGTGGAGTCGCCTATCCGGCGCAGCAGCCCCCGCGCGGCGGGCAGCTGCGCCCAGCCGGCCTCGTGGCCGTGCGTGGTGGCCACCAGCCGCTCGGCGCCGGCCCGGCGCAGGGCGGGGGCCATCAGCCCGAGCGGGGCGGCCGCACCGAACCACACCGCGGTGCAGCCGTGCTCCCGCAGCAGCCGCACGGCCGTGCGGGTCGCGCCGGGCGTCGGCAGCAGCATGGTCGTGCGGTCCCGTACGACGGTGAAGGGCTGCTCGGCGTCGAAGGCGGCGGTCGCCTCGGCGCCCTCCCGGCCGCGCTTCCAGGTGGAGGCGTAGACGACCAGCCGCTCCGGGTCGAGCCGGAGCGCCATGTTGTGCAGAAACGCCTGGATGCCGCCCGGCCGGGGCGGGAAGTCGTTGGTCACGATCAGGGTCTTGCGCATCGCCGCCGACCTTACCCAACGTAGACTCGCGGCTCGGCACGCGGCCGCGCCGCTCGGCGCTCGCGGGCCGCCGGGAGACGATGGACCGGAACGGCCGGCCGCGCCGCACGGCGCGGGCACCGGCCCCCGGGGCGGCCACGGGCCCGGGACGGCGGGCAGCGGACGAGGTGGGGCGCAGGTGCACTGGACGGACGGCCGGGGCTCGGCGTTCGGGCTGCTCGCGCTCTGGAGTCTGAGCCGGCTGGCGCTGCTGCTGTGCGTGTTCAAGGTGTTCGTCTTCCCCGGCCCCGACGTGACCAGCGACGTGTCGGTCATCTACCACGGCTGGTACGAGGTGCTGAGCACCGGAGCGTTCCCGCAGGACGACGTCACCTGGCAGTACCCGCCCGCCGCCGCGCTGGCGGTGCTGTCGCCGGCCGTGCTGCCGTTCCTGGACTACGCGCAGGCCTTCTTCGTGCTGGCGTTCCTCGCCGACTTCGCGGTGCTGGCGATGCTGCTGTTCGCCGGGCTGCGTCCGGGCCGGACGCTGCGCGGAGCCTGGGTGTGGGTGGTCGGCGCGGCCCTGCTGGGCCCGACGGTCTACGCCCGCTACGACGTGATGGTCACCGCGGTCGCGGTGGCCGCGCTGCTCGCCGGGGCCCGTCGTCCGCGGCTGACGGGCGCGCTGGCCGGGTTCGGGGCGCTGCTGAAGGTGTGGCCGGCGCTGCTTCTGGTGGGCTGCGTGCGGCGCCGGGCGTGGGGCGCGGCGGCGCTGACCGCGGCGGCGCTCGCGGCGGTGTTCTGGGTGGCCGTGCCCGGCGCGTTCGCGTTCCTCACCTTCCAGCGGGACCGGGGCACGGAGGTGGAGTCGCTGGGCGCGCTGGTGTTCCACGTGGCCCGGCACCACGGGTGGGACGGCGAGGTCCTGCTGAACTACGGCTCGGTGGAGTTCCTCGGCCCGCACGTGGGCGCGGTGAGCACGGCCTCGCTGGCGCTGAGCGGACTGGCGCTGGGCTGGCTGCTGGTGTGGCGGCTGGCGGCGGTCAGGTTCACCGCGGCCACCCTCGCCGACGCCGCGTTCACGGCGGTGCTGCTGTTCACCACCACCAGCCGGGTGATCAGCCCCCAGTACCTGGTGTGGCTGGTCGGGCTGGCCGCGGTCTGCCTGGCGCACCGGGAGAGCCGGATGCGGCTGCCGGGCCTGCTGGTGCTGGCGGCCTCGCTGGTGACGGTGCTGGAGTTCCCGGTCTGGTTCGCGCACGTCGTCGCGAGCGACACCCTCGGCGTCACCCTGCTCGCGCTGCGCAACGCACTGCTGGTGCTGGCCTGCGTGGTGGCGGCCCGCGCGCTGTGGCGGGCCGCCCGGCCGCGCCGCTCCCCTGCCTCCGTGCCCGGCTGGGCCGGCCGGGCCGACCGGACCCCCGTCGGCTCCTGAGCCCCGGCCGGCCGGGCCCGCACCGGCAGGAGCTCGGGCCGGGGCCCGAGCCGCGGTCCGACCGGGGCTCGTTTCGGGATCGGGCCCGGGTCAGCCGAGTCTGTCGCGCAGGTAGTCCCGCCAGTCGGCGGTGAACTCCGCCAGGGTGGTCCCGAGCTGCCGGTCCAGGGCGTCCTCCACGGCCCCCTCCCGCCGCTCGTGCTCCCCCACGGCCCGGTAGAACGCGCCGAGCCGCTCCTCGCCCCACCGCTCGGCGATCATGCGGCAGGCCAGCCAGGAGCCCTCGTAGGCCCGGGCGAGCGCGCCGGCGTCGCTGCCGAAGCCGAAGTCGCCGTCGGCGGGCAGGGCCTCGGGCAGCCGCCCGGCGTCGACGGCCCGGGCCAGCTCGGGAGCGGCCTCGGACGGGTCGCGCCCGGTGCCGCGGTAGCCGACCCAGTCGGCGTACCCTTCCGACAGCCACAGCGGGGTGGCGGGACGGGTGTGGGCGCGGGTGGCGACATGGGCGGTCTCGTGCGTGAGGACGACCTGCCGCCCGGTCGGGCCGAGCAGCGCGTACGCGTCGGGGTTGACGATGACGCGGTCCGCGGGCGCCCGCCCGGAGCCGCCCACCTCTCCGGTGGTGACGGCGGCGATACCGCGGTAGGAGGAGGGCGGCGCGCCGAGCAGGGCCGCCATGGCGGCCAGCGAGCCGGGCACCAGCACCACCACGCGGCGGCTCCAGGCGCGGCCCCAGGCGTCGGACACGGCCGGTACGGCGCGGTCGGCCAGGTCGGCGTAGTCCCTCAGCGACCGCGCGGAGCGGTCGACGCCGAGCACGATGCTGTGCCGGCCGCGCACCACGGACACCGCGCCCTGGTCCCACAGCTGCTGCCCGGCCTTCCGGGCCGGCCGGTCGGACACCACCCGCCAGGTGCCGTCCGCCGCGCGGGCGAGGCCGAGGGTGCGGCCCGCCACGACCGGCGCCGCGTCGTAGCCGTCGAGGCGGTAGCGCAGCTCGGTGTCGGCGGTGGCGCGGTCGCCGTCCCGGCGCAGCGCGGTCACCCGGTACCGCCAGTCGGCGAGCGGCACCGCGCGCAGCCGCTGGTACACGGTGGTGGCGCCGGTGCCCCGGTAGGCGGCGGCGTCCCGGTCGACGAGCGCCTCGGCCCGCCGGTCGAGCATCCGCTGCACCTGGCCGCGGGCTGCGTCCTCGGCGGTGGGCGCGGCACAGCCCGCGGGGGAGACGAGCAGCACGCAGGCCAGCACCGCACCCGTGCCCCGCCACCGCCTTCGACCAGCCATCTTCCCGATCGTAAGGCCGGACCGCCGGATCAGACCCTGGTCACGGAGGCGATCGGCATCATCCCGACCGGGTCGTAACGGACCGGGGCCCCGGGATAGGGGGCGTGGATGACCTGGCCGTTGCCGACGTACATGCCGACGTGGCTGGCGTCGGAGCGGTAGGTGACGAGGTCGCCGGGCCGGGCCTGGGACAGCGGCACCTGACGGCCGGCGAAGCGCTGGCCCTGGGAGGTGCGCGGGATGGCGACACCCGCGCGGGAGTAGGACCACTGGGTGAGGCCGGAGCAGTCGAAGCCGCTGGGCCCGTTGGCGCCCCACACGTAGGGCTTGCCGAGCGCGGAGCGGGCGGCGGCCACCGCGGCGGCGGCCCGGCCGGAGGCGGGCACGGCGCCGGGGAGGCCGGGCAGGTCCGTGCGGCCGGAGCGGGAGGCCCGGTCGTGGGCGGCGCGGTCGGTGTCGGGCAGGGCGTCGAGCAGCCGGCGGGCCCGGGCGAGCTTGTCCTCGACGGTGCGCTTGTGGGCGGCGACGGCCTTGCGGCTGCGCTCCAGCTCGCCGAGGCGGGCGGAAGCCTCCGCGCGCTCCTGGGCGAGTTCACGCAGCGCGTCCTGGAACTCCCTGAGCCGGCCCGCCTGGCGGGCGGAGATCCGGTCCAGGGCCGCGGCCTTGTCCAGGTAGTCGTCCGGGTCGTCGGCGAACAGCAGGGCGACGGACGGGTCGATGCCGCCGGCCCGGTACTGGGCGCCGGCCAGCGAACCGAGCTCCTCCCGCATGGTGTTGACGCGCTCCTGCTGGCGGGCGATGCGGTCCTGCGCGGCGCGGATCCGGCCGCGCAGGGTGTCCGCGCGCTCGTCGGCCCGGTTGTAGGCCTCGGTGGCCTTCTCCGCCTCCTCGTAGAGGCGGTCCACCTCGGAGCGGGTGTCGTCGTGCGGCGCGGCCACCGCGGACGTGGCGGCCGGTACGGCGCCGAGGGCGGCCGCGGACAGGGCGCACAGGGCGCCGATTCCGCGGTCGAACCCCGACGGTGACGGTGCGAGACGGCGGTGAGAGCCCACGGGTCGACGCGCTCCTTCCACTGGCTGGCTGGAAACGCGGCCGACAGTAGCCCCGGGACGGGGCACCGGCCAAAGACCTCCGCGGGCACGCACGGTGACGCCCCGTCGCCGACGCAGGTCAGTGACGGGGCGCGGGGTCATCACAGGCCGCCGTAATTCGCCCGTTCGGGCGGCACGGTGTCCTGATCTTGAAGGGGTCCGGGCGGGCCGGACGGGTCAGACGCGGACGCCGAACTGGAACGGCATGTTGCCGATCGACTCGTAGCGCACAACGGTGCCGGTGCGCGGGGCGTGCAGCACCTGGCCGTTGCCCGCGTAGAAGCCGACGTGGTGCAGGTCGCCGTAGAAGATGACCAGGTCGCCGACCATGAGGTCGGACTGGCTGTAGATGCGGGTGCCGGCGTTGGCCTGGGCCTGCGAGGTGCGCGGCAGGGAGACGCCGGCCTGTGCGAAGGCCCAGGAGGTCAGGCCCGAGCAGTCGAAGGAGGACGGGCCGGAGGCGCCGTACACGTACGGGGAGCCGATCTTGCTCTGGGCGGCCTGGAAGGCGGCCATGGCGCGGCCGGAGGCGGGCTTGGCGTCGCCGAGGTCGACGCGCTCACCGGAGGAGCGGTCGGCGCGCTGCTGCTCGGCGGCGAGGGCGGCCTTCTCGGCGGCGGTGAGGGAGTTGAGCAGCTTCTGCGCCTCGGCGAGCTTGGCCTGGACCTCGCTCTTCTTCTTGCCGAGTTCCTCGCGGGTGGCGGCGAGGTCCTCCAGCTTCTCGGTGGCCTCGGAGCGCTGCTGGGCCAGTTCGCGCTGTTTGTCCTGGACCTTCTTCAGCGCGTCGACCTGCTGGGCGGTCAGCTGGTCGAGGGTGGAGGCCTTGTCGAGGTAGTCCTCGGGGTCGGCGGACAGGAACAGCTGCACGGAGGGGTCGAGGCCGCCGCTGCGGTACTGGGCGCTGGCCATCGAACCCAGACCGTCGCGGAGCTCGTTGAGCTCCTCCTGGCCGCGGGCCACGTTGTCCTGGACGGTGGAGATCTCCTTCTGGAGCTTCTCCTGCTTCTCCTTGGCGCCGTTGTACTTCTCGGAAGCCTGCTCGGCCTCCTCGTACAGCTTGTCGACCTTGGCCTTGACCTCGTCCTTGGTCGGCTTCTCGCTCGGCGCGGCATTGGCGGCCTGGGCGCTGAAGGCGACGGCGGCGGCGGCTGCGGTGGTCAGCACGGTCACGCGGGCGCGACTCGGCTGCTTGGGTCGACGGTGGGACGCCACGGAGGTGGACTCCTTCTTAGGGGTGATCACCCGATCGGAGGTTCGAGGCCCGACCTTAGTGACCTCCTTGTGATCAGTTCAAATCCTGAGGCCAAAAAACTCCCTCACGGAGCGCATTTGCTGCGCGCAACTCACGTGCGGTGATAAGGGCTTGACGCTACGTTGCGTAAGGACCAGTCCAATTCGGGCAATCCACCGGTACGTTGCCGATGGTGTGTATGCGACTCATGGGGCATACGTGGGAGCGGCCCCCCGGCCGGGCAGACGGCTCCGGCCGGCCGTCAGGGTCGCCCCGGAGCCGGTGCCGGGTGATACGGGCTCGGCTCGGGGGCGGACACCGGCTCGGCTCGGGGGCGACACGGGGTCGGCACGGGGTCGGCACGGGGGCGGACACCGGGTCGGCACGGGGTCGGCACGGGGGCGGACACCGGGTCGGCACGGGGAGAGCGGCTCGGGAGACGCCGCCGGAAGCAGCTCCGGGTCGGCCTGCGGCCGGCATGGGGCCGGCATGGGGCTCGCATGGGGCTCGCATGACATGCAGGCATGAGGACGGCATGCGGCCGCTCCGGCCACGCGTCGGTCCGGAGCCGGCTCGGGGCACACCCCGAAGCGCCGCCCCGGGCACCGGCTGCGGGGCGGCCCGGGAACCGCGCTGGGCTCAGCCCCGGGAGAAGCGCCTGAGCAGGACCAGGGAGGCCACCGGGCGCGCCCCGGCCCGCGCCACGCCGTCGGCGACCTCGCGGTCGGTGGAGGCCACGATGACCGGACGGCCCGGCGGCTCGGCCCGCACCAGCTGGCGGATCAGCTCGTCGGCGGTCACACCCGGCTTGGAGAACAGCACCCGCACCCCGCGCGGCGGTGCCAGCAGCACCGGCGCCGCCAGCTCCGCCCCGTCGAACACGCAGGTGACCTCGGCGCCGGTCTGCGCGGCGAGCTGGGCCAGCTGGCCCAGCAGCCGCAGCCGCTGCTTCTCCAGCGGCATCTGCGGATAGCCCGTCTTCGTGACGTTGTAGCCGTCCACGACCAGGTGCGCCTGCGGCAGTGCCAGCAACTGGTCCAGGATCGCCGGATCGTCCTCCGACAGTGCCCGCGCGGCGATGTCCTTCGGGGTCATCCGGCCCGGCTCGACCGCGTCCACGGTCTGGGCGGGACGCACCGACACCGGCGGCAGCGCCAGTTCACGGCGCAGCCCCTGAGCCGCGTCCAGCACCGTGTCCAGCAGCAGCCGCACCCGCATGTCCTCCACGCTGCGCCCCTCCCGGGCGGCCCTGCGGCTGGCCTCCAGCGCGGCCTCGGTCTCCGCCAGGCGTGCCTTCAGCCGCCGGGCCTCGCTCTCCGCGGCGGACAGCTGCGCATGCCCCTCCGCGCGGACCGTGTCCGTCTCGGCCTGCGCCTTGCGCAGCGCGGCCTCGCCCCGCTTGACGTCGCTGAGGGCCGCGCGCAGCTTGCGGTGAAGCGATTCGGCATCCTTGCGCGCCGAGTCCAGCTCCGCGCGCAGCCGCTCGGTCTCGGCGCGGGTCTGCTCGCGCGCGGCGGCCAGGTCGCCGCGCAGGCGCTCCAGTTCGGCCCGGCTCTCCTCGTCGGCGCGTTCGGCGTCGGCGCGCTGGGCCTCCTCGCCGGCCGCCGCCACCAGCTTCACCCAGCCCGCGGGGCGCAGCACGTAGGCCGCGGCCGCCACGTCCAGCGGGTCCGCGGCCGGGGGCGGCGCACCCGAGTCGAGCGCGCCGGTCAGCTCGGGCTGGGCCGCTCTGAGCTTCTCGCCGATCCGCTGCCGGAACAGGGGGTCGGTCTCCAGCGCCGACGCCATCGCGTTGCCGGCGAACTTGGCCCGCCGGTTCGGGGCGAACCGGGCGTACTGCCGGAGCTGGGCGGGCAGCTCGCCCACCGTCAGGCCGCCGAAGCCGTCCGAGACGATCTGGACGACGCGGCGCCGCACACCGTCGGGCAGCGGACGGTCGAGCACCTCGGCGGCGCCGTCGTCCGGCTCCCCGCCCGTGGTCTCCACCATCCGTCACACCCCAATGCCTGTGCGGGGCCCGCTCCCGTCAGGAGCCGGCGCCCGGCCTGTCCACGAGTTCCACCTGGTCCACCGCGTTGCACCAGCGGCAGCGGACCGATTCGATGGTCTCACTGACCACCTCGCGTTCCTCCACACTCGGCTCCCCGGCGAGGTCGAGGTGGACGTACTCCACGACCTTCGACGAGCGGGTCACGTCGAAGCGGGTGAGGTTGCCGCACAGGGTGCAGCGCCACCGGGTCGTGGCGGTCGGCAGGGGAACCGTCATCGTGACTGTTCGCTTCCTTCTGATACGTGGGCTTCTTCAAGTCTCCGTGACGCGTCGGCTTCCCGACACGTGTGGCACGTAACCCTACGGCCTGGCGATGCCGCCCTGCCCGTCCGTCCACGACGGCGAGGCGGTGCGTCCCCGTGCGTCCGGTTACGTCATGCTCTGTGTCCATGGTCAGTGAGTGGAGCGCGCGGGCCGGCCGGGTGGCCGGGGCCCTGCGGTGGCCGACGGCACCGATGACGTACACGCTGATCGGCCTGTGCTGCCTGATCTTCGTGCTGGGGCCGGCCGCTGGGCTGCACCCGGCCTACGGTTCCGGGGACGAGCTGCTCGCCGCGCAGCAGTCCTACTTCCGGCGCTGGGGCGTGGTCCCCGCAGAACTGTTCGAGGGGTCCGCGCGGGCCGCGCTGACCCCGGCGACCGCCCTGTTCGTGCACGGCAGCTGGGTGCATCTGCTCGGCAACATGCTGTTCCTCTACGTCTTCGGGGTGATGACCGAGGAACGCCTCGGCCACACCGAGTTCACGCTCTTCTACCTGGGCTGCGGCTATCTCGCGCTGCTCGGGTACGCGGCCGCCAACGCCGGCTCCGAGCAGTCGCTGGTGGGGGCGTCGGGGGCGATCTCGGCGGTGCTCGGGGCGCTGCTGTGCCTGTTCCCGCGGGCCCGGGTGACCAGCCTGCTGCCCTTCCTGTTCTTCCTGCCGCTGCGCTTCCCGGCCTGGGTGGTGCTGCCGTTCTGGGCCGCCCTGCAGTGGCTGGCCGCGGGCCGCGCCCCCGAGGGCCCCGGCGTGGCCTACCTCGCCCACCTGGTCGGATTCGGGCTGGGCTTCGCCTATGCGTGGGTGCGTCACGGACGGACGACTAGAGTGAGGACCGCCCCGACTGCGCCGGCCCCCGAGGGAGAGAACCAGCCGTGATCACCGCGATCGTCCTCATCAAGACCAGCGTGGACCGGATTCCCGAGATCGCGGAGCGGATCGCCGCGCTGGACAGCGTGAGCGAGGTGTTCTCGGTGACGGGCACCTACGACCTGATCGCCATGGTCCGGGTGCAGCAGCACGAGGACCTCGCGGAGGTCATCCCGGGCCGGATCAGCAAGATCCCCGGCGTCGAGGGGACGGACACGCACGTGGCGTTCCGCACCTACTCGCAGCACGACCTGGAGGCGGCGTTCGCGATCGGCCTGGACTCCTGACCCGGGCCGTCCGCGCCGCCGCCCCGGCGGCCCCGCCGCCCCGCATCACCCGGACGGCCCGGACGGCCGGTCACACCGCGGGCACGCAGCGGCCGTCCTGAGTCCTGTAGGTCCACCGGGCGCCGCGGGTCACGAGTTCCCGGACCGCGGCCACGAACCGCTCCACGTGCTCGTCGGGGGTGCCCGCGCCGAAGCTGACCCGGACGGCGTTCAGGGACCGCTCCCCCGGCGCCGCCCCGGGCGCCCCGCACTCTCCCGGCGTCCCGGCGTCGCCGCCCAGCAGGATGCGGACGAGGGGGTGCGCGCAGAACAGGCCGTCCCGTACGCCGATGCCGTACTCGGCGGAGAGCGCGGCGGCGAGGTGGGAGCTGTTCCAGCCCTCCACCACGAACGACAGCACGCCGACCCGCGGGGCGTCGTCCCCGAACAGGGACAGCACCCGTGCCCCGGGCACCTCGGCCAGGCACGCCCGGACCGTGTCGAGCAGGTGCCGCTCGTGGGCGGCCAGCCGGTCCCAGCCGGCCTCGGTCAGCGCCCTGCAGGCGGAGGCGATCGCGTGGGCGCCGATGACGTTCGGGGAGCCCGCCTCGTGCCGGGCGGCCCCGTCGTGCCACTCCACCGCCACACCGCCGTCCGCGCGCCGGGACACCCGGCGGCTGGCGCCGCCGCCCGCGAGGTACGGCTCGGCCGCGCGCAGCCAGTCGGCGCGGCCGGCCAGCACCCCGGAGCCGAACGGCGCGTACAGCTTGTGCCCGGAGAAGGCCACCCAGTCGACGTCCAGGTCGCGCACGCTCACCGGGTGGTGCGGGACGAGCTGGGCGGCGTCCAGCACGATCCGCGCGCCCTGGGCGTGCGCGGCGGCGGCCAGCTCACGCACCGGCCACAGCTCGCCGGTGACGTTGGAGGCGCCGGTCACGCACACCAGGGCCGGGCTGCCGGGTTCCCGGCGGGCCAGCGCCCGCTCCAGCGTCGCGACGGCCTCGCCCGGCGTGCGCGGGGCGTCCAGCACGGTCGTACGGGCGTCCTGCCAGGGCAGCAGGGAGGCGTGGTGCTCGGTCTCGAACACGAACACCCGGCAGCCGGCCGGCAGGGCGCGGGCGAGCAGGTTGAGGGAGTCCGTGGTGGAGCGGGTGAAGACCAGCTGGTCGTCCTCCCGGCAGTCGAGGAACGCGGCCACGGTCCGGCGCGCGTTCTCGAACAGGTCGGTGGAGAGCTGGGAGAGGTGGCCGGCACCGCGGTGCACGCTGCCGTAGCAGGGGACGTAGGCGGCCACGTCGTCCCAGACGCGCTGCAGGGCCGGTGCGCTGGCCGCGTGGTCGAGAGCCGCGTAGCCGACCTCGCCACCGGTCACCAGCGGCACGGTGACGTCCAGCCCCAGCACGGGCAGCGGGCCGTGCCCCGGCCGTTCGGCGGTCCGGTCGCACCGGGGGCCGGTACCGCCGGCCGGGGCGGCGGTGCCCGGCCGGGCGGCGGCGACGGCAGCACGGGGCGCCACGGCGACGGTCGTGGCGGTGGCAGTGGCGGTGGTGGCAGTGGCGGCAGTGGCGGCAGTGGCGGCAGTGGCGGCGGCAGTGACAGTGGTGGCCATGGCGGAACTCCTGTGGAGGCGGAGGGCGCCCGGCGCGCAGGGGCGGCCTGGCGGCGCGGGCGGGCCCGGCGGCGCGGGCCGGACGGAAAGGGACGGCTGGAGACGGAGGAGGGATGCGGGAGGGATGCGGGAGGGACCCGAGAGGCGGCGGGGCCGGGCTCCGCGGCCCTCGGGACCGCCGGGCCGGCCGGGGGTGCGGGGCCCGGCCGCTCCGGTGCCGCCGGGCGGCACCGGAGCGGCGGGCGGGGCGCACCCGGCCGCGTCCGCCCCGGGCCAGGTCCGGTCCCGGGCGGACCGGGGCGGACCGGCGCGGAAGCGCGGGGGCCGGGCGGCGTCCGCGTGCGACCGCCAGACGCCGGACGCCCGGGGGGGCAGAGCCCCCGGAGCCCCCGGAGCCGTCGGAGCCGTCGGGCGCCGCGGTGGGTGCGCGTGCCGGACGCCGCGACGCCGCGGGCGGGTGCCGGACGTCCCTCGGGGCGTGCTGCGAGTGAGGCGTCGGCCGACCGCGGGGCGGGTGCGGCGGTGTCCGGTGCGCGGGGCCGCACGGCATGGCGCCGTACCGCCACCGGGGGTACCGGGTGCGTCTCACGACGTGGCGAGCGGGCGGACCGGGCGGCGCCGGGCCGACGGTGCTCGCAGCACGCCCTAGGGCGTGTTTCGAAAGTCCCGCCTGCCTGGCGGCGTCTGGCACGCACGCTCGCCGCGTTGTCGGGCTCGCCCCGATACATCCAGTATCGGGGCGACCCTCCGCCTTGCGATCGCACGCACCAGACGCCGCCAGACCTGCCCTTCGGGCAGACGACGCCACTTTCGAAACACGCCCTAGCGCATTCGCTGACTCATGGAAGGCTCCTCGACGACCAGGACCCCTGGTGTCGCGAGGGGTCCGCGCTTGCCGTGAACCCTGCTGTCCACGGCCTGGTCCTCACCCGGGGCACCCCGCCACGGACGGAGGGTTGCCGGACAGCCGGCCGGGGCCGAGAGGCTGTCACTCATGACCTGTGCAGGAACTTAGGCGAAGTGATCGCGGTCCCGCAACCCGGGTCCGGATCGCGGGACCGTCCGCCGTGCGGTTCAGGCGTTGCTGACGGCCACCCAGCGGTCCAGGGTGCGCTTGGCGGCGCCCGAGTCGACGGCCTCGGCCGCTCTGGCCGTCTGGGTGCGGATCTGCTCCGTCAGAGGTGCCGCGGTGGGCTCCAGGGCGACCAGGGCGGCCGCCGCGTTCAGCAGGACCGCGTCCCGCACGGGGCCCCGCTCGCCGTCCAGCAGCCGGCGGGCGACCTCGGCGTTGTAGGACGCGTCGGCGCCCCGCAGTGCCTCCACGGGGACCAGGTCGATGCCGACGTCGCGCGGGTCGAAGCTCTCCTCGGTCACCGTGCCGTCGCGGACCACCCACACCCGGGAGGTGGCGGTGACGGTCAGCTCGTCCAGGCCGTCGTCGCCGCGGAAGACCAGGGAGGAGTTGCCGCGTTCGGCGAACACCCCGGCCACGATCGGCGCCATCCGGGCGTCCGCGACACCGATGGCCTGGGCCCGGACCCGGGCCGGGTTGGTGAGCGGGCCGAGGAAGTTGAAGGTGGTGCGGATGCCGAGCTGGCCCCGGGCGGCCGCCACGTGCCGGAGCGCCGGGTGGAACTTCACCGCGAAGCAGAAGGTGATGCCGGCCTCCTCGGCGACCTCGGCCACCCGCGCGGGGGTGAGCTCCAGGTTGACGCCGAGCTTCTCCAGCACGTCCGAGGCTCCCGACGCCGAGGACGCGGCCCGGTTGCCGTGCTTGACGACCTTCGCACCGGTGCCGGCCACCACGATGGACGCCATGGTGGAGATGTTGACCGTCTTCGCGCCGTCGCCGCCGGTGCCGACGATGTCGACGGTGTCCCCGGGTACGTCGATGACGTTGGCGTGCGCGTACATGGTGCGGACCAGGCCGGTGATCTCCTCGACGGTCTCGCCCTTGGCACGCAGCGCCACCGCGAACCCGGCGATCTGGGCGTCGGTGGCCTCACCGCGCATGATCCGGTCCATCGCCCAGGCGGTGGCCTCGGCGCTCAGGTCCTGGCCGTCCAGCAGGGCGTTCAGCACCTGGGGCCAGGAACGGCCCGCCGCGGTGTCGCCTCCAGCGGGGGTCACAGCGCTCATCAGCCGCTCCTGCGTGTCGTAGGGGAGTGTGATCCCCAGCCTATCCAGCCCGCGGCAGGGCGAAGGGCCCCGTCCGGTGTTCGGACGGGGCCCTTCGCTGTGGCGTGGCGAACGCGGTCGATCAGTGGTGGCCGTGGCCGCTCGCGATCTCCTTGTACTCCTCGACGGTGGCCTTCGGGATCTGGGAGTCCTCGCCGAAGTACGCCTTGCTCAGCTTGGCGCGCATCTTCTCGGAGCCCTTCACCTTCCGCTCGACGCCGTTCTCGTCGACGGCCGGGCCGATCTCGGCCGGCTGGTACTGGTCGTGCGCGGTGAGCGTGTGCAGCTGCTCCTGGCTGAGCGGCTCGTGCACCTCGATGTACTCGCCGTGCGGCAGGCGCTTGATCGTGCCGGTCTCGCGGCCGTGCAGGACCTTGTCCCGGTCGCGGCGCTGGAGGCCGAGGCAGATCCGCTTGGTCGCGATGAACGCGATGACCGGTCCGGCGAAGAACCCGATCCGGACGAACCAGGTGACCGCGTTGATCGACAGGTGGAAGTGGGTGGCCCACAGGTCGTTGCCACCGCCGACCAGCGTGATCATGTACATCGTCACCCAGGCGACACCGAAGGCGGTGCGCGTCGGGGCGTTGCGCGGACGGTCCAGGATGTGGTGCTCGCGCTTGTCGCCCGTGATCCACGCCTCAAGGAACGGGTAGGCGGCGAAGGCCGCCAGCACCAGGCCGAACAGGACCAGCGGGATGAACACGCCCAGGACCAGGGTGTGGCCCCAGAAGTTGACCTCCCAGCCCGGGAAGAAGCGCACCAGGCCCTCGGCGAAGCCCATGTACCAGTCGGGCTGGGCGCCGGTGGACACCTGGTCGGGCCGGTACGGGCCGATCGCCCAGATCGGGTTGATCTGCGCGATCGCCGCGACGGCCGCGATGACGCCGAAGACCAGGAAGAAGAAGCCTCCCGCCTTGGCCATGTAGACCGGCAGCAGCGGCATGCCGACGACGTTCTTGTTGCTCTTGCCCGGACCCGCGAACTGCGTGTGCTTGTGGTAGAAGACCAGGATCAGATGGGCGGCCACCAGGCCGAGCATGATGCCCGGCAGCAGCAGGATGTGGATCGAGTAGAAGCGGGCCACGAAGTCGGTGCCCGGGAACTCCCCGCCGAACAGGAAGAACGAGATGTACGTGCCGACGACCGGCACGGACAGGATCGCGCCCTGGGTGAAGCGGACACCGGTGCCGGAGAGCAGGTCGTCCGGGAGCGAGTAGCCGGTGAAGCCGGTGAACATGCCCAGGACGAACAGCAGGAAGCCGAACAGCCAGTTGACCTCACGCGGCTTGCGGAACGCGCCGGTGAAGAACACGCGCATCATGTGCACGAACATGCCCGCGAGGAAGATCAGCGCGGCCCAGTGGTGGATCTGCCGGATGAGCAGGCCGCCCCGGACGTCGAAGCTGATGTCCAGCGTGGAGGAGAACGCCTCCGACATGAGCTGGCCCTGCAGCGGGACGTAGCTGCCGTGGTACTCCACCTCGTTCATCGACGGGTGGAAGAACAGCGTCAGGTACACACCCGTGAGGATGATGATGATGAAGCTGTAGAGGCAGATCTCGCCCAGCATGAACGACCAGTGGTCGGGGAAGATCTTGCGCATGTTGGACTTGGCCAGGGAGTAGATCCCGAGCCGGCCGTCGGTCCAGTCGGCGATGCGCTCGCCGGCCGGGGCCTTGCCGCGGGTGCGGCCGGCCGCGCCGGCGGCCGGTGTCGCCGTGGTGTTGTCGTTGGTGCTCATCCGCGCTCCCAGAAGGCAGGACCGACGGGCTCCTCGAAGTCGCCGAGCGCCTCGAGGTAGCCCTCGTCGTTCACGCCGATGCGCAGCTGCGGCAGGGCGTGGCCGGCGGGGCCGAAGATCACCCGGGCGCCGTCGGACAGGTCGAAGGTGGACTGGTGGCAGGGGCACAGCACGTGGTGCGTCTGCTGCTCGTACAGCGAGATCGGGCAGCCCACGTGGGTGCAGATCTTGGAGTACGCCACGATGCCTTCGTGCGACCACTCCAGCTCGCGCTTGTCCTTGATGTCCTCCGGCTGGAGCCGGACGATCATCAGCGCGGCCTTGGCGATCTCGTTCTGGAAGTCGTGGTCGTCCTCCTCCAGGCCCTCGGGCTTGGCGAAGGTCAGCGAACCGACGGCGACGTCGGAGGGACGCAGCGGCTCGTCGGTGTTCATGTTGACGAGCAGCTTGCCCTTGCTCCACAGGGTGTGCCGCAGCTTGTCCTCGGGCAGCGGGCCGAGGTCGCGCAGCAGCACGATGCCGGAGAGCGGGACCAGGGTCAGCGCGCCGAGCATGGTGTTGCGGATCAGCTTGCGACGGCCGATCGCGGACTCCTCGGTGCCCTGCTTGAAGTCGTCGTGGATCTGGCTGCGCAGCTCGGGCGAGGCCTCGATCGGGTGCCGTTCGTCGGCCATCTCCACGTCGGACATCAGGGTGCGGGCCCAGTGGACCGCGCCCGCGCCGATGCAGAACAGGGCGCCGCCCAGGGTCAGGCCCAGCGCGAAGTTCAGCGCGTTGACGTGCCCGATCGGGAACACGAAGACGGACTTCTCGCGCGGGATCGCCACGTAGGAGGCGATGAACCCGACGGTGGCCAGCATCGACAGCGTGAACAGCAGGGCGACGGTGCGCTCGGACCGCTTGGCGGCCTGCTCGTCGATGTCCTGGATGCGGTGCTCGTGGGGCGGCAGACCGGGGTCGGCGAACGGGTTCTTCTCGTCCGCGACGCTCAGCGTGCCCTGCGCGTGGTCGTGGTGTCCTGCGGACTGCTCGGCAGGCACGTTCTCTTCTGGAATGTCTTGGCTACTCATGACTTCTTGGCCTTTGCGGTCCGAGCGGCGACCCAGACGGCGACTGCGACCAGCGCGCCGAGGCCGAAGATCCAGGCGAAGAGGCCCTCGCTGACCGGGCCGAGACCGCCCAGCTCCAGGCCGCCGGGGTTCTCGGTGTCGGAGCCGTTGACCGCTTCGAGGTACGCGATGATGTCCTTCTTGTTCTGCTCCGACAGCGTGGTGTCGGGGAAGGAGGGCATGTTCTGCGGGCCGGTCTGCATGGCCTCGTAGACGTGCTTCGGCTCGACGCCTTCGAGCGAGGGCGCGAACTTGCCCTTGGTGAGCGCGCCGCCCTTGCCGGTGAAGTTGTGGCACTGCGCGCAGTTGGTGCGGAAGAGCTCGCCGCCCTTCGCGATGTCCGCGCCCTGGGGGCCGTACTGCTCCTCGGTCGGGATGGCCGGACCGGCGCCCAGCGAGGAGATGTAGGCCGCGAGCTGGTCGATCTCGGCCTGCGAGTAGACCTTCTTCTTCCGCGGCATCTGGGCGCTCTGGGAGGTGGCGGCCGGCATGCGGCCGGTGCCCACCTGGAAGTCGACGGCCGCGGCGCCCACGCCGACCAGGCTCGGACCGTCGGAGGTGCCCTGACCGCCGGTGCCGTGGCAGCTGGCGCAGCCGACGGCGTAGAGCTTCTTGCCCTCTTCGATGGCGAGGGACTGGGCGGTCTCATCGGCCTGCGCCTTGTCCGCGGGCGCGAACACGGCGTACAGCCCCCCAGTGGCCGCCAGCGCGAGGATGAGGACGACGACCGCCGCCAGCGGATGGCGTCGTCGTGCGGAGAGCTTTTTCACGGATTACCCCGGTGTCAGGATCTTCTGCGTCGATGCTTCTGGATGTGCGGTTCGAAGAACGCGCGGGTGATCGGTCCCTGCTACTTGATCATGTAGATCGTGGCGAAGAGGCCGATCCAGACGACATCGACGAAGTGCCAGTAGTAGGACACGACGATGGCGGCCGTCGCCTGCTCGTGAGTGAACCTGCGGGCCGCGTAGGTACGGCCGAGGACCAGCAGGAAGGCGATGAGACCGCCCGTCACGTGCAGGCCGTGGAAGCCGGTGGTCAGGTAGAACACCGAGCCGTAGGGGTCGGAGGAGAGCGAGAGCCCGTCCTCCTTCACCAGCTCGGTGTACTCGAACACCTGGCCGCCGATGAAGATCGCCCCCATCACGAAGGTGACGATGAACCACATCCGGAGCTTCTTGACGTCACCGCGCTCGGCGGCGAACACGCCGAGCTGGCAGGTGAGGGAGGAGAGCACCAGGATGGTGGTGTTGGTCGCCGAGAACGGGAAGTTCAAGGCGTCGGCCTTCTCACTCCAGAACTCGGGGCCGGTCACCGACCGCAGGGTGAAGTACATCGCGAAGAGGGCCGCGAAGAACATCAGCTCGGAACTCAACCAGATGATGGTTCCGACGCTGGTGAGGTTCGGCCGGTTGACCGACGGGTGCGCGTGCCCGGTTTCTACTGTCGTTGCTGTCGCCACGACCGACATTATGTCGGTCGCTTATCCCGCCCTCACTCCGGGGGGTGCCGTTCGGAGTGTTGCTGGTCGCCGAACCGGTGTTGACGTGGTGTTCAGGGGAGTAACATCCGGCCCAAACGGCCCGTCCGTACGACGCTGACGTCTCGGAGGAACCATGCAGGCGACCGCCACCGTGCTGGTCTACAGCGACGACTCCACCACCCGCGAACAGGTCCGGTTGGCGACCGGGCGCAGGCCTGCCCCGGACGTCCCCGCGGTGGAGTTCGTGGAGTGCGCGACCCCGGCCGCCGTGCTGACGGAGCTGGGCAGGGGCGGCATCGACATCTGCGTCCTGGACGGCGAGGCGGTGCCGATGGGCGGCATGGGCCTGTGCCGGCAGATCAAGGACGAGATCTTCGAGTGCCCGCCGGTGCTGCTGCTGATCGGGCGGCCGCAGGACGCCTGGCTGGCGACCTGGAGCCGGGCCGAGGCGGCGGTGACGCTCCCGGTGGACCCGGTGGAGTTCGCGACGGCGCTGGCCGCCCTGCTGCGTACCAGGCGGCTGCAGAGCGCCTGAGAGTCCGCGGCCCCGCCCCCGCGGCTCGACAGGCCCGGGAGAGCCCGAGGAAGCCGGAGGAAGCCCGAGGAAGCCGGAGGAAGCCCGCGCAGGCGCGAGGGTCCGCGTCGAGGCCGGCGAGGCCGGCGGCGGTGCGCGGGCCGGGGCCCGCCGCGGCGGGCCGGGAGCACCGCCGCGGCGGGCCCGGACCGGTTCTTGAGGGCGCCTGCGGCACCGGCCGCCCTACACCGCGGCGGGGCGGAGCCGGGCGGCCTGCTCCGGCTTCGGGGTCTCCGGGACGCCGCCGACCAGGGCGCTGCCTTCGCGCCACTTCTTCCAGGGCAGGTTCCAGTCGCCGAAGCCGTTGCCGAAGGTCTCCATGATGTCGCCGTCGGAGTTGACGACCTTGACCAGGTCGCCGGCGCGCACGTTGTCGAAGAACCACTCGGCGTTGCCGGTGCTCATGCCGGTGCAGCCGTGGCTGACGTTGGCGTAGCCCTGGGAGCCGACCGACCAGGGTGCGGCGTGCACGTACTCGCCGCTCCAGGTGACGCGGGTCGCGTAGTAGACGGGCAGGTCGTACGAATCGGCGGAGCCCTCGGCGATGCCGATGCTGGTTCCGCGCATCCGTACGTAGTACTCCTTGCCCAGGACGACCTTGACGCCGTTGCGGGTGTCGAAGCCGGGCTTGCCCGTCGTGATCGGCATGGAGTTGATCTCCTTGCCGTTACGGTAGACGGTCATCCAGTGGCTGGCGGCGTCCGTGACGGCGACGACGCGGTCACCGGTGGTGATCTTCACGGGATCCCCGCGGCCGCCCCACAGCCGGTCGCTGATCTTGACGCCGGCGAGTTCGCTGCGGACCTTGACGATGGCGCCGGCCGGCCAGTACTCCTTGGGCCGGTAGTGGAGCTTCTTGTCGTCCACCCAGTGCCAGACGCCCTCCACCCGGGGGCTGGACTCGACCCTGAGGGCGCGCTCGACGACGGCGCGCTGGGCCTTGTCCCTGACCGGCATGCTCAGTTCGGCGGTGAGGGGCTGGCCGACGCCGTACGTGCCCGTCCTGGGCCCGAAGACGACGTCCAGGCGCTGCTTGGTGCGGGGTTTGCCGGTGTCGAAGGCGATCACCTTGCGGCCGGGGGCGCCGTCCTCGTTCTCCGTGCTGACGCGGACCGTGTAGCGGATGTCGGCGGCCAGCGGCGAGGTGCTGTGCCACCGTCTGCCGTCGGCGGAGAGTTCGCCCGTCACGCGGCGTCCCGCGGCGTCCACGGCGACCACGTCGGTGATCCGGCCGCCGGAGCCCTCGGCGGTGATTTCCAGGGGTTTGCCCGGGTCGGCCTTCTCGCCGTCCCCTTCGGGCGCGTTGAACGAGATCTGGTCCGCGGCGTCGTACGGCGCCGCCGACAGCGGGTTGCCGTCGCCGCCGCAGGCGGCGACGGCAGGGCCGAGGGCCATCACCAGCAGGATGCAGCCGGCGACGATACGGGTACGCGGAGAGGTGTTCATGACCTCACGCTAGGAACGCCCGTCAACTGTGGCGCGCCGGGCGACCCGAAAGAGGGAATCCCGGTGGGGGAACGCGGGTGGGGGAAACGGAGGAACCCGGACCCTCCCGTCGGAGTGTCCGGGTTCCCGGCCGTCCAGCACGTGCTACTGGGTGCGGTTCTCACCGCGGTAGTACTCGAAGACCCAGCCCCAGACGCCGATCAGGATGATCGGCAGGGAGAAGTACAGCAGCCACCAGCCCACGGCCACGCCGAGGAAGGCGAGCGCGCCGCCGAAGGCCAGCGAGAGCGGCTGCCAGCTGTGCGGGCTGAAGAAGCCCAGCTCGCCGGCGTCGTCCGCGACGTCGGCCTCCTTGTTGTCCTGGGCACCGGTGTCGACCCGCCGGGCGGTGAAGCCCAGGTAGAAGCCGACCATGATGCACAGGCCGAAGGCCAGGAAGAGCGCCGTCGTTCCGGCCGGCTCCTTCGACCACACGCCGTAGAACACGGCCATGGCCAGGATGAAGAGGCTCAGCCACATGAACATCTTGCCCTGGATCTTCACTTGCCGGCCTCCTTGCCGCCCGCCAGCGCGGCGGCTTCCCGGCCACCGTGGCCCAGCTGCTCCAGCGCGGCGATCTCAGGGTGGTGCAGGTCGAACGCCGGGGATTCGCTGCGGATCCGCGGCAGGGTGAGGAAGTTGTGCCGCGGCGGCGGGCAGGACGTGGCCCACTCCAGGGAGCGGCCGTAGCCCCACGGGTCGTCGACGCCGACCGGCTTGCCGTACTTGGCCGTCTTCCACACGTTGTACAGGAAGGGCAGGATCGACAGGCCGAGGACGAACGAGCAGATCGTGGAGATCGTGTTCAGGGCCGTGAACCCGTCGGCCGCGAGGTAGTCGGCGTAGCGGCGGGGCATGCCCTCGGCGCCCAGCCAGTGCTGGACCAGGAACGTGCCGTGGAAGCCGACGAACAGCGTCCAGAAGGTGATCTTGCCGAGGCGCTCGTCGAGCATCTTGCCGGTGAACTTCGGCCACCAGTAGTGGAAGCCGGAGAACATCGCGAAGACCACCGTGCCGAACACGACGTAGTGGAAGTGCGCCACCACGAAGTACGAGTCGGAGATGTGGAAGTCCATCGGCGGCGAGGCCAGGATGACGCCGGTCAGGCCACCGAAGGTGAAGGTGATCAGGAAGCCGGTCGCCCAGAGCATCGGCGTCTCGAAGGACAGCGAGCCCTTCCACATGGTGCCGATCCAGTTGAAGAACTTCACGCCGGTCGGGACGGCGATGAGGAACGTCATGAAGGAGAAGAACGGCAGCAGCACACCGCCGGTGACGTACATGTGGTGGGCCCACACGGTCACGGACAGACCGGCGATGGCGATGGTCGCCGCGATCAGACCCTGGTAGCCGAACATCGGCTTGCGGGAGAAGACCGGGATGACCTCACTGATGATGCCGAAGAACGGCAGCGCGATGATGTACACCTCTGGATGGCCGAAGAACCAGAAGAGGTGCTGCCACAGCAGGGCACCGCCGTTGGCCGCGTCGAAGACGTGGGCGCCGAACTTGCGGTCCGCCTCCAGGGCGAACAGGGCGGCCGCCAGCACCGGGAAGGCCAGCAGGACCAGGACACCGGTCAGCAGCACGTTCCAGACGAAGATCGGCATCCGGAACATCGTCATGCCCGGCGCGCGCATGCAGATGATCGTGGTGATGAAGTTGACCGAGCCGAGGATGGTGCCGAAGCCGGAGAAGGCCAGACCCATGATCCACATGTCGGCGCCGAGGCCCGGCGAGCGGACCGCGTCGGACAGCGGGGAGTAGGCGAACCAGCCGAAGTCGGCGGCGCCGTCCGGGGTGAGGAAGCCGGCGACGGCGACCAGCGAGCCGAACAGGTAGAGCCAGTAGGCGAACATGTTGAGCCGCGGGAACGCCACGTCGGGCGCACCGATCTGGAGCGGCATGATCCAGTTCGCGAAGCCGGCGAACAGCGGCGTCGCGAACATCAGCAGCATGATCGTGCCGTGCATCGTGAACGCCTGGTTGAACTGCTCGTTCGACATGAGCTGCATGCCGGGGCGGGCCAGCTCGGCCCGCATGAGCAGCGCCATGACGCCGCCGATGCAGAAGAACGCGAACGACGTGACCAGGTAGAGCGTTCCGATGGTCTTGTGGTCGGTGGTCGTCAGCCACTTCACCACGACGTTGCCGGGCTGCTTGCGCCGGACCGGCAGCTCGTCCTCGTAGTACGAGTCTTCGGCTGCCCCGGCACCCTGAGGTTCGTTGAGGATGCTCACAGGTTGTTCGTCTCCCGGTTCTTCTCATGGGCGGTCTGCTCGATGCCCGCGGGAACGTAACCGGTCTGCCCCTTCTTGGCGAGGTCCTTCAGGTGCTGCTCGTAGCGCTCCGGGGAGACGACCTTCACGTTGAACAGCATCCGGGAGTGGTCGACGCCGCACAGCTCGGCGCACTTGCCCAGGAAGGTGCCCTCCGAGTTGGGGGTCACCTGGAAGGCGTTGGTGTGGCCCGGGATGACGTCCTGCTTCATCAGGAACGGCACCACCCAGAAGGAGTGGATGACGTCGCGGGAGGTGAGGACGAAGCGGACCGTCTTGCCCTCGGGCAGCCACAGCGTGGGGCCCGGGTTGCCGGTCTGCGGGTTGGTCTCGCCCGGGGTGCCGCAGGTGTAGACACCGCCGGCGTTCTCCGGGAAGTCGTCCCGGTAGCGGTCCGGGATCGCGTCCAGTTCCTTGGCGGTCCTGGCGTCGCCCGTGGAACCTTCGACGTTCTCGATGTAGTTGAAGCACCAGCTCCACTGGAAGCCCACCACGTTGACCGTGACGTCGGGCTTCTTGGACAGGTCGAGGAGCTTCGACTCGTCGCGGGCCGTGAAGTAGAAGAGGACCGAGACGATGATGATCGGGACCACCGTGTACAAGGCCTCGATCGGCACGTTGTAACGGGTCTGCGGAGGTACCTCGATCTTGGTGCGGCTGCGCCGGTGGAAGATGGCGCTCCACAGGATCAGGCCCCACACCAGCACGCCGACGGCGAGCGCGGCGGCCCAGGAGCCCTGCCACAGGGAGAGGATCCGCGGAGCCTCTTCTGTGGTGGGGGTGGGCATGCCAAGGCGGGGGAAGTCCTTCCATGTGCAACCGGTGGCGGTCGCCAGGACCAGGCCCGCGGTCAGTGCCTGCAGCAGCTTCCGCCGCATCGGGCGCCGCGGCGAGCGGTCGGAGCCGTTGGGACTCACGTAGCGCCTTCCCGAGAGTCTCGCCCGCGCGGTTGGCTGCGGCCTGACTTACTCGGTGGTCGGTCGCCGCCCTGCGTCGGGCAGGGGTTTGGATGTTTATGCGGACCAAACCCTACTGGACGCTTCTGAGGGGGTCGCGGGGAGGGTGCCATACGCGCCGCGGGTCACTCCGAAGAGGTGGGGAAGGGGCTCGATCTGCGGCTTGCGCCACGAGTTGCGGCCCTGCGGGGCCGGCCGCCGAGGCCCCTGGGGCCCCCGCGCGCACGGGGAGTTAGCGTGGCGGTGTGTCCTACTTCGACGCCGCGTCCGGCGCGCCCCTGCACCCCGTCGCCCGCCAGGCCCTGCTGGCCTCACTGGACGAGGGGTGGGCCGATCCGGCGCGGCTGTACCGGGAGGGGCGGCGGGCGCGCATGCTGCTGGACGCGGCGCGCGAGGCCGCCGCGGAGGCGGTGGGGTGCCGGGCCGACGAGGTGGTGTTCACATCGTCGGGAACCCGGGCCGTGCACACGGGGATCGCCGGGGCGCTGGCCGGCCGGCGGCGGACCGGGCGCCACCTGATCGTGTCATCGGTCGAGCATTCTTCCGTACTCCATTCGGCAGAGGCCCACGAGCGCGGCGGCGGTACGGTCACGCGGGTGCCGGTCGGCCGGGAGGGTGCGGTACGGCCGTCGGACCTCGCCGGCGCCCTCCGCCCGGACACCGCGCTCGCCTGCCTGCAGTCGGCCAACCACGAGGTGGGGACCGTGCAACCGGTGGCGGAGGCGGCCGAGGCGTGCCGGGCGGCGGGGGTGCCGCTGCTGGTGGACGCGGCCCAGTCGCTGGGCTGGGGGCCGGTGGCCGGTCCGTGGTCGCTGCTGGCGGCCTCCGCCCACAAGTGGGGCGGACCGGCCGGAGTCGGACTGCTCGCCGTGCGCAAGGGCGTGCGGTTCGCCGTCCGGGGACCGGCGGACGAACGGGAGTCGGGGCGGGCGGCCGGCTTCGAGAACATCCCGGCGATCGTGGCGGCCGTCGCCTCGCTGCGGGCGGTGCGCGCGGAGGCGGACCAGGAGGCCGCGAGGCTGCACGAGCTGACGGACCGGATCCGCGGCCGCGTCCCGCGGCTCGTGCCGGACGTGGAGGTGGTCGGCGACGCCGGGCGCCGCCTGCCGGGCATCGTCACCTTCTCCTGTCTGTACGTCGACGGCGAGGCGCTGCTGGCGGAGCTGGACCGGGCCGGTTTCTCCGTGTCGTCCGGATCGTCCTGCACGAGCAGCACGCTGACGCCGAGCCATGTGCTGAAGGCGATGGGGGTGCTCAGCGAGGGCAACGTGCGCGTGTCGCTGCCGCCCGGGACGCCCGCCGAGGAGGTCGACCGGTTCCTGGACGTGCTGCCGGGGGCGGTGGCGGCGGTCCGGGAGCGGCTGGGCGCCCCCGCACCGGCGGCGGACCGCGCCCCGGAGGGGCGCGCGGGGCGGGACCGGCCCTACGCCGCGGACGGGCGGGCGGAACCGGGCAGGCGGGCGGAACCGGGCAGGCGGGCGGAGCCGGGCAGGCGGGCGGAGCCGGACGGTTCGGAGAAGCCGGCGGAATCGGACGGCCCGGAGGAACCGGACACGGTGGACGCGCCGGACGACGCGGAGGAGTTGGTCGTCGACGCGCTCGGCAAGCGCTGCCCCGTCCCGGTCATCGAACTGGCCAGGGTCATCGGCGAGGTGCCCGTGGGCGGCGTCGTGCGGGTGCTGTCCGACGACGAGGCGGCCCGGCTGGACATCCCGGCCTGGTGCGCGATGCGCGCCCAGCAGTACCTCGGCGAGGAGCCGGCCGGGCGGGGCACGGCGTATCTGGTCCGCCGGGCCGGCTGACCGGGCCCGCGAGGACGCGCTGCGGGCCGGGCGGGCGCAACGGCGACGCCGCGGCAGCGGGCGGCCGGGCGAGGTCCCCGCGGTGCGGCGGCACCCGGAAGGGGCGCGGGGGACCGCTCGGCCGGCCGCGACGGCGCCGCGGCCGGCCGACGTCATGACCGCGGCACCTCCGGCGGGGAGCGCTCAGCCGCCCCGGACGGGCTCAGGCGAGGTGACCGCTCACCTCTTCGGCCGCGTCGTGGCCGTACGCCTTGGTGAACCGGTCCATGAAGTGCGCCCGCTTCAGCTGGTACTCCTGCGTGCCCACGGTCTCGATCACGAGGGTGGCCAGCATGCAGCCCACCTGCGCGGCCCGCTCCAGTGAGACACCCCAGGCCAGTCCGGACAGGAACCCCGCGCGGAAGGCGTCGCCGACGCCGGTCGGGTCGGCCTTGCGCTCCTCCTCCGCGCAGCCGACCTCGATCGGGTCCTCGCCCTTGCGTTCGATGCGCACGCCCCGGGAGCCGAGGGTGGTGACGCGCACCCCGACCCGGCCGAGGATCTCCGCGTCGCTCCAGCCGGTCTTCGACTCGATGAGGCCCTTCTCGTACTCGTTGGAGAACAGGTACGTCGCCCCGTCCAGCAGGATGCGGATCTCCTCGCCGTTCATGCGGGCGATCTGCTGGGAGAAGTCGGCGGCGAAGGGGATGGACCGGGAGCGGCACTCCTCGGTGTGGCGGAGCATGGCCTCCGGGTCGTCGGCGCCGATGAGGACCAGGTCGAGGCCGCCGACGCGGTCCGCGACGGTCTTCAGCTCGATCAGCCGGGCCTCGCTCATGGCGCCGGTGTAGAAGGAGCCGATCTGGTTGTGGTCGGCGTCGGTGGTGCACACGAAGCGCGCGGTGTGCAGGGTCTCGGAGATCCGCACCGAGCCGGTGTCGACGCCGTGCCGGTCCAGCCAGGCCCGGTACTCGTCGAAGTCGAAGCCGGCCGAGCCGACCAGGATCGGCCGGGTGCGGAGCTGACCCATGCCGAACGCGATGTTCGCGCCGACACCGCCCCGTCGCACGTCCAGGTTGTCGACCAGGAAGGACAGCGAGACCGTGTGCAGCTGGTCCGCGACGAGCTGGTCGGCGAATCTGCCGGGGAAGGTCATGAGGTGGTCGGTGGCGATGGAGCCGGTGACTGCGATGCGCACGGCGTGGGTCTCCTGGGTGGAGGATCGGTGACAGTCCACGCTACCCGCTGGACCGCGTGGCCTTGAAGGTGACAAAACTACCCGATAGTAGATCTTTCTTCGTGGGTGTGAACGTGCCTACGGTGCGGTCATGACGAACCCTGAGGCTCCCGTCGTCCCCTCGTCCGCCGAGCTGGACGGCGACCTGGCGTCACTGCGCGGCGACTGCGCCCGGATGGCCCCGCACTGGGCCGCCCCGCGCCGGGACGCGGCCCGTCCGGTGCTTCCGTCCAGCATCCACGGCGTGTCCGTGCCCCCGGCGTCCGCACGGCTGCTGGACGCGATGTCGGACTACGGGGACTGAGCCACCGTCCCGCCGTCCCGCCGTCCGGCCGCCCCGCCGTCCGGCCGGGTGTGTCGCCCGCTCACCCGGACGGCGCAGCCGGCGCGTCCGAGGGAACCGCGCGCTCCCCCGCTGCGTCTCATCGCCGTCCCCCGACGGGGGGACGGCGGACACGACCCTCCAGCGGCAGGAGCGATGCGGTGAGCAGCGAGCGACCCGACACCCCCGATCGCGGCCCCGACCACGACCACCCCACCCCGGACGCGCCCGCGACGGCCGCGAACACCGAGAACACCGAGAGCACCGCGAACACCGCGAACACCGAGAACACCGAGAGCACCGCGAACACCGCGAACACCGAGAACACCGAGAGCACCGCGAACACCGCGAACACTGAGAACACTGAGAACACTGAGAACGCCGAGGGCACCGGGACCACCGAGGGCACTCGGGACACCGGGACCACCGAGAGCACCGAGAGCATTGGGGCTGCTGGGAGCACCCCGGCCGTGGAACCGGTTGCGGCGGAGGGCGCCGGGGCGGCGGAGGGCGCCGGGGCGGCGGAGGGCGCCGGGGCGGCGGAGGCCGTCGCCGGGGCCGGGGCGGCGGAGGCCGTCGCCGGGGCCGGGGCGGCGGGTGACATTCCGCGCCCGGCGGACCACGCCTCCGAGGGCGGCCGGCGGCGCACGCCGGTCGTCGTGGCGTCGGTGGTGGCGACGGTCCTGCTCGTCGCGGGCGGCGGCGCCTATCTGACCGCGTCCGCCGGCGGCCGTCCGGCCGGCAGCGCCTCCTCCGGTACGCCCGGCGACGACGGCACTCCCCCGCCGCTGTCCCTGGACGGCCCGTCCGAGAGGTCCGAGGGCACGGGGATCGCGCCCGGCGAGCCGAACCCGTACGGCGCACGGTACGAGGCCACGGTCCCCCTGCCCGACGGCCCGGACTCGGCGCCCGTGTACCGGGCGAAGGGCGAGGTGGGCAGGGACGCCGTGGCCCGGCTGGCGGCGGCCCTCGGCGTGGACGGCACCCCCCAGCTCCAGGGCGGCTCCTGGCGGGTGGGCGGGCAGGACGCGTTCGGTCCGAGTCTCAGGGTGAACGTCCGGGCGCCGGGCACCTGGAGCTTCCAGCGGTACGCGCCCGGCTCGGACGACTGCAAGGGCCCGGCCGGGTGTCCGCAGCCGGGACCGGCCGCTACGACCGGCCCGGACGCCGGATCGGCCGGAGATCCCGTCTCCCAGGGCGCCGGCCCGGACGCCTCGCCCGCCGGCGCCACCGCCGACCCGGTCGGGGAGGAGGCCGCGAAGCGGGCGGCCGCTCCCGTGCTGAAGGCGGTCGGCCAGGACGACGCGAAGATCGACGCGAGCCAGGTCATGGGCGCGCAGCGGGTGGTGAACGCCGACCCGGTGGTCGGGGGCCTGCCGACCTACGGCTGGATGACCGGGCTCACGGTCGGGGTGGACGGCGAGGTCGTCGCGGGCAGCGGGCAGCTCAAGGCGCCGGTCGAGGGCGACACGTACCCGGTGCTGGGGGCGCGGGAGACGCTGGAGCAGATGAACGCGGGCCAGGTCTCGGACGGGAAGGGCTCGGGCATCGGCGGATGTGCGAGCCCGGTGCCGCTGGACGACGGCACCGAGCCGGTCGCCCCGTGCGAGCCGGACCCGGCGCCGGCGCAGCGGATCGATGTGCGCGGCGCGGTGTTCGGGCTCTCCTCGCACTACGAGGACGGGCGGCAGACGCTGGTGCCGTCCTGGCTGTTCGAGGTGCGGGCGCCGGGTGCGCAGGACTCGTTCACGGTGACGCATCCGGCGGTGGAGCCGCGCTTCCTGGCCGCGCCGGGCCCGTCGGCGGTGCCGCCGCCCGGGGAGCCGACCGCGCCGCCGAGCCCGCGGCCGTCCGGCCCGGCCGACCCGGACGGGCCGACCGCGGCGCCGAGCACGAAGGACGTGACGGTGGAGGCGTACACGGCGGAGGGCCGGGAGCTGACGGTGCGCTTCACCGGCGGGGTGTGCGCGGACTACGAGGTGTCCGCCGTGGAGAGCGCGGACGAGGTGACGGTGACGGTGACCGAGACGCCGTGGCCGGACAGGGTGTGCATCCTGATCGCCAAGGTCTTCCACCGGACCGTGCAGCTGGACGAGCCGCTGGGCGACCGCAAGGTGGTCGGCCCCGACCGTCGCGGTATCCCGCTGGAGAAGCCGGGGGCGCAGCTGCCGTAGGGCGTGCCGCGCCGGGTACGGCGACGGCGGCGGCCCCCTGAACCGGGGGCCGCCGCCGTGACGGGGTGCCGGGCCGCGGGTCAGCTGAAGGAGTCGCCGCAGGCGCAGGAGCCGGTCGCGTTCGGGTTGTCGATCGTGAAGCCCTGCTTCTCGATCGTGTCCACGAAGTCGATGGTGGCGCCGCCCAGGTACGGGGCACTCATGCGGTCCGTGACGACCTTCACGCCGTCGAAGTCCTTCTCCACGTCGCCGTCGAGCGAGCGCTCGTCGAAGAAGAGCTGGTAGCGCAGGCCGGAGCAGCCGCCGGGCTGGACGGCGACGCGCAGGGCGAGGTCGTCCCGGCCTTCCTGGTCGAGCAGGGCCTTGACCTTGGACGCGGCGGCGTCGGTCAGGATGATGCCGTCGGTGACGGTGCTGGTCTCGTCCGATACGGACATCTACATCTCTCCCACGTTGTACGGAGACTGCTTGCCGACGGTTGCAACCGGCGGGACCGCTGTTTCATTCCGGCCGGTCCCCGGTTTCCCTCGCGGGCCGGTCTGTTTCATGCTCGCACACCGGCCCGGGAGCGGAAAACGTCCGGCCGGGGCGCGGCGGGCGCGGCCCGGGCGCCGGGCGGGATTCACGTCACATCGACACTATGGCCATCGTCAAACTGACGTGAAGCGGTTATCATAGATAGCGTCATTTCGACGAGAAGGTCGAAGAGTTCGTCCCGCATGACCCGCCGGCCCGGTGCTCCCGGGCGGCGAGCCGCAGAACAGAAAGGGTGCGTGTCGTGACCACCGCCCAGACCCAGGAGCTCGACGTACAGCCGACGCCCCTCGCCCTGCTCCTGCTCGGCCGCGAGGCCGACCCGCGGAGCGAGCGCGGCGTGGAGTGCCCCGGCGACCTCCCCTCGCCGTCCGATCCGGACCTGGTCGAGCGGGCCCGCGCGGCCAAGGAGAAGCTCGGCGACAAGGTCTTCGTCCTCGGCCACCACTACCAGCGCGACGAGGTCATCCAGTTCGCCGACGTCACGGGCGACTCCTTCAAGCTGGCCCGGGACGCGGCCGCCCGCCCCGAGGCCGAGTACATCGTGTTCTGCGGCGTGCACTTCATGGCCGAGTCGGCGGACATCCTCACCTCCGACGACCAGAAGGTCGTGCTGCCGGACCTGGCGGCGGGCTGCTCGATGGCCGACATGGCGACGGCCGAGCAGGTCGCCGAGTGCTGGGACGTGCTCACCGAGGCCGGCGTGGCCGAGCAGGTCGTGCCGGTGTCGTACATGAACTCCTCGGCCGACATCAAGGCCTTCACCGGCAAGCACGGCGGCACGATCTGCACCTCCTCCAACGCCCGGCGCGCCCTGGACTGGGCCTTCGAGCAGGGCGAGAAGGTGCTGTTCCTGCCGGACCAGCACCTCGGCCGCAACACCGCGGTCCGCGACATGGGCATGTCGCTGGAGGACTGTGTGGTCTACAACCCGCACAAGCCGAACGGCGGCCTGAGCGCGGACGAGCTGCGCGCGGCGAAGATGATCCTGTGGCGGGGCCACTGCTCGGTGCACGGCCGCTTCAGCCTGGAGTCGGTCGAGGACGTGCGCGCCCGGATCCCCGGGGTGAACGTGCTGGTCCACCCCGAGTGCCGGCACGAGGTCGTGGCCGCGGCGGACCACGTCGGCTCGACCGAGTACATCATCAAGGCGCTGGAGGCGGCCCCGGCCGGCTCGAAGTGGGCGATCGGCACGGAGCTGAACCTGGTCCGCCGTCTGGCGAATCGTTTCGCACCCGAGGGCAAGGAGATCGTGTTCCTCGACCGCACGGTCTGCTTCTGCTCCACCATGAACCGCATCGACCTCCCGCACCTGGTGTGGGCACTGGAGTCACTGGCCGAGGGCACGCTGGTGAACCGGATCGAGGTCGACCGGGAGACCGAGGCGTTCGCGAAGCTCGCCCTGGAGCGGATGCTGGCCCTGCCGTAGCCCGCCGTCGGCGCCGGGGCCGGCGGCAGATGCCGCCGGCGGGTGCCACGGAGCGTGCCCCGGCAGGAGCGGGACGCGGGGCCCCGGGTCCCGCTCCTGCCGGGGCACGGAGCCCCGCGCAGACGGGAGGGCCGGGTCCCGGACCACAGGGTCCGGGACCCGGCCCTCCGGCGTCCGCGCGCCGTCCCCCTCCGCGGGTGCCGCCCGCTGCTCCGGCTCCGCGGCCGCCCGGGGGCGCGCCGGCCCTGCCGCCGTCCCGGTCCCGGACCGCCGGGTCCGCGGACCGCTCCGGCGCGCCGCGGGTGCCACGGGCGCCGCCCGGCTCACTCCGTCCTCGGGCGGACCAGGCCCGACTCGTACGCGATCACCACCAGCTGGGCCCGGTCGCGGGCGCCCAGCTTGGCCATCGCCCGGTTGACGTGGGTCTTCACGGTCAGCGGGCTCACCGTGAGCCGCTCGGCGATCTCGTCGTTGGAGTGCCCGCCGGCGACCTGCACGAGCACCTCCCGCTCCCGCACGGTGAGCGCGCCCAGCCGGGACGTGCGGCCCGGATCGTCCTCGTCGCCGTCGCCCTGCGCCAGGAACCGGGCGATCAGCCCCCGGGTGGCCGCCGGCGACAGCAGCGCGTCCCCGGCGGCCGCCACCCGGATCGCGTTCAGCAGCTCCTCCGGTTCGGAGCCCTTGCCGAGGAAACCCGACGCGCCCGCGCGCAGCGACCGCACCACGTAGTCGTCGACCTCGAACGTGGTCAGGATGACGACCCGGACCGCCGCGAGCCCGGGGTCGGCGCTGATCATGCGGGTGGCGGCGAGGCCGTCCGTGCCCGGCATCCGGATGTCCATCAGGACCACGTCGGCCTCCCGTTCCCCGGCCAGCCGTACCGCCTCCGCGCCGTCCGAGGCCTCCCCGACGACCTCCATGTCCGGCTCCGAGTCGACCAGCACCCGGAACGCGCTGCGCAGCAGCGCCTGGTCGTCGGCGAGCAGCACGCGGATCGTCATGCCCGGTCCCCTTCCGGGCCGGTGCGGGTCCTCAGCGGCAGGATGGCATGCACCCGGAAGCCGCCTCCGAAGCGGGGACCGGTGGTGAGGGTGCCGCGGACGGCGGTGACGCGTTCCCGCATGCCGAGCAGTCCGTGTCCGCCGCCTCCGGGCGCGGGGTCGCCGGTGCCGTCGTCCAGCACGCTGACCTCGATGCTCGGCCCCACCCGGACCACGCTGACCTCGGCCTTCGCGGTCTGCCCGCCGTGCTTCTGCACGTTGGTGAGCGCTTCCTGGATGATCCGGTACGCGGCGAGGTCGACCGCCGCGGGCAGCCGGGTGTCCTCGTCCGCGCGGGCGACCTCGACCCGCATCCCCGCCGCCCGGAAGGTCGCCACGAGTTCCTCCAGCCGGTCCAGTCCGGGGGCCGGTTCCGTGGGTGCCTCCGGGTCGCCGGACTGCCGCAGCAGCCCCACCGTGGCCCGCAGTTCGTTCAGCGCCGACCGGCTCGCCTCCCGTACGTGGGCCAGCGCCTCCTTCGCCTGGTCGGGGCGTCGGTCCATCACATGGGCGGCGACGCCGGCCTGCACGTTCACCAGGGCGATGTGGTGGGCGACCACATCGTGCAGGTCGCGGGCGATCCGCAGGCGTTCCTCGGCGACCCTGCGGCGCGCCTCCTCCTCCCTGGTCCGCTCGGCCCGCTCCGCGCGCTCCCGGATCGCCTCCACCACCGCTCTGCGGCTGCGGACCGCGTCTCCGCCCGCCGCGGCCATGCCCGTCCAGGCGAAGATGCCGAGGTTCTCCTGCGCGTACCAGGGCAGCGGGCCCGCGAGCATCGCCGCGCCGGTCAGCACGGTCATGGTGAGGAGGCCTGCCCGCAGGGTGGTGTGGCGGTCCGTGGACGCGGCGACGGTGTACAGCGCGATGACGGCGGACATGGCGACGGGTGCCCGGGGGTCGCCGGTCACGCACTCGACCAGGGAGAGGCCGCCGGTGACGGCCAGTACGGGCATCGGGGCTCTGCTGCGGAGGACGAGTGCGGCCGCCGCGAGTGCCATCAGCAGCAGGCTGAGGGGTTCCGGGGTGCGCAGGCCCCAGGTCACGGCGTTGGCTGCCCGCGGGTCGACGAAGGAGCCGGCCACCATGCACAGGAGTGCGCCGGCCGCGAGCGTCGCGTCCAGCGCCATCGGGTGCGCCTTCATGTGGGCCCGGGCTCGGTCGAGGGAGGTCACGGCTGATTACGGTATCCGGCTCGGCCGGGGTGGAGTCCAGGGGCGGGCCTCGGGCGGGGTGAGGGCGGGCCTCGGGCGGGGTGGGGGCGGGGGCCGGGGCGGGAGCGGGGCAGGGGAGCATCGTGGGAGCGGCCGTCGCTGGGGCTCCGGCCGGTGTGGGCGGGGCGGCCCCGGAGCGCCGTGGTCAGCCCGCCCGCCGTCGGGGGACGGGCGGCCCCGGAGCGCCGTGGTCAGCCCGCCCGCCGTCGGGGGACGGGCAGCCCCGGAGCACCGTGGCCGACTCGTCCGCCGTCGGGGGACGGGCAGCCCCGGAGCACCGTGGTCAGCCCGCCCGCCGTCGGGGGACGGGCGGCCCCGGAGCGTGGGGCGGGGCCGCGGCGGGGGGTGTCCGTCCTCGGTCCGGCATGCGGGTCAGCCGTCGGCCCGGGGCGCTTCGGCCGGACGCTGCGGGCGGGCACCCCCCGCCACGTCCCCTCCCGCCGTACCCGGCTGACCGCCGTCGGAGGACCGGGCGCGGTGGGATGCGGGGCCGTGAGCCGCCGAACGCCCGAAGGACCGGGGCGCGGTGGGATGCGGGGCCCTGAGGCGCCGAACGCCGTCGGAGGACCGGGGTGCCGGGGGGTCAGCCTGGGATCAGGCCGTCGTCGCGGAGCAGGGCCCGGACATCGGCCATGGTCGCCTCGGGTGCGGGGAGGATGAGGTCCGAGGGGGCGAGGGAGGCGTCGGGCAGGGGGGTGCCGAGGCGGCGGACCGCCTCCAGGAGGTTGCCGAACGTGCGCCGGAAACCCTGCTCGTCACCCGACTCGAGCTCCTTGAGGAGCTCGTCGTCCAGCTGGTTGAGCTCGGCAAGATGGCTGTCGGACAGCTTCACCTGCCCCTCCCCCATGATCCGTACGATCATGTCGCCTCCCTCGGCGTGGGCCGCTACTGCTTGTCGAAGCGCGGGGTGTCCTGCGGCTGCTGCTGGGGCGAGGACTCCGAGCCGGGCTGGCCGCCCTCCAGGGCCTGCCGGTCGGTGGTGCCGCCCGCCAGCTCCGCCTTCATCCGCTGAAGCTCCAGCTCTACATCCGTACCACCGGACAGCCGGTCCAGCTCGGCCTGGATGTCGTCCTTGGCGACGCCGGTCGGGTCGTCCAGGGCGCCGGAGGCGAGGAGCTCGTCGATCGCACCGGCGCGGGCCTGGAGCTGCGCCGTCTTGTCCTCGGCACGCTGGACCGCCAGCCCGACGTCGCCCATCTCCTCGGAGATGCCGGTGAAGGCCTCCCCGATCCGGGTCTGCGCCTGGGCGGCGGTGTAGGTCGCCTTGATCGTCTCCTTCTTGGTGCGGAAGGCGTCGACCTTCGCCTGGAGGCGCTGCGCCGCCAGGGTGAGCTTCTCCTCCTCGCCCTGGAGGGTGGAGTGCTGCGTCTCCAGGTCGGTCACCTGCTGCTGGAGGGCGGCCCGGCGCGACAGCGCCTCACGGGCCAGGTCCTCGCGGCCCAGCGCGAGCGCCTTGCGGCCCTGGTCCTCCAGCTTGCCCGACTGCTGCTGCAGCTGGTTGAGCTGGAGTTCCAGCCGCTTGCGCGAGGTCGCGACGTCGGCGACACCGCGGCGCACCTTCTGGAGCAGCTCCAGCTGTTTCTGGTACGAGTAGTCGAGGGTCTCGCGCGGGTCCTCGGCCCGGTCCAGGGCCTTGTTCGCCTTCGCGCGGAAGAGCATCCCCATCCGCTTCATGACACCGCTCATGGGCTTCGCGCGCCCCCTTCTGACGGACTCCAGCTCCAGCTCTGCGACAGAACCCACAGTACGGGCCCTGCCTCCATTGACGCACTGTTCCGGGGCTGATGCGGTCATCCCCGAGGACGACTGCGTCCGCTCCGGCCTCCGGCGCAAGGAGTAGATGGCCCCCGAGAACCCGGTGGGAACCGGGTCTCAGGAGAGTGCTCTCTCCCGGGTACCCGCGGCTCCTGTGCGTGCTGCCTGTCCCCCCTGAGGACGACTGGTGTTGCCGGATCGTTCCCCGCGGGGCTGGGGTCCACACCCGACTACCCCGTACCCTTGGGTTTTGTGTTCCGTAGCCGTGCCACCAAGGACGAGAAGGCCGCCGTCGCCGACCAGGCGCAGCCGGCCGACTCCAAGCAGCCCCGTGACCCGCAGGCCCCGAAGGGCAGGCCGACGCCCAAGCGCAGTGAGGCCCAGTCCCAGCGCCGCAGCGTGGCCAGTACGCCGACGACGCGCAAGGAGGCCGCCAAGCGGCAGCGCGAGGAGCGGCGTGCCGCCCTGGAGCGGCAGCGCAAGGCGCTGGCCGGGGGTGACGAACGCTATCTCCCCGCGCGCGACAAGGGGCCGGTGCGCCGCTTCGCGCGCGACTTCGTCGACTCCCGGTTCAACGTCGCCGAGTTCTTCCTGCCGATGGCCGTGCTCATCCTGGTGCTGAGCGTGGTGCGGGTGCCGAACGTGCAGACGCTGGCGCTGCTGCTGTGGCTCGTCGTCATCGTGCTGATCGTGCTCGACTCCTTCGCCACCGGTTTCCGTCTGCGGAAGCTGCTGGCCGAGCGGTTCCCGGACGAGAAGCGGCGCGGCGCGATCGCCTACGCCCTGATGCGAAGCCTGCAGATGCGTCGCCTCCGGCTGCCCAAGCCACAGGTCAAGCGCGGAGAGCGGCCCTGAGCGCAGCTGCCCATCCCGGGGGCGCCCGGCTGGGCGCCGCGGGCGGCGTGCGGGAGGTCGTCCGGCAGGAGCTGGTGGCCAGGCAGCTCGACGAGCAGATGGCCGGCCGGTTCCCGGTCGGCCGGCGGCTGAGGGTGCTGGACGTCGGCATGGGCCGGGGCGCGCAGGCGCTGCGACTGGCCCGGACGGGGCACCAGGTCACCGGGGTCGAGCGGGACGCCACGATGGTCGCCGCCGCCCGTGAGGCGCTGCGCGCCGAGCCGGAGGGCATCCGGGAGCGGATGCGGATCGTGGAGGGCGACGGCCGGGACACCGGGGTGCACTTCCTGCCCGGAACCTTCGACGTGGTGCTCTGCCACGGCGTGCTGATGCACGTGGAGGCGCCGGACGCGCTGCTCGCCGGGCTGGCGCGGGTGCTGGCACCCGGCGGGCTGTTGTCGCTGCTGGTGCGGAACGCGGACGCGCTGGCCATGCGGCCGGGGCTGACCGGCGACTGGGCCGGGGCACTGGCCTCGTTCGACTCCACCGTCGACCCGGGGGTGCCGCCGCCGCGTGCCCGGGCGGACGCGGACGGGGAGCAGCCCGCGCGGCCGGGCCCGCAGGTGCGGGCGGACCGGCTGCGGACCATCACGGCGACGCTGGCCGGCATCGGAACACCGCTGCACACCTGGTACGGCGTGCGGGTCTTCACCGACACCGTGCCCGACGGCGCGGAGCTGCCCGCGGACGTCGGACAGCTGCTGGCCGCCGAGGAGCGGGCCGGGCGCACCGATCCCTACCGGGCGGTGGCGGCCCTGCTGCACCTGTGCGGGGTGCGCGGCTGACGTCCCGCCGGGGCGGACCACGTTCGGATCAGCCGGGCGGGCCCGGGACCGGGCGTGCGGTGAGACTCGGGGACATGAGCCCTCTCCCCGTGCGCGGCGCCCGGCGGGCGGTCGCGGCCGTCGCCGTCCTGTCCGGCGGACTCGTCCTGGCCACCGGGTGCTCGGACGGCCCGGGACCGCCCGGACCGCCGACGGCTGCCGCGGCACACTCGGCCGGCCCGCGGGAGCAGGGCACCGCGCAGGCCGCTGCCAGGGCGGACAGCGCCCTGGAGGACGGCTACCGGAAGGTCATCGCGGACGTCCTGCCGTCGGTCGTGCAGATCAGAGCGGGCAGCGACCTGGGCTCGGGCGTGGTCTACGACGACAAGGGACATATCGTCACCAACGCCCACGTCGTCGGGGAGTCGCGGTCCTTCACGGTGACGACCGCGAACAGCGAGCGGCCGCTGACCGCCCGGCTCGTGTACTCCTACCCCGAACAGGATCTGGCCGTGGTGCGGCTGGAGGAGCCGCCGGACGGGCTGCGGGCGGCGGTCTTCGGGGACTCCCGGAGCGTCGAGGTGGGGCAGATCGTGCTGGCGATGGGCTCGCCGCTGGGCCTGTCGTCCAGCGTCACCCAGGGCATCGTGTCGGCGACGGGCCGTACGGTGAGCGAGGGGCGCGACGGCGGGGGTGTCGGGGCGACCATCCCGAACATGGTGCAGACGTCCGCGGCGATCAACCCCGGCAACAGCGGCGGCGCGCTGGTGAACCTGGACAGCGAGGTCATCGGGATCCCCACGCTGGCCGCCACGGATCCGGGGTTCGGGGACAGCGCGGCACCGGGCATCGGGTTCGCGATCCCGGCCTCGACGGTGCGGACGGTCGCCGACCAGATCATCCGCAGCGGCCGGGTGACGGACTCCGGGCGCGCGGCGCTCGACGTCACCGTGCGTACGGTCGTCGACTCCGACTACCGGGCGGCGGGCGCGGCCGTGGTGGACGTCGAGGCGGGCGGTGCGGCCGCCGAGGCGGGGCTGCGGCCGGGGGATGTCATCACCGCGCTCGGCGGCACCCCGGTGACCACGGCGACGTCGTTGGCCCAGGCGCTCGCCGAGGACGCGCCCGGCGAGAAGACCACCGTGACCTACGAGCGGCAGGGCGTCGAGCGGACCGTGGACGTGACCCTCGGCGAGCAGTGACACCCCGCCCGGCCCGGACCCCGGCGGCCCGCCCGACGCGCGGAGGGGGCCGGCGCTCCGGGCCGGCGCTCCGGGCCGGCGGGGAGAGGCGGGCCGGTGCTCGGCCGGCCCGGAGCGGGGCGGCCGGTGAACGGGGGCCGCCCCGGTCCGTCACGGTCCGTCAGGCCTCGGCGGTGTCCCCGGCCGGCTCCCCGCCCGTGTCCTCGGCGTGCAGGCTCATCGGGCCGTAGATCTCGGTGGTGTCCTCGAACAGGCGGGCCTGGTCCGCGCCGCCGGCCAGGAGATCCTTCCAGACCTCGCCGATCCAGGACTCCGCGTCGCCCTGGGTGGTGAACTCCTCGGGCTGCACCGCGGGCTCGACCTCCGTCCCGTCGGTCTTCTCGAACCGCCACGTCCACGTCGACATGCAGGCCTCCCTCGCGTTACGTCGTAGGGACCGAGCCTATGGGGTGGGAGGGGGCCACCAGAAGAAGATCCACGCACCGGGCCGGGTCCGCGGCTCCCACAGCGCGGGGTGGGTGCCGGCGGCCGGGGCAGAGGCCGCGGTCGCCGCCGGGCGTACCCGGACGGGCGTGGGCAGGGGCGAACGGCGAGAATCGGGGCGTGGAACTGACTCTGCTCGGTACGGGTGCTCCCGCCGGACTCCCCCGCCCGGACTGTCCCTGCGCCGCCTGCGCGGCCGCGGCCCGGGGTGAGCCGCGGGCCGCCACCGCGGTGCTGGTCGACGGTGCGCTGCTGCTGGATCTGACGCCGGGGGTGGCGTTCGCGGCGGCCCGGGCGGGGCGGAGCCTGTCCGGTGTCCGGCAGGTGCTGCTGTCGCATCCGCACGACGGGCCGGCGGTCGAGGTGCCGGCCGGGCTGCCGCAGCCGGGCCGGGTGCCGGACGGCCGGGAGCTGGCGCTTCTGACGGGGCACCGGGTCCGGGCGGTGGCGATGGACGCGCCGGGCACCGGATATGCGGTGACCGGCCCGGACGGGCACCGCCTGCTGTATCTGCCGCCGGGCGGGGCTCCGGCGGGGCTCGGGGAGAACGGCGCCCCGGGCGAGCCCTACCACCTGGTCCTGGCCGACGTGCCCGGGCGGCCGGACGCGCTGGCCCGGCTGCGGGCGGTCGGCGCGGTGGGGGCGGCGACCGACGTGGTCGCCGTGCACGTGGACCATGACGTGCCGCCCGGGGCGGAACTGCGGCGGCGGCTGGCGGCGGCGGGGGTGCGGGCCGTGCCGGACGGGACGACGCTGCGCGCCGGGGCCTACGGCGAGGCGGCCGACGTGCCCGAGGTGCCGCGGCGGACGCTGGTGCTGGGCGGGGCGCGCTCGGGGAAGTCGGTGGAGGCGGAGCGGCGGCTGGAGTCGTTCCCCGACGTGCTGTACGTGGCCACGGGCGGAACGCGGGGCGGCGACACGGAGTGGGCCGGACGGGTGGCCGCGCACCGGGAGCGGCGGCCGGGGTCGTGGCGGACGGTGGAGACCTGCGACCTGGTGCCGCTGCTGACCGAGGAGGGGCCGCCGCTGCTGGTGGACTGTCTGTCGCTGTGGCTGACCGACGCGATGGACTCGGTGGACGCCTGGGACGACGCGGAGTGGGCGGGCGGCGGTGAACAGGCGCTGCGGGAGCGCGTACGGCAGCTCACCGAGGCGGTGCGCCGGACGCGGCGGGTGGTCGTCGCGGTGTCGAACGAGGTGGGTTCGGGGATCGTGCCGGCCACCGCGTCGGGACGCCGCTACCGGGACGAACTGGGCCGGCTGAACGCGGCGTTCGCGGCCGAGTGCGAGCAGGTGCTGCTGGTGGTGGCGGGTCAGGCCTCGGTGCTGCGCGGGTGAGTGCGGCCCGGCGGACCGGGTGGCCTCGCCCTGCGGGCGGGTGGGCCCGTCCCCCGGTGCGGGGCGGTCCGTCCGGCGGGCGGGGCGCCGCCGGCCGTGGGTCCGCCGCGGCCTGGGCCGGGTCCCCCTCACCCGGCGTGGGACTCCGGGCTCCCCGGTGGTGGCGTGCCGCCGCTTCCGGGGCGGGGCGACCGCCCGGGCCGGGCGGCCGGCACCCGCCGCGCGGGTTCACCCGGACGGGCTCGCCGTCGCGCTGCCGGTGGTGCTCACGTGGAGGCCGGCGGCAGGGGTGCGGGCGATGAGGCGGTAGGTGCGGGAGAGGCGGCCGCCGCGGGTCGGCAGGACGGGGCCCGGGGGTGAGACGAGCGTGCAGCCCTCCGCCTCCAGTTCGGCGCCGAGGTTGGCCGGGGGCAGCAGGTGCGGGTGCCGGGGCGGGGGCAGACGGTGCGGTGAGGTGGCCTCGACCAGCAGGTGGCCCCCGGGGCGCAGCGCGGTGAGGGCGGCGCGCAGTTCCGCACGGGGGTCCGCGGAGTGCTCCAGGTGGTGGAGCATGCTGACCACGTCGTAGCGGGCGCGCAGCCGGGTGAGAACGCCGGGGGCGGTGAGGGTGCCGACGTGTGCCTCCTCGACCCGGCCGGCCGCTCGGGCGCGCTCGACCCGGGGGGTGGCGTCGATGCCGTCGAACGCCGTGTACGGGAACAGGACACGAGCGGTCTCGGGGAAGTCGGCCGGCCCCGTCCCGACGTCCAGCCAGCTCTCCGGCTCGGGGAAGGGAAGCATCGCGCGCGCTGCGAGGCGGTGGCGCAGCCGGGTCACCGCGGCACGCACGCCGTCGGGGCGGGCGGTGTCCCGGGGGGTGCGCGGGGCGGGGCGGGGGTTGAGGAAGACGTGGGTGCAGGCGGCGCACTCGTCCACGCCCTGGGCTCCGGGCCCGGTGCGGGCGCGCAGGGTGGTGGAGCCGCACCAGGGGCAGTCGTCGCGACGTGGACCGGCGGGGGTGGGGGACATCGGCGACTCCGAGGGACGGCCGGGACGGCGGACAGAGGCGTATGACAATCCGCTGCAAAACGGAACGTATGGGATCTCGATCTTGGGTGCAACGACGTGGCGGGGGTGTGGTGGCGCCGTTGTGGTCCTGCGGCGGCCCCGCTGCGGCTCCGCTGCGGCTCCGCTGCGGCCCCGCTGTGCGGCCGTGCCGCGCACCGCTGTCGCCGCGCGGCACCGGCGGTGCGGCGGCGGTGTGGCGGCGGTGTGGCGGCGGTGTGGCGGCGGTGTGGCGGCCTGCTGTTCGACCGAGGCCGGTACTGTTCGGCGAATGAGCCCGCTGAATCTCGACGACTTCACCGATCTGATCGAGCGACCCGACGGCGCGGTGCGCCGCGACGCGGAGGCCCGCAGGGAGCGTCAGATCGTGCCGCCCGGATCACTGGGACGCCTGGACGAACTCGCCGAGTGGCTGGCCGCGGCGCAGGGCGCGGTGCCGGTGCGGCCGGTCGAGCGGCCTCGGGTGGTGCTCTTCGCCGCCGACCACGGGATCGCCGCGCAGGGCGTGTCGGCGCGTGGCGCGGGCAGCGCCGTGGAGCTGGTGCGCCAGGTGCTGGACGGCAGCCGCCCCGTGGCGGTGCTGGCGCGCCGGCTGGGCGTGCCCGTGCGGGTCGTGGACATGGCCCTGGACTGCGACCCGGGTCTGCTGCCCGCGGACGTCGTACGGCACCGGGTGCGGCGCGGCAGCGGGCGGATCGACGTCGAGGACGCGATGACCGCCGAGGAGACGGAGGCGGCGCTCCGGGCCGGCATGGCGGTCGCCGACGAGGAGGCCGACTCGGGGACGGATCTCGTGGTGCTCGGGGACCTGAGCGTCGGCGGGACGACCGTCGCGGGCGTGCTGGTGGCCGCGCTGTGCGGCACCGACGCGTCGGTGGTGACCGGGCGCGGCGGGCTGGCGATCGACGATCTGGCCTGGATGCGCAAGTGCGCCGCGATCCGGGACGCGCTGCGCCGGGCCCGCCCGGTGCTGGGCGAGCAGGTGGAACTGCTGACCGCGGTCGGCGGGGCCGACGTCGCCGCCATGACGGGTTTCCTGCTCCAGGCCGCGGTGCGCAAGCTGCCGGTCGTGCTGGACGGCGTGGTGAGCGCGGCGTGCGCACTGGTGGGGCAGCGGGTCGCGTTCCGGGCGCCCGACTGGTGGCTGGCGGGCCAGCTCAGCGGGGAGCCGGCGCAGGCGAAGGCGCTGGACCGGATGGCCCTGGAGCCGCTGCTGGACCAGGGCGTCACCGTGGGCGAGGGCGCGGGGGCGCTGCTCGCGCTGCCGCTGGTGCAGGCCGCCTCGGCGCTCGCCGCGGAGCTGCCCGAGCGGGCCGGGCGGACCGAGGCGGCCGAGCCGTCCGAGGGGACGGAGCGGAGTGGGCAGGCCGGACTCCCGGACGGCTCCGGGCCGTCCCCCCTGTCCGGGCCGGCCGCGGACGGCGCGCACGCCGGGCTCCCGGAGCAGCCCGGACCGGTCGAGGAGAAGCCGCGGGACGAGTGAACCGGGCGGCGCGCGCCCGAGAGCGGTGCCTCGGGCGGCGAAACGCGCGGACCGGCTGGGAGCGGTGAGCGGATCGGCATGAGCCGGGGGACGCGAGGGCCGGGCACGGGCTGGGCCGGCGCCGGGACGCCGGGGTCCGGCGAGGCGTAGCCCGGCGTTCGGAGACGCGCCCCACCACACGTCCCGCAGGCGCGGGCGGCCCGCGGTGCCCCTCGCGGGCCGTCGAGGGCCGTCCAGGTGCCGGGCGGTGTCCGGGAGAGGAACGTCACGCGAACGCCGCTGAACCCCGCGGTGTGCCCGTCGGTCTACGGGGGTGGCGTGGGCCTCGGCGCCGGACCGGTGCCGGGGCTGTGGCGCGGGCCGCCCGGCTCGTCGACCGACCCGGCTGCGGACAGGGCCGCCGGAGCACGCCGACGCCCTGGAGCTGTGGCCGTCCCGGTCACGGCACGGGTACCGGCCCGTCGGCCCGTCCCGGAGCCGTGGCTCCTCGCCGCACACCGGCCACGTCCCGGCCCGTGCGTCCGGAGCCGGCCCGCCCGCTCCGGACGCACCGCAGGGGGAGATATGCGGAGATATGGGGAGATATGCGGACGACCTGGCCCGCCCGACTCGCCCGCGCCGAGTGGGGGCCGCTCGGTGCCGCCGTACGGGGCCGGCTGCGGGAGCGGGGGTGGCGGGCGCTGGGGATGACGCTGGGCGCGGCGGCGCTGACGGTGCTGCTGCACACGGTGCACCAGCAGCCCTGGGGGTACGGGCCGGTCCAGCAGGCCGGTGCCGTGCGGGCGGCCGATCCGCTGTGGCTGGCCCTGCTGCGCACCCCGCTGTCGCTGTTCGTGCCCGCGCTGAACCTGCCGGTGTGGGGCGCGCTCGCGCAGATCCTGCTGGTGTTCGGGACGGCGGAGCTGTCCCTGGGGCGGGCGCGCACCCTGGCCGTGGGCTGCGCGGCGACCCTGGCGGGCACCCTGTACGCGCGGGCCGGCCTCGCACTCGGGCCCGGTCTGCCGTTCGGGCTGGCCGCCTCCGACGCACTGGTCGTCGACAGCGGGCCGTCCGCGGCGGTGGTGGGGCTCGCGGTCTGGACCGGGCTGCGCCATCGCGCGCGCCTCACGGCGGGCGCGGTGACCGCGGCGATGGTGGTGGAGGTGCTGGTCGAGCCGAACCTCGCGGGCCGGGAGCACCTCGCGGCGATCGCCGGGGTGCTGCTGCTGCACGCGGCGGCCGCCCTGCGGGGCCGCCGCCGGCGGGCCGGTCAGGGGGCGACGGAGCGCTGCGCGGGGTCGGGGGCGCCGCCGATGAGGTCCTGGAGCCGGCGGGCGGGGCCCGTCCAGCGCCGGTCGTGGTGGTAGGCGCGCAGCAGGGCGCGGGCCCGCAGGCGCGGACGGCGGGAGTAGAAGCGGCGGGCCCACGGGGAGAAGGGGCGGGCCAGGCGGAGCGCGCCGACGAGGGCGACGAAGGGCACGACGACGCCGATGATCGCCATGCGGGCCTTGCCCTTGGCGAGGGCCACGAGGGCGAACAGGAAGTTCACGGCGATGGTCAGCAGGACCGTGCCGCGGTTCTGGAGTTCGTCGTCGGACAGGCCGTTCACGCCGAAGGGCGAGAAGCCGAGCAGCATCAGGCCGACCAGGGCGGCGGTGAGCACCACGACCTCCACGCTCTTGCGCCCGGCCTCCGTCCAGTAGACGTCGTCGAGGTGGAGGATGAGCGCGAACTCGTCGAGGACGAGTCCCGCGCCGATGCCGAAGACCACCGCGGCAAACCCCGAGCCGAAGCCCCGGGTGCCGCCGGCGACCGCGGCGAACCCGCCGACGACGGTGAGGACGACGCCGGGCACGACGTGGTGGATGTGCAGTCCGCCCGCCTTGACGTTGCCGAACGGCCCCCGCCCGGCCCGGATGAGACGGGTGATCAGACGGGTGATCAGGAAGGTGGCGAGGAAGGAGAAGAGGGCGAGCAGCAGCGGCAGTTTGCCGGGTTCGATGATGTTGCGTTCCAGCCAGTCGCCCATGTCGGCAGTCTGCGCCGGGGCGTGCGGGGCCGCTCGTCGGGTTAGGCCGTCGCGTAGCCTTCCGGGGTGCTCCGGATACCCGCCCTCCACGGCCTCCGCTTCGCCTTCGGCACCCTGTCCGTGCTGCCCGTGCGCGTCGACCGCTGGGACCGGGGGACGGCCCGGGGCGGCATGCTGTGCGCCCCGGTGGTCGGCGCGGTCGTCGGACCGGTGGCCGGGCTCACGGGGCTGGCCCTGCTGGCGCTCGGGGCGGGTCCGGCGACGGCGGCCGTGGCGTCGGTGGCGGTGCCGGCCGTGCTCACCCGGGGGCTGCATCTGGACGGTGCCGCGGACACCGCGGACGGGCTGGGCAGCGGCAGGCCCGCCGACGAGGCGCTGCAGATCATGAAGCGGTCGGACATCGGGCCGTTCGGGGTGATCACGCTGGTGTTCCTGCTGCTCGGCCAGGTCGCGGCGCTGGCGCAGCTGTACGGCGGCTCCCCGGCGCGCGGCGCGCTGGCGGCCGTGCTGGCCGCGGTCACGGCCCGGCTCGCGCTCACGGCGGCGGCGCGGGCGGGCGTCTTGCCGGCCCGGCCGGAGGGGCTGGGGGCGGCCGTCGCCGGAGTGGTGCCGGTCCGCGCGGCGGCGGGGGCCGCCGCCGTGGTCACGGTCCTGGCGGGGACGGTCGCGGGGGCGGTGTCCGGGGTGTCCGCAGCGGTCCGGGCGGCGGCCGCCGTGGTGCTGGCGCTGGCCGCCGCGGAGGCGCTGCTGCGGCACTGCACACGGCGCTTCGGCGGAGTGACCGGGGACGTCTTCGGCGCCCTCGCGGAGACCGCGGCGACGGTCTGCCTGCTCGTGCTCTGCCTGGGCTGAGCCGCCGCCCGCACCGGCCGCCACCCGGGTCACCCCCCGGGCGGGCGGCGGCGCCGGGCGCCGCCGGGACGGGTCCCCTGCCGCGCGCGTCCGGTGCGCGGACCCGGAGACGGATCGGCAGGAAACCACGACGCCACCGGCAGGTGAACGCCCGGAGGAAGGAGCGACCTCACCCACGCGCGTAGGCTCGTCCCCGGTGCGCGCCGTACCGGTGCGCACCCGGGCGGGGGCTTGAGCTCGTGCCGGATCCGCGGACCCGGCGCCGGCGCCGGTCCGGCCCGGATCCAGGGGGTGTCCGGGACCTGAGCGCGGCACCGGCCGCGGGCAGACGCGGGACACCCCTTAGGGTCGGCTGCCGGGCCCGGCCGACCCACACCGTTCGGCCACAGGAACTTCACATCGGAAGCGAGATTTCACCACCGTGACTGCTCTCACTCTCAGCACGTCCGCGGCGCCCTCCCTGCGGGCCGACGCGCTCGTGATCGGTGTCGCCAAGGGCGCCAAGGGCCCCGTCGTCGCCCCGGGTGCCGAGGCCGTGGACCACGCCTACGACGGCAGGCTCGCCGGCGTCCTGGAGACCCTGGGCGCCTCCGGCGCCGAGGGCGAGGTGACCAAGCTGCCCGCCCCGTCCGGCTTCAAGAGCCCCCTGCTGGTGGCCGTCGGCCTCGGTGCCGAGCCGGAGAAGGGCGCCGGCTACGGCCCCGAGGCGCTGCGCCGCGCGGCCGGTGTCGCCGCGCGCGCCCTGACCGGCAGCAAGAAGGCCGGATTCGCCCTGCCGCTCGCGGACGCCGGCGACACCGGCGCGATCGCGGAGGGCGCGCTGCTGGGCGCGTACTCCTTCGACGCCTACAAGGAGCAGGGCGCCGCCAGGGCCAAGAACGGCAAGGCGCCGCTGGGCGAGGCCACCCTGCTGGGGGCCAAGCCGCGCGACAAGGCCCACAAGGCCGCCGTCGAGCGCGCCACCGCGGTCGCCGAGGAGCTCAACCGGGCCCGCGACCTGATCAACACCCCGCCGAACGACCTCAACCCGGAGGCGTTCGCCGCCGTCGCCTCGGCGGCCGGCAAGGAGCACGGCGTCAAGGTGCAGGTGCTCGACGAGAAGGCCCTCACCAAGGGCGGCTACGGCGGCATCCTCGGCGTCGGCGCCGGCTCCGCGTCCGCCCCGCGCCTGGTGAAGCTGTCGTACACCAGCTCCAAGGCGAAGAAGCACCTGGCCCTGGTCGGCAAGGGCATCACCTACGACTCGGGCGGCATCTCGCTGAAGCCGGCCGGCCACAACGAGACGATGAAGTGCGACATGAGCGGCGCGGCCGCCGTGTTCGCGGCCGTGGTCGCGGTGGCCCGGCTCGGCCTGGAGGTGAACGTCACGGCGTGGCTGGCGCTCGCCGAGAACATGCCGTCGGGCTCCGCCACCCGCCCGGGTGACGTGCTGCGGATGTACAGCGGCAAGACGGTGGAGGTGCTCAACACCGACGCCGAGGGCCGTCTGGTGCTGGCCGACGCGCTGTGGGCGGCGTCGGCGGAGAAGCCGGACGCGATCGTGGACGTGGCGACGCTGACCGGCGCGATGGTGCTCGCGCTGGGCAACCGCACCTTCGGCGTGATGGCCAACGACGACGCGTTCCGCACGGCGATCGTGGAGGCCGCCGCGGAGGCGGGCGAGGAGTCCTGGCCGATGCCGCTGCCGGAGCACCTGCGCAAGGGCATGGAGTCGCCGGTGGCCGACATCGCCAACATGGGCGAGCGGATGGGCGGCGGCCTGGTGGCCGGCCTGTTCCTGCGCGAGTTCGTGGGCGAGGGGATCACCTGGGCGCACCTGGACATCGCCGGTCCGGCGTTCAACGAGAGCGGCCCGTTCGGGTACACCCCGAAGGGCGGCACCGGTTCCGCGGTGCGCACGCTGGTGCGGCTGGCCGAGCTGACGGCCGCGGGCGACCTGGGCTGACGGCGTCCGGCGGGACCTCGCATGCGGGTAGCGCGAGGTCCCGCCGCCGGACGGCCGTCCCCCGGCCGTGCGGCCGGCCCTCCCCCGCCTTCCCCGGCCGTGGGCGAAGGCGGTCGGGGACCCGGGTCCGAGGGTCCGGGGCGGTCCCCCGGTCCTGCGCGGGGGGGGCGTACCGCGGTGTACGGGGAAGCCCGCCGTGCCCGGTCCCGGAGCACCGGGCACGGAGCACCGGGCACGGAGCACGGGGCACCGGGCACGGGGCACCGGGCACCGGCAGCCGGATCCGGTCGTCGCGCGGGCGAAGGGTCCCGCATCGGGACGTACTAGCCCCTACGGGCACGTACCCGTCCCGGCCGGTCGGAGCGGGGCCGTCCCCCGGCGGCGCGCGGCGGTGCCGTCCGCGCCGGCGCCGGCGCCACGTGGGGCGTCTCACACCACGGCCCCGCGTCTCGTTCGGCCGGGACAAGTGCGAAGATGGGGCTCGGCAGGACAGGGCCCCCACCAAAGGGCCGAAGAACGAGCGGCCGGACACCAGCCGCCGACCGGTCACTGGAGACCGGCGTGGCGCACATGCATGGAGGACGTGACGTGGCGAACGACGCCAGCACCGTTTTCGACCTAGTGATCCTCGGCGGTGGCAGCGGTGGGTACGCCGCGGCCCTGCGCGGGGCTCAGCTGGGCCTGGACGTCGCCCTGATCGAGAAGGACAAGGTCGGCGGCACCTGCCTGCACCGGGGCTGTATCCCCACCAAGGCCCTGCTGCACGCGGGCGAGATCGCCGACCAGGCACGCGAGAGCGAGCAGTTCGGTGTCAAGGCCACCTTCGAGGGCATCGACATCGCGGGGGTCCACAAGTACAAGGACGACGTGGTCTCGGGCCTGTACAAGGGCCTGCAGGGCCTCGTCGCCTCCCGCAAGGTGACCTACATCGAGGGTGAGGGCCGGCTGTCCTCCCCCACCTCGGTGGACGTGAACGGCCGGCGCGTCGAGGGCCGCCACGTCCTGCTGGCGACCGGCTCCGTGCCGAAGTCGCTGCCGGGCCTGGAGATCGACGGCAACCGCATCATCTCCTCCGACCACGCCCTCGTCCTGGACCGCGTGCCGAAGTCCGCGATCATCCTGGGCGGCGGTGTCATCGGCGTCGAATTCGCCTCGGCCTGGAAGTCCTTCGGGGCCGACGTCACCGTCGTCGAGGGCCTCAAGCACCTGGTGCCGGTCGAGGACGAGAACTCCTCCAAGCTCCTGGAGCGCGCCTTCCGCAAGCGCGGGATCAAGTTCAGCCTGGGCACCTTCTTCGAGAAGGCCGAGTACACGCAGGACGGCGTCAAGGTCACCCTCGCCGACGGCAAGGAGTTCGAGGCCGAGGTGCTGCTGGTGGCCGTCGGCCGCGGCCCGGTCTCGCAGGGCCTGGGGTACGAGGAGCAGGGCGTCGCGATGGACCGCGGCTACGTCCTCGTCGACGAGTACATGCGCACCAACGTCCCGACCGTCTCGGCGGTCGGCGACCTGGTGCCCACGCTCCAGCTCGCGCACGTCGGCTTCGCCGAGGGCATCCTGGTGGCGGAGCGGCTGGCCGGTCTGAAGACCGTCCCGATCGACTACGACGGTGTGCCGCGGGTGACCTACTGCCACCCGGAGGTCGCCTCGGTCGGCATCACCGAGGCCAAGGCCAAGGAGATCTACGGTGCGGACAAGGTCGTCGCGCTGAAGTACAACCTGGCGGGCAACGGCAAGAGCAAGATCCTGAAGACCGCGGGCGAGATCAAGCTCGTCCAGGTCAAGGACGGCGCCGTGGTCGGCGTCCACATGGTCGGCGACCGCATGGGCGAGCAGGTCGGCGAGGCCCAGCTGATCTACAACTGGGAGGCGCTGCCGGCCGAGGTCGCCCAGCTCGTCCACGCCCACCCGACGCAGAACGAGGCGCTCGGCGAGGCCCACCTGGCGCTGGCGGGCAAGCCGCTGCACGCCCACGACTGACCCGGCCCTCGGGCGCGACGACACTGACTTCCGCAATTCGTAAGGAGCAACCGAAACCATGGCGGTTTCCGTAACCCTTCCGGCGCTCGGCGAGAGCGTCACCGAGGGCACTGTCACCCGCTGGCTGAAGGCCGAGGGTGAGCGCGTCGAGGCCGACGAGCCGCTGCTCGAAGTCTCCACCGACAAGGTCGACACCGAGATCCCGGCCCCGGCCGCGGGCGTCCTCGCCTCGATCAAGGTCGCCGAGGACGAGACCGTCGAGGTGGGCGCCGAGCTGGCGGTCATCGACGACGGCACGGGCGCCCCCGCGGCCGCCCCGGCCCCGGCCGCCGCCGAGGCCCCGGCCGCCGAGCCCGCCCCGGCCCCCGCTGCCGAGGCGGCCCCCGCCGCTCCCGCTCCGGCCGCCCCCGCCGCTCCGGCCGGTGGCGCCGAGGGCACGGACGTGGTCCTGCCCGCGCTGGGCGAGTCCGTCACCGAGGGCACCGTCACCCGCTGGCTGAAGGCCGTGGGCGACTCCGTCGAGGCCGACGAGCCGCTGCTCGAGGTCTCCACCGACAAGGTCGACACCGAGATCCCGGCCCCGGCCGCCGGTGTGCTGCTGGAGATCACTGTCGGCGAGGACGAGACCGCCGAGGTCGGCGCCAAGCTGGCCGTCATCGGCGCCCCGGGTGCCGCCCCGGCCGCCGCCCCCGCGGCCCCGGCCGAGGCCCCCGCCCAGGCCGCCCCGGCCCCGGCACCCGCCGCTCCGGCCGCCCCCGCGGCCCCGGCTCCTGCCGCGCCCGCCGCTGCCGCCCCGGCTCCGGCTCCGGCCGCCCCGGCTCCGGCACCCGCCGCCCCGGCCGCCCCGGCCCAGGCACCGGCCGCCCCGGCGCCCGCCGAGCAGCCGTCCGACGAGGGCGCCTACGTCACCCCGCTGGTGCGCAAGCTCGCCGCCGAGAACGGCGTCGACCTGGGCGCCGTCAAGGGCACCGGCGTCGGCGGCCGTATCCGCAAGCAGGACGTGCTCGCCGCGGCCGAGGCCGCCAAGGCCGCCGCCCCGGCGCCCGCTCCGGCCGCCGCGGCTGCGGGAACCGGCGCCGGCACGGCCCGCAGGGCCCCCGCGCTGGAGGCCTCCCCGCTGCGCGGCCAGACCGTGAAGATGACCCGCATCCGCAAGGTCATCGGCGACAACATGGTCAAGGCCCTGCAGGAGATGGCCCAGCTGTCGTCGGTCGTCGAGGTCGACGTCACGCGCCTGATGAAGCTGCGCGGCCAGGCGAAGGACTCCTTCGCGGCCCGCGAGGGCGTCAAGCTCTCCCCGATGCCGTTCTTCGTCAAGGCCGCCGCGCAGGCGCTGAAGGCCCACCCGGCCGTCAACGCCCGCATCAACGAGGCCGAGGGGACCATCACCTACTTCGACACCGAGAACGTCGGTATCGCGGTGGACTCCGAGAAGGGCCTGATGACCCCGGTCATCAAGAACGCCGGCGACCTCAACCTCGCAGGCATCGCCAAGGCCACCGCCGACCTGGCGGGCAAGGTCCGCGGCAACAAGATCACCCCGGACGAGCTCGCCGGGGCGACCTTCACCATCTCCAACACCGGCTCGCGCGGCGCCCTGTTCGACACGATCATCGTGCCGCCGGGCCAGGTCGCGATCCTCGGCATCGGCGCGACGGTCAAGCGCCCCGCCGTGATCGAGACGGAGGAGGGCACGGTCATCGGCATCCGCGACATGACCTACCTGACCCTCTCCTACGACCACCGCCTGGTGGACGGCGCCGACGCCGCGCGCTACCTCAGCGCGGTCAAGGCGATCCTGGAGGCGGGCGAGTTCGAGGTCGAGCTCGGCCTGTAAGGCACAGCGCACGCACGGCGCCCCCGTCCGGAGCCCCGGGCGGGGGCGCCGTGCGTCGCGAGCCGGGCCGCCCGGATCGCCGTCCGGATGGCCGTCCGGGTGGCGGTCCGGGTGGCCGTCCGGGTGGCGGTCCGGGTGGCCGTCCGGGTGGCGGTCCGGGTGTACACAGCTGTGTAAGTCTCGTCTCACCTGCGCGAAAGCTCCCCCGTGCGTCTCTACGACGGCGGCCTGCGGCCTTATTGTCTAAACGTCGAACGCCCCAGGGGGCCGTGGCCCCTCCCTAAGGAGCCCTCATGACCGCGCCCGTCGTCCACTCGCTGCGCGAGCAGATCCGCGAGCACATCCTGGAGGGCATCATCAGCGGGCGCTGGCAGCCGGGTGAGCGGATCGTGGAGCGGCGCATCGCCACCGAGCTGGAGGTCAGCCAGACGCCCGTGCGCGAGGCGCTGCGGGAGCTGGAGTCGCTGCGGCTGATCGAGTCCGCGCCCAACAAGGGGGTGCGGGTGCGCAGCCTGACCGCCGCCGACCTGGAGGAGAGCTATCCCGTGCGGGCCGGTCTGGAGGCGATCGCCGCCGAGCTCGCGGCCGAACGCCTCGCCCGGGACTGCTCGGCTCTCGAACCGCACGTCGCCGCGCTCTACGAGGCCGACAGCAAGTCCGACGGCACCGCCCAGGTGCGGCACACCGTCGGCTTCCACCGCGAGATGGTGCGCGCCGCCGGGAACTCGGTGCTGCTGCACACCTGGGAGGGCCTGGGCATCGAGGTGTTCACCGCCCTGTCCATCCGCTGGCTCGGTACCGTGCAGCAGTCGTACGCCGAGGAGCACCAGGAGCTGGTCGAGGCGTTCCGGCGGCGCGACCCCCGCATCGCCGAGCTGGTGAAGGCGCACGTACTGGGCTGCGCGCCCCGGCACGAGGGCGAGCGGTCGTCGGACGGGCGGTAGCCGGACGATCGGACGGGCGGCAGGGCGGGCGGCAACCTGACGGGCGGGACGGGCCGCAGCCGGACGGGCGCCGGTCACCGGAGCGAGCGGCGGCGGGGCGGGCACCGGTTCCCCCGCGTGGCGGCGCGCCCGTGCAGGGCCCCCGCACCGGCCCCTCCGTACACCCGAGCGGGGCCCCGCTCAGACGCCGCCGTGTACGGTCGGGGCACGCCGCCCCACCTGCGCAAACCTCTACGGAAGGCGTCACTGGGTGCCACCGCCCAAGGCACCCGGTGCCGACTTTCTCGTGATCAAGAGGTTTTCTCCCTGCCCCTTTGATCGATCATCGATCAGGGGGTTACAGTCGCCGACGGGCCGCGCGGCGGGGCCGCACCACGGCACCGTATCGAGGCTCCAGCCCTGTCCTGCCAAAGACCGAGGGCACCCCCCGACCCTTACCGACGAGGGAACCCCCTTCGACTGAGGAAGGCGGCGACATGACCGACCCCTACGCCATCCAGCCCAGTGAGCTCGACCAGCTCCCCGACCGCGACCCGGAGGAGACCGCCGAATGGCAGGCCTCCCTGGACGCCGTGGCCAAGGCTGCCGGGCCGCACCGTGCCGCGTACCTGATGCGGCGCACGCTGGAGCGCGCCGAGGCGGGCGGCATCGCGCTGCCGAAGCTGCTGGAGACCGACTACGTCAACACCATCCCCACCGCCGCCGAGCCGGAGCTGCCCGGTGACCCGGCGATGGAGGCCCGGATCACGGCGTGGAACCGCTGGAACGCGGCCGCGATGGTCACCCGCGGCTCGAAGCACGGCGTCGGCGGCCACATCGCGACGTTCGCCTCGGCGGCCTGGCTGTACGAGACCGGCTTCAACCACTTCTTCCGGGGCAAGGAGACCGGCGCGGCGGCCGGCTCCGGCGACCAGCTCTACATCCAGGGCCACGCCTCCCCCGGCATCTACGCCCGGGCCTTCCTCGACGGCCGGCTGACCGAGGCGCACCTGGACCACTTCCGCCAGGAGGCCGGCGGCAACGGCCTGCCCTCCTACCCGCACCCGCGCCGGCTGCCCTGGCTGTGGGAGTTCCCGACCGTGTCCATGGGCCTCGGCCCGCTGTCGGCGATCTACCAGGCCCGCTTCAACCGCTACCTCACCCACCGCGGCATCAAGGACGTCTCGGCCTCGCACGTGTGGGCGTTCCTCGGCGACGGCGAGATGGACGAGCCGGAGTCCACGGCGGCCCTCGCCCTGGCCGCCCGCGAGGAGCTGGACAACCTCACCTTCGTCATCAACTGCAACCTCCAGCGCCTGGACGGCCCGGTCCGCGCCAACTTCAAGATCGTGCAGGAGCTGGAGGCCCAGTTCCGCGGCGCCGGCTGGAACGTGGTCAAGACGCTGTGGGGCTCCGCCTGGGACGAGCTGTTCGCCCTGGACACCACGGGCGCCCTGGTCCGCCGGCTGCGCCAGGTCCCGGACGCGCAGATCCAGACGTACCAGACCCGTGACGCCGCCTACATCCGCGAGAACTTCTTCGGGGCCGACCCCGCGCTCGTGGAGATGGCGAAGCTGCTCGGCGACGACAAGATCCTGGAGTGCTTCCACTTCTCACGCGGCGGCCACGAGTCCCGCAAGGTCTTCGCCGCGTACAAGGCGGCTCTGGAGCACAAGGGCGCGCCGACCGTGATCCTGGCCCAGACGGTCAAGGGCCACACCCTCGGTACGGGCTTCGCGTCCAAGAACGCCAACCACCAGATGAAGAAGCTGACGGTGGACGAGTTCCGGACCATGCGCGACCTGCTGGAGCTGCCGATCAGCGACAGCGCCTTCGCCGACGGCCAGGTCCCCTACGGCCACCCCGGCGCCGGCTCCCCGGAGGTGCGCTACCTCGCCGAGCGCCGCGCGGCCCTCGGCGGTCCGGCCCCGGCCCGCCGGGTGCACCCCGTCGGCCCGCTGCCGGCCCCGGCCGAGAAGGCGTTCGCGGCGTTCGACAAGGGCTCCGGTTCCCAGAGCGTCGCCACCACCATGGCCTTCGTCCGCCTCGTCAAGGACCTGGTCCGCGACAGGGAGACCGGCAGGCGCTGGGTGCCGATCGTCCCCGACGAGGCCCGCACCTTCGGCATGGAGTCGCTGTTCCCGTCCCTCGGGATCTACTCCCCCAAGGGCCAGACGTACGAGCCGGTCGACCGCGACCAGCTGATGTACTACAAGGAGGCCGAGAACGGGCAGATCCTCAACGAGGGGATCACCGAGGCCGGTTCGATGGCCGACTTCATCGCCGCCGCCACGTCGTACGCGACGCACGGCGAGCCGATGATCCCGTTCTACATCTTCTACTCGATGTTCGGCTGGCAGCGCACCGCCGACCAGATGTGGCAGCTCGGCGACCAGCTCGGCCGCGGCTTCCTGGTCGGCGCCACGGCCGGCCGGACGACCCTGACGGGCGAGGGCCTGCAGCACGCCGACGGCCACTCCCCGGTGATCGCCGCGACGAACCCGGCGGCGCTGACCTACGACCCGGCGTTCGCCTACGAGGTCGCCGTCATCGTCAAGGACGGCCTGCGCCGTATGTACGGCGAGGCCGCGCCCGGCGAGGACCCGGACGTCTTCTACTACCTGACCGTCTACAACGAGCCGCTGCCGCAGCCCGCCAAGCCGGCCGGCCTCGGCATCGACGAGGGCATCGTCAAGGGCCTGTACCGGTTCAACACGGCCGAGTCGGCCGGGGTGACCGTGGCCGCGGCGAACGCCCCGCGCATCCAGCTGATGGGCTCGGGCACCGCGATCCACTGGGCGCTCAAGGCGCAGCGGCTGCTGGCCGAGGAGTGGGGCGTGGCGGCGGACGTGTGGTCCGCGACGTCTTGGACGGAGCTGCGCCGGGACGCCCTGGAGGCCGACGCGGCCCTGCTGCGCGGCGAGGAGCGGGTGCCGTACGTACGCCAGGCGCTGCAGGGGGCCGAGGGCCCGGTCCTGGCGGTCTCCGACTACATGCGCCAGGTCCCGGACCAGATCGCCCAGTGGGTCGGGCAGGACTGGGCGTCGCTCGGTGCGGACGGCTTCGGCCTGTCCGACACCCGGGACGCGGCCCGCCGGCACTTCGGTGTCGACGCCGAGTCGATCGTCGTCGCGGCGCTGGCCTCCCTCGCCAAGCGGGGCGAGGTCAAGGCGACCGCGGTGAAGGAGGCCCGGGAGCGGTACGGCCTGTAGGGGTACGGCCTGCAGGGGTACGCCTGCGGCAGTGACACGGCGAGCCGCCGGCCCCTGGAAGGGGGCCGGCGGCTCGCCGTGTCACGGGAGGTCCGCGGGCCGGCGGCCCGGTGCTCCGGCCCCGGCCCGCCGCGGGAGCCGGGGCCCTGCCGAAGGGCAGCGTGGTGGCGCGCGCCCGGGGGCCGCTACTCGGCGTGCGGGACGGCGGCCTCCTCCTCGGTCGGGCCCGGGTCGGGGTGGCGGCGCAGCTGGACGATGGCCAGTACGAGACCGCCCCACACGATCAGAATGGCGATGAGCATCATCACGATGGCGCCACCGGACATCAGCGGTCCTCCTCTCCGTGCTCTCCGTGCTCTCCGTGTTCTCCCTGCTCGCCGTGGCCGCCGTGCTCACGGCGTCTGCGGTGCGCCTCGGCCTCCTCGGCCGTCTCCATGTCCAGGTCGATCAGTCCGCCCCGCTCCGCCTTCCAGGGGATCAGGGACAGCAGGATGCCGACCACCAGCGCGGCGATCGCGACGCTCCAGCCCGCGCCCAGCAGGAACGAGGTGGAGTAGCCCTCGTAGTTCTCGTCGAACTCGTGGCGCAGGCTGTCGATCATCATCCAGCCCAGCACGACGGGCGTGATCAGGCCGAGGCACAGGCGCCACCAGTGGCCGAGCTGCACGGCGGAGGTGGCGTCGGCGTCCCGCTGGAGTTCGGGCAGCTTGCGCATGAACCAGGCCACCGCGATCACACCGACCAGCGCGGCGAGCGCGATGCCGTACTGGTTGATGAAGTGGTCGGAGACGTCCAGCAGATAGACGCCCTCGTGGGTCGGGAAGATCAGGATCGAGGCCAGCGCCACCAGGCCGCCGACGCCGAACACGGCCGGGATGCGGTGCATGCCGGTGCGGTCCTGCACGGCGGAGACCACCACCTGGACGATGGAGATCAGCGAGGACAGACCCGCGATCACCAGCGACACGAAGAACAGCACCCCGAACACGCCGCCGCCCCACATCTCCGAGATGATCGTGGGAAAGGCGACGAAGGCCAGCCCGAGGCCCGCGGTCGCCACCTCGCTCACCGGCACGCCCTGGGCCTGGGCCATGAAACCCAGCGTGGCGAAGACGCCGATGCCGGCGAGGATCTCGAAGGAGCTGTTCGCGAACCCGGCGACCAGGGCGGAGCCGGTGAGGTCCGCCCGGCGCCGCAGATAGGACGCGTAGGTGACCATGATGCCGAAGCCGATGGACAGCGAGAAGAAGATCTGGCCGTAGGCGGCCACCCAGACGCTGCCGTTGCCGAGTTCGGACCAGTCGGGCCGGAAGAACGCGTCCAGGCCCTCGGCGGCGCCGTCCAGCGTGAGCGACCGGATCACCAGCGCCGCGAAGAACACGATCAGCAGCGGGATGAAGATCTTGTTGGCCTTCTCGATGCCGCGCCGGATGCCGAACGCCAGGATGCCCAGCACCACCACCCAGACGGCGATGAGGGGCCACAGCACTCCGGAGACGTACCCGGAGACGAAGCCGGGGTCCTGGGAGGCCTTGAGGAAGCTGCCGAAGAGGAAGCCCTCCGGGTCGTCGCCCCAGGCCTGGTCGGCGGAGAAGCCGACGTAGCGGACGGCCCAGGCGATGATGACCGCGTAGTAGGTGGCGATGACGAACGAGATCGCCACCTGCCACCAGCCGAGCGGCTCCGCCGGGCGGGCCATCTGCCGCAGGGCGGCGGGCGGCGACGTCCGGTATCTGCGGCCGATCGCGTACTCCATGATCAGCAGCGGGATGCCCGCCGTGAGGAGCGCGACGAGATAGGGGAAGAGAAAGGCGCCGCCGCCGTTGTCGTAAGCGACGGCGGGAAAGCGCCAGATGTTGCCGAGACCGACTGCGGAGCCGATGGCGGCGAGGAGGAATCCCGTCCGCGTGGCCCATTGTTCACGGGGCTGATTCGCCATGTGCGTGTCCTCGTCCGGGTACATCCCGATTGATGCGACGTTAACAGCGGTTCTGGCGTGCGCACAGGGAGATGTGCGCCCGAGCGGGTGAAGGACCCGGCAGAATGGCTGACATGCGAGCCGCACGGCTGATCAAGATGGTGCTCCTCCTTCAGTCCCGGCCTTCCATGACCGCCGCCGAACTGGCGCGGGAGCTGGAGGTGTCGGAGCGGACGATCACCCGGGACGCCCAGGCGCTGTCCGAGGCCGGCGTGCCGGTGTACGCCGACCGGGGAAGGACCGGCGGATACCGGCTGATCGGCGGCTACCGGACGCGGCTGACGGGGCTGGCCCGCGGCGAGGCGGAGGCGCTGTTCCTGTCCGGAGTGCCCGCCGCGCTGCGGGAGATGGGCCTTGAGGACGCCGCCTCGGCGGCCCGGCTGAAGGTGTCGGCCGCGCTGCTGCCGTCCCTGCGGGACGCCTCGCGTACGGCGGCGCAGCGGTTCCATCTGGACGCGCCGGCCTGGTTCAGCGAGCCCGCGGCGCCGAAGCTGCTGCCGGCCGTGGCGGAGGCCGTGTGGGACGACCGGGTCGTCACCGCGCGGTACCGGCGCGGGGACACCGAGGTCGAGCGGGTCCTCGAACCGTACGGGCTCGTGCTGAAGGCGGGGCGCTGGTACCTGTGCGCGCGGGTGGCCGGCGACGGGGGGCCGGGCGGGGCGAGGAGCGCCGAGGACGGCCGGGTGAACAGGGCGCCGGAAGGCGGGGCGGACGGGGTGTTCCGGACGTACCGGATCGACCGGTTCACGGAGGTGACACCCCGGGAGGAACGATTCATCAGAGACGCGGAGTTCGATCTGCCCGGCTTCTGGGCCGGGCAGGCCGAGCGGTTCGCCCGGTCGCTGCTGCGCGCCGAGGTCGTGGTACGGCTCTCCGAGCGCGGCCTGCGCATGCTGCCGCACACCGTCGACCCGCTCTCCGCACGGGACGCCCTCGCGGCGGCGGGAGAGCCGGGCGCGGACGGCTGGCTGCGGCTCACCCTGCGGGTGGAGTCGGAGGAGGTGGCGCACAGCCAGCTCACTGCGCTGGGAGCGGAGGCCGAGGTGCTGGCCCCGGCGTCGCTGCGCGCCCGGTTCCGGCAGGACGCACGGCGGATGGCCAGGCTCTACCGGTCCGAATGACGCCATGGCGGTGCGGGACCGGACGGCTCCACCGGCCGGCCGTCGGCCGTGGTGGCCGCGGGGACGGGCCGCGGCCACCGGCTGCGGGTGGCCTCCGCGGCCGTCGGCCGTGGCTGTCGGCCGTACGCGGTGGCCATGGTCGTCGGCCGTACGCGGCGGCCGTGGTCGTCGGCCGTACGCGGCGGCCGTGGTCGTTGGCCGTGGGTGCCGGGCGTGGTGTGGGCGGGGGCACAGGGGCGGGTGTGCGGCGTCGGGCCCGAACGGCGGGTACGGACCGGCGGTTTCCGCGTGCGTCGGCGAGGCGCAGGCCCGATGCTGGACCCGTGATGGACGAGACGGAGTTCTGGGAGCTGGTCGACTCCACCCGCGAGGCCGCCGAGGGTGACCCCGAGGACCAGGCCGACCTGCTGGTGGACCGGCTCACCGGCCTGGACCCGGAGTCGGTGCTCGACTTCGCCCGGCACTTCGAGGCCCGCTACCAGCGCGCCTACCACTGGGACCTGTGGGGCGCCGCCTGGGTGCTGCTGGACGGCGCCAGCGACGACGCCTTCGACTTCTTCCGCTGCTGGCTGATCGGCCAGGGCCGGGAGGTGTTCGAGGGCGCGGTGCACGACGCGGACGCGCTCGCCGACCTGCTGGTGGACTTCGACCCGGAGATCGACGGGGACGGCGAGGAGCTGGGCTACGCCGCCGACGAGGCCTACGAGCAGCTCACCGGCACCATCGCCCCCGACCTCGGCATCCCGGCCGCCCCGGCGGAGCCCGAGGGCACGCCGCTGGACCTGGAGAACGACGGCGAACTGGCCGCGCGCTGCCCGCGGTTGTGGCGGCGGTTCAGGGAATAGGCGCTCCGCCGGAAGTACCCCGTACGGTGTCGGCCGGCCGCGGCGCCGTCGTGGCTCGTCGCGCGGTTCCCCGCACCCCTGCGGGGCGCGGCCGGACCGCGCGGTGGACCTCGCCCGGCCCGGTCAGGGGGCATCCGTGCGGGGCGGTGTTCCCGGCTGCGGCGCGCGTACCGGGGCGGTGCGCGCGGCCGGGTGAAGGATCCGGCCCGGCCTGCCGGCCACGACGGCCCCGGTCGGCCACGACGGCCCCGGTCGGCTACGACAGCCCCGGGTACGGCGCCTCGGCCACGACGGCCCCGGGTACCACGGCCCAGGGGGTGAAGCCCCGGCCGCGGAGACCCGGGTACGGCGCTCCCGGGGGGTACGACGGCTCGGCCGCGGCGGCTCGGGTGCGGCCCTGGAGGCGGGCCGCGAGCCGGCGGATCTCCGGAAGCGCGGCGGACAGGGACGCCCCCGGACAGCTGGTCATGAACGCGTCGGTGTGGCCGGCGAGGGTGGGCAGCGTGGCCGCGGAGCCCGCCCGGAACCGGCTGCGGCTGTTGCTGGACACCAGCCGCACGGTCGCCCGGGGGTCGGTGTCCGACAGCCCGAGTTTCCACGCGGCCAGCGCGGCGATCGCGTCCGACATCACCCGGGGCACCGGCACGCCCGCGGTGAAGGTGCCGATGGCGGCGATCCCGGCCGTGCGGTGGTTGAAGCCCTGGGTGTGGGCCCCGGTCACGGCCCGTGTGACGCCGCCCGCCCGGCCCTCGTAGACGACCCCGCAGCGGTCGACGAGGAAGTTGTAGCCGATGTCGTCCCAGTCCCGGGCGCCGGTCTGGTCGGCGTACAGGTACCGGATGATGCGGGGCGTCTCGGAGCAGTCGTAGGCGTTGGGCGAGTCGGTGTGGTGCACGAAGACGGCGAGGACCCGGTCGTCGTAGCGCGGCGGCGGGGTGCTGCCCGGGGCGACGTCCTCGGTGAGCCAGGCCGACCGGGGCAGGATCGCCGGACGGGGCGCGGTGTGCGCGGCGGCGCGGCGGGGGGCGGTCCGGTGCGGGTCCGGCCGGCCGGGCCCGGACGCGCTCAGGGCCAGCCCCAGGGCGACGGCGGCGGCCACACCCGGCAGGCAGGCGAGCACGATCAGCGCGGGGCGGGGTATCCGTACCCGGCGGCGGCCACGGACCTCCGCCGCTCTCCGGAAGGCCGCTCGAAGGACACGCATGCCCCCACTGTCGGACGGTTCCGTTCCGCCCGCGATGTGTGCTGTGCCACCCGGTGGAACCATTGTTCCCCTGTGCGGCGTTTCCCCGGGTGACAGCGCCTGCGACTGATCACCGGGCGCATCGCCCGCGTACCAAGGGGTCAGAGGGAAAGGCGGCTCCGTGGACCTGTTCGACATCCTGCTGCTGGTGGTGGTCCTGGCCTACGCCGGGTCCGGGTACCGGCGCGGCCTGGTGGCCGGCTGTGTCTCGCTCGCCGGGTTCGTGGGCGGCGCGGTGCTCGGCGTGTGGGTGCTGCCGTGGGTGATGGAGCTGGTGACGCCGGGGACCACGGCGGCCACGGCGTTGGCCGTGGTCACGGTGCTGCTGCCCGCGGTGGTGGGACACGAGCTGGCCGGACGGCCGGCCCTGCGGCTCCGGCGCGAGCTGGACCGGGGCCCGCTGAGAGTGGCCGACGGCACCGGCGGGGCCGTGGCCAACGCGGTGGCCGTGCTGGTCGTGGCCTGGGTGGCGGCGAGTGTGCTGGCCGCCTCCTCCTCGCCGCTGCTGACCTCCGCCATCCGCGACTCGCGGCTGCTGGGCACGGTCCAGCAGACGATGCCGGACACCACTCCCGGGTGGTTCTCGCGGGCCACGTCGGCGCTGACCGAGGCGGGCTTCCCGCAGGTCTTCAACCCGTTCGAGAACGAGTCGACGGCCGAGGTGCCCACCCCCTCCGGGGACAGCGTCACGCCCGCGGCCACCCGCGCCGCCCAGCGGGCCACGGTGAAGATCGAGGGCTCCTCGGGCACACAGGGGCGCGAGGGCAGCGGGTTCGTGTACGCGACGGAGCACGTGATGACCAACGCCCATGTGGTGGCCGGCATCGACCGGCCGCAGGTGCGGGTCGGCGGCGTCGGGCAGGTGCACCCGGCGCGGGTGGTGCTCTTCGACCCGGCCAAGGACGTGGCCGTGCTGTACGTTCCGGGGCTCGCGGCGCCCGTGCTGGAGTTCGAGGACACCGCGGCGCGCGGGGACCGGGCCGTGGTGGCGGGCTACCCGGAGGACGGCGGGCTCGACCTCCAGGCGGCCACGGTCGCCGTCCGGCTGCACGCCCGGGGGCAGAACATCTACAGCGACGGGACCGTCACCCGCGAGATCTACTCGATCCGCTCGACCGTCCGCCCCGGCAACTCCGGCGGCCCGCTGCTGACCACCGACGGCAAGGTGATCGGCGTGGTCTTCGCCCGCTCCACCTCGGACCCGCAGACGGCGTACGTCCTCACGGCGGACGAGGTGGCCCCCGAGGCGCGCCGCGCGGCGACGGCGACGACCCCGGTGGACACGGGCCGTCTGATCACACCCTGACCGGACCCGCGGGGCCCCCGGGAGGCGCGGCGTGCGGGGCTGACGGGGCTGACGGGGCAGGCTGGGCTGACGGGGCAGACGGGGCAGGCTGGGCTGACGGGGCAGACGGGGCAGGTGGGCCGGTGTGGCAGGGCAGGCGGTGCGGGAGCGTCGGACGGCGCGGCGGCACCGGACGTGCGGCCGCGGCAGGACCCGGCCGGGTCGCGACGGGACCCCGCCGGGCCGTCCGTGACCGCCCCTGCGGACGGCGGCCGGCGCGCGTGCCGCGCCGGCATGCCGGAGCGGGAACCGCCGGCCCCGGCCGCGCACGGCCCGCCGGGCACGGTGCCCGGGGCCGGACCGGGCGGACGCTCACCGCCGTCCCGGGGGTGCGAGCCGGGCTGCGCTCTCGCGACACGCCCCGGCCGACGTGGCCGAGGCGGTGCCCGGCCGGCGCGCCGCACCCGGCAGGATGGGGGCATGACGCGTGCGCGAATCGTGGTGGCCGGGGCGTCCGGGCTGATCGGCAGGGCGCTGGTGGAGTCCCTGGCGGTGGACGGGCATGAGGTGGTGCGGCTGGTGCGCCGGCCGCCGAGAGCGGCGAACGAGGCCCGGTGGGACCCGCAGGGCGGGCGGGTGGACACGGCCGCCCTCGCCGGGTGCGACGCGGTGGTGAACCTGGCGGGTGCGGGGATCGGCGCCCGGCCGTGGACGGCGTCGTACCGGGAGGAGATCCGCTCCAGCCGGGTCCTCGGCACCCGCACACTGGCCAGGGCCGTCGCCGCGCCGCAGGTGCGGCCGCGGGTCTTCGTCAGCGGCAGCGCGATCGGCTGGTACGGCGACACCGGGCAGCGCGCGGTGGACGAGGACGCGCCGGCCGGGGACGGCTTCCTGGCGTCGGTGTGCGAGGAGTGGGAGGCGGCGGCCGCGCCGGCGCAGGAGGCGGGCGTACGGACGGTGTTCCCCCGCACCGGCCTGGTGGTGGCGCGCGGCGGCGGGGCGTGGGGGAAGCTGTTCCCGCTGTTCAAGGCCGGCCTGGGGGTGCGCTTCGGGGACGGCCGGCAGTACTGGTCGTACGTCTCGCTGCACGACGAGGTGGCCGCGATCCGGCATCTGATCGACCGTGACGACCTGTCGGGCCCGTTCAACGTGACCGCGCCGAAGCCGCTGACGAACCGTGAGATCACCGCGGCGATGGCCGGGGTGCTGCACCGTCCGGCGCTGCTCGCCGCGCCCGCGCCGGTGCTCCGGGCGGCCCTCGGGGAGATGGCGGGCGAGGTGCTGGGCAGTCACCGGGTGCTGCCGAAGCGGCTGCTGGAGTCGGGGTTCGTGTTCGCGCAGCCCGGCATCGAGGACGCGATCCGCGCGGCGCTCGACTGACGGCGAGGCGCCCGGCGGACCGCGACAGCCGGGCGGGCGGGGCGGAGCGAGGCCGGCCGGCGCGAACCGGGCGGAGTGGCGGCGGAGCGGTGGCACGTGAGGCCGCCGAAGTGCACGGAGGCTGACGGGGGTTGGTCGAGGTGGACCCGGGCCGGCCGACGCGGCCGAGGTGGGTCGGAGGGCCCCGGGTCGGAGGGCCCCGGGCCGGAGGGCCCCGGGCCGGACGGAGCGGGGGGCGGCGGCCTGGTCGACGGCGGGGTGCGAGACGGTGTACGTCCGGAGAAGGAGAGTCGACGACCACGTGCGACCGGTATGCGACCGTGCTCTGCCGATGCGCGACTGCCTCTGATCGGTCCCGCTCCTAACCTCGTCGAGCGGGACTCGGGTATCCCCGGAGCCCATCGGGGGCATGAGGTCTCCACCGGCCGCGCAACCTCAAGGAGGGGCACGTGCTACAGCCCGCGTATCAGGCGGACGTCGTCGTGGTGGGAGCCGGGGTCGCCGGGCTCTCCGCAGCACAGAGGCTGACCAGAGCAGGGGTCAGCACAGCCGTCCTGGAAGCCGCCCCCTCGGCGGGCGGCCGCATGTCGACCGAGAAGGTCGACGGGTTCCGGCTCGACCGCATGGCGCAGCCGCTGTCCACGGCATATCCGGAACTGGCCCTGACTCCCGGCCTCGACGCCCTGGTCCTGCGCCGGTTCGCGCCGGGCGTCCTGCTGCACGGCGACGGCCGCCGGTACCGGGTCGGCGCCCCCGCACACCGAGGGAGCGCGAGGGGCGCACTTCACACAGTGCGCGCCTTCGCGAGCGCCCCCCGTCCGCAGCAGCACGGCCATCCCGTGGGCAACGCCGTGGACCAGGCCAGGCTCGGAGCCGCGCTGGCCCGGCTCTCCGCGACACCGGCCGAGCGGCTGCTGGCCCGGCCGGAGCTGACCGCGGACCGGGCCCTGGCCTCCCGCGGCCTGCCGGCCCGCACGGTCGACGGCTTCCTGCGCCCGCTGCTCGCGGCGCTGCTGGGCGATCCGGGCCTGAGCACGTCCAGTCGCTGCGCCGACCTCGCCCTGCAGGCGTTCGCGGCCGGGCGGCTGTGCGTACCGGAGGGCGGCGCCGAGGCGCTGCCGGAACTCCTCGCCCGCACCCTGCCGACCGGCACCCTGCACACCGGGATCCGGGTCACGTCGGTGTCCACCACCTCGGTGACCACGGCCGAGCACGGCGAGTTCCGCTGCCGGGCCGTCCTGCTGGCCACCGACGCCCGCAGCGCCGCCGGTCTGCTGCCCGGCCTGCGGGCGCCGGACTTCCACGCCCTGACGGTCGTGCACCACGCCACGGACGCGCCGCCGCCCGCGGGCGCCGCGCTGCTGCTGGACGCGGACCGGTCGGGCCCGGTCCTGCACACGGCGGTGATCAGCGAGGTCGACCCGACCCGGGCGCCGACGGGCCGGGCGCTGGTCTCGTCGACGGTCGCGGGCCCGCCCGGCCCGGGCCTGGACACCTCGGTGCGGCTGCACCTGGCCCGCCTGTACGGCACGTCCACGACCCGCTGGGAGACCCTGGCCGTGCACCACACCCCCGAGGCGCTGCCCGTCATGCGCCCGCCGCACGACGTCCGCCGGCCGGTCCGGCTGCTGGCGGGCCTGTACGTGTGCGGCGACCACCGGGACACCAGCACGGTGCAGGGGGCGCTCCACTCGGGCCACCGGGCGTCGGCGGCGATCCTCGCGGATCTGGGAGCGGGCGGCTGCCTGCACACGGCGGAACCGGTACGCCAGGCCGCCTGACCGGCCCGCAGCGGCTCCGGCCGGCAGCGGCTCCGGCCGACAGCGGCTCCGGCCGACAGCGGCTCCGGCCGGTCGGCCCGGCCGGAGCGCGGACCCGTCACGCCCGGCCGGCGCCGCAAGGGCGCCGCGGGCGCCCCGTGTGACTCCGCGGGATCCCGCGGGACCGCTCCGGCGCACCGGGCCCGGCGGTCAGCCCAGGGCGGCGATCCTGTCCCGGTAGCCGCGGACCGGGGCGGCGTCGCGGTAGGGCTCCAGGCGGCGTTCGAAGTCGCGGACGTACTCCACCGCCCGGACGGAGCGCATCTCCGCGGCCTGTCCGGCGGCCTCCGCCGCCAGCAGACAGGCCTGGTCCAGCTCGCCGAGCCCCAGCCGGGCGGTCGCGAGCACGACGCGGCAGAGCAGCCTGGAACGGGCGAAGGCGGGCGCGCGCAGCCGCAGGGCCCGTTCGGCGTGCTGCACGGCCGCCCGGTACTGCTGCAGGTCCCGGTGGCAGTGGCCGAACTCGTCGGCGAGCTGCGCCTCGTCGAAGAACCGACCCCAGTACGGCACCTCGTCCCCGGGCCGGGCCGCCTCCAGCGCGCGTTCGGCGCGGACCAGGGACGCCGTGCAGGCCCGCACCTCGCCGAGCACGCCGTGTCCGCGGGCCTCGGCCGCGTGCAGCAGGGACTGCACGGCGGGCGGCGCCGCGCCGCCCACGCCCTGCTGGGCGACCCGGGCCAGCTGCACGGCCTCGCGGCCGTGTCCGAGGTAGACGGCCTGGCGGCTCATGGTGACCAGGACGTACGACCCGTAGGCACGGTCCGCGGCGGCCTGGGCGAGCCGCAGCGCCTGCACGAAGTAGCGCTGCGCGAGCCCGTGCGCGGCGATGTCGTAGGAGGTCCACCCGGCCAGCCGGGTCAGGTCCGCGGCCGCCGCGAACAGCCGGCGGCCGGTCTGCTCCCCGTAGGTGCCGCGCAGCATCGGCTCGCACTCGTGCTCCAGGTAGCGCACCAGGGCCTGCCGGGCGTGACCGCCGCCGTACATGTCGTCCAGCGTGCGGAACAGGTCGCCGACCGAGCGCAGCGCGGCGATGTCGCCGCCGCTGACCCGCTGGCCGGCCCCGCGCTCGGCCCCGCCGCGCTGGCGCGGCACGGCCGGGCGGCCCTGGGCGGGGACGCGGGGCTGCTCGCCGCGGGCGACCCGCTCGTCGGCCCGCCCGATCAGCCAGTCCCGGCTGGGCACCACGAGCCCGGCCGGCGTGAAGGCGATCTTGCGGAGTTCGGCGTGGCTGCCGGAGTCCTTGCGCCAGAGGCCGCTGACGATGTCGACGGCCTCTTCGGGGCCGCCGGCGAACTCCAGCCCCGCGTAGACCGGGGCGCACGCGTCGAGGCCGAGGTCCTGGGCGGTGAGGCGGCGGCCCAGGCGGCGGGTGAACACCTCGGCGATCAGCGCCGGTGTGGTGCCCCGGGGCTGCTGGCCACGCAGCCAGCGGGTGACGGAGGTCTTGTCGTATCTGAGATCGAGCCCGTGTTCCAGGCCCAGCTGGTCCACACGGCGGGCGAGACCTGCGTTGGAGAACCCCGCTTCTGCGATGAGCGCGGCGAGCTGTCGGTTGGGGGTGCGCTGCGCGGGTCGTTCCGTCATGTGCGGTGCGGTCTCCTGCCTTCCCGGGCTTTCCGGAGTGCCGGGCCACGGGATGTGAACCGCGGTGCCTGGACGTTCCGAAGTGCCGGGAATTACCTGTGAGCAGCCCTTATGGCCTTACGAACGGCGCGAATGTAGCGGAGCGTAAGCGGGGCGTCGCACACTTCGACGCCCATTCATCCGATCGTGTGAGGATTGCCCGTAGAGCTGACGTGCGACGGGGAGTCGTACAGTGGCGTGGGCGTGTTGCGCGCCCGGCAGCAGTCTTGCCGGACCGGCCGGACCGGCCGGACCGGCCGCACCCGGCGGCCCTGTCAGCCCTGGCAGTGCCGTCGGACGTGCCGGACCTGGCAGACCTGTCAGCCCTGACCGACCCGTCAGCCCTGGCAGACCAGTCAGATCTGACAGACCCTGACGACATCGAGGAGGCGCTTGCCGTGAGTGAGCTGCGGTTCGTCCGTATGGGATTCGGGACCGAGGCCGTGGAGTACCAGGGGGCGTGGGACGAGCAGCGCCGGGTGCACGCGGCGCGGTTCGCCGACGAGGTCCCGGACACCGTGCTGCTCCTGGAGCACCCCCCGGTGTACACGGCGGGCCGGCGCACCGAGGACGGGGAGCGCCCGCTGGACGGCACCCCGGTCGTCGACGTGGACCGCGGCGGCAAGATCACCTGGCACGGCCCGGGACAGCTCGTGGGCTACCCGATCCTGAAGCTCCCGCGCCCCGTGGACGTGGTCGCGCACGTCCGGCGGCTGGAGGAGGCCCTGATCCGCACCTGCGCGGAGTTCGGCCTGCAGACCTCGCGCGTCGAGGGCCGCAGCGGGGTGTGGGTGCTCGGCGACCCGGTCGAGCGGCGTCCGGCGCTCGGCGGACTCGCCCTGGACTTCGACCCCCGGCTGCACGACGAGGAGTTCGACCCGCGGCTGAACGGCCCGGAGTACGCCCCGTCCAACGCGGGCCAGCGCCGCGAGGACCGCAAGATCGCCGCGATCGGCATCCGCGTGGCCAAGGGCGTCACCATGCACGGCTTCGCCCTGAACGTGAACCCGGACAACGCCTGGTTCGACCGGATCATCCCGTGCGGCATCCGCGACGCCGGCGTCACCTCGCTGGCGAACGAGCTGGGCCGCGACGTCACCCTCGACGACGTCCTGCCGGTCGCCGAGCGGCACCTGCGCGACGTCCTGGAGAACGCCGAGCCCAGGCCGCGCACGATCGAGAAGGCGCCGGCCGCGTAGGCGGGGCGGCACATGGACCACGGCCCCGCGCACCGGAGCCGGCCGCACAGGCCGGGCGGCCACGGAGTCAAGGCCGACGGCACCGTCGGCCGGCAAATCAACGGGCGTACCCTGGGGGACGCCGAGGAATCAATCGCTAGGGAGCCGGTCGTGTCCGCAGTCGCACCCGACGGACGCAAGATGCTGCGCCTGGAGGTCCGCAACAGCCAGACCCCCATCGAGCGCAAGCCCGAGTGGATCAAGACCCGGGCGAAAATGGGCCCCGAGTACCTGAAGATGCAGAACCTCGTGAAGGGCGAGGGTCTGCACACCGTCTGCCAGGAAGCCGGCTGCCCCAACATCTACGAGTGCTGGGAGGACCGCGAGGCGACCTTCCTCATCGGCGGCGACCAGTGCACCCGGCGCTGCGACTTCTGCCAGATCGACACCGGCAGGCCCGAGGCGCTCGACCGCGACGAGCCGCGGCGCGTGGGTGAGTCGGTGGTCACCATGGACCTGAACTACGCCACCATCACCGGCGTCGCCCGCGACGACCTGGAGGACGGCGGCGCCTGGCTGTACGCCGAGACGGTGCGCCAGATCCACGCGCAGACCGCCGGACGCGAGGCCGGCCGCACCAAGGTCGAGCTGCTCGCCCCCGACTTCAACGCGGTCCCCGAGCAGCTCGCCGAGGTCTTCGGCTCCCGCCCCGAGGTGTTCGCGCACAACGTGGAGACGGTCCCGCGGATCTTCAAGCGCATCCGCCCCGGCTTCCGCTACGAGCGCTCCCTGCAGGTCATCACCGCCGCGCGCGACTACGGTCTGGTCACCAAGTCGAACCTGATCCTCGGCATGGGCGAGACCCGCGAGGAGGTCGGCGAGGCGCTGCGCCAGCTGCACGAGGCGGGCTGCGAGCTGATCACCATCACCCAGTACCTGCGGCCCTCGCTGCGCCACCACCCCGTCGACCGCTGGGTGAAGCCGCACGAGTTCGTGGAGCTGAAGGAGGAGGCCGAGCAGATCGGCTTCTCCGGCGTGATGTCCGGCCCGCTGGTGCGCTCCTCGTACCGGGCCGGGCGGCTGTACCGGATGGCCGTGGAGAAGCGGGGCGAGTACGTCGCCGCGCAGGCCGTGTGAGGGGCGGCCCGCCCACGGCGAGCGCCCGACGGTGAACGTGCCCGCGGGGTGAACGTGCCCGCGGGGTGACGTGCCCGCGCACGCCACCGGCGGCAGCGAGTGTGTGAAATCAGGCACAAGTAATTACCGGCCAGTAGTGGCCGGTTGGACGTGGCCCCGGCCGTCCCCGCAGATGGGGCGCACGCCGGGGCCATGCCGTTGTCGGCGCACCTCCGAAAGTCGGCGCAGAAAGGTTTCACTGGTGTTTGACCCCTCGGTCACGCCCTGGTAACACCAGACAGTGACGCTTGACTCACACCACGTACACCCGTACCGAGGGGGCCCTCCACCATGCAGGCCGCGCCCGTACGCGCCACCGCGATCCCGTCCTTCACCGACGCGCTCCGCGCCGTCGAGTCCCTGCTGATGAGCGGCGGCCAGCGGACCGCCCGCCGCAACGCCTGGACCTCCGTCCTGGAGGACCGCCGCCGTGCCAAGGACCGGGTCGAGACACAGCGCTTCCTGGAGCAGGCCACCTCCGGCCGTTCCTGACCGGGCGCGCGCCACGGATGTCCCCGGCCCGCTCCCGGCCGCGGGCGTCCGCGAGCGGCACTGCCGTCGTCCGCACTCAGCCGGACACGTAGACTTCGGGGCATGGCGAGGAAGGAAAGCGCGGCGGAGGCCGCCAACCCCGGGCGACTGAAGCAGATCGCCCTGACCTACAAGATGACCCGCAGGGCCGACAAGAAGATCGGTCTTGTACTCGCGGCTGTCGGAATCGTCACCTTCGGTGTCTTCCTCGCGATCGGTTTCTTGATCGGGCACCCCATCTATCTCGGCATCCTGGGCCTGCTGCTGGCCTTCCTCGCATCGGCGATCGTGTTCGGCCGCCGGGCGGAGCGGGCCGCGTTCGGGCAGATGGAGGGCCAGCCGGGCGCCGCCGCGGCCGTGCTGGACAACATCGGCAAGGGCTGGACGACCACTCCCGCGGTGGCGATGAACCGCAGCCAGGACGTGGTGCACCGGGCGGTCGGCAAGGCCGGCATCGTGCTGGTCGCCGAGGGCAACCCGAACCGGGTGAAGTCCCTTCTGGCCGCCGAGAAGAAGAAGATGAACCGCATCGTGGCGGACGTGCCCGTGCACGACCTCATCGTGGGCAACGGCGAGGGCGAGGTCGAGCTGAAGAAGCTGCGCACGACCATGCTCAAGCTCCCCCGCGTCCTGAACGGCCCGCAGGTCACGGCGACCAACGACCGGCTGCGCGCCCTGGGCGACCTGATGAGCAACATGCCGTTGCCGAAGGGCCCCATGCCCAGAGGCATGAAGCTCCCGAAGGGCGGGGGCCCGAAGGGGCGCTGAGCCCCGGACCCGCGTGGCCGGCCACCGGAAGGACCGCACCCCCGCCGGGAGCGGACCGGACCCGCAGCCCCGCCGGAGCCGCCCGCTCCGCCTCCCTACCGACACCGAGGGGGCGCACGGTATGACACCGCGCGCCCCCTTCTGCGTGTGCGGGGCCCGGACTCACTCCCCCCTGTACCCCCTGTACCCCCCTGTACCCCCGTGTACAGGGCCGCTCACGGGTACGGGATGCGCACGCGTACGGGGCGCCCACGGGTACGGGACGGACGCGTGGGACGGACGGGAGGCGCGGGCCTCGGACGGACAGGACGCGCGGGGCCCCGTCGGGCCCACCCGCCTCACGGAACGCGCGGGCGCCCCGTCGGGCCCACCCGCCTCACGGAACGCACGTGCACCGCTCGCCACGCGCACCCACGAGCGCCACGCGTACCCGCGAGCCCACGAGCGCCGGGGCGAGCCTCAGATACGCACTTCCACCGTGCGGGCGAGGCGGTCGTGGAGGCCGCGGCCGTCGCGGTCCCAGACCAGCGCGGGGATCGCGAGGCAGAGCAGGACACTGCGGAAGAAGGCGCGCGGCGGGCTGACGGTCTTGGTGTCGGCGGCGACCACGCGCAGCCCGAACAGGCGCTTGCCGGGCGTGGAGCCGATCGTGCCGACGGTCAGGACGCTGAGCACGAAGAAGATCAGCAGCGCCCAGTTGCCGGTCGCCTGGCCGTAGCCGTCGGTGATCAGCCCGTATGCGATGAACAGGCACAGCCCCCAGTCGACGGCGAGCGCTCCGAGGCGCCTGCCGGGGCGGGCCACCGAACCGGGGCCCTGACGGGGCAGCCCGAGCTGCTCGCCCGGGTATCCGAGGTCGGCACCCGCTTCCTCCATGGCCGCGCGGGGCCCGGAGAGCCATGATCCGATTGCTTGCCTCTTGTCCACCCGTACACGGTACTGCGAGGGCCTTCCATCGGACGACGTCGGGGTGCGTCGGGGCTACGGTGGACGGTGGGCCGGTTAACTTCGGTGAAACAAACGAGTCACGCCCGAGAAATCACCCGTCCCTAGGGTCGGGACCAGCGTGTGCCACCGCACTGGCCGCACGAACGATCTACCACCCCGGCATGGCGGTCGGGAGTAGGAGGAGCTGGATGTTCCAGAACGCCGACGAGGCCAAGAAGTTCATCGCGGACGAGGACGTCAAGTTCGTCGACGTCCGCTTCTGCGACCTGCCGGGCGTCATGCAGCACTTCACCGTGCCCGTCGAGGCGTTCGACCCGGACGAGGAGCTGGCGTTCGACGGTTCGTCGATCCGCGGCTTCCAGGCCATCCACGAGTCCGACATGGCGCTGCGCGCCGACCTGTCGACGGCACGGGTCGACCCCTTCCGCCGGGACAAGACGCTCAACGTCAACTTCTTCATCCACGACCCGATCACGGGCGAGCAGTACTCCCGCGACCCGCGCAACGTGGCGAAGAAGGCCGAGGCGTACCTGGCGTCCACCGGTATCGCGGACACCGCGTACTTCGGTCCCGAGGCCGAGTTCTACGTCTTCGACTCCGTACGCTTCGCGACCGGGGCCAACGAGTCCTTCTACCACATCGACTCCGAGGCGGGCGCCTGGAACACCGGCGCCATCGAGGACAACCGCGGCTACAAGGTCCGCTACAAGGGCGGCTACTTCCCGGTCCCGCCGGTCGACCACTTCGCCGACCTGCGCGCCGAGATCTCCCTGGAGCTGGACCGGGCCGGCCTGAAGGTCGAGCGCCAGCACCACGAGGTCGGCACCGCCGGCCAGGCCGAGATCAACTACAAGTTCAACACGCTGCTCGCGGCCGCCGACGACCTGCAGCTGTTCAAGTACATCGTGAAGAACGTGGCCTGGCGCAACGGCAAGACCGCGACCTTCATGCCGAAGCCGATCTTCGGTGACAACGGCTCGGGCATGCACGTGCACCAGTCGCTGTGGAGCAACGGCGACCCGCTGTTCTACGACGAGCAGGGCTACGCCGGCCTGTCGGACACCGCCCGCTACTACATCGGCGGCATCCTCCGTCACGCGCCGTCGCTGCTGGCCTTCACCAACCCGACGGTGAACTCGTACCACCGCCTGGTGCCGGGCTTCGAGGCGCCGATCAACCTGGTGTACTCGCAGCGCAACCGCTCCGCCGCGATGCGTATCCCGATCACCGGCTCGAACCCGAAGGCCAAGCGCGTCGAGTTCCGCGCCCCGGACTCCTCCGGCAACCCGTACCTGGCCTTCTCCGCGCTGCTGCTCGCGGGCCTGGACGGCATCAAGAACAAGATCGAGCCGGCCGAGCCGATCGACAAGGACCTCTACGAGCTGGCTCCCGAGGAGCACGCCAACGTGGCGCAGGTCCCGACCTCCCTGCCGGCCGTGCTCGACTCGCTCGAGGCCGACCACGAGTTCCTCCTCCAGGGCGACGTCTTCACGCCGGACCTGATCGAGACGTGGATCGACTTCAAGCGCACCAACGAGATCGCCCCGCTGCAGCTGCGTCCGCACCCGCACGAGTTCGAGCTCTACTTCGACGTGTGATGCTCTCCCGGGCCGGAGCGGTGCTCCGCTGCCCCGGGCCGTCCGCGAGCCGTCGGCCGGCTCTCCCCGCGCGGGAGGGCCGGCCGGCGGCTTTCCGGCTCCGCGCCTGCGGTCCGGTGGAGAGGCGGGCCGGGCCGGTCCCCGCGCCGCCCGGCGCGGCGGGCTGAGTGGAGCCATGGGTTCCGGCGAGGCAGGCTTGGTGCATGAGGTCGCTCTTGCGCTCGCCCCCGGTGCCAGGAGCAGGCGGTCGTGACCGGGTCCTCTTCGTGCTGATGCAGTGCGTGCCCTTCGTGATCGCGCTGGCCGTGCTGGTCGTCGAACTGACGCCCGCGCACTTCATCTACACCGGCCCCTTCCTCACCGCCGTCCCGGCGCTCGCGGCGGTCTCCCTGGGGCCGAAGGGGACCACCGCGGCCGCGGCCCTGGCGGTGGCGATCAGCGCGACCACCGCGACCTACAACGGGGCGTGGGGCACCCTGCAGGTCTACAGCAACTTCCTGGCCCTGATCCTGGTCTCCGTGGCCGGGTTCATCACCAGCCGTGCCATGCAGGAGCGCAGGCAGCGGGAGTTCGACCAGGTGCACCGCATCGCCGTGGCGGCCCAGGACGTCGTGCTGCGGCCCGTGCCCGCGCGCCTGGGCCCGCTGCGGGCGGGCAGCCTGTGCCTCGCGGCCGGGACGGGCGCGCAGGTGGGCGGTGATCTCTACGAGGCGGTGCAGACGCGCTTCGGGGTCCGGATGATCGTCGGGGACGTCCGGGGCAAGGGACTGTCCGCGGTGCGGGCCGTCGCGGTGGTGCTGGGGGCGTTCCGGGAGGCCGTGCACTACGAGAGGGACCTGGTGGAGGTCATGAACCGGTGCGCGGCCGCACAGCGACGGGAACTCGCGGTGCCGGGTGCGTACGGTCAGGAGGTCCTGCTGGAGGGGTTCATCACGGCGCTGATCGCGCAGGTGCCGGAGGAGCCCGTGGTGCAGTTGGTCAACCGTGGGCATCCGCCACCGCTGCTGCTGCACGGCGGCAGGGCCGCACCGCTGGCCCCGGGCCTGCCGTCACCGCCGCTCGGCCTCGAAGACCTCGTCACCGACCTGCCCGACGCGCCGGAGAGCTATGCGTTCCTCCCCGGTGACCGGCTGTTGCTGTACACCGACGGCGTGATCGAGGCCCGCGACCGCGACAGCGCGTTCTTCGCCCTGCCGGAGGCCGTCGAGAGGATCGGCGCCGGCCCCGCCCCCGAGGAGTTCCTGGAGCAGCTGCACCGGGCGTTGACCCGCCACAGCGGCGGCGCCCTGGCGGACGATGTCGCGATGATCATGGTCGACCGGTTCGACGAGACGGACCGGGCTGATCCACCCGCGGTCTGAGCAGGCCGGGGACGGAGCCGGCCGATCCACCCGCGGTCGGACCGGGGTGCCCTGCCGGGCCGAGGTGCCCTGCCGGGCCGGGGCGCCCTGCCGGGCCGGGGACCGGGGTGCCCCGCCGGGCCGGCGCCCCCTCGGCGCGGGGCCGGTCCGTGGCGGGCCGGTGGCCGACCCGGCGGCCGGTGGCCTCCCTGAGCCCGGCCCGCCGTGTCCTCGCGTGGTACGGCCGGTGCCGTGCTGCTTTCCGCAACGGCGGGGCGCGGGCGTATGTTCGACAGAGGAGTCATTCAGCGGAGGCGACCGGCGCGCTCCGCATCCGGCGAGACGGGGGGCCGTATGCCGACGCACGAGCAGGGGCAAGGGCAGGAGCACGACAACGGGCACGGGCACGAGCACGGCCGTGCTCATGACCACGAGCACGGCCGCGGCCACGACGACCAGGCGCGCGAGTTCGACCTGAGCTGGGCGGACGACGCCGAGCACAAGGAGCCCTCGGCCCGCGCCCGGATGCTCGCCGAGCGCTGGAAGCATCAGCCGCCCGGCCCCGTCCCCTTCCGCCCGGACCCCACCCCGTCCCGGTCCCGCCGCGTCCACCGCTCCCCCTGGGTCTCCACGGCGATCGTCCTCGGCTGCGTGGTCCTGGTGATCCTGCTGATCGGCTACCTGAACACCTACTAGGCCGACAACTAGGCCGACAACACCTGCGGGCCGACCGGACCGGCCCGCAGGCGCCCACCCGGTCGTGGCCGGCCCGCCCGCAGGCGCACCGGGCCGCGCACCGCACGGGCGGCGGCCCCGGTGCGGCCGCGTACCGCGCCGGGCCCGGCGGACGCCGTTCCGCGGCGCGGCGCCCCCGCGGAGAACCGGCCCCTCCGCACGGAAGGCGGTCGCTCGCGGGCGGTGGGTGCACACTGGCAGTGGGGCGAGTGCCTGACGACGGGGCGAGGGTCCCCGGGTATGGAGTGATGGGCCATGCACAGTCGGTTTCGTGGTGACCGCCGGTTGACCGTACGGATGTCGGTCACGCTTTTTCTGCTCGGACTGCTGTACGTGGCGTTCGTGGCCGCGCTCGTGGTGCTGCTGAAGTCCTGGGTGCTGGTCGTGGTCGTCGCGGCGGGGCTGCTGGGAGCGCAGTACTGGTTCTCGGACCGGATCGCGCTGTTCGCCATGCGGGGCCGGGTCGTGGAGCGGGAGGAGTACCCCGAGCTGCACGCCGTGGTGGACCGGCTGTGCGCGCTGGCGGACATGCCGAAGCCGGCCGTCGCCGTGTCCGAGATGGACATGCCGAACGCGTTCGCCACGGGACGCAACCCCGACAACGCGGTGGTGTGCGTGACGACCGGGCTGCTGCGCAGGCTGCAGCCGGGCGAGCTGGAGGGCGTGCTCGCGCACGAGCTGTCGCACGTGGCGCACAAGGACGTCGCGGTGATCACCGTCGCGTCGTTCCTGGGCGTGATCGCGGGGCTGATCGTGCGGTTCGCCTTCTACTCGCAGCTGTTCGGCGGCGGGCGCCGCGACCAGAACACCGCCGTGATCTTCATCGCCGTGATGGCGGTGTCCGCCGCCGTGTACGCGATCAGCTTCCTGCTGATCCGGGCGCTGTCCCGGTACCGGGAGCTGGCCGCCGACCGGGCCGCCGCGCTGCTCACCGGGCGGCCCTCGGTGCTGGCGTCGGCGCTGACGAAGGTGAGCGGGGACGTCGCCCGCATCCCGACGAAGGACCTGCGGACCGTGCAGGCCTTCAACGCGTTCTACTTCACCCCGGCGCTCGGCGACGGCCTGGCCCGGATGTTCTCCACCCACCCGAGCCTGGAGCAGCGCCTGGAGCAGCTGGGGCGGATCTCCGGCGAGCTGGGTGAGGCCGCCGAGCCGGGTACGGCCGGCTGAGGCGGGGCCCGGATGAGGCTGCTGGACATTCTGCTGGGCCGCTCCAGGCCGGTCGCGCCGGACCTGGACCGGCTGTTCGGGCTGCCCTCGGCGGCGATCACGCTGGAGGCCGCGACCGGGTTCACCCCCACCGGGCAGGGCGCGGTGTGCTTCGCCACGGTGGAGGGGGCCGCGTTCGAGCAGACCCACCGCGAGGTGCGGGCGCTGCTGGACGCCGACGCGGGACGCGAGGGGCTGCCCGTCGCTCTGGAGGAGGACGCCTACGGCTACTCCTGGCTGGTCTCCCGGCGCTCCCCCGAGGCCCTGCCGCAGCTGGTCAACGACCTGCACGCGGTGAACACGTCCATGGAGGTCAACGGGTTCGGGCCGCAGCTGCTGTGCTCGCTGGCGGGCTTCCGCGACGACAAGGGCCGCGGTCTGGCCCTGGTCTACCTCTACAAGCGCGGCACCTTCTACCCCTTCGCCCCGCTGCCGGGCGAGCGCCGCGACAACGCGCTCGAACTGCGGGTGAAGGCCGCCCTCGTGGACGACCTGCGCATGGAGGAGGACCTGGGCCGCTGGTTCCCGCTGTGGGGCGCCCCCGGGCTGTGATGCCCGGCCGGGCCGCCGCCTGCGGGGCCGGGGTGCGGGACCTCTCCGCCGTGCCCGGCCCCGCGGCGTACGCGGTCCGGCGCAGGACACCCGGCCGCCCGGTGCCCGGCGGTACGCCGCCGCCGGTGCTCCGCGCGCCGCCCGGACCCGCGCGGCCCCGTCGGCGGAGCCCGGCCGCAGCCCGGCCACAGACAGACGGCGGCGAGCGCGGCGAGGACGGCGAGGACGGCGAGGGCGGCGAGGACGGCGCGGGCGACAACGAGCGCCGCGGACAGACGGCGGAGACGGCGGCGAGGGCGGAGACGGCGGCAAGGAGGGCGGCAAGGAGGGCGGCAGACGGACGGGCCGAGCGGCTGCAGAACGGCCACCAGGGGCAGGCAGCGGGCGGCAGGCAGCGGGCGGCGGTTCCGCGGGGCGCGGTGCGTGCCCGCAGGGGCGGGCGCGCACCCCGGCCGGGCCGGGACACGCAGGCGCCCCGGACGGGGCGGGGCGCCCCGCACAGACGTCAGCGGCTGTAGCGCATCAGCGCGCGGACCATGTGGCAGGTCGTGTCGGACGGCGGATGTATGCCGATCTGTTCGGCGGCGCTGCGGATGGTGTCGTTGCGGGCCTGGTTCGGGACGTGGACCCCCGAGTCCAGGAGGGCGATGGCGAGGCGCATCGCCTTCAGACGGCGGTTGTGGGTGATGTACCAGTCGCGCGGCCGGCCCGGCGGCAACGGACGCTTCACCACCGGCTCGTACGGCAGGTCGAGCAGCACGGGGCGCTTGGCGGTGGACTGGGTCGGAAGCGGCTTGGAGCGGGACGTCGACGCCGGCTTCGGTGTCGTCGTCGGGGCGGGCGCCGACATCGGCTTCGGATCTGCGGCGGCAGCGGGCACAGGCATCCTCCTGTCGCGATCAGGGTGGGGCCGAGGCCGTCCGGTGACCTCGGCCCCACCCTCGAACACTGCCTCAATTCTACTGCCCGCCACTGACATCCAGACAGTACGCCGGTCCGTCGGATCCGCAGGTGAAACGGGTCATGACACTGGAGTCACAGCCGCCCCGCGGGACGGACGAGGGCCCTCCGAAATTCGAACACGGCGGGGTTGGCACACACCCGGCGCGCGCGGTCGGGCCACCGCTCACCGCCGGCCGCCGCGTACCGTGTCGGCATGGAGATCTGGATCAACCCGGCCTGCTCCAAGTGCCGCAGCGCCCTCAGCCTGCTCGACTCCGAGGGAGCCGGGTACACCGTCCGCCGCTACCTGGAGGACGTGCCCGGCGAGGACGAGATCAGGGAGGTGCTGGGGCGGCTCGGTCTCGAACCCTGGGACATCACCCGCACCCAGGAGCCGGCCGCCAGGGAGCTGGGCGTGCGCGGGTGGAGCCGGGACGAGGCCGCGCGGGACCGGTGGATCGCGGCGCTCGCGGCACACCCGAAGCTGATCCAGCGGCCGATCATCACCGCACCGGACGGTACCGCCGTGGTCGCCCGGACGGAGGAGGCGGTTCGGGACGCCCTGGGCCGCACCTGACCGGTGGACCGCCTCTGCCCACTTCTGCCCGCTTCCGCCCACCGCGAGGTGGGGCGCAGCGGGTCCGGGGGCGGTCCTCGGCGGATCCCGTCCGGGCGCGGCGGGTCGTGTCCGGCGCTCCGCCCGTACCCCTGGCGGCGCCGCCCGCGCGCCGAAGGTGAAGGTCACTCAACTCCGCTGTGACACAGGTTACTTGGCATCACCGCCGTAACCGCTGAGTAACTCCGTTCGGGAGCCCGTACATAGCGGCGTACTCTTCCCGACTCCCAGGAGGCGCGCATGTCGCGTAGGAGGACTCTCAGCACGAAGAAGAAGGTGGCGCTGCTGGTGAGCGCGGCGACGGTGGCGGGTGGGGGCGCCTTCGTCCTGGCCAGCACCTCGAACGCCGCGCAGCCCTCGGCGGACTCCACGGTCTGCCAGGGGCTGGCCACCGCGCTCGGCAACAACGAGCGGTTCATCGAGGGCCAGCGGGCCGCGCCCGACGCCCAGTCGGAGGCGCGGATCGCCAACCGCGAGGCCGTCATCAAGCAGATCAAGGTGCAGCAGGAAGCGGCCGGCTGCGTCGTTGGGGAGTCGGCTCAGGGCTCCCAGTCGGCGCAGAACGGCCAGCAGGCGGGCGGCGGTCAGCAGATGGGCGGCGGCCAGGCCGGTGAGCAACAGGCCGGAGGCGACGACCAGCAGGCCGGCGACCAGCAGGCGGGGGCCGGCGAGCAGGCCGCCGCCGGGCAGCAGGTCTGCAACGGCTCCACCGTCACGCTCTCCGGCGAGGGCGGCGCCCCGGCGGCGTCCAGCAACCAGTTCCCGGCCGGTACGAAGCTGAAGGTGACCAACCTCGACAACGACAAGTCCACGACCGTCGAGGTCACCTCGGTCTCCGGCAGCTGCGTGCTGCTGAACAACGCCGCCTTCGAACAGGTCCGCGAGCCCGGCAAGTTCCTGATCCGCCGGGCCGTGATCGAGAAGGTGGGGTGAGGCTCAGCCGGACAGGAAGTCCCCGAGGCGGCGCCCCAGGCCGCCGGGCGCCGACTGCGGCAGCGCGTGGTGCGGGACGTCCGTGACCGTCCCGGTCTCCACGCGCGGCAGCAGCCCGGCGGCCCGGGCCGTCACCGTGTACGTGTCCTGGGTCCTGCTGTTCGCGGCCACGAGCAGCAGGACCGGCACGTCGATTCCGCGCGGCGCCTGCGGCGCCGGACGCGGCCCGGTCACCGGCCGGGCGGCGGGGAATCCGGCGGCCGCCTCCCGGAGGCGGAGCGAGGAGGGGTCGAGGGGGACGCCGCCGGTCTCCCACCGGAGGAACGCCCGCACCCGCCGCGGCGACGGCCGCACCGGCAGGGCGCGCAGCAGGTGGCCGGGCCGGAACCCGGCGAAGCGGCCGGTCGGGTCCGGTACGAAGCCGCCCGGCCGGTCCCTCTGCAGCTGCGAAGGTCCCGGGAGCTCGGGCGCCGGGGGCGCGACGGGACCTCACGGCGTGATGTCGGGCACAGCAGCGCCCGGAAACAAGCGGTTCACATGCGAGCAACGGTCGGGAAACCGCCCGTTGACAGGCTGCCGTGCATCGACGGCGGAGCACCGGTGCGGCAGTGCGGCAGCACCCGCGGGGCACGCCTGGACCCACCCCCGAAGGAAGTGGCTCGTGACCTTCAAGGCTGAGTACATCTGGATCGACGGCACCCAGCCGACCGCCAAGCTCCGCTCCAAGACCAAGATCATGCCGGGTTCGCCCGCCGGTCTGGACGCGCTGCCGATCTGGGGCTTCGACGGGTCCTCCACCAACCAGGCCGAGGGCCACGCCTCGGACTGCGTGCTCAAGCCGGTCTTCACCTGCCCGGACCCGATCCGCGGCGGCGACGACGTGCTGGTGCTCTGCGAGGTCCTCACCATCGACATGGCGCCGCACGAGTCCAACACGCGGGCCGCGCTGGCCGAGGTCGCCGAGAGGTTCGCCGCGCAGGAGCCGGTCTTCGGCATCGAGCAGGAGTACACCTTCTTCGACGGCACCCGCCCGCTCGGCTTCCCCGAGGGCGGGTTCCCGGCTCCGCAGGGCGGCTACTACTGCGGCGTCGGCGCCGACGAGATCTTCGGCCGCGACGTCGTCGAGAAGCACCTGGAGAACTGCCTGGCCGCCGGCCTGGGCCTGTCCGGCATCAACGCCGAGGTCATGCCCGGCCAGTGGGAGTTCCAGGTGGGCCCGCTGGCCCCGCTGGAGGTCGCCGACCAGCTGTGGGTGGCCCGCTGGCTGCTCTACCGCACCGCCGAGGACTTCGGCGTCTCCGCCACCCTCGACCCCAAGCCGGTCAAGGGCGACTGGAACGGCGCCGGCGCGCACACCAACTTCTCCACCAAGGCGATGCGCGAGGGCTACGACGCGATCATCACCGCGTGCGAGTCGCTCGGTGAGGGCTCCAAGCCGCTCGACCACGTCAAGAACTACGGCGCCGGCATCGACGACCGCCTGACGGGCCTGCACGAGACCGCCCCCTGGGACAAGTTCTCCTACGGTGTCTCCGACCGCGGTGCCTCGGTGCGCATCCCGTGGCAGGTCGAGAAGGACGGCAAGGGCTACATCGAGGACCGCCGCCCGAACGCCAACGTCGACCCGTACGTGGTGACCCGCCTGCTCGTCGACACCTGCTGCTCCGCCCTGGAGAAGGCCGGCCAGGTCTGATCCCAGGACCGTACGAGGCCCGACGGCCCGGCCTCGCAGCGGCTTCGCAAGGGGGCGTCCACCCGACGGTGGACGCCCCCTTCCGCGTAGGCCGGGCCCCACCGGGTGCGCACCCGCGATCAGCCGACGGGAGTGCGGGACGTACCCGGCTGCCGACGGCGGCGGCAGCCACGCGCCCCCGCCGGAGAGCGGACGAGCACCCCTCCCACCACGGACGGCCCCGCACCGCCTCTGCCCGCCGCAGAACCGCTTCCCCGCGGCGGCACGAACGGCCAGAGTCGACGGCATGAGACTTCTGGTGCTGGGTGGTTCGCAGTTCGTGGGGCGGTCGGTGGCCGAGACGGCGGCCGGGCGCGGCTGGGACGTGACGGTGTTCAACCGGGGACGGCGGGCCCCGGTCCCCGGGGTGCGCTCGCTGACCGGCGACCGCACCACGCCCGGCGGGGTGGCGGCCCTGGCGGAGGGCGAGTGGGACGCCGTCGTGGACACCTGGTCGGCCGAGCCCCGTGCGGTGCGGGACACGGCCCGGCTGCTGCGCGGGCGCGTCGGCCGGTACGCGTACGTGTCGAGCTGCTCGGTGTACGCGTGGCCCGCGCCCGCCGGGTACACCGAGAACGCGCCGCTGGTCGAGGGGGCCGCGGCGGACGCCGGCGCCACCGACTACGCCCGCGACAAGCGGGGCGGCGAGCTGGCGGCACTGGAGGCGTTCGGCGCGGACGCCTCGCTGCTGGTGCGGGCGGGGCTGATCCTCGGCCCGTACGAGAACATCGGCCGGCTGCCCTGGTGGCTGACCCGCATGGCCCGGGGCGGCCAGGTCCTGGCGCCGGGGCCGCGGGAGCTGCCGATCCGGTTCGTGGACGTGCGCGACCTGGCCGTATGGCTGCTGGGCGCGCTGGAGGGCGGGACCGCCGGCCCGTTCAACCTGGTGAGCCCCCCGGGGCACGCCACCATGGGCGGCCTCCTGGACGCGTGCGCCGAGGTGACGGGCGGCACGGCCGGCCTCCGCTGGACCGACCCGGCGGCGGTCCTCGGGGCGGGCATCGAGCCGTGGACCGAGCTGCCGGTGTGGACGCCCCCGGACAGCGAACTGCACGACGCCCTGCACGCACCCGACGTCACCCGCGCCGTCACGGCGGGCCTGCGCTGCCGCCCGCTCACCGAGACGGTCACCGACACCTGGACGTGGCTGCGGACCCTCCCCGGCCCGGCCCCCACCCGCCCGGACCGCCCCCGCGTCGGCCTGGCCCCGGAACGGGAGGCGAAGGTGCTGTCGGACACCAGCTGACGAGGTGCCTCGTCGCGGCGCGCACGGGGCCACGGTGCAGGCGGCGGGGCCGGTGAACGCGCTCCCCGTGCCGTCGTCCACGTCCAGGACCTCGAAGCCTCCGCCCTCGGCGCGGCGCTCCAGTTTCCCGCGGGAACAGCACACGCCTGCGGATCTCGTCGCGGGCCTCGTCGCCCGAGGGGAGCACCCGGTGCCGGGGCTGTCCCTCAGCACGCTGTTCGGGACGGTCTCGCGATCGGAGCCGAGTCCGGCACCGGCGGTACCAGCTCTGTGCCGTGGCCGGTCCGCTGGGCTGGCGCCTGCCCGGTCTGTTCGCGGTCGCCGGTGAGCCGTACTCGGAGGAGCTCCGGCCGGTGCAGCTCTGCCGCCACCTTGGGCGGGTTCTCGTGGCCGCCGTCCTCCCCCTGACCATCGCCCAGTTGATCGAGACCACCGAGGAGGCGAACCGGCTGAGCGCAAGTGAGAGCCACGGCGCGTGGCAGCCCGTCTCGGAGGGCTTCGTCGCGGAGTGCCCGGACTTCCCCTGACGGCCTGGGCCCACTTGCCGAGGCCCGGCGCTCCCAGCATTGAAGGGTGTCCTGCGACAGTGCTCCTTCGTGCGCCTCGAACATGGGCCGCCGCTACCAGACGACGATCCCACCGCCCTCGGCCCTGGCTCGCAGTGCGGCGGCAACGATGTTCCCGAAGCGCTTGGTGACGTAGTCGGCGTCGTAACCGCATCGTCCGGCCAAGTGGTTGAGATGCGGGCGGACGGCCTCACACTCGGTGAGGAAGTCGGCGATCTCGTCCCGTTCCACGTAGAGGTCCCCGCCGTCGAGTCGCGGGAAGAAGCGGGAGCCCAGGGACCGGATCGCCATGGAGCCCCAAAGCCGGGTTCGGGTGCTCTCGAAACCGGCCATCGTGTCGCCGGACTCGGGGTCTTCCAGAAAGTCGCGACCGCCGTCGGCGTCGTAGACGAAGGTGTGTACGAGGAGGCTCATGGGCCGATTCTCCTGACTGCGGCCACGCCACGTCGAACGCATTGATGTCCGAAACATCTGGTTGCCCCTCATGGGCGGTTCGAGCCGGTTCCTGGTGCTCGGAGGTGTCCGTCCGTGGCCTCCTCGGATCGGGGCCCGGTGGTGGGCCACGAGCGCCAGGGGTGATCGGTGGATGTCGGGGTGATGAAGCCAGCGGAGTTCGTCGTCGCGTTCGTCGATGAGGAGTCGGTACGGCGGCGAGAGCCGTTGCGGTCGTGCTGGACGTCGCGGTTCGAGCGGGCTCGACCGGTACGCGCGGTGAGGTCGTACGCCAGCCAGGGATCGGTGACCCGGGACTACTGGTCCGCGACCGCCGGCGGTCAGCTGTCCGGCGGGTTGCCGATCAAAAGGGACGGGACACTGGGGGTCGTAGCGTCGGGGCTGATGGCGATCTGCCGCGGACGACGTCCGTCTCGCCGGCCCTGCTCCGGGATGCCGGGACCGGTGTCCCGGAGTGCCGTGCATCGTGCTGTCTCCGGGGAGACGAGTCCGATGCCGGGGCCGAGGAGACGTGTCCGACGGCGACCTTGCTGCGATACGCCTCCGGGGTGAACTCCGGGTTCGGTCAGGGGTGTGACGGATTCCCGCGTGCTTGGTGCGGTACGAGACTCGGAAGGGAAACGGATGGTGCCCGGGGCTCCGGGAGTCGAATCGAGGTGGCCGATGAGTGCCTTGTCGTCGGGTCCGGGGCGGCGTCTGCTGTTGCAGGGTGTGCTGGTTCTCGCCGCCGGCGCCGGTGGGGCCGGGCAGGCCGTCGCACTGCCCAGAGCGGCATGCGACGGTGGGGCGGAGGTGGTCGAGGAGACGTTCCCCGGACGGCGGATCGTGGATCTCGTGGTGAAGTCGGCCGCGCTGGCGCGTCCTGCCGGGGTGCGGCTTCTCACTCCCGAGGACTGGCACGCCCAGCGGCCCGTGCGACGCTGGCCGGTGCTGCTGTTGCTGCCCGGCGGGGACGGTGATCACCTGGCGTGGACCCGGGACTACGGGATCCATCACCTTCCCGCGTTGCGGCACACGCTCGTGGTGATGCCTGAGATGCCGCTGTTCGGCTTCTGCACGGACTGGTGGAATCACGGCGAGGGCGGCCCGCCGGCCGTGGAGACGTTCCATCTGCGCGAGGTCCTGCCGCTCGTGGAGCGCCGTTACGGAGCCGGGACGAGGCGGGTGGTCGCCGGTCAGTCCCAGGGCGGGTTCGGCGCTGTGTCGTACACCGCGCGCCATCGGGGGACGTTCCGGGCGGCGGCAAGCTACAGCGGCTTCGTGCACCCGCTCCAGCACCCTCGCGCGGTACGGGCGGCGATGACCTATCTGGGCCTGGAGTGGACGGCGCTGTGGGGCGATCCGGTGCGGCAGCGTGCAGTCTGGCAGGCCCACGACCCCGCACACCTCGCCCACCGGCTCACCGACATCCCCGTCTGGCTGTCCTGCGGTGACGGGAGGCTTGGCCCACTGGACCCGCCTGACACCCCTCCGGACGAACACATCCCCGGTCTCGAAGACCCGGACGCGCCGTTCCCCACCGACGTCCTGTCACCGACCGAAGCGATCATGCGCGAGGAGAACGAGACCCTGGCCCCCGTGCTCCGTGCGGCCGGTGCCCTGGTGACGACCCGGTTCCACGCGGGGACCCACGATCCGGCCTACTGGTCACGCGAGCTCCGCGCCTCGCTCCCCACGCTGCTGCAAGCCCTCCACTGAACCCCGGTGGATGTCGATCCGTTCCCGGGCCCGGGCCGGGGAGGTCGGTGAACGCCAAGACGGGGAGGTCGGCCCGCCGCTCGCAGAGCGCCACCGGCTCAGGGCTGACGGCGCGGGCGGGGCGGGCGGAGCGCCGGCCAGAGTGCGTGCACGTCTTCTCCCAGGGCCCTGGCCGCCGGGAGGGCGGTGGCACGACGTGGGACACGCCCGAGGAGCGGTCCCGCCCCCTTGCGGCAGGAGTTGAACGAGGGTAATAGCGGAGCGGCCGACTCCCGCAGACCGTCAGGAACCAGCCGCTACGACAGAGCGGCACCCACAAGCGGTGGTGACGACCCGGCTCACTGCATCACCGCGTGAGACATCCGCTCAATAACGCAGTGAAACTTCGGCGTCCCCAGGCAAGTTGGCCAGGCCAGCCCGTTCAGCCGAAGCTTCACTGCATTCATGACAGGACCGTCACGGTCGGACCGGAGCCGTCCATCACCCCTGGGGTTGACAAATTCCTGCAGTCCGGGGCGCCATGAATGCCCTCACTTATGCGCAGAGAGGCACCGCTCTACCAGAGAAGGAACCTCTGATTGTCGGGCAGAGTGACAGTGTTGCAATCGTAGAGCACGAAGTTGGCGAAGCCTCCTGCGGTGCTGTCCAAGCAGCGGCCCGATACCGGATTGTAAAGGTTTCCGTTCGGCTTCCATACCCATGTCTGGTTCGCTTGCCCGTTGCACGGGTACATGCCGACCTGGGTTCCGTTGCGGGTACCTTCCCCTCGGGCATCCAGGCAATAGTTGGTATACCCGTGGGCCATATCCCTCAGTTCACTTCCTTGGAGTTGGTAGCGCTCATGACCCCAGGCATTATTGCCCTCCTCGACGCAAGGGTTCCAGAATGCACTGTAGGAAGAACTATCGTCCGCCCAGGCCATGCACCTATCTCGGTCTTGCGCCAATCGGACGTGGTTTTCTGCGGACCCGTACATGCCGTACTCGACGGCGAAGTGGTCCGACATGGCGGGGATGCGGCGGCCGGCCCATGCGTTCACATTGGTTCCGTGGGCGACCATATAGTCGAGCTCGCCCTGGGAAGCCTGAGTCGCTGCGTAGGTCCGGTGACGTACGGAACCCGCGGGGAGCGTAATCGTACTCGGATCACGATTGAAATCACCGAGAACGGCCCACTCCGTGTAACCTGCTGCAGCTGATACGTTTGCCGCGCCTGCCAGCAGCCCGTTCACATCACCACCGCCACGGGCAGACGCGTGTATGTTCCAGAAGACCGTGGGGCTCGGCGGGAGCCCGATGGGTGTATTGTCCGTGACTATCCCGAACATGGGCCTGGTTCCGTCGAACTGATCCGGAACGAAGAGTACGTTTGTCGCAATCGTATGACTTACCGTTGCCAGGTTCACGCGGTTTCCGCCGAAATCTGTCCGCATGAAGTACAGATATACCTCCATACCGCTTCTGGCTGTTCCAGTCCGCCACACGTACTCCCGGACCGTATATTGTTGGCCTGCTCGCCCCAGGAAGTTCCAGAACCTCCCCGTTACAGCAGTCGTCGGGAGGCTGGAACTGGGGCCGGCCTCCTGCAGGGCCACCACACTATGACTAGAGTACTGCGAGCTTCCTGCGACTATACCTCCGACGGTAGTCCACTTACCGCCTGAGCTTCCTTGCATGTTCCAATTGGCCGGAGTGTAGTCACCCACGGCGGCATAGGCGCGATGTGGCTGAACTATGGCCACAGCTGCCAGAGTGAGCACTACCGCAACAAGCATGCTGAGCAGGCGCCGCAGGTGCTTCGCTGAAGAAAACCGGCAATCGCCGCGTGTCGTGATATCGGGGAGAGGATTCGGCGTCATCTGAACCTCCGAACGAAATGGAATGGAATGAACACTTGCAACCCGTGCGCCGGGGCGGAGAAATTGGCCTAGCTCTCGCGCAGGTGGCGCCGGGGTGGTCGTCGTGAACCGTCCGAGGTCGTGGCAGGTCGAACTCCGGCGCTGAGCGAGCACTGCGGCCAGGCGCCGGGGCCTTGTACGGCCAGGACCCGTTCGGCCACCGTGATCTGCTGTTCCCGCGTGGCTTGGCGGGCGTTCTGGGCGAGTTCCTGTCCGCCGAACTCGGCCCATGTGGCCCACGTGTCGAACTGGAGCTGCAGCTCGCCGTAGCCACCGCTGCCGCTGCCGCTGCCAGCGACCATTCGCCGCCGCTCTCGCAGCCCGCCACGGCGTCCCAGGCCTCGGCCGGGGCCACGGTGGCGGTCGCCGCCGCGGCAAGGAGGCCCCCGGCGCTCAAGGCGCCGGCCAGGACCAGGGCGGACACGAGGCGACGGCGCCCCCGCCTTCGGGAAGCGGGCTGTATGCGACGGGGAGGGAAGGGAGGGCATGGCTGGATGGCTCCTTGCCGAGGAAGCGGCCGACGTGGTGTGCCGGGTGGCGGTGGATCAGCGCGGCGCCAAGCCTCGAGGGCCACCGCGTAGGGGAGGCACAGAGGCGTGGGCCGGAGCTCTGTCCTTCGACCAGGCGGACAGCCAAGCATCCGGGCACCGCCTCCCACATGGGTGACGCACACCCAAACCACGCGGCCGGGGCCGCGTCGCGAGGACGACGTGAGCGAGGCGTTCAGCAGGGTGCTCAAGGCCGAGTACATCCGCCGGCACACCTTCCGCACCCGCACCGAGGCCCGGATCTGGATCACCACCCGGATCACAGACGTCGACAACACCAGGCGGCTACGCAGCGTATGCGGATGCGCGAGCCCGATCGACTACGAACGCGAGTACCGGGCCGCCCTCGTTGAGGGACTGGCCCACGTCGGTCAGCAACTCGTCCAGAGCCATGAGCGGATCAACGCCGGGCCGCAGCGTACGCGGCTCAAGTACGTGTTCGGTGGGGTCGGGGTAGTGGATGCTGAGTCCCGAACGGGTGAACGTGGCCGCAGCCCGTTCAGTGAGGCGGTAGACACCTTCGAAGAGCGTCTCGGACGTGTAGCGGTGCTGCCTCGTCAGCGTGCGGGCGACGACACGCGGCACCAGGCGGTCTGCCCGCAGATGCGGTCGCAGCAGTACCAGGTCCCACGAGGCGTGCAGTTCGCCGGCCTTCTCTGTCAGACAGAGCGGGGCTGTGCCGAAGACGCCCACCGCCAGGCGGGCTTGTCCGGGCTCCATGGTGAGTTCGACGAAGTCGGCGTCGTCCCGCTTGCACTCCTTCACGCGGACCCGTACGCGCGGTGCCTGGTCGTCGCTGACCTCCATGACCAACGTGGACACGTTCGCGGGCTCGATCCAGCTCTCGCCGTTGATCCAACGGCCGCCCTCTGACCGCCACTTAGGCTCCTGGAGATCTGCCAGACACAGACGCATCGACAGCATGCCGTCCCTTTCCGATGTCGTGCGGCGGGGCGGGGCCGCGTATGGCCCCGCCCCGCCTGGCGTCAGCCCTGGATCACTTGCTGCAGTGGTCGCCGTTGTTGTCGCCGCCGCCCGGCATCTTGTCGAGCAGCGCGGCCTCGATGGCCGGGACGCCGGTGATCAGGCCGCCGGTGAACAACTCGTCCACGTTCATCGTTTTCTCCCTTACGGTTTTCAGTGGACTCCACAGCTGGTGCTGCGGAGTTGGACCCGTCCGGCTGCCGGACCCTTGCGAAGAAGGCCGCCGGACGGGGTGCCCACCGCTTCCGGCGGCGGGCCCTCCCTCGTCACAGGTGGGGAGCCTGGATGTGTGACGGGGAGGAGTCAGGTGGGTGTGGATGCGGCGGCCACGCCCAGGACGAAGCCGACCGATCCCGAGATGATGATGATCAAGAGCGGTCCGGCGTAACGGCCGACGACTGCGGCCAACCGATTCACAGCCGCTCTCCACGGCTGCGCTCGTTGACCTCGCGTACTGCAGCGCTCAGCCTTGCAGCCCCGTCCTCCGACGGCGTTGAGCGGTGCTGCGGGCAGAGACACGGCGAGAACCGGTTCGAACCCGGCGGCAGGTCCGCGCCCTCGTAGGTGTCGATCCTCAACACCCCGTCCATGCCCCGCTCCTCGGTCATCCGGGCCAGACGGGCCCGTGCTTCGCTTCTCATCCCTCAGCCCTTCAGACGACGGCTGCGGCGAGGTCTCGCCGTTCCCTGCTGTCTCTACGCAACCGCACGACCACGCTCAGCGGTACCGTTGCCGCAGCGCCAGGACTTGAAAGCCTTGAAAGTTCGGGAAAGCACGGGGAGTTGAGGGCATGGCCAAGCGTGAACCAAACGTGGCGCTAGGGCGCCTGCTCGCCGAAAGCCGCTGGACTCACCGGCAGTTCGCGCGGGCGGTGAACCGCATCAGCACCGAGACCGGAACTCCCCTGCGTTATGACGAGTCGGGGGTGAGCCACTGGCTCGGAGGCACCATCCCTCGTGGTGCGGTACGCGCATGCATCCTCGAAGCCCTTTCCCGCCGCCTCGGCCGCCCCGTCACCCATGCCGAGGCCGGGCTGCCCGTTCCACGCGATCGCTCCTACGCAACTGCGGATACCGTGGAAGGAGTGATCGACCTGGGGAGGCTGGATATGGACCCGTCCCGCCGCAGTGTCCTGGGGGCCGGCCTGTTCTCCGTGGCCGTCGCCATTCCCGGCTGGCCTGATGTGGTCGGGCGTGCCGATGCCGTCCAGTCCGGCCGCACGACTCGCATCGGCATGAACGAAGTGGACATGGTCATCGCCATGACCGAGCGGGTGTCGGAACTGGACGACGAGTTCGGCGGCCGTCACGCCCGCCCCATGGCGGCCTCCTTCATGGTCAACACCGTGGCCTCCTACCTGCGCGCCGACGCGTCCGAGGACGTACGCAAGGCGATGCTGTCCGCCGCCTCGGACCTGCTCTACCTGACGGGCTACATGGCCGTGGACGAAGGGCTGCACGGTCTCGCGCAGCGCTACTACGTCAAAGCTCTGGAGTTGGCGGGCGCTGCCGAGGACCACCTGACGTACTGCACCACCCTGCGGGGCATGAGCGTCCAGGCAGTCGACCTCGGCCACGGGGCGAAGGCCATGGAACTGGCCGACGCCGCTGCCGCCGCCTCCCCGAAAGCCGGCCCTCGGATGCTGGCCTTCCTCGTCGGCCAGCAGGCGCACGCGGCCGCGCAGACCGGCGACCGTGCGGGCGCACTTCGCTGCATCCGCGAAGCCGAGGCGGCCATGGACCGTGCCGAGTCACGCGGCAGGGCGTTCGGCTCGTACGACCCCTCTTCGCTCAACTACCACGTCAGCCAGGTGTGTTACGAACTCGGTGACAAGGCCGGAGCCGTCGAAGCCATGCAACAGGCGGACCGGCTCCGCCCCAGCGTGTACCAGCGCACACGCGTACACCGTCGTGGCCTGTTGGCAGAGCGGCAGTTGGAACTCGGCCACCTGGAAGCGGCCTGTGCCACCTGGCACCAGGCCCTCGACGACTACCCCAAGGTGCAGTCCGGCCGAGCCGATGAGCGCGTGAAGGCGATGTTCGGTCTCCTGCGGCCTCATCTGAAGAACGCGACGGCGCTCGACCTATACGACCGAGCACGGACGATCACGCCACCGTCGCTGGTCGCCTGATCCCCGTCGACCCTTCAAGCTCGGCCACAGAAAGTCAGCCACGACGGCGGGTGCGCCGAGAGATCACCCGCCACGTGTGCTTCCAGCAACCCCGCACCGTCCTCAACCACGCCGCTTCCTTCCGTTACGGCATCCGCCCTGCTCCTGCGTGGCCGTTTGGGAGCGGGCTGGTCTGCTCGATTGTGGCCTCCCCTGCGACCGCACGCCGACGACGATCGCGGCTTTTGGCTGCCGCGGCCTGACGTGGTGTTGTGCGGCGTTCGGCGAAGGCGGCCCGGCGGCGCCGCTGCAGGCCGATGCGGTTGCTTCCGGGATCGGGTTCGGCTCGCTTGCCTGCCACTGCGCGCCGAGTGGCCGGTGGGCGTCGCCAGCGGGGCGGCAGACAGGTGAGCTGCCCCGAGTTTCGTAGAGTCCGATCTTGATTGGTTCAGGCGGACTGCGGGGTTTGCTCCTGGCTCTGCCAGAAGGCTTCCTCGTACTCGGCCGGCGGTACGTAGTCGAGTGCGGAGTGAAGGCGTTCTTCGTTGTACCAGGTGATCCGCTGGAAGATCGCCCGTTCGACCTGGTCGACGTCCTTCCAGGGGCCCTGCATCTCGATCAGCTCGGCCTTGAAGGTCCCGTTCAGGGCCTCGGCCATCGCGTTGTCGTACGAGTCCGCGACGGAGCCGACGGAGGCGGAGACGCCGATGTCGGCGAGCCGGTCGGTATACCGAATTGATACGTATTGCGACCCGCGATCGCTGTGGTGTATCAGTCCGGAGTCCTTCTTGATCCGACGCCGCCAGAGCGCCATCTCCAGGGCGTCCAGCGGGAGTTCGGTCCGCATGTGGTTCGCGACCTGCCAGCCGACGATCATCCGCGAGTACACGTCCAGGACGAACGCCACATACGCCCACCCCGACCAGGTCCGGACATACGTCATGTCCGCCACCCACAGCTGATCGGGCCGGGAGGCGGTGAAGTCGCGGTCGACCGGGTCCGGCGGACGCGGCGCCGACGGCTCCGGAACGGTCGTGCGGCGGCGCCGGCCACGGATGACGCCCTCCAGGCCCAGCTCGGCCATCAGCCTCTCGACGGTGCAGCGGGCCACCGCGTGGCCCTTGCGCCGAAGCGCGCGGGTGATCCGGCGGGCGCCATAGGTGCCGCCCGACTCCGCATGGACCTGCTCGATCAGCGGGATCAGCGTCTCGTCCCGGAGCCGGCGGGCCGACTTCGGCCGCTTCTTGCGGGCGAAGTACGTCGACGGCGACAGCTCCAGCACCCGGCAGACGGGATCGACCCCGAGACCTCTGTCACGCAGGTGGTCGATCACCTGCTCGGCCTCGTCCGGGGACGGTCGGTCTCCTGGGCAAAAAACACCGAGGCGGCTTTGAGGATCTCGTTCGCCCGCCTCAACTCCGCTACTTCTTTGCGGAGTTGCCTGAGCTCATCCTGCTCGGCGGTGGTGAGCCGGTCGTCCCGCTCGCCGCGGTCGGCCTCGGCCTGGCGGACCCAGCCTCGCAGGGCCTCCTTGTGGATGCCCAGATCAGGGACTCCACAAATCGCAGTACAGCTCAACGCGCTGTTCGAACTCGCTCTCCACACCGGACTCCGCAAGGGCGAACTCCTCGGCCTGCGCTGGGAAGACCTCGACCTTGATCGGGGCACCGCTGCCGTCCGCCGCACATTGCAGCGCACCAGCACCGGCGGACTCACCACGTTGCCCACCAAGACCCGTGCCTCCGAACGCCGCATCGCTCTCTCCACCCGCTGCCTCCACTCGCTGAAGCACCACCACGAGCAGCAGCAGCGCGAACGGGAAGCCGCAGGCACCACGTGGCAGGACAGCGGGCACGTGTTCGCCACCGCGCAGGGCAGAGCGATCGACCCGACCAACCTCACCCGCGCCTTCACCACGCTCCTCCACAAGGCCGGCCTCCGCCGCATCCGCTTCCACGACCTCAGGCACTCAACCGCCACCCTGCTCCTGGAACAGGGCATCGAACTCGTCGTGATCAAGGAACTCCTCGGCCACGCCCACATCGGCGTCACCGCCACCGTCTACGCCCACGTCAGGCTCCGCCTCCAGCGCGACGCCATCGACACCCTCGGCAACGCCCTCAACCACCCCTGACCCCGCGCACGGGCGCACGGCAACGGCGGCGAACACCCCTGGTGTTCGCCGCCGTTGCCGTCAACTACTGCCGTCAGCGCTGATCAATCCCGATAAAACCGGCATTCCGGGAAGCCGGAATTCGCCGAAATGAACCTTCAGTTCGGAATCAAGGACGTTGAGTCACCCCTCTTCGAGCAATTCGCCCCTGATTTCACGATGAATGAACACCTGATCACTAACGCTCGTGTGCAGCAGCGATTTCAAACCCTGAATACTCTCAATCGGATTGACCGCCCGCGCCACTGGAGTTGCAATCTTCTCGACGAGGCCCACCCGAAGGTCATCCTCTCCACTCGCCTTCGCCGCTTCCCCGGATAGAAGGTCGAGATCTTCGCGGGAAATAGAGGTGATTGCGTCCGCCCTGAATCTGACGAGACATTTCGACTCCGGGAGCCATCCCGCCTTGACATTGACCGCTGGAGCGAATCCGACATTCACGTAGCACGACTCGTCCCAGCGGGACTCCTGGACGCCAACTACGCAGTAGAGATCGCCAGACACTCTGTACCAGTTCGCCGACTTCTTTCGAAATCCCAGCGGCTTGAAGACCTCATTGAGAGCCTCCAGGAGAATCGAGTTAATCATCAGCCGAACCTCTTATACGTATCGAGATGGCCAGTCCACCTCTGACCGGTCATATCCTCCAACTCGGCGACGTACTTCTGCAACTGTCGCCGCCCCGTCGCCTGGCTGCTCTTCGCGTCCGACTTCAACTCACGCACGACACGGTTCTTCCAGTCGACCGCATCAGGCCGGAGCCCGCTCGGAAGCGTGACTTCGAAGTCGTACTCAGCCCCCAGAGCATTCCTGTAGTTCAAGTGTGTCTGGCGCCCACGGGCCGCGTCCGCATTCTCCCCAGATGTGAACTGCCCCTTCTCGTTACGGGCGACACCGCAGTTGCTGTTGTGAACGAGTACCGGAGTCTGCCCGGCCAGCACATAGTACGTGTGCGCGCCGGGCGGGCGTCACCTGCATTTTCGCTGGTCAGCGAATTCCGGCCTGTCCGTGGGTGTGCGTGGAAGTGCCGTGCTGTGCGCTCGTGTTGCCGTCGGCGTTGCCGTCAGACGGCTGCGCGCGTGAGGGCGGTGGAGTGGGCTTTGGCCGGTGTCCTGCCCGGGTTGGGGTCGGGCATGGTCAGGGGGCCGTACGCTGGCCCGGCAACTCGGGCAGGTCGTGATCCTGCCCGGAATTTGAACGAGTGGCCCCCTGGCCTTGCCCGACGCGGGCCCCGGCCCGGGGAGGTGGGTAAAGCCCACGGAGCCGACCGACCCCACCCCCGGACCTCCGCCCTGGCCAACTCCCCGCCGCCGCTTCGCCGTCGGCCTGGTGCTCGCCGTGTGGGCACGTCCGGCTTCTCTTCGCTTCCGGCGCAACGCTGTGCTGTTCTGCGCGGCCTGGTCGCTGGCCGGCCCGCGGTGGCGGAGCCGAGAGCGGGCCGGGTGGGCGGCCGTGCCGCGCGCGACCCGCGTCAGCGGGTCGCCTTGAAGACGTAGAGAAAGTTTGGACGCATCCCGCTTCGGCGGTACGCCGTGGTCGGTGGCCGAGCGTCCGGCTGGGCCGCTGGCCTGGTGCGATGGCCTGCGGCGTGTGGGTGCTGTTCCGGTTTGCGGTGGTGGTTCTACTCGGCTCGGGTGACCTTGGCATGGTCGGTGAAGACGCGCCTGAACAGGTCGTGGCCGGTGCGTCCGGTGTGACGGAGTGCCCAGTCCTGCGCCGCTTCCTGCTCGTCATGGGCGCCGGATTCGGCTCCGCATCCAGCGGTGACGCAGAACGCCTCGTAGGTGATGCCGCCTTCGGGCGCGTGGCGGATGCTGTGAACGATGTGCCGGTATACCGCGCGGGGGCTCACTGGTGGCCCTCCGGGTGGCGTCGCATGTAGACGTTGCAGTCACTGACGGTGGTCATGTCGCCGACCGTGCGAGCCCGGTCGCGTACGTTGGCCAGCTCCGCGCACCCCGCGCAGCCCTCGACGGGTACCGGCTCCAGCTCCAGGCGCAAGGGGAGTTCAACTGGCGGGGTCGAGTACCTGGTCGGCTCCGTCATGCACATCGCCACCTCTCGAACGTCACATGGCCGACCTCTTGACAGGTCGGTGCTCTAGTTCAGTATTCGAGTGGCCGAAGCACTCCCGCTACGGTTCGCAGTGCACTAGTGTGCTTCCACTGACATCACGTCAACTCAACGGAGGGGCACGCCTTATGCCCAGTCCCAAGACGTTCACGAAGATCGCTGACCACTTCCGGGAGCGCATCCTGTCGGGAGAGCTTGAGCCCGGCGCCAAGCTGCCGACCAACCGGGAGATCGCCGGGCAGTGGCAGGCCGCAGCCGCCACCGTCTCCCGCGCCTTGCAGGCTCTCCAAGTGGAGAACTTCATCCGCACCACCCCCCGGGGCACCTACGTCGCCGATGACCCACGCTGGACGCTGTCGGCGCGGGACCGGCTGGCCCGGGTCCAGCGGGTGAAGTCGTTCCTGGCCGAGGGTGAGACGAGCCGGGTGACGGCCGCCGAGCTGATCATCCCGCCGCTGTACGTGGCGGAGATCTTCGACCTGGAAGCCGGGGATCAGGTGGTTCGGCGCGAGTGGCTGGCCGGACGGGGCAAGACCCGGACCGTGTTCGCCGTGACCTGGTACCCGGCCCCGTTCGCCGCCCTCGTGCCGGACCTGCTGAACACCGCCCCGGGCCGCAATCACGGATTGTCCGCCCGGGTTCTGGAAGCCACCGGGCGCACGATCACCCACGCCCGCGACGACATGCACGCCCGTCCCGCCGATGCCCGAGAGGCGAGCGCGCTGGGGCTGCCGGTCGGCTCCCCGATCCTGGCCGGCGTCCACCGGTGGTCGGACGCGGAGGGGATCATCGAGTACGGGGAGTGGTGCCTGCCGCCCCGGTTCACCATCGGCTACGAGTACCAGCCCTGACCGATCCACGCGAAGCGTCCCCGAAAGCCAGCCTGCGGCCTTCGGGGACGCTGCCGTTCACGTACCCGCCTCAGTTGGTGTCGCCGCCTTCGAGGCGTTCGACGCGCTCCTCCAGCTCCTCGATGCGCTCCAGGGCGCGTTCCAGCTTGTAGGCGAGATCCGCTACTCCGGCCGCCGCCGGGAACTCGTTCGGCGGGGCAGCCGACGCTTCGTCCGGCTCGTCCGCTGGCTGCACCGCGACCGGTACCTCTGTGCCGAACTCGCCCCCCACGACGACGTACGCCATCGAGCCGTTGCGCTGGTGGGCCTTCTTCATCCTGCCCTCCAGGGTGAGGAAGGTCAGGGCCTGGTCTGCGGATTCCGGGTCGCCGCCGATCGTGTCGACCACCTCGTCCACGGTGACCGTGGCGCCCCTGGCCAGTGATCCGTCTCTGATCTTGCGGACCAGGCGGCCGTGGGTGAGCTGGGTGGCGAAGCCGTGGTCGTCCCAGTCGCGTACGTAGACCTCGTCGCCGGGCAGCTCGCCGGGGAAGCGCAGGAGGAAGTTACCGGCCAGCAGGGCGATGGCATTGGTGACCACGTTGAGTGGCACCGCGTAGTGCTCCGCCAGGACCTCGCGGGCCGGGAGCCGGGAGCCGGGAGCCAGAGTGCCGGAGTAGATCTGCTGTGTGAGATCGCCGGCGACCTTCTCGAAGGCGTCCTCGAAGTCGGCCGAGCGCGTGACGAATGTGCCGCGCCCCTGGCGGGCGATGACCCAGCCCTCGTTCCTGAGCAGCCGGATCGCCTTCTGCACGGTCAGGCTCGACGCCTTGTAGGTCTGCATGAGCTGGCTCTGGGTCGGCAGGAGCTGGCCGGGCACCGCGAAGGCCAGCAGCCCGCGATCGACCGGGCCACCGGCGCCCACCTGCACCTGGTGGACGTGATGTTCGCCTTCAACGGCCGCGCCGAAGTGATCACCGTGAAGGTCCCGGAGCCGGGTCTCGGCAAGGGCCTGAAGGTCGGCCTGCCGGTCGTTTTCACCGGACTTGTCGCCTCGGCATGGGAGAACGAGATCAACGGCAAGGACCGGCACGGCATCTCCCTGCGCGCCGACGCCGTCACCGCCAAGGTCGGTGCCTGATGACCGGGAACTCCCTCGGGCTCGCGCTCCTGGCCGTGGTCGTCCTCGGCGGGCTCGGGCTGCTGGGCTGGGCCGGGTACTGCTTCGCCCGCTGGTACCGGGCCGATGCCGAGACCCGGGTCAGTCTGCGGCAGGCGCGGCGGATGCGGTGGGGCTGGAAGCGGCTCGCCCCGATGCTGGGCCTGGCGGTCAAGGACGCCACCCCGACCATGCTCCAGCAGTACGGCCCGCAGGACCAACCGACCAAGCCGCGTGTGCTGGTGCCGCGCCTGCGCACCCGCGCCGACGCCTTCGGCGTCACTGTCACCGCCGATGCCCTGCCGCAGGTCGGATTGAGCGCCTGGCAGGACGCTGGCGAGGGCCTGTGCGACGCGTGGGGGATGCGGCGCATCCGGATCAGTCAGCCCAAGCCCGGAGTGATCGTCGCGCGGGGGTTTCGGCGTGAGCCGCTGGAGGCGGTGATTCGCTCACCGCTCCTCGGCCCGGACGGCTCCCCCGTGTGCCGACCGGGGCAGTTCGTCTCCACCGATGACGTACTACTCGGCTGGGACGAAGACGGCACCCCCATCGTGCTCAACCTCGCCTACTCCGCCCACGCCCTCGTCGCCGGCCTCACCCGCTCCGGAAAATCGATCACCGTCAACACCCTGCTCGCCTACGCCTCGCTCATGCGGGACGTGCGTCTGATCGTGATCGACCCCAACCTCGGTGCGGTCGCGCCCTGGTGGCGTACCGCCTACAAGGTCTCCGACGCCATCCACCCCGACGAGCCGACCGAGATCCTGCGCTGGGTGCGCGAGGAGATGCAGCGCCGCGAGCGGCTGTTCTGGTCCGGCCGTACCGACCGCGTCACCGAGTTCAGCCCCGAGCTGCCGCTGTTGCTCGTGGTGATCGATGAGGTGGCGAACTACACGCGGCACCCGGACCGCAAGGCCCGCGAACGCTTCGAGGCCGAGCTGCTGGCCATCGCCAGCCAGGGCGCCAAGTTCGGCATCCGGCTGTGGCTGCTCACTCAGAAGCCCTCCGCCGACGTGCTGACCACCGCGATCCGCACCAACCTGTCCGCCCGGATCTGCCACCGCGTCGACACCGTCGAGGACTTCCTGCACCTTTTCCCCGACGGCCGGGAACTCGACATCACCGCCGCCGACCGCACCATGCCCCAGGGCGTGTCCATCGCCTCCGTCGGCGACATGCGCACCCCCGTCCGGCTGCGCTCGGTTTACCTGCCCACCGAAGCCTGCTGGCAGATCAACGATCTGATGTGCGCCGAAGAGCTCAAGGTCCGCGAGCTGCCCGACCGCCTCGACCTGGACAAGGCCGCGTGACCGCCGCCTCCTGGTTCCGCTTTGCAGTGATCCCCGGCAAGGGCGTGTAGTCGCCAAACCCTCGCCCTTGCCGGGGCTTCCCTCCCTTACCCGTCCACGGCACACGTGTGTGCCGCAGTGCAGAGAGGCCCCGCCAGGATGCCACCGCACGACCCCACCGCCACAATCCCCCGCCCCGAACGCGCCACGGCCGCGCTGCCCACGTTCACCGGGTACCGGGACCTGCTCGGCCTGGTACGGCAACTGTCCTCGCTCGGCGGGTGCGCCCAGCCGATCCGGCTCGAAGGCCAGCGCACCGAGATCGACGCCTTCACCGGCGAGATCCTGCGCGAACTGAAGTCCAAGGAACTTCCCGCCGGACACCTCCTGGTCCGCTGCGGCAACCGCCGCACCACCCGCTGCCCCTCCTGCGCCGAGCTCTACCGCCAGGACACCTACCAGCTCATCGCCGCCGGCCTGCGCGGCGGCAAGAACATCCCCGACCAGGTCGCCACCCACCCCCGCGTCTTCGCCACCCTCACCGCACCCTCATACGGCCCTGTCCACGGGCGACGCGTGGGCGGCTCCACCCGCTGCCGCTGCGGACGCACCCACACCAAAGGCGACCCGCTCCTCGGAACCCCACTCGACCCCGAGCGCTACGACTACACCGGCGCCGTGCTGTGGAACGCCCACGCCCCCGCCCTGTGGGCCCGCTTCATGCTCCACCTGCGCCGCACCATCGCCGCCGTTGCAGGTGTCCCGCAACGACTGCTCTCCAAGGTCGTCCGCGTCTCGTACGCCAAGGTCGCCGAGTACCAGCAGCGCGGCTTGATCCACTTCCACGCCGTGATCCGCCTCGACGGCCCCGCAGGCCCCTACACCCCGCCGCCCACCTGGGCCACCCCCGACCTGCTGGCCGATGCCATTCGGATCTCGGCCACCCGCGCCCGCATCGACGGGCCGGAGGTCAACGGCCGGGCCCGCTCCTTCGCCTTCGGCGAGCAGATCGACACCAGGGTCATCCGGTCCTCCGCCTTCCAGGGCGGGACCACGATCACCGAGGGCAAGGTTGCCGGATACGTCGCCAAGTACGCCACCAAGGGCACCGAGGCCGCGACCGGCACCCTCGACCACCGCCTGAGGAAGATCACCGACCTCTGGTTCGAGTCCGTGCCCGAGCACGCCGCCCGGATGATCCGCACTGCCTGGGCTCTCGGCGCCCGCGACGACCTCAAGCACCTGAACCTGCGCAAGTGGGCCCACATGCTCGGCTTCCGTGGCCACTTCTCCACCAAGACCCGCACCTACTCCACCACCCTCAGCGCCCTCCGGACCGCCCGAGCCGCCTGGCACCGCCGCCACACCCCTCCGCCCTCCCCGACCACCCTCGTCCTCGCCCACTGGACCTACGACGGCACCGGCCTCACCCCCGACCTCGAACGCCTCGCCGCACTCATCCACGGCAGCCCGACGCGCGAACGGGCGGTGACGGCCGGTGCGTGACGACGAACTCCTCACCGTCCCCGAGGCCATGGCCCGCCTCAAGATCGGCCGCTCCGCCCTCTACGACCTGATGCGCACCCGCCGCCTGGCCTCGCTGACCATCGGCCGCGCCCGCCGCATCCCCACTCACGCCCTCGCTGACTACGTTCAGCGCCACCTGGAAGAGGCCACCCGATGACCGCCCCCAAGCGCAAGAAGGCCCGCGCCAACGGCGAAGGCACCATCTACCAGCGCAAGGACGGCCGCTGGGAAGCCGCCGGCTACGTCCTCGCCGCCGACGGCACCCGCAAACGCGTCCGCGTCTATGGCACCACCCGTAGAGAAGCCGCCGACAAGCTCGCCGAGAAGATCGCCGACAGCAACCGCGGCCTCCCCGTCGCCACCGCCGACAGCACCGTCGGCGACTACCTCGCTTACTGGCTCGGCAGCGTCGCCATCCACCGGCTCCGCGAGAACACCCACACCCGATACGCCGCCTGCGTCCGCCTCCACCTCATCCCCGGACTCGGCACCAAGAAGGTCGCTCGCCTCACCGCCAAGGACGTCCGCACCTTCCTCGACCGGCTTCGCACCGCCTGCCAGTGCTGTGCCCAGGGGCTGGACGTCGAACGGAAGAGGTGCTGTGCGGTCGGCGAGTGCTGCCAGAAGGGGCTGTCCGCTTTGACCGTGACCTACGTGCACTCGGTGCTCAAGTCGGCACTGGAACACGCCGTCCGCGAAGACGAGCTGCCCCGCAACGTCGCCCGCAACGTCAAGACCACCCCGCACCAGCCCAGGCGCTTCCGGCCGCTCACCGCGGCCGAGGCCCGCCAGTTCCTCGACGCAGCCCGCGCCGACCGGCTTCATGGGCTGTACGAACTCGCCCTCCGCACCGGACTCCGCAAGGGCGAACTCCTCGGCTTCCGCTGGGAAGACCTCGACCTCACCACCGGAACGGCCAGCATCCGGCGCTCGCTCCAGCGCAATCGCACCGGCGGCCTCACACATCTCCCCACCAAGACCCGGGCGTCCGAACGCCGTATCGCGCTCCCGACCGAATGCCTCCGCTCCCTCAAGGAGCACAGGGGACGGCAGGACAAGGAACGCGAGACGGCAGGAACGGACTGGAGCGACAGCGGCCTCGTATTCACCACCCCGACGGGCCGGCCTCTCGACCCTGCCAACCTCACCCGCCGCTTCCGCACCTTCCTCAACCGGGCCGGGCTCCGGCGCATCCGCTTCCACGACCTCCGCCACTCGACCGCCACCCTGCTCCTCGAACAGGGCGTCGACCTCATCGTGATCAAGGAGCTGTTGGGTCACGCCCACATCGGCGTCACCGCCGGCGTCTACGCCCACGTCCGACTCCGCCTCCAGCGGCAAGCCATTGACACGCTTGGCAACGCCCTCGGCGGTCAGGACGACGACCCTGACGCCCCGCCCACTGCGGTCGCCGTCCGCTGACGTTGCCGTCATCGTTGCCGTCAGAGCACCCAGAAGGGCCTCGCCGTGACATTCGGCGAGGCCCTTCTGGGTCCTGACATTGGCGGCCAGCACTTCATTCCATCTGGCGCATCAGTGCCGCCCACCAATTGCAGCGCTCAGCGCTCCGGGGTATTCGGAGCTCCGCTCAGCGATCGACTGAATCCTCCATGAATTGCTCCAGGAACTCGCCGAGGTAAGACTGACGGTAAGTGCCGTCAAGAAGGCCCACAGCACGAGCCTCGTCGATTCCGATTAGACGGATCTCTCCACTCGGTTTTTCTGCAGCACCGAATTCGCCGAGGTCGATACCAGGCCACCGCAAATCCGGTGCGTGATAAATCTCCGGTTCCGCAGGAAATAGGGACAGAAGGCTCTCGTCGTGACCGACAACCCTCCAGGCCCCGGTCGAAACAAGTCGATCATCCGTGTAGATAGGGAACTGGCGCGCCGCCAAACGTTCCTCGCTTACGGGTCTCGGAACGCTAAATCTCCCACGGAGAAATCCAAGCGCCGTGCCAAATCGATTTCGCGCCACGACCGAAGCCATACGATACTCGCCACCACTAGCAGGAATAGCCAAGACGTCGCCGATCCGAGGCTTAGCGGGTTTCTTTGCGGTGTCGACAGTCAGCTCCGCAACCTCTTCGCCGGCAACGTCCTCCAGGGAAATACCGGATTCCTTGAGAGTTAGCAGCAAAGACGAGGCCAGCCCCGAAGGCGAGAGGGGCTGACCGCTTGCTCCTTCCGCGATGGAGGCCAGAAATGAAGCCGCGTCAATAAAGGTAGAGTCATTCAGCTCACCGACGAGCGAACGGCTCAGCCCTGAGTAACGCCTGCCACCTTTCAGCTTCGCTTTGAAAGCAAGCGGCGCCGGATAAACTCCATGCGATGCCCATCCAAGGAGTTCCAGAAGCTCCCCAAGAGACGGCCTCTTGCCGGCTTGCGCCGCGAACTCATTCGAGAGTGCAGCGAGTTTAGGAACGAAATCCTCGACGTCACTCACTAGCATCCTCCAAGCTTCCTTGCCTCGTAGCCTTCATACTCCGCCAGCTTGCTTCCAGCAAGCGGATTCTGGCGATTGCCACGGTAGTTGTTGCCGTCGCGACCGATGTTCGTACCGTACTGCTCGGAGAGTCTCTGTTCCATGAGGCGCGACTCGCCGTACGTCCTCGTACCAGGCATCACCCTCATCGAATCCCCGTTTGCGGGATTGAACCGGTTGTTGTTGTTGCCGTGACGATACTGAACACCCGCTGGGGTGTCGCCCGGACCAAACATTCCGGAGTAGTAGACGTTACCGCCACGATCGACAAGTACGTAATTGCTGTATCCAGGGCGATCAAGGTACTTAAACCTGGCATCTCCCCCGGAATTATGAACGAGAACCGGCGTAGCCCCCGCCAGCACATAGTACGTGTGGAGGTCCGCGACGGTGAGGTTGTACATGTCGCGGTCGCCGGGGCGGAGGGTGACGGCGGTGACGCGGACGTGGTGGTCGTCTGCGGTGTTGAGGGCGTGGCCCGAGCGGAGTTGGCCGGCGGGGACCCAGATGTGCAGGGTGTCGTCCCAGAAGGGGTGTTTGGCGGTGGTGTGAAGGGTGTCAGTGCTTCCGTCCGTGCGCTGGATCTCCAGGTCGACGAGGTCGTAGTCGTGGTTGATGAGGGTGGCGGTGACCTTGCGAGGACCCTGGTGTGTGCCGTCGGCGGGGTCGGCGGCCTCGACCTCGTCACCGGTCTCGACGTCGCCGATGGGCTTGGTCTCGCCGTCGGCCATCAGGACCGGGGTGGAGGGGGTGAAGCTGCAGTCCCCGCCTGCCCTGCGCTTCCCTGGGCCGTTGATGCGGCCGTTTCCACTGACCAGGCCGGCCGCCACTCCGGCTTCGACCAGATCGGTTGGACTGAACCAGTTGTCGCCGCAGTCCCAGCCCTTTTTGCAGGAGTACGCTTTCGCCACTGTGCGTTCCCAGGTCCCAGGATCGGACCCGTCCGCACGTGGAGCCATGCAGTAGTAGTCGTAGTGCAGCTTGGGGTCGCACACGTAGTTGACCCGTTCCCGGAATGCCTTCGCCACCTCGTTCACATGAGGATTGCTGGCGGGCATATACACGGTGGGATAGATCTCGACGTTCCACTCACCGCCGATGGAGACCAAGTTGTTCGCATCGCCGTTCGCCGCAGCCGGCAGCTCCCCGACGTATCCCGCCCCGCTGTAGCTGGGTACACCCACCCCGCCGGCACCGGGAGGCGCATGCGTGACGAACTCCTTCTTGCCTCCGTGCGAGCCTGTGCCGCCGATGGGATAGCCGATACCGCAAATGTCCGCGAGGCAGAGACCTGACGGATCGCTGTGGGTGACCGGGCTGTTGTTGGCGTAGGCATAGCCGTTCAGGGACAGCGGGTCGGCGATGTCCAGGATCGGGTCGGCGCTGATGAAGCGGCCGGTGTCGGGGTCGTACTCGCGGGCTCCGAGGTGGGTGAGGCCGGTGGTGCTGTCGTCGGTGCCGCCGAGGTAGCCGCGGTGGGACTGCCAGTGGCTGTCCGCGGTGCCGCGGGGGATGCCGAAGGGGTCGGTCTTCTGGCGCTGGATCGTCTGGCCCTCGGCGAGGCCGATGCTCGCGACGGCCGTGCCGTGGGAGTCGGTGGCCAGCGCGGTCAGCGTGCTGGTGGAGCTGCCGTAGGTGTGCCGCATCACCGTGGGGGCGCCGGCCTGGCTGTAGTAGCGCTGGCAGTAGGCGACCGCGCCGGTGGCGTCGACGGACAGCTCGGTGTCGGGCAGGTAGAGGGTGCGGGCGCTCGCGGTGGCGGCGATGACGCGGTTGCCGTCCGCGTCGTAGAGGTAGGCGGTCTGGTCGGAGAAGGCCCACTGCTGTGCGGCGCTGCCGTCGCAGGTGCTGACCTGCAGGTCGGTGCCGTCGCTGGAGTCCGCGCCGGGTACGGCGAGGCAGGTTCCGGAAGTGCCGTACGCGAGGGCGCCGTTGGTCACGGTCCACCGCTGGCCGGCGTCGCCGGTGCAGGGGGCGAGGGTGACGGGGGTGCCCGCGGTGGCGGCGCCTCCGGTGGGCGCCGCGCACTTGCCGAGCAGGGTCAGGGCGCCGGTGTCCGAGTCCAGGCGGAAGTTCTGCGCCTTGGTGCCGTTGCAGGAATGGATCTGCAGCGGGGTGCCGTCGTCGGTGTTCGCGCTCTGGAGGTCCAGGCACTTGTCGTCCAGGCCGATGAGCTGGCCCTGGCCGGCCCTGCCGAAGCCGGAGACGGTCTTCACCTTGCCGTCCCAGGTCCAGTCCAGGGCCTGGCTGTCGCCGCCGTAGACGCGGCCGATCGTGTTGCCGGCGTCGTCGTAGGAGAGGGAGGCGGCGGTGTCGACGGTGGCGGTGTGGGTGCTGATGCCGGTCAGCGTGTGCGGCTGGCCGCCCCCCTGCCTGCCGTACTCGTAGGTGGTGACGGTGTCGCCGGTGGTGTCGATCTGTCCGCCGTCGACCCGGACGGACGGGTCGTGCTCGGTCAGGCCCTTGCGGTTGCCGAGGGTGTCGTAGGTGTAGGTCTGCCAGTAGCCGTCGGCGGCGCCGGTGACATTGGTCGCGGTGACGGTGCCGGAGGTGTCGTTGTAGACCGGTGCGGGGTTCGACCTGCCGGGGGCCGTGCAGCCCTCGTTCGGTGAGGTCCACGCCTGGCCGAGCTGGCCGCGCGCGTCGTGGGTGAAGCACTGGCGGTCGGTGGCCCCGGCACCGTCGGTGTCCTTGACCTGGGTGACGTTGCCCGCGTCGTCGTAGAAGTAGCGGCGGTCGTTGACGCGGTGCGGGGCGGCCGTCTCCCGGTCGGTGACGGCGCGGTGGAGCCGGCCGGTGTTCTCGTCGAACAGGTTGGTCGTCCACACCCGGGTGGGCCCCTCGCCCGTGACGGTGCGCAGGACCTCGCCGTAGGGGCTGTACGTCGTCTCGGCGGTGTACCAGTCGAGACCGGAGGTGGAGGCGGGCAGGCCGTCCGCGTTGTAGCGGGTGATCACCTTCTCCTGGGAGAGGCCGCCCGCCGCCGGGACGGTGACCGACCTGAGGAGCCCGGTCCTGGTGTAGGTGTAGGAGTAGGTGTACGTGGCGTCCAGTCCGGCGGTCGCCGAGGAGGGGGAGCCCGGCGGGATGACGGTCTTCTTCCCGGTGGGCCGGTACTCCGTGTCGTAGCCGGTGACGGCGGTGGTGACCGGGACGCCGTCGTTGTAGCGGGTCGCCGAGACCGGCTGCCCCTTGGCGCCCGGGAGGGTGTCGTAGGTGAAGTCGGCCAGCAGGGCGCCCTGGTCGTCGTCCAGGCGCTTCTCGGTGGTGCGGCCCAGTTCGTCGTAGCCGGTCCACACCACGATGTCGCGGCCGTCCCTGGTGGTGACCGGCCGGTCCAGGTCGTCGTACGACGTGGTGGTGACACCGGTGTCCGGGTCGTCCGCCCGGACGGTGCGCCCTCGGGCGTCGTACGTCCAGGACCAGGTGTTGTCCTCGGTGTCGGTGGCCGAGACCCGGTTGCCCCGGGGGTCGTAGCCGTACGTGGTCGACGTGTACCGGGCCCGCAGCGCGTCGCTGAAGTGGTCGATGCGCACCGTGCGTTGCAGCGCGTCGGTGAAGCTGCGGGTCGCGGGGGCGCCCACCGGGGGAACGACGGTGGTGACGTCGTGGTCGTAGCTGCGGGTGGTGCGCTTGGCCGGCTTCGCGGCGCCGGCCTCGTAGGGGGTGGTGGTCAGCAGCCGTCCCTGGCCGTCGTAGGTGTTCACCGTGGCGCTGGGGACGTTGAAGTCCGACTCCAGCTCGAACAGGTGCGTGGACGGCTTGCCGGCGGCGAGATAGCCGTTGTTGGTGCGGCGGACGGTGCCGGCGGCGTTGTACAGGGTGTCGGTGACGATCCGGTCGCCGCCGACCGCGTCGGTCTGCGTCTGGCGCGGTCGGCCGAGGCCGTCGTAGACGGTCACCGCGTGCGCGTAGGTGCCGTTGTCGCGCAGGGTGGAGCCGGTGACGGCGGCCGGCTTCCCGACCGTGGTGTCGTAGGAGAACTTCTTGAACGGCGCGTCGGTGGCCGGGTTCTGCGACGCCGTCCACACGGCGGTGGCCCGGCCGAGGGCGTCGTAGGCCTGCGTGACCACGCGGTGGTTGGCGTCCTCGGACGTCACCGGGGTGCCCCGGCCGGGCTCCACCGTGGTGGTCGAGGTGTGGCCGCGGGCGTTGGTGGCGGTGATGGAGTGCACCTGCCCGGTCGGCGGGTCGTAGTCCGTCGACCCCGTGTTGTCCTCGGCGTCCTTGACCGTTCTGACGCGGCCGTAGGCGTCGTAGGTGGTGGCGCCGGTGTGGATCCAGCCGGTGCCGGCGCCGTCCACGCCCCAGACGTCCGTCGCCCGGCCTCTGGTCGGCGCGGTGTGGTACGGCTGGTGGTCGTAGGCCGTGCGGGAGGCGGCGATGACGTCGTCGCCGGTGGCGCCGGCGGCCTGGGCGCAGGTGCCGGCGGTGGTCCTGGTCTGCTCGACCAGACCGATCAGCCAGTCGCCGGTGTTGTGCAGGTACGAGGTGAGCGTGCAGGTCTCGTCGCCGCTGCGGCCGGTGTCACCGAGCGACTCCACCTGGTAGGGCAGGCCGTAGGTGTCGTCGAAGAGGGTGCGGGTCTCGACCGTCCGCGAGGTGCGGGTGTCGTCGGGGTTGGTGCCGCTGGCGGGGGTGACGGTGACGGTCCGGTCGACCCGGGTGCGGTACGCCTTCAGGTCGGGCACGTCGGTGCGGGCGCGCGTGGCCAGCAGGCGGGCCGACGGGTAGGCGACCGTGCGGGAGGTGACGGTGCCGCCGGTGCCGTCGTCGTTCGCCTGGCTGTAGGCCAGGGACTCGGCGGTCATGCCCTGGAAGGAGGGCTCGTCCCGGGCGATGTCGGCCCCGGTGGAGTCCTTGACGGTGACCGAGCGGGTGCCGCCGGGCAGCGGATCGCCGTCCAGGCCGCGGAAGTACCGGGTCACCGTCTTGCCCCGGACGATCCCGGTGGCGGGGTCGTTCTTCCCGGTCAGGACCGTGACCTGGGCGTAGCCGCGCCACTGGTCGTAGGTGCGGGTGGTCTTCCTGCTGAACTCGGTCTGGTTCTTCGCCCAGCCGGCGCCGTCGGCAGGGTACCGGTACTCGGTGACCAGGTCGGGAACGCCGTCGACGCGGGGCTTCTCCGTGATGGAGGCGACGACGTACTTGTTGAACCAGTCGATCGTCTCCTGCTCCGGATCCGGACTCCAGTAGACCGGGTAGCAGCGGGTGCCGTTGGCTTCCGGTTCCGGATGCGCGGAGGCGGCCGCGGACGGGCACGGCGCGGAGTACTCGACGTCGATCTCGCCGCCGTACTCGGTGACCACCCGGCGGATCCTCAGCCGGTCGAACGCCGGCCGGGGATCGGCCGGACCCGTGCTGACCCGGTTGGGCATGGCCTGGTTGTTGTGGGAGAACTCGACGGCGTTGTTCTTCAGCGTGCTTCCGTCGACCGCGTAGCCGGTGCGCTGGACCGACTCCAGCCACAGCGGCGGGGCCGTGTCGGTCAGGGTGCGCGGGAAGGACTGGATCAGCAGGTACTTGTCGACCTTCGACAGCGCCGTCGAACCGGGAGTGCGCTGCGCGTACGTGGTGACCGACGACAGCCGCTTGCGGGACCAGAACGTGGGCGAGGACACCGCGCAGCGGCTGCCGGAGGCCCCGGAGCAGTACAGGTTGGCCGGGGTGTCGTACCAGAGCCGGTACTGGCCGTAGTCCATGGAGGTGAACGCGTCTTCGGTGCACTTCAGGCCGGTCGCGGCCTCGTCGTAACACCGCTCGGCGACGGTGAAGTCGGCCCGGGCGACCGGCGCGGCCGTGAACAGGGTGTCCGAGCGCTGGCCGTAGTCGATGCGCTTCAGGTGGCCGCCGCGGTCGTAGGAGACGGGGGCGGTGTACTTCTCGTTCCTGGCGTAGTGGTTGGACTCCTTGTTCCACCACAGCGACATCGCGTTGCCGTTGACGTCCACGACGTAGTCCAGGTTCCACCGCCAGCCCTGCGCGCAGAACGAGGACGCGAAGGAACTGTCGTGGCAGGGCTCGCCGGAGTGGTTGCCGGCGACCGGCACGGTCAGGACCGAGTCGGTGGTCTCCCTGCCGGTGCTCCAGCCGGGCAGCCGGTTCAGGCCGAAGTAGTACCGGGTGCCGTCCCGGTTGGTGACCCGCCAGTACTCGCCGTCCCCGTCCCCGTTGGCCCTGGAGGTGTCCTTGAACCGCTCGACCCGGGAGCCGTCGCCGCCGGCGGTCACCCAGGTGTGGGTGGTGTCGTCGTACACCAGCTCCGTCGTCGTACCGCCCAGGGACAGGACGGCGTTCTCCGAACCCCAGCACAGATCCGACGTCTTGCGGGAGGCGTTGTTCGCCCCGCCCTGGGTGTCGTCGCGGCAGGAGCGGTACGTGCGCTCGATCGAGCCGGGCGTGTAGTCCCAGCCGTCGCCGATCCAGGAGGCCTGGTTGTTGGTGGCCGAGGTCCGCCCGTCGACGACCTGCGAGCTGTAGGAGAAGGCGATGTCCGGTACGGGGCCGGCCGGGACCGGCGGCACCGTCACCGGCTGCGACCAGGAGAACGCCCCGGACGACCCGCCCGCGCTCCAGGTGCCCGAGGCGGCCAGCGGCGTGGCCGTGTAGTCGCCCTTGGGGCCGGAGCCGGAGTCGCTCGCCGCGAGCACCATCGAGCCGCCGCCCGCGGCGCCCGCCTGCGGCAGCAGCGCCCTGAGGGCCTCGCTGCGCGCCGGCCCCGGACGGTACACGGCCGGCACCGCGCCCGAGCCGCCGCCGTCGGCCGGCGCGGCCCGACTCGGCTCGGCCGAGGCGGCGGAGGCCGAGGCGGCGGAGGCCGAGGCGACGTCCACCGTCGCCCTGATCCGGCCGGTGGTGCCGTCGTTCTCGGTGGCCAGCGGGACGGCCTGGTTGCACGCCTCGTCCTGCGGCGCGGTCAGGAAGCACTCCGGGTACGCCACGAACCGCATCCGGTCGGCCCAGTCGGCGCTGTAGAGCTGTTCGAAGTCGGAGTAGTCCAGGGCCACGTCCACCGACGACGCGGCCGCGGAGGCGGGCGGCGTCACCGTGAGCAGCGTTCCGTCGACCTCGGCCGCGGACGTCTGCGCGCTGTCGGCCACCTCGACCTGCCAGGTGCCGTCCAGAGCGGCGGCCTCCTCGGGCGTGGCGTCGGCCGGCGCGCCCAGCAGCACCGGCAGCGAGCCCGCCTGCTTCAGCTGCCCGGCGACCGGAGTGGTGAGGTCCACGGACGCGGGCCCGCTCGCCGGGGGCGTCGTGTGGGCCGGCTCGTACTCCGCCGGCGGCACCGTGGCCTCACCGGACAGGTCGTCCAGCGTCCCGGTGTCGGCGTCGGTCGCGGTCTGCTCCTCCGGGAGGTCGATCAGCTCGACTCCGGCCCGGTTACCGCCGGGTGACGGCAGCGCCAGCGCCTCGGCCGGCAGCAGACCCACCGTCAGCGCGCCCGCGACCACCGCGCCGACGCCCCATCGCCTCCGGTGCGCCCGACGGCGCGTCGCGGCGGTACGAGGCAGCGACCCACGGCCGGACCACGACAGCGAACCAAACACCGAAAAGCCCCCCAAGGCGCCGGCAGGAAGCGCGCCCGAATGGCCGCGCGCTCCGTCTCCCGAAGTCGACACGAAATACCGCCGAATCCTCTGCCGCAAGACACCTCGCGTCAAATGGAAATCGACCGAGGGTGACACTCGTCACATGGAAAGGGTGGTGAAATCGGGCACGTTGAACACCCGAGGATGATTTCCGACGTCGATCTCAAGGCACACATCACACGCACACATGTGTGAATGCGGTGAACACGGCCGCCCGAAGGCGACCACATCGGGCTTGAGCAGGGAGAACACCGGCTTCGGACGAGACCGGACGCGACGCCGGGACCGTCTCGCTTTACGAGACATCCATACGGCGGGAAGCGGCAGCGGTACTCGGTCGATGCGCATCCGATTCGGAACGGGCTGGCATCGGCCGGGCTCGTGGGGCATGATCTGCTCGCGCATTTCTGCCTGCCCGGAGAATTCCGCAGCGCCGAGCGCAATGCACAGATGAACCAGAGGTTAATTCCGGCCCAACGGGGGGCGCATTCCTTGTTTCCGGGTGGCTGCGTACAGGCGCACGGCCCTCGGTCCCGGGCCGGTTCTGCGGGGAGGGGACGACGTTTTCGTGGACAGACAATGGCTCCGTCCGACACGGCGCAGACAGCGGGTCGCCGTACTGGTGGCGGTCGCCGTGGCCACCGGGATCGGCCTGACCCAGCTGCCGGCCCTGCACCACGGCGACGCTTCCGACCGGACCGCCGGCGAACCGGCCGAGGCGGCGGGCCTCCTGGACGAGGCCGCCGCTCTCAAGAAGGCGCGCGCCTCGGGCCGGACGGTGGAGGTCACCGCGCTGCGCGACGCGAGCAGCACGACCTGGGCGCGTCCCGACGGCAGCTTCGAACTGGAGACCTACGCGGTCCCGTTCCGGGCCGAGGTGGACGGGCGGTGGCGGGAGATCGACACCGACCTGCACCGCACCGAGGCCGGCGACTGGGCCCCCGCCGCCGTCAACAACCCCGTCACCTTCTCCGGCGGCAGCCGCGGCGAGCGGGCCGCCCGCTCCGGCGACCGGACCGCTGTGCGGACGGCCGCCGTCCGGCCCACCGCCGTCCGGCCCACCACCGTCCGGAGCACCGCGCTCCCGGCCGCCTCGCTCCGGACCACCGCCGCCCCGCGAGCCAGCGTCCGGACCGCCGCCGCCCTGACCGGCACCGTCCCGACCCCCGCCGTCCCGACCGCCGCCTCCCTGACCAGCACCGTCCCGACCGCTGCCGTCCGGACCGCCGGCATCGCCACCGCAGCCGCCACCGCCCCGGCCGTCGCCGCGTCGGCCGTCGCCGCGTCGGCCGCGTCCGACGCGAACGACGCGACCGACGCGACCGACGCGTCCTCGACGAAGCTGGCGACGTTCTCCACCGGCGGTCACCAGCTCACCCTGACCTGGCCGGGGGCCCTGCCCGCTCCGGCCGTCGAGGGCAACCGCGCGCTCTACGAGAACGTCCTGCCCGGCGTCGACCTGTTGCTGACCGCCCGTGACGCCGGCTTCTCCCATGTGCTGATCGTCAAGAACGCCGAGGCCGCCGCCTCCCCCGGACTCGCCTCCCTCACCTACGGCCTGACCTCACCCGACCTGACCTTCACGCTCGACCCGGGCACCCACGTCATCCACGCGAAGGACGCGGAGGGCGAGGAGGTCGCGGTCTCCCCCACCCCCTACATGTGGGACTCCGCCGGCCAGCCCGCCGTCACCCGGGGAGGCGACCCCCGGCCGCCCAGGCCCAGCGAGGCGCCCGCCCCCGAGGCGGACCCCGACGTGGACCCCTCGGAGGAGCCCGAGGACACCGGCGGCACTCCCGAGCGGCCCGACTGGAACGACGACACCGCCGCGCCCCAGGAGGACGAGCCCGGCCCGGCCGCGTTCGGGAGCGGCGGCACGGCGTCCGCCGTGCGCCAGGCGGCCCTCACCTCGGCCGCCCAGGCCACCCGGGCCACCCGGGCCACCCGGGCCGCGTCCACCACGTCCACCACGTCCACCGCATTCATCGCGTCCGCCGCGTCCGCCGCGTCCGCCGCGTCGACCGCCTCGCCCACCCCGGCCGGCGACGGCGCCGCCGTGCCCGACCTCCCCGGCCTGGCCGGACCCCAGCCCGGCACGCACGACGCGCTCGTCGGCATCACTCTCGACGGCGGCGGCAGCCTCACCCTCACGCCCGACGCCGGGCTGCTCACGGCGGACTCCACCGTCTACCCGGTCTTCATCGACCCCTCGTTCAGCGGCCACACCAACAACTGGACCACCGCCTACCAGCCCCACCCCGGCTCCAGCTTCTGGAACGGCACCAACTTCAACGACGGCACCGACACCGCCCGGGTCGGCTACGAGTCCACCACCGCGGGTTTGTCCCGCTCCTTCTTCCAGATCGCCCTCTCCGGCTCGCTCAAGGGCGCCCATGTCTCCTCCGCGTACTTCTACGCCCTGGAGACCTACTCCTGGTCCTGTTCCGCCCGCAGCGTCCAGCTGTGGCACACCGGCAGCATCAGCTCCTCCACCACCTGGAACAACCAGCCCTCCTGGCTCGACCGGATCGACTCCCAGAACGTGGCCCACGGCTACAGCAGCGGATGCCCGGACAACTGGGTCAAGTTCACCGCCACCTCCCTCGCCCAGGACGCCGCCGACAACGGCTGGGGGTACGCCACGCTGGGCCTGCGCGCGGCCGACGAGACGTCCGCCTACCCGTGGAAGAAGTTCGAGGCCAGCAGCAGCAACTCCCCCTACCTGAAGATCACTTACAACCGCAAGCCCGACGAGCCCACCCACCAGACCATGACCCCGGGCCCGGACTGCGACATCAGCGGGGAGTCCTCCGTCGGCAAGTCCGACCTCACCTTCGCCGCCACCGCCACCGACCCCGACGGCGATCTGAAGTACCTCGACTTCGAGCTCTGGCAGGACGGCAGCAGCAGCAAGATCCTCGACGGCAACCGGACCGTGGACGCGAACGGCCACGCCAGCGTCACCGCCGCGGCCGCCCGGTTCACCAACGGCAAGACCTACTGGTGGCGGGTGCGCGCCATCGACTCCACCGGCTCCGCGTCCACCTACGCCCCGGCCGGCAACAACAACTGCGGATTCGTCTACGACGCGTCCAGGCCCAACTCCCCCCAGGTCGCCTCCGCCGACTTCCCCGAGGACGACGGGACCGGCGCCGTCTGGAGCACCGTCCCGTACGGCACGGCGGGCGACTTCACCCTCAGCGCCGCCGGATCGACCGACACCGTCAGGTACGAGTTCTCCTTCAACTCCACCGGCTACGGCGGCAGCGGCGTCCCCGCCGCGCCGGGCGGCAGCGTCACCAAGTCCCTCAAGCCGCACCACGCGGGCCCGAACGTGTTCTACGTGCGAGCCGTCGACGCGGCCGGCAACAGGTCCGCGGGAACCAAGTACCTGTTCTACGTCACCCCCCGCGACACGGCCGACGCCGCGGGCGACCTGACCGGCGACGGCCTGCCCGACCCCATCGTCGTGGACCAGTACAAGAACCTGCGGGTCTATCCCTCGAACAGCGTGGGCGACCTGCACGCCTACAACCGCGCCGCCTACGACCGGGACGGACTCGTCGAGACGAACGACGCCTACCCCGACGACTACTGGGCCGGCGCGCTGCTCACCCACAACGGCGACTTCCTGCCCGGGGACCGCCTCCAGGACATGGTGGCCCGGATGCCCGACGGCAGGCTGTACGTGTATCCCGGTGACGGCTACGGCAGCTTCGACGTGACCCGGCGGACCGAGATCCTGCTGCCCGAGGGCGCACCCGACCCCGCCGCCCTCGACCAGATCCTCGCCGTCGGTGACCTCGACGGCGACCGCCGCCCGGACCTGCTCGCCACCGAGGGAAGCCACTACTGGGCCTTCCTCGGCTACACCGGGGGCGCCTTCACCGAGGCCCGCCTGCAGAGCGGCGGCAGCGCCTGGAAGGACCGCGACCTGGTGTCCGCCGGCGACCACAACGGGGACGGCGCCGCCGACCTCGTCTTCCGCACCCTGTCCAGTGGACGGCTGACGCTGCGCTACGGCAAGCCCGGGAGCGGCGGCGGCACCGACGTCGGCTCCCTGGCCGGAGCGGGCAGTTCGCTGAACGGCGCGGACACCACCTACGCCTCCTCCGGCTGGACCACGTCCGCCGTGCGCCTGCTGCTCGGCACGCCCGACGCCAACCACGACGGCGTCCCCGACATGTGGGCCGTCATGAACGACGGCTCGGTGCGCATGTACAGCGGAGGCGTCTCCGCCGTCGGCTCGTCCGTCACCGTGGTCAGCAACGGCTGGGACGGCAAGTTCGCGATCGGCTGACCGGCCCGGAGGCAGGGCGGCGGGCCGGCTCGCCCGCCTCCCTGCCTCCGGGGCCTTCCCGCCCCCGTTCGCCCGTCCGTCTGCCCGCCTGTCCGCCTGTCCGTCGTCCGCCCGTCCGTCTGTCCGCCCGTGGGCTCGCGCGTTCTTCCTCGGGCCGGGATGCGGTGTTGCGTGACGGGCGTCGTGCGGCGTCCCGGTCCTGTGCCGATTTCCGGGACGTTTGAACACCCGTGGGACCGGACCCGTATGGGAAGGAGCCGCTTTCACTCCTGATCGGGCGCCTCGACGTTGCCCCGCAAGGAAGATCAGAGGAGTTCCATGGGACGCAACACAAGAAAACGCCGTACGCCGCTGGCCACCAAGGCCATAGCCGCATCGGCGGCCCTAGCGCTCGGTGGGGGCGGGCTGGTCTGGGCGAACTTCTATGCCTCGGCGCACGAGAAGAACAACCGCTGGGCCGAGCGCACCAAGTCGGCCGCCGCGCAGGTCGCCACGATCGACTGCCCGGACGTCGGCCAGCAGATCACCGAGATGCCGAATCGGGCGCGCGGCGAGGTCGACGGTGAACTGGCCACGATGGACCGGCAGATCACGGAGGCCTACCAGCGCCTGGCCACCACCCGGGACGCGCAGTCCAGGGACCCGTACTTCGTCCGCAACGCCATCCTCCAGCCGCTGAAGGACAAGCGCCGGGCGATCCTGGAACGCATCGAACTGGAGATCAACCGCGCCGGTGGCCGGGCTCCCGCCGATCTGAAGGACCTGGCCGCGTGTGCCGGCGCCCCCGCGGAGCAGCCGCAGACCAACGGCGGCCAGGGCGACGGCAACGGCCAGGACGGCGGTGCCGGACAGGACAACGGCCAGGACAACGGCCAGGACAACGGCAACGGCAACGGTCAGGACGGCGGGCAGCAGGACAACGGCGGACAGGCCGGCAACGGGCCCGTCGCCGACGACTTCGTCGACATCACCACCGTCAAGCCCAACGTGAGCCGGCCGCGCCTCGGCCGCAACGCCTCCAGGGGCGTGTTCACCAGCTCGTGCGGCACGAACGAGAACAAGAAGTTCAACACGGACAACGTGATCGTCGCGCCCGGCGTCTCCAACGGCGCCCACCACACGCACGACTACGTGGGCAACCAGTCCAACGACGCCTTCGCGAACAACGACACGTTCGCCGCGGCCGACACCACCTGCGCCAACAGGGGCGACAAGTCCTCGTACTACTGGCCGGTGTTGAGGCTGCAGGACGGCACGGAGGAGTTCGACCAGAACAACGACGGCGGCGGCAAGGAGGGCAACGTCGGCCGCATCCTGCAGGCGAAGAAGGCCCAGATCACGTTCGTCGGCAACCCGCGCTCCAAGGTCGTGGCGATGCCGAAGTTCCTGCGGATCATCACCGGCGACGCCAAGACCACCACCAACGGCCTGGCCAACGCCAACGCCTCCTGGAGCTGCACCGGGTTCGAGAACCGGCAGCTGAAGGAGAAGTACCCGCTGTGCCCCGAGGGCAGTGACGTGGTGCGCACCTTCAAGTTCCAGAGCTGCTGGGACGGCCAGAACACCGACAGCGCCAACCACCGCACACACGTGGCGTTCGCCGACCGGCGCGGCAACTGCCAGAACGGCTTCAAGCCGATCCCGCAGCTCGTCATGCGGCTCGTCTACGAGGTGGACACGCCGGTGATCGAGAACGGGCAGGTGCAGAACCCGTTCGCGGTGGACGGCTTCCCCGAGCAGCTGCACAAGGCGGCCACCGACCACGACGACTTCGTCAACGTGTTCGACGAGCGGCTGATGAACCGGATGGTCAAGTGCATCAACGCCGGGGCGCGCTGCCGCTGACGCGCCGGGCCCCCTGCTCGAAGGCGGGCGGCGGGATCCGTGAGGGATCCCGCCGCCCGCCTCCTCGCGTGCCCCGCGGCGGCCGCGCCGGCACGCATCGGCGGGTCAACGGCGGGGCAACGGCTGGTCGGTCCCGGCGGTGGGCCGGCGGGGCCGGCGGTGGATCGGTGCCGGGTCAGCGGTGGGGTCAGTGGTGGCCGCCCGTGTGCCCCGCCCCGTGCGCCTTGCCCTCCTCGATCAGTCCGCCGAGCGTGCCGCGCAGCGCGGACAGCACCTCGGACTCGCCGACCGCGACCCACTTGCGGCCGACCAGGTAGTGCCCGCCGTAGTCCTTGGCCTCGTTGATCCATTCGCGCTGGCCGCGGTCGGTCGCGAAGGTGGCCAGGACGAACTTGCCCCGGCCGGTGGCGCAGATCGCCTGACGGATCTCGTCGGCGTCGGTCTGCAGGTCCGGCTTGCAGTCCGTCGCGGCGGCCAGGTGCTCCAGGCTCCCGGTGGCGGTCGGCGGCACGGACTCGCCCCGCTCCTGGGAGACGCAGCCGGTCAGGGCCAGCAGAGCGGCGCCGGACAGGGCGGCGATGACGGGGCGGGGCAGCCTCATGGGGTCCTCCGGGCATGCGTCGAGCGGGGCAGGTGCCGCACTGCGATACGGCTGCCGCGCCCGCAGCGCTCAATCCGCTCGCCACGCGGTGCCGGGGCCCGCCCCGTGCCGGGCAGGACCGCCGGACGTCCCCCGCACCACCGGCCGGCGACGCCCTCCCGCGCGGGCCCCGCCGGGCGGACCGCCCGGCCGCCCGCCCGGCGGTGACCAACGCACCGTTCGCTCGTTCTGCTGGACGTGCAGTCACAGGATGTCGCTTCCCACCCCGCACCCTCCTCCCCCGCCGAACCGGTGGTCGACGTCGGGCAGGCCGAGGCCGCGCTCGTCGAGCACTATCCGCGGCTGGTCCGGCTGGCCTACCTGGTGCTGCCGCCCGGCCCGGACCGCAGCCGCAGGGTGCTGACCGCGCACGCCCTCGTCCAGCGGGCGCTGCCCCGCGGCCGCTCCACCGCACCCGCGATCCCCGCGCAGGCGCAGCCGGACGCCGGCCACCGCGCCGGTGACCCGGGCTACGCCTTCGTACGGCTGCGGGTGGTGCGTACGGCGCTGGAGGCGAGCCTTCCGCTCACCTTCCGGGCGTGGCCGCGACGGGCCCGGCTGCCGCTGCCACTGCCGCGGGTGTGGGGCCTGAAGCTGTTCCCGCGGTCCGGCGGTGCGGACGAACTCGCGCTGGAGCAGGAGCTGTCGGCACTGTCCGCCCCGGCTCGCGCGGCGTACGTGCTGCGCGGGCTGGAGCAGTTGCCCGACGCCGAGGTGCGCGACGTGCTGGCGGCCGCCGGGGCGGGCGACCCGGGCGCGGCGCTGGCCGGGGCGGACGGGGTGCCCGCCCGGTACGCCCTGCTGCAGTCCGCCGAGTTCGACGCCTGCTCGCTGCAGGCCCGGCCGACCGACCTCCTGCGGCGCCGCCAGCACCTCAAGGCGGCGCTCGCGGCGGCCGCGGCCGTCACCCTGTGCGGGGCACTGCTCGGACTGCCCGGGGACGGCTGGGACCGCGACGGAGCCGCCGCCCCGCCCTACGCCCGCAACCCCGCCGCCGAGGCGGCCCTGGACCCGGCCCGGCTCGTCAAGGTGGCCCCGGCCGCCTGGCGGAGCTCCGCGCGCACCGGCTTCTCGGTGTGGCCGGCCCGCGGTGACCTCACCGGCGACCGGGCGCTGCTGCGCCGTGCCCTCGCGGTGTGGGCGCGCCCCGGCGAGCGGGTGCGCGTCTCGGTGACGCCCGGCACCCCGGCGGGCGGCCCGCCCGGACCCGCCCAGCTGCTGTACGCGGGGACCGTGGACAACGCGCGCGTGGTGATCCTCCACGACGGGCTGCGCATCGCCCGGTACGCCGAGCCGAAGGACGCAACCGCCGGGGCCGCGCTGGACTTCGCGCGGGTGGACGGCGCGCAGGGTGTGGAGGCCAGTGCGGTCGTGCTGGGCCGGGCGGACGGCAACGTGCGCTACCTGATGGCACCGTGGGTGTCGAAGGCCGCGGAGCGGGACCTGATGAAGCCGGGCTCGGGGGCGATGCCGCTGGCCGTCACCGACGGGGTCACCTCGCCGCTGGCCAGCCCCGCCACCCGGGCCGGGGCGTGCACGTCCTGGAACGTGCTGGAGCTGACCGGGCCGTCCGGCACGGCGCTCGCGGGCGACCTCGGGGAACTGGTGCCGGCCCGGCTCACCACGGGGCGGCCGGACGCCCCGCACGACGCGACCGGGGCCCAGTCGCTGCGCGGGTGGGCGCCGTACGCCTGCTCGCTGGCGGACATGCGAGGGCAGGGGGTACGGGCGGTCAACGCCTGGAACTACGCCTCGCAGCCGCTGCCCGAGGACGCCGGGACCGGTGACTGGGTGTGCACCCGGGCGGAGACCTGGCGGGGCGGCGGGCCGCGGGTGCTGGCGCAGTTCCACACGCCGGGCGGGACGTACGGCGCGGTGGCGGCGAAGGCGCAGGACGTGACGGCGTGCGGGGCGCGGGAACCGGCCGTGCTGGCCGGGGTGCTGTGGAAGTCCGGGAGCGGGCAGTGGTATCTGCTGGCCGCGGGGGGCGGGGGTGTGGAGTCGGTCACCGCGAGCGGTGGGGTCAGCGCGTCCTCCGGCGAGGGGTTGCTGGCCGTGCGGGCGGAGCAGGGGGTTCAGGCGGAGCTGGCGGGGACGGTGCGGGGCGGGCGGGAGATCAAGGGGCTCGGCTGAGGGGGCCTGCCGGCCGGGGGGTGGTGGTGGGCGGTGGGGTCGACCTGCCGGTGGGGGCCTGCCGGTGGGGGCCTGTCGGCTGGGGGTGGCCGGCGGTGGCGGGACCTGCCGCTGGGGAGCTGCGGGTGCGCCGGGGCCGGGCACGCGGTTCCCCGCGCCCCTGGGGGCGTTGCCGGGCGGGGTGGTCGGTTGCTGGTGGACGGCGGTGTGCGGGGGTTTCCGGGGAAAGTGGGTGCAGGAGGGTTTCCCGGAGGGGTACCCGTCAGTACATTGACAGCATGTCTAACAAGCAGGGCCGTCTCCCCCGGCCGGTCGAAGCCGAGCGGATCGCGCTCAAGGCACGGAAGGTGTCCTTCGCCTGGGAGGACACTCCGCTGCACTGGGTGCCCGGCGATCCCTTCACCACGCACACGATCAACGTGCTGCACCTGCTGCTCCCGGCGGGCGAGCGCTGGTTCGTGCACGTCTACCGGCAGGTGCTGCCGTACATCCGGGACGAGCGGCTGCGGCAGGACGTCATCGGGTTCATCGGGCAGGAGGCGATGCACTCCCAGGCCCATGACGAGGTGCTGCCCCACCTGAGGGAACTGGGGCTCGACCCGACGCCGTACACCGCGCAGGTGGACTGGATGTTCGAGAAGCTGCTGGGCGACCGGACGCTGCCGCCGGGCAGGGCCCGCCGCTGGTGGCTGATGGAGCGGGTGGCGCTGATCGCGGCGATCGAGCACTACACGGCGTTCCTGGGCGACTGGGTGCTGAACGCCGGGGAACTGGACCGGCGCGGCGCCGACCCCACCATGCTGGATCTGCTGCGCTGGCACGGCGCGGAGGAGGTCGAGCACCGGTCGGTCGCGTTCGACCTGTTCATGCACGTCGACGGCGGCTACCGGCGGCGGGCGCGGACCTGGGCGCTGGCGTTCTCGACGCTGGTCTTCCTGTGGCAGCGCGGGGCGCGCTTCTTCATGGAGAACGACCCGACGCTGCTGGACGGCAGGGCCGGGTTCAAGGAGTTCTACCTGCGCGGCAGGCAGGGCACGCTGCCCGCGACCGGCGCCATGCTGCGGTCGATACCGACCTACCTGAGCCGGACGTACCACCCCTCGCAGGAAGGCTCCACCGCTCAGGCGGTGGCGTACCTGGCGGCCTCGCCCGCCGCGCTCGCCGCGCAGACCGCCACGGGCGGCGGCGCGGTGGGCGGTACGGCCCGGGGCGGCGCCGGCGGCGCCGGGGGTGCCGAGGGTGCCGGGGAAGGCAGGGCCGCCTGATGCCGAAGCCGCTGACCGTCGTGGCCGCCGCGGGTGCCGCGCTGCTGGTGCGGCGGGCGCTGCGCCGCAGGATCCGGACGTCGCCGCTGTGGCCGATGCCCGCCCTGGAGGAGCCGGTCTCGGGGCGGCCGCGCTCACGGGCGCTGCGGCTGCTGGTGACCGCGCACGAGCAGATCGCCGACGGGGTCGTCCGGCTCCGGCTGGAGGGACCGGAGGGGCAGCGCCTGCCGCGCTGGGAGCCGGGTGCGCACCTGGACCTCGTCCTGCCGTCCGGTCTCGTACGGCAGTACTCGCTGTGCGGCGATCCGGCGGACTCCTCCTCCTACACCGTCGCCACCCGGCTGGTGCCGGACGGGCGCGGCGGCTCGCGCGAGGTGCACGAGCAGGTGCAGGAGGGCGTCGAGCTGGAGGTGCGCGGCCCGCGCAACCGGTTCCCGCTGACCGAGGCGGGCGCGTACGTGTTCGTCGCGGGCGGCATCGGGATCACGCCAGTGCTGCCCATGCTGCGGGCACTGCCGGAGGGCACCGACTGGCGGCTGCTGTACTGCGGGCGCAGCAGGGCGTCGATGCCGTTCCTCGGGGACGTGGCCGAACTCGGCGGGGAGCGGGTCACCGTGGTCGCCGAGGACGAGGCCGGCCGGCCCGGCCTGGACGGCTTCCTGGCCGCCGCGCCCGAGGGCGCCGCCGTGTACTGCTGCGGCCCCGAGGGGCTGATGGCGGCGGTGCAGGAGCGGGTCCCGGACGTCCGGCTGGAGCGGTTCGCCCCGGCCGCCGCGACGGCGGGCGACCGCGCGTTCGAGGTGGAACTGGCGCGCAGCGGGCGGGCGGTGGCGGTGCCGGCCGGCACCAGTGTGCTGGCCGCGGTCCGAGCGGAGCTGCCGGACACCCTGTACTCCTGCGAGCAGGGCTTCTGCGGCACCTGCCAGCAGCGGGTGCTGGCGGGCGAGGTGGAGCACCGCGACGAACTGCTGACCGACGGCGAGCGGGGCGACTCGATGCTGATCTGCGTCTCCCGGGCCCGCGGCGACCGCCTGGTGCTCGACATGTGACCGCCGCCGTCGAACATCATGGCCGGTCCGGCCCGTTCGCGGCCGGATCCGATCGGTAAGGTGTTCGTATGTCTACCGGGGTGCGCCGCAGGATGGGAGTCGAGGAGCGCCGGCAGCAGTTGATCGGGGTCGCGCTCGAACTGTTCAGCCGTCGTTCCCCCGACGATGTCTCCATCGACGAGATCGCGTCGGCCGCCGGGATCTCGCGCCCGCTGGTCTACCACTACTTCCCGGGCAAACTCAGCCTGTACGAGGCCGCGTTGAAGCGTGCCGCGGAGGATCTCGCGGACCGCTTCGCCGAGCCCCACGACGGGCCGCTGGGGGCGCGGCTGCTGCGGGTGATGAGCCGCTTCTTCGACTTCGTCGACGAGCACGGCCCCGGCTTCTCCGCGCTGATGCGCGGCGGGCCGGCCGTCGGCTCCTCCACCACCAACGCCCTCATCCACTCCGTGCGGCAGGCCGCCTACGAGCAGATCCTGTCCCATCTCGGCGTCGGTGAGCCGCCCGCCCGGCTGGAGCTGGTGGTGCGCTCCTGGATCTCGCTCGCCGAGTCGACCGCGCTGATCTGGCTGGACGGGCGGCGCATCCCGCGCGAGGAGCTTCAGGTGCAGCTGGTGCACGACTTCGCCGCGCTCGTCGCGGTCAGCGCCGCCCACGACGAGGAGATGAGCACGCTGCTGCGCGGGGTGCTGGCCGGCGAGCCGGGCGACGGCCCCTTCGGCGACCTGATCGTCCGGCTGGCCGCGCTGGTGTCCTAGGGCGTGTTTCGCCGCGCCTCCGGGGGGGCGCGGCCGGCCGGACCGGTCCCGCGGGGCCGGTCCGGCCGCCGGTCAGCCGGCCCGGGTGAAGACCGCCACGGTGCGGGCCGGGACGGTGAAGGTGCCCGACCGCTCCGCGTAGGCGGAGGTCTTCACGACGGTGTCCGAGCCGCACGCCTGCACCGGGTGCAGGCGGTAGCCGGTGCCGGCGAGGCCCGCGATGCGCTGCTGCTGCTCGCCGGGGGTCGCGTTGAAGACGACGACCAGGTCGCCGAGGCGCATGGTGATCACGCCCGGGGTCTCGTCCGTGCCGGACAGCGGGAAGGTCAGCCGGGCCTGGACCTGCTCGGCGGTGCCGAGGGAGAAGGCCCGCTCCGTCGTGCGGATCCTCAGCAGGTCCCGGTAGGCGGCCGAGGCTCCCCGGATCTGCTCGCAGCCGACCTTCACCGTGCCCAGCAGGGGTGTGGCGTAGGGCCATTTGGCGGCGTTGTCGGCGGCCGGGGGCAGGCCGCGTCCGAAGCCGTTGCCGTCGGCGCAGTCCCAGTGGACGGCGTTGAACCAGTCGCCGCTGTCGTAGGAGTTGCGGTCCAGGGACTTCGAGCGCAGCAGGTCGGTGCCGGCCTGGGAGAGCGCCGGGCCCTGCGAGAGGGCGGCGGTCGCCATGGCGAGGACCTGCATCCGGGCCCGGTCGTCGGCGCTCACCGTGGCGGGCAGCTTGAACGCGAGGGCGTCGAAGAGGCTCTCGTTGTCGTGCGCGTCGGCGTAGGCGAGGGCGTCGCCGGGGGCGTCGGCGTAGCCGGCCGGGGAGCCGTTGTAGTCGACCTCGGAGCCCTTGACGTGCCGTCCGGCGGTGTCGGTGAAGCGGTAGCCGGCGAGGTTGCCGGACAGTCCGACCTTGATCAGGTCCTGGTAGTGCAGGAGCCGGGTCCGCTGCTCCGCCTCGGTGCCGTTGGCGGTGGAGGAGTTGGGTTCGTTGTACAGGCCGGAGGCGAAGCCCTGGACGCCGGGGTCGGCGTCGAAGGGGCCGCCGCCGCGCACCGCGTCCCGGGCCCGGTCGGAGAAGGTGGCGATGCCGGTGCCGGCCATGTTGCGCTGCGTGGCCTGGACGAAGCGGGCGTCGTCGGCGACCTCGCCGAAGTTCCAGCCCTCGCCGTACAGGACGATCTTCCTGCCGTCGACACCGTCCTCGGCCGGGGTCAGGGCGTCCAGGGCCTTGCGGACGGCCAGGATGTTGGCCTTCGGGTGGTGGCCCATCAGGTCGAAGCGGAAGCCGTCGACCTTGTACTGGCGGGCCCAGGTGACCACGGAGTCGACGACGAGCTTGCCCATCATGGCGTTCTCGGTGGCGGTGTTGGCGCAGCAGGTGCTGCTGGCGACCGAGCCGTCGGCGAGCAGGCGCTGGTAGTAGCCGGGCACGATGCGGTCCAGGACGGAGGTGCCGGCCTGGCCGGCGGCCGCGGTGTGGTTGTAGACGACGTCCATGACGACGCGCAGGCCGTCGTCGTTGAGGGCCTTGACCATCCGGCGGAACTCGACGGTGCGGGCGGTGCCGTCGGGGTCGGTGGCGTAGGAGCCTTCGGGGACCGTGTAGTGGTAGGGGTCGTAGCCCCAGTTGTAGGCGTCCTGGGCGGCGGTCCTCGCCACGCACTCCTGCTGCCGGTCGGAGTCGGCGGCGTAGGAGGCCGGGTCGCAGTCGGGGGTGGCCTGGTCGGCCTTCTTCTCAGGGATCGTGGCGATGTCGAAGGCGGGCAGCAGGTGCACGTAGGAGGTGCCGGCGCGGGCCAGCTCGCGCAGGTGCCTGGTGCCGGCGCTGCCGCGGTCGGTGAAGGCCAGGTAGGTGCCCGGGTGCCGGGCGGTGCGGTCCTCGACGGAGAAGTCGCGGATGTGCAGTTCCTGGATCTGGGCGTCCTTCAGGGGGACGGCCTTCGGTTTGGTGTACGTGGTCCAGCCGCGCGGGGCGAGCGACCGGTCGGCGAGGTCGACGGCCAGGCTGCGCTCGGAGTCCGCGGTGAGGGCGACCGAGTACGGGTCGGTGACCTTGTTGGTGACGACCCTGGCGACGCTGGGCGCCCACACCGTCACCACGTACCGGTAGGGCTTGTTCCGCCACGAGCGGGGGCCGGTGACGGACCAGACGCCGGTGCCGGCGTCGCGCCGCATGGCGACGGTGCGGCCGCCGATCTCCAGGGCGACGCGCTGCGCGGTCGGCGCCCACACCGACAGGGTGGGCCGGCCGTGGTGGAAGACCGGGCCGAGCGCGGCGCGGGTCGCGTCGTACAGGTCGTCCAGGACGCCCGCGGTCTGCACGCCGGTGGCGGCGAGTACGGCGCCGCCCGCAGCGCGCTGGCTGACCACGAGCTGGCCGCGCAGGGCCGCGCGGACCCGGTCGCGGTCGCGGGGGTCGACGGACCAGGCGGTGTAGTCCCCCAGGTGCGGGAACCTCTCCTTCTGCGCGTCGGTGAGGCCGGTCCGCGCAAGGCGCAGCCAGCGCTCGTCGGTGCTGGTCAGGGTCCCGTTCTCCACCCTGATGGAGCCGGTGCGGGAGAACAGCAGCTGGGTGGAGGCGGCGGCGTCGGAGCCGTTGAACACGAGGGTGTCCCGGTCGATCCAGACCGCCTTGGCCGAGGCCGGGTCGAGCGCGGCCGCGGAGCCCTCGGGCTGCGGCAGCAGGTGGTCCTCCACGCCGCTCAGCAGCCACACCTCGTGGCCGCTCGCCGTGAGGTCCAGCGACTGGTCGGCGGGCAGGTCCTTCTCGTCGCCCTTGTGGACGATGTAGCTGAGGCTGGTGGCACCCTCGGTGAGCGGCACCTCGAAGACCGCGCCGTACGCGTCGGTCGTCACCGGCTCCAGGGGGTTCGACCACTCGGTGGGCCGGGCTGCGCCGGTCCAGGTGTGCAGGCCCCAGCCGTCGTAGTCGCCGTCGGCGCGGTGGTAGTGCAGCACGGCCCGGGAGGTGTCGGGGGGCGGGTAGGCGTCGGCCGGGCGTTCGGTGCGGACCGTCTCCTCGCCCTGCTCGACCCAGATCTCGCCGGTGGTGGTGACGTCGATCGAGCGGTCGGCGGAGACGTCCTTGCCGCCGTCCTTGTCGATCACCAGGAAGCCGACGTCCGAGGCGCCCGGCTTGAGCCTGACCCAGGCGAAGGCGCCGTAGGCGTCGCGGCCGGTGAAGGGGTGGCTGTCCGGCCAGTTCGTGCCCTCGCCGTCGGCGAGGTCGCCCCAGGCGTACAGGCCCCAGTCGGTGTAGTCGCCGTCCGGACGGTGGTAGTGGACGACGGCGTGGTCGCGGGACGAGGCGGTGGGGACCTCCTCGGCGGGCGGGGTGCCGGTGGTGGAGGCGGCGGTGGCGGAGGCCGTGCGCCCGGCGGCGTCGATCACGACGGCCTTGTAGCGCAGGGCGGTGCCGGGCGGCACGTCCGCGCCGATGGTCTGGGTGACCCGGTAGGGGGCGTGGTCGGCGGAGCCGAGGGTGCGCCACGTTCCGTTGCCGACCTGCGCGGCGAACACGACACGGCTGAGCTGCCCGCCGGCCCCGGCGCCGGGCACGCCGGCGGTGATGTCCACGGTGCCGGTGGCGCCGGCGGCGGGCGCGGTCAGCGTGAGGGACGGGCCGGCGGCGGGCCGGGCGGGGCGGCCGGCGGCCCGGTAGACCACCGCGGAGCCGGCGGGCACGGTGACGGTGACCTCGCGGGCGGCGTCGGAGCGCAGCGAGCCGTCGGTCCCGTACACCGCGTCGAAGCGCATGTCCGCGGAGCCGGTGGCGAAGGTCGCCGACCGGTCCCCGGCGGCGTTGTTGACGGCGACGACGTACTCGGTGCCGGTCCGGGTGTCCGTGCGGGAGAAGGCGTACACGCCGGGCCCGTCGTCGGCGTGGCGCTCGGTCTGGACGCCGTCGGCGAGCGCCGGGTGGGCCTTGCGGAGCCTGGCCAGGGAGCTGATCAGCCGGTAGAGCGGGGCGCCGGTGTCGTACGCGTCCTCGGCGTGGGTGCGGTCGGTGCCGAGCTGGTCGTCGTCGAGGTAGTCGGCGGTGCGGGAGGCGAACATCGTCTGCCGGGCGTCCTTGTCGCCGCCGGAACCGGTGAAGCCCTGCTCGTCGCCGTAGTAGACGACCGGGTTGCCGCGGCTGAGGAACATCAGCTCGTGCGCGAGGCGGTCCTTCTTCAGCAGTTCCGCGTCCGAGGCGCCGGGGTTGTCCTGTTTCAGGAAGGTGCCGATGCGGCCCATGTCGTGGTTGCCGAGGAAGCTGACCTGCTCGTAGGCGTTGGCCTTGTCGGTGGTGTACTTGTAGTCGTCGCCGAAGACCGCGGCGAGCCTGCGGGCGCTGCCGCCCTGGGAGGCGTACCGGCGGGCCGCCTCCTGGAACGGGAAGTCGAGGGTGGCGTCGAGGCGGCCCCGGGTGACGTACGGGGCGGTGACGGAGGTGTCGGCGGAGTAGACCTCGCCGAACATGAAGAAGTCGTCCCGGCCGTGGCGGGCCGCGTAGGCGTCCAGGGCGGTGGCCCACTGGGTCCAGAACTCCATGTCGACGTGCTTGACCGTGTCGATGCGGAAGCCGTCGACGTCGAAGTCGCGGACCCAGCGCTGGTATATGCGCTCCATGCCGCGGACGACCTCGGGCCGTTCGGTCCACAGGTCGTCGAGGCCGGAGAAGTCGCCGTAGGTGGAGTTCTCCCCGGCGAAGGTGGAGTCGCCGCGGTTGTGGTACATGCGCGGGTCGTTGAGCCAGGACGGCACCTTGAGGTGCTTCTTCGCGGCGGGCACGGTGGGGGTGCGCGGGAAGGAGTCGGTGTCCACGGCGGGGAAGCGCCGGCCGCCCGCCGCGTAGTCGGCGTCGTCGAAGGGCGTGCCGTTCTTCGTCAGGTAGGGGAAGGCGCCCTTGGAGAGGTAGCCGTAGGACTTCTCCTCGTAGTCGACGACGTCGGCGGTGTGGTTGGTGATGACGTCGAAGAAGACCTTCATCCCCTTGGCGTGCGCCTTGTCGATGAGGGTCTCGAGGTCCTTGTTGGTGCCGAAGTGCGGGTCGACCCGGGTGAAGTCGGTGATCCAGTAGCCGTGGTAGCCGGCCGAGGCGTCGGCGCCGGTGCCCTGCACGGGCTGGTTCTTGAAGAGGGGCGCCATCCAGATGGCGGTGGTGCCCAGTCCCTTGATGTAGTCGAGCCTGCGGGTCAGGCCCTTGAGGTCGCCGCCCTGGTAGAAGCCCTTGTCGGTGGGGTCGTAGCCGGTGGTGAGGCGGGAACCGGTGAGCCCGCCGCGGTCGTTGCCCCGGTCGCCGTTGGCGAAGCGGTCCGGGAGCACGAAGTAGAACTGCTCTCGGGTGAGGTCGTGCCGTGCGGGCGCCGAGGCGAGGGCCTTGTCGGACGGGGGCGGCGGCGGGGCCGCGGCCGCCGCGACGGGCAGGGCGGGCACGAGGGCCGCGCACAGGGCGGCGGCCGTGACGGCCGCCGTTCTCTTGCGTATCACGTGGGTGCTCCCAGGGGTACGGGAAGAGGGGCCGCCCCGGCGGGGCGGCCCGGTGACGCCGCGGGGCGTCGCCGGTGCAGCGGCTCCGACTGCGGAGCCGGCCACGGCACGGGCCGCGGACTCAGCTGCGGAAGGTGTCGTCGAGCACGACCGTCCCGGAGGCGGGAACGGTCGCCGTGCGGTTGGCTCCGGACTCCCAGGTGACGTTGCCCGCGGAGTCCTTGCGGAGGTACTTGTAGGCGAAGGAGGTGCCGGCCGGCAGGGTCACGTCGAGCTTCCACACGGGGTAGGCGGCCGGGTCCAGTCCCAGTGCCGCGGACGGCGACCAGCTGCCGAGCTCGGGGCGGTCGCCGGTGACGTAGATGTTCTGGCCCCAGCTCGTGGTGGCGTCGACGTTGAACGAGGCCGCCGCGGTCTGCTGCCCTGCGCCGCAGGTGGTGGCGTTCACGTGCAGGGCGATCGCGGTGTCCGCGCCGAGGGTGGCGGTGAAGCGGCCGGCGGAGTCCACCGTGACGGGGGTGTCCTTCTGCACGTCGCAGTAGGTGCCGCCGGGCAGCGAGGTCTGGAAGGTGCGGGTGAGGGCCGAGCCTTCGTGGTTGATCGCGACGTACGCCTTGGTGCCGCGGCCGAAGGCGATGGCGTCGTTGCCGTTGTCCCACCAGTCGGTGACGCCCTGGCCGCGGGCGGTGTTGCGGAAGGCGACCATGGAGGAGATCTCACGCCAGGCGTGCTGGCACTTCCAGCCGTCGGTGTAACAGGCGCCGACCTGGTGGTTGCCGGGCGCGCCGGCGTCCTTGTCGCTCCACTCGTAGCCGGAGTGGACGTCCGGGGAGCCGTAGGGCCAGGCCAGCATGAAGACGGAGGCCAGGGTGTAGTCCGCGCCGTTCTTGTAGTTGAGGGTGTCGCCGCCGCGCTCGGTGTCGTGGTTGTCGACGAACACGGCCGACGCGCCGGAGGGCATGTACCCCCAGCCCTCCCCGAAGTTGCCCAGGTAGGCGAGCTTCTCGTTCTGGAAGACCCGCTTGAGGTCACGGGCGTAGCGGAACTCCTGGACGTCGCCGTTGCCGAGGTACTCGCTCGGGGAGACGGCCTCGCCGGCGCCGTGGATGACCTCCTGCTTCCAGTAGATGCCGGGGTCGGTCAGCCGTGACCTGACGGCGGCGAGGTCGGCGGCGGGGATGTGCTTGGCCGCGTCGATGCGGAAGCCGTCCACGCCGAGGGAGAGCAGGTCGTTGAGGTAGCCGGCGATCCGGCCGCGTACGTGGTCCTCGCCGGTGTCGAGGTCGGGCAGGCCGACGAGTTCGCAGTTCTGGACGTCGGCCCGGTTGTGGTAGTCGGAGACGACGGACCGGCAGTCGTCCATGTCGGCCCCCGAGTAGAGGCCGGGGTAGTCGTACTTGGAGAACGTGGTGCCGCCCGTTCCGGTGCCGGAGGCGTTGGCCATGTGGTTGATGACGCTGTCGACGACCACCTTCACACCGGCCGCGTGGCAGGTGTTCACCATGGCGGCGAAGGCGGCGCGGTCGCCGAGCGGTCCCGCGATCCGGTAGCTGACGGGCTGGTAGGCGGTCCACCACGCGGAGCCCTGGATCCGCTCCTGGGGCGGGGAGACCTGCACGTAGCCGTAGCCGGCCGGGCCGAGCCGGGTGGTGCAGGCGCCTGCCACCGACGCGAAGTTCCACTCGAACATCACGGCGGTGACGTCCTTCGTGCCGGGCGGGGAGGCGTGCGCCGAGCCGGGTATGAGGAACGCTGCCGCCGCGGCGAGCGCCAGGGCGCCCGAGGCGGTTCTGCTGCTGGGCATGGGGGAGTTCCTTCTCCGTTGAAGGCGGTGCGGGGAGCCGCTGAAAGTTCTTGCTGAAATCCGACGGAAACCTTGCGGCAGCGCAGATGTTAAATGCTGCACGTCCGAAAGGGCAGGGGTCGGGCGGAAGTTGCAGCAAGAGATTGCACCCGCCCCAGCCGCCGGAGAACCGCGCGACCAGCCACCCACCCGAGGGCGCGGGGAACCGCGCGACCAGCCACACCCAGCCCGCACCCGACCACCCCGACCCACCCCCGAGGGGCGCGGAGAACCGCGCGACCAGCCACCCACCCGAGGGCGCGGGGAACTGCGCGACCAGCCACCCACAACCCGCACCCGACCACGCACACCCGACCACCCCCGAAGGGGCGCGGGGAACTGCGCACGCCCTCCCGGCACCCCGCACCCCGCACCCCGCACCCCGCACCCCGCACCCCGCACCCCGCACCCCGCACCCCGCAGGGAATACCGCAGGGAATACCGCAGGGCCCGCCCCCCGGAAGACCGGGGAACGGGCCCTGAGGACGCCTCGATCCGATGCTCAGGCCGAGGTGAACCACACCGTGGTGTCGGAGGGCACCTTCACCTCGCCGTCCGCCTCCTCCACGCCCCCACTGGCGATCAGCACCCGCCCGTACAGCGGAGTCGCCACCGCCTCCCCGCTCGTGTTGGCGACGCAGACGAACTCACCGCGGCGCAGCGCGAGGACGCCCTCGGGCGCCCGCAGCCACTCCACCGAGTCACCCGCGCCGAGGTCGGGCTGCTCCCGGCGGACCGCGAGAGCGGCCCGGTACAGCTCCAGGGTGGAGCCGGCCTCACCGGTCTGCGCCTCCACGCTGAGCTCGGCCCAGCTGTCGGGCTGGGGCAGCCAGCTGCCGCCGCTGCCGAAGCCGTACGAGGAGCCCTCGCGGGTCCAGGGGATCGGCACCCGGCAGCCGTCGCGGAAGCCGTCCTGCCCGGCGCCGCGGAGGTACGCCGGGTCCTGGCGGACCTCGTCGGGCAGGTCGACGACGTCCGGCAGGCCGAGTTCCTCGCCCTGGTACAGATACGCGGACCCGGGCAGGGCCAGCATCAGCAGGGTGGCGGCGCGGGCACGGCGCAGGCCCAGGGCGCGGTCACCGGCGGTGCGGATCTGCGTGCCCAGGCCGGGCGGGTTGGCGAAGCGGGTGGCGTGCCGGGTCACGTCGTGGTTGGACAGCACCCAGGTCGCGGGGGCGCCCACCGGGCGCATCGCCGCGAGCGTGCGGTCGACGACCTCGCGGAGCTGCCCGGCGTCCCATTCGGTGCCCAGGTACTGGAAGTTGAACGCCTGGTGCAGTTCGTCGGGGCGGACGTAGTTCGCGGTGCGCTCGACGGTCGGGGTCCAGGCCTCGGCGACGAAGATGCGCCCGCCGGCGTCCCGCCCCCGCCCGCCCGAGGCGGCCCGCGCCCCGGGCGCCGCCGCGGCGGATCCGCGCGTGGCGGATCCCTCCGCGCCCGGTCCGTCGGGGCCGAGGGCGTCGGCGTACTCGTCGAGGATGAGCCGCCACTGCCGGTAGATGTCGTGCACACCGTCCTGGTCGAAGAACGGCATGACGTCGCTGCCCAGCAGCTTCAGCTGGTCGTGGGAGCCGAGGTCGGGCAGTCCGGCGGCCTTGACCATGCCGTGGGCGACGTCGACACGGAAGCCGTCGACGCCCATGTCGAGCCAGAACCGCAGGATCGAGCGGAACTCGTCGCCGACGGCGGGGTGCTCCCAGTTGAAGTCGGGCTGCTCGGGGGCGAACAGGTGCAGGTACCACTCGCCGGGGGTGCCGTCGGGTTCGGTGACCCGGGTCCAGGCCGGGCCGCCGAAGATGGACTCCCAGTCGTTGGGCGGGAGTTCGCCGTCGGTGCCCTTTCCGGGGCGGAAGTGGTAGCGGTCGCGCAGCGGGGATCCGGGGCCCTCGGCGAGGGCGCGCTTGAACCACTCGTGCTGGTCGGAGGAGTGGTTGGGCACCAGGTCGACGATGATGCGCAGGCCGAGCGCGTGCGCGTCGCGGATCAGCGCGTCGGCGTCCAGCAGGTTGCCGAACATCGGGTCGACGGCGCGGTAGTCGGCGACGTCGTAGCCGGCGTCGGCCTGCGGGGAGGCGTAGAAGGGGCTCAGCCACACGGCGTCGACACCGAGGTCGCGCAGATAGGGCAGACGGGAGCGTACACCTTCCAGATCGCCCATGCCGTCGCCGTTGCTGTCGGCGAAGCTGCGCGGATAGACCTGGTAGATCACCGCGTCACGCCACCAGTCGCCGCGCCGTGCGACGGTGGCGAGGGCGGAGTGCGGTGCCGGGTCGGCGGAATGCTGGCTCATGGCGTCCTTGGCTAACTGGGTCGATGTCATGGGGGCTTCGGGTCCGGGTACCGGGGCGGCCGCGGGGCAGCGGGGTCGGATGGCCACCGCGGCCGCCCGCCCGCGCGGTGCCGCGCGGGAGTCCGGTCGGGGGCGGGTGTCCGCACACCGGCCGGGTGCGGACACCGGGGCGGTCAGCCCTTGGTGCCGCCCGCGGTGAGTCCGGTGACCAGGTTCTTCTGCACGAGGTAGAAGAACGCGGACACGGGTATCGCGATCAGCACCGCGGTGGCGGCCATCAGGTTGCGCTGGGCGTCGTGCTCGCTGACGAAGCTCTGCAGACCGACCGCGAAGGTGTACTTGGTGTCGCTCAGCATGAACGTCGAGGCGAAGGCGACCTCGCCGAAGGCCGTGATGAAGCTGTAGAAGGCGGCGACCGCGAGGCCGGGCTTGGCCAGCGGCAGGATCAGCCGGAAGAACGTGCCGAACGGGCTCAGCCCGTCGACCCGGCCGGCCTCGTCGATCTCGAACGGGATGGTGTCGAAGTAGCCCTTGAGCAGCCAGGCGCAGTACGGCACCGCGGTCGAGCAGTAGACCAGGACCAGACCGAGGTAGGTGTCCACGAGCTGGAGGCCGGACAGGATCTGGTACATCGGCACGATCAGCACGGCGATCGGGAACATCTGGGTGACCAGGAGCACCCACATGAACTTCTTGTAGCCGGGGAAGCGCATGCGCGAGACGGCGTAGCCGGTGGTGGCGGCGATCATCACGCCGATCACCGTGGTGCCGAGCGAGACGATGAGCGAACTCTTCATCCAGTCGAAGAAGTTGGTCTCGGTCAGGACGAACGAGTAGTTCTCGAACGTCATCTTCCCCCAGATCCGGCCGGGGTGCAGGTAGTCGTCCTTGTCCGGGCCGAGGGAGAGGAAGACCAGCCAGGCGATCGGGAACAGCGCGATCAGGCTGCCCGCGACGAGGACGCCGTGGGAGGCGAGCGAGGCCGTCAGGCCGCGGTCGCCGCGGCGGCGGGCGCCGGACGGGGCGCCGGTCGCGGGCCCGTCCTCGGCCGGGCGGGCGGAGGTCTCGACGGTGGTGGTACTCATGGGGCTCCTGCCTCAGATCGCGAGCTGCTGCTCGTTGCGGTTGAGCCAGCGGCGGTAGAAGGAGGTGAAGACGATCAGGATGGCCAGCAGCAGGATGCCGTAGGCCGCGGACTGCGCGAAGTCGCGCGGCTGCTGCCCGAAGCCCAGGTAGTAGGCCCAGGTGACGAGGATCTGCGCGTCCGGGGCGGTGTCACCGAACAGCAGGAAGATCACCGCGAACTGGTTGAACGTCCAGATCACGCCGAGCAGCACCACGGTGGAGCTGACCGAGCGCAGGCCGGGCAGGGTGACGTAGCGGAAGCGCTGCCAGGCGTTGGCGCCGTCCATCTCGGCGGCCTCGTAGAGCGAGGAGTCGATGGACTGCAGGCCGCCGAGCAGGGAGACCATCATGAACGGCACACCGCACCAGGTGTTGACCATGATCGCGGCGAAGCGCTGCCAGAAGGTGTCCTCCAGCCACAGCGGCGCCGGCAGGTGCAGGGCCTCCAGGGCGGAGTTGACGACGCCGCCGTCGGCGAGCATGAACCGCCAGCCGAAGACCGTGACGAACGTCGGCACCGCCCACGGCAGGATCAGGACGAGCCGGTAGAAGGTGCGGCCGCGCAGCTTCTGGTTGAGCAGCAGGGCGAGACCGAGGCCGATGGAGTAGTGCAGCGCGACGCAGACGGCCGTCCACACGATCGTCCAGAGGAAGTGCGACCAGAAGCGGTCGTACGCCGTCGGACCCCACAGGATGTCGGCGTAGTTGTCGAGACCGATGAACTTGTACGTCGCCGCGATCTCGTTGGCGCCGATGGTGCGCGCGGTGTTGAGGCTGTTGGCGTCGGTGAGCGTGAGATACAGGCCGTACGCCAGCGGGTACAGCACGAGCACGCCGAGCACGACCGCCACCGGCGTGATCATGGCGTAGGCGTACCAGTGCTTCTGGTAGGCGTGCTTCAGGCGCTGGCCGGGGCCGCGCCCTGGTGCGCGGTCACCTCGGCGCTTGCCGGTCGCTCGGTCGATGGCGACTGTCATGGTTCGGCACCTTCTGGAGGTTCAAGGCTGGAGGTTCGAAGCTGGGGGTTCGAGGCTGGAGGTCGAGCCGGGGGGTTCGAGCCGGGGGTCAGGCCGGGGGTCCAGACCGCGGGTGCGGGCGGAGGGCGGTGCACAGGCCGGTGGCCGCCGGAGCGCTCCCGGTCACGACGAGGTCGTGACCGGGAGGCTCCGGCGGCCGCGGACGGTCACTTGCTGAAGTCCGGCACCAGCTTGGCGATGGCGGTCTCGGCGCTGCTCAGACCCTTGTCCAGGGACTTCTTGCCGCCGGCGATGGCGGGCAGCTCGGTGTCCAGCGGGCCCCACAGGGAGCTGTACTCGGGCAGGGCCGGGCGCGGCTGGGCGGCGGCGAGGACCGTCTGGTAGCCGGCGATGCCCGGGTCGGCCTTGACCTGGTCGGTGTAGGCGTCGTCGCGCGTGGGCAGCGTGGAGTTCTTCAGCGCGATGGTCTCCTGTGCCTTGGCCGAGGTCATGAAGTTCACGAACTTCAGCGCGGCCTTCTGGTGGGCCTCGTCGGAGCCGGCGTACACCGAGAGGTTGTGGCCGCCGGTGGGGGCGCCGGCCTTGCCGGAGGAGCCGGCCGGGACGGTGGCGATGCCGAGGTTGTCCTTGTCGGCGAACGCGGAGCCCTGGTAGAAGTTGGTGATCTCCCACGGGCCCTGGATGATCGCGGCGACCTTGCCGTTGACGAACGCGTCCTGGATGTGGGCGTAGGCGTCGGCGGTGGTGTCGGCCTTGTGCAGGCCCTTGCCGTCGAAGAGGTCCAGCCAGGTGCCGTAGGCCTTCTTCGCCTCGGCGGAGTTGACCGTGATCTTCTGGGCGGAGGCGTCGACGGTGTCGGTGCCCTCGCCGTAGAGGAAGGACTGGGCGTAGTAGGCGCTGGTGGAGCCCCAGTAGCCGTCGACGCCGGTCTTCGCCTTGATCGTGGCGGCGGCCTTCTTCAGGTCGTCCCAGGTCTGCGGGGCCTCGACCCCGGCCTTCTCGAAGAGCTCCTTGTTGTAGACCAGGGCGAGGGTGTCCGTGGTGAAGGGGACGCCGTAGGTCTTGCCCTCGTACTTGGCCTGCTCCAGCAGGTTGCTCTTGAAGGCGGCCTGGTCGGCGAGGGCGTCGGTGCCGTCCAGCGGCAGGAAGAAGCCCTTCTTGGCGAAGGCGGGGGTCCAGCCGACCTCCGAGCGCAGCACGTCCGGCGCGCCCTTGGAGCCGGCGGCGGTGTCGAACTTGTTCTGCGCCTGGTCGAAGGGGACGTTGACGTACTTGACCTTGATGTCCTTGTTGGCCGCCTGGAACTCCTCGACCAGGGCCTTGTACGTCGGCGCCTCGTTGGTCGCGTTGGAGGTGTCCCACCAGGTGATGGTGACCGGGCCGGAGGCCTTGTCGCCGTCTGAGCCGTCACTGCCGCCGCAGGCCGTCGCCGCGAGGGCGAGGGACGCCACCAGCGCGCTGGCCGCTATGCCACGCCGCATGAGTTCTCCTTGAGGGTGAAAGCCCGTGTGGTGCAGGGGGCGGTCCCGTCCGCTCCTGCTCGCCGACTGCGCCGTTGCGGCGGCCGGGCGACTGGAACGTAACAGCGATGTAAGCGGCTGGAAAGACCTTGCAGAAAAAAAATGCAAGACATCTCAGGCGTTACCCCGGCGTGACGTGTTCTCGATGCTCCCGAGACCCGGTATTGCCTGCGATCGGCGGGCGGAGGAACACTTGTGCAAGACTCTGCAAGGTCTTGCCGCACGCTCACGAGGGGACCCCATGCCGCAGCAACCACCGGTGCGCCGGTCAATCGCCCGCACCCGGCGTCCGGTTGGTGTGCAAGGCGACATTCGACCGGTACAGTCCACTGCCGTGACCACACGGCTTGCGGACATCGCTGCGCAGGCGGGGGTGAGCGAAGCGACCGTCAGCCGGGTCCTCAACGGGAAGCCGGGCGTCGCCGCCACCACCCGCCAGTCCGTGCTGGCCGCCCTCGACGTCCTCGGCTACGAGCGCCCGGTCCGGCTGCGCCAGCGCAGCGCCGGCCTCGTCGGGCTGATCACGCCGGAGCTGGAGAACCCGATATTCCCGGCCCTGGCGCAGGTCATCGGGCAGGCACTGACCCGCCAGGGCTACACCCCCGTGCTGGCCACCCAGACCCCGGGCGGCTCCACCGAGGACGAGCTGACCGAGATGCTCGTCGACCGCGGCGTCGCCGGCATCATCTACGTCTCCGGCCTGCACGCCGACACCACCGCCGACACCCAGCGCTACGAGCAGCTGCGCGGGCAGGGCGTGCCGTTCGTGCTCGTGGACGGTTTCTCGCCACAGGTGCAGGCGCCGTTCATCTCCCCCGACGACCGGGCCGCGATGCAGCTGGCGGTCACGCACCTGGTCTCGCTGGGGCACACCCGGATCGGTCTCGCGCTCGGCCCGAAGCGGTTCGTGCCGGTGCAGCGCAAGATCGAGGGGTTCGTGCGCAGCATGCAGGACCAGCTCGGCCTGCCCGCCGAGACGGTCGAGACGGAGCTGATCCAGCACTCGCTGTACACGCTGGAGGGCGGCCAGGCCGCGGCGACCGCGCTGATCGGCCGCGACTGCACGGCGGTCGTGTGCGCCAGCGACATGATGGCGCTCGGCGCGATACGGGCCGCCCGCCAGCTCGGGCTGGACGTGCCGCAGGACGTCTCGGTGGTCGGCTTCGACGACTCCCCGCTGATAGCGTTCACCGACCCGCCGCTGACCACGGTCCGCAAGCCGGTTCCCGCCATGGGCCAGGCCGCGGTGCGCACCCTGCTGGAGGAGATCGGCGGGACGCCCGCCCCGCACAGCGAGTTCGTCTTCATGCCGGAACTGGTGGTGCGCGGTTCGACCGCTTCCGCCCCGGGGGACCGCGTACGCCCCTGAGACGGCGAAGCCGGGCGAGGGCACCGACGACCCGACCGGTATCCGATCGGTATGCTGCCGGTATCCGACCGATACCGGAGGTGCGCTCGTCACCCGTCCGAGGGATGATCGGTGGGGTGAGGATTGTCTGGCAAACTCTCCTGCCATGGGATTGCCGTGGGTGCAGTGGGGGCCATCGATGCCATGGACACCATGGGTGAGATGACCGTGACGACGACGGAAGGCCGCGACGAGGCCGCTTCGCGGGCGGTCACGGACGCCACCGGGCAGAGCCTCCTGCACCGCATGCGCACCCCCGGGCGGCCCCGGCTCTGGTTCGAGATCCTGCTGATCGCGGTGAGTTACTGGACGTACTCACTGATCCGCAACGCGGTCCCGGAGCAGCGTGCCGAGGCACTGCGCAACACCGACTGGCTGTGGAAGCTGGAGCAGCATCTCGGCATCGCCGTCGAGCAGTCGGTGAACCACGCGGTCAACGGCGTGACTTGGCTCATCGTCGGGATGAACTACTACTACGCCACGTTGCACTTCGTGGTCACGCTGGGTGTTCTGGTGTGGCTGTACCGCAGTCACCCCGGCCGGTACGCGGCGAACCGGCTGGTGCTGTTCGCGACCACCGCGGCGGCCCTGGTCGGTTACTACCTGTATCCGCTGGCGCCGCCCCGGCTGATGAACGGCACCGGCTTCGTCGACACCGTGCTGGTGCACCAGACGTGGGGCTCGATGGCCTCCGGCGACCTGAAGAACATGTCGAACCAGTACGCGGCCATGCCGTCGATGCACATCGGCTGGTCCGTGTGGTGCGGCCTGACGATCGTCGCGCTGGCCTCCGCGCCGTGGGCGCGCGTCCTCGGCCTGCTCTACCCGGCCGCGACGCTCGTCGTCATCGTCGCCACCGCGAACCACTTCTGGCTGGACGCGGTGGGCGGCCTGCTCTGCCTCGCCTTCGGCTACGCGGTGGCCCGGCTCTGGTACGGCACGCTGCCGTGGCGGCTGCCCCGGCAGCCGGCGGCTAGGGGTTCCCGTAGAACCGCTCGTCCACGACCGCACGAGCCAGCCGCGTAGTACGCCGGTAGGCGTCCAGCATGTCGCCCACGTGCCCCGGCCCGTACCCGAGGTAGCGGCCCACCGCGGCCAGTTCCCGCGCGTCCGCGGGAAAGGTGTCCCCGGCCCGCCCGCGCACCAGCATCACGGCGTTGCGCACCCGCGTCGCCAGCACCCACGCCTCGTCCAGCACGACCGCGTCGTCCTCGGTGAGCAGGCCCGCCGCCCGGGCGGCCGCGAGCGCCGCGCGGGTGCGGGGGGTGCGCAGCCCGGGCAGTTCCGCACCGTGCCGCAGCTGGAGCAGCTGCACGGTCCACTCCACGTCGGACAGGCCGCCGGGGCCCAGTTTGGTGTGCAGCCTGGGGTCGGCGCCGCGCGGCAGCCGCTCGGACTCCATCCGCGCCTTCAGCCGCCGGATCTCCCGTACGGCGTCGTCGGCCAGGCCCCCGGCCGGATAGCGCAGCGGATCGACGAGCTCGACGAAGCGCCGCGCCAGGTCCGGGTCCCCGGCGACCGGCTCGGCGCGCAGCAGCGCCTGCGACTCCCACACCAGGGACCACCGGCGGTAGTACGCCTCGTACGACTTCAGGGTGCGCACCAGCGGACCCGTCTTGCCCTCGGGGCGCAGGTCGGCGTCGATCAGCAGCGGCGGGTCGGCGCTCGGCACCTGCAGCAGGCGCCGCATCTCGGCGACCACCCGGTGCGCGGCCTCGGAGGCCTCCCGCTCGCTCACCCCGTCGCGCGGCTCGTGCACGAAGACGACGTCGGCGTCGGAGCCGTAGCCCAGTTCGTGCCCGCCGAAACGTCCCATGCCGATGATCGCGAAGCGGGTGGGCAGGGTGTCGCCCCAGCCCGCGCGGACCACGGCCCGCAGGGTGCCCGCCAGCGTCGCCGCGGTGAGGTCGGAGACGGCACCGCCGACCAGGTCGACCAGGGTGCCCGGATCGGGTTCGGCGGGCTGCGCCTCCGTGCCGTAGGAGCTGACGATGTCCGCGGCGGCCGTCCGGAACAGCTCCCGGCGGCGCACCCCGCGTGCGGCGGTGACGGCCTGCTCGCCGCTGCCGGCCCGCCCGACCGCGGCGAGGATCTCCTGCTCCAGGTGTGCGCGGCCGCGCGGGGCGAGCCCGCCGTCGCCGTCGCCGAGCAGGGCGACCGCCTCGGGGGCCCGCATCAGCAGGTCGGGGGCGAGCCGGCCGGCCGACAGCACCCGGGCGAGGTTCTGCGCGGCCGCGCCCTCGTCCCGCAGCAGCCTGAGGTACCAGGGCGTCTTGCCGAGCGCGTCGGACACCTTGCGGAAGTTCAGCAGGCCCGCGTCCGGGTCGGCGGAGTCCGCGAACCAGCCCAGCAGCACCGGCAGCAGGGTGCGCTGGATCGCGGCCTTGCGGGAGACGCCGGAGGCGAGGGCCTCCAGGTGGCGCAGGGCGGCCGCGGGGTCGGCGTAGCCCAGGGCGACGAGCCGTTCGCGGGCCGCCTCGGGACGGAGCCGGGCCTCGCCGGGGGCGAGCTGCGCGAAGGCGTCGAGAAGCGGCCGGTAGAAGATCTTCTCGTGCAGCCTGCGCACCACCCCGCTGTGCCGGCGCCAGGCGCGGTGCAGCTCGCCGACCGGCTCGGTGCGCAGCCCCAGCGAGCGGCCCAGGCGCCGCTGGTCGGCCTCCTCGGAGGGCACCAGGTGGGTGCGGCGCAGCCGGTGCAGCTGGATGCGGTGCTCCATGGAGCGCAGGAAGCGGTAGGCCTCCCCCAGCTGGACGGCGTCCGCGCGGCCGACGTAACCGCCGGCGGCGAGGGCCTGCAGGGCGTCCAGGGTGGAACCGCTGCGCAGGGACGCGTCGGACCGCCCGTGCACGAGCTGCAGCAGCTGCACGGCGAACTCGACGTCGCGCAGTCCGCCGGGACCGAGCTTGAGCTCGCGGTCGATCTCGGCGGCGGGGATGTTCTCCACCACCCGGCGGCGCATCCGCTGCACGTCGGCGACGAAGTTCTCCCGCTCGGCGGCCTGCCACACCAGCGGGGCCACCGCGGCGACGTACTCCTCGCCCAGCTCCGGGTCGCCGGCCACCGCGCGGGCCTTGAGCAGGGCCTGGAACTCCCAGGTCTTGGCCCAGCGCTGGTAGTAGGCGAGGTGGCTGCTGAGGGTGCGGACGAGCGGGCCGTTGCGGCCCTCGGGGCGCAGGTTGGCGTCGACGGGCCAGATCGAGCCCTCGACGGTCGTCTCGGAACACACCCGCATCAGGTGCGAGGCGAGCCGGGTCGCGGCCCGCAGCGCCTTCGCCTCGTCCGCCCCGTCGGCGGCCTCGGCGACGAAGATGACGTCGACGTCGGAGACGTAGTTCAGCTCGTGCCCGCCGCACTTGCCCATCGCGATCACCGCGAGGCGGCACAGTTCCGCCTCGGCGGGTTCGGCGGCGCGGGCGAGGGCGAGCGCGGCACGCAGCGTGGCCGTGGCGAGGTCGGCGAGTTCGGCGGCGGTCTGCGCGACGTCGGTCGTGCCGCACACGTCGCGGGCGGCGATGGACAGCAGGCAGCGCCGGTACGCCACCCGCAGCGCGACCGGGTCGTCGGCGGCGGCCAGGCACCGCTCGAACTCCTCCACGCCCGGGTGCAGGTCCCGCGGCTCGTACGTGACCAGCTCCTGCCAGTCGGCCGGGTGCCGTACGAGGTGCTCGCCGAGGGCGGCGGAGGCGCCGAGCACACCGAGCAGGCGGTCGCGCAGCGGCTTGGCCGAGATCAGCGTGTCGAGCAGTTCGCGGCGGTCGGTGGGGGCCGGCTGCGCCTCCAGCAGCCGGACCAGGCCGTGCAGGGCGAGGTCGGGGTCGGCGGTGCCGCCGAGCGCCTCCAGCAGGACGGGGTCGCTGCGCACGGCCGACAGCTCGGCGCTGTCCAGGAGCCGTTCGGCCGCGGAGGGGTCGGTGAAGCCGTGCCGCAGCAGCCGTGTGAAGGTACTGCTCCTGCGCCCCGGCGCCGTCATACCCGGCCTCCCTGTCCGCTGCGGTGTGCACTTCTCGTGGCGGTCTGCGTAACGGTCCTCGTGGCGGTCCGTACGGTCCTCGTGGCGGTCCGTCCCGGTCCGGACCGAGGTCGTCCGTTCGAGCCTAGCCGCTGATCGCGCGGCGGGCGCCGGTGACTTCCCCGCACGGCCGGGTCCGGGCGGGGAGGACCGGCCCCGTCCCACGCGCGTCCGCCGGCGGGCGCCGGGCACTCGCCCCCGGGGGCGCCCGGCACGGTCCCGGGGTCCGGTACGGCAGTCCCGCCGCGAGCACCGCCGTCGCCGCGCCCGATCCGGGCGGCACGGTGCGGCCCGGCCAGCACCGGCAGCGGGGCGGGGCGGGGCGGACGCGGAGTCGCACGCCGCGGGAGCCACCGGGACGACGGGTCACCCGACGCGGGCGCAACCCGGAGCAGCGGGGTCACCGGAGCGGCGGCGTCACACGACGCGCGGGCGTGACCGAGGCGGCGGGGCGTGACGTTTCCCACGCGGCCGGACGCCCAAGGAGCCGACACGCCGGACAACCGGGCATCGGAAACCCGGAGAGCCGGGCCCCTGGAATCGGGACAGTCCATAGGGATGCCGACGTAACTCCCCCGCCCGGCCGCGACGGTGCGACCGCGATGCCGTGGGCCACGGGTCCGGCTGAGGTAGCGTCGGCCGTCCACCTCCGGAGTGATCAGCGCCGTCGGCCGGTCACCGGCCCCGACGGTGCCGGACCGCGTGCCGACGGCGGGCCCCGGGCCGGGGCGGGCACACGTGCGTGCCCCGGCGACACGCACGTCGAAGGAGAGACCCACGCTCCCCGTCCGCCGCATCACAGCCCCGCCCCGTTCCACCGAGCCGACCCCGCCGGCCCCGGAGTCCGCGGCGGGCGGCACCGCCGCCGGGCCGGCGGCCGGGACCGGCAGACCGGGCCTGCGACCGGACATCCAGGGGCTGCGGGCGGTCGCCGTCACCCTCGTGGCGCTCTCCCATGCGGGAGTGACCCAGGTGAGCGGCGGCTATGTGGGCGTGGACGTCTTCTTCGTCATCTCCGGCTTCCTCATCACCTCCCTGATGCTCCGCGAGCACGCCCGCTCCGGGCGGATCGCGCTGGGCCGGTTCTACGCCCGCCGCGCACTGCGCCTGCTGCCCGCCTCCACACTGGTCGTGCTGGCGACCCTCGCCGGCTCCTGGCTGTTCCTGGGCCCGCTCCGCTTCGCGGACTACGCCGAGGACGCTGCCGCCTCCGCCTGGTACCTCGTGAACTTCCGGCTGGCCGAGGCCGGCACCGACTACTTCCACGCGGACGTGCCGCCCTCGCCGTTCCAGCACTTCTGGTCGCTGGCCGTCGAGGAGCAGTTCTACCTGGTCTGGCCCGTCCTGCTGATCGTCGCGCTGAAGCTGTTCCGGCGCCGGGCCCTGCTGGGCGTCCCGCTGCTCGCGCTGGCCGCGGGCTCCTTCGCGGTGAACCTCCACCTCACCGAGACCTCTCCGTCCTGGGCGTACTTCGCCTCCCAGGGCCGGGTCTGGGAACTGGCCGTCGGCGCCCTGCTCGCCCTGGCGGCGCACCGCCTGCCCGACATCCCGCGGCCGGCCGCCGCGGTGCTGAGCTGGGCCGGTCTGGGCGCCATCGCCTGCGCGGCCGTGGTCTTCGACGAGAGCACCCGCTTCCCCGGCCACCACGCCGTCGTCCCCGTGTTCGGCGCCGCCGCCGTCCTCGCCTGCGGCGCGGCGGGCGGGCGCCACGGCGCGGGCGCGCTGCTGTCGCTGCGGCCCGCGGTCTGGGCCGGCGGCATCTCCTACGCCTGGTACCTGTGGCACTGGCCGCTGATCCTGATCGTCCCGGCGGCCGCCGGGTTCGGCGGGCACGACGGCCCGCTGCGGCTGATCGCCGCGCTGTGCGGCATCCCGCTGGCCTGGCTGACCCTGCGCCTGGTCGAGAACCCGATGCGCTTCCACCGGGCGTTCAGGGCCCGCGCGGGCCGCGGTCTCGCGTTCGGGCTGGGCCTGTCGGCGGTCACCGCGCTGACCGCGGTCGTCGCCGCGCAGTTCCCGCCGGGCCTCGCCTCGGGCTCGGCCCGCCCGGACACCCGGGACACCCTGCACGGCGTGTCCGACCCGGGCGCCGCGCTGACCCGGCTGCTGGAGCAGCGCGTCGACAAGCTGCCCTCCAACCTCGAACCCAGCATGCGGGACGTGGCGTACCGGCGGTCGGAGGTCTACACCGACGACTGCGCCCTGACCACGACCGACACCGTGCAGACACAGCCCTGCCTGTACGGCGACACCGACGCCGAACGCACCGTGGTCCTGTTCGGCGACTCGCACGTCGCCCAGTGGTTCCCGGCGCTCGACGCGATCGCCCGCGAACGCCACTGGCGGCTGTACTCCTTCACCAAGAACGCCTGCAAAAGCTCCCGGATCACCACCGAGTACAACGGCGGCCCGTACGACACGTGCGACACCTGGCGGGCCGTCACGCTGGACAGGATCCGGGCGATCGGGCCGGAGCTCGTCATCACCTCCAACTCCAACTCCGCGAAGCTGTGGGGCGGCGGCGACACCGCGAAGGCCTGGGGCAAGGGCCAGGCCGAGACCTACCGCGCGCTCCAGCGGGACGGCACCCGGGTGCTGACACTGCTGGACACCCCCTGGCCGAAGAACAACGCCGTCGACTGCGCCGTCGCCCACCCGGACGACCTGGGCGCCTGCGCCCGCGACCGCTCCGAGGCCGATCCCAGGCCCGACGTCACCCGGGCGATCCGCGCCGCGGCGAAGGCGGAGAACGTGACGACCATCGACCCCTACGACTGGGTCTGCGCGCCCTCCGGAACCTGCCCGGTCGTGGTCGGGAACACCATGGTCTACCGCGACTACGGGCACCTCGCCGACGCCTACGTCGAGGCCCTCACCCCGGTCGTCGAGGACGAACTGCTCCGCCTCGTCGGCGCCGACCTCGCGGGGCGCCGCTGAGCCGGCGCCCCGCGCAAAGGGGCCGGCGGCCCTCCCGGCCGCCGGCCCCCTCCGTACCCGCTCGCCGATCCGCTCGCCGTACCCGCGCCGCGCCCGCCCGGGATCACTCCCGCGGCTCGGCGCGCCCGCCGGCTCACAGCACCGGCAGGTTCTTCCGCAGTTCGAAGGCGGTGACCTCGGAGCGGTACTCCTCCCACTCGCTCCGCTTGTTGCGCAGGAAGAAGTCGAAGACGTGCTCGCCGAGGGTCTCGGCGACGAGGTCGCTGCGCTCCATCAGGGTCAGGGCCTCGCCGAGGTTCTGGGGCAGGGGCTCGATGCCCATCGCGCGGCGCTCGGCGTCGGACAGGGCCCAGACGTCGTCCTCGGCGCCGGGCGGCAGTTCGTAGCCCTCCTCGATGCCCTTGAGGCCCGCCGCGAGCAGCACGGCGTAGGACAGGTAGGGGTTCGCGCCGGAGTCCAGGGAGCGGACCTCCACCCGGGCCGAGCCGGTCTTGCCCGGCTTGTACATCGGGACGCGGACCAGGGCCGAGCGGTTGTTGTGGCCCCAGCAGATGTAGGAGGGGGCCTCGCCGCCGGCGCCCGCGGTGCGTTCGGAGCCGCCCCAGATGCGCTTGTAGGAGTTGACCCACTGGTTGGTCACGGCCGAGATCTCCGCCGCGTGGCGCAGCAGGCCCGCGATGAAGGAGCGGCCCACCTTGGACAGCTGGTACTCGGAGCCGGACTCGTAGAACGCGTTGCGGTCGCCCTCGAACAGCGACAGGTGGGTGTGCATACCGCTGCCGGGGTGTTCGGAGAACGGCTTGGGCATGAAGGTGGCGTGCACGCCCTGCTCCAGCGCGACCTGCTTCATGACCAGCCGGAACGTCATGATGTTGTCGGCCGTGGAGAGGGCGTCGGCGTAGCGCAGGTCGATCTCCTGCTGGCCCGGGGCGCCCTCGTGGTGGGAGAACTCCACCGAGATGCCCATCGACTCCAGCATGGTGATGGCCTGGCGGCGGAAGTCCATGCCGACGTTGGTCGGGGTGTGGTCGAAGTAGCCGGAGTTGTCGGCGGGGACGGGCCGGGAGCCGTCCAGCGGGCGGTCCTTCAGCAGGAAGAACTCGATCTCCGGGTGGGTGTAGAAGGTGAAGCCCAGGTCGGAGGTGCGGGCGAGGGCGCGCTTGAGGACGTAGCGGGGGTCGGCGAAGGACGGGGAGCCGTCGGGCATCAGGATGTCGCAGAACATGCGGGCCGTGCCGGGGGTCTCCGCGCGCCAGGGCAGCACCTGGAAGGTGGACGGGTCCGGCTTGGCGATCATGTCGGACTCGTAGACCCGGGCGAAGCCCTCGATGGCGGAGCCGTCGAAGCCGATGCCCTCGTCGAAGGCCTGCTCCAGCTCGGCGGGGGCCACGGCGACGGACTTGAGGAAGCCCAGCACGTCCGTGAACCACAGGCGTACGAACCGGATGTCGCGCTCCTCCAAGGTCCGGAGCACGAACTCCTGCTGCTTGTCCATCTTCCGCTTCCCCATCCTTGCTGGTCAGGCCGCCTGCTTCCGCGCCACGAGCGGCGGTCGGGCACCTGAGCATCCCACCACAACACCATTTCATGCGCGTTGCGGCACATGATCGTCCGGCCGGCGCCGGACTGAACGCCGCAGGACGCCGGACGGACGGCACACGACCCATCCTGCCTGCTCGGACGGGCCCGCGTCAGCGCCTGCGGCATGCCGCGCGAGCGGCCGCTCCGGCCGGTCGCTCCGGCCGGCCGCGGAGCTTCCCTACGAACAGACTGTCGCATCCCCTGGCGATCAGGCGACCCGACCGTCCTCCGAAGGTGCCGGCGGACCCGCCGATGGCCTGGACGGGCAGGGGCGGCGCGCCCTCCGCGGGCGAGGGCCCGCTGATGCGCGGCATGACCGCGGACGCGGAACCGGGCAGGCTCCGCACGCTGGCCGGGCGTGCGGCGGAGGTCTCCTTCCCGCGGCTGACGACCGCGCGTCACCGGGGGGGCGTCGCAGGGGCCGAGGGATGCCTGGAGGGGCGGACGGCGGCCGTGGAGCGGCACCTCGGGCAGGGCATGGCGGGGAGCCGGAGGCCGGGGACGGACCTGACGGCGGCCTGCCTGCTCACCCGGCCGCGGGGCCGCGGCCGGGTGGCAGGCCGGCCGCCGCACCGCGGGCCCCGCCCCGGCCCTGCCCCGGCCCGGCCCCGCACCGGCCCGGCCGCGCCCCGGCCCCGACCCCGGCTCGGCCCTGCCCCGGTCCCGGTCGGAGCGCGTAGGGCGGGTGGGGTGGGCCACACTCCACCGGACCCCCATCGCGTCGGTCTGACGATTACACTGGGCGCGTGCCTCAACTTCGCCTCGCCCTGAACCAGATCGACTCCCGCGTCGGCGACCTCGCCCGGAACGCCGAGTCGATCCTCACCTGGACCCGCCGCTCCGCCGAGCGGGGCGCGCATCTGGTGGCCTTCCCGGAGATGGTGCTGACCGGCTATCCGGTCGAGGACCTGGCCCTGCGCTCGTCCTTCGTCGAGGCGTCCCGCACGGCCCTGCGCGCGCTCGCCGCCCGCCTCGCCGAGGAGGGCCTCGGGGAGCTGCCGGTGATCGTCGGCTACCTCGACCGCAGCGAGCAGGCGCAGCCGAGGTACGGGCAGCCGGCCGGCGCTCCGAGGAACGCGGCGGCGGTGCTGCACGGCGGCGAGGTGGTCCTCGTCCTCGCCAAGCACCACCTGCCGAACTACGGCGTCTTCGACGAGTTCCGCTACTTCGTGCCGGGCGACACGATGCCCGTGCTGCGGGTGCGGGGCGTGGACGTGGCGCTCGCGATCTGCGAGGACCTGTGGCAGGACGGCGGCCGGGTGCCCGCCGCCCGGTCCGCGGGGGCCGGCCTGCTGCTGTCGGTCAACGCCTCCCCCTACGAGCGGGACAAGGACGACACCCGCCTGGACCTGGTCCGCAAGCGGGCCCAGGAGGCGGGCTGCACCACGGCCTACCTCGCCATGGTCGGCGGTCAGGACGAGCTGGTCTTCGACGGCGACTCGATCGTCGTGGACGCCGCCGGCGAGGTGATCGCGCGGGCCCCGCAGTTCGCGGAGGAGTGCCTGGTCCTGGACCTGGAGCTGCCCGCCGCCGCGGCCGGCGCGCCGGAGGGCGTGGTCGACGACGGGCTGCGCATCGACCGCGTGGTGCTGTCCGAGGAGCCGGTGCCCGCGTACGAGCCGCAGTACACCGGCACCTACGCCGACCGCCTGGACGACACCGAGGAGGTCTACTCGGCGCTGGTCACCGGCCTGCGCGCGTACGTCGCGAAGAACGGCTTCCGTTCGGTGCTGGTCGGTCTGTCCGGCGGCATCGACTCCGCGCTCGTCGCGGCGATCGCCTGCGACGCGGTCGGCGCGGAGAACGTGTACGGCATCTCGATGCCGTCGAAGTACTCCTCCGAGCACTCCCGGGGCGACGCCGCCGAGCTGGCCCGCCGCACCGGCCTGAACTTCCGTACCGTCCCGATCGAGCCGATGTTCGACGCGTACATGGGCTCCCTCGGGCTCACCGGTCTCGCCGAGGAGAACCTCCAGTCCCGGCTGCGCGGCACGCTGCTGATGGCGGTCTCCAACCAGGAGGGCCACATCGTCCTCGCGCCCGGCAACAAGTCGGAGCTGGCGGTCGGCTACTCGACGCTGTACGGCGACTCGGTGGGCGCCTACGGCCCCATCAAGGACGTCTACAAGACCTCGGTGTTCCGCCTGGCCCGCTGGCGCAACCGGGCCGCCGCGGAGCGCGGCGAGACCCCGCCGATCCCCGAGAACTCGATCAGCAAGCCGCCGAGCGCCGAGCTGCGGCCCGGCCAGGTCGACACCGACTCGCTGCCCGACTACCCGGTCCTGGACGCGATCCTGGAGCGCTACGTCGACCACGACGAGGGCGCCGACCGGATCGTCGCGGCCGGCTACGACCGCGCGCTGGTGACGAAGACCCTCCGCATGGTCGACACCGCCGAGTACAAGCGCCGCCAGTACCCCCCGGGCACCAAGATCTCCCCGAAGGGCTTCGGGAAGGACCGCCGCCTCCCCATCACCAACGCCTGGCGCGAAACCACGTAACCACGCACCCCACCCCAGGCACCCCCACCCCAGGCACCCCCACCCAACCGGTGTGCGGAGGATTCCGGCCATGGCACAGGGCGGAGCGGCCCGATCCGTGGCCGGAATCCTCCGCACACTTCCCACCCGGGGCCCGGGCCCGGGGCCCGGGTCAGGTTGCGGGGGCCAGGCGGAGGCGGGCGGCTACCGGGAGGTGGTCGCTGCCGGTGTCGGGGAGGGTCCAGGAGCTGACGGGCTCGATCCCGCGGACCATGATCTGGTCGATCCGGGCCATCGGGAACGACGCCGGCCAGCTGAAGCCGAACCCGCTGCCCGCCGCGCCCTGCGTGGAGCGCAGCTGCGAGGTGACCGCGTTGAGGGAGCGGTCGTTCATCGTGCCGTTGAGGTCGCCCAGGAGCATCACCCGGTCGAGCGGCTCGTCGGCGATCGCCTCGCCCAGCGCGTCGGCGCTCTTGTCACGCTGCCGGGCCGTGAACCCGGCCTCCAGCTTCACCCGCACCGACGGCAGGTGGGCCACGTACACCGCGGCCTGGCCCGCCGGGGCGGCGACCGTGGCGCGCAGCGCGCGGGTCCAGCCCAGCTGGATGTCGACCGGCGTGACCGAGCTCAGCGGATACTTGCTCCACAGTCCGACCGTGCCCTGCACCGAGTGGTACCTGAAGGCCGACGCGAGCGCCTTCTCGTACACCGGGACCGCCGCCGAGGTCAGCTCCTGCAGCGCGACGACGTCCGCGCCGGAGGCGGCGACCTCCCGGGCGGTGCCCGCGGGGTCGGGGTTGTCGGCGTTGACGTTGTGCGTGGCCACCGTGAGGTCGCCGCCCGCCGCGGACTTGTCGCTGAGCAGCCCGCCGAAGAGGTTCAGCCAGATCACCGACGGCAGCAGCAGCGCGATCAGTGCCGTCGCCGACCGGCGCACCAGGGCGAGCGCCAGCAGCACCGGCACGAACACCCCGCACCACGGCAGGAACGTCTCGCCGAGGCTGCCCAGGTTGCCGATCGCGTTGGGGATCCGCGCGTGCAGCACCATCACCAGGGCCAGCAGCACCGCGAGGGTGGCGACGACGACGCCCCGGCGCCAGATCCGCGGGTCGCCGCGCCAGCCGTCGACGAGCCGGTGGGTCAGGCGCCGGAGCCGAGAGCTCTGACGGCCGGAGTCCGAGCCGCCGTTGTCCGTCTCCGTTGCGTACGCCTGCTGCGCCATACTGTCGCCTCGCTACCTGCCGTGCACACCGTCGTCCCCCGCGTCTACGACCCTAGGGGATGATCGGCTCCGTCCTTGCTGTGCAGGACGGGTGCACGGGCCGGGGGAGTTCCCCTTGTAACGAAACGCGCACATTCGCGCCCGGCGGAGGACGGCGCCCGCGGTGCCGCGGCTCTCCGCGGAGCGGTCTGGCCGTGGCGGGGGCGAGGTGCCACCATGGAGGTGATCCGGGGACGCCGTCAGGGCGCCTCGAGATGACGTAAGGAGCTGTTGCGATGACGCAGCTTTCGGCTGCCCGGCCCGTGCCGAAACCTTCCGGCGCCGGCAACGCGCTGTACGGCGGCAAGAGCACCCGCCGCATCACCGTCCGTGACATCGCCCTCGCCAAGGAGCGGGGCGAGAAGTGGCCCATGCTGACCGCCTACGACGCGATGACGGCGTCCGTCTTCGACGAGGCGGGCATCCCGGTGATCCTGGTCGGCGACTCGGCCGGCAACTGCCACCTGGGCTACGACACCACCGTGCCGGTCACCCTGGACCAGATGGCCATGCTGTCCGCCGCGGTGGTGCGCGGCACCCGGCGTCCTCTGGTCGTCGGCGACCTGCCGTTCGGCTCGTACCAGGAGGGCCCGGTGCAGGCGCTGCGCTCGGCGACCCGGCTGGTGAAGGAGGCCGGGGTCGGCGCGGTGAAGCTGGAGGGCGGTGAGCGGTCGCACGAGCAGATCCGGCTGCTGGTGGAGTCCGGCATCCCGGTGATGGCGCACATCGGCCTGACCCCGCAGTCCGTCCACGCCATGGGCTACCGGGTGCAGGGGCGCGGTGAGGAGGCGGCGCAGCAGCTGCTGCGGGACGCGAAGGCCGTGCAGGACGCGGGCGCGTTCGCGGTGGTGCTGGAGCTGGTTCCGGCGGAGCTGGCCGCCGAGGTGACGCGCACGCTGCACATCCCGACGGTCGGGATCGGCGCCGGGCCGGAGACGGACGCGCAGGTCCTGGTGTGGACCGACATGCTCGGGCTGACCGACGGCCGGGTGCCGAAGTTCGTGAAGCAGTACGCCGACCTGCGCACCGTGATGGGTGACGCGGCGCGGGCGTTCGCCGAGGACGTCGTCGGCGGTGCGTTCCCGCTGGAGGAGCACTCCGTCCACTGAGCCCGGGCGAGGCGTGGCCGGGCCCGGGTATCCCACGAGCCCGGGGCCGGCCCCCGCCTCCGTGAGCCATGACCCTCCGTGAGCCGTGACCCTCCGGGTCTCGTCCTCCGAGCCACTGCGGCACGCCGCGGCCCCGCCGATCGTCCCCCGTCGGCGGGGCCGCTGCCGTGTCCGGCCTCCGGCCGCTGCCGACCGCCGGTGGCCGACGGCCGGGGGCCGACGGCCGGGGGCCGACGGCCGGTGGCCGACGGCCGGGGGCCGGGGGCCGGGGGCCGGGGGCCGACGGCCGGTGGCCGACGGCCGGGGGCCGGGGGCCGGGGGCCGGGGGCCGACGGCCGGTGGCCGACGGCCGGGGGCCGGGGGCCGGGGGCCGGGGGCCGGGGGCCGACGGCCGGGGGCATGCGGCCCGTGGGGCGGCGGGCGGCGGGCGGCGGACGGACGGAGGGTGGCGCGCGGCGCGCGGCGGACGGACGGAGGGTGGCGCGCGGCGGGCGGCGGACGGACGGAGGGTGGCGGGCGGAGGGCGGAGGGCGGGGCGCGGGCGGACGGGGCGCGGGCGGACGGGCGGCGCGCTGTCGGTGGCCGGTCGGTCCGGCCGCCGGCCGACCCCCGACTCCCGACTCCCGGCTGCCGACTGCCGACTGCCGACTGCCGACTCCCGACTGCCGGTCGGCTGTCGGTCGGCTGTCGGTCGGCTGTCGGTCGGCTGTCGGTGGCGTGTCGGTGGCGTGTCGGCGGGGCCTGGCACCGTCGTGGCCATGACGCGAACCGAGACCACGCCCGGAGGGCCGGGCGCCGCCGTCACCGTGCGGGGGCTGATGAAGCACTACGGCGAGACCAAGGCGCTGGACGGCGTCGACCTTCAGGTGCGCGAGGGGACCGTGATGGGGGTGCTCGGCCCGAACGGCGCCGGCAAGACCACGCTGGTGCGCATCCTGTCGACGCTGCTGAAGCCGGACGCCGGACAGGCGACGGTGGCCGGCTACGACGTCGTACGGCAGCCACGCCAGCTGCGCCGGGTGATCGGCCTGACGGGGCAGTACGCCTCCGTGGACGAGAAGCTGCCCGGCTGGGAGAACCTCTACCTGATCGGCCGGCTGCTGGACCTGTCCCGCAAGGACGCCCGGTCCCGCGCGGACGAGCTGCTGGAGCGGTTCTCCCTGACGGACGCGGCCAAGCGCCCCGCGTCGACGTACTCCGGCGGGATGCGGCGCCGCCTCGACCTCGCCGCCTCCATGATCGGCCGGCCGGCCGTGCTGTTCCTGGACGAACCGACCACCGGCCTGGACCCGCGCACCCGCAACGAGGTGTGGGACGAGGTGAAGTCCATGGTGGGCGACGGAGTGACCGTGCTGCTCACCACCCAGTACATGGAGGAGGCCGAGCAGCTCGCCTCCGAGCTGACGGTCGTCGACCGGGGGCGGGTGATCGCGGGCGGCGCCATCGACGAGCTGAAGTCCACGGTCGGCGGGCGCCGGCTGCGGATCCGGCCGGCCGACCCGCTGCGGGCGCGGCAGCTGGCGTCCGCGCTGGACGGGCTCGGCATCACCGGTCTGGCGAGCACCGAGGTCGACACGCACGGCGGCTCCGTGCTGGTGCCGGTGCTCAGCGACGAGCAGCTCACCGCCGCGGTGGGCGCGGCCGTCGCGCTCGGCATCACCCTCACCTCCGTCACCACCGAACTGCCCAGCCTGGACGAGGTGTTCCTGAGCCTCACCGGCAAGCGGGCGAGCGTCCCGCCGTCCGCCGAGTCCGCCGACGCCCGCGAGGAGGTCGCCGTATGAGCGCCGCCACAGCCACCACCACCCCCGCCGGCTCCGCCGCGCCCCCGGCCGACACCCGCATCACGCTGCGCGGGCACCTGCGGCACACCGGGGCCCTGGTGCGGCGCAACCTGCTGTGGATCCGCCAGGACCCGGAGTCGATGTTCGACGCGCTGCTGATGCCGGTGGTGTTCACGCTGCTGTTCGTGTACGTCTTCGGCGGCTCGATCGGGCAGGCGCTGGGCGGCGGTCAGGACCAGTACGTGCAGTACGTGATCCCCGGCATGGTCGCGATGATGAGCATGACGCTGTCGCAGGGCGTCGGCACCGGCTTCAGCCAGGACTTCAACAGCGGCGTCATGGACCGCTTCCGGTCCCTGCCCATCGGCCGCGGCTCCGTGCTGTTCGCGAAGATCGCGGTGGAGCTGGCGCGGATGCTGTTCGCGACGGCGGTGCTGATGCTGGTCGCCGTGCTGGTCGGGTTCGAGATCACCAGCTGGCCGGGCACCCTCGCGGCGGTCGGCCTGGCCTCGCTGTTCGCCTCGTCGATCATGTGGGTGTTCCTCACCCTGGGCGTCACGCTGAAGAACGCGCAGTCCGTGCAGGCGATGGGCTTCCTGGTGCTGTTCCCGCTCCAGTTCGGCTCGTCGATCTTCGCGCCGACCCGGTCGATGCCGGGCTGGCTGCAGTCCTTCACCGACTACAACCCGCTGTCCACGCTCGCCGACGCGGCCCGCGGCCTGATGATCGGCGGACCGGTGGCCCACGCCCTGTGGATGACGGTGGGCTGGTCGGTGGCGATCACCGCCGTGATGGCGCCGGTCGCCATCCACAAGTTCCGTACCAAGAGCTGACGGAGCCGGAGCACGGGGCCTGAGCCGGCCGGCCCGGTGCGCTCACAGCAGGGCGGCGGCCTCCTCGGGGGAGAGGCCGCCGCCCTGCGCGTACGCCGCGGCGTAGGCGGCGTCGTCCACCACGGCCCGTACGGCGGACTCGGCGCGCTCGCCGACGGCACGCTCCACCAGGGACGGCACGTGCCCCGGCGGCATCGCGGCGTCGGCGGCGCCCAGGCAGCGGGCGGCGTCGGCGCCGCGGAGGCCCTGCTCGTGCCCGGCCAGGGCGAGCGCGGCGACCCGCAGATAGCCGGCCCGCATGCTGGGCTGCATGGCCTCCGACAGCGGGTCGGCGGCCTTCTCCAGCGCCTCTCGGATGCGGTCCAGGCTCTCCGTGTGGCGGCCCTCCAGGGCGTCCAGCCAGGCTTCGGCGCCCAGGATGAACGCGTCGAAGACGACGAACCGGGCCAGCCGGAACTCCTCGCGCAGCAGCCGCAGTTGCTCCCGCGCCTCGGCGGTACGGCCGGTCACCGACAGCCACGAGGACAGGAACAGCCGGGCGGCGGGCATGCCCTCGTTGAGGGAGCCGTCGTCGGCGTCGATCACCTCGCGCAGGATGCGCTCCCCGCGCTCGGTGTCCCCGGCCTCCAGCAGGGCGCTGCCGAGCCGGGCGGAGAGCACCGCCATGTGGGTGTGGGCGCCGAGCTGCTCGGCGTAGCCGGCGGCCTCCCGGTAGTCGGCGGCGGCCTGTTCGAACTCGCCCCGGCGCTCGCGGGTCTCGCCGCGGGCGGAGAGCGCTTCGGCGTAGCCCCAGTCGTCGCCGAGCCGCCGGAAGATCGCCAGCGCCTCGTCGGCGTCGCGTTCGGCGCCGGCGGCCCATTCGCTGCGGTTGGCACGGAAGTTGGCGCGCATCTGGAGACCGGCCGCGAGTTCCCACTCGTAGCCGGGCGTGCTGCGGCAGGTGTCCACGCAGGCGTCGAGGAGCGAGTACACGCGCTCCACGTCGCCGCTGAGCATCACCGCGTAGAACCACAGCATGCCGGGCAGCCGGCAGGTCTGCGGCTGGCCCGGCTCGTAGGCGGCGGCGATCAGCCGCAGCTTGGCCTGCGCGGGCGGGCTCTGCCAGAAGTCCAGCTCGGTCTCCATGCAGGACAGGTGCGCCAGGTGCACGCCGCGCCGGGCCTCGGTGAGCGCCTCCCCGGCGAGCGGCGGCGGCGTGGCCGTCAGGCGCTCCCACACGGGTGCGGCGCGCCGCAGTGGCTCGGCGAAGGGGTCCGGGCCGAGCGGCATGACCTCGGTGCACCAGTGGCGGATCTCGTGCCGCAGGTCGCGCATCTGCCAGTACATCACCAGCGACAGCACCAGGCTGAGCGCCTCCTGCTCGTCGCGTTCGGCGACGGCGTGCCGCAGCGCGGTGCGCAGGTTCTCGTACTCCAGCTCCAGCAGGGCGATCGCGGCGCGCTGGCCGGAGCCGCGCAGCAGCGGGTCGGTGGTGCGGGCGAGTTCGCGGTAGTGGACGAGGTGGGCGCGGGCGGCGGCCGCGCGCTGCCCGGCCTCCTCCAGCCGCTGGCGGGCGTACTCGGCGACGGTCTCCAGCAGCCGGTAGCGCATCCCGCCCGGGCCCGAGGGCGCGGCGACGACGAGGGACTTGTCGACGAGCTGGCCGAGCACGTCGAGGGCGGCGGGGCCGCACACGGCCTCGGCGGCGGCGAGGTCGCAGCCGCCCGCGAACACCGACAGGCGGCCGAGGACGTCGCGTTCGCGGGCGTCGAGGAGTTCCCAGGACCAGTCGACGACGGCCCGCAGGGTCTGCTGGCGGGGCAGGGCGGTGCGGCTGCCGGTGGTCAGCAGCCGGAAGCGGTCGTCGAGGCGGTCGGCGATCTGCCGCAGGCTGAGCATGCGCAGCCGGGCGGCGGCCAGTTCGATGGCGAGCGGCAGGCCGTCCAGGCGGCGGCAGATCTCGGCGGCGGCCTCCGGGTCGTCGTCGGGCCGGAAGCCGGGGCGGGCGGCCGCGCCGCGGTCGGCGAGCAGCCGCAGCGCGTACGGCTCGGGCAGCGGCTCCAGGGGCCGCAGCCGCTCCCCGGGCACGCCGAGCGGCTCGCGGCTGGTGGCGAGCACGGTCAGGCCGGGGCAGCGGGCGAGCAGGTCGACGGCGAGCCGGGCGGCGGCGTCGACGACGTGCTCGCAGTTGTCGAGGACGATGAGCATGCGGCGTCTGCCGCAGTGCTCGGCCAGCCGGTGGACGGCGTCGTCGTGGTGGTCGGACACGGCGGCGCGGATGGTCTCGGCTCCGGCGCCGTACAGCACGGTCTCGCGGGCGCCGATCGCGGTGAGCACGGCCTCGGGTACGGCGGCCGGGTCGTCGACGGGTGCCAGCTCGGCCAGCCACACCCCGTCCGGCGCCAGGTCGGCCGTGCCCTCGGCGGCCTCCTGGGACAGCCGGGTCTTGCCGGCGCCGCCGGGCCCGAGCAGGGTGACCAGCCGGTGCTCGGCGAGGTCCTCGCGCAGCGCGGCGATGTCGTCGGCGCGGCCCACGAACGAGGTGAGCCGGGCCCGCAGGTTGCCGCGCGGGCGGGCCGCGGCGGGGGCGGCGGGGGCAGCCGGGGCAGCCGGGGCGGCCAGGGCGGGGGACGAAGAAGGCGGGGCCGGCGGGGGCGGCGGGGCGTCCGTGGTGAGCAGCTCCTGGTGCAGGGCGCGCAGTTCGGGTCCCGGGTCGGAGCCGAGGGACGTGGCGAGCAGCCGTCGTACGGCGTCGTAGGCGGCCAGTGCTTCGGCGGGGCGGCCGGTGTCGCGCAGCGCGCGCAGCCGCAGCGCCTGGAGCGGTTCGTCGAGCGGGTGGGTGTCACACAGGGCGGTCAGCTCCGGCAGCGCCGCGTCGGCGTCGCCGAGCGCGAGGGCGGCGCCGAGCCGGGCGCGGACCGCGTCGAGGTGCAGTCGGTCGCAGCGGGCCGCGCGCGCGGTGCGGTCGGGCAGGTCGGCGAGGGCGGGGCCGCGCCACAGGGCGAGGGCGTCGTCGAGGACGGCGGCGGCCTTGGCGGGGTCGCCGTCGGTGAGGGCGCGCCGGCCCTCGCCGACCAGCCGTTCGAAGCGGTGCAGGTCGATGTCGTCGGCGGCGGCCGCCAGCCGGTAGCCGCCGTCGGCCGAGACGACGGCACCGGCGCCGAGGGTCCGCCGCAGCCGCCCCACGAGTGCCTGGAGTGCTCCGGGCGCGTCGGCGGGCGGGTCGTCCTCCCACACCTCCTCCACCAGCAGCCCGGCCGGGGCCACGCGGTCCGGCCGCAGCGCGAGCACGGTCAGCAGGGCGCGCAGCCGCACCCCGCCGACCGGGACGGGGGTGCCGTCGGGACGGATCGCCTGGGTGGTGCCGAGGATGCGGTAGCGCACGAGGCCCATTCTCCCCGGTCGGCCACTCCGCTCGGCACGGGGTTTTCCGGGTCCGCCGCCTCCGGGCGGGGCCCTGCGGGTGCGAGTGAGGCTTCCGCGGGTGCGGGTGAGGCGTCCCGCGGCCGCGAGCGGGTCGGGGCGGCAGGCGCGAGGCAGGAGGGGCGAGGCAGGCGAGGCAGGCGGCGCGAGGCGGGCGGCACGAGGCAGGCGGGGCGGGCGGCGCGAGGTAGGCGAGGCGGCCGCGGGACGCCTGGCGGGCAGCGCGAGGCAGGCGAGGCAGGCAGCGCGAGGTGGGCGAGGCAGGAGGGGCGAGGCAGGCGAGGCAGGCGGCACGAGGCAGGCGAGGCGGGCAGCGCGAGGTAGGCGAGGCGGCCGCGGGACGCCTGGCGGGCAGCGCGAGGCAGGCGAGGCAGGCAGCGCGAGGCAGGCGAGGTGGGCGGCGCGAGGCAGGCGGGGCGGCCACGGGACGCCTGGCGAGCGGCGCGAGGCAGGCGGGGCGAGGTGGGCGGGGCGGGGCAGGCGGGGCGAGGTGGGCGGGGCCTTCCCGGAGGGGCCGGGCGCCGGGTGGAGGCCCGCAGAGCCCGGGGCCGGGGACGGGCCCGGGCGGGCCGGGCGGTGGGCCCGGTGGCGGCGGACGGGCAGGCGGCGGGCCCTGCCGCTCGGCGGACGGGCGGGGCCGGCCGGGGCCCGGAGGCTCGCGCACCGAGAGACGGACGGGCGGGTTCCGGGGGACGGGGCGGGAACCCCGTTCCGAGGGGTGGGGCGGGGAACCCTTCGCCGTTCGTGTGACGTTGTCACGGTGCGGCCGGTACGGTCGGGCAGGCCCGCCGCCCGGGCGTGCCACCCGAGCACGAGAGGTTCCCCCGCCATGACGACCGCCACCAGCCGGCACAGCGACCGGAGGATCAGTCCCGTCTTCATCGGGATCGCGGCCGTGACGGCGGTGACCGGGTGGGCCACCTGGACCGGCTTCGCGGAGCAGCCGGGCGTCGCCGTGTTCCTGTTCGTGACGGCGGCGTGGATCATGTCGCTGTGCCTGCACGAGTACGCGCACGCGCGCACCGCGCTGCACAGCGGGGACATCTCGGTGGGTGCCAAGGGCTATCTGACGCTCAACCCGCTGAAGTACACGCACGCGCTGCTCAGCATCGTGCTGCCGGTGCTGTTCGTCATCATGGGCGGGATCGGTCTGCCCGGCGGCGCGGTCTTCATCGAGCGGGGCCGGATCCAAGGCCGGTGGCGGCACAGCCTGATCTCCGCGGCGGGCCCGCTGACGAACGTGCTGTTCGCCGTGGTGTGCACGGCCCCGTTCTGGCTGGACGCGCTGGACGGGGTGCCGCGCGACTTCCGGTTCGCGCTGGCCTTCCTCGCGCTGCTCCAGGTGACCGCGGCGATCCTGAACTTCCTGCCGGTGCCGGGCCTCGACGGCTACGGCGTGGTCGAGCCCTGGCTGTCGTACAGCGTGCGCCGGCAGGTGGAGCCGCTGGCTCCGTTCGGTCTGCTGATCGTGTTCGCGCTGCTGTGGATCCCGTCGCTGAACGGCGTGTTCTTCGACATGGTCGACGCGATCCTGCGCGGGCTCGGCATCAGCGACTTCGACACCTACTGCGGCTACGACCTGTACCGGTTCTGGCGCGGCTCGCAGGAGCTGTGCTCGGTCGGCCCCTGACGGCCGGCCTCTGACACTCCGGGGCCGGCGGTCAGTCCGTGACGGGCTTCCCGGCCGCCCGCCCGCGCCGGAAGTAGTACCAGGTCATGTTGGACGACAGGCCCGCGATCAGCACCCAGACGATCCCGAGCAGGCTGCCCTGCAAGAAGGAGACGACGGCGGCGGCCACGGCGAGGACGCAGACGGCGAGGGCGTAGTAGGCCAGACGCCGGGCCGGGGCGGCCGGGAGCAAGCGGGGCATGGGGGTCGGCTCCTGTCGGGGGACACTGCTGCTGTCCACCAGTGTCCCCCATCGGCTCAGACGTCCGTGACGCGGAGTCCCGCGTGCGCCTTGTAGCGGCGGTTGACGGAGATCAGGTTGGCGACCAGCGACTCCACCTGGTGGGCGTTGCGCAGCCGGCCCGCGAAGACCCCGCGCATGCCAGGGATGCGGCCGGCCAGCGCCTGGACGGTCTCCACGTCGGCGCGCTCCTCGCCGAGCACCATCACATCGGTGTCGATGCGCTCGGTGTCCGGGTCCTGGAGCAGCACCGCGGACAGGTGGTGGAACGCGGCGGTGACCCGGGAGTCCGGCAGCAGCGCGGCGGCCTGCTCGGCGGCGCTGCCCTCCTCGGGCCGCAGCGCGTAGGCGCCCTTCTTGTCGAAGCCGAGCGGGTTGACGCAGTCGACGACGAGCTTCCCGGCCAGCTCCGCCCGCAGGGACTGAAGGGTCGCGCCGTGGCCGTCCCAGGGCACGGCGACGATCACGATGTCGCTGCGCCGGGCGGTCTCGGCGTTGTCGGCGCCCTCGACGCCGAGGCCGATGTCGTCCGCGGCCGACCGGGCGCGCTCCGCGGCGCGCGAGCCGATGATCACCTTCTGGCCGGCGCGGGCGAGCCGCAGGGCCAGGCCCTTGCCCTGCGGGCCGGTCCCGCCGAGCACGCCGACGACCAGCCCGGAGACGTCGGGCAGGTCCCAGGGGTCCTTGGCGGGCGCCTTCTGTACAGCACTGTCGGTAGAGGTCATGGGCCGACTCTACGTCCGGTAGCGCGGCACCCCGCCGGTCGGGCGGGGCCGGTCCGCGGGCGGCCGGGCACGGGCGGGCCCGGCCCGGCCGGGGGTGCCCGGTCCGGGCGAAGGAACGGCGAACCGGGTGTCGCGGGCGGCCGGTTGCGGCAGGATGCGGGCGCATGGACGCCGTACGGGTCGCGCTGCTGCGCGACGTGCTCGCCGGGACGGAGTGGCCGGCCGCCACCCGCGGTTTCGCCGGGGTGCTGCGCGGGTCGGTGGTGGCGCACGGGGGCGGTCTGCTGCTCGTGGGCACGCCGTCGTACGAGCCGTGGCACCTCGCCGCGCATCTGGCGGACGAGTCCGCCTGGTCGGGCACTCCGGAGCTGGCCCCGACGCTGGTCCGGCACGGGGCGCGCCCGACGGATCCGGCGCACCTGGCGGTGGGGCTCGGCCGGATCGAGGCGGCCGGGCGGGGTCAGACGCTGCTGGTGGTGGCGCCGGAGACGGAGCCTTCGCTGCTGGAGCGGGTCCACGGGGCCCGGCGGGCGGGGGCGACGGTGCTCGCACTGGGGCCGGGCGGCGGGGGCGAGCTGGCGGCGACGGCCCACGAGTGGCTGCCGGTGCCCGAGGGGGCGGAGCTCGATCTGGACAGTGTGCAGCACCTGGTGAGCGCGGCGGCCGGGGAGAACGCCGGGCCGCCGCAGCGGGGCCGCCGCTTCCGGGACCGGCTGTCCCGGCTCGCGGATCTGCTCACCGCACCGCCGCCGTCGCTGTGGTGAGGACGGGGCCCCGTGTGACCCGGTCCTGAGCGGCCGGACGGGAGACGGCGCGCGGACGGCCGCACAGCCACGTACGGCCGCGCCACGGACGCGCAGCCACGGACCCGGTGCCACGGACGCGGTGGCACGGACGGCCGCGCAGCCCGGACGCGGTGCCACAGACGCGCACGGACCCGGTGCCACGGACCCGGTGCCACGGACGGCCGCGCAGCCCGGACGCGGTGCCGGGAGAAACCGGTTGCACCGGTCGCCGCGCCCCGCAGATCATGACCGGTCGTGACCGACGACTCCCCCGCCTCCGCGGGCGGCGGCAGGGTGTGCTCAGCGTGGTGCTGCTGGTCAACGCGCTGACGCCGGAGCCGGCGGTGTGGCCGCTGTACCTGGTGGCCGCGCTCTCCTCGGCGCTGGGGTCCGTGCAGCGGCCCGCGCTGGACTCGCTGTGGCCGCGGATCGTGGCGCACGAGCACCTGCCGGCCGCGGCCTCGCTGAACTCGCTGCGCTGGACCGTGGGCGGGGTGGCGGGACCGGCCGTGGCCGGTGTGGTCGTGGCGTACGCCGGGCTGGGCTGGGCGTATGCGGCGGACCTGGCGACGTTCGTGGTGTCGGTCGCCCTCGTCGTGCCGCTGGCCGCCTCCCCCGCCGCCCACGAGGCCGCGAAGCCGTCGCTGAGGGCCGTCGCGGAGGGCGCCCGGTACGCCTGGAGCCGCAAGGAGCTGCTCGGCACCTATGCCGTCGACCTGGCCGCGATGTTCCTGGCGATGCCGCTGGCGGTGCTGCCGTTCCTCGCGGACGAGCTGGGGGCACCGTGGGCGCTGGGCCTGATGTACGCAGCCGTACCACTGGGCTCCCTGCTGGTCAGCGTGACCAGCGGCTGGACCGGACGGATCCACCGGCACGGGCGGATGGTGGTGCTGTCGGCGGCTCTGTGGGGCGTGTCGGTCGCGGCGGCTGGCCTGTGCGGGAACGTGTGGCTGGTGCTGCTGTTCCTGACCGCCGCAGGAGCCTGCGACATGGTCAGCGGCATCTTCCGCGGGGTGATGTGGAACCAGACGATCCCCGACGAGCTGCGCGGCCGGCTGGCCGGGATCGAGCTGCTGTCGTACTCGGTCGGGCCGACGCTGGGCCAGGTCCGGTCGGGCGGCTTCGCCGCCTGGTGGGGGGTGCGGGCGTCGGTGTGGAGCGGCGGCCTGCTGTGCGCGGGCGCGGTGGGCCTGCTGGCGCTGTGCCTGCCGAAGCTGATGACGTACGACGCCCGCACGGACCCGCACGCGGCGCGAGTGCGGGAGCAGCGGGCGGCCGCGGCAGCCGCCCGGACCGGGCGCGCGGCTCGCGACGCGGCGGACACCGGACCGCGGGAGGGCGACCAGCCGCTGGCCCAGGCCTGAAGAGCGGGGTCTGAAGAGCGGGGTCTGAAGGGCGGGGTCTGAAGGGCGGGGTCTGAAGGGCGGGGTCTGAAGGGCGGGGTCTGAAGGGCGCGGGCCCGAGGGGCGGTCGCCGTCACGGCGGCCGGTCCTCGGTGCGGGAGCCGATTCCCTGGCTCGGAGAGCGGTGCTCGGCACGGAGAGCAGTGCTCGGCGCAGAGAGCAGTGCTCAGTACGGAGAGCGGCGCTCGGCACGGAGATCAGTGCTCAGCGCGGAGAGCGGTGTTCGGGCCGTGGCCCGGACGATCTGGCCGCGTCGCGGAGTTCAGGCCGCGACCCGGACGTCCGGGCCGCGTCGCGGGGGTCCGGGCCGCGTCGCGGGGGTCAGTCCTCTTCGCGGGCGGGCGCGTCGTGCCAGCGCGGGTCGTTCTCCCACTCCAGGTTCCGCTCGCGGGCGGTCGCCATCGCGTGCTCGGCCTCCGCGCGGGTGGCGTAGGGGCCGAAGCGGTCCTTGGCGGGGCACTCGGGCCCCTCCTCGACCTTCTTGTGCTCCAGGCAGTAGTACCACTCGCCCGGTTTGCCGACGGTGCGCTTCTTGAACAGGGCCATGGTCCGGCTCCTTTCGCCACGGACATGGTCCCCCATGACCGCTGTCTTAGACTCGCTGGCATGTCTGGCCAGTCGCTGCTCGTACCAGGGGAGCTCTCTCCCACCCGTTCCGTGCCCGGAAACATCCGCCGGCCCGAGTACGTCGGCAAGCCGGCGCCGACGCCGTACACCGGTCCGGAGGTGCAGACACCCGAGACGGTCGAGGCGATGCGCGTCGCGGGCCGGATCGCGGCCCGTGCGATGGCCGAGGCCGCGAAGATCATCGCACCCGGTGTGACCACGGACGAACTCGACCGGGTGGCGCACACCTACCTCTGCGACCACGGCGCCTACCCCTCCACACTGGGCTACCGGGGTTTCCCGAAGTCGCTGTGCACCAGCGTCAACGAGGTGATCTGCCACGGCATCCCGGACTCGACGGTGCTGCGCGACGGCGACATCGTCAACCTGGACGTGACGGCGTACATCGGCGGGGTGCACGGCGACAACAACGCCACCTATCTCGTCGGTGACGTCGACGAGGAGAGCCGGCTGCTGGTGGAGCGCACCCGCACGGCGCTCGACCGCGCGATCAAGGCGGTCAAGCCGGGCCGGCAGATCAACGTGATCGGCCGGGTGATCGAGTCGTACGCCAAGCGGTTCGGCTACGGCGTGGTGCGGGACTTCACCGGGCACGGCATCAACAGCTCGTTCCACTCCGGCCTGGTGGTCCCGCACTACGACAGCCCGCACGCGACGACCGTGATGCAGCCGGGCATGACGTTCACCATCGAGCCGATGCTGACGCTCGGCACGCACGAGTACGACCTGTGGGAGGACGGCTGGACGGTCGTCACCAAGGACCGCAGGCGCACCGCCCAGTTCGAGCACACGCTGGTGGTCACCGAGACCGGGGCGGACATCCTCACCCTGCCGTGACGGCGGCCGGACGGCGCCCCCGCCGGGCCCGGGGCGGCGAACCCGCCGGGCCCGGGGCGGCGAACCCGCCGGGCCCGGGGCGGCGCAGGGCCGCTCCGGGACGGCATCGGCCGTCAGCGGGTCAGCGGGTCAGCGCTCCAGGACGACCCGTCCGCCGATCTCCACCCAGCCGTGCGGCTGGGGCGCGGTGAGGATCTGGGAGCCCCTGCCCTGGGCGACGTTCAGGGCGCGGCCCAGCCGTGCGGTGAGCAGCAGCGCGGCCGCGCCGGTCGCCTCGTCCTCGTCGATGCCGTCGTCGCGGCCGGGGAAGGCCCGGGCCCGGACGCGGCCCGCGGCCTCGTCCTCCCACGCCCAGGCGTAGATCCACTCGCCCTTCGGCGGTACCGGCAGGGCGTCCACCTCGGCGGCCGAGGCGTACTGGCGCAGGGTGCGCGGCGGCGCCCATTCGGCGCGGGCCTCGATCCAGCTGAACTCGCCGTCCTGCCGGGCACCCACCTCTCCGGCGGGGGTGCGCAGTTCGGGCACGTCCAGCAGCCAGGCGGTGCCGACGCAGGGGTGACCGGCGAACGGCAGCCGCAGGGTGGGGGTGTAGATGTCGACGGCGCCGCGCTCGGGGTCGTCGACGAACACGGTCTCGCTGAAGCCGAGTCCGGCGGCGAGGGCCTGCCGGTCCGCGCGCCCGGGCAGCAGGGAGCCGTCGCGGACGACGCCGAGTTCGTTGCCGTATCCGCCGTTCGGCGCGCAGAAGACGCGCAGCACGTCGTAGTCAGTCACCGGGGCATTGAACCACCGGGCCGGGCCGCCCGCTCCGGGACCACCCCCCAGACGCGCTTTACCTCCCCTTGACCATTGCTTGAGATCGGCTTGAAAGTGCCGTGATCGGCCCGTGCCCGCACGCCGTCGATGAGAGCTGAATCACCATCCGCGTGGGTAGCACTCAGGTAAGCCTCAGATAAGTTAGGCAAGCCTACTCATGGCCCGTGACCCCGGTCACGGCCATTTTCCGCCACCTCATGGAGCCTGTATGCGTGCCGCCCGCCTCACCGTCGTGACCGCCGTCGCCACCGCGGCAGCCCTGACCGCCGTCACGGGCTGCACCGAGAAAAGCGAGGACGGCGAGAGCTCGGACCGCGTCATCGGCGTCACCGCGAAGGACGACGCCTGCGAGCTGTCGACGAACGAGGTGCCCGCCGGACACATAGAACTCGCCATCGAGAACAAGGGCTCGAAGGTCACCGAGGTCTACGTCCTCTTCCCCGACGACCGGGTGGTCACCGAGCGCGAGAACATCGGCCCCGGCACCAAGCAGCGGGTCACCGCCGAGGTGAAGGCCGGCGAGTACGAGATCGCCTGCAAGCCCGGCATGAAGGGCGACGGCATCCGCCAGTCCCTGAAGGTCACCGGCGGCGGCGCGGCCGCCCCGCGCGACGCACGCCTGGACAAGGCCGTCGCCGACTACCGCGCCTACGTCCGGGCCCAGGCCGACGAGACGCTGCCCGAGGCGGAGAAGTTCGCCCAGGCGGTCAAGGACGGCGACCTGGACGCCGCCCGCAAGGCCTACGCCCTCTCCCGTATCGGCTGGGAGCGCACCGAACCGGTCGCGGAGTCCTTCGGCGACATCGACCCCAAGGTCGACGTGCGCGAGGACGGCCTGGAGGACGGCCAGGACCCCGCCACCGACTGGACCGGCTGGCACCGCCTGGAGAAGGCCCTGTGGCAGGACAAGAAGATCGGCGACCGTGAGAAGGAGCTCGCCGACCTGCTCATCAAGGACCTCAAGGAATGGCAGGAGCGCGTCGGCGAGGCCGAGATCACCCCGACCTCGATGGCCAACGGCGCCAAGGAGCTGCTCGACGAGGTGGCCACCGGCAAGGTCACCGGTGAGGAGGAGCGCTACTCGCACACCGACCTCGTCGACTTCAAGGCCAACGTCGAGGGCGCCCAGAAGGCCTACGAGCTGCTCAAGCCGGTCGCCCAGGAGAACGACAAGGACCTCACCGCCGAACTGGACAAGCAGTTCGCCGCGCTGAACACCTTGCTGGACGACTACCGCACGGACAAGGCGTCGTACGAGTTCACCTCGTACGAGAAGGTCGGCAAGGCGGACCGCAAGAAGCTGTCGGACGCGGTGAACGCGCTCGCCGAGCCGCTGTCGCAGCTCGCCGCCGCCGTCGTCGTCAAGTGAGCGAGGGGGAAGCAGCCATGACCGACACCACCGACACCACCGACACGAACAGCACCCAGCCCGCCCCGTCCCGGCGGTCGCTGCTCGGCTGGGGCGGCGCCGGACTCGCGCTCGGCGCCGCCGCGGCGGGCGGGGCGGTCGCCGCGGCCCGCGGCGGCGGCGACCCGGCCGACGACGCCTCCCCGGCCGCCGCCGACATGGGCGCCGCCATCCCCTTCCACGGCGCGCACCAGGCCGGCATCTCCACCCCCGTCCAGGACCGGCTGCACTTCGCCGCGTTCGACGTCACCACCGACGACCGCGAGGCGTTCGTCCAACTGCTGAAGGACTGGACCGAGGCCGCCCGCCGGATGACCGCCGGCCAGCCCGTCGGCGACGGCGGCTACGGCGGCCTGCCCGAGGCTCCCCCGGACGACACCGGCGAGGCCCTCGGCCTCAAGCCCTCCCGGCTCACCCTCACCATCGGCTTCGGCCCGTCGCTGTTCGAGAAGTTCGGCCTCGCCGGCCGGCGCCCCGAAGCCCTGGTCGACCTGCCGAAGTTCGCCGGCGACAATCTCGACCGGAACCGCAGCGACGGCGACCTGTGCATCCAGGCCTGCTCGGACGACCCCCAGGTCGCCGTGCACGCGGTCCGCAACCTGGCCCGCATCGGCTTCGGCAAGGTCGTCGTCAAGTGGTCCCAGCTCGGCTTCGGCAAGACCTCCTCCACCACCCCCGAGGCGCAGACCCCGCGCAACCTGATGGGCTTCAAGGACGGCACCCGTAACATCGCGGGCACCGAGACCGACCGCCTGGACGAGTTCGTGTGGGTCGGCCCGAAGGACGGCAGCGACTGGATGACGGGCGGTTCCTACCTCGTGGCCCGCCGCATCCGGATGCACATCGAGACCTGGGACCGCACCTCCCTGCAGGAGCAGGAGGACATCTTCGGCCGCGACAAGGGCGAGGGCGCCCCGGTCGGCAAGGCCAAGGAGCGCGACGAGCCGTTCCTGAAGGCGATGAAGCCCGACGCGCACGTGCGGCTCGCCCACCCCGACAGCAACGGCGGGGCGACCCTGTTGCGCCGCGGCTACTCCTTCACCGACGGCACCGACGGCCTCGGCCGCCTCGACGCGGGCCTGTTCTTCCTTGCCTACCAGCGCGACGTGCGCAAGGGCTTCATCCCCGTCCAGCGCAACCTCGCCGGCGACAGCCTCAACGAATACATCCAGCACGTGGGTTCGGCCGTGTTCGCCGTCCCGCCCGGCGTCCGCGACAAGGACGACTGGTGGGGCCGGACGCTGTTCGCCAAGGAGGCGTGAGCGGTGTTCTCCAACTACCTCATCGGCCTGCGCGAGGGCCTGGAGGCCAGCCTCGTCGTCTGCATCCTCATCGCCTACCTCGTCAAGACCGGCCGCCGGGACGCCCTCAGGCCGGTCTGGGGCGGCATCGCCATCGCGGTCGCCATCGCCCTCGCCTTCGGCTGCGCCCTCGAGTTCGGCTCCCAGGAGCTGACGTTCGAGGCGCAGGAGACGCTCGGCGGCTCGCTGTCCATCGTCGCGGTCGGCCTGGTGACGTGGATGGTGTTCTGGATGCGGCGCACCGCCCGGCACCTGCGGTCCGAACTGCACGGCAGACTCGACTCCGCGCTCCGGACGGGCACGGCCGCACTGGTCGCCACCGCGTTCCTCGCCGTCGGCCGCGAGGGCCTGGAGACCGCCCTGTTCGTGTGGGCGTCCGTGCGCGCCGCCGGCGACGGCACTCCGCGCCCGCTGGTCGGCGTCGGACTCGGCCTCGCCACCGCGGTGTTCCTCGGCTGGCTGTTCTACCGCGGCGCCCTGCGCATCAACCTGGCGAAGTTCTTCACCTGGACCGGCGGCATGCTGGTCGTGGTCGCCGCCGGCGTCCTCGCCTACGGCGTCCACGACCTCCAGGAGGCCGACATCCTGCCGGGCCTGACCAACAAGGCGTTCGACGTCTCCGGCGCCGTCCCGCCCGACAGCTGGTACGGCACCCTGCTCAAGGGCGTGTTCAACTTCCAGCCCGACCCGACCGTCCTCCAGGTCACGGTGTGGCTGCTGTACCTGATCCCCACGCTCGCACTGTTCCTCGCCCCGGTAGGGTTCGCCTCCGGGAAGGGGAAGGTGAAGGAGCCCGATGACCAGGGATCGCAGCCGTCCACGGCGTCGTAGCCGCGGCCGGAGCACGCTCACGGCGACGCTGGCCGCGCTGTCGCTGACCGCCGCCGGCGGCTGCGTCGTGGTGCACGGCGAACGCGAGGTGCTCCCCGCGGCCACCGAGTCCGAGGCCGCGAAGGCGCTGCGGGACTTCACCGCCGCGTACAACGCCGCCGACCGGTCCTACGACGGCTCACGCGACGCCGGCCACGTCACCGGCGCGCTCGCCGACATCGACGCGGCCCGTCTGCAGGCGGGCCGCGCCAACCACCCCGGCGGCAACCCGGCGCACACCCCGCTGGAGCTGACGGACGCGAGGTTCACCGTCGTGGCGAAGGCCGGCTGGCCCCGCTGGTTCGTCGCCGACGCCCGGGGCAACAAGGGCGGTGACGCCCGCTGGCTGCTGGTCTTCACCCGCGAGCACCGGGACGCGCCGTGGGCGGTGGCCTACCTGACCCTCGTCGCGCCCGGCAAGGTCCCCGAGTTCGAGACGGACCCGGACGGCCACGCCCAGCCCGTCCCCGCCGACTCCGCCGAACTGGCCGTCGCCCCCAAGGACCTGAGCCGCGCCTACGTCACCTACCTGGAGGAGGGCGGCCGCACCTTCGCCGACGGCACCCACACCTCCGGCTGGCGGGAGCTGCGCGAGGGCAACGCCCGCCGCCCCGGCCTCGTACGCCAGTACATCGACGAGCCGCTCACCGGGGGCGCCTACGCCCCGCTCGCGCTGCGCACGGCCGGCGGCGGGGCCCTGGTGTTCTTCGCCTCCCGTCACTTCGAGAAGCAGACCGCCGCGGCGGGCGCGTCCGTGCCCGCCCCCGACGACGACGTGCTCGCCCTCACCACCGGGGAGATCAAGCAGTCGCTGACGATGGAGTTCGTGTCGAACGGTGCCGTCCTGGACCCGGTCGGCGGCACGGACACACCGCTGGAGATGCTGGGGCGCATCCAGGGACTGACCACCGCGAAGGGCGAGTAGCGCGGCGGAGCGCCCCGGTGGGCGCCGCACGGCTCGCGGGGCGGCGCCGGGCTGGGGAGCCGGGTGGCCGGGAGCCTTTCGCGCAGGCCTGTCGAGGGGCTCGGCGCGCGCGGCACAGGGCTCGGCGCGGCCCGGCCGGAGGGTCAGTGGTGCAGGGGCCAGGCGGAGGTCTGGTGGCCGCCGCCCGGTTCGCCGGCCGCGTGGCGGGCGCACGCGTCCGTGAGGTGCTCCAGCAGGGTCAGCGGCTCCGGCGGGGCGTGCTCCGGGCCGCGCACCCAGTGCACGGTCCGGCCGTCGTCACCGGGCAGCCTGGCGGGCGGGACGAGCACGTAGGAGCCGCGGCAGTGCCAGCGCAGGCCCGGATGCTCGTCCATGGTCTCCGGATGGCAGTCCAGCTCGCACGGCCACCACTCGTCCTCGTCCTCGGGCGTGCCGCGGGTGAGGGTGAAGAAGTACATGCGGCCGTCGTCGCTCTCGGCGACCGGGCCGACCTCGACCCCGTCGGCGAGCAGCCCCGCGAGGGCCTCCCGGCCGGCCTCCAGCGGCACGTCCAGGACGTCGTGCGTCATACCGGTGGCGGTGACGAAGTTGGCCTGCGGCTGGTGCCGGGCCCAGCGCTCGACCTGGGCGCGGTCGGTGGTGGACTGCGTCTGCCAGGCGAACGACACCGGGTGCCGCGCGGGCGTGGGGCAGCCGACGCGGTCGCACGAGCAGCGGTAGCCGGGCGCGGGGTGCGCGGCCGGCGCCAGCGCCAGGCCGGCCTCGGCGGCGGCGAGCAGCAGGGCCTCACGGCCGCCGTCGCCGGCGGTCCCGTCCGGGCCGCCTCTGCGCAGCCACTGGGAGAGTCTGCCCCGCAGGCCGGTACGGCCACCGGATTCCGCGCTCATCTATCCCCTCGCCTCGCTGTGGTGCGGACAGCATGCCTCATGGTCCCACCATCCTGCGCGGCGGGGGGCCGGAGCCGACAACCGGGCGGGGAACGGGCGAGACCTACCCCACACCGGGATCGGCGTCGATGGCATGCTTTGCCGGGTTTTCCATGACGTGTCCGGCGACGGCGGGGAAGGCCGCGCCGGGGAGGTTCGAGGGGCGGGAGGTTCGAGCGGTGGGAGGTTCGAGGGGCGGGACGTTCGAGGGGTGGGACGTTCGAGGGGCGGGACGTTCGAGGGGCGGGAGGGCATCACGTGCCGCGCCGGGTGGTGCGGCCGGATGCCGCGGGGGCGCGGGGAGGCGTGACGCGGCCGGCGGTGGCGGGCAGGGCAGAGGAGTCGCGTGACGCGGGCGGGCGGGGTTGGGTGCGGCGGCGTGGGGCGGGCGGTGTGGGGTGGGCGGCGGGGTGATGCTGGGCGGCGTGATGGGGCCGGGCGGAGGATCGTTCACCACGGTGTCGTTCATCACACTGTTCGAGCTGAGAGCATAGGCCGGTGGAGTACGGCTCGAAGCAGAACCAGAGGCAGAACCAGAGGCAGGACCAGAGGCGGTACCAGAGGCAGGGTCGCGGGCAGGTTCCCCGGCAGACTCCCGGGCGGATTCGCCGCAGCACGGAGGCGGGGACGGAGGCGGGGACGGAGGCCAGGACGGAGGCGGGGACGGAGGCCAGGACGGAGGCGGCGGACAGCGAGGGGCGCATGGCCGAGGGGGGAGCCTCGACACCCGGTCCGCCACGGGCGGCCGCGCCGGCGACGCGGCCGCCCGCCCGTACCGCGCGCCGCACCGGACTGCTGGTCACCTTCATCCTCGGCGGGCTGACGGCCACTCCCCCGCTGGCGATGGACATGTACCTGCCGTCGCTGCCGGAGGTCACCCGCAGCCTGCACGCGCCGGCCGCGACCGTGCAGCTGACGCTCACCGCGTGCCTGGCCGGCATGGCGCTCGGACAGCTCGTGGTCGGCCCGATGAGCGACCGCTGGGGCCGTCGCCGCCCGCTGCTCGCCGGACTCGTGGTCTACGTCGTCGCCACCGCGCTGTGCGCGGTGGCGCCCACCGTGGAGACGCTGGTCGCCTTCCGGCTGGCGCAGGGTCTCGCGGGCGCCGCCGGGATCGTCGTCGCGCGGGCGGTGGTGCGGGACCTGTACGACGGCATGGCCATGGCCCGCTTCTTCTCCACGCTGATGCTGATATCAGGCGCGGCCCCGATCATCGCGCCGCTGATCGGCGGGCAGGTCCTGCGCGTCACCGACTGGCGGGGCGTGTTCGTCGTCCTCACCGTGATCGGCGTCCTGCTGCTGGGGCTGGTGTGGACGCGGCTGCCGGAGACGCTTCCGCCCGGGGGACGGCACAGCGGCGGCGTCTCCGAGACGCTCCACGCCGTCCGCGGACTGCTGGCCGACGGGCCCTTCACCCGCTACATGCTCGCCGGGTCCTTCGCCTTCTCCGCCCTGTTCGCCTACATCGCGGCCTCGCCGTTCGTGGTGCAGGAGATCCACGGCGCCTCGGCGCAGACCTTCAGCCTGCTGTTCGGGCTGAACTCGGTCGGCCTGGTCGCCGCCGGGCAGTTCAACGGCAAGGTGCTGGTCGGACGGGTGCGGCTGGAACGCGTGGTGGGTGCCGGCCTCGCGGTCGTCGTGCTCGCCGCGACCGCACTGCTGCTGATGGCGCTGGGCGCGTTCGGCGAGACCGGGCTCGCGCCGGTCGCCGCGGCCCTGTTCGTGCTGATGACGGCGATGGGCTTCGTGCTGCCCAACACCCAGTCGCTGGCACTGATGCGCACCCGGCACGCGGCCGGGTCGGCGTCCGCGCTGCTCGGTACGTCCTCCTTCCTCGTCGGCGCGGTCGCCTCGCCGCTGGTCGGCATCGCCGGGGAGGACACGGCCGTACCGATGGCCGTCGTCCAGCTGACCGCGGCGCTGGTCGCGGTGGGCTGCGTCGCGGGCCTGTCCTGGCGGAAGGGCACGGCCGACACCCCCGGGGAGGAGAGCTGAGCACGCCGAGACTCCGCACGGGCACGCCGCAGCGGGCCGGGCTCGACCCGGCGCAGACCGACCGGCTCGTCCGCGAGGTCCGCGACCTCACCACCGGGGAACGCCCCTGGGCCGCGGGCGCCGTGGTCGTCGCCGGACGCGGCCCGGTACTCGCGGTGGCCGAGGCCGCGGGCTGGGCCGTCCGGTACGCGGGCTGGGACCCGGTGGCCGGCCGGGCCGTCGAACTGCCACCGCAGCAGCGGGTCGCGATGACCGTGGACACACCGTTCGATCTGGCCTCACTGACGAAGCTGTTCACCTCGGTGGCGGCGGTGCAGCAGATCGAACGCGGCACCCTGGGCATCGACGCGCTCGTCGGGGCGTATCTGCCGGAGTTCCGCGGGGCGGCCCGGCACGGCGTCACCGTGCGGCAGCTGCTCACCCACACCTCGGGGCTGCGGCCGGAGCTGCCGCTGTACGACTGCGCGGACCGGGAGGAGCGGCTGGCGCTGCTGCGGGCCGAGGAGCCGACGGCCGCGCCGGGCGACCACCGGTACTCCGACCTCAACATGCTGCTGCTCCAGCACGTCCTGGAGCGCATCACCGGGCGCGGCCTGGACGTCCTCGTCCACGACGGCATCACCCGGCCGCTCGGCATGACCGCGACACGTTTCGGGCCGTGCCCGGATGCGGCGGCCACGGAGGACCAGCGGCGGCCCTGGGCGAAGGCGGACCGCGGGATGCTGCGCGGCGAGGTCCACGACGAGAACGCGTGGGCCCTGGGCGGCGTCGCCGGCCACGCGGGCCTGTTCTCCACGGGCGGCGACCTGGCGGTGTTCTGCCGGGCCCTGCTCGCGGGCGGCTCGCACGGCCCCGCGCGCATCCTCGGCCCGGATTTCGTGGAACTCCTGCTGGCCCCGCCCGGACTGGGCTTCGCCCTGGACCAGCCGTGGTTCATGGGCGAACTCGCGGGCCGGGGCGCGGCCGGGCACACGGGGTTCACGGGGACGTCCCTGGTCCTCGACCCGACGACGGACACCTTCCTGGTGCTGCTGGCCAACACGGTGCACCCCCGCCGCCGTCCCCCGGACAGCGCCCCCCGCGCCGCGGCGGGGACGCGGGTGGCACGGGCGGTGCGAGGGGTGTGACGGGCCGGCGGGGCCGGCACGAGGCAGCACGCGGCGCCCATGTCGGGGAGCGGCGCTCGCGTTGGGGAGCGGCGCTCGCGTCGGCGTGTGACGCTCGTGTTGGGGTGCGGCGCTCGCATCGGAGAGCACTGCTCGCGTTGAGGAGCGTCGCTCGCATTAGAGAGCGGTACTCGCGCTGCAGAGCCGCGCCCACACCAGAGAGCGGTGCTCGTATCGGAGAGCGGCGCTCACACTAGAGAGCGGCATTCGCGCGAGAGCAGTGCTCACACTGGAGGGCAGTGCTCGCGCCGGAGAGCAGTGCTCGCGCCGGAGAGCAGGGTTCACCTCTCAGAGCGATGCTCACACCAGAGAGCGGTACTCGCTTTATGGAGCGGCGCACACCCTTGCGAGCGGTGCTCGCGACCGAGAGCACCGCCCCGCTTGGCAAGGAATGCTCGCGCAGCGCAGCGGCGCTCGCGTTGAGGAGCGGCGCTCGCACAGCCGAGCCGCGCTCGCGCAGCCGAGCAGTGTTCACACACCCGGGCTCGTTCGCGGCGCCGGGAGCGGCGCGCCCGCACAGCAGGCTCAGCCCGCACAGCAGCCTCCACCCGCACAGCAGCCTCAGCCCGCGCAGCATCCTCCACCCGCACAGCGGCCTCAGCCCGCACGCACTCCGTCGCCCGCCGCTCCCCCGCCGGCCTCGTAGAATCGCCGGGTGAACGCCCTCGCAAGCCCCGCCGAAACCCTGCGCGCCTCGCTCGCCGGGCTGCTCGACGGTCTTCCGCCCCGACAGGCCGCGCAGGCGGTCGAGCGGCTGATCGCTAACTACCGGGGGGCCACCCCCACCGACGCGCCGATCCTGCGGGACCGGGCCGACGTGGCGGCCTACGCGGCCTACCGCATGCCGGCGACCTTCGAGGCGGTGGTGTCGGCGCTGGAGGCGTTCGCGGCGGCCGTGCCCGGCTGGGTGCCCGGCAGCCACGTGGACGTGGGCGGCGGCACCGGTTCCGCGACCTGGGCGGTGAGCGCGACCTGGGACGGGCCGCGCGAGGTGACCGTGCTGGACTGGGCCGAGCCCGCGCTGGTGCTCGGCCGGGAGATCGCCGCGGCCAACCCGGCGCTGCAGCAGGTGCGTTGGCAGCGCTCTCGGATCGGAGCAGCGCTCACCATCGAGAGCACTGATCTCGTCACGGTCTCCTACGTCCTCAACGAGCTCGCCGCGGCCGACCGTACGGCGCTGGTGGACGCGGCCGCCGAGGCCGCGCGGGCCGTGGTGATCGTCGAGCCCGGCACTCCCGACGGCTACGCCCGCGTCATCGAGGCCCGCGACCGTCTGGTCTCCGCGGGCTTCCGGGTCGCGGCGCCCTGCCCGCACAGCGCACCCTGCCCGATCGTGCCCGGCACGGACTGGTGCCACTTCTCGGCGCGGGTCAGCCGTTCCTCCCTGCACCGGCAGGTCAAGGGCGGCTCGCTCGCGTACGAGGACGAGAAGTTCGCCTATGTCGCCGCGACCCGGCTCCCCGCGTCCCCGGCGCCGGCCCGCGTCGTGCGGCGGCCGCAGATCCGCAAGGGCCAGGTACTGCTCGACCTGTGCGAGGCCGAGGGGCAGCTGCGCCGCACCACGGTCACCAAGCGCCACGGCGACCTCTACAGGGCGGCCCGCGACGCCGGCTGGGGCGACGCCTGGCCCCCCGCGGGCTGACCTCCACCACAGCGACACCACCACAACGACACCACCACACCGACGCCACCACACCGACGCCACCACACCGACACCGCCGCGCCCACACCCCGCGCCGGCCCCCTCGCACCGAAGCCGCCGCCGTTGCAGCTCCGCCCCCGGCCCCTCCGCCCTCACCGCGTCCACGCGGTACACCCGGTCCACGGGGTACGCCCGGTCCACGGGGTACGCCCGACGCATCCCTCCACCCTCCGTCCTGCGCCCTCCACCCTCCACCCTCCACCCTCCGCCCTCATCCAGCCCATCCGCTCCATCCGCTCCATCCGCTCCATCCGCCGCATCCGGGCTCCGGTCCGCCCCGGCCCGGTCCGCCCCGCCCCGCCCCGGCCCGGTCCGCCCTGCCCCGGTCCGGCCGCCGCAAGCCGTCCGTACGGTGAGCGACACGGTCCCGCATTCCGGACCCTCACGTACGCTGCGGAGCCATGAACGCTGTGGAGACGGGCAAGGCGCCGGCGCGGACGGCGGTGGTGACGGGCGCGGGTTCCGGGATCGGGCGCGCGGTCGCCGTGGAACTGCTGGCGGCGGGCTGGTCGGTGGCGCTGGCGGGCCGCAGCCCCGGCACGCTCCAGGAGACGGCGGCCCTCGCCCCCGACGGGGGCCCCTGCCTCACGGTCCGTACGGACGTGTCGGAACCGCAGGACGTGGCGGCACTGTTCGCCGCGACGGTCGAGCGGTTCGGGCGGGTGGACCTGCTGTTCAACAACGCGGGGACGTTCGGACCGGGCGGCGTGCCCGTGGAGGACCTGCCGTACGAGGCGTGGCGGCACGTGGTGGACACCAATCTCAACGGGGCGTTCCTGTGCGCGCAGGCGGCGTACCGGCAGATGAAGGAGCAGGACCCGCAGGGCGGCAGGATCATCAACAACGGCTCGGTCTCCGCACACGCCCCGCGCCCGCACTCGGTCGCCTACACGGCCACCAAGCACGCGCTGACCGGACTGACCAAGTCGCTGTCGCTGGACGGGCGGCCGTACGGCATCGCGGTCGGACAGATCGACATCGGCAACGCGGCGACGGACATGACGGCCCGCATGCAGACGGGGGCGCTCCAGGCGGACGGCCGGGTCGTGCCGGAGCCGGTGATGGACGTGGCCGATGTGGCGCGCACGGTGCGGCACATGGCGGAGCTGCCTCTGGCGGCGAACGTGCAGTTCGCGACGGTACTGGCCACCGCGATGCCGTACGTGGGCCGCGGCTGAGCCGTCGGGGGGAGCGCTCGGCGCATCGCGGAGCGCACGGCCGGCGCACTCACGGAGCGCGCCCGCTCCGCGCATCTCCCAACCGGATTTTGAAACTCCGCCCCGTTGCGGCCGGTAGGAGACATATGCTCAACTCTCCTCCACACGAGCTTCACAGTTGGGGCTCGGTGCCTCCGGCCAACGCGAGGGGGGAGGCGGCAGCTGTTCCACGGCGCCGGGTGGGGGTGGACCCCGTCCGGGACGACGGGGTACGCACGGGCCCGTGGAACGGCTGCCGCACCGACCGGCCCCTGCGGCATGCAGGGCCCGGGGCCATCAGGGATCCGGGGCTCCCGGGGCTCAGGCCTGGCCGGTCTCGAAGCGGGAGATCCGGCCGTCGCCGGTGACCTCGAAGTGCCAGCGGGTGCGCATCTCGCCCCAGGTGTCGTTGCGGTAGCTGGCGAGAAGGTCGCGGCCCTCGTTCGACTCGCGGTCGACGTCCAGGTGGCCGTGGGAGGTGAAGATCTCCCGGTCGATCCACTCGGTGAGGTCCCGGTCGGAGCCGTCGTCGGACATGGTCGCGTCGGGCGTGAGCAGGTCCATGAACCTCGCGCGGTCGCGCGAGTTGACGGCGGTGACGAACGCGCGGACGGCCGGGTCGCTGAGCTTGGCGGGCTGAATCGTCATGCGGTCACCCTCACACCGGGCCGTCGGTCCCGCCACCGGAAGACCGCGCCGGCACCCGCGCTCCCCGCACCGGCGCCACCCGAACGGCCGTGCGGACCGGCCGGAGTGCGGGCCCGGTGGGACGGTGGAGGGACGACACCGCAGCGGGGGGCCGTCTCTCGGGAGTCATCGTGATCTGTTTCGACCGACGTGATCTGGGACTGCTGCTGTTGCGCCTGGGCGCCGGCGGGGTGCTCGCCGCGCACGGCGCGCAGAAGCTGTTCGGCTGGTTCGGCGGCCACGGCATCGAGGGCACGGGCCGGTTCATGGAGTCCGTCGGCTACCGGCCGGGCCGGGCCAGCGCCACGGCGGCCGGGATGGCGGAGGCGGGCGGCGGCACGCTGCTGATGCTCGGCCTGGCCACCCCCGCCGCGGGCGCCGCGGCGGCCGGGGCGATGGCCGGAGCGGCCACCGTGCACGCCCCCAACGGCTTCTTCAACCAGAGCGGCGGCTACGAGTACGCGGCCACGCTCGGCCTGGCCGCCACCGGGCTGGCCGTCGCCGGCCCGGGCCGCCTCTCCGTGGACCACATGCTCGGCCACGTCGTCGACCGCGGCTGGATGGTCCCTACGGCCCTCGCCGTGACGGCGGCGGCCACGGCGATCGTGGTCGGCGGCCGCAACCGGCAGCTCCGCAAGGACGAACAGGCCGAACAGGAGGCGCTGTTCGACGAGCAGGAGGCCCTCTTCGGGCCGTGACCCAGGCCCTCGGCGCGCCCCCCGGCACCCCCTCTCCCCCTCGGCGCGCCCCCCGGCACCCCCTCCCCCCTCGGCACCACACTCTCGCCCCTCGGCACCCCCTCCCCCCTCGGCACCACACTCTCGCCCCTCGGCACCGCCCCGCGCCCCTCGGCTGACCTCTTTCGCCTGCCGGGCGCGGCCCGGTGCGGCCCGAGGTCCTCAGGCGTCCAGGGAGCGGCCCGCGACCCGCGCCAGATGCCGGGCGAAGGTCCGCCCGGTGTCGGGGGTCAGCGTCCGCAGCGCCACCATCGCCGTGATCACCACGTCGCACAGCTCCGCGCTCACGTCGTCCCAGGTGTGGGTGACGCCCTTGCGGGGGTTCTGCCCGGTCACCCCGATCACCGCCTGCGCGACCTCGCCCACCTCCTCCTGGAGCTTCAGCAGCCGCAGCAGCAGCCCCTCCTGCCCACCGTGCGCCGAGTTCCGCTCCAGCCAGGCCCAGAGGGCGTCGATGGTGTCCCACAGCTCCGCGACGGCGGGGTCCTCGTGTGTCATGACGGGCAGCCTGCCACGGCCGGGGCACCGGCACGCCCCCGCGCGGGCGGCGGTGGTCCCGTCCGGTCGCGGTCCGGCTCCCGCCCCCGCAGGCCGCCTCCCCGGGGCGTGCCGGACAGCAGGGCCCGACGCTGAGCGCGGCGGGGCGTCCGGTCGCCCGCCGGCCAACCTGGCACCCGGCCTTGAATAGACGCGACGACTGGTCTAGTTTTCTTGCTTAGACGCAACGGGCAGTCTCGTCTCGCGTCCGTCCCACCTCACGCCCCGCCTCCCCGGGTCGCACCCTCCGCATCACTGACACCACGTGCCGCACCGGCACCCGCAGCCACCGCCACCGCCACCGCCCCACTCACCCCACCCGCACCCTCCGCATCACACCCACCTCGACCAACTCCTCCAACTTCCTCCAACTCGTCCGCCTCACCCGCCTCACCCGCCTCACCCACCCGCATCGCTCTGCCCGATCGGCTCCCTCGGCTCGATCGGCTCGCTGCGCCTTCACCCTTCAGCCCGAACAGCCAAGAGAGGCCACTTCCGTGGGCAATTCAACAGTCAGCGCCGCCGCCCCGCCGGGCACTCGCGTACGGGGGAACGGCCTGGCCGTGTTCAGCGTCGCCTTCGCCTTCTGGATCGTCATGGCGGGCACCACGGCGCCGACCCCCCTCTACCCGCTGTACGGCGAGTCCTTCGGCTTCACGCCGTTCACGGTCACCGTCGTCTTCGCGGTCTACGCGCTGGGCGTCGTCCTCGGCCTGCTGGTCTTCGGGCGCCTCTCCGACCAGGTCGGACGCCGTCCGGTCCTGCTGGCGGCAACGCTCCTGTCGGCTCTGGCCGCGGCGGTGTTCATCCTGGCGGAGAACGTCGGGGTCATGCTGGCGGCCCGGGTCGTCTCGGGCTTCTCCGCCGCGCTCGTGACGGGGGCGGCCACCGCCTCGCTCGCCGAACGGCTCGGCCCGGACAGCCGCGTCAAGCCCGCCACCGTCGCCCTGTTCGCCAACATGGGCGGCCTCGCCTGCGGCACCCTGCTCGCCGGGGTGCTGGCCGACGTCGCCCCCTCCCCGCTGCGCACGCCGTGGGTGGTCATGCTCGTCCTCGCGGCCGTCGGGGTCCTCGGGGTCGCCCTGCAGGGGGAGAGCTCCACGCACCGGGCCGGCCTCACCCTGCGGCTGCAGCCGCTGCACATCCCCGGCGAGATCCGCTCCGACTTCCTGCGCTCGGCGATGGCCGCCGGGGCCGGGTTCGCGGTGCTGGGCGTGCTGACGGCCGTGACCGGCCTGTTCCTCGGCGGCGTACTGGAGATGACGAGCCATTCGCTGACCGGCTTCGTGGTCTTCCTCGCCTTCGCCTGCACGGCGTTCGGGCAGTTGCTCGTCAAGCGCCTGTCGCCGGGCTCCGCGCTGCCCGCGGCCTGCGCCGGGCTGATCGCCGCGGCCGGGCTGATCGCCACCGCCATGGCCACCGAGACCCTGACCCCGCTGATCGCGGGCGCCGCGGTGAACGGCCTGGCCACGGGCATCGCCGTCGGCCACGGCATCGGCAGCATCACCACCCGCAGCGCGCCGCAGCACCGGGGAGCGTCGGTGTCGACGTTCTTCGCGATCCTGTACTCGATGCTGGCCGTCCCGGCGATCGGCGTCGGGGTGCTGATCCGTCAGACGAGCCTGCGGCCGGCCGGGGAGACCTTCAGCGCCGTCGTCGCGGCGCTCTCCCTGGGCGTCCTGCTGAGCCTGGTCCGGACGAGGAAACCCGCCTGAAGGGCGGTCCGGCGCACGCGGCCGGCGCCGGGACCGCTGTGCCAGAATCGGTGCCCTGAGGAAGTGAAGGGTGAAGAACCATCGATACCACGCGTAAGCCCGCCCCGGACCGCGGGCAGCGGCCCGTCGTCAGCCGGACGGGTCCGCGCCGCAGCGAGAGCGTCCGGCTCGCCGTCCTGCACGCCGCGGACGACCTTCTGGTGGAGCGCGGTTTCGCCGCGCTGACCATCGAGGGCATCGCCCAGCGGGCCGGAGTGGCCAAGCAGACGATCTACCGCTGGTGGAAGTCGAAGGTCGAGATCCTGCTGGACACCCTGATCGACGACGCCCGCGAGGCCCTGGCCTGGCAGGAGGGCGGGGCGGGCGCCGAGGAGGACCTCGCGTCGCACCTGCGGCGGGTGGCCGACTTCTTCCAGGAGCCGTCCGGCCAGGTGCTGCAGGCCCTGCTGGGACAGGCCCAGCTGGACAAGGACACCGCGGCCGCCCTGCGGGACGGGTTCCTGCGCGAGCAGCGCGAGCACGACATCGCCGGCCTGCGCGCACTGCTCGACCGGGCCGGCCTCCCGGCCCGGGACGACCGGACCGTCGGCCACCTCGTGGACGTCCTGCTCGGTCCGCTCTACTACCGCGTGCTCGTGTTCGGCGGCGCGATCGACAAGGACCTCGTGGACGCGACCGCACGGCTCGTCCTGGCGCTCGCGCAGGACGAGCCGAACTGAACTGCTCCACTGTTCAACGAGAATACGGTGACGAAAGCGGGAGTGGCCCCCGGCCGAATCAGGCCGGGGGCCACTCCCGCTTCCAGAATCAATGCAGTGTGATGCAACCGAGCCGAATCCCCGAAATGACGGCTTCGGTACGCGAAGCGGCACCAAGCTTGATGAAGATGGAGTGCAGGTGCACCTTGACGGTCCGTTCGGAGATTCCGAGCGCACGTCCCACCATCCTGTTGGAGTGGCCCTCCTTTATGCCATCGAGAACCTGACACTCCCTCGGCGTCAACAAAGAAACCGGAGACTCGCCACCCAGACCCGGAACAGCCGCAGTCCCCTCTGAAGCCTTCCGGTGATCACGAGAATCCTTTAAGGACATCATTCCCCCAGTGCATGCAGGACGATTGCGTCTTGCGAAATCATCGTATCCCTCGAACGGAAAGCGAATCCAGCTGTGTGACATAAATCATGCAGCCTGGTTTCGCCCTGGTCGCCCGCTCTTCTTTCGGTGAACGAAAGTGTACGTTGCACAGACGTAACTGGATCCGAGATGGCAGAGGCAATGGAGTCGGGGCGGGGAGAGGTCCGGGCAGCCCTCGGCGCCGCCCATTCCTCTCGGGGAGGCGCACCGCAATGACTTTGCAGTGCAAACCAAGAGGCCGCAGCTCCCGCTCCCGCCCGGCGAGACCCCTCTCCCTTCTTGCGGCGCCCGCGTCGCCGGGGCCGCACCCTCGGCGCGACCCCGGCGACGGGCCGCACCCTCGGCACCCACCCGCCCCCGGCCCGCGGCCGGCCCCGCCCGGCCTCCTTCCGGCCCCCTCCCGGCCGGCCTCGCCCCGACGTGCACTCCCGCCGCGGCCCCACCCTGGCACACAGCGTCGAACCGGCGCACCCGGCGACCGCCCACCTCGCGCGCGGAAGCAGAGGATCTTCCCCCTGTCACCTTCGCGATCTGCGACGACGTCATCGCCCAGGCACGTCGGCAGGAGGCCGCGCGGTGGCCGAAAACCACCTCAGGAACGGCGCCCGGCACGCCGTCCCGCACGGGCCGCGAGCGGGGCGACGCCCTGGGCACCCACAGGCCCGCACCGGCACCGGGCCCGCGAACCCCCTGCGGACCGTCCGGGGCGAGGGCCGCCCCGAGGGGGGGAACAGCGGCGACCGGGGTGCTTCTCGCGGCGTTCCGAATTCCAGGACACGGATCACCGAAACAGGATGCCGCACCTTTCCCCACGGCCGGGGATTTACCGATACCATCGTTCCCAGTAGTGAACTCAAGATTGTTTGAGCATTCATTCAGAAGCTTCCGTGACCGTCGCCTGAATCTTTGGAGTCAGGCACAGAGAACACCCGGGAACAGGCGCGGACAGAAAATTGAAGAAGAGAGCAGATGTCTTCCCTCCACTCATCACCCAAACATCCGAAACCTTTCGGCCGCGACATCGGAGAACAATGGCCCAGTGATTCAACAGGCAAGCCGGAACATCTCCTCGCGGCCGGGCGGCACACCGCCCGGAAGACTCCGCGGGCACAGTCGCACCGCCGCCGTGGTCACCGCACAACGCTTGCCGGATTCGCATGCCTCCCGCACCCGCGCTACCACATCCCGCATTCGGGTCGTGCGCCGGAGTTCACCACCCCGCCCGCATCCCGTGCGGCGCGTGTCAAACCGGCGCTCCGGGACGGCGGTGCGAGTGATCCGTGCGGGGACGGCATGACACGGGGAAAGCGTGCCGTGACTCCGGCATATCCCGGGACGGCCGACGTCTCCGAACACGCACCCGCAATTCCGGACGAAGCGGCGAAAAGGACGTCCGGTTTACCGTGGTGGACCGACTTTCTCGGACAGGGCGGCCGGGAGCGACGCCTGCGCACGGCACGTGTCGAATGGTGTCTCGATTCACGCCCCGAAGCGCGCCGCTACGCGGACGGCGGTTTCTGCCCCGGCCCCCGCGCCGATATGCTGAGGGCCGCCGGACCGTACCTGCCCGGCGGCGTCCCGACGCACGCGTACGGCAGCGGGACGTGTACAGCCGGTGCCCGGCCGTCCCCGGCGGGAGCACGCGATCCCGCCATCCCGCCGACGCTGCCGCCGCACGCCGCCCCGGGCGCGGCGTGCCCGCGGACGCACGAGCCGGATGGCACGCCGACCGCGGAGACCACGCCCGGGGGGACGCATTGAGTGACACCGACGCCGCCCACGGCAGCCCCGCACGCCGCGAGCTGCCCGAGGACGAGGAACCCGTGCCGCTCCCGCCCCACGTCGACGTGCGGCTGCTGCCCGCCCTGGACGCCCTGCTGGTGGAAGGGAGCGTCACCGGCGCCGCCGAACGCCTCGCGCTGTCCCCGCCGGCGATGAGCCGTGCCCTGTCCAAGATCCGGCGGGCCCTCGGGGATCCGCTCCTGGTACGTGCCGGGCGCGGCCTCGTGCCCACCCCCAGGGCCGTGGAACTCCGGCCGAAAGTAAGGGCGTTGATGCGAGAGGTGGAGACACTGCTCGCGCCGCCGCGGTCCACCGCGCTCTCCGAGGTGGACCGGACCCTGACGATCGTCGCGGACGAGGCGTACGCCGCGGTCCTCGCGCCGCGGCTGCTGGAGCGGGCGAGCGCGCACGTCCCGCTCGCCCGCTTCATGTTCACGGCGGAGAACGCGCGCGGCAGCCAGCCGCTGCGGGAGGGGACGGTGGACCTGGAGGTGGGCATCATCGACGAGGCCTCGGTGGAGCTGTGCATCGAACCGCTGTTCCAGGACCGGTTCGTGGGTGTGGCGCGCAAGGGGCATCCGCTGCTCGACACCCCGGTGACGGCCCGGTCGTACGCGGCCGAGCGGCACATCAGCGTCTCCCGCAAGGGCCGGATGGCCGGCCCGATCGACGGGGGGCTGCGCGGACTCGGTCTGTCCCGCTGCGTCGTGGCCGCGGTCGCGGACTACGGCGAAGCCCTGCTGATGCTCCCGCTGAGCGACCTCGTGACCGCGATCCCTCACTCCCTCGCCGAGAACGCGCGGAAGTCCGTCGGCATCGCCGTCTTCGAGCTGCCCGTCGAGACCGCGCCCATCAGCATCTGCCAGGCCTGGCACCCGCGTCACGAGGCCGAGCCCGTGCACATGTGGCTGCGGCAGACCGTGCGCGAGGTCCTCTGCGGTCCGTCACAGCCCGTCTGACCCGGCCGGGACCGCGCCCCGCCGGAGGGCCGGGCCGCCGAGCAGCACCTCGACGGCCCGGTCCACCGGCGTCGGTTCTCCTCCGCCGGCTCCCGTGGACGCCGCGCCCGCACCGCTCACACGGCCGGCGCCACCGTTGCCGCTCAAGTCCTTCCCGTTCAAGTCCTCGCCGCTCAAGTCCTCGCCGCTCAAGTCCTCGCCGCTCAAGTCCTCGCCGCTCAAGTCCTTGCCGCACATGCCGTTGCCGCACATGCCGTTGCCGTTCGTGCCGGCGCCGTTCACGTCGATGTCCAGGACGGCGCCCAGCAGCAGCCGGGCGACCAGGGCCGGCGGCAGGTCGTCACGGACGTCCCCCTCGTCGGCGGCCCGCGCCAGCAGGTTCGCGAGGCGCCCGAGCACCTCCTCGCGGCCGGTGTCCCCGGCGCCGCCCGCGGTCCGCCACACCAGCGCCCGGCCGCCGCCACGCGCGGTGAACCGGACCAGGGAAGCCAGCAGTTCGGCCAGCCGCTCCACAGCACGCGCCCCCGGCCGCCCGCTGCGGGCCAGCAGTCCGTCCAGTTCCGTGCGCGCGGACCGGGTGACGGCACTCAGCACGTCCTGCTTGCCGCTCACGTGGCGGTACAGGGCGGCCTTGGTGATGCCGAGGCGATCGGCGATGTGCCGCATGCTCGTGGCGTCGTACCCGCGCTCCACGAACAACGCCGTCGCGGCCGTGAGGACGTCCTCACGGCCGCGACGGCGGCGGGGCGCGGCCGGTGACGGCCGGTCACGCACCGGTGCCCCGGCACAGCTCCAGCAGGGCGTCGGCCATCGCGCCGCCGTGCGCGCCGAAGGCCCGCGCGTAGCGGTCGCGGACCCCCACCTCGCGCCCCGGGTCGACGCGGGAGCCGCCGTCGCCGGTGCGGATGCCCTGAATCGTGCGGGACACCTCCAGTCGCTTGCGGAGCGTGTCGATGAGGGAGGCGTCCAGGGCGTCGATCTGCTCGCGCAGGGACGCGATGGGGCTGTCGTCGGGCTGGGTCATGTCACTCCGTTCGTACGGGAGGGCCGGGGCGTTCGAGGGGTGCGGAGGGTGCGAGGTGCGCGGGGCGTTCGAGGGGTGCGGAGGGTGCGAGGTGTGCGGGGCGTGCGAGGTGTGCGAGGTGTGCGAGAGGTGCGGGGTGTACGCGGTGCGGGAGGTGTACGAGCCCAGGAACCGCAGTCCCGGCAGGCGCAGGCGGAGCCCGCCGAGGGCGCGGGCGACCGCGGGCCGGTCGGCGGGGCCCGGGAGGTCGGCCCACACGATCGTGCTGTGGTCGTCGTAGGGCGTCAGGTGCAGTGCGGCCCCGGCCGGTGCCGCCCAGTCGGCCAGTGCCGGCAGCGACGCCCGGCCCGTGCCGTCGTCGAACCGGCCGATCAGTGCGGTGTACCGGGCCGCGGGGTGCGCGCCGCCGTCCGGCCCGGTGCACGGGTGCGGGAGGTCGGCGCGGACGTGCGGGGCGCAGGTGCACAGTAGGAACCGGGTGAGGGCCCCGCCGGGTGCGTCGTGCAGCCGGGTGGCGGCGGCGTGCAGGCCGTAGCGTCCGGCGGTGAACTCGGCGGCGACGGCGGCGTCGCAGCCGCCGTCGCGCACCTGGCGGGCCCCCTCCGCGGTGGAGGAGGCCGTCCGGAGCCGGGCGCCCGGCAGCCGGGCGGCGAGCCAGTCCCGGACCTGGCGCAGGGCGTGCGGATGTCCGGCCACGCTGCGGATGCCCGTCAGCCGTGTGCCGGGACGGACCAGGAGGGCGAACTCGACCGGGAGCCGCACCTCCCCCAGCACCCTCGCCGACGGCGCCGCGACCAGCGCGCGCAGCGTGTCCGGCACCGGGCCCGCGACCGAGTTGTGCAGCGGCAGCATCACCGCGTCGGCTGCACCGGAGCGGGTGTGCTCCAGACCCTGCGCCGCGGAGGCGACCGGCAGCAGGCGGGCCCCCGCGGACCGGGGCAGAGCACGCAGGGCCTGCTCGGTGAAGGTCCCTGCGGGCCCGAGGTAGGCGAGGCGCGCCTGGCGCGGCGGGGTCGGCGCGGCGGACGGCGGACGCGTCCGCGTCGCGGACAACGGCGCAGGCACGGACGCGGACGCAGGCACAGGCACGGACGCAGACGCAGGCACGGACGCAGGCACAGGCACAGACGCAGACGCAGACGCAGACGCAGACGCAGACGCAGGCAGGGTCACGTCACGCCGTGGCGACGGCCGCGTCGACACTGGCCGCGAGGGCGCTCTTGGCCCGCCGCAGCTCCTTGTCCTCCAGGAGACCGGGCGCGAACGCCGCGGCGTCGACGGTGACGGTCGCCGCCGGACGGCCCGCCTGCTCGACGACGACGGTGGTGCGGACCGGGATCCGGGCGGGGTCCGACAGGTCGGACGAGTCGACGGTGAGCCGCAGGACGGCCGGCACGGGGAAGAGGAAGTTCGAGAACGTGGTGTTCATGGAGTTCAGGACGATGTAGTAGCGCTGCTGCGGCCAGCGCGCCGTGACGTAGCGCTCGATGACCGCGAGGAACATCTGGCGGGCCGCCTCGACGGCCACCATGCCCTGCACATGCACGCGGTCCTGCACGTCGACGAGGAGTTCGTTGTGGTCGTGCAGGCGCAGCTGCGCCTCGTAGGTGACGTCGTCGAGCCGGCTGAGGCCGGCCACCAGGACGTTGTCCTCGCGGGCCTTGTGCAGTTCCTGGCGGGCCGCGACCGGGCCCGTGGTGTGCACCAGCGTGACGCGGTCGGCCAGCTGCCGCCGTGCGACGGCGTCCTGGAGATAGGAGACCTCGTACGCGCCGATCCCCTGCCCGGTGACGATGCGCACCGGGCCGTCGACGGTGTCGAGGTCGCCGGCGTCGAGGGCGCGGGAGAGCTGCGAGAAGGTGTCGGCCCCGGCGGCCTCGGCGAAGTCACGGAACCGGTCGCCGACGACAAGGCGGGAGGTGACTGCAGTGCTCATGGGATATGCCTCCAGGTTGGGACACCGCGGTCTCGCCGTCGCCGCGGATGTCCCCTCAGCGTGGGGTCGGCCCCCGGGTGCCGGTAGTCGCCTGTTGGGCATAGGACCGCACGCCTAGGACCGGGCGTCTAGGACCGGGCGTCTAGGACCGCGTGTCTAGTACCGGGGGCTTAGCCGTATCGGCCGACTGCCGCGCCCGCCGCGACCCGCGAATCCTGGAGCGCACACGCATGTCCCGGGGACGCGCCGTCCCCCACGCCCCGGCCGAAGGAGCCCTCCGCCCATGACAGTTCTCGATCCGCCCGGCGTCGGCGGGGACCCCGCGGCGGCGATGCTGCCCGCGGCGTCGCCGCTGACCCTCCTGGACGACGAGTCGGCCTCCGGGGCCGTCGACGACACGACACTGCTGGAGCTGTACCGGCAGCTGGTCCTCGGCCGGCGCTACAACCGGCAGGCGACGGCGCTGACGAAGCAGGGGCGGCTCGCCGTCTACCCGTCGACCACCGGCCAGGAGGCCTGCGAGGCCGGCGCCGTGCTGGCCCTGGACCGGCAGGACTGGATCTTCCCCACCTACCGGGACACGCTGGCCCTGCTGGTGCGGGGCGTCGACCCGGTCGAGGCGCTGACCCTGCTGCGCGGCGACTGGCACAGCGGCTACGACCCGGTGGTCCACCGGGTCGCCCCGCTGAGCACCCCGCTCGCCACCCAGACCCTGCACGCGGTGGGCCTGGCCCGGGCGGCGCGGCTGAGCGGCGACGACGTGGTGGCGCTCGCGATGGTCGGCGACGGCGGCACCAGTGAGGGGGACTTCCACGAGGCGCTGAACTTCGCCGCCGTGCAGCGCGCCCCGGTGGTGTTCTTCGTGCAGAACAACGGGTACGCGATCTCGGTCCCGCTCAGCAAGCAGACCGCGGCCGCGAGCCTGGCCCACAAGGGCGTCGGATACGGCATGCCGGGTGTCCTGGTCGACGGCAACGACGTGGTGGCGGTGTACGAGACGGTGCGCCGGGCCGCCGAGCGCGCCCGGTCCGGCGGCGGCCCCACCCTGGTGGAGGCGGTGACGTACCGGCTGGACGCCCACACCAACGCGGACGACGCCACCCGCTACCGCGACGCCGCCGAGGTCGAGCACTGGCGCCGCCGTGACCCGGTCGACCGGATGGAGCGCCATCTGCGGCTGCGCGGACTGCTCGACGACACGGGTCAGGAGCGGATCGCGCAGGAGGCGGAGGACATGGCCGCAGGGCTCCGCGCCCGGCTGGCCGGGGAACCCGCTCCCGACGCCCTGGATCTGTTCGAGCACGTCTACGCCCGCAGGACCCCACAGCTGGAGGAGCAGCGCTCGCTGCTGATCCAGGAGTTGAACGCCGAGACCGAGGCCCGGGGCCCCGTCGCGTCCGCCGCCCCGGCCGCGGGCGAGGACACCGCCGCCCCGGGCGAGGACACCGCCGCCGCAACCGTCGAGGAGACCGGACCGTGACCACCACCGTGGGCCCAGCGCCCTCACCGGCCGCCGCCGCCCGCCCGGCGACGACCCTGTCCCGCGCCCTGAACCGGGCTCTCGGCGACGCGCTCGCGGCGGACCCCCGGGTGCACCTGCTGGGCGAGGACATCGGCACGCTGGGCGGTGTGTTCCGGGTGACCGACGGGCTCGCCGCCCGGTTCGGCGACGAGCGGGTCGCGGACACGCCGCTCGCCGAGGCGGGCATCCTCGGCACCGCCGTCGGCATGGCCATGTACGGGTTCCGCCCGGTCGTGGAGATGCAGTTCGACGCGTTCGCGTACCCGGCGTTCGAGCAACTCGTCAGCCATGTGGCCAAGATGCGCAACCGGACCCGCGGTGCGCTGCCGATGCCGCTGACCGTCCGGATCCCCTACGGAGGCGGCATCGGCGGTGTGGAGCACCACAGCGACGCCTCCGAGGCGTACTACGCGCACACACCGGGTCTGCACGTCGTGACACCCGCCACCGCGTCGGACGCCTACGGGCTGCTGCGCGCGGCGATCGCCTCCGACGACCCGGTCGTCTTCCTCGAACCCAAGCGGCTGTACTGGGCCAAGGGCGAGGTGGACCCGACGGCGCCCCTGCCGGAGCTGGGCCGGGCCGCGGTGCGGCGGGCCGGGACGTCGGCCACTCTCATCTCCTACGGTCCTTCACTGCCGGTGTGCCTGGAGGCGGCCGAGGCGGCGCGGGCGGAGGGCTGGGATCTCGAAGTGGTGGATCTGCGCACGCTGGTGCCCTTCGACGACGCGACGGTGTGCGCGAGCGTCAGGCGTACCGGCCGCGCGGTCGTCGTCCACGAGGCCCAGGGGTTCGCCGGTTTCGGCGCGGAGGTCGCCGCCCGGGTCACCGAGCGCTGCTTCCACTGGCTGGCCGCTCCCGTACTGCGCGTGACCGGTTTCGACATCCCGTATCCGCCGCCGATGCTGGAGCGCCACCATCTCCCGGACGTCGACCGCATCCTGGACACGGTCGCGCGCCTGCAGTGGGACGACGGCGACGACGAGGGGCGTGGGACCCGGTGACCGCAGCGGCCGCACGTACCGAACGCGCCGAACACGCCGAACACACCGAGCACGTCGAGCACGTCGAACGCATGGAGCGCATGGAGCACATGGAGCACATGGAGCACATGGAGCGCGCGGAGCCCACCGAGCGCACCGAGGCCACCGAGCCCTCCGAGCACGTCCGGGAGTTCGCCCTTCCCGACCTGGGCGAGGGACTCACCGAGGCGGAGATCGTACGGTGGCTGGTCGCCACCGGTGACCGGGTCGGAGTGGACCAGCCGGTGGTGGAGGTGGAGACGGCGAAGGCGGTCGTCGAGGTGCCCTGTCCCTACGCCGGCGTCGTGACCCGGCTGTGGGCCGCGCCGGGCGAACTGCTCGACGTGGGGCGTCCGCTGCTGTCGGTGGCCCCGGCGGCGGACGGCACCCGTACCGGGGCGGACGCCTCGCCTCCGGAGGCGGACGCGCAGGCTCCCGCAACCGGTCAGGCCTCCCCCGCGTCGGAGAACTCCGGCAACGTGCTGGTCGGTTACGGGACGTCGGCACCCGCCGCGCGCCGCCGCCGACGGCGTCCGGGCGCTCCCGCGGCACCGGCTCCGGCGGACGGCGCGTCGGCCCCGGTCGCGTCGGCCCCGGTCGCGTCGGCCCCGTCGCCCGCGCCGGCTCCGGGGGCCTCTCCGGGCGGGCCGGTGCCGGTGATCTCCCCGCTGGTGCGCAGGCTCGCCCGGGAGCGGGACGTGGACCTGCGCGGGGTGCGGGGCAGCGGCCCCGGCGGACTCGTCCTGCGCGGGGACGTCGAGCGCCACGCGGCGGAGGCCGGCCGGCCCGCGGGCACGCCCGCCGCCCCGCGGTCCGCGACGCCTGAGCCCGAGGCCAGGGGCACCTCCGGTGCCGCCCGGGCCGCAGGCGCCCTGCCGTCCGCCGCCGTGCCCCGGCACGGCGCCCCGGCCGCGCCCGAGCCCGTACGCATCCCGCTGCGGGGGCTGCGGCGGACGGTCGCCGAGAAGCTCGCGCGCAGCCGCCGCGAGATACCCGACGCGAGCACCTGGGTGGACGTGGACGCCACCCTGCTCCTGGACGCCAAGCGGCAGTTGGCGCCCCGCCCCGGCGGGTCCGAGGAGCCCGTTTCGCTGCTCGCCCTCCTCGCCAGGATCTGCGTCGTCGCGCTGCGCCGGTACCCGGAGCTGAACGCGACCGTGGACACCGGGCGCCAGGAGATCGTCCGGCTTCCCTCGGTGCACCTCGGCTTCGCCGCCCAGAGCGAGCGCGGCCTGGTCGTGCCCGTCGTCCGGGACGCGGACCGGATGGGACTGGCCGAGCTGTCGGCGGAGCTGAGGCGGCTGACGGCCGCCGCACGCACGGGCACGCTGGCCCCCGGCGAGCTCACCGGGGGAACGTTCACGCTCAACAACTACGGGGTGTTCGGCGTCGACGGGTCCACGCCGATCATCAACCACCCCGAGGCGGCCATGCTCGGCGTGGGCCGCATCCTGCCGCGGCCCTGGGTGTGCGAGGGGGCGCTGGCCGTCCGGCAGCTGTGCCAGGTCTCGTTCACCTTCGACCACCGCGTGTGCGACGGCGGCTCGGCGGGCGGGTTCCTGCGTCTGGTGGCCGACCTGATGGAACAGCCGCTGCGCCTGCTGGACTCTGTCTGAACGGAGCCGGGCCGGGGCCCTCGGTCGTGCACTCCCGGTGGGACCGGACGACCCCGGGGACGGGCCGGCGGCCATGTCCCCGGGGTCGTGCGGTCTCACCGGTTGCGGAACTCGTGCAGGGTGACGTGTTCGGGCTCGGCGGCGGCGATGTGCCGGGCGTCCGCCGGGTCGCTCAGGGGCTGTGCGGGGGTGAGACCGGTGAGGCTGCGCCGGGCCAGTTTCTGGTAGGTGGCGGTGCCGTTGCCCTTCCAGGTGATCTCGTCCGCGGTCAGTTCGCGTACGACCTTGGCGGGGCTGCCCGCCACCAGGTGGCGCTCGGGCACGTGGAAGCGGGACTTGACGAAGCTGCCCGCGCCGACGAAGGCCCTGGGGCCGACGACGACGCCGTCCATCAGGACGGACTTCATGCCGATGAGGCTGTCGCGGCCGACCCGGCAGCCGTGCAGGACGCTGCCGTGGCCGACGTGGCCGTCCTCCTCGACGATCGTGTCGGCGCCGGGGAAGCAGTGCAGGACGCAGCAGTCCTGGACGTTGGAGCCGGCCCGCAGTTCGATGCGGCCGAAGTCGGCGCGCAGGCTGGCGAGCGGTCCGACGTAGACGTCGGGGCCGATCACGACGGACCCGATCAGCACGGCGTCCGGATGGACGAAGGCCGTCGGGTGCACGACGGGAACGGCTCCCTCGAAGGAGTAGACCCTTGCCATGGTCTGTCTGTCACCTCTCGTTCGGGTCGGTGTCCGTGCGGGCGGCGGCGGGGCGCACCGGTCAGGCGGACAGGGTGGGGGTGTCGGGGGACGGTGCCGCCCCGGCCGTACCACCGTCGCCGCTGCCACCGCCGTCACCGCTGCCACCACCGTCACCGCTGCCACCGCCGTCGGTGCGGCCGGCACCGTCCAGGCCGTGCAGCGGGTCGTGTCCGTGGATCCAGGCCAGGTCGTCGGGCAGCCCGGCCAGCCGCTCGTTGCGGGCGTCGGCCGCCGGCCCGTCGGGCAGCTGGAAGCAGTCGGCGTTCTTGCGGGAGCCGGACTGCAGCAGGCGGGTACGGGGCCGGCGCAGCCGCTCGTAGGCGCGCAGCGCGTCCCGGGCGGTGTCCGCGCCGGCCTCGCCGAGCAGCCGGGCCAGCACGACGGCGTCCTCCAGGCTCTGGTTGGCGCCCTGCCCGTGGTGCGGGAGCATCGCGTGGGCGGCGTCGCCCAGCAGGGTGACGGCGCCTGCCGTCCAGGTGCGCTGCGGTTCACGGTCGTACAGGGCCCAGCGGCCCGGCCGGTCGCAGGCGGCGAGCACCTCGGTGACGAAGGGGTGCCAGGACGCGAAGGCGGCGACGAGTTCCGTGGTGCTGCCCTCGGTCGACCAGGACTCGACGGTCCAGTCCCGGTCGGGCACGACGGCGAGGAAGTTCAGGGCGCTGCCGTCGGCGACGGGGTAGGCGATGAAGTGCCGTCCGGGGCCGAGCCACAGCCACAGGACGGGTTCGGCGAGTTCGGGGATGTGGCGCAGCCGGTCCATCGGGACCAGGGCGCGGTATCCGCTGGTTCCCGAGAACACCGCCTCGTCGGGGCCGAAGAGGCTGTGCCGGACGGCGGAGTGGATGCCGTCCGCGCCGACGACCGCGTCGGCCTCCGTCCCGGTGCCGTCCGCGAAGTGCACCACGGCGCCGTCGGCGGTGTGCTCGACTCCGGTGCAGCGCTCGCCCAGGCGGACGGCCCGCGGGTCGAGTTCGTGCAGGACGTCGAGCAGGGCCTGCTGGACGGCGGCGCGTTCCACCGTCCAGAACGGGGCGCCGAAGCGCTTCTCGTAGCTGTCCGCCAGCTCGTGCACCACCATCGGCCGGCCGGTGCGCCAGTGCCGGAAGTCGGCGCGGACCGGCCGCGCCGCGCGGCCGGTGAGCCGCGCGGCGGCGCCCAGGTGCCTAAGCGCCTTGTGGCCGTTGGCGCCGATGGCGACGCCCGCGCCCTGGTGGGTCAGGGTCTGGGTCTGCTCGTGGACGGTGACCTCGGCGCCTTGGCGGCTCAGTCCGATGGCGGTGGCCAGACCGCCGATCCCGCCGCCTACGACGGCCACCCGCGGGCGTCGCCTGCCGGCCATGTCATCTCCTCGTTTCCGGGTCGGGGGGTGTGCGTGAGTGGTCAGAGGGGTGTGTGAGGGTGGTCAGGGGTGGTCAGGGGTGGTCAGGGGTGATCGCGAGGGTGATCGCGAGGGTGCTGGGGGGCCGGGCGCCGGCCGTCACGGCGCGGGGACGACCTCGGTGAAGGAGCCGCGGTGGAAGACCAGCGGCTCGTGGTCGCGGTAGGCGGCCCCGAGGACCCGGCCGACGACGAGGACGTGGTCGCCGAGCGTCTGCGTGAGATGCAGCTCGCACTCCAGGCTGCCCGGCCCGTCCGGCAGCACCAGACAGCCGGTGTGCTCGCCGGTCCCCCAGGCGGCCGCCTCCTCGACGGCGGGCCGCCGGCCGGCGGGCGCCGTCAGGGTGTCGACGAGTGAGCGGGCCCGGTGTCCGAGGAACGACACGGCCCACTGTCCGCTGGACTCCAGGCGGCGCAGGAAGGTGGAGTCGTCGCGCAGGCACATGGACACCAGCGGCGGCTGGAGCGACACGGAGGTGAAGGAGTTCACCGCGATCGCGTCGTGCCGCACCCCGTCGGGGGTGTCGTACCGGGTGGCCACCGCGCACACCCCGGTGACGAACTGCCCCAGGATGCGCCGGAGTTGACGGTCGTCCAGGGAGGCGGCCGCCGGGTGCGGTTGCCGGGCGTCCATCAGGACACCTCACGACCCGGCCGGGGGTTTCCGATGACGGTGGTGTCCTTCGGGTTGATCAGGTCGGGGGCGGTCCAGCCGTGCTCGTCGTACTCGGACAGGCACTGGTCCACCAGCTGCTTGTACTGGTCGAACCGGCCGGACGCCTGCTGGGCGTGCAGCGCCTCGAAGCGGATCTGCTCGTGGTTGCCGGCGTAGTTCATCTCGTACAGCTCCCAGCGGGCGCCGAACTCGGTGCCGACGGCGTCCCAGGCGAGCTTCATCAGCTTGACCCGGTCGATCGCCTCGACGCCGAGACCGCGGACGTACTGGTCGAGGTAGGGGCGCACCTCCGGGTTGGACCAGTCCGTGGCGTGCGAGTTGTTGTAGATCAGGGCGCTGCCGAGGTCGCGGAGGAAGATCTCGCGGACCTTGGGGAAGATCGAGGAGGACAGCACCCGGAAGGCCAGCGCGGTCTCGCCGTTGGGGGTGACGGTGCCGTCGGACCACTTCGTCGGGTTCTCCGCCATGGAGTCCACCAGAGCCCAGAACATGTTGCGGTAGGCGAGCACCTCGCCGAGCCGGCTCTGCACGCCGCGGAACTCGGAGGTCCCGGTGGTCTCCAGCCCCTTGGCGAGGAGTCCGGTCATGAAGTCCATCTTGACCGCGAAGCGCACACAGGCGTGGAACATGGCCCGGTAGAAGAACCCGGAGCCGTAGAAGAAGTTGTTCGCCTTGTCGACGTCGTAGCAGAAGACGTTCTCCCAGGGGATGAGCACCTTGTCGAAGACGAGGATGCCGTCGTTCTCGTCGAGGCGGCTGCTCAGCGGCTGGTCGAAGGGGCTGCTGACGGTGGCGGCGGCGTACTCGTACGACGGCCGGGAGATGATCTTCAGGCCGGGGCTGTTGGTCGGGACGATGAAGTAGGCGGAGAACTCCTTGGCGCCGTCCGGGATGCGGCCGTAGGAGCCGATGAAGATGTGCTGGGTGAGCGCCGCGCCGGTGCCGACGACCTTGGCCCCGGAGACGACGAGGCCGGCGTCGGTCTCCTTGTCGACGGTGAGCATCACGTCCTTGAGCTCGGTCAGGCCGCGGTTGCGGTCGATCGGCGGGTTGACGATGCCGTGGCCGATGAACAGCACGTTCTCCTGCGCCTTGCGGTACCAGGCGGAGGCGTTGTCCTCGAAGGGCGCGTAGTGCTCCCGGTTGGAGCCGAGCGTGGACAGGAACGCGGCCTTGAAGTCGGGGGTGCGGCCCAGCCAGCCGTACGTCATGCGCGCCCACTCCTCCATGGCGCGCGCGGACGCCCGCAGGTCGCCCGAGGTGTAGGGGGCCTTGAAGTAGGGGTGCGTGAAGCCGCCGTTGCCGGTGTCGGTGGGCACGACGAGTTTGCTGTTGCGCTCCGGGTCGTGCAGGGCGTCGAAGAGCCGGGCCACCATGCGGGCGTTGTTGCGGAAGGCGGGGTGGTCCGCGACGTCGGTGACCTTCTCCCCGTAGATCCTCACCTCGCGGCCGTCGCGCAGACTCTCCAGGTACTCGTCCCCGGTCTGCGGGCGGGAGACGGAACCGGGCGGGTTGGCGGGGCTGTTCATGACGTGTCACCTCTCGGGGCCGGCTTGCTGGGCAGGCGCGGATGCGGCATCTCGGTCACAAGTGCCCTGCGCCGAGGGGAATCCTTCAGCAGGAAGCCGCGCCCCGGCAGTCGGCCACTGGGGCTAGTGCCGGGGTATTAGGCCGGTCCTTCTAGGGCGGCCCTTCTAGACCCGTTCTGCTACGCCGAAGGCCCACTGCAGGCGCGCGGCCGTCCCGTGCCAGGCTGCGCTCCAGTCCGCTCCGGCCTGATGTCCCTGCCTCTGGAAGGCGTTGAGTCCCCATGGAGAGCTCCGTGGCACGCGACACGAACCGTCCCGGCCGCCCCCGTACCCCGTCGTGGCGGTCGCTGCCCGCGGCGCAGCAGCCCGAATGGCCCGACCGGGCGGCGCTGGAGGCCACCGTACGGACCCTGTCCCAGGCGCCGCCCCTGGTGTTCGCGCGGGAGTGCGACACCCTGCGCGAACGGCTCGGCGAGGTCGCGCTCGGCAAGGCGTTCCTGCTCCAGGGCGGCGACTGCGCCGAGACCCTGGACAAGGTGAGCGCGCAGTCCGTGCGGGGCAAGCTGGAGATCCTGCTGCAGATGTCCGCGGTGCTCACCTACGCCGCCGCGGTGCCGGTGGTGAAGGTGGGGCGCCTGGCGGGCCAGTACGCCAAGCCGCGCTCCCAGCCGACCGAGACCCGCGACGGCGTCACCCTGCCCTCGTACCGCGGGGACGCGGTCAACGGCCTGGAGTTCACCCCCGAGTCCCGCACCCCCGACCCCGCTCGCCTCGAACGCGTCTACCACGCCAGCGCCGCCACGCTGAACCTGCTGCGCGCCCTGGCCTCCGGCGGCCACGCCGACCTCGACCGGGTGCACGAGTGGAACCGCGACTTCGTGGCCCTGTCCGCGGCGGGGCGCCGCTACGAGCGGCTGTCCGACGAGATCGACGCGGCGCTCGCCTTCATCCGCGCCTGCGGCATGGCCACCACGACGACCCGCACCACCGAGGTGTTCGCCAGCCACGAGGCGCTGCTGCTCGACTACGAGTCCGCGCTGGCCCGCACGGACTCCGACACGGGACGCCGGTACGCGCTGTCCGCCCACATGATCTGGATCGGTGAGCGCACCCGCGGGCTGGACGGCGCGCACGTCGAGTTCGCGTCCCGGGTCAGCAATCCGGTCGGCGTCAAGCTCGGTCCGGACGTGGCCGTGGACGACGTGCGCGCCCTGCTGGACCGGCTCGACCCGCAGCGCACGCCGGGCCGGCTGACCTTCATCTCCCGGATGGGCCGCGGCCGGGTACGGGACGCGCTGCCGGCGCTGGTGGAGGCGGTGCGGGCGGAGGGCGGCCGGCCCGTGTGGGCCTGCGACCCGATGCACGGCAACACCTACACCGCGCTCAGCGGCCACAAGACGCGGCGCTTCGACGACATCGTCGACGAGATCACCGGCTTCTTCGAGGTGCACCGCTCGCTGGGCACCCACCCCGGCGGCATCCATGTGGAGCTGACCGGCGAGGACGTCACGGAGTGCGTGGGCGGCGGCGACGCACTCGGCCACGAGGACCTGCACCTGCGCTACGAGACGGCGTGCGACCCGCGTCTGAACCGGGGCCAGTCGATGGACCTCGCCTTCCGGGTGGCGGAGTGGTACGGCGCCGAGCGGCGCCGCCTGGCCGGCCGTCCCGTCGGGCAGCGGCCCGCCCGCCCGGTGCTCGCCCCGGCGTGACCCGCCCGGCCGGTGCCGGCCGGGCGGCACCGGCCGGGCGGTCGGCCCGGAGCCCGGCCGTGGCGGGCCCCACCACCGCTCGCCGCTCACGCCGGCGGCACCCCGCGCGCCCAGGACACCGGACCGGACACCCGACACCCGACTCCCGGCATGCGACACCCGACACCCGACACCCGACACCCGACATGTGACCAACGGACCAAAGGACCGACGCCGTGCGCCACTTCGAGGACTTCCCCGCAGGCAGCACCCACGAGTTGGGGGCCACCCGGCTCACCAGCGAGGACATCATCGGCTACGCCCGGGTCTACGACCCGATGCCCTTCCACCTGGACCCGGTCGCGGCACGCGAGTCACCCTTCGGCGGCCTGGTGGCCAGCGGCTGGCACACCGGAGCCGTGGTCATGGGCCAGTTCGTCCGCACCCTGCTCGCGGACTCCGCCTGCCAGGGCTCGTACGGCATGGACGAGGTGCGCTTCCTCGCTCCGGTGCGGCCCGGCGACGAGCTGAGCGGCCGGGCCACCGTGGAGACGGCCTCACCTCACCCGCGGCGCCCGGGGACCGGCACGGTCACCTTCGCCGTCGAGGCCCGCAACCAGGAGGGAACGGCCGTGTACCGGATGCGTACCCGGCTGCTGTTCGGCGCGCGCAGCACCGCGGACGCGACGGCCTGACGAGCGACCGGCGCCCGGGCGACCGGCACCGGGCGACCGGCGACCGGGCGACGGACGGACCACGAGCGGGATGCCACGCCACGGGCCACGAGGTACGAGCCGAGCTACCAGCCACCAGCCACCAGCCACGAGCCACGAGCCACGAGGGGGACGCGACAGGACAAGCCACGGGCAGACCGGACCGGATGCCGGGAGCAGGTGACCGGGACCAGGGCCCGGGACCGGTGAACGGGACGGGCTGACCGGCAGGACCCCCGCTTCCCCGTGACCATCCCCCGCTGCGGGGAAGCGGGTCGAACGCCCCGGCGGTGCACCGCCGGGGCGTTCCGCGGCGCAGGGCGGGAGGAGCCGGGGGCGGGGCATCGCCTTGATCATACGCACCGTTGCGTCTAATCTTTGACGGGCACCCTCTCCACGGCACGACAGCACAAGGAGAACGGCCATCAACGGGCAGCAGGACAGGGGCGAACAGCCCACGGCGCCCCCCACCCACCGCACCAGAAGGGGTCCGCGCCGCAGCGAGGCGGCGCGCGCCGCCGTACTGCGCGCCGCGGACGACCTGCTGGTCGATGTGGGGTTCCAGGCGATGACGGTGAGCGCCATCGCCGAGCGCGCCAACGTCGCCAAGCAGACGATCTACCGGTGGTGGCGGTCGAAGGCGGACATCCTGCTGGACGTGCTGGCGGAGGACCTGCGGGACGGCGCCGCATGGCCGGCAGCCGGCACCGAGGACGCCCGCGGCGCCCTGGAGAAGCACCTGGTCCACATGAACACGCTCTTCCCGCACTCCGCCACCGGCCAGGTGCTGTTCGCGCTGATCGGGCACGCCCAGCAGGACGCCGCTACGGCCGACGCCCTGCGCGGCGACGTGCTCAGCCGGCAGCGGGCGCACGACGTGGCCCGGCTCCGCACCGTCCTGGAGCGGCCCTCGGCGCCGGGGTCCGCCCCGGAGGAACCCGAGGCCGACCGGATCCTCGACCTGACCGTCGGCCCCCTGTTCCACCGCGCGTTCATGACCGGAACCCCGTTCGCCCCGAACCTGCTGACGCGCCTGGCCGCGGCGACCCTGCCGCCGCCGGACGCCGCCGAAGCCCCCGACCCGCCCGGCACCGCCGGCACCGCTCCCGAAAGGGCCCTGTGATGTTCCGTGCCCGCCGCACCCGCTACACCGCCACCGTGCAGTCCGTCTCCCGGATCGCCCCCCGCATGACCCGCGTCACGCTGGGCGGCACGGGGATGTCGGCCTTCCGGTGCGAGGCGCCCACACAGTGGGTGAAGCTCTTCGTCCCCGACCCCCGTGACGGGCAGCAGGTCGGGCGTGCCTACACGGTGCGCCGCCACTCCCCCGCCGAGCAGAGCATCGAGATCGACATCGTGCTGCACGGCAACGGGCCGGTCGCCCGCTGGGCCGAGACGGCCCGCCCCGGCGAGGAGGTCTCGTTCGGCGGGCCCAAGGGCTCCTACGATCCGCCGCAGGGGGCCGGGTTCCACCTGCTGGCCGGCGACGAGAGCGCCCAGCCCGCGGTGCTCACCATCGCCGAGAGCCTCCCGGCCGGCGCGCGCGGCGCCGTCTACCTGGAGGTCGAGGGCCCGGAGGCGGAGACCGCGGTCGGCTCCCCGGCCGACCTGGACGTGGTCTGGGTGCACCGCGCCCCCGGGCAGCCCAAGGGGCGGGCGCTACGGGACGCCGTGCTCAAGGCACCCGTGCCGGACGACCGCGGTCGTGTCGCGGCCTGGGCGGCGGGCGAGTCCGGCGCCGTCCGCGACATCCGCCGCCACTTCGCGGACGGCCTCGGCCTGGACCGCCGCCAGGCGTACGCGAAGGGCTACTGGAAACTCGACGAGCCCGACCACCGCGACCCCCAGGCCTCGGACTGACCGGCCCGGGGCCGCGGGCCGGCCCTCCCCGCACCGCCCCTGCGGGACCGCCGTGCGGTCCTCGCGGGCCGGACGGGCCACGGCTCACGCGCCCCGTTCCCCCTCCGCGCGGTGCCGCCGGGGTGCTGCCGGGCGCCGACCGCACTCGGCCCAGACCGTCTTCCCGCCGGGGTGGTGGGGCTCGCACCCCCAGGCGTTGGCGAGTGAGCCGACCAGGAGCAGACCGCGCCCGGACTCGCCGTCCCCGCCGCCCGGTGCCGGTTCGGGCAGGCGGTCGCCGCGGGCGTCCGTGACCTCGATGCGCAGGGTGCCGGCCGTGAGGGTCAGGACGAGGCGGGCGTCGCGGCCCCGGACGCGGCCGTGCAGGACGGCGTTCGCGGTCAGCTCCGCGATGAGCAGCGAGGCGGTGGCCGCCTCGTCCCCGTCGGTGCCGGTCCTCGGACAGCCCCACTGAGCGGCGAGCCAGCGCTCGGCGGCGTGGCGGGCGGCGTGCGCTCCGCGCCTGCCGGCGGGGAACACGAGCCGGAAGTGGTGGGTGGTGGCGTTCGGTTCACCGGTGACGGTGGCGGTTTCCTGGATCACCTCACCGAGGGTGACGGAGTGGCTCTACCGTGTGGAGGACGTGGGGCGGTACCGCGGGCGGCTGTCCCGGTTCGACGGGCGGGACGTACGGGCGTACGGCCGTGACCTGGCCGGGCGTTCGCCGGTTCGCCCCTGGTGCGACGGAAGTGGGCGGTGGTACGGGATGGCGGCACAGGCGGGTGGTTCGGGCGTTCCCACCGGGGCCGAAGCGGACGGCACGGACGAGGTCGCGGATCTGTTCCGGGCCCTCGGGCGGCAGATCAGGGTCGCGCGGTTGCGGGCCGGGATGAGTCAGAGGGAGCTGGGCGACCGGCTCGGGTACAGCGAGGAGACGATCTCCTCCGTGGAACGGGGGCGGCGCACCCCGCAGCCTGAACTACTGCTCGCAGTGGACGAGTTGCTGGGATGCGGCGGGCTGCTGGCAGCCGCGGCGGAGGACGTGGAACGGGCGCTGGCGAGGAGGAGGGTACGGCACCCGGAGTGGTTCCGGGACTACGCGCGGCTGGAGGCGGAGGCGGTCGAGCTCCACGACTACAGCGCCCTCGCCGTCCCCGGGCTCCTGCAGACCAAGGCCCACGCGCAGGTGGTGTTCCGGACACGGCGACCCCTGCTGGACGTCGAGACCGTCGAGCAGCGCGTGGCGGCACGGTTGGGCCGCCAGGAGATCTTCAAGTGCTGGCCGCCGCCGTTCACGACGTTCACCATCGAGGAATCGGTGTTGCGCCGCCCCCTCGGCGGGTGGGACGTTCATTACGAGCAACTGGAAGCGCTGCTCAGGTTCGGCAGGCTGCGCAGTGTCGAACTCCAGGTGCTGCCGATGGCACGCAAGGAACACCCTAGTCTGGGCGGGCCGTTCATCCTGCTCACGCCGAAAAGCAAGCCACAGGTGGCCTATCTGAAGGTCCAGCACATCAGCCGGCTGATCACCGACCCGGACGAGGTCCGTATCCTTGCCGCACGCTACGGCAGCATCAGGGCGCAGGCGCTCACGCCGGAAGAGTCACTGACCCTGATCGAGAAGATGCTGGGAGACCGATGAACGCCGAACAGCCCGCAAGGCTGGACTGGTTCAAGAGCAGCTACAGCAGCGGCGAAGGGGGCGCCTGCGTCGAGGTCGCCGCCGACGGGGCGGCCGTCCGGGTACGGGACTCCAAGGAACGGGGCGGTCCGCAGCTCGCGTTCACCCGGGCGTCGTGGGCCGGGTTCGTCACGGACCTCGGGCGGGACTCGGCCGTCTCCGCCTCGGTCCGGCACAGCGCCTGGTAGTCGGCCGGCTGCGCCGGGGCGGACGCCGGTCGCCTCGGAGACGGAGCGCGGCAGGCGTGCGCCGGGAGGTTGCCTGCCACGGCGTCAGGTGTGCTGTCCGGCGGATCAGGGCGGGCCGTCCGCCGGCCGGCCTCGACGACCGGTTGCCTCACCGTCCGGGCCGGTTCGGGGCGCAGGCTTCGCCCTGCACCGGCCGGGGGCCGGTGCAGGACCCCGGCCGTGCCTTGCGGGCCCGGGTGGTGGTGTTCGCGTCGTCGCGCGACGCCGCCACGGTGCCACGCCACACCTGCCGGGCAGGCTCTCCGAGGCTCCATCCGGGTGTTGCTGACGCCGTGCAAGGTTGGTCGGAGTGCGTCCGCCATCCCCCCGGTGGATGGTGGAGGCATGCGCCCCCGCCATCAGCCCGAGCACACCGTCTCGCGCGAAGACCGGCTCGTCACGACAGGGAAGCCTTCTCGACGGCCGTGCCGCCCTTCTCGGGCCGCCGCGATCGGCGGCGGAAAGCGCTGAGCGCTTGATTCCTTCTTCGCAGAGAGGCAGCAGGTGAATGTCAGTCGCCGAGAAGGGACCCGCGAACGCGTCACCCCCCGATCCCCTCGCGATCCTGCGGAGCCGCCAGTACGCGGCCCTTCTGGTGATGGCCGCACTGATCGGCGTGCCGGTGTCCGTGGCGGCGTTCGGATTCCTCGCCCTGGTCGGCGAACTCAAACCGCTGGTCTACACGGATCTGCCCGAGGCGCTCGGGCTGGACGGGACGCCTGCGTGGTGGCCGCTGCCGCTGCTCGCCGTCGGGGGACTGCTGGCGGGCCTGAGCATCCGGTACCTGCCGGGACGCGGAGGCCATGAGCCGACCGGCGGGCTCTCGGTGGCGGGACCTCCCCCGCTCCTCGAACTTCCCGGCGTGGTGTTCGCCGCTCTGGCGACCCTCGTCTTCGGGGCGGTCCTCGGGCCGGAGGCGCCACTGATCGCCCTGGGCAGCGGGCTGGGCGCGGCCGCCGTACGCCTCGTCAGACGGGGCGCACCGGACCAGGCGCTGGCGGTGATGGGCGCGGCGGGCAGTGCCGCGGCCATCAGCGCCCTGCTGGGATCGCCCCTGCTCGCCGCGTTCCTGTTGATGGAGGCCTCGGGTCTCGGAGGGGCGATGCTGGGCCTCATCCTGGTGCCCGGCCTGCTCGCCTCGGGCATCGGGGCGCTGATCTTCATCGGTCTGGGATCCTGGACCGGGCTGGGGACCTACTCGCTGGCGCTGCTCGACGTGCCGGAGGCGACGAGCCCCACCGCCGCCGAGTTCGGCTGGGCACTGGTGGTCGGGCTGTCGTCCGCCTGCGCGGGCGTCGCGATCCGGTGGCTCGCCGTCCGGCTGAGAGGACACGTCGCCGGCCGGCGGGTGACGGTCACGGTGCTGCTGGGCCTCCTCGTCGCGGGGCTGGCGATCGCATACGCGGAAGGCACCGGCAAGCCGGCCACCGACGTGCTGTACTCGGGCGAGACCGCGCTTGATCCGCTCCTCAGACACAGCGCCGCGTACTCGGTGGGAGCGTTGTCGCTGCTGGTGCTGTGCAAGGGTCTTGCCTACTGCGCGTCGCTCAGCTGCTTCAGAGGGGGTCCGATCTTTCCCGCGATGTTCGTGGGAGGTGCGGGCGGCATCCTGCTGTCCCATCTGCCCGGACTGACGCTGGTCGCGGGATTCGCCATGGGCATCGGTGCGATGTGCGCGGCCATGCTCAGGCTTCCGCTCACCTCGGTCCTGCTGGCCACCTTGCTGCTCGGGGCGCAGGGACTCACCGTCATGCCGCTGGTGATCGTCGCGGTCGTCGTCTCGCACGTCATGTCGGCCAGACTCACCCCGCCCGTCCCGGAGCCGAGCGGGGGCGAGGCACCGGGCGGACGGCAGTCCTGAGCGGGAGGGCGCCCCGCGCACCGCGCGAGACGGTGGCGGAGCTTCCCCCCGGACCGCTGGTGCTACTCGTCCTCGGTACTGAGTTCGAGCCCGAAGGCCTCGCCGATGCTGCGGGCCGCGGAGACCACCCGGGCGCTGCCCACCACGGGGGCGATCGCCACGAGCGTCCCCTGGATCTTCTCCAGGGGCACGCCGAGTTCCGCTGCGGTGCCGATGTTGAGGAGGTACGAGGGAGCGGAGGCGTCCATCGCCACCAGGGCAGCGATGCGGGCCAGCAGATACGTCTCCTGGTCCAGCCCTGAACGCTCGAACGTGTCGAGGTTCATCTGGATGAGCGTCTCGAACACGGGTGCGTCCGCCTCGGCGAGGGCGGTGACGCCTTCTGCCCCTGTCTTTCCGTCCGACATGGCCGGGTCTCCTTTCCGGGCGGTGTGACGGCCCCTTCAGAACACCCTGGTTCGTCGGGGACGGCCTCACCCGGGAGGGGTGATCGGCCGGCCGTCGGCGCGGGGCGCCTTCCCGGGAAGCGGCGGCGCGGAGCGGGGCTGCGACGGCGAGGCCCGGGCGCTGCCGTGGGCCGGCGAGGTGACGGTCGTCCGCTGCCGGCCCACGGCCTGCCCGGCCGACCGCCGATCACCGGGCAGGCCGCCGCCCGTGCGCGCCGGTGCCCGTGGCGAGCCGGTGCCCTCACAGGACCGGGACCACCAGAACGGACGAGAGCACGTCAGGACGGATCAGGACGGATCAGGACGGACGACGGAACCGGCCCGGACCGCGGTCCCCGGCTCGGACCTCCCCCGGAGCGGGTGATGCCCGTGCGGGGAGACCCGTACCCCGTACCCCGGCCGCGCGGATCCCGAAGTGAACCGTCTGATCACCCATTCCGTTGTTGCGGAACGGGAATCGGCGATCCCGGTTCCGCAGCTGCGTCCGGCAGGTCCCTGCCGGCCTCCCACTCGGGCGGCCCGGCACTCCGGCGCCGCGATCCGGTGCGTTCTCCCCCGGGACCGGGGACGTTCCGGCGGGCGGTCCCGTGCCGCCGAGCAGGCGCGTGCCGTGCGGTCCCGCGCCGGCCGGCGGGGCGACGGTGCCGCCCTTCCATGACCGCAGAAACGACCCAGGTGACCTCCATGCCTTCTCCCGAAACCCTCGGAAACCCCGAAACCCTCGAAACCCTTGGAAGCCTCGAAACCCTTGGAAGCCTCGAAACCCTTGGAAGCCTTGAAAGCCTTGAAAGCCTTGAACACCTCGAAACCATCGACGCCGTGCGCCGCCGCTTCTTTCCCGTGCGGCTCCCCGGCGCGCGCAGCGGGGTCGGCCGGTGCGTCGACGAAGCGACGTTCCGGGAGGCGGTCGGACGGATCTACGCGACCGTCTTCCCCGACAGGGACGCCTACCCGTACCGCCCCAGGTCGGAGGAACTGGTCGGGGAGTACCGGAGGCTCCACCAGGAACGGATCCTCATCGAGGACGCGGACGGGACGTTGATGGGATGGCTGAAGGGCCGGATGGCCGACCCCGACACCTTCTACCTGGGCACGAGCGGAATGCTGCCCGAGTACCGCTCGCAGCGCGTTGCGGCCCTCTGCTACAGCAGGCTGCTGGAGTACCTGCGGGCGCTCGGCTACGAGCGTGTGACGTCCGAGCACCACCCGAGCAACCGCACTGCGATGATCTTCCAGCTCAAGCACGGGTTCAGCATCGAGGGCATGAGCCTGGACGAGCGCTGGGGACCGATGGTCAGGATGGTGCGCTTCTTCGACGAGGACCGTCAGGACGAGTTCGACCGGCGGTTCGGCTTCGAGCAGTACCCGAAGGGCGTCTGACGGTGCTCTCCGCCCCGCACGGCGCACCTCTGCCTCATGGCCGGAACCCGAGCCGCCGGCAGGACGTCCGCCGCCGCCCGTGAACGGGCGGCGCCCCCGGTACGGGAGTCCGCACCCCGGCGCGCCCGGCACCAGGCGCCCGCCCACTCCCCCCACACACTCAGCAACCCGATGAGGAAGCGTGCACATCACCTACCTGCTCGCCACCGGCAGCAACGCCGTCTACGACGGGAAGTACAGCCAGCGCGGCCGCTACAGCACCTACGGCCAGCAGAGCTTCGTCCTCGACCTGGTGGGGACGATGAGCAGAGCGGGCCACACCGTGCGGCTCGTCGTCGACGCTCCCTCCCGGTTCGCACTGACCTCGACCCTACGCGGCATGGACTCCGTCACCTTGACGCAGGAGGTCGACCCGGCGGGCAAGACCGATCTGATCCTGGTCGACGACGTGCCCGACGAGATGCTGATGCAGTTCGACGAGCACATACCGGCGTTCAGGATCGTCCACCACGCGGGACGCCGCTCGTCCGACTACCTCGTCTCGCGCTGCGCGCGCTTCCTGTGCATGACGGAGAACGCGCTGTCGTTGCAGGGCAGGTACCTCCCCCGCGACCAGGTGGTCCTCGCTCACCAGGGCGTCGACCTGGAACGCTTCCCCGCCGTCCTCGCCAAGAGCCCGGGGAGGCGGCCGCGGGTCCTGCTCTACTGCCGGCTGGACTCGGGGCGCGAGGCCCTCCTCGGCCGGATCATCGAGAACATCGACCGTGAGGAGGTCCTCCTGTACGTGGCGGGCGACGGTCCGGGGTTCTGGGAGACCAGCGACCGCTTCGGCAGCGAGATCATCCTCATGAACCACGTGCCGTGCGCGTCGATACCCAACCTGCTCGGGGAGATGGACGTGGTCATCTCCCTCGGCCGCGGTGCGATGGAGGCCATGGCGACGGGGATACCCACCCTCTGCGCGGGCCACCGCTACGCCGGTCTCATCACGGCGGACAACATCGCCTCCCTCATGCGGTACAACCTCACCGGCATCGCCGGCGAGCGAGACCCGTCCCTCGTCATGACGGACATCCGCGAGGCGCTGGACAGTGACCGGCACGGCGTGCGGGCGCTGGCGGAGGCTCGGCTGTCGGCCGACGCCTTCGTGGAGAGCGTGTCCGAGCTGTACGCACAGGTCGGCGGATGACGGACGGAGCAACGGGCGGGACGGCGGACGCGGCGGGCAGGACGGCGGACACGGCGGGCAGGACGGCGGACGCGGCGGGCGGGACGGCGGGCGGGACGGCAGACGCGGCGGGCAGGACGGCGGGCGGGACGGCGGGCAGGACGGCGGACGCGGCGGGCGGGGAACGCACGCCGGGTCTGCTGGCGTCCCGCGGCCCACGGCTCTACTACGCCGGGTTGACCGTCTCCCAGGTCGGCACGAACACACAGCTTGTGGCGGTGGGCTGGTTCACGTACCAGCTCAGCCACGACGCGCTCGTGCTCGGCGTCGTCACCGCGGCACCGATCTTCACGATGCTGCTGCTCAGCCAGGTGGGCGGCCTGGCCGCCGACCGCTTTCCGCCGCGCCGGGTCCTGATGTGCACGCACTCCCTGCTCGCCCTGCTCACCCTGCCGCTCGGCCTGTTGGCGCACAGTGGCTCGCTGGCGGTGTGGCACCTCGTCGTCAGCGCGCTGTGCGTCGGCGGCATCAACGCGGTCGGTCTGCCGGCGGAGCAGGTCTTCGTCTCGGAAGTCGCGGGGGACGCGCTGCTCAGCAAGGCGGTGACGCTCAACAACGTCGTCCTGAACCTGTCGTTGGTCGTCGGCTCCGCAGCGGCGGGACCCCTCATGAGGGCGGTGGGCCTGGGCGGGGTGGTCCTGCTGAACACGCTCTCCTACCTGACGATGCTCACGGTGCTCCTCCTCGTCCGCCCGTCGCACCCGCGCGTCCGTCCCCGACGGCCGGGCAGACACCTGCGGGTGCGGGCCGCCTGGGAGTACGTGTGGCACAGTCCCGGCCTCACGCTCCTGCTCCTCGTCATCGGCGTCGTCGGCCTCTTCGGCACGAGTCTCCCCTCGCTGCTGCTCGTGCTGTGTTCCGGCGAACTCACGGCGCAGGCCGGGGCGTACGGCATCCTGCTCGCCGTCCTTTCGGTCGGTTCCCTCGTCGGTGCCTGGCCGGCCTGGCGCACCAGGGCCGCGCTGGGCACGGTCCTGGTGTGCAGCCTGCTGCTCGGGATCCTGGAACTCGCCACGGCCGCCATGCCGTCACTGCCGGCCCTCGCCGTGGTGCTGCTGCCGGTGGGAGCGGTCTCCCTCGTCCTGCGGGCGGGCCTGCTCAGCCTGGCGCAGCTCCAGACACTGCCGGAGTTCCGTGGCCGGGTGCTGGCGGTCTTCCAACTCGTCTACCGCGCGGGCTGGTTCCTCGGCACGCTGATCACGAGCTGGCTGGCGCAGACGCTGGGCCCCCGTGCGGCGATCGCGCTGGGCGGGGCCGCGGTGACGCTGCTCGTCGCGGTGGTGGTCCTGGTGATGGCGGCGTTCCGCGCCCTGTCGGTGTCGCTGGTCGCACGGAGCGTTCCCCGCATCAGCATCGCCCTCGTGCCGGTGCCCGAGGGCCGCCACCGGCGTCCTCCCCGCCACCTGACCGCGGACTCGTCATGATCCTGGCCCAGTCGGCAGATATATTTCGTGGCTCGATATATGCTCGTTGCGTGACACGACAGAATCCGTCCTTGACGGAACCGCAGTACTTCATCCTTGCCGCGCTCCTGGACGGCCCGTTGCACGGCTACGGCATCATCAAGGCAGCCGAGCAGGCCACCGACGGGCGGCTCCGGATCGCTGTCGGCACCCTCTACGGCGCGCTGGAGCGGATGGAGCGGGCCGGGCTGGTGACCGCCGACCACGAGGAGATCGTGGACGGGCGGGCGCGGCGCTACTACCGGCTCACCGAGGACGGCGCCGAGGCACTCGGCCGGGAGGCCCTGCGGATGCAGCAGGCGGCGGCCCTCGTCATCGGACGCTCGCGGGATGTCGGAGTGGCCCCGGCATGAACCGTCTGCTCCTTGCGGCCTACCCGAGGTCCTACCGTTCCCGGCAGGGAGAAGAGGTGCTGGCCTGCCTGGCCGAGGCGTATCCCGGCCGCTCCTGGCCCCCGCCGCGAGAGGTCGCCGCCCTGGCGCGCGCCGGGGTGCAGGCCCGTGCCCGTGCCGTCGTCGACGACACGGCCCGGCCGTGGTGGCTCGACGGCATCCATCTGACCGCGCTCGTCCTCGCCGCACTGGCGCTGGTCCCGTACCTGCAGGACGTGTGGCACTGGGCTCTGCACATCGATCCCGGCCGGCATGCCATCGCCTTCCGCTTCTCCGGCTGGTACCCCTGGGCGCAGGGTCCCGGCACACGGACACGGCTCCTGCCCTACGGGCTGCTTCCGCTGGTCTGCCTGATCGCCCTGCTGCGCGGCAGGCCCTGGATCGCGCTGCCGCCCGCGGCAGCGATGATCTACGCCGGTGCCACGTTCGGCAGCACCACGCTCTTCGGCGACGAGGGCAAGGCGGGTCTGGGCTACTACGGGCTGGGCGCCCCGATAACGGCCCACGACCTGGTGCTGTCGGGGGTCCTGTGCACCGCCTGCGCCGTGCTGGCGGTCTGCCGTCCCAGCCGGCTGCGGCGCCGCTCGTACCGCTGGCTGGCACCCCTCGTGCTCGCCATGTCCGTGGCCGGGGGCCTGCACGTCATCTCCGTCAGTCCGGTCTTCCAGCGCGGCCTGTTCGCCCTCGAAGTCGCCGCACTGTTCGCCGCATGGGTGGCGACGGCCGCCACCGGGGACCACCGGTGGCTGATCCCCGTCGCGGCGTTCGCGTTCATCCACACACAGGCGATCGTCACCCGGCCGAACGGGTTCATGCAGTCCCTGCCGGACCTGGTGGTCCTCCTCCTTCTGATCGCGCCCCTCCCGGCCCTGGCGATCACCGCGCAGCGCCGGCAGAGCCGGGCACTCCTGGAGTAGGAGCGGATCCCCGCCGAACGGCCGGGCCCGTCGGCCCACCGCACGCGGCGACAGACGCGTGACCGGACTCCCCACGGAAGAAAGCAAGCGATGACTCAGCGAGATCCCTCGACCCTGCCCACGCACCGGCCGGACGGCCCCGGCCCGGCCCCACAGGCCCCGGCCGGCCCCGGCCCCTCGGGGACGACCCGGCCGTGGACCCCGGCTCTGCTGTGTTTCCCGGGGCTTCTGGCGGTCTACCTGCTGGCCGTCTGCACCCCGTTCGGGCAACGGGCGGAGAACGCCCTGTTCGATCTCGGTGAGAGCGACCGGAGGAGGGCATGGATCTATCCCCTGTCGGGGTCGGCCTACGGCTCGACGCCTCTGCCACCGCTGGAATGGAGCCACGTCAGCACCCTGATCGCGGGCCTGGGCGTCATCGCGGTCGTGACCGTGGTGCGCAGGTGCTGGTGGCAGGGGTGTGCGGCGGTCGGGACCGTGGTGGTCACCATCGGGGGCAAGGGGGTGCTCAAGACGGTCCTTCCCCGCCCGGACCTGGTGAACGCGAGAGAGTCACTCATCGAGGGGAGCTTCCCCAGCGGGCACGCGGCCATCCCCGCCGCACTGACCCTCGCCGTCGTCCTCGTCGCGTCCCCCCGCATCCGCCCCTACGTCACCGCGATCGGCGTGCTGTGGCTCGCCTGCATCGCCGCCGCCGTCCAGGCCCTCGGTCATCACCGGCCCAGTGACGTGCTGGGGTCGACGCTGCTGGCCTGCGTCTGCTACATCCTCGCGGTCCGGCTGCTGCCCACCGCCGCCGCACCGGGCATCGTGCGCAGCCCCCGCGCGCTGCCGCCCGTCGCTCTGACGCTGTCCGCGGCCGTCGCGCTCGCCGCCGGCGCACGCAGCGACTCCCTCGTGCTCTCACTGGTCGACGCGGCCGCGGCCTTCGTGTGCGCAGCCCTTCTCTGGTACGTCGCGACGCAGGGGCCCGTGCCCGCACCCCGCCGCGCACACCCCCGCTAGCCGGTCGGACCCGGCCGGCCGGACCGGACCGCTCCTGCCGTCACGGTGCGGTGGCGTCGCGGACCGCGGGAAGTCCGCCGTCAGTGCGGGAAGTCCGCTGTCAGTGGGGTGTGCCAGAGTCTGCGCATGCTCGAGATCGTGGTGAAGACGGAGAACCGGGAGCGGCACGTCCGTGTGTCCGCCGAGGAACTGGCCGGTCTGGTCCGGCGGATCGGCGCTGACGGTGACCGGTTCCTGGTGTTGCAGCGGATACCCGACCTGCCCGACGTCTTCGCCCAGGTCTGGCACCAGGCCGGCGGCGACTACACGCTGGAGCACCGCGACGGTGCCGCCGACCGGCACGTCCATACGCGGGCCGACGGTCCGGAAGCCGTGACTGCGGCGATCAGCGGCTGGGCCCGCCAGGCACCCGGCTGGGACGCCGGCCTGGCCTGGTCGCCGCTGGACATGGGTCCCACCCGCGAGGTGCCGCCGCTCGACCTCGACGAGGACGAGCGCGCGGAGTTGGAGAACCGCGTCCGCGAGGTACTGGTCGGCGGGTACGCCTCCCGCGCCGGACTGGCCGAGATCGCTGAGGAGTATCTGGTCACCCAGGACCGCCGGCCCGTCTCGCGCGAGCAGGCGGAGGCGCTGGCCGACCGGATGTGGCTGGAGCGGGTCGCGGAGCAGGCCAGGTGGCAGGGCGAGACCGACCCTGAGCGGCTCACCCGCGCCTTCACCGCCCTGCGGGAGGCCGGCATCACGGCCCGCGAGAACTTCACCTGCTGCCGCAGCTGCGGCCAGTCCGAGATCGGCGATGAGGGCGAGCCCGACGCCCGCGGCTACGTCTACTTCCACACCCAGTGCACGGATGCCGCCGCAGCCGGCCACGGACTGACGCTCCTCTACGGCGGCTTCGACGGCTCGGCCCGGACCACCGCGGCCATCGGCCACGAGGTCGTGACCGCCCTCGAAGCAGCCGGCCTGCAGTTCGAATGGGACCATGACCCCGGCCGGGCCATCACCGTCACCCCCCTGGACTGGCGCCGCCGCCTGGTCGGCTGAGCCTGGTCCCATCACCGCCGGTTGACAGCGAGGTCCGTTCCGAAACTCCGTGGCCGGCCCGCCGCAGGGCGCGTCATCGTCGTCCGGCCTTGCGCGGCGCTCGCGTCGGGGTGGGCTGAACCGGGCTCCGCGCGACCGCGGAGCCGGGGCGTGCATCGCTCGGGCCCGGGGAGCCGGGAGAAGGCGAGGTCCGGGCAAGGAGGGCACGCCCTTCGGAGCCGATCGGGGAGACAGGTGGGGAAACGGCCGAGTCCCGCCTGGAGCCGGCCGGCGTGGACAACGGGCTCACCTGGCCTGACGGATGCAGCCAGGCGGCTGCCGCTCCGTGGTCGTGTCCGGTCTCGCGCGGCCCGGGCCCCTCCGGCCCGACCGTGTGCGACGCCTCGGCGGCCGGCGCCGGCCGGCCCGTCACCGAGACGCGTGCTGCCCCGCTCTCCAGGAGCGACCTGAGGAACTCGTCCCGAACCGCCGAGCCCGTCTGCCGCATCTCCGGCACTGCTTGTCGCGTGTCGGACGTCAGGGCGGCTCGGGCCGTACCGCGGTGGTACTCCGCCGGCCCTCCGCTCATGTCGGCTCTCATCCCAGCGGCCGGCCCCGACGCGCCTCTCCCCAGGGAGCCCTGCTCCCCCTGCGGCCCGCGGGCGAAGCGCGACGATGCCTCGGAGGAGGGCCTCGCCGCCGAGCCGGCCTGTTGCGCGGCGGACCTCTGCAGTTCCCGCTCGTACGCGTTGCCGGCGTAGTCTCCGGCTATCGGCAGCAAGCCCTTGTCGTACGCCCACCGCAGACCGCTGCTCTTCCTGATCTCGCGGAGAACCGCGTCCTCGAAGGCCTTGCGGTCGTCTTCCGACAGGGCGCCGATCCGAAATTCGAGCCTGCTGAGCCTTTCTCCCCTCTTCCTCTCACGTGCGGAGTCCCTGTTCGCCGGCCCCGCGGAGACGGGCGGCATCTGCTGCTGAGGCGTCGTCGGCCAGCCGGGCACCCACCCGTTTCCGGCCGGACCGGGGCCGGCGGTCTCCAACCCTGCGGCGGACGAGGTGTCCTGGCCACGCCGCAGCGACCGCAACCACGCCCTGAAGCGACGCATCAGGTCCAGCATTCTCCGCCGGGTGCCGCGTTCCGTCCCGAGCAGCTCCCGCGCCAGTTTCCCCGGCGCGGTCAGCCGGTTCCTGCCGTCCTGGCGACGCGGGCCGGCATCGGCCATGATGCCCCTCTTTCAGGGTCGGAAGTGCTGACGCGGTGGACAACGGGCCGCCGGGACGAACGGTTCAACGCCCGGCGCTCCCCGCGTCGCCCGCATGCGCCGTGTCGGCGGGCCCGTTTCACCGGCGGCGCGGGCCGGCCGCTCCGGCCGCGTCCACGGGACAGCCGCGTACGCGACGTGCGACGGAGGACTGCCCGCACCGCCCGGCCGACCGCACCGGCAGCGCGCCGCGCTCATGGGCGGCGGGAGACGCCGTGCTCACGGCGGATGACGCTGCGGGGCTGCAGTGGTCACACCGGCTCGGTGGTCACACCGGCTCGGTGGTCACACCGGCTCGGTGGCCCGCCGTCGCCCGTCCGGGCCGTCGGCGTCCTCGGCATCCAGGTCCCGCAGGCTCGCGCGCACGTCGCCGGCCTCCGGATGGGCGGCCTCCTCCAGCAGCACGAGCGCCCCGCGCCAGGCGGCGCGGGCCGCGTCGCGGTCGCCTGCGGCCCGGTGCGAAACTCCGAGGTGCCGCAGGACGTCGGCCTCCAGATAGCGGTCCCCGATCTCCCGGAACAGCCGCAACGACACCTCGAAACACGCGATGGCCGCCTCGTACCGGCCGAGGTGGTGATGGGCGCAGCCCGTGGTGTCCTGCGTCGACGCCTCGCCGTAGTCCTCGCCGATCTCCCGGCAGAGGGCTATGCCCTGCTCGCAGTGCTCCAGGGCCCGGTCGTACTCGCCCATCAGGATGTACGTCCAGGCGACCTGGTTGAGGACGCCGGCCTCACCGCTGAGGTCCGCCAGGGCCCGGTACAGCTCGCGGGCCCGGTCGTAGTGATCGAGCGCGACCGTGTGCGCTCCCGTCTTGTTGGCGCGGTGGGCGAGGGCGCGATGGGTGTGGGCCCGGCCGTGCGCGTCACCGGTCTCCTGGAACAGCTCCAGTGCGCGCGCCTGGTACTGCAGTGCCTGATCGGTGTGGTTGAGCTGCGCGTGGGCCATGCCCAGCCCGCACAGGGCGTACGCCTGGCCGACACGGTCGCCGACGGCCCGCGCGGCTCTCAGCGCGACGCTGTTGATCTCCACGAGGTCGTGCCAGAAGCCGAGACGGTTGAAGTACACGTCCAGGGCGTGGGCGGTGCGCCAGGCGTGGTCGTCGAAGCCGTGGGCGGCGGCGTGCTCGACGATCGCCCGCAGGACATACCGTTCGGTGCGCAGCCACGAGGTGGCGTCCTTCCGGTCGTCGAACCGGAGGGGCGCGCTGCCCTGTGCGGCCGGCTGCGGGGAGAGGGCCTGGCGGAAGGGGCCGAGGACCGAGGCGCAGTGGTGGGCCGTGTGCAGATAGTGGTCATGCAGTCTGAGCAGTGCCTGACGGCGTTCGCCCTCGGTGTCCTCGGTCCCGGCGAGTTCGGCGGCGTAGGCGCACAGCAGGTCGTGGAAGGCGAAGCGGCCGGGCTCCCGTTCGGTGAGCAGGCTGGCCCCGGTGAGCTCGGCGAGCAGGGCGCGGGCCCGGCGTGGGGGGACACCGGCCAGGGCCGCCGCCGCGGCGGTGCTGATGTCGGGGCCGGGATGCAGGGACAGCCGGCGGAAGAGTTCCGCCGCCTCGGGCCGCAGCGCGTCGTAGGACCACGAGAAGACGGCCCGGACGTCGGTGCCGACATCGCCGCCGGTGAACGCGTCCAGGCTGCCGTGACTCTCCCGGAGTTCCCCGGCGATGTCCGCGAGCCGGAAGCCGGGGTGGTGGGCGGCGCGGGCCGCCACGATGGCCAGGCTCAGCGGCAACCGGGCGCACAGGCTGACGATGTCGTCAACGGCAGCCGGCTCCGCCTCGATCCGCTCGGCGCCCAGCCGCCGGGCCAGCATCTCGCGGGCCTCCCCGGCCGTGGGCAGGCTCAGCGTGAGCGAACGGGCGCCGTGCCCGGCCACCAGACCGCTCAGCCGTCTGCGGCTGGTGATGACGACCAGGCAGCCCGAAGGGCCGGGCAGCAGCGGCCGTATCTGTTCGGCGTCACGGGCGTTGTCCAGCACGATCAGGACGCGGCGGTCGGCGAGGACGCTGCGATAGAGAGCGGCCTGTGCGTCGAGGCCGTCCGGGACGGCGTGCTGGGCGACGCCGAGCGCGACCAGGAACGCGCTGATCGCGTCGGTGGGGTCCATCACGGAGCCCCTCCGGTCGTATCCGCACAGGTTCACGTAGAGAGTGCCGTCGGGGAAGCGGTGCGCGATCCGGTGGGCCCAGTGCACGGCCAGGGTGGTCTTCCCGGCCCCGGCCATCCCGTCGATGAGGGTGATCACTGTGGTGTGCGGCTGGCCCTCGTCGGGCAGGAACTCCGCCACACGCTCCAGTTCGGCGCAGCGTCCGGTGAACGTGGGCAGATCGGAGGGAAGTTGGGAGAGACACACCGCCGTCCCCGCCGGGCGCACCGGCTGCTGGTCCCCTGGTTCCCCGAGACCGGCCCCGGCACCGCCGGCAGCGTGGACGTCCGCGGCGGCGATACCGGACGCCGGGGCGTCCGTGGCCCCGGCGCCCGCCGCCGGCCCCTGCCTCGCCGGCCGGGCGGGGGACGGATCCCCGGCCAGCAGCCGTGCGTGCACGGCCTGCAGGGACGGGCCCGGTTCGATGCCCAGTTCCTCCACGAGAGTGCGGCGGGTGCCCGCGTAGACCTCCAGCGCCTCGGCCCGCCGCCCGCACCGGTACAGGGCGATCAGCAGCAGCTCGCACACGTCCTCGCGCAACGGGTGGGCGTCGCGCAGTGCCACCAGCTCCGGCAACACGTCCGTATGGTGGCCGAGTTCGAGCTCCGCGCGGAGCCAGGACTCCCGGGCGCCCAGTCGCAGCCCCTCCAGGCGTGTGCGCTCGGCCTCGGCGTACGGCCCGGGGATCCCGACCAGCGGAGGGCCCTGCCAGAGGGCCAGCGCGGTGCGCAGCAGCCGGGCGGCGGCGGGGTGGTCGTCCGCGGCGCGCCGGTGTTCGGCCCGGCGCACGTGGTCCTCGAACTGGTGGAGATCGATGGAGACCGAGTCGCTCCTCAGGACGTATCCGTCCCCTACGGACACCACGATCCGGGGTGTCTCCCCCGGGGCCCGGTCGGGCTCCAGCAGCTTGCGCAGGCGCGAGACGTAGGTGCGCAGCACCGAGACCGCGCCGGGCGGAGGCTCGGTACCCCACAGGCCGTCGACCAGGTCGTCGAGGCCGGCCACCCGTCCGCGGGACGTCAACAACACAGCGAGAACGGCTCGCTGTTGGGGTGCTCCCAGCGCCAGCTCCGTGTCACCGAGCCAGGCCCGCAGCGGTCCGAGCAGCGAGAAGCGCAGGGAGTGCGCAACCGATGGGTCTGTGGCCTCCACGGCACGGACCATAGCCACCGGCGCGCTCGGGTGTCAGCCGGAGCGGGCTCGCTCCCGGTCGCCTCGCACCTCGGCATGCACCGGAACGTCGTGGTCAGCAGGGGTTCCGGCGGTTTGCTCACCCGGGGGACGTGACGGAACACACGAATCCGCAACGGGTGCACCTGCGGCATGCCCGGGTGCCGCCGCCGCGTCCGTCCCGGCCCCGTTCATGACGTTCCGCACCGCCCATGAGGTCGTCTCGGCCTCATGGACGGTGCCGGGCGGGCGGCGGCGTCGAGGCCGTCGGTCAGTAGAGTCCCAGGAGTGAACACCCCCTACGAAGACTCCCTGCGATTCGATGTGCTGGGGCCTGTCCGCGCATGGCACGGCGAGCAGGAGCTGGACCTCGGTTCGCCGCAGCAGCAGGTGGTGCTGACGGCACTGCTGCTCCGACGCGGGCGCCCCGTCACGACCGGAGAACTCGTCGACGCCGTCTGGGGTGAGGAGCCACCGACGGCTGCCCTGTCCGTCCTGCGCACCTACGTGTCGCGGTTGCGCAAGACGCTGGAGCCCGGTCGTGACGCGGCCGGGTCCCCGCGCGTGGTCGTCTCGGTCGCGGGCGGATACCTGGCCCGCGTCGCCGACGGCGCCATGGACCTGGGCCTGTTCGAGCGGCGGGTCGCCGAGGCGGAGACGTTGCGCGCCGCGGGCGAGGAGGCCGCCGCCGCGGACCTGCTGCACGCGGCGCTCGGCGGATGGCAGGGAACTCCGCTGGCCGGACTGCCGGGGCCGCTGGCCGAGGCCGAGCGTTCCCGGTTGGCCGAGGTGCGGCTGACCGCGCTGGAGACCCGCCTGGAGCTCGACGTCCGGCTGGGGCGCCACCGTGATGTGATCGCCGAGCTCACCTTGCTGACGGGGGAGCATCCGCTGCGGGAGCGGCTGTGCCGGCTGCTCATGCTGGCGCTGTACCGATCGGGGCGTCAGGCCGAGGCGCTGGCGCTCTACCGCAGGACACGCGCCACCCTGGCGGCCGAGCTGGGTGTCGAGCCCGGCGCGCCGCTGAGGGAGTTGCACGACCTCATTCTGGCGGCCGACGTGTCGCTGGCGGCCGACGTGCCGCGGGAACGGGCGGACGCGCCGCGGGAGCGGGCGGACGCGCCGCCGGCCGTCGCGGGTCCTCAGCCCACCGTGCACGCGGTCCGCCCTGCGCAACTGCCCGCCGGTCTGCCCACGTTCACCGGCCGGCGCGACGAACTCGACCGGACCCGCGCCCTGCTGCCCCCCGACGGCGTCCCTCCGGCGACCGTGGTGATCAGCGCGATCGGCGGCATGGCCGGCGTCGGCAAGACAACGTTTGCCGTGCACTGGGCCAACGAGATCGCCGACCGCTTCCCCGACGGACAGCTCTACGTCAACCTGCGCGGTTTCGACCCGGCCGGCGCGATCACGCCGCCCGGGAAGGCCGTCCGCATCTTCCTCGACGCGCTCGGTGTCCCCCCGCAGCGGATACCCGCCGGCATCGACGCCCAGGCGGCGCTGTACCGCAGTCTGCTCGCCGGCCGGCGGGTGCTGATCGTTCTCGACAACGCCCGCGACACCGACCAGGTCCGCCCGCTGCTGCCCGGCTCCCCCGGCTGCCTGGTCATCGTCACCAGCCGCAACCAGCTCACCGGCCTGGTCGTCAACGACGGGGCACATCCTCTGACGCTGAACCCGCTGACGCCCGCCGAGGCACACGACTTCCTGGTCCGCCGCCTCGGTGCCGCACGGGTGACGGCGGAACCACGGGCGGCGGACGAGATCGTCGCGCACTGCGCCCGGCTGCCCCTGGCGCTGGCCGTCGTCGCCGCCCGGGCCGCCACCAATCCCGGCTTCTCCCTCAGCGCCATCGCCGGAGAACTGCGTGACAGCCACGGCAGCCTCGACGCCTTCGCGAGCACCGACCTCAGCACCGACGCGCGGGCCGTCTTCTCCTGGTCGTACCACTGCCTGTCCGCCCCGGCCGCCCGGCTGTTCCACCTGCTGGGCCTGCACTTCGGCCCGGACATCTCCACGCCCGCCGCGGCCGCCCTCGCCGGGCTGTCCCTGCGGGAGACCCGCAGCCTGCTCGTCGAACTCACCCGCGCCCACCTGGTTACCGAGCACCGGCCCGGCCGCTACACGCTGCACGATCTGCTGCGCGTCCACGCCGCCGAACGCGTCCTCACCGAGGAGACACCGCAGGAGCGGGACCGGGCCGTCGACCGGCTCCTCGCCTGGTGTCTGCACACCGCGGACGCCGCCACCCCGCTTCTCATTCCCCACGTCGTGCGGCAGGCTCTCGAACCGATGCCCGCCTCCTGCCGGCCTCTGGAGTTCACGACGCGCGAGCAGGCCCTGGACTGGTTCGAGACCGAACGCCAGAACCTCGTCGCCGCGGTGCACCAGGCGGCCGACTCCGGGCGGCTGAACACCACGTGGCAGCTGTCCGCCGCCCTGCAGGGGTTCTTCCACCTCCGCAGCCATCTGCACGACTGGCTCGACACCAGCCAGGCGGGCCTGACCGCCGCACGCAGTGCCCTCGACCGCGAGAGTGAGGCCTGGCTCCTCTCGAACGTGGCCAGCGCTCTGACCGGCCTGGGCCGGTCCGGCGAGGCGTTCGACCACTACCAGCAGGCTGCGGTCCTCTGCCAGGAACTCGGGGACACGTACGGCACGGCCAGGACCGTGGCCCGACTGGGCAAGGTCTACCTGGAGACCGGCCAGCTCGACAAGGCCGTCCGGTACAGCCGCCGAGCGCTGGCCGCCTTCCGGGCCAACGGCAGCGCCTGGGGGGAGGGAGTCGCCCTGGTCAACCTGGGCGACGCCTACCAGCAGCTCGGCCGGTTCGACGACGCCATCGGCTGCCTGGAGCAGGCGCTGCCCGTCGTGCGCGCCATCGGAGGCCGCTGGGTCGAAGGCATCGCGCTCGACGTGCTCGGCACGGTCAACCACCGGCTGCACCGGCACGAGGAGGCGATCGCCCGCTACCACCAGGCCCTCGCAGCACATCGGGACGTGCGCAACCGGTCGGGAGAGGGCAGCACCCTCGCCGGCCTCGGCGACGTCCTTCTGGCGGCCGGCGAGCCGGAGGCGGCACGCGCCGGCTGGCGGCAGGCCCTCGCCCTCTTCGAGGAGTTCGGCCATCCGGACGCCGGGAGTGTCCGGGAGAGACTCCGCCGCCTGGACGAGTGAACGCCCGGCGGGCGGCCGGATCCGGCATCCGGCCGGATCCGGCCGGATGCCACGACCGGACCACGAGTCCGGCCGCGCCCCTGCGCGGTCACCGCGAGAACCTGCCGCCGTGGACACCCCGGCCGGGAACCCGCCGTGACCCCGACCGGTCACGGCGCGTCCGGCCCGCGGACGGCCGCGGGTTCTCCACCTCCGCTCCCCGTGTGCCTCTTCACGCCGCTGTGACGGGGCGTCAGCCCGCCTCGCGGTAGGCGCGGCCGCGGGCGTTCGCGGTCGTGCCGTCGTAGAGGCCGGTCGGACTGGTCCGGGTGGACAGGGTGAACCACGCGTAGCGCTCCACGAAGTCCAGGCTCTCCAGCATGGTCGTCGACGCCTCGATGAACGCGGTCTGCTCCTGCTCGCCGGGGTAGCGCGGGGTGCCCTGGGAGAAGTCGACGAGGCCGTACTCGGTCAGCCACACCGGCTTCCGGTAGCGGTCGTGGACGGCCTGGAGGTAGCCGCGCAGGTGCTCGGTGGCGTCGGGGCCGAAGTCGGCGCCGTACCAGTGCACGGGGATGAAGTCGACGCGCAGACCGCGCTCGGCGGCCCCCTGCATGAACCGGTCCAGCCAGCCGCCCTCGACATCGCCGTCGGCTGCGACCGCCGGGGCGCCCAGGCGCAGGCCGGTCCGCTCCAGCCGGGGCCACAGATCCAGCGCCTGCTCGGGGCTGATGCCGGCCTGGGCGGGTGAGTCGGGCTCGTTGAAGCCGAGGAGGTGCGTGCCCTCCGCGGCGGCGCGGCCCAGCTCGTCGTCGGTGACCGAACCGGGTCCCCAGATCATCGGGACGTACTCGACGCCTTCCGGCCTGGCGACCTCGCCGGTGGAGGAGGTCCAGTTGAAGTACCAGGAAGCACCGGAGTCGGCCAGCGCCTGGGCGGCGCCGTCGACGGGGTTGAGGCTGACGCCCTTGCCGCTGTCCAGCACGGGGGCGGCGGGGTCGGGTCCGGGGCCTTCGACGGTGGAGGCGGGTCCGGGGGTGGGCGTGACGGAGGGGTCCGCCGCTCCCTGGAAGGTGACGGTCATACCGGTGCACCGGCCGCACTGGCGTACCACCTCGTTGCCCGGCTCGGCGTCGTGCCTGGACCATGCGTACGCCTTGGGGCACTCCTGCGTGAGCGCCTCGCTGTAGGCGGTCTTCGCGTCCCGGTCCGGGTTGACGCACACCAGCGGCCTGCCCGTCGCCTGGTCCGTGGTCAGGTTCCCGGGCGGGCAGACGGCCAGCAGGTCGCCGGGGCAGCCCACCGCGGTGCACTCGCCGCCGCTTACGGGCGGTGTCACGCCGTCAGGGACGATCGTGACGGTCGACGAGACGGCGTTGACGTAGCTGACGTTGTACCAGGGGGCCTGGGCGTCGGCCGGATCGAAGTTGAACTCGGCGAGGCTGACCGGCTGTTCCCCGGTGGAGCACCGGTCGGCGTACGGCCCGCAGTCGCCGACGGCACAGTGGAAGGTACTCCCTTCCTCACCACTGCACCCCTGACGGGCGAAGAACTTGCCGCGCCAGTGCCCTGCGCCCTGCTTCTCCGGGACGGTGACGGTGGCGGACCCTCCCGGGTCCAGCACCGGCAGCCCGGTGAGCGGGGCGGAACCGTCGGCGTTGACCGTGGCACCGATCCAGATGCGTTCGGACATCTCGTTCCGGAAGGTGAGGGTTCGCTCACCGGTGGCCGCGACCCCGGTGATGTGGTCGCTTCGTTCCGGGCGGCCGTCGAACGGGGCGAGGACGGCTGCGGCCACGGCCGTCACACCGGCGACCACGAGCAGGGTCAGAACCAGCAGGAGCGGACGTCTGGACATGGGCGTACGCATGGGCATGGGCATGGGCATCCAACGCGCCTCTCGGTCGGGCTTGTACGTGATCGGTGAAACGGGAACCGGCGATCAGGGACCGCGGGATCGCCTGCGGGGCCACGACGGACGGGCGCGGCGGACGGTTCACCGGGTGGCCCGGGGGAGCCACCGCCTTCGGCGCCGCACCTGCGGCCGGCGCCGGCCGGCCGCAGGTGCGGCCGGAGCGGTCCGCGGGTCGTCACCGCCCCCTCGGCAACCCGTCACAGCTGCCGCGAACAGGAGGATTCTGAACTGTTTCCCTCCGCTGTCCGTTGCGGTGCGCGGGGACCGTCGTGACACCCGTCCCGTGCCCTTCGAGCCACGGCGGGCCCGACGACCCGACGGCCCGACGAGACCGAGCAGTCGACACCACAGGAGCAGGAGCGGGAGAGGGATGGACATGAACCGGGGTGAAGAGGCGGACCGGCCGGCGGCAGAGGACACACGCCCCTGGTCCGGGGAACCGGCGGATCCGGGCCGGCCGGGCTCCGAGGAGAAGGCCGCGGAGCCGTCGCGCTCTCCCCTGCCTGTGGTCATCTCCGGTGACGGCTCCGTCGAGATCGACGGTGTGGCCGTGCCGGTGGTGGCGGGTGAGCCGGTCGACGTCGCCGTCCTCGACACGCTGCACGGCTACGCGCGCAGCCGGGACGCCCCCGTGACGGCGGCCGTCTCCGACCCGTCCGCGGGGTACGTGGCGATCGTCGAGGTCGCGCCGGACGGCTCCAGCAGGCTTCTGGAACAGCATCACGCGCACGAGCCGGCCGGGCCCGCCGGACCCGGCCGGCGGCAGGAACAGCACGAGCCTGCCGGGCCGTTCGCAGCAGCCGGGCCCTTCGACCTCGACCAGGACGGCGAGGGCGAGGCCGCCGTGCTGCCGCAGCCCGCGGGGCCGCGGGTCACGACCCCCGCCCCGAGGCCGGACACCGGCCGGGACGCGCGCCGCACGAGGGCACCGTCCCAGTCCGACGACGAGTACGAGGGACCCGGACTGCTCCAGAGGCCCCTGGTCGTCGGGGCGACGGGAGTCGTCGTGGCGGCACTCGTCATCGGCTCGCTGGTGGCCCTGGGCAGCGGCGGTTCAGGGGACGGGCAGAACCAGGCCGCGGGTGCGGGGACCGAGGCGGACAGGTCGCCGGTGAACCTCCAGCCCCTGCCGAGCCATTCACCGTCGGTCTGGCACCTTCCCCCGGTCTCGCCCCCCGCCTCGCCCTCCGCCTCGCCGTCCGCCTCGAAGCCGGCCTCGCCGTCCGCCTCGCAGAAACCGAAGCCGAAGCCGAAACCGAAGCCGAAGGGGACACCGAAGTCGGAGTCGGCCCCAGCCCCAACCCCTGCAGACAAGACGTCGCGGAAGACCGGTGATGCCGGCTTCCCGACCGGCCCGGTCCTGATCAAGAACAAGAAGTACGGCTTCTGCGTCGACCTTCCCGGCACGGGCAGGGGCAAGCCGGACGCCAGGGTCCAGGACGGCGTCTGCAAGGCGTCCGGCGGCGACAACCAGCGCTGGACCCTGGAGCGGCGCTCGAAGGGCGGCGGCACCCGCGGCGCCGACCTGTACCTGATCCGCAACGCCAAGGACGACCTCTGCTTCGACCTGCCGAACTACGGCCCCGCCCAGGCGAGGACACCGGTGACCGAGTACCACTGCGACGGCACCGGCAACGACAACCAGCTCTGGTGGTTCGACGAACGTCCGGACGGCACGTACTGGATCCGCAACCAGAAGAGCGGGGACATCTGCCTGGACGTGGCGCGGACCGACAGGGAGACCGCGCACGCCATCGCCACGGTGTACGGATGCAACGACCTCGACGACCACGAGTGGAGCTTCATCGAGACCTGACCGGGTGGGCGCGGCGAGGCCGCCGGACAGCCCCGGCCAGGCGAACGCCCCGGACCTCCCCGTCACCCTGCCCCCGGGTGACGGGGAGGTCCGTTCAGCGGAGCCTGATCTTCACCCTCGTGCTCTCACGGGGCTGGGGCCTTCGCCGTGCGGGGCGAACGGGTCCTTGGCGTCGACGGGAGGGGTCTCCTTCGCACGGTGGTTGCCGGGCTTGCAGCCGGCGAAGGGCCCCGTCGGGTCGCGCAGGGCGTTCATCGCCGGAACCAGATGGTCCCGGTGCCAGTCGGCGGGGCCGCACATTCCGGAACCGGGACCGGTCAGTTCCCCCCAGGCGAGCCACAGGCCGTGGAGCTGGGCGACCGCTTCCGGATGCTCCCACCAGCGGGAGCACCAGGGGGCCGTGGAGGTGACCTCTCTGCCGTAGACCGGCAGCAGCACATGGTGCGTCCACAGGGTCAGCTGCCGCAGGGCCCGCCCGTACTCGTGCCCCTGCAGGTAGAGGATGAACCTCGGTGCGGGGGGTGGTTCAGCGGGCGGCGGCTCTGCCGGGGAGGGTTCCCGGGGCTCTTCGGAGGAGGGCTCCGGGGACACCTCGGTCCCTTGTTCCTGCTCGGCGCCGGGGACATCGACCGTCATGGTGCTCCTGAACGGGTGTGCGTCGGAGACTGCCTCGAACGCTTGCCCGCATCGTGGTGGGTGATCGGGGACAGCGGCTCGTCAAGGGCCGCGCGGGACAGCGCTGACACAAACGTGCACGGGCCCCGCACGGTTCAAAGCCGGCGGGGCGGCCGCACGCGTGAACCGGTACGGCCCGATCCGCGTAGTGCTGTCCGGCAACCCTGGACACCAGGGCGGAGAAGAGAGGGTGAGATGGATACCATCAGGGACATTCTGAGCCTGAACAGTGAACCCGAGTCGGCTTCTCAGGCTCGTGCGACATCCGAGACGTTCATCGCCGACACGCTCAGGCAGTACGGCATGGAGAACGAGTCGACCGTGGGCCACGGCGTCATGGCCGCCATCAACACCATCCGGGTGTCCGCCGGAGAGCACGGCGCCCGCGCGGTCGATCAGGTGTTCACCAATCCGGACATGGTGCCCTACTACCTGGTCCGCTCGGACGACCCGAACGCGGCGCAGGCCCACCAGACGATCGCCCAGGCGGAGCTCTCCTACTGGCAGCAGGAGCACCGGAACAACCCCACGAACGGCACCAGGATCGCCACCAGGTTCGGGGTGGCGGAACGCGTCAGGTTTCAGGAGACCTTCGGCCAGCTGAGGGACGCGACACAGCAGTTCCAGAGCAACTACGCCGCGCAGCAGGACTTCGCGCAGCCGCAGAACCCCACCGCGTACTACGCCCAGTCCAGCAGTCCCGCCCCCGGGCAGTCCTCCTCCGCAGCAGCCCCGTCGGCCTCGGGCAGTACACACCGCAACAGGCACCAGCAGCACCAGCAGCAGGGCAGCTCGGGGCAGAAGAAGCGCCGCAAGTAGGGCGACTGGCAAGGGCTCGGGCATGGGCGGGTTCGTCGAGGCACGCGCCCGCCGGCACGCTGTGGCCGCGCCGGTGGCAAGGGGCCGCCTCGACCCGCCGTGGGAACACGCGAACGCGGACAGACTTCCGCCGCCCCGGACGCAGGGGCGGCGGAAGTCTGCGCCGGTTCCTTCGCCTTCGCGGTCGGCCGGGTCAGCCGCAGACGCCGTCCTCGCGCCACACCGCCCAGGAAGCCGGGTCGTCCGGTACGGCGCCGGTGGAGTAGAAGGTCGCGGTGTACGGGCGGCCCGCGAAGGAGACCACGTCACCGGGGGCGTACGACGAGGTGGAGCTCCACTCGGACGGGCAGGTACCGCTCTCCGCACCGCCCTCTCCTCCTCCGCCGCCCTCTCCCCCGCCCGTGCCGTCTCCCCCGCCGCCGCCGTCTCCCCCGCCGGTGCTGCCGGAGGCGCCGGGGTCGCCGGTGCCGCCGGAGGCGCCGGCGCCGCCAGTGCTGCCGGTGCCGCCGGCACTGTTCCCTCCGTCGCCGGTGTCCACGAACCTCCAGGTGATGCCGTCGACGACGCCCACGTCCAGGTCGGCGAGTCTCCGGAAGGCGGGCTTGCTCAGGTCGATGTGCTCCGCCGAGCACTGGTGGCACTTGTCCCTGACCGGCACGGTGATCGTGCTGCCGTGGTAGGTGACCTCGACGAGCACGCCCTTGCAGAGGTCGTCTTCGTTCGGGTTGGCGGCCGTCCACAACTGGGCGGACACCGCGACGAGTTCCTCGGTGGACGCGTCGACGTCGGTGCCGCAGGCGCCCGTTCCCACGTTGTCGTACCAGGTCATCCTGCCGGTTCCGGACTCGCTGACGGGGATCGCGGACAAGTCGCGGCCGAAGCCGAACAGCCCGACCCCGGCGGCGCCGAGCAGGGCACCGGCCGACAGACCGGTCGTGACGGCGCGTTTCAGAGCATGCTGCATACATCTTCCTCGGGACGTGGGAACAGGGGAACAGAGGAACAGGGGACAACCGCGCGTCGGGAGCCGGCGGGACAGCGCGGGCGAGAACGGGCACGCACCCCGTACGGTTCACCGCACGAACCCCGTACGGTTCACCGCACGAGCTCCGTACGGTTCGACGTCCGAGTTGCGCGGCGCCACCGCGCGGACGGGCGGCGGCCGGGGCCGCCGCCCGGGGAATCGTGGGCGCGCCGGGGCGGACGGGCGGGCTTCGCGGTGCGGCCGGTGCCGCCCGGGGGAAGGGTACGGGCGAGGGGACCGGGCCCGAGGCGCGCCGGGTCCGGCATCCCCCGGGCGTCCGAGCGGCCGCTTCGCCATGGAGGCCGCCCGGGGGCCGGGCGTGGCAGCCCGGCAGGGTTCCGCCCCGGGCCGCCGCCGGGCCTCAGCCCCAGGTGGCGCTGAACTTGGCTCCGTAGCCCTGGTGGTAGCCCGCCACGTTGGGGTGGAAGGTCACGGTCGGGTCGGACGGGTCCACACCGTTGATCCACGGGTCGTCGCCGCACGCCTCGTGCCCCTCGAACTGCTCGCGCATGTCGACGAAGTGGACGCCCGCGTCGACGGTCGCGGCCCGGGTGCCCTCCGCCAGCGCGTCGGCGAGCGCGTTCATGTCGGTCCGCTTGGCGGCGCTGAGGTCGACCGGACCGCACGAACCGGTGTCGGCGAGCACCCGCGGATAGCCGAACACGAGGACCAGGGCCCGCGGCGCGCGGGCCCTGATGTCGGTGTACAGGGCGGTCAGTTCCCCCACCATCTGGTTCTTGGCGTAGTACGACATCCACTGCGTCGCCGTCTTGCAGTAGCTGTCGTCCTTGGTGAGGCACGCCTCCGCCACGGAGGCGAACTGGGCGTCGTTGCCGCCGACCGTGACCGTGACGAGGTTGGTCTCCTCGCTCAGGGCGGGCAGCTGCTTCTTCTGCACGTCGGCGATGGTCGCACCGCTGCAGGTGACGTCCCTCAGAACGTAGTCGGGGTGCGTGAACGCGTACTGGTTGGGATAGTTGCTCGGACTGCGCAGGCAGTCGTTGCTGAGAGGGGTGTACGGGCCCGCGCCGACGCCGGACGCGTACGAGTCCCCGAGCGCGACGTACCGGCCCATGGGCCGCTCCGGGGCGGAGGTGCTGGCCGCGGTCTTCGTGGCCCCCATGGGAACGCTGACCGCGGCTCCCGTGGCGGCGACCACCACCGCCGCGGCGACGGCCGACTTCAGTTTGCTCATGGCTTCCTTCTCGATCGTCGAGCCTGAGTCAGGCTCGGCAGCGGCCGGACCTGGGAGGTGCTGTGCTCCGCGCCGCTGTCCGCGGACCCGCCGGGAGACATCCGTCGGTGCCGGTCCCGGCGAGGAGGCCGCCCGGAGGAGAGGAAGTGGTGCGGCCTCGCCACCTCAACGGGATGAGCGGCCCGTCGGTTCACTGCACGGACGCGGCCAACTCGGCCTGGAGCACGTCTACTTGTGCCACCTGCGGTTGGTGTCGTTGACCTCCAGCTCCGCCGCCGTCAGGTCCACGTGCAGGGGGATTCCGGGGCGGCTGCCGACCTTGATCAGGAAGTTGCCGAGTCCGGGCGGGTCGGCGCGGCGGCCGCCCGCGGCATCCCATGCGGGTGGGGTGGACCAGTCGGCCAGCAGGCGTTTCTCCGCCTCCGTCAGCTCCACGACCTGGGCCAGCTGCGGCATCTCGGCCGGGGGCAGGCCCGCGCAGACCACCATGCCGGCGCGTTCGACGAAGCCCTTGGCCTTGGTGCGGTCCTCCTCGGCGGACAGGGCGAGGAGGTCGTCGATGCTGTGCGTGACCATGGCCAGGCCGACGCCGCGCTGCCGGTCGAGGCGGGTGAGGGCGTTGACGCGGTCGACGAGGCCCCGGCCGGCCTGGAGGACGCGCCACAGCTCGTCCATGACGAGGAAGTAGTTGCGCTGTGGCTCCAGACCGGCGTCCGCGAGCGCGTGTGCCGCGAAGACGCCGCCGAAGCCGTAGGACCAGCAGGACAGCAGGGCCGCCGCCTGGAGCAGGACCTCGCTGTCGTCGATGCCGCTGACGTCGAAGCAGACCGGGCGGTCCAGCTTCATCGCCTCGGTCGTCGGGCGGGCGAAGGTGCCGCCCAGGCGCCCGTCGCCCAGCAGGGCGGTGAGCGACGCCTCCAGGTTGTCCGTGATGTCCCGGTAGCGCGTGATGTCACCCCGGTCCAGGGCGACCGAACGCACCGCCTCAGGGGCGTCCTTGATGACCTGGAGCAGGTCGCCGAGCACGGGTGCGCCCCGCCCCGAGCCGACGGCGTGGCGGTCGTCCAGGACGTTCAGCGCCGCCGAGAGGATCGTCTCCTCGCGGTCCGTCGGCGGCGCCGAGCGCAGGATGGTCACCAGGGCCGAGACCATGTGGAGGCGGCGGCCGTGGATGTCGGCGAGGAGGCGGTGGCGGGCGTCGCCGGTGAGCCGCGCCGCGGCCTGGACGGACTCGCCGGGGTCGAGGACGTTGAGGTTGCCGCGGCCCCGGCCCAGGCTGATGACCTGGCCGCCGATCGCCCGGATCAGGTCCGCGTAGTCGGGCTTGAGGTCGCCGAAGATCAGGGGGTGGACGCCGTAGCCGGAGAGGCCGAGTGCCATGCGCCGTACGATCGTCGACTTGCCGAGGCCGGGGCGGCCCAGCACGAACATGGACGGGTTGGCCAGCAGGCCGGTGCGCATGAACCATGACACGGGGTCGCAGCACACCGTGGCCCCGGAGTCCAGGTCGCGGCCCAGCGGCACTCCGACCATGGGGGTTCCGGCTCCGGCGCCGAACGGCCACAGGCCGCAGACCTGGACGGTGGTGCCGCGCCATTCGGGTGCGGGGTCGACGTAGCCGACCATGCCGCCGCCCGGGCCGGGCCAGCCCCTGGGCGTCGGGCGCGGCCGACGGGGTTCCCTGGTCGTGCGTGCCATCGAGTCGGTGCTCCTCTGTATCCGTGGTGTCCGTGGTATCCGTGGTGTCCGTGGTATCCGTTGCGTCCATCGGGTCCGTTGCGTCCATCGGGTCCGTCGGTCCGTCGGTCCGTCGGGTCCGTCGGGTCCGTCGCCCTGCGTTCTGCGTTCTGCCTCCGCCGCCCTACATGGCGTCCCGCACGGTCTGGGGCAGCGCCGTGTGCAGCGGCAGTACCAGCCCCAGCGGCAGCGCCGCCGCGAACGCCGCCGCCTGGGAGCCGTAGACGGGCCGTACGGCGATCCGCGCGGCCGGCGCCAGGTTGTCCACGGCCGCGGCCGCCGTCGTCAGCTCCTCGGCGGAGTTGACGGTCGCCGTGACCAGCAGGCCGAAGCGGATGACCCCGTGCCCCTGGGCCTGTTCCTCGGTCGTCCGGCGCGCGGCCGTGACCTCCGCGTCGTCGCGGGCCTGGCCGATCTGTGACTGCTGGGCGGTGAACAGGGCGTTCTTGTAGTCCTGTTGGACGACGCGGGCGCTCTCGGCGCGGGTGTGCGGGCGGAAGAGGAGGGTGACGCGCTTGCGGGCGATGTCGCGGCTGGGCTGGACCAGGCCGGTCAGGACGTTGGAGAAGACCTCGCCCTGCGGGGCCTCGGTCATGGCCCAGGTCATGCTGAACGCGCCGTCGTGGCGGTAGTGGTCCCAGGCCTCCTGGGCCGCCATGGGACCGGCCTCGTCCCAGGTCAGGCCGGTGCCGCCGGTGGCCCGTGCCTCCTCGACCAGGGACGCCACCGTCGGGTCGTAGGCGACGCGTACCGCCTCGGCGAGCTCGGTCGCGGTCATCGGTACGGCCGTGCCGGCGCCGGTCATGGCCAGCCCGGCGGTCAGGCCGGGCAGACGGGTGCCGATGTGGACCGCCATGTCCTCGGCACTGCGGCGGGGTGAGCCGGGACGGGCCGCGCCGGAGTACGTCAGCGCGATCCGTGTGGCGATCTGCGCCGAACCGGCGGGATAGGCGGCCAGTACGTCCCGGAGCATCGATCTGGCCAGGTCCGGGGCCCCGGCGACGGAGTTCGCGGCGATCTCCTGCTGCAGCCGGACTCCGGAGTCGGGGGCGGTCTCCACGGTGACGCTCACGGCGACGAGGCCCGGCTCGGCGCCCAGGGTGGAGAGCCACTGGCCCCAGTGGGCCACCCAGGTGTCGACCTGCTGCTCGTCGACGAGGGCGGCTCCGTCGGCGTCGCAGGAGATGACGACGGCGTGGTGTCCGGTCGCCGGGATCGTGAGCACGGCGAACGGGCGTCCGTAGCCGTCCTGCGCCTCCGTCAGTGCGGACTCGGCGGCCAGACCGGGCAGTGTGCAGGTGCCGTGGCCGGCCCGGCCCGTCGGGCCCGAGCGGTACAGGTGACCTCCGGAGGAGACGGTGCGCCACCAGGCCAGGCGGACGGCGCCGCGCTGCATCAGCGTGCGGCCGTGCCGGTCCCGTACCGCGAGCGGGGCCGTGAGCACCGCCAGCGCCGAAGCCAGGCCCAGCGCCGCCCACAGGGAGATCAGCGTGGCCAGGACCACGGCGATCAGCCCGGCGAACAGCAGCAGGGTCGCCCCGAGGGACAGGCCTCGCAGGCCGGAGGTCCGGGGCTTGCGGAAGTTTCCGTAGGTGCGGGGCCGGGGTGCTTCAGTGACTGCCACGGGGCTTCTCCTGATGGTCGTCGGCTGGGTGACGGGCCGGCACCGGCACGGGGGCCGCCGACTCCTCCTGGTCGTGCGGGTTCGGCTGACCGGCGTCCTCCGGGTGCGCCGGCCGGGCGGGGCCGCCCGGGACGCGCTCGGCGTCCGGTGCGCCGCGGGGCCCGTCGGCGCCCCGCGCCGGGCCCGGACCGCGGGCGGTGCGTACGCCGGCGGTTCCCGCCCCGTCCGGGCTCAGCGCGGCGCCGGACACCGACCGGCCGGCGGCCAGGCTCCGCAGGTGCGGTACGGGCAGCGCCCCGGTGGCCGCCACCGGGGCGCCGGCCGCGGCGGACGCCCTGGTCGCGCGGCCCGTCCCGGATGCCGCGGCCTGGACGACGGGGGCGGCGAACCGCATCAGCGCGGGCAGCGTCAGGCAGGCCAGCGTGATCAGTACGACGCCGGAGACCATGGAGACGATCTCGTTTCCACGAGTCCGGCCGTTCATCGAGAACGCGGCCGCGTACACGACGGCCGCGGCCGGTTTGTACAGCACGAAGGCGAGCAGCCAGCCCACGGACCGGCGGAACCAGACCCGGCCGCCGGCGGTGCCGCTGGCCGCCGCCGCGAGGGGCAGTGTGCCGGTGAGGATCACCAGCATGGCGATCCGTGCGATCATCAGCGCGATCTGCGCCACGCTCCCGGCGATCACCAGCACGGCCATGACCAGGACGAGGAACGACGTATCCGTGCCGCCCAGCGCCAGCATGGCCGAGGTGCGTCTGTCGAACTCGGCGACGCAGCTCGCCACCGGATCGCCGGTGGCGCTGATCTGCTCGCAGCCGGTGGACCTGTCGATGATCCAGACGCTGAACCGGTCGCCCGCCACGGTCAGCAGACTGACCGTGGCGACCCCGGCCGAGGAGACCACCACCAGGTTGAGCAGCCCCTGGAGTGCCTGCCGGGCGGGCTCGCCACGGCGCTGCCAGGCGATGTGTCCGGCCGCGACGAGCAGGCAGAGCACGGCTGCGAAGGAGGTGAACCAGAGGGTGGATCCGCGCAGGAACGCCACCGGGCCGCCGGTGTCGCTCAGGTCGGGCGTGCCCAGGTTCATCCAGACGCCGCCGAGTGCCTTGACGATGGTGCTCGCCGCCTGTGCGGCGCTCTCGGCGATGTCGTCGAACGCGCTGTCGCCGAGGTCCTTCGGGGCTGTGCCCGCCCCGTCCCCCACGCAGTAGCCGCCGATCGTCGGGGCCACCCAGCCGAAGTCGCAGCCGGCCATCACACGCCTCCCCACTCGGCGTATCCGGCGAGGGAGCCGACCGGGGTGGGGGCGGCCGGGTCGGCCGGGTACTCCAGCTTCCAGTCGCCGTCCTGCCACAACACGGTGGTGGTGGCGGCCTGCATCCGGCCGTCCGGGAACCGCCACACGGTCTGGATCACCGCCGTCGTGTCGTTGTACGTGACGAATCTGAAGCCGGCGATCTGCCCGTGCACGGCACCGCCCTCCTCGTCCGGGGACGCCGTCCGTTCCGCCTCGGTCCGGTCGGCGATGTAGGTGTCGCGGCCCGCGCCGACGGTCTGGGTGCGGGTCACCTTCAGCCAGTCGTCGGCGGCCAGATAGCGCACGCTGATCTGGCTGGTGGCCAGCAGGGCGCCGACGGGGGTGTGCGCGTAGCAACGCGCCGCGTCCCCGTCGGCCGCGGCCGGGCCGGCCGCCTCCGAGGAGGGAAGGGCCACGGCTTCGTACAGGGTCCAGGTCACGCCCGCGGGCGCGGAGGTGGGCACGTCCTCGCGTTCGTCGGCGAGTCGGGGGCACTCGGCGCCGTCGGCGGCGGGCGTGGACCGCGGCGCACCGGCCGTGGGGGTGCCCGGTGCCCGCGCCGTGGTGGAGCCGTCGTTGCCCGAGGTGTCCGATCCGACGGCTATGGCCGCCCCGATGACGGCGACGAAGCCGATGAACGCGGCGGCGAGGACGAAGCCGCTGCGCAGCCACGGGCTGCGCGGCTCGTCGGCCGCCGCGCGGTTGCCGGGTTCTGCCATGTTCCTCCCCCATCCTCGTGAGTTGTCAGGAGACGAGACGTCCGGTGGGACGTCCGGTGGATCTCGGGGCCGGGCCGCGAAAGCGGCGTCGTCCGCCGGAGGGCGGGGCGGGGCTCCCGCAACTCGCCCTAGACGAGCGCCCCGACGATCCCGGACGCGGAGCCGACGAGCAGGCACGCCCCGAGGACGAACCCGAGGCCGCGGGCGTGCTCGCGGCCGCCGCCCCGCGAGTGGTCGATCGCCATCCTGGCGGCGACGCCGAAGATGCCCGCGACACACAGGGCGGTGACGCTCCAGGCCACCCACTTCAGCACCGTCAGCAGCCCGTCGGCGCCGGGCGGCGCCTCTCCCCCGCCGACGTCCGGCACGCCCGAGGGTCCGGCGGACGCCGCGGCGAGGTCGGCGAGGTCGGCGAGAGCGGTCATGTGGGGTGAGGCGTCCAGAGCGGCCGCCAGCAAGCTGGACAACGGGGTTCCTCCCGGTAACGGAAACGGGCCTATACGGGCCGGGTGAGTCGGGTCAGGTCGCGGGCCAGCGGGGCGCACTCCCCGGGAAGGTGGGCCGTGGGCGACTCGCCGAGCCGCCAGGGCTCCACCCACGGGATCTCCCACAGCCGGGGCACCGCGCCGGAGACCAGCCGCACCAGGTTCCGCAGGACCTTGGGGCGTCGGCCGGGGGCGTCGGCGACGACGACCAGGCCGAGCAGATCGATGCCGGTGACCATGCCCGAGGCCCACTGCTGCGCCGCGTTCTGCGCGGCCCTGACGCCGTTCGCGCTGGAGCGGGCGACGAGCACGACCGACCGGGAGCCCCCGGACACCGGCCAGGCACGGCCCGCGTCCCGGCCACCGGGCACGGCCCGCTCCAGGGTGCTGACCCCCGCGCCGCCGTGCACCCCGACCCACCACCAGGCGTGTCCGGCGTCCGACCGCGGTCGGGCGACGGGCAGCACCTGGTCGGGCCGCGGCACTCCGGCACCCTGCGGTGCCGCCGGGCCGGTGAGGTCCGCCGACACCTCCTGAACCGATCGCCGGGGTTTCCCGTTGAGGCCCCCGGAGGGGCGCGGCTGCGGCAACCAGGGATTGACATCCGGCACATCCCCCGCCACGGCATCTCCTTCACCTACTGACGCAACAGCCCAAACTTATACACACGTTGCCAATAGTACGCAAGTAGTGATTTTTCAGAAACACCGCATACAGGGCGCGTTGCACACGTTCCGGGTGCACGGTTCTCCGAAACGCATGGATTCCTGGGGGGTTGGACATGAGCGGCCGGGCCGCACAGGCGAGAACGGCGATGCTGGTGACGGGCTGCGCCCTGTTCGGGCTGCTCGGCTCCGTGATCGGTCTGTCGGTGCTGGGGGCCGCGGAGCAGGAACAGGACGCGGCCCCCGTAGGCTTCGCCACCACGCTCGACTCCGGGCGCGTCCCGGCCGGGTTCGTGCCGTGGATCGAACGCGCGGCCCGGCAGTGCGCGGAGGTCAGCGCTCCGCTGCTGGCCGCCCAGATCAAGGCGGAGTCCGGCTGGAACCCCTCCGCGGTGAGCCCGGCCGGCGCGCGGGGCCTGAGCCAGTTCGTCCCCGGCACCTGGGCCACGTGGGGCGTGGACGCGGCCGGCAGGGACGGCAGCCCCCGGCCGGACGGCGTGGCCGACCCGTTCACCCCGGGCGACGCCATCATGACCCAGGCCCGCTACGACTGCTGGCTCGCGGACAGGGTCAGGAGGACGAACGCCGGCGGCGATCCCACCCGGCTGATGCTCGCCGCCTACAACGCGGGGCCCGGCGCGGTCGAGCAGTTCGGCGGCGTTCCTCCGTACCCGGAGACCCAGGCCTACGTCGCCTCGATCATCGCGTCGATGGCCGACCACACCGGCGGCGAACCGGCCCGGACCGGCACCGCGTTCGGCGAACGGGTGGTGGCGGCCGCCAGGAAGTGGCTCGGCACCCCCTACTCGTGGGGCGGCGGCGGGCCGGAGGGCCCCGGGCGCGGGGTCGCGCAGGGTGCGAACACGGTCGGCTTCGACTGCTCCAGCCTCGTGCAGTACGCGGTCTACCAGGCAGGCGGCGGCGGAATACTCCTGCCGCGGGTCTCCCAGCTCCAGGTCACCGCGGGCACCCCGGTGTCCCGCGACGAGATGCGGCCCGGTGACGTGATCGGGTTCAACCTGCACGGCAGTTACGACCATGTCGGCATCTACATCGGCCGCGGGCAGTTCGTCCACGCGCCGAAGACCGGCGACGTGGTGAGGATCAGCAGCCTCGGCGAGCCCTACTACGCCGGCCGGCCCCAGAAGGTGCGGCGCTTCGGATGACCCGCAGGGACTGCCTCGGCCTGTCCGCTCCTCCCCGGCCCGTCCGCGGTCCGACACCGCGATGCGCAGTGCCCGGTCACACGCTCCGTCCCGGCCGACGCGTCACGCCGTCAGCCGGGAACCGGACACCACGACGAGCGGCCCACCCGCGCAGACCGGTCGGAGGACGCTGGAAGCGCGCAGCTCACAGCCGTCCGGCCGGACAAGAGAAGGGAGACCTGCAATGACCCTCTCCGGTACGCGAGGTGCACCGGGCACCACCGCGGTGGTCGCGGCGACGCTCGCGTTCGTCCTCGCCGTGGGCGGCTGCGGCTCCGGCGGCGGGCGGCGCGACGCGGCCACGACGCCGTCGGCTCCCGACGCCACCGGCACCGGCCCGTATCCGGCCCCGTCCGGCCCCGGCGAGGCCTCGCCCCTGCCGACGGGCCCCGGGGGCACCCCCCGGGGAAGCACCACCCGGCCCGGCGACGTCGACCAGAAGGACGCCGACGCGGTCGGCCGGGGCGCGCTCACGGTGATGTGGACGTTCGACACCGTCGTCGACGGCGGCCCCCACGACGCCGGTGTGCGCGCCGCGGACGCGGGCTGGCTGACCCCGGCGTACGCAGCGCGGCTGCGTGCGCACCGGCCCCGCTCGGTGCCCGGCGCCCGGTGGCGGGAGTGGGCCGGTCACCGTGCCTCCACCGTCGTCACGCTGAAAGAGGCCGAGGACGCCGCGATACCTCCCGACACCGGCACGGAGGCATGGCGGCAGTGGGCCGTGACCGCCACCCCGCGCGGCCGCGACCGGTGGACGGGCGAGCCCGCCACCGTCGTCGCGTATGTGCGGCTCACCCGCGCGGCAGCCGGCCGCGCGTGGCGGGTCGCCGACGTCACCGTCCGCTGAGCGGTCCCGGGCAGCGAGGCACGTCCCCGCGCCGCTCGACGGCCCGGCCCCGACCGCCCGACGGCCCGCGCCTCACCGGCACCCCGGACCGCCGCCCGACGGCCCGGCCCCGACGGCCCGGCCCCGACACCCGGAGACAGTTCATGCACACGCCGCACGAGTCCACCGACGTGCCCGCCTGGCCGGTCTACACCCTCGCCGTGCACGACGACGGCCGGGTCGTCGCCTCCGGCCCGCTGGTCCCCGTCACCAGGCACCCCAGCCGTACCTCGGCCGTCGGCACGGTGGCCGCCGCGGCCACCAGGCTCGGCCGTCCGGTGCGGGCCAGGGCCACCGAGCCGGACGGCACCGTATGGCACCTGGCCGTGTCGCCCGACGGCGCGGTGAGCGAGCTCCCGGGCGGCGGACAGCGTGCGAGGGCGCCGAAGAGAGGCGACGGCAGGCCTCCGGCCCACCCGGCGAGGGCCGCCACCGCCCCGGCCGGAGCACCCGGGGTGGCCGAACCGGATCCGCGCACCGGGCCCGACGCGTACGCCGAGTCGCTGGCCCTGATCACGGAGCACCTTCAGGCCGGCCGTGTCGACCGGGCCGCGGAGCTCGCCGCGCTGCTCGACGAACAGGCGGCCGGCGCTCTCGGTGTCTCCCACCCCGACGCCCTGGGCATCCGCGAGGTGCGGGCCCGCGTCGCCGTCCTGGCCGGAGACGCCGGCGGCGGCGTGCGGCTGTTCCGCGACGTCGCCGAGCGCTGGCACTACCGGGGGGACGGCGAGCGGGCCGAGGCCGCGGCGGCTCGCGCCGAGACGGTCTGGCTGCAGATCACCGACCTGGACACGGCGCTGTCGGCCGGGATCGGCGTGGTCCGCCTGCGCAACCAGATCCCGGGTGAGGACGGCAGCGCGCTCACCGCCGTCCTGGAACACCAGGCATGGCTGGCAGCGGCCCGCGCGGCGGGCGGCGAGCCGCTGCCGCGCGCGCACCCCGCGGAACCGCTGCCCCGAGCGCTTCCCGCGGCGGACCGGTCCGCCGCGGCGCGGGGACGGCGCCCGATGCCGTCCTGGGAGCGCCCCGCACAGGACGCCGAGGCGGCGAGATGAGTCCGCGGCGCCTCACGCCGCGGGCGTGGACCACCACGCGGGCTTCACGCCGACCTCCTCGTCGGGAGCCGCGACGACGCCCAGGGCCATCCGCAGGGCCCGCACCGCGTGGTACAGGCGTGACTTGACGGTGCCCGGCGGGATACCGAGCACGTGGGCCGCCTCGCGCGTCGACCTGCCGGTGTAGTAGGTCTCGTACAGCACCTCGCGGTGCTTGGGTGACAGCGCCTTGAACGCGTCCCTGAGCACCACCGAGGACAGCAGCCGGTCGACGTCGTCGCGCTTCGCCAGCAGTTCGTCCAGCCAGACGGTGCCGTCGACCTCCTGGGGGCGGGCCATGCGCAGCCGGTACTCGTCGACGACGAGATTGCGGGCCACCCGGAACAGCCACGGCCGCAGGGGCTCGCCGCTCTCCAGGTCCTGGGTGCGCCAGCAGCGCAGGAACGTCTCCTGCACCACGTCCTCCGCTCTGTGCTGATCGCCTCCCAGCAGCCGCAGCACAAACTTGTACAGATCCCCGGCCTGCCGGTCGTACAACGTGCGCATCGCTCGTTCCCGGGCGGTGACCGCTCCCGTGGAACCCATGACGGTCCAGCTCAAGGTCGCACTCCCTCGTCCTGTGACCTCGTGACGGAGGTCGGGTTTCGAGGCCGTGGTCAGCGGCCTCGATTCGCGGGGAGTCTTGCGAGGGGAGTTCCACGTCGTGTTGACGGGCGATTGACGGCACGAGCGGCTCATGGCGGCGCGATGCCGGGCCGCACAGGGTGGCGGCGGGGCCGCACACGCCGTGGCACTGGGCCACCGCCGCCCTGCCGAGCTGGGGTTTCCCGCTCAGACGGCTCCGTTGACGTGGGGGGCCGGCGCGGCGGTCAGGGCGTGCATACGGCGATTGACGAGGTGCGGCACCGCGGTGTCCGTCACGGCCGGCCCGTCCTGGTGCGGGTGCACGGGCCACACGGCGAGCAGGGTGGCGAGCAGGGCCCGGCCGTGGTCGACGGCGGACGGCACGTCGTCGTTCAGCAGCCACGCCGCGACCGCGCGCGTCAGCTCCTCACGGGCCCGGGGGTCGCCCTGCCGGTGGCGGATCCGGGCGAGTTCGATGCAGGTGGCCGTGGCGAGGCGGTGGTTGTCGCTCCGGTGTGCGACGAACGCCTCCAGGGCGTGCGCCTCCAGCGTGTGGGGGTGCGAGGGGCCGAAGGCGCGTGCGGTGTGCTCCCGCAGCCGGAAGGCGAGCGCCGCCGCCCGTTCCCGTGCGCCGCTGTCCAGGGACCGGCGCACGAGCGCGACGAGTTCGGCGAGCTCGGCCGGGATCTGCGCGTCCCCGGTGACGGGTCGTGGCCCGGCCGGGTGCGCGGGCCCGGCCGGAGCGGCACCGGCGGGCGAGGACGGTCCGGCGGCGGACGGCGCTCCGCCCGCGGACAGCGGCTCACCGGCGTGCGCCGGCCCGGCCGCGGACGCCGGCCCGGCCGCGGGCGGTGGCGGTCCGGCGGCGGGACGGGGCTCCGCCTCGGGCCTCTCGTCGCGCTGCTCGTGGCGGAGGACCCGGCTCGAACCGTCGGGGGCGACCTCGACTCGGGTGGTGCAGCCCTCCTGCCGGTCGAGGATCGCCGCCTCCACGGGCGCGCCCAGAGCCTGCGCCCGACGGTGCATCGCATCGAGCACGGCCACGTGAACGGGCCGGCCGTCCGGTACGGGCAGGGGTGCGCCGTTGACCAGCGCACTGCCGTCCGGGCGTATCAGCACCTCGACCGCAGCGGAGGAGGCCGGCGGCCGCGCAGCCGGGCCGTCGTGTGCGTCCTGGTCCCGTCGGGTGCGTGTGCGCCACACTGGCCGGCTCCTTGCTGGGCTGGTCACGACGAGGGCGTGGGCCGCGGGCTGAGAGAGGGGTACGGCGACTCGTACGGCATGTCGACGGAGTTGGAGTACAGGACGAAGCCCGACCTGACGCCGATGACGTAGCTCTGCGCCCGGTCGTTGTCCGGTACGCCCTTCGCCTGCCTGACCGCGTCCAGGCCACTGTCGTACGCCGCCAGGGTCAGGTCCAGGGGATCCCCCTCGGCCTCGTTGCCGGCGACGAGCGTGTCGATCTCCGCGGCCAGTGAGCACATGTACCGGGACTGCGCCTTGATCGAGTCCGCGGCGTCCAGGCCCGAGGTCTTGCCGTTGTCGTCCGCGTCCTCGCCGAACTCCTTGAACTTGTCCGGGGGCACCTGGGAGATGCCCTCGGCCCCGTCGGGGCCGACCAGCTTCTCGTTCCACCCCGACTCCAGCTGGATCTGCGCGGCGACGACGATGGAGCCGATCTGCGGGCACTCGTTCCCGGCCTCCTCGACGAGCGTGACGTACGCGGAGGGCACGGTGGCGGAGTTCAGCTGCCCCTTGCCGTCGCTCCTGAACGCGGCGACGACCTGGTCGTTGTCCAGCCCCCCTCCGTCGCTGTCGTCGCCGCAGGGCAGGAGGTTGATCTTGCAGAGAAGCATCAGCGGCCAGAACACGAACCCGAGGAGGCACGCGACCAGCGTCCCGATGGCGAGGACGACGAGGAGGACGAAGGCGATGCACCCCAGGACCGGCGCTCCGGCCAGTCCGGCGAAGAGCACCGTGTTCCTGGTCCTGTCCTTCTGGGCCTGCTCGTCCTCGCCGGCAGCTGCGCTCACGTCCCGTCACACCCCTTGCGTTCGCCCGCACGACCCGGGTCCCCGGCGGCCTTGAACCAGGTCACCGGTTTTCCCGTAGTGGCTGCCCGACGGATCACCGCGAGCACCGCACGCCGCAACGGACACGGCGCTCCATCAGTTCAATCCGGGATCCGCCGCAGTACGCGAACGAGGGGAAACGAGGGAAGGGGTGGACGCGCATGGGCGTCCCTTCGGCGACGTCCGCCGGCTCGCAGATGTGGGTCCGCGGACCGGTCGCACAACAGGCCGCGCCGCCACCGGCCGCACCGGCGCGTACGGCACCGGCCGCACCGTCGCGCCCCGCGGCCCGGACCGCGCTGCCCGGGCCCCCCGCGCCGGCCGGAGGAGCGCCGTCGGCGTCCCCGGGCCACCAGGTCGCCTGGGTCACCGCGCACGGGGGCTCCGGGGCGAGCACGCTCGCCCGGGTCCTGGGCGGCGCGGACCTCGGCCGTCGGTGGCCCGACCCGGCCAGGGGTGAGCCCGGCCGGGTGCTGGTGGTGGCACGCACCCACACCGCGGGCATGAGGGCGGCGTCCCAGGCACTGAACGCACTGCGCAAGGGGGAGCATCCCGCGGGAGTGCAGCTCCTGGCCGTCGTGCTGGTCGCCGACGCGCCGGGACGGCTGCCGCGCCCGCTGGGCCGACGCGTGCGGGTGCTGCGTTCGGCGGCCGAGGTCCACCGCGTTCCGTGGGTCCCGGCCTGGCGCCTCGGCGAGGAGGCCGGCCAACTGCCCAGGGCGGTGCGCGTGCTGGCCCGAAGCATCGCGGCTCGGGCCGGGCAGGCGGGGAGGGCGAGGTGAAGCCGTCGGCCGGCTGGATCACCAGGGCGGGCATCAACCCCGACGACTTCGGCCCTCACGGACCCTTCGACCCGCAGCCCCAGGCCGGCGAACTGCTCGGCTACCTCTCCTGGATGGTGTCGGCCGCCTCCGTGGGGGGCCTGGTGGTCGTGGGCACCCAGATGGCCCTGCAGCTGCGCCGCGGCGAAATGGGCGAAGGGGCGACCTATTTCAGAGGGGGCTTCTTCGTCATCGGCGCCTGCGTCCTCGGCACCTCCGCCGCACCGATCGTCAATTTCCTGCTGTAGCCGGCTCCCAGCCGGCCGGACAAGCCCCTGCTCGCTTCCTGCAACACCTTACGGAGAATCCCATGAAGGACACCCTGCACCTCCTCCACCTGGCCGGCGGGAACCATCTGGCGAACGGTGACGTCCCGCAGCCGACGAAGAACGCCCCGGGTGTACTCACCGAGAAGGTGAACCTCGTTCTGGGCATCGCGGCGTGGGCGGGTACCGCCGCCGGTGTGGCGGGTGTCCTCATCACGGGAATCATGATGGCCGTGTCCATGAAGCGCGGTGAGGGGTCGGAGCACCTCAGCCGCCTCGGCATGGTGGCGGGCGGCTGCGTCCTCGTGGCCACCGCGGGGCCCGTCGTCGAGTTCCTCTTCGCCTAGGGCGTGTCTCGCCCCAGAACCCGACCGCAGGAGAGGCCCGTCGACATGTTCGGCACAAAACGAAAAAGAGGTCCGGTGGACGGGCCTTTCTACAAGGAGCAGGGCTGGATCAATGCGGCCCTGTTCCTGGGATTCATCGTGGTCATGTCGCTGATGGCCTTCGTGAACGACACCATGGGTCCGGACAGCGGCACGGGCGAGGACGGCTCGGCCGGAAGCCGGGAGACGCTCGCCGGGCTCGGCGGTCCGCTGTCTCCCGGCGACCCGCAGCGGGTCCGGCAGGGTCCGGGTGGCCGCGCGGAGAACTGCCGTACCGACGACCGGGACACCGCGCGTCCCACCGCCGCGCCGACGGACGTGCGGTGGCGCAAGCTCGTCGCCGTCATGGTGCCCACCTCGCCGTCGGCCGGCCCGCTGCGCACCGAGGCCACCATGTGGTGGTGCTTCGCCCACACGCCCACGGGGGCGGTGCTGGCGGCCCACGTCATTCCCGTCGAGTTGAGCGGCGCCGCCTGGCGCATGGTCACGGAGCAGCAGGTGGTGCCCGGCGAGCCGCGCGACGCGTTCGTCGACGGCAAGGCGAGGGCCGACGAGACGGACCTGGAGGAGCGCGCCATCGGGCGGTTCGCGGGCTACTCCCTGGCGTCGTACTCGGGCGACTCCGCGACCGTACGGCTGCTCCTCACCAGTCCCACCGGCGGCTACCTGTCGACGTCGGTGTCCGTGCGCTGGCGGGAGGGCGACTGGAAGGTGGCGCTGCGGCCCGACGCGTCCCTCTACTCGGCCGTGAGACGGACAGCGGATCCCGACGGCTTCGTCATGTGGGGAGGGTGACATGCTGCTGGCTGCTCAGGGCGAAGGGTGCGACGGCGGACTCGATCTCCTCGGCATGTTCGACGATCCCATCGGCGAGATGATCGAAATGGTCGCCAAGATCGTGATCAAGGGCGCCATCGGGATCTTCAGCGCCGTCGGAGACATCGATTCCATCAACAAGGGCGCGTCGAACAAGATCGGCGGCGCGACACAGTGGATCGTCGTGTACCTCGCGTGCGGCTCGCTGCTCGTCGCCGCCGTCAAGATGGCGCTGGAGCGGCGCGGAGAACCGGGCACGACCGCGATGAAGGGCGTCCTGCGCGTCGTCGTGGTCTCCGCGGCCGCGACCGCTCTGATCGACTCGTTCGTCGGGCTCACCGAGCGGTACCACGACTACTTGTTCGACAGCACCCTCGCCGCCCTGATGTCCGGGGTCAACTGCCCCGGCAGTGCGGTCATCCCGGACATGCTGCTGCTGGTCATCGGGTGTCTGCTGATCCTTGCCGGCATCGTCCACGCGATCCTGATGTGGGTCCGGCTCGGCGTGATGATCATGCTGATGGGCACGCTGCCCCTGGCGGCCGCCGCCTCCATCACGGACTGGGGCGGTACCTGGTGGCGCAAGCACATCGGCTGGATGATCGCCTGGCTGCTGTACAAGCCCACGGTCGCTCTCATCATGTACTCGGGGGCCGTCATGGTCGACAAGTCGGAGGGGTACAGCAACGCCGACACACAGCTCGCGGGAATGGCCACCCTGCTGTTGTCGGCCGTCGCCCTGCCGGCGCTCATGAGACTGGTCGTCCCGGCGACGGCCGCCCTCGGCGGCGACTCGGCCGGGTCCGCCGCCATGGGCCTGGCCGGCGGCCTCGCCTCCGGAGCGGTGGCGCTGGCCGACTCGGGCGGCCGCAGCGGCAGCGGCGGCGCCGGCGGTGCCTCCGGGTCCCGCGGCCCCTCGGGGGCGAGCGGCGGTGACGGCGCGCCCGGCGGAGCGGGCCGCCGTGGCGCAGGCGGCGGGACCTCGTCAGCGGGCACGTCCGCAGAGGCGGGAGCCGCGGCGAACCCCGCCCTCGCCGCGATGACCGTGGTGGGGAAGATCGCCAAGGGTTCCGTGAACGTCGCCCGGAGCGGGATCGAGGGCGCCGACGGGGAACAGGGCAGCGGCGGCGGCAGCAGTGGCGGCAGCGGCGGCCGCTGAGCGTCACCGGACCGGGCGGGGCGGGGCCTTCCTCCGCGCCCGGCCCGCCGCCCGGCCCCCGGTCCACGGCTGAGGCCGCGCCCCCGGACTGATCGACGGGCGCGGCCGGGCCCTCCCCGGCCGTCCTCGCGTTCCATCCAACGGAAGGGAAACACGTACAGCCATGTCCACCGAAACCGCCACCGCTGACCCGACGTACGGGAACTGGCGCAGGCCGAGGCGGCCCGGCCTCGGTCCGTTCGGGCTCGTCGGCACCATCGGGCTGTTCGGCGGGCTCGTCCTCGACCTGTTGGTGTCGCTGATCTCACTGCACGTCACCCTGGTCGTGCTCGTCATCCAGTGCGTGTTCCTGCTCCCGCTGGCCGTGCGCACCCAGGACGGGCGCAACGTCTACCAGCTCACCGCCCTGCGCATCGGCTGGTTCCGGCGCAGGGCCAAGGGGGTGACCACCTATGTCTCCGGTCCGCTGTCGCAGCGGCCGGGCGGCAGGTTCCGCCCGCCGGGACTGCTCAGCCGGGTCAGGGTGACGGAGGGCAGGGACGCCTACGACCAGCCGTTCGGCGTGCTGCACCACCCCGGCAGGAACCTGTACACCATCGTGCTCGGCTGCGAACCCGACGGCGGATCCCTGGTCGACCCCGACCAGGTCGACAACTGGGTCGCGGCATGGGGCCACTGGCTGGCCCGGCTGTCCGGCGAGCCGAACCTGCGCGGGGCCTCGGTGATCGTGGAGACAGCCCCCGACACCGGAACCCGGCTGGCCAACGAGGTGCTGCCGCGCATCGACCCGGGCGCCCCGGCGGCGGCGCGGGCCGTGATGGAGGAGGTGGTGCAGCGCTATCCGACCGCCTCCTCGGAGATGCACACCTACCTCGCGCTGACCTACGGGATGCCGGCCGGGCAGAAACGCAGGAGCGAGGACATCATCGCCGACCTGGCCGTCCGCATTCCCGGCCTGCTGGACGGAGTGGTGAGGGCGGGCGGTGGGCCCGCCGCCCCCTTGTCGGCCGAGAACATCGCCGAGGTCGTCCGGGTGGCCTACGACCCGGCCGTGGCGGCCGACGTCCTCGAAGCCCGTGCCGTCCACGGCGGCACCGGCCTGGACTGGGACGACGCCGGTCCCGCGGCGGCCGTCGAGAAGGTCAACGCGTACCAGCACGACTCGGGGGTGTCACGGACCTGGATGCTCACTCTGGCACCGCGCGGCACGGTGCGCGCCCAGGTGCTGCGCGGCCTGCTGGAGGACGCGCCCGGCACCCGCCGCAAGCGGGTGGCCCTGCTGTACCGGCCCATCGACCCGGCGACCTCGGCGCGCATCGTCGAGGCCGACCGGCGGGCGGCCCAGTTCATGGCCACCTCCCGGCGCGGCATGGTGCAGGCGCGCGCCGTCAACGAGGTGCGCGCCGCCGAGCAGACGGCGGTGGAGGAGGCCACCGGGGCCGGCCTGGTGGAGTTCTCGCTGATGGTCACGGTGACGGTCGACTCCGACGCCGAGCTGACGGAGGCGAACATGACGGTGCGCAATCTGCTCGCCGGAGCACGGCTGTTGATGCGCCCGGCCGACCGGATGCAGGCGGCGGCCTTCAGCTGCACACTGCCGGTCGGGATCCTGCCGTGGGAGCACACGCTGATGCCGCGCGAGCTGAAGGAAGCGCTGTGAGGACCGAGGAGACGGGCGGCAGGGGCAGGGGCGCGCACCAGGACGACCTCGCCCCGGTCGGGTACCGGGACGAGGACCCGGACCACAGGTCCCCGAGGAGCGGGAAGAAGAAGAGCGGGAAGAACAGCGGGAAGAACAGCGGGAAGAACAGCGGGAAGAAGAACAAGCCCGGCCGGCCGGCCGGGGAGCCGCTCGCTCCCGTCCGCGGCTGGTCCGGCCCCGGCGGCGGGCAGGTCGCCCACCTGGACCCGCCGTCGATGTGGCGGGCCACCACCGTGCAGGCCTGCGGGCTGTGGCCGTTCGCGGCGGGCTCCGGCGCGCCCATGACCGGCGTCCCGCTGGGACAGCACCTGTTCACCGGAGCCACCGTGTGCGGCGACCCGATGTCGTGGTTCACCCGCGCCCACTACATCTCCAATCCGTCGCTGTTCATGCTCGGCATGCCGGGCCTGGGCAAGTCCACCCTGGTCAACCGTATGCTCATCGGTCTGGCCGCCACCGGCGTGGTGCCGCTGGTGCTGGGCGACCTGAAGCCCGACTACGCCGACACCGTGCGCGCCCTGGGCGGCCAGGTCATCTCCATCGGCCGCGGCGTGGGCGGTGTCAACGTCCTCGATCCCGGTGCCATGGGAGCGGCCGCCCGGAGGATCGGCGGCGAGGCGGGAAGGGTGCTGGACGCGGAGACCCACGGCCGTGTGCTCAACATGGTCGCCGCACTCGTCACCATCGTGCGCGACCGCGCCATGGACGACCACGAGCAGTCCGTGCTGTCCGCCGCCCTGCACCATCTGCGCGAACGCACACCGCCGGGCCGCGCGCCGCTGCTGCCCGACCTGGTGCGGGTCATCGCCGAAGGCCCCGACCGGGTGCGGGCGGTGACCCTGGACCGCGGGGAGGAGACCCGCTACCGCGACGCGGTGGATCCGCTGCACCGTTCGCTGCTCGGCATCCTGGACGGGCCGTTGGGGGACACGTTCGCCTCCGAGACCTCCACCCGCATCGACCTCGGCTCGACCGCGGTGTGCATGGACATCTCCCGGATCGGGGAGGCGGACACCCAGCTCACGGCGGCGGCGATGCTCGCGGCCTGGTCCGACGGCCTGGGCACGGTGGCCGCCTCGCACGCGCTGGCGGACGCCGGACTCACGCCCCGGCGCTGGTTCTTCACCGTGCTCGACGAGCTGTGGCGGCCGCTGCGCGCGGCCTCCGGCATCGTGGACCGCATCGACGCGCTGACCCGCCTCAACCGCACCCTCGGCCTCGGCGACGCCAAGATCACACACACCCTGAAGGACGCCGAGGCGCTGGGCACCGACGCCGACCGGGTCAAGGCGCGCGGCTTCGTCGAGCGCGCCGGCATGGTGGTGTGCGCGGGGCTGCCCCGCCAGGAGATGGAGGAGCTCGGGCATGTCGTGGGCCTGTCCCGCCGGGAGATCGAACTGGTCTCCTCCTGGTCCTCGCCGCCGGGCTGGGCCGCGAGCGGGGACCGCGAGGAACCGCCCGGACGCGGCCGATTCCTGATCAAGGTCGGTGGCCGGCCCGGCATCCCGATCCAGGTCGCCATCACCGACACCGAGCGGCGTCTGCACGACACCAACAAGCGGTGGGCGGCGAACAGGCCCGCCGACGGCTCCCGGCACGTCGGCTTCTCCGAGTGACCCGTGGCGGACGACAAGAGGTGAACCACGTGAACGCAAGTGCGGCCGGTGCCGGAAGGCGCACCCGGTGAGCGGCAACGCGGCCAAGGGCCGCATGTACGGCGGCGAACTCGTGCCGTGGGCGGTCGTGTCGGTGTCCGGCGTGCTCCTCGTGCTCTTCGGGAGCGTCTGGCTGGGCGGGACGCTGGGCGCCGCGGTGACCGGGGCGGGCTGGCACCCGCCCGAGTTCGGCCTGTCCTCGTTCGGCACCCTGCTGACCGAGGGCCCGGGCACCCTCTGGCCGGGGGCGTCGTCGGTCGGCGTGACGGCCGGGATCGTCCTGCTCCTCTGCGCCGTCGTCGCACTGTGCGTCGTGGCCGCGCTCAGGGTGATGAGCCACCTCTCGCGGCCCAGGGGACTGGCCGGCCGCCGTGAGCTGGCCGCCCTCGCCCCGGCCGGCGTCGCGGCCCGCGCCCGCGACCTGCGCCCCTCGCTCAAGGGCCGGAAGGAGCTCCACCCCGACGAGACGGGCAACCTCCTCGGCGACCTCTCACCCGGCGGCCCCGAACTGCGCTCCTCCTTCGAGGACGTGGAGCTCGACCTGATGGCGCCGCGGGCCGGCAAGTCCACCGGTATCGCCGTCCCCCGCGTGCTGCGCGCGCAGGGTGCGGTGCTGCTGACCTCCAACAAGTCCGACGTGTACGCCGTGACCCGCGCCGCACGCGAGAAGGCCGGCCGGGTGTGGACGTTCGACCCGCAGGGCATCGCCCACGCCCCCCGCGAGATGTGGTGGGACATCCTCGCCGACTGCCACACCATCGAGGGCGCCCGCCGGCTGGCCGGGCACTTCGTGGCGTCCGTCAACGACGACCAGTCCAAGAAGGACTTCTGGATCTCCGCGGCGCAGAACACCCTCACGGCGCTGTTCCTCGCCGCCGCCCGCGGCAGGGCGTCCGTGCTCGACCTGCTCGCCTGGCTCGCCGACCCGGCCGACCGCACGCCGGTCGATCTGCTGCGGGACGTCGGCATGGTCGCCATGGCGGAGCAGTTGCAGGGCACGGTCCGCGGTGCGGTGGAGACCCGCGACGGCATCTACGAGACCGCCCGGCAGTGCGTGGCCTGTCTGCTCGACCCGGAGATCGTGGCCTGGGTGACACCCGACCCGCGTCTGCCGCAGTTCAGGCCGCACGAGCACGTGCTCGGCCGGGACACCCTCTATCTGCTGTCCAAGGACGGCGGCGGCTCGGCCGCGGGCGTGATCGCGGGCCTCGCCGACGCGACCATGAGGGCGGGCGTGGTCGCCGCCGAGCGCATGGGCGGCCGGCTCGATCCGCCGATGACGGCGGTCCTCGACGAGGCCGCCAACGTCTGCCGCATCTCCGACCTGCCGGACCTGTACAGCCACTTCGGCTCGCGCGGCATCAACGTCGTCACCCTGCTGCAGAGTTACCGCCAGGGCAGCCGCGTGTGGGGCGAGGCGGGCATGGACGCGATGTGGAGCGCGGCCACGGTCAAACTGCTCGGCGCGGGCCTGGACGACGCCGACTTCGTGGAGAAGATCTCCAAGCTCGTCGGCAACCACGACGTGCGCACCCCGTCGGTCTCCAGGAGCAAGGAGGGGACGTCGCGGTCGTACTCCTACCGCCTGGACCCGGTCCTGCCCGCGGACCGCATCCGCGCCCTGCCCAAGGGCACGGCCCTGTTGCTGGCCACCGGTGTGCGCCCCGCCCTGATACGGCTGCGCCCCTGGTACAAGGAGCCGGACGCCGGCACGGTCTCGGCAGCGGCCAGGGCGGAGACGGCCGCCATCACCGAACGGGCCGCCCGCTCCTGGTCCGGCGGCCCGGCCGCGGCGGTCGAGGACTCGGCGCGCAGATGGCAGCGGGAGGCGGTCACCCCGCCGAGGCCGTACGGAGGGTAGGGGCACCGCGCGGCTTCAGGGCCGCCGCGCCAGCGTCGCCGTACGCAGCAGCCACTCGGCCGGGCCGTGTCGTACGCGGCGCAGCAGGCGGCTGCTGACGGTGAGTTGTGCCGCGTACAGGACGACGGCCCCGGCCAGGACCGCCGCCGTGCCGTGGCGGCCGTACCGGGCCAGGCCGTAGCCGGTGAAGACGAACGCCCCCACCAGTGACTGGGTGAGGTAGTGGGTCAGGGCCATCCGCCCGGCCGGCGCCAGGACGTCCCCGAGCCGCCGGCCGGGGCCGGTGCGCAGCAGAAGCAGCAGGCCGCAGGCGTACGCGGCGGTCAGGGCCGGGGCGGTCAGGACGCCGACGGCCGATCCGACGTCGTACCAGCGCGCGTCGAGCGGGCCGTTGCGGCACACCGCCGTGAAGACGCCGCCGGCCAGCCCGGCCGGCAGTCCGCAGCGGAGGATCCGCGTCATCCACGGGCGGTACCGGTCCGTCTCGGCGAGCACCCTGCGGCGGCCTGCGGCCAGTCCGGCGAGGAGTGCGGCCAGCATGTCGGCTCCGTAGAGGATGTTCCAGCCCAGCGCGTCGCGCAGCGACCGCAGGCGGGCCCCGACGACCGCACCGGGCTCGCCCCGGTGGGCCGTCACCCACTCGTGCACCACGGCCGTGACGTCCTGCGGACGCAGCGGCTGGGCGTAGGCGACCGTGAGCCAGCCCCAGGCCAGCAGGCAGGCCGCGGTGCCGGCGACGAGCCAGGCCGCGGTCCGGAGCAGGGTGGGTGACGCGGTGTCCCGGACGGCGAACAGTACGAGACTCAGCACCGCGTACACCGTCAGGACGTCGCCGGAGAACAGCAGCACGCCGTGGGCGAGGCCCAGCAGGAACAGGCAGCTCAGCCGACGCAGATGCCGGGGCGCGAAGGGGGCGCCGGCGTGCTCGGCCGCGGCCCGTTGCAGGGTGAAGCTGTATCCGAACACGAACGAGAACAGCAGGTAGAACTTGCCCGAGGCCAGAGCCGTGACCAGCCACGCGGCCACCTGGTCGACCTGTGACAGGACCGGCTCCCCGCCCGCCCCCACCCGCGGCCCGGCCATCGCCTGCACATTGACCAGCAGGATGCCCAGCAGCGCGAACCCCCGCAGGACGTCGACCTCCCGGAGACGGCTCGGCGACGGCGCTGCGGCCGGGGAGCGGGCGGGTGTGCGGGACGAGAAGAGCATGCGGGCCTCCCTGACCGGCGACTACGGCTCAGGGGGGCACGACGGCACGTGCCCGGGGACGGTTCAGTCGGGGACGTGACGTCGAGAGCATGACATCGGGGGTGTGACATCGCGAGCACGACGTCGGGAGCGTGACATCGGGGGCACGACGTCGGGGGTGTGACACCGCGAGCACGACGTCGGGAGCGTGGCGTCGGGAGCGCCCGGTGCCGCGTGACGGAACTGAACCCTCCGGCCACTTCGCACGTTGCGGCCTGGCAGCAGGGACCCGATCACCGCCGTCGATCCGACCGGATCCGACCGGAAAGGCTGCCGCATGCGGATCTTCCACCGTCCGCCGGGACGTGCCCGGCACGACGCCCCCCACGAGACCGGCACGCTCCACTCCGGCGGGGTGGGCGTCCGCACGCAACCCCCGGCCGGCCCGGACCGTGCCGCGGCCGTCCGCAGCAGCGCCGCGCGCGGGCGCAGAACGTGGTCCCGTGCGATCCGCGACCACGTCGGCCGTGTGCTGCAGACGGCGGACGGACCGCCCCCGGCGGAGTTCCTCGCCGCCGAGCGGCTTCTCGCCCGGCTGCGTCCCTGGGTGGTCACCCGGGACAGCATCGAGCCCGACATCCGCTGGTACACCCACGCCCGTGTCGTCGCGCCCGGCCTGTGCGAGGTCCTCGCCCTGGATCTGGACGACAGTGTGCTGCCGCTGACCGACGACGCGCTGGCACCCCTGGGCGGCGTCGTCGATCTGCGGACGCAGGCGCTGGACAGCCTCCGCGCGCTTCCGGTGGACGGCCGCACGACCCTGCACGGCCCGGAGGGCCTTCGCTTCCACGTGGTGACGGGCGGCTCCTTCTTCACCTCCAGCCGTGTCCTGACGGCGGACGAACTCGCCCACCACCTCACCGGGCGCGGCCTCGGTCCGGACGGCGCTCTGGTGGCCATGCCGAACCGTCACCAGCTGGCCCTCTGTCCCGTCGACACCGTCCACGGCACCGATCTGCTCCCGGCGCTCCGCTGCATGGCCGCCTTCACCACCGACCGTTTCGAGGACGCGGTCGGCCGGGTCAGCCCGGACGTCTACTGGTGGCACCGGGGTACGCTCACCCGGCTCGTCCGGCAGGACGGCGGGGAGCCGGAGTTCACGCGGAACGCGGAGTTCGAGGTGCTGCTGATGCGGCTCGCCGGCAACGGCGCCACGGGGCGCCTGTGATGCCGGCCGGGAAGGTGCCATGCCTCGGGACGGGTGCCGGGAGAGCGGACGGTCAGGAGCGGACGGTCAGGAGCGGACGGTGGCGGACTCCTCCCCGGGACGCGTCGTGGGACGGGCGCCGGTCCGTCCCTTCGAGGCGAACGCGGAGCCCGGCAGGGCAAGAGGCACGAGCAGCCGGGCGACGGCCGGGATGCGGGCCGCGCCGTGAAGGACCACGCAGCCGAGGAATCCGCCGAGCGTGTTGACGAGGAGGTCGGTGGTGTCCGTCAGACGGGCGTTGTTGCACACGACGTACATGAGGAGCTGGGTCAGCTCGATGGAGAGGCTCACCGCGGCCGTGACGGCGGTGACCCGCCCCACGGAGCCGACCCGGGCGGACATCACGGGCAGCAGCATGCCGAGCGGGACCATGAGGATCACGTTGGCGAGGATGCTGGGGTCGGGGCCGGGCGCCGGTGTCCAGTTGATCTGGTCGGTCCACGGCATGAGGTTGGCGTACGGGCCGTAGGTCACCGTGACCGGGAAGAGCGTGAGGGCGAGGACGCCGGCGGCGTACGCGGCGGCCAGCAGGCGGGTCACCGCGTGCCTTCCGGTCCAGCCGGCCCGGCCCTGCCGTGCGCGGACGGCCACCAGCACGCCGAACGCGGCCAGCAGCGGCCCCAGCACGGTGGGGGCGGCGATCTCGAAGTTGATGTCGTCCATGGGAGTCACTCCTCGGTGTGGCGGACGGGGGTGCCGGCGACGTCCGGCGGCCGGCCGTCTCTCGCCCGCCGCACCCGCCCCGCCTCGACGGCCTGGAGGCGGGGCGTGCCTCATCGAAGCGGAGGTCGCCGCCGGACTGCCGGTCTCCGTGGGCACGGTGAAGACTCGTCCGGGCCGTGTCCGGTGCAAGCGCCCCGCCCGCAGTCGCGTCGGGATCGCCGCGTGGGCCCGGCGGCCGGGCATCGTCGATCCGCGGGGGCTCGGCCTGCTTCGACCAGGCTGACGGAGAACAGGGATCCCCCGGGGGCCCCCGGCGGTTTCCGGCGGTCGGGCACCACGGGGATCGACCGGCTGCGGCCGGGAGCTCAGCGAGGCGCCCGGCCGCAGTCCGCGGGTCAGCGTGCGACATCGAAGGTGGCGGCGCGCGGCACGAACGTCGTGTCCCCGTCCGCCGCCGTCGCCAGAGCCGAGACGTACCAGGTGCCGTGGGCCAGTTCGGCCGCCTCCTGCTTCGTGGCCTTCAGCGTGTAGGTGCAGTGGGCCGTCTCGTCCGAGGTGCTCTCGCACCTGGCGGTCTCCGCCGAGCGCAGCTCCGCCTCGGTCGGGTCCAGCTTCGAACTCGCGGGCCAGACGAGGACCTTGAGGTTTCGGATGCCGGAGTCGTCGCTCACGTCCACGGTGTAGGTGAACGAGCCCGCGCCGTCGTCGGACGGAGCCGCGTAGCGGGCCGAGCCGTTCTCCATGGTCGGCTCCGTGGAGGACGAGGCCAGTGCGAGACCGCCGGCGGTCACTCCGGCGAGGGCCGCGGCGCCGATGAGCGAAGAGATGAGAATGCGCTTGGGCATGGAAGATCCCCTTGGGTTCGGTGAAGAGGCGGAGAGGTGAAGAGGTGGAGAGGCGGAGAGGTGAAGAGGCGGAGAGGTGAAGGTGCGGAACGGCGTGGAGGCGCTGACAGCTCGTGGGAACCGCTGTCGGAACCGGTCTTGGAGGTGGTCGTTCAGGCGGTGGCCGACCGCGCCGTCGATGGGATCGAGCCTATGGCCGCGGACGTGGCGCCGTCCTCACGCTGCGGGACGATCGGCGCCTCGAACCACGGCTGCAGGCTCTGCACCCCAGGTAAGAGACCGGAATCCGCCTTCAGCCGGAGTCGGGCCGCTCACCTGCGGCCTTAGCCTTGATCCGGCATGAATCGAACCGATGACCGGCTGCTCCCGGTCCTGCTGATCTGCGCCCAGGCCGTGGTGTGGCCCGGGTCGTCCCTGGTGCGCGGGGCCGTTCCGCCCGCGTCCGCCCTCTTCGTGGCGGCCCTGGTCGCCGGAGTGGTGACGGCCGCGCTCGCCCTCCGCCGTGTCCGCCCGGTGGCCGCCCTCGTCGCGGTCGCCGCGGCCTGTGCGCTGGGTGCCGGGCCCCTGCCCGCCGGGGCGACGGCGGTACTCGGCACCGCGGGTGTCGCGCTGGGCCTGTTCACCGTGGCGACCGGACGCGACGGCTTCACCGCCGTGCTGTGCGTGGTGGCGCTGTCCGCCTGGCAGCTCCTGCAGGGCATCAGCCTGCACGGACTCAGCGACCGGGACGGACTCGACGTCGCCCTGACCGCGGTGCTGTACGCCGCCGCGTGCGGCGCCGGCCTTCTCGTACGGCGCAGAGGGCTCGCCCGGAGCGCGGGCGAACAGCTGCTGAAGCGGGCCGAGTCCGAGCGCCACCGGCTCCCGCTGGCCGAACGGCGCCGTATGGAAAGGGAGTTGCACGACGTCAGCGCCCACCATCTGACGGCCGTCGTGGTCACGGCGGGGGCGGCCCTCGGGCTGCGCGAACGTCGTCCGCACCTTGCCCGGGAAGCCCTTGGGTTCGCGATCGAGAAGGGCGGCGAGGTCACTCGGGCGCTGGGCGCGGTGCGGGCCCCGGCACCCTCCCGAGACGCCCTGCCGTCGGCGGAGGAACGGCTGCTGGACCTGGTCGCGGGGTTCCGGCGCCTGGGCCACCGGACGGACTGCGGGATCGACCCCCTGCCGGACGGCGCCGTCGCCGACGCGGCGTACGGCATCGTGCGCGAGGCCCTGACCAACGTGGCACGGCACGCACCCGGAGCGCGGACCAGGGTGCGGGTCCGGTACGGCGACACCCGCACCGATGTGGTGGTGACGAGCGCGGCACCGCCGGCCGGTGCCGCGGCGCACGGTGCGGGGCTCGGCGGGGGCCGCGGCCAGGGACTGCTGCGGTCCCGGGCCCGGGAGGCGGGCGGCACCCTCACCACCGGCGCGACGGCGGACGGCGGCTGGGAGGTCCGTGCGGTCCTGCCGGGCAGGACCGCCGGCCCGGTGGGCCGTCCCGTTCCGCGAAGGCACCGCCTGGCGCAACTGACGGTCGCCGTCGGTCTGGTCGTACAGCCGCTGCTCCCGGCGCTGGTCATCCGGGCGCAGGACGCGTCGAGCGGGACGCCGGTGTCCGCGGGCGCGCTCTTCGCCCTGCTGACCGCGGCGCAGACGGTCGCACTGCTGTGGCTGCGCCGGGCACCCCGCGCGGCCCACGGCGTGCTGCTCGGTCTGCCCCTGCTGTGGCCGGTGGCGATGGCCGTGGGCGACTACACCGGTCCGGTGGCCCTGCCGCCCGCACTGAGCCTGCTGGCGACCTGTGCGGCGCTCGCGGCGGACGCGGCCCGTACGGCCGCCGGTCCGTCCCGTGCCGCCGAGCACCCGCGCGTGCTCCTTCCGGCCCGCCCGCCCCGGCCGCGGTCGGCCCTCCCGGGCGCCGCCGTGGCGGCGCATGCGGCGGCCGCGTCGGCAGCCGTCCTGGACCGGGGTACGACCGTCCCCGTCTGGGCCGTCGCAGCGTGGGCGACGGGCGCCGCGTTCCTCGCGGTGGGCGCGGCCCGCTGGGCGGGGAGCCTGCACGGGCGGGGCGCCCGGGCCGGCCTGGCCACGCGGAACGAGCGCCTCGCCGCCTTCACCGAGGAGGCCGTCCGGGACGCGTGGGCCGAGCGGCGCAGGATCGCCGCCGGACTGGAGAGCACCGTGCTCGCCCGCACCGCCGACATGGTCGCGGAGGCGGAGGCGGGCCGGCTCGACGCGACCGCCGACCGCGCCCGGGAGGCCCTGGCCGCGATGCGCGCTCTGCTCGACACGGTCCAGAAGAGCGAGAACGGGCCCGAGCTGCGCCCGCAGCCCACCCTGCAGGCGCTCGACCTGCTCGCCCACCAACTCCGGGCCACCGGCCGTGACGTCGAGATACGACTGACCGACCGGGTACCGGGACGACTGCCCACCGCCGTCGACCTGGCCGCCTACCACGCCGCCGAGACGGTGCTCACGGCCGGCGGCGCGGAGCCGGCGGTGCTCGAACTCGACGCGGACGCGGACACGTTGACACTCACCGCCACCGGGGTTCCCCGAGTCGCCGACCCCGCCGTCTCCCAGCGGCTGGCCACGCGGGTCTCGGCACTCGGCGGCACCCTGACCACCGGCCCGCGGGGCACGGTCCACCTCCGGCTGCCGCTCGCGCCGGACAACCGGGACGACGAGGAGAGAGAACGATGAGCCTCAAGGTGCTGGTCGCCGACGACCAGGGCATCGTACGGGCGGGGTTCGCCGCCGTGATCGACGCCGAGGAGGACATGACGGTCGTCGGCGAGGCCGCGGACGGCGCCGCCGCGGTGCGGCTCGCCGAAGAGCTGGCACCCGACGTGGTCGTCATGGACGTACGCATGCCCGAACTGGACGGTATCGCCGCCACCCGCATCATCACCGGCCGCCGGGACGCGCCCAGGGTCCTCGTCCTGACCACCTTCGACCTCGACGCGTACGTCCTCGAAGCGCTGCGCGCCGGCGCCTCGGGCTTTCTCCTCAAGGACGTGCACCCCTCGGAACTGCTGCAGGGCATCCGGGTGGTGGCGGCCGGCGAGAGCGTGCTCGCCCCGTCCACGACCCGCCGCCTCATCGGCCACTACGTGTCCCGGCCGGGTACGGGGGTCCCGGCCGGGAGCACCCCCGAGCTGGACAGCCTGACCGGCAGCCAGCGGGGCGTCCTCACCCTGGTGGCGTCCGGCCTCACCAACGCGGAGATCGCCGAGCAACTCGGCATCACCGTGGGCACCGTGAAGTCCCATGTGAACGCGGTGCTCCGCAAGCTCGGCCTGCGCGACCGCGTACAGGCGACGATCCTCGCCTACGACCTCGGGCTGGCCCGCCCGAACCCACCCGGCACCCACCTCTGACCACCTCGACGCAGCCAAGGAGCCCCACCCCATGACCGGCCGGTCCTTCTCCCGCAGCCTGCGCCGCACCCACGGCGAGGCCGCCGTCCTCGTCTATCTGGCGCTCTGTGCCGTCCTGCTCGGGTGGGCGCTCGTGGTGACCCTGGGCGACGACTCGGGTGAGTCCATGGCGGGCGTCGTCCCGCTGCTCGCCACCGCCCCGGGCAGCCTCGTCCTCCTCGTGCTGCCGGACGGCCCCGTGTGGTTCGTCGCTGCCGTCGCCGTCGGGGCGGAGGCCAACGCCGCGGTCATCGGCTGGTGCGCCCGCACCCTGCGCCGCGACGACCGTCCGGACCCCGGGGCCTAGGTGTATTGCCCTGTGAGGTTGGGGACGCGGCTGGCGGGTGGTTTGCCCTTCAGCGCGGTGTGTCCGCGGTGGTGATTGTAGGTGTGCAGCCACTGGGGGAAGGCGTCGCGTCGTTCCTGTTCTGAGCGGTAGGGGCGGGCGTAGGCCCATTCGTCGAGCAGGGTGCGGTTGAGGCGTTCGACCTTGCCGTTGGTCTGGGGCCGGTAGGGCCGGGTTCGTTTGTGGGTGATCCCGGCCGCTGCCGGCGTGTCGCGCCAGGCGTGGGACTTGTAGCAGGAGCCGTTGTCGGTCAGGACGCGCTCGACGGTGATCCCGACGCCGGTGAAGTAGGCGTGGGCCCGGGTCCAGAAGGCGGTGGCGGTTTCTTTCTTCTCGTCGGTGAGGATCTCGCTGTAGGCGAGGCGGGAGTGGTCGTCGACGGCGGTGTGGATGTAGCTGTAGCCGGCGTTCCGGCGGTTCTTGCGGCCGGCCTGGCGGCCCAGGGTCTTGTGGCCGCCGCCGTCGGGGATGTTGCCGAGCTTCTTGATGTCCACGTGCACCAGTTCGCCGGGACGTTCGCGTTCGTAGCGGCGTATGTTCCGGCCGGTGGCCCGGTCCAGGTGCGTGAGGCGGGCCAGGCCGTAGCGGGTCAGGACCCGGTGGACGGTGGAGGGCACCAGGTCCAGCAGGTGCGCGATGCGGGCCGGTCCCCACCGGCGCAGGAGCCGGATCTTGATGATCCGGCGTTCGGTGCGGGTCGGCGTCCGCCGGGGGCTGTGGTGCGGGCGGGAGGAGTGGTCGGCCATTCCGGCCTCGCCCAGGGCCCGGTAGCGGGCGGCCCACCGCTGGGCGGTGGTGGGCGAGACCTGGAACCGCTCGGCGGCCCGCCGCAGCGGCCAGCCGTCCTCGACCACACAGCGGGCCAGGCGCAGGCGTCCGGTCTCGGTCAGGGGTGCATTACGGTGGGGCACGAGGGCCTTTCTGGTCGGTGTAGACGTCGCAATCCACACCGAACCCGGAAGGCCCTCACCCGTTCAAGCAGTCCCAGCCGAGACCTCCATCACCCGTCCACAACCTCCCGGGGCGATACACCTAGGGCCGCGGCGCCAGGTCCCGGCACCACCTGCGGGAGGCTGCTCGTCCTGCCGGGCCGGGCAGGCGTCACGCCGATCGGCCTGCCCGGGCGGGGAGACCCGTACCCCGCGCCCCGGCCGCGCGGACCTGCGGGACGAGCGCCCCGCCACGCCGAAGGGGGACGGCTGACCGGCTCAGGACTTCGGGCACGTGGAGCCTTGGACGGACTCCGGGATGTACACGCCGTTCTTGCACGGCACGACCTGGAAGATGAAGAGAGAACCCTGGGTGCCCATCATGTAGACGCGTCCGCCGTACCCGATGTTGATGAGGCTTCCGGTGGTCGTGGCGGAGTGCTGGGTGCTTTCGGCGAGGGTCTTTCCGGTCTTCTCGTCCAGCCACACCAGGGTCTCCTCGTAGTTGGAGTCCTCGGCGAGGGCCTTCGCGGGGCTGTTGTCGATGACGTTCTGCGTGAGCAGGACCCGCTGGCCGGCCGGCCCGACGGCGGCGAAGTAGTCGCCCATGGTGATGTCGTCCCGTTGCCACTTCACCTTCATCTTGCCGGTGTCCTGGTCGATCTGGACGGCGAAGATGCCCGGCACGAGCCAGTCCTGCATGAAGAACAGGCCGTTCTCCGGGTCGGTGGAGAAGGCGGCGGCGGACGTACTCGTGCTCATGCCACGAGCGGGCAGTTTCTCGCCCCACGGGCACAGGCGGCTGGAGTCGTTCGGATCGTCCTGGCTGACCGCGAACGCGCAGATCGGCACCTGAGTCGAGGGTGCGGCGTTGGCGTTGGAGATGATCCACTTTCCCACGACCGCGGGAGCGTCACCCGCGCCCTGGCCGTCGAGCAGATACTTCGGCGCCCAGGAGGTGTCCTCGGTGAGTTTCCGGGTCTGCGGGTCCCAGCGCAGGCGGATGATGGTCTCGGTCCCGTCGAGGTAGGCGTAGATGTTGTCCCGCCAGGTCGTCACGATCGGACGGGCCACGACCGCCTGGCTCAGCTCGGTCGTGGTGACGACGTCCAGAGTCTCCGGGTCGAGGACGGCGGCCGTGGTCTTCGGGTTGGCTTCGGTCGCCCCCGGGCACGACGACAGGGCGTAGTTGCCGTAGGTGTCGCAACCGGACGCGCGGTTCTGCGACTTCAGCAGGATGTGGCCCTTCTCGTCGGGCAGGAAGTGGAAGCCGTCGAAGTTGGCGTCCTTCTGTGCGCCGTCGAGCATCGTCACTTCCCGGTGGGCGAGCATCGCGCCGGACGTGGGGTTGAGCCGGTAGACGTGCGGGCCGAACGCCGCGTAGACGCCTTCCTTCCCGACGGCCATGCTCGGAGCCGGGTTGAACTGGCCGTTGGTGTTGATGTTCCACAGCGGCTGGCGCCAGATCTCCCGGCCGGTCGAGGGGTTGAACTTCGACACGTACGGTCCGGGAGCGTACGTCTCCAGTCCGGAGGTTCCACCGATGAGGTAGGCGTCGTCGGGTCCTCCGAAGGTGACGAAGACGATGCCGCCGGGGTAGTTCGTCTCGGACTTGTACATGAAGACCTGGTTGGGCCCCTTGGAGTCACCGGTCCATGTGGCACACGGATAGACGCCGCTGTGGATCGAGTCGGTGTGCTCCGGTGCGCCGATCACGGGCGGGTAGTTCACCATGTGGTTGGCGGGGTCGGCCGCATAGCTCTTCATGCAGTCGACTTCCCTGGGGATGGCGTTCAGGTCCCCGACGAGCGGCCCGGTGTTGGCGAGGGGGCTCTCCGGGAACCCGCTCAGGTTGTTGGCGATCTGCGGCGTGGCCCCCTTGAGCAGCGGCACGAGGATCAGCACGAGCAGTACGGCCACCGCCACGACGAGTTCCAGGACCGGCTTGATGACGCGCCAGACACGGTGCAGGAAGCGCTTCACTTGCCCACCCCTTCCGTCACCGTCGGGACTGGCCCGACGTTCTCGGACCGCTCTGCCGTGACCGGGTGACGCCTGCGGAAGACGAGGACGAGGCTCGCGAGCAGCAGCCACACGACGAACGCCGCCCACCACGTCCACTGCCCGAGCGCCCCGGTCGCCGGGTTGAGGACGCCGCTCACCCAGAAGGGACTGGTGAAGGTGAGCACGGACGGAACGGCGGCCACCAGGGCCAGCCAGCCGAGCCAGCGGCCCATGACGCGGGTCTCCAGGATGACCTTGCCCACGGCGAGGAAGAACAGCGAGAACAGGCCGCCGCCGAGTGTGAACAGCACGGTCGCGGCGGTGAACAGCGCCGGTACCGTGTCGGCCTGCGCGGGGCTGGTCGTGAGCAGAATCGAGTAGGTCAGCGCGTACCCCACCATCAGCAAGCCCGAACCGGCGCTCGCGGCGACGAGCGTGACCGCCGAACCCCGTACCGCCCCGCCCTCCGCCTCCCGCAGGACCTTCCACAGCGCCCCCAGGAACCACAGGAACAGTGCGATTCCCAAGGTGTTGAACAGCACCTGAGCCCTCATCCCGTTCACGTTCTGGGAGAAGAAGTCATTCGCCGTCTGCGCGTTCTCGATCGACGGGTAGGACGGGGCCCCGGAAGGGTCGGTCGTCATGAACGCGATGAAGGCGGCCACGAACATCAGCACCGCGAGCACCCCGCTCGCGGCACCCATCTCTTCCCAACTACGTCGCTCGTCCAAGACCGTTCCTCCCGGCATCGTCATGGCCAGCCCTGAATGGCCACCATCGGGCAGCCCCGGATCTGGAGTCCGGGCCCGAACGATGCAGCCGTCACCACCGCTACAGAATGTACGCAGGTCATCACTGACGGGCATATTCGCTGATGCGTACGGGTGACATGGAAGGGTAGGGGCCGGAGAGAGACGGGCACCGAGCCTCGACCGGAGGCCGGGGATCCGGCGCACCCGGGTGGCGAAACGGCGGGACTGCGCCGGAGCGGGCGCGCCGGGGAGTCTGCCCGGCGCAGCACCCGGGTGCGGGTGTCTCCTGGCGGGGTGGGGTCAGCGGGCGGAGGCGGTGGCGAAGGTCTCGCGGACCGTCGCTCCGTCGGCGCCCCGGGCGAGCAGGGCCTGCAGGAGGATCCGGGCCTGGTACGGGCCGAGGTCTCCGGCGCCGATGAGTCCTCGTCCGAGGAGGTCCTTCTCGGAGCCGGGGAAGCCGTACGTGTCGGACAGGACGGGTCCGTTGCCGATGCGCGAGGCGAGGACCACGGGGATGCGGGACGCGAGCTCGGTGAGCCCTTCGACGAGACGCTCCGGGACGTGGCCGACGCCGAAGGCCGCGACCACGAGCCCGTCGCGGCTGCCGTCCCACAGGCCGAGCAGGGTGCCGTCGTCGCCGAGGGTGACGGTGCGGAGCCCGACGCGCGCCTCGCGGGTGGGGGCGCCGACGAGCGGTCCGCGGCGAGGCAGCCCGCCCACCCCTCCGCACCCGGTGCTCCGCGATCCGCGCGATCGGGCCAGGAGTTGCGTCAGTCGGTCATCATGGCCGTGCAACGAACCGCACGGGTTCAGACAGCACGCGCGCTGCCGACTCCAGGTCCGCCAGCCGCCTTGCCAGCGTCGACTCGGCGAGCCTGGGCGGCAGCGCATCCGCGAACTTCAGTCCTTTGACCGCCCGCTCGTCGACCTCCGGCAGGCACAGATGGTCCGAGGCGGCGACCGAGACCTGTTTCCAGGCGTCCGGGCTGAGGTCCTCACGCAGCCGGATCCAGCAGTCGTTGATCTGCTGGGCAGGTACGGCGACCTCAGCGAGCGTCGCTGCGAGTGTGGCGTTCGCCCGATGGCCGGCCCATGTCCACCACCTCACGTGTCCTCCGGGACCGCGGGTGATCACCGTGCCTCCGGGGTGCACCCCTTCCATGACGTGCTCCCGTGCTTCGACCAGGTACTTCTCGGCTCGTGCCGTGAGGTCCACCGGCGGGTTCGCCCCGAGAAGCACGTCCCGTACGGCGCGCGTCAGTTCGAAGGAGATGCCGAGGCCGAGCCCGGCTCCGCTCCACTTCGCCCGGCCACCGCCGTCGACGGGTTCGACGAAGCACCGCTTGCGCTTCCAGTCGATGTACGTGACCTGCCAGCTCCGCCCGGCCAGGAGCAACCGACGTGGCCCGTCGATCCGTTCGGTGAGCAGGCTGGGATCCGTTCTGCCGATCTCCCGACGCCCTTGCACCACGGTGAACTGGGGAGGCGCGGTGAACACCGCTGTGAGGTTCATGAAGTGCCGGTGCCCGAAGCGCCGTTCCGCCTCGGGGCCGATGAACAGGAGTCCGCCGTCCTGGTCCAGGTAGCCGTTGTCGACCAGGTGCCGGACGATCGGCTCGGCGGACTGCCCGAACGGGCCGAGGCCGTTCCACCACTCCTGCCAGAGACGGTCCCCGACCTGCGATTCCTGCAGGCACAGCGCGAGAAGCTGCTGGGCCACGATGTGCCGCGGCTCCGGCGGGGCGACGACGGGCTCCACCCAGCCGCGGGACCACTGCAGGAGGAGGGCCGAAGCACCGAGGAGTCCGTCGCGGTCCAGTGCGAGGAAGAGGCAGTTGCGTGACGTGCCGGGTCTGCGTCCGGTGCGGCCCAGCCGTTGCAGGAAGGAGGCGACGGTGAGCGGGGAGTCGATCTGGATGACCCGGTCCAGATCGCCGACGTCGATGCCGAGTTCGAGGGTGCTCGTGGAGACGATGACGCAGTCGCGGGCCTCGGCGAAGGCGTGTTCCGCGCGTCGGCGTTCGTCGACGGAGAGGGAGGCGTGGGAGAGGAAGGCGGTCACGCCCTTGGCGCGCAGCTTTTCGCCCAGTTCCTCGACGAGCCTGCGGGACTCGCAGAAGACGAGACGTTTCTCGCCGCGGTGCAGGGCCGCGATCATGGTGGCGGCGTTGTCGACGGAACCCACGTAGTCGAGCTGGATGTCCGGGGGTGGTGGCGCCGCTCCCGATGTCCCCGGCTCCGGGTCGGCCAGGTGCGGTGCCACCACCGCGGACGGCTGCTTCCCCGCTCCGGATCCCTGCAGCCACAGCAGCAGCTCGTCCGGGTTTCCCACGGTGGCGGACAGTCCGACTCGCTGGACGGGACGTCCGACCACGCGCTGGAGCCGCTCCAGGACGGCCAGAAGGTGCCAGCCCCGGTCGTCCCCGGCGAAGGCGTGCACCTCGTCGACGACCACGGTGCGCAATCCGGAGAAGAAGGAGGTGTGGTCGACGTTCGCGCTCACCAGCATCGCCTCCAGCGACTCCGGCGTGGTGAGCAGGATGTCGGGACGCGCCGCCAGGATCCGTTTGCGCGCGCCGGAGGTGACGTCCCCGTGCCACAGGGCGACCGTGCGTCCGAGCCACGAGGTGTACGTCTCCAGCCGGGGCAGCAGGTTGTTGAGCAGCGCCTTGAGCGGACACACGTAGAGGACGGACGTCCCTGACCACGTCTGCTGCACCATCTTCGACAGCAGCGGGAACGACGCGGCCTCCGTCTTGCCTCCGGCGGTGGGCGCCAGGAGGATCGCGTCGTCGCCCGCGAGCAGCGGCTCGATGGCCTCCTCCTGCAGGGGGCGCAGTCCGGGCCAGCCGAGCGTGTTGACGATGTGGTGGACGAGTGCGGGTTCGAGATCGTCGATGCCGCTCACGGCATCTCCAGGTCGATGTCGTCCGCGCGTGCGGCGGCCGCGTTGCGTTCGGCCTCGGTCAGCTCGCCGTCCGAGAGGGTGAGCGCGTAGTGCCTGCGTGGATCGAAGTCCTGGAACTCGTCCACCCGGTCGAGCACGTCGGCGACGAGTTTGCGGAGGAACACGCGGGGCGCGACGCCGACCTTGCCCCCGAGTCCGCCGGTGACGGCGGTGGCGAGCTCCATGAGATACGCGTCGTCCACCTGCTGTCCGACGCGTTCCGGATGCCGGGCGGCACCCGCGTACAGGTCGCGCACGCGCCTGCCCAACGCGCCGAGCCGCTCCAGGTCGAAACCGGCGAGGCGTAGTTGGACCGCCCTCGGAGAGTCGAAGCGTGGGTCGGTGGTGAAGTCGGTCGCCAGTCGCTGCGCGAGCGGCGGAAGCCGCTGCGCGCCCTGCCGGCCGTCGAAGAAGGCCGGTGTCCCCGTGATGACGAGAAACAGCCCGGGGAAGCGTCCGGCATCGATCTCGTCGAGCAGCTGCCGCAGCGCGTTGAGTCCCTTCTCCCGTACGTCACCGCGCACCCGCTGAAGGGTCTCGATCTCGTCGAGGACGACCAGCAGCCCCGGGTGGCCGCAGTCCCGCAGCACGGTGAGCAGTCCCTGCAGGAAGCCGAGTGCCGCGAAGTGGTCGAGGTCGCCCCGCACCCCGGCGGCCCGGCGTGCGGACGCGGCGACGGACTTCTGACCGCCGAGCCAGGCGATGAGGGCTTCCGCGGTCACCGCGTCGTCGGCTGCGACCGCGCGCCGGTACCCGCGCAGGGCTGCGGCGAACGCCGGTGTGGTGCGGGCCACCTCGGCGAGCCGACGCTCCATCAGCGCGTCGACGGCTTCGCCCAGCGCCGCTTCGTCGTCCTCGTCCACGTCCCCGTTGTCGAGGACCTCCTCCTCCAGTGTGTAGAACCAGGAGTCGACGATCGCGCGCAGCGCACTGGGCTGGTGGGTCGCCGTGGACAGCCGCTCGGTCAGCCGGCGGTACACCGTCTCCAGCCGGTGCAGAGGTGTCTCCGTCTCGGAGATCTGCACCTCGGCCGTGGCGAGCCCGGCGCGCTTGGCCCGCTCGGCGAGCCAGCGTGCGAAGAAGGTCTTGCCGGATCCGTACTCTCCGCGGATGGCGTGGAAGGCGGCCCCGCCGCGCGCCACGGTGGCCACGTCCTCGTCGAGGGCGCCGGTGAACCGGTCGAGGCCGACCGCGAAGAGGTCGAGCCCGGAGTGCGGCACGGTGCCCCGGCGCAGTGCGTCGACGACCTCCTGCCGCCGGACCGCGCTCACGTCGGGCGACGGCGTCTTCGGCGTCACGTCGGCTCCTTCGGGAAGAACTGGTCGCGCAGCAGGGTCACATCGAGTTTCACCGTGTGCCCGGCGTCGATGAAGCCGAGGACGGGATAGCCCTCGATGTTGAGCAGCCGCTGCAGGGTGGCGATGAACCCGTCGATGTTGCGCCGTACCCGCCCGGTCGCCGAGATGGCGCCGGCGAGCGCGGCCGGTGACATGGTGCCGCCCGCCCCGGCCAGTGCGTCGACGACGGCCGCCACGACCTTGCTCTCGGGGGCCTTGCGGACGTACTCCTTCTGCGCCGCGTACACCTCGCTGGCGACCACGCGCTCGCCCAGGGTGGCGGGGGCGGCTCCGTCCGCGGCCGCCGCTGCGACGTCGGCGGCGGCGAAGAGCCCTTCGCCCGCGTGCTGCTCCTTCGGCTTTCCCCGCTTCGGCTTGCGCGGTGCCTCCTGGGCTGCCACGGCCTCGGACTGCCCGCCCTTGTGGGGGGCCCACCATCGAGGCACGGCCTGTTCCCGGGGCAGGGCCTCCCATCCCTTCGGCACCTGGTCCCGGTCGGGCACCAGGACGAGCAGCGGCACGGTGACCTCCGCGAGTGCGGCTCCGCCGTGGTACCCGGCCCGGCGGCCGGTGTAGCGGATGTCCTCCCGCCAGGGCACGACGACGGTGCCGCCGCCCTCCAGTACGCGCGGTCCCGACAGCTGGACCTCGCCGTCCTTCGCCGCGCCGGTACGCCATCGGGCCGAGCCGGGTGTCGCGCGCTCGTCGCCCGCGGGCCCTTCGCTCGCGCCCCTCTCCAGCACATGGCCGTGGTCGGCGACGAGCACGACCGGGCGCCCGTACCCCTTGGCCGCCGACAGCAGTTCCCGCAGGTAGGTGACGTCGCCCAGGCTCCACTGGGTACGCCGCCCCTGCTGTCCCTTGTCGAGGGCGTCGTCGATGGTGTTCAGTACGACGCCGACGACCGCGTCCGAGGCGAGCGCGGCCATGAGCTCCTCGGAGAGGAACCTTCCCGCTCCTCCCTCTATCCCGGCCTTGTGGAAGAGCAGTGCGTCGAGTCGCCGTTGCTTCCAGAAGGCGGCGAAGCCCGCACTCTCCTTCGCCTGCCCGCCCTTGACCGCCGTTCCGGTGAGCAGGGAGGCACGGCTGACCTCGGTGACCGAGGGGATCATGGACACCGCGGCCATCCGACGCGGCTGTTCTGCCGAGCCCGTCCTGCCGGGCACGGCCTCGGTCCAGCCCTCGCGCTCGGCCTCCTCGCCCAGTTGGGCGGCGACGGCGCAGCTCATGCCGTCCAGTACCAGCACGAGCGGAGCCGTGTCGCCGGCCAGCGGCCTGACGGCTTCGGCCAGTACGTTCTCGACGACCAGGCAGCCGCCGGGGTGGAGCGCGGTGGCGTTCGGCGTCCAGGACGCCAGCCGCCGGGCGAACTCCTCGTCCAGCCCCTCGCGTCGCTGACGAGCCGCCTCGTACAGGGCACGGAGGTCCTCGCCCGCGGCGGTGTCACCCTCGGGGTCGCCGGCCCACAGCACGGCGAGCGCCCGGTCCGCCCAGCCCCAGTCCCCTGCCTGGTCCCTGACTCCGGCCGCCACCGACGCCACCGTGGGCCGTGGAAGGGCCAGCCAGCGGGCGATCCGTACGGCCATCTCGGCCACGCCGACGCGGTCCGTGTCCAGGCGGGCCAGCATGTGCGCGTTCAGCTCGGACAGGGCCGCCTCCCCCGCTTGTGGGGAGGTACGGGCCGCCGCCGTCACGTGCCGCAGCTGGGCCGTGAAGCTGGAGGGCAGGAAGCGGTTGGATTCGAGGGCGACGGTGAGTCCGGCGTCCTCGGCGAGCTTGTCGGCACGCTTGAGGACGGCGGTGACCCGCTCCAGTGCGTCGGCGTTGTGCCGGGCCTCCCCGATCCAGCGGATGAGGGCGCCCTCGACGGCTTCGGTGAAGGACTGCAGTTCCGTCCGGCGCGGCATCACCTGGCCGAACAGTCCACCGACGGCGAGCACCACGTCCGGGCTCGCGGCCTGGTCGCGCAGGACGGCTCCCAGCAGACCGAGCGGCATCGCGTCCGGTCCGCGCCCGGTCTCGGCCAGGGACATCAGGACCGGTGCGGCCGGCCCCGTGGTCTCACCGAGCCACTTCTTCAGCTCGTCCCGTTCCGTCTGGTCCAGCTCGGCGAAGCGCAGGGGCCCCGCAGGTGTACGGGACCAGGTGAGCAGGGCGTCCAGATCGACGACGGTCCCCGCCGCCGGGGTCGCCCCGTCGGTGCCGTCATCCAGCCCGAGCCGGGCCACGACCAGGGCGCGCAGCGCCGCGTCCCGCGTCAGGACGGAGCCCGCGCGCTTCCACCCCTGGGGCGGCTCGGCGTCGAGCAGCGCCTCCAGCAGCCATGCCTCGTCGTACATGCGCGGGTCGAGTCCGGCGGCGCCGAAGCGCTGCATGACGATCTCGGCGTTCTCCACCGTGAGCGTCTGCCGCCGTACCGCCTGCCCGCGCAGGTCCCAGCCGATCTGACCGTCGTCGACGCCGGTGGTGACGACGAGGAGGTCCGCACCGGCAGCCCTGTCCCGGTGCTTCGTCCACTCCTCGAGGATGCCCAGGACGGACGTTTGATGGCTGACGCGGACGCGCCGCGTGTCCTGCCCCGTCCGCACGGTGAACTCCTCGGGCGCGCCGGCCGTGTAGCGCCCGTGCACCAGGACGAGACGCCTCTCTCCGAGCCCGGAGGCGTGCGTGGCGAGCAGAGCCTCGATGGTGCGACGGCCCACCTGGGGCAGAGCGGCGCCCATCAGCGTCCGGTCTCCTGGCCGTCGGCGGGCACCGGGCGCCAGGTGACCTGGATGCGGGTGCCCGGATGCGCGGCGAGGTACGACCTGATCTCCTCCTCCACGTCGGCGACCGTGGCGGCGAGGGACGCTTCGAGCCGGGTGGGCTCGACGAGATGCGGAGCCCCCGGGCGTACGGCGGGGGCGGGTACGTCGGCCGGCCGCCCGCCGCCGTCGGCCGGCTGCGGCGTGTCCTCCGGCACGACCGGCGCCGACTGGATCACCGGCCTGCCGTGTTCCGTGAAGCTGATGTCGTCCGCGGTCGGCTGCGGTTGCGGCTGCGGTTGCGGCTGCGGTTGCGGCTGCGGCTGCGGCGGCACGGGCTGGGCGACCTGCGCGAGGCGGGCGACCTCGTTGACGAGGGCCAGCGCCCGGTCCTGGAGCTGTTCGAGTACGGGGACGAGCGAGCGGGCCTGCTCGTGGTCGTTCGCGGTCTCCTCGACGACCTGGATCAGCCGTGCGGCCCGGTCGCCCACGCCGTCGTCCCGTCCGGCGAAGCCGCGCACGCTGCCCAGCAGCTTCCAGTTGGTGTCGTCGAGCGCGTCCAGCACCTCGGGGGCCTGCTTGAGGGCTGCCCCGATCTCCTGGTCGGTCACGTCGTACGCCACGGCCGCGAGCTCGCGCACCACCACGGCCGCGTCGTCGGTGCGGGCGAGCCGGGCCACCAGGTCCGCCGCGGCCTTCATGGACCTCATCCGCGGGGCGTCCGCTCCCTGCGGCCCCTGCAGGCCCAGCTCCCCGGCCCGCTTCTGCAGCACGGACCGGACCCCGCTCACGGCATCCCGGTGGTTCTCGGCGACTTCCTTCACACCGGTGGCGAGTCTGGCGACGTTCAGCGCGATGAGCGCGGACGGTACGTGCACCCCGAAGATGCGTCCGGCCCGTTCACGCGCGGTCGCGAACTCCTCGTCGGTCGGCTTCTCGACGGCGCGCAGCCCGTAACCGGGACCGATCTTGTCCAGCTCGGGCGCCTGCCGCAGCGGCGAGGTCTGGTACACCCACGTCCGGTCGTCGAGCAGCGCGTAGGTGGCGATGATCAGGTTGCCGACGTTCTTCTCCAGGCCGGTGAACCCGAGCTGGCCGATCCACCTGCGGATGTCCTCGACGGACAGGTCCGTCCCGGCGTGGGCGTCGGCGGCCTTCTGGTTGATCCGCAGCCGCCACTCACGGCTGACGTTGAGCGGACCGTCGTGCACCTCGCCCAGTCCCAGCGGGTGCACGATCTTCTTCACCGTGGCCAGCTGGTGGCTGTCGACGACGACGCGTCGCTCACCGCTCTCCATGGCCCGGCCGATCCATTCGAGCGCCGTCTTCAGCTCGCGCAGGGTGACCGGCTTGCGGGTGAGGGCGGGGTCGAAGTCGGGGTGCTTCGGGTGGAGCACGGCGAACATCTCGTCCGCGAGGGCGTAGAGGTTCTTCTCGAAGCCGATCCCGGGCTCGGGCTTCTTCCGTGTGAAGCCGGGCCGCAGCGACCACACGTGCTGGTCCGCCGGGACCTCGGCCCCCACGTTCGCGGTCTCCGCCTTGCTGATCCCGTACAACTGCTCCAGTACGGCGGAGAGTTGCGTGGTGAGGTTGTCGCTCTGCGCCTTGAGCTGGTGGCGGATCTGGATCCGTTCCTCGGCCGGGCGGGTGGCGGTGACGTCGTCGAGGCGGTCGCGCTCCAGCAGATAGTTGATCTTCAGGAGCCGTCCGAGCTGCCGGGCCCGCTGCTCGGAGAAGAAGTCGGGCAGCCAGACGACGGTGTTCCCGGTCCGCCCCGACCGCTTCAGGGCTTCGATCCGGTGGACGTCCTCGATGGGCGAGCGCTGCGGCTCGTCGAAGGGGTAGTCCAGCACGAAACGGATGTTGCCGTCCGTCTGCGGTTCGAACTGCTCGTCGGGCAGATGGGGATCCCGTACGTTCCCGAAGACGAACTCGGCGGTCCGCCTGGTGCCCCGCCAGACGATCTCGCGCTCGCACACGAACGCCTGCGTGTCCTTGATGCCGAAGGCCGCCCACAGCTGGTCCTTGACCCACTGCCGCCGGTGTCCGCCCTTGTCCGCGACCCCCTGGACCTCTTCGAGCAGCGGCTCGACGTCCAGGTCGGACAGGTGCAGATGGAAGACCGGGTCGGCGTCGCCCTCGCTCCTCAGCTCCCCGAAGCCCTGGGCCTGGAGGTCTCGCAGCGCCTTCACCGCGATCGATCCGGCCGACCCCACCCGGGCCCTGATCGTGCCGTGGTTGAGGGCGGCGAGCCGTCCACCGGTCAGCCGGGCCAGGGCCGGGACGTTGGGGGCGAGCGCGGCGAGCAGCAGCGTCTTGACGAGCCGGTCGTCCCGCCGGTAGCGCGGATCGTCGACGGACCCGTACTTCTCCAGCAGATGGGCCCGTACGCGTGCGTGGAAGCGGTGCGCGATCTCGGACTCGCGGCGCAGCTTGGCGGTGAACGCCTCACCGGTGCCCGACGCTATGACGTCCCACAGGTCGCCGATCGGGATCAGCTCCCCCATCCTCAGGTCGTCCCGCCGGCGCCTCAGCAGTTCCTGGACGAGCTTGAGGCCGGTGCGTTCGCGCTGGAGCGCTCCGGAGAGGTCCACGAGGACGTTGAGCAGCGCGGGCGAGAGCGGGTAGAGGGTGCGGAAGTCGTCCCAGCTTGCCTCGGTCCGCCCGTGGGCGTCGAGCAGCACCTGGCGGACCTCGTCCTTGGACGACTCGACGAGCGTGAAGGCCTCGTCGCGGGCCGCTTCCATCCCCGGCCTCGGTTCCAGCACCCGGCGCTTGATGATCTCGACGAGGTTGCTGTCCTCCAGGTTGACGACGTCGATGCGTCCGGCCAGGTACTCGATCTGCTGTTCCAGGTTCTGCACCTCGGCGCCGGCCACGTCGGAGCCGATCAGCTGCGACAGGTCGCGCTGACGCGAGATGAAGGACACGATCGGCACGGGCCGGTCGGTGTCCCCGGACTCGATCAGCTTGACCAGCCGCTGCACCTGGTCGCGCACGAAGTCCTGCTCGCCCATGTGCGCCTGGAGCCAGAGGATCAGCTCGTCGAGGAAGAGCACGATGCCGTCGTAGCCGAGGGACTTCGCGTGGCGGGAGATGACGGACAGCCCGTTCTCCAGCGGCACGAAGGCGTCCTTGTCGCCGCGCGCTCCCTGCGCGTACGCCGCCATGGGCCCGGAGAGCAGGGCGGACACGAGCGCCTCGCGGTACGGGTCCCCGGCGGGCGCGCCGAAGGCACGGTCCAGGTCGGCGGAGGTCCAGCTGCCGGCGGCCGGGGCGGCGTCGTCCGCGTCCAGCATGTCGAGGTCGTCGTCATCGCCGTCCGTGCCGACGGCACCGCCACCGGGGGCCACCGCGGCGGCCCCGTCCCCGAGCCACTGCACGAACTTGGTGTCGTCGGCCAGGAACTCCCGCTGCCTGCGCGCGTCCGCGAGCGCGGAGTCGGCCCGGTAGACGGCGGGGGTCGGCTTGTTCCCTTCCAGGGACCGCACGGCGTGCACGTAGCCGCCGAGGATGGCCGAGTCCAGGTCGGTGGAGCCCACGAGGTGGTAGGGCACCATGAGGAACCTGCTGCCGCGCAGCCAGTCGTCGTGCTCGGCGATGACCTCCTGCAGCCGCGGCTTGGAGCGGGCCGCGGCACTGTTGTTCAGCACGGCGTGCAGCACGGTCAGGAAGTGGCTCTTACCGGCGCCGAACGATCCGTGCAGGTAGGCGGCGTGCGAGTTCCCCGACCTGACCGCCGCCCCGACCAGCCCGAGCGCGCTGCGGAAGGCCCCCTGCAGCTGCTCGGTGACCACGTACTCCGCGACGCGGGCATCGGTTTCGGTGAACCCGCCGGACAGCTCGACCTTGAAATCGCCGGCATGGACGTCTTCCTTGATGTCGATGACATCCCGCAGGAAGAGTTCGCTGGTGGGCATCCGGCTCTCGTTCCCTCACTCGGCAGCAGTCGGGGCGCGCCGATCTCCCGGATCTCACGCGCGACATCCAATCTTGCCAGTCCTGCCATGCCTTGTGCCCAGGCCAGACGCAAGTCGCGTGATGCTCGGGTCACGTTCGGCGACGGCCGGCCGGACGGCAGTTGCCGTGCGTGACGAAACAGGCGCATACAGAGAAAGTGGCAGCCTGGATGGACATCTGTATCGTCGGGGTCCGGGTGACCCGTGGCAGATCGAGATCGAACAGGAGTTCGACACTGGCTGGAACTCCTCCCGGACCAGGAGTACGACAGGGCCGAGCGTGCCGCCGACACGCTTGCCGATCAGCCGACGACGCTCGGTGAGCCGTATGCGCGCCACCTCGGCGGCAAGCTCCGCCCCGAGGGGGCGGGTGCCTGTCCGGCACCCGCCCCCGGACGGCATCGGTCGCGGGCAACCGGCAGATGTCACGCCGAGACGATCACGCCGCCGACCGGCTCCGGGCATCCCGCCCTCCCCTCGCACCAGACCTGCGACCCGCGACCTCGGGTCGGAATGCGCCCAGCGAGGAACGTCGCCTCGGTGGCGGCGCGGCCGAGGCGGATTCAGTGATCGATCTCGGCCCAGACGACCTTGCCGGGCCCCTGGCGGTCGGCGACGCCCCAGCGGGAGGAGAGGGCGCCGACGATGACGAGGCCCCGGCCGTGGTCTTGATCGGTGGTCGCGTCCGTGGCACCGGTCGAGGGCGGCTGCGCGGTGAGCGGGCGGTCGCCCCGGGCATCGGCGACCTCGACGCGGAGCGTGTCCGTACGGTGCTCAAGGCGGAGGGCGAAGTCGCGGCCGGGTACGCGCGCGTGGAGTACGGCGTTGGAGGCCAGCTCGGCGACGACGAGGGCCACGGTGTCGGAGAGGTCCGAGCCGAACGGGATGCCCCAGGCGTCGAGTTGGTGCGTGGCGAGCTGGCGGGCGAGGCGGGCGCCGCGACGGGTCGCGCTGAGCCGCCGGGAGAACACACGTACGGTGACGGCCGGTTGAGTCTGAGGTGCGGTCATGCGGTCAGCGTTGTGGGAGGCAGAGCGGTTCAACAGGCACGGAACTGGTACAGCGGCGGCTGGGTGGGTTCACCCGGTGGACAGGGCGGGTGACGCCCCGTAACCATGGGTGGGTTGATGTCCCGGTGGGGTACGTGGGAGGTGGGCCGGGCGTGATGGACGGCGTCGCGAGCAGTGAACCGGAAGTGTCGGACGGCCTCAAGAGCTTCGGCGCGGTCCTGAAGGCGTTACGGGAGGAAGCGGGCCTGACGCAGGAGGAGTTCGCACCGCAGGTGCGGTACTCGGTGCATGCGGTGGCCAAGCTGGAGCAGGGGAAACGCTTCCCGTCGGTGAGGTTCATCGAGCGGGCCGGGGTGGTTCTCCAGGCGCCCAGGGTGCTCAAGGCGGCGGCACGGCATCTGACACGGAGGCAGGGGCTGGCCTCGTGGTTCGTGCAGTGGGCCGGGATCGAGGAGGAGGCGATCTCGCTCTACGCGTATGAGTGCCGGGCGATTCCTGGGTTGTTGCAGCCGGAGGCGTACATCCGGGCGATCTTTGATCGACGGTTGCCGCCGGTGACCGAGGAGCAAGTGGAACGTGAGACTGCGGCACGACTTGAGCGACAGCAACTCCTGACGCAGAAGCCGAACACGGCCTTCAGCTTCGTCATCGAACAGGCGCTGTTGGAACGGCGGGTGGGTGGAGCAAGCGTCACAGAAGCCCTCATCAACCACCTCCTGGAGGTCGGGAAGCTGCGCAACGTGGAGATCCAGCTCATGCCACTGCAGCAGGAAGACCACGCAGGCGTTGACGGCCAGATGTACCTGGCAGAGACTCCTGACAACCAGTGGATCGGCTACACCGAGGGTCAGCGTTCCAGCACCCTGATCACGTCATCGAAGGACGTCAGCGTCCTGCTCCAACGCTATGGCAAGCTGCGTGCGCAGGCCCTCGACTGCAGGGCCACGGTGAGCCTGCTGGAACACATGCGAGGAGCGCTATGAGCACTACGGAACCGGCGTGGTTCAAGAGCAGCTACAGCGGTAGCGAGGGCGACAACTGCGTCGAAGTCGCTGACTGCCCTGAAGCCGTCCACGTCCGGGACTCCAAGGACAAGGAGGGCGGCCGGCTGGCCCTCTCCCGCACCACGTGGTCGACCTTCGTCGCATACGCGGCAGACGCCCGACTCTGACAGCCACCCAACGCCCGTGGGGCTGCCGGTGTACTGAACTCCGGCAGCCCCACCGCCACGTACCGCCTACTCGACGTCGAGGGCGGACTGCTCCGGGGCACTCGCCTTCTTCGAGGCAGCAGCCTTACGCCCCCGCGCCCGCTTGACCGGCCGCCATGCCTTGAGATCCGCCGCACTGAGCCGATGCTTGCCCATCTGCTCGTCCAGGAAGGCATCACAGTCCTCCGCCGGCACGGACTCCCACTCGGGGTCGTACTCACCGTGCCACTGCCGTACCCAGGGCATGACCTCATGCAGCCCGGCGATCAACGGGGTCAACCGCTCGGTACCCCAACCGCTCTGCTCCGTACGGTCCTCGATGAGGTTGATGAGCGCCTGGGCCTGATCCTTGTGATCCCACCCGGCCCACCCGAGCAGTGTGGTCGGATCGGCGTCGGGCCCGGCCTCCAGATAGGAGACGAACCGCTCCTTGGGCACGTCGAGCTTGCCGCGGTGGGACCAGTAGGAGTGCTTGAGGAAGTCGGCGGACGAGTACTTCGGCGGTACGGGGATGTCGAGCCGCTGCCCGGTCCGGTCCTCCTCCCGCTGCTGCTCCCAGACCTCCTCCCACTGCGCACGCTTACGCAGGCCGGGGTCCTTGTAGCGCATGGCAGCGAGGTACGGCACGTGCTCGTCGGCGATGACTTCGGCGAGCACCTGCCCGAGCGGGAGGTCCGGCTTGGTGAGGTGGTCGGCGGCGTAGAGCGCGGCGACGGAGGTGAAGTCGGCGTCGGAACCCAGGGCGTCGGCAAGCTGGTTGACAGTGAGCGGACGCGGCTGCTTCACACCCTCGCGGAGGCTGAACCACAACGCGGGGTCTTCACACCGGTCGAGCAGCCAGGTGCGCAGGGCAGCCTTCTCCTTCTTCTCCCAGGGCTCGGAGGCCCATCGCCGCTTGCACTCGGGCCGCTCGATGAGCGCGATGTCCTTGCGCCGCTCGATGATGTCGATACGGGCCTGCACGATGTCTCGATACCAGTCGGGCCAGCGCCCTGGAATCTCGGTAACGGGCGTCGACCCGTGCCGCTCGAACCACGCGGTGTCGACCTCACCACTCGCACACTTCCGAGCCAGCACAATCTCAAACGCCCGCTCTCCGAGCCGCACTTCGGGGGTGTTCTCTCGATCAGGTGACTGAACGGTGGTCCGCGCCACCTCGGCGTCGGACAGCAGCGCGTACAACCCGTACACCTGCCAGTCCAGCTCTTCTTGGAGACCAATCATGCTCAGGCGGATGCGCGTGTACTGGGCGCGAGCATCATCAAGGGCTCGACGAGTAGGAGCGGAATCCTCAATGAGAGCGGACGGCTCCACCATGGCTAGCTCCTGAGCCATGGAATCCAGTGCGCGCGCGATGGCAAGAGGCAGCCGCTCGGGCAGCGGGAAGTCCTGGAGCTTGGTTCCTGTGAACTCGTACCGCTCCTCCCATTCCTCATCCTGAAGCCCTCGCCCAAGACCGCTGCCGCCTTTGCCCTGACTCACTTGCTTCAGCCAGAAACAAGCTGTCGAAGAGTTGAGCACCCCCATAAGATGCAAGTGCTCTTCTTCCCCTGCACCCTCCGGCAATTTAATCACCGGGGCGGAACGGTTGAACACCTTCCCGCCCCGGTCCAGCACGAAGTGGTTATTGGTCGCGACGAACGCAAACACAATCGACAAAGGAGTCTTGTAGGCGGAAGCAGTGTGTTGCATGTACTCCCACCACTCCAGACCCGCAGCTGCCATGTCGCCCTGAAACGTCCGGCGAGCAGCAAGTACGGTCCGCCACTGCCAGAGTTCTTCGACGAGCCCGCCGTCGGCAACCGTCGGGTCATAGGGGTACCAGATCCCTACCTCTGGCGCACCACCCCAGTCTCGAACAACCTCGCCCAGGAATAGCGGCCGCAAGCCGCGTCGATCTGCGCGTGTACGGTAAGTGGGCCTCAGAGGTCGCATGAACGCCTCATCCGCCCCTGCCCGAATTGCGCGTCCGATCGGCGGATCAATCTTCTTGCTTAGTACCGAGCGATTGGCGGCCACGCGGTCAAGCAGTGCTCCTGCCCCTCCGCCACTCACCGACCACGGATGAGCGGCGAAGACCTCCGCCCCTGCATCCTCGGCTGATACCCAATCTGACTCGCTCCCCGGCCGACTCACCTGCTCAACGATTGCCCGCCAGACCCGAGCTTCCTCCGCATCAGCTGGCTGCGTCGGTTCTCCCCGAACACCGAGCACCGCCCGGACTGTCCGCCCAGGGTTCGGCACCCGGTTCCGCCCCACGAGAATCACCGTCGGCGTACCGTGTCCGGGAATGAACGCCCCAGACGTATCAATCACATGCGAAAGCTCAACCCGGTTCCGGAAGACCACCTCGATCAGCTTCTTCCCGAACTCCCGCTTCATAAAAGAGTTCGCGGTGATCTGCCCGACGAAGCCTCCCCCACCCGTCGAACCACCGGCACCTTTCACAGCCAACTCAAACAGGCGCTGCGCGAACGGAACCGACAAAGCATACGTACCCGCGCAAGCATCATACGCCGCCCGATAATTCTCGTTCTCCCGCTTATCCTTCACCGTAATGTACGGCGGATTCCCCACCACAACGTGATAAGACCCCCGCCCCAGCAAGTCCACCTCCCCCGCGAACTCCCCCACATCCTCCGTAGAGTAGACAAAGGCGCCCCCACTCCCAGAGCCGCCCTCCTCCACCTCATCAAACAACGTACCCAAATCCGTCTGAATACCCGCCGCACCCCGCCCGTGCAGCAACGAATCCCCCACCGCCACGTTGATGGGAAACACCGGCGCGACCGCCAACCGCTCAGCCCCCGCAGCCCGCATGGCCGCGACCAGCAACCGGAACCGGGCGATGCTCACCGCAAACGGGTTCTTGTCGCACCCGTGGACGGACTCCAGAGCCCTCCGCACCACCGACCACTCGTCCGCGCCGGGCTCCGCCTCCCGCCACTTCTCCACAAGCCGCGCGAAGATGCCCAGCAAGAAGTGCCCGGACCCGCACGCGGGGTCGATCGTCCGCAGCCCCCGTCGCTCGACACCCCCCGGCCCCTCCACCACGGGATCCAGCCCGAACTCCTCGATGGCCGGCTCCAGCGTCAGATCGAGGATGAACTCCTCGACGAACTCCGGTGTCTGCAGCAGCGCGTACGTCTTCCGGGCATGGTCACTCAGGTCCTGGTACAGGTCACCGAGGAACCGCGTATCCCACTCCAGATGCGAGAAGTCGTAGACGATCCGCCCGTCCGCGTCCCACCGCCGCCAGAACCGCAACAACTCCGTCGCGGCCTCATAGCCAGGCATCAGCTCCCACAGCGGGTTGTGCGCCCGGTCGAAGAGACCGGCCACGGTCTCGTGGGCCCCCGCAAGATGCTCGAACGCGGCAAGCAGCCAGTCCCGGTCGTTGTGGTCGGGATGCTCGCGGAAGTGCGCCTCGTGCCGCTCCTCCGCCTCGACCAGCCGCTCCCCGGGCCCGGCGATGAACGGCGCCTCGATCAGCCCGTGGTCCTCACAGAACCGTACGAAGACGCAGGCCAGCACCCAGGCCACCGCGGCCTGGGTCACCCGCTCGTCCCGCCACGCCCCGTACGTCGCCGCCGTACGCTGCGCCTCCCGGGCCCGCCGGTACTCGGACTCCAGCCGGACGCGGTACTCCTCCACGGACTCACTGCGCGCACGCAGATCGTCCTCAAGGATCACGACCTGCCGCCGCAGATCCTTCAGCAACGCCGCCTGGTCCAGCCCTGCCCGCGCGTCCTGGCCCGTGACCGTCACTCTTCGCATCCCTCTCGCAGCACCACGTCGCCCACCGCACATCGCCATACGGTTTCGCATCCCAATCCTGCCAGCACCGCCGCCCGAAACAGATCCCGCAGGAGTCACGGCAAAGTACTCTCATCTGCCGTGATCACGCCGCTAAGGTGATCAGCGTGACGGCTCAGACACCCCCTCCGGTCCCGGCGGCCTCGACCCCGCCCGCAGCCCCGGCACCCGCAGCGCCTACGCCGACACCCACACCCGCTCACCCGCACTCCTTCCTGGAAGCGGGCCACTGCCACTACAACGCGGCAACGCAGCTCGCCAGGTCGCCGCAGCATTTCGGCCCCGCCGACCACCTGGCCGGTATCGCCGCCGAGTGCGCCATCAAGGCGATGCTGCTCGACTTCTTCGGTTCCGTACAGGACACGCCGCACGGGATTCCGTACAGCCCGGCGATCAGGAACCGGCCGACACAGAGCCGGCGGCAGGCGGACAGAGCGCGGAAGGACTCCCAGCACGGCCACCTCCCCCACGTCTGGGACCAACTCCTCCTCCTCGCGAACGGCCACCGCGGCGCCACCGTGCTCGCGCAGATCTCCCAGCAGAACCCCTTCCGGGAATCCGCCGACGAGTGGGACGTGGCCCACCGCTACCGTGACAGCAGCCAGATATCGGATCAGCGCGTGAAACGTCACCTCGCCGCGGCCCGTACCGTGATCGCCGCCTACCAACAGGCGAAGTAGCACAGAGCACAAACGCAGTCGAAGCCAAGCCGAAGCCGAAGTGGAACAGCAGGCGCCCGTCCCATGAACCCCATCCGATTCGACGCCGCGTGGCACGCCGCCCTGGGCCACGCCCGCCGGGCCGCCGAAACCGGCCGGGACACCGTCCTCGTACGCGACCTGTTCGGGCGTGCGTCGCTCCTCATCGACGACGAGTCCGAGCCGCTGCCCGCCGAGGAGCTGGAAGCACTCGCGGAGGCGTTCCGACGCGACACCCAGGCCTTCGCAGGCGCCCAGCCCGTCCAGACCACGTCCACGATGTTCGCGCCGGAGATGTTCTTCGCCTCCCCCGAACTCATCGTGCAGGACGAGGGCGACCCGGGACAGCGAGGCAGGGTCGCCGTGCTCGAACGGACGGTCGTGGGCGCCGACTGGGCCCGGGAGGCCGCACCGGGCGCTTCGCCGCAGCCCGAGGTGCGGGAGCGGCGGGTCGCCCTGTACGGCTTCAAGGGCGGCGTCGGGCGCTCCACCGCCACCGCCGTCCTCGCCCGGCACTTCGCCGACAAGGGCAGGTGCGTCCTCGTCGTCGACCTCGACCTGGAGTCCCCGGGAGTCTCCACGCTCCTGCACGGCCTCGCCGAGCTGCCCGAGCACGGCATCGTGGACCACCTGGTCGAAGCCGGCGTCGGCAACGCCGAAGGGCTGGAGCTGGTCACCCAGAGCTCGTTCTTCACGCCCGCCCAGGGCAACGGCGAGATCTGGCTGGCCCCCGCCGGAGGCCGCCCCCGCGACGACTACGACTACCTCGCGAAGCTGAACCGCATATACAGCGACCTTCCGGCCGCCGAACCGGGCGGCGCGCCCAAGCCGTTCTGCGTGCGGCTGGAGGAGGCCATCGCCGCCTGCGAGGCGCAGGTGGCGGGGATCTCGCGGCAGCCGGACGTCGTCCTGCTCGACAGCCGCGCCGGCATCCACGACATCGCCGCCGTCACCCTCACCCGGCTCAGCGGGCTCTCCCTGCTCTTCACCGTCGACAACCCGTCCACCTGGTACGGCTACGGCATGCTGCTCTCCCAGTGGAAGCAGCGCCCGGACCAGGCCGTCGACCTGCGTGAGCGCCTCCGGATCGTGGCCGCCATGTTCCGGTCCGCCGGGGACGTACAGCGCCTGCACAAGCTCCGCGACAACGCCCAGAAGATGTTCGCCGACACGCTCTACGACGACGCCGAGGGCGCGGACCTGGACGCGTACCACCCGGCCCTGGAGGACGACCAGGCCCCGCACGCGCCCATCCCGGTCCTCTTCAGCCACGACCTGATCGGCCTCGACCCGCTCCAGGATCGCGACTGGCCCGAACTGCCCTTCGTGGAGGCCGCGTACAAGAGGTTCCTCGACGAGGTCCACCAACTCGTCTTCCCGAGCGAGGAGCCGTCATGACGGACCGGGACCTGCTGTCCACCGACGAGTACCGGACGCTGCTCGCCACCGCGCCCGGCAGCGCGTTCGACGCCGACACCGTGAGCCCCGACGTCACACGGCTGTTCACGCCGTCGAGCCACCGGCGTGCGCTGGATCCCGACGTGACGGTGGTGCGCGGCGCACGCGGTTCCGGCAAGACCGTGTGGACCAAGGTCCTCGGCGACGACAGGATGCGCGAGATCGCGGCGGCCTCGTACATGATGCCCCGGCTGCAACGGATGACGGTCGCCACCGGCCACGCGAAGGGTGGCGAGCCGAACCTGCACCATCCCGGCAAGAACGTCATCAGCAAGCTCCTGGAAGACGGCGTCAAGCCCCAGCACCTCTGGTCTGCCGTGGTCCTGACCGGACTCGGGGCCCCGGAGACCCTGCGCATCGAAGGCTGGGACAAGCGGGTCCGCTGGGTCGCCGAGCACCCGGAGTCCTGCGAACGGGCTCTGTGGACGATCGACCAGGAGGCCCGCAAGAGCGGCCGCACCCGCCTGCTGATCTTCGATGCCCTGGAGCACCTGCACAACGAACGGCCGGTCGTCGACCGGCTGGTGTCCGGCCTCTTCGAGGCGGCGCTGGATCTCCGCATGAGCACCAGCGCGATCCGGGCGAAGATCTTCGTCCGCCCGGACATGTACGAGAGCGCCCCGAAGCACTTCCCGGACGCCTCCAAACTCGGCGCCAACGCCACCGACCTGACCTGGACCACGGAGAACCTGTACGGCCTCCTCTACCACCAGCTCGGCAACCACCCGAGCCCCGAGGCGGAGAAGTTCCGTTCGTGGACCGGCAGTTGGCGCAGTGAGGGCCAAGGCAGGTGCATCGCACCCGTCGACGTCATCGCCACCCCGAAACGGCAGCAGGAACTGTTCGTCACCATGGCCGGCCCGTACATGGGCGCGAGCCACCGCCGCGGCCACACGTACACCTGGCTTCCCAACCACCTGCAGGACGGCAAGGGCCAGGTCAGTCCGCGCACCCTCCTCCAGGCCGTCTCCACGGCGGCGACCATCAGCCGGGACCGCTACCCCGCACACGAACACGCCCTTCACTACGACGCCATCCGCGCGTCCGTGAGTACCGCCTCCCAGATCCGCGTGGACGAGATCAAGGAGGACATCAGCTGGGCGGCGGTCGCCGTCGAGCAGCTGCGGGGCGGCCAGGTGCCGATGCAGCCGTCCGTGGTCCTCGCCTACTGGCGGGACGCCGCCCTCTCCGCGAAGCTGCGCGAGGTCCTGGCGAACGGGTCGCAGGGCAGCGGGCCGGAGGACGTGGACAACCACCGCGAGCTGATCGACGAGCTGGAACGGCTCGGCGTGATGACACGGCGCGCGGCGGGCGCCACCGACCTGCGCGACTACGCGGTCGACATCCCCGACGTCTACCGCCTGGCCTTCGGCATCGGCCGCAAGGGGGGCGTCTCCCGGCGCGCGCACTGACGACAGGCAGATCCCCGCGTGCCTCCGTAAGGGGCGCGGGGAACTGCGCGACCAGCCACGACGGCACCGCGGACGGCAGGCGGCGCATCGCGACACTTCCACGCGGCACCTCCGGCGGAGCGCTCACGCCGCCGCGGTCACCGCCGTCAGGAAGTCGCCGTCGAGGTAGGCCCGTTCCCCGTCGCCGCCGATCACCTCGACCGTGCGCCCGTCCAGGTGCGGGACCTGCGTCCGTGTGTCCACGGGGCAGAGCAGCCACAGCCCGTGCGGGTCGTCGGCGGGTCGTCGGGCCGCCGTCTGCAGCCGGACCAGGAGGTCGTGGCCGCCTTCGTCCCAGTACCGGGCGAGCAGCCCCGCATCATGCAGGAAGAGGACCGTACGGGGGGTCGCGGCCCGCTCCAGCAGGGCGGCCTCCAGACGTACCCACACCGCGCGGACGAACGAGGCCAGACCTCGCTTGATGTGCCCCGGCGCGGAGCCCGCGTCGGCGCGCAGGACCTTCTCCCAGTCCTGCCCCTTCTCCGCCGCCAGCGCGCGGAACTCGGCGAGGAACTCCCGCCCCAGGTCGACGGGTTCGACGGGGAACGCCGCGGCCACCGCCTCGGCCGCACCCGGCAGCCGGCTGCCCTTGACGGTCAGCGCGAGGAACCCGCCGCGCTGAGCACGGGACGCGAGCCTGGCACGGGTGGCGGCGTGCGGATCCCCGTCCACCTCCGCGACCGCCGGGATGCCGTGGCCGGGTGACAGGTAGCTGGTACCCGTCCCGGTGGACGTCCACGGGCCGCCCCTCTCCAGGGCCGGCGGGAAGAACCGCTCCAGCTTGGTGTCGTACCGGAGCTCGAAGCGCGCCTCCCTGAGCGGGTCCTCCAGCTCGACGTACGTCGGCTCTCGCTCCGGGGAGAGCGCGTCGAGCACGGGGAAGCGTGCGCGCAGCCGCGCCAGCAGCTCGGCGACGGTGATGCCGCGGTCCCGTCGGACTCCCGCCCCTGCCTGCGAGATCCGCAGGGCGCGGTCCAGGCCGAGGTCACGGGGATACAGCTCAAGGCGCGGAGTGACCTCGGTCCCCACGGCGACGGCGGCCGCCAGGTCGACCAGCCGGGTGTCCGCGAGCGGGGCGAAGCCCTCCGGGGCGGGCACCGCGCGCAGGTCCCGGACCACCGCGGCTCGTCCCGGCAACGGCTCCTGACGCGCCAGACGCTCCGCCACCGACCCCAACTCGGATGCGTAGTCGGCCAGTTCACGGGGGCTCGGGTCGTCGGTCCCGGGCAACGACTCCGCGGCGACCAGTACGGTGTCGCCTCGCCGGTGCACGGCCAGGCGCGGCTCGTGCTGTTCCGCGCCCTCGCCGTCCCACAGCTCGGCCTCGGTGGCGGCCCGTACGACGGCCAGCGCCCTCGCGAGCGTCCGCTCGGGCGTGTCGTCGCCCGCGCCGTGCCGGACGCGCAGCTCGGCGGCGGCCTCCTGCGCGGTCATGACCCGCCCGGCCGCGGAAACCATCTCGACCAGCTCTTCGCGCACCCGCCGCAGCCAGTCCGCCTCGGCCCACTGCTTGATCTCGATGCGGTGATGACGGGAGACCGGCGGCTGCTTGATCCTGAGATGGTCGGCGATGCGGGCCTGGACCGGCCAGGGGCCCAGCGGCGACAGCCCGCCCTCCTCGGGTGGCAGACCGAGGGTGAGCCGGACCACCGGCGCACGGTGGGAGCCCTTGCGGCCGGGTTCGGGGGTGAGCCTGGCGGCCATGTCCTCTATCGACAGGAGCAGCGGTCCGTCCGGCTCGGGGTCACCGTCCGTGCGCGCGGCCGGTGCCGCCGGCCGGACGTCGGCACCGGCGGGCTGCCGCAGGGCGACCGCCCACTGCTTGCGGCGCCGGTTGAGTTCCTTGCGCACGAGCGCTCCCGCGCCCCGCGCCTTCGAGATCGCGTAGGGCTGGACGTCGAGCAGCTCTCCCACCTTGGTGGCACCCAGCCCGTGCGCGACGGACACGGCCCGGGGCGAAAGACCCGCGGCGTCCAGCAGGGTCTCGGCGTCCGCGGCCGCGGCCGCGGCGTCGCGGGCCTCCTCCGCGTCCTCGGCCTGGGCGCCGACCGTGGCCGGGGTGGTCGCCGGCCTGGTCGCGTCGGCCGCCCGGAACACCTCGCGCCACTCGTCGTGCATCTGCCGCAGCGTGTCGAAGCGGTGCTCGGTGTCGCGGTGCAGGGCCCGTCGGAAGAAGGACGTGAGGCCGTCGCTGAGAGCCGGCTCGAACAGCTCGGAGGCGACATACAGTTCGGCGGACTCGTTGGTGAGCGGGTCCAGCTGTCCGTCGCCCCACATGGGTCGCTCACCGCAGGCCATCTCGTGCAGGGTGACGGCCGCCGCGTACCGCTCGGCGTGGTCGTCGTAGTACGGCCGCCGCAGGGAGCCGAGGAAGGGGTCGAGGTAGCCGCGCGTGCCCGCCTTGATGTCACGCTCGGAGGCGTCGGCGAGGGAGAAGTCGAACAGCTTCAGACGCCAGATCCGGTCCTTGCTGTGGTGGATGCCGAAGTTGTCGGGCTTCAGGTCGCGGTGCAGGACTCCGTTGGCGGCGAGCTGGTCGAGCGCCCTGAACAGGTCGTCGCCGAAGCGCTCCAGCTCGTGGTAGGTCAGCTTGCCCTTGCCGCGCAGCCGGGCACCCAGGGACTGCTCACCGGCGTACTCCAGCTGCAGGACGGTCCGCCCGCCGATCTCGTGCAGCCCTTCTCCCCGCAGTTGTACGACCGCGCCGCCGCCGACCTCCTTGAGAACGCCCGCCTCGGCACGCAGCCGTTCGGCCTTCTGCTCGTCCAGAGCGACCTTGAAGACCCGTTCGTCGGTCTGCGTCCGGCCGTCCTCGTCCTCGACCACGCGCTCCACGAGCAGGGCGCGGGCCGTGGCGCCGGTGCCGAGGACGCGGCGTACGGACCATTCCGCGTCGAGCGACTGGCCGGGCAGCGCCTCCAGCGGATCGACCCCCACGGCCGTGGGCGCCTCGGGCAGCACGCCGGCGCGCTCCGCCTTGTCCAGCAGGTCGAGGAACTCCTCGGCGGAGCCGAGGCGTTCGGTCACGTCGGAGCGAGTGGCCTGGAAGACCAGGTCGTCGAGGGCGTCCGAGAAGCCGTCGGCGACGGCGTACAGATGCAGCCCCGCATCGGTGCGCAGGCGCTCGCTCAGCGCGCTGCGCTGCGTGGCGGGAGGCTGACCGGTGAGGATCAGGTAGGCGACCGCGCCGAGCCCGAACATGTCCAGGTCGGCCGGATCCGCGTACGGCTGGTCGGTCTCGGGGGCGAGATAGAGGCGGGCCGCGTCCTCGATCAGAGCGGCGTCGAGCGCCGAGCCGCCGATCGAACGGAAGAAGGTGGCGTTGCTGTCGAAGTCGCGGGCCGCGGTCTGCCAGTCGGTGATGCGCAGCTCGGGGTGCGTCCCGTCGGACCGGAAGGAGACGTAGACGGAGCCGGCCGCCAGGGCCCGGTGGTAGAGGGCGCGGTGGTGCGCGTAGCGGACGGCTTCGGCGAGCTGGCGGACGAGATCGAGGCGGATCTCCGGGGTGAGCTTGCCCCCGTAGGTGGCCAGGTACTGGTCGAGACGCAGATCCGTGTGCCGGTGCCGGAAGAGGATCGCGGGTCCGCCCTGGTGCTCGCGGATCTCGACGGCCTCGACGATGCCGCGGTGCGTGATGCCCTGCAGAACCTGGTACTCGCGGCGGGCCGCGCGATCGGTCGACTTCTTCGCCGCCTCGGTGGCCATATGGCCGACCAGATAGATGCGGACCCGGCCCTCCCCCTGCACGAGTCCGTCGTCGCGCGTGGCCAGACGGTCCTCCCAGGAGTGCCCACGGTCCAGGGGGTGCGGCTGCAGCTTCCAGGCGTCGCCGAACCTGAGATGGGCCGTGGACTGCTGGACTCCGATGGCCTTCAGCAGGCGCGGCAGGGTGTTCCGGGAGAAGTCGGGCGTGATGCGGCGGTCGGGGCGGTCCGGCGGCAGGCCGAGGAAGTCCTGCCAGATGCGCTTCAGGCCGGTGGGGCGGTCGTCACGACCGTAGACCTTGACCTTCTGGACATCGTCGAGACGGCTCTCGAGATCCGGAGCCGAGAGGAAGATCGCCGGTTCCACGCGCGGCACGGAACGCTCCGGGATGCCCAGCTTGCGCGCCGCCCACAAGAGCCTGCTCTTGAGGTCCTTGGACTTGGCGTCGTTGAAGTGGAGCGGGTTGTTGATCGTCCGGGTGCGGTCGGAGCCTCGGAAGTTCCAGGTGGATCCGTTGTTCTCCAGGCGCCCTGGATGGCTCTTGATCTCGACCAGGTAAAGGCCGGCGGGTACCGCGATCAGCAGGTCGCACTCGTTGATACGGCCCGACTGCGCGGTGAAGGAGAACGTGGCCCAGGCGCGATACGGCTCGGCGGCCGGCATCAGGCGGCGTACATGGTCGAGAGCGTCCTGCTCCCAGGGGTACGGGGAGGGCCGATCCTGGAACCACTGCTGCGCCGGACGCGGTGGTCCCGGCTTGGGCACCGGACGCGGGCCTCCTGCCGTCACCGTTCGACCTCCGCTGTCTCCTCACGCCCTTTCGGGCCGAAATCCCCGGTCGACCTTACCGCGCCCCGCTGACAGGCAGCATCCGTTCGGCTTGCTCCCAAAGCCCACCATCTCACCCGAGGGCCCGGCGTTCCTCGAACGGCTGGATCTCCGTGGAGCTTGCTGGCGTCGTCGGCCACATCGGCGACGGCGTCAACCGGCGGCTCGGGTCAGCAACGCTTCTGTGCGGGAGCGGATGGACCTGGCCCGGGGGTCGGTATAGGGGGTCAGGTGGGTCAGGGCCTCGATCCAGTGGCCACGGGCAGTCTCGGGGTCCTCCGGGTGAACGGCCGCGGCCAGGTGGTCGAGTTCCAGGGCGAGCTGCCATGTGTCCCCTAGGTCGCGGTGAACGGCCGCGGCCCGGCGGTGGAAGGTGGTGGCCTCGCCGTGGCGGTCCATCGCGGCATACGTCTGGCCCGTGCCGCGCCAGGCCAGGGCCTCGCGGCTGCGGTCGCCGAGGCGTCGGTGGAGCATGGCGGAGCGCCGGTAGGAGGTCAGGGCGTCGCCGTGCTGGGCGGCGGTGCGAACTCCACGAACGCCGCCCAGGACGACGGCAGGAAGGTCAGGGTTCCGCCGTCGCGGTCCTTCGTGTCGCGGACCATGACGTTCGTCGGGTCGTTGTCGGCCACTTCAACACAGCTGTCCGACTTCGTGTAGGTGCTGGTGCGCCAGTTCGGGGTCATGGACTGCATGATGCGCTCTCCTAATCGCTCGGCATCTGATCGAAGTGCTGGATCGCTGTGAAGATGAGGTCTCGGACAGCGGTGCCGTAGACCGCTGACTGCTTCAAGAGGGCGAACGCCTTGGTATACAGCTCGATCTCTCGGGGCTGGGAAACGGACAGCTCTGCCGAGTAGGTCTCGACGAGGACCAGCCGGTCATCGAACATCGAGAACGAGTTGCCCGGCCATATCGAGGCCGACGCGGACCTGGGGACAATGCCCAGGCTGAGGCGAGGGAGCCTCATCACAGCCAGCAGGCGGTCGAGCTGCCCCTTCACCACTTCCGGGCCCCCAAAGTTGGTGTACAGGGCCTGTTCGCCGAGCAGTACGTTGAAGATCCGATCGCCCTTGTAGAGGTACTGCTGACGCTCAAGCCGCTTCGCCACAGCCGAATCGGCGTCGTTGGGGATCTCGTAGTAGCTGACAACCTGCTTGAAGACTTCGGCAGCGTACTCCGTCGTCTGAAGGGTCCCCCAGACGACGGTGGGGTGCCAGATGCGGAACACCTTGGTCTTGCCGTACACCGGAAGGGCCTGTTGTTGGCGCTTCTCTGCTCCGGTCTGGAGCAGTCGGCGCATCTCCATCCACAGCTCGTCGACGTGGCGGACGATCGCGATCAAGTCGCCCATCTGGTCGCCCTGGCCCGTGGCCTCGCACCAGACGCGAATGTCCTCATCGCTGGGGCGCTGCTTGCCGTTCTCGATGCGGGAGACCTTCGACTCCTGCCACGAGGTGGCACGCGCGAACGCCCGGCCGCTGACGAATCCCGCGTCCTTGCGGAAGCCACGCAGCCGGGCACCCAGCGCTTGCAGCGCCTCTTCTACTTGCACGCTCATGGAACGGTCAGGGCTTGTACTCGGGGTGTGGTACAGCGACGGCCCACAGCAGATCCCGCAGGCGTACGCACTCAGCAACGATGTCCGGGTCCTCGACGATCTCGGACCCAAGGACTCTGCCGTCGGAGTCGAAGTGGCCCACTGCCAGAAGGCGGTCGTCGAACAACCACCAGTCGTCACCCCCCACGGGGAAGGTGACGCTCTCCGGCAAGCGATGCCGAGGCAGCCAGCGAATGTCCTCGCCCGCTTCCTCGTTGAGACCGGTCGTGGCGTGCTCCCACTGAATGTAGGGAGCATGCGGCTCCGTCACCACGCGGACGCGTCGGACGGTCTTCCCTTCCCCGGTAACGCGCCTCATGAGCTGCGTCCACGGCTCCATATAGGAGTAGTCGACAGTCTCACCGCGGAGCCAGCTCGTGAACGGACTCTCCTCGTCGGGGACGGAGTAGTCGTCCCTCAGCTCCAGGTGGAATGCATCCTGCCCGAAGCTCTCAAAGAGCTGGTTGCGCTCGGCGCTGGAGATCAGCTCCACGCGGTTCCTCCAGTAGGGCGGTGATCGCGGCCTTGGGGACCTCGACCACGGTCTCGTAGTCCGGAATCTCCATCTGGGACAGGGCCTCGGGGTCGGTCACCTCGCGGCCCTGAACGACTGGAGTACGCCGCTGACGTACTACCCCGTGGGGTCGACGTGTCCTGGGTGCACTACACCGCGTCGAAGAACCTCTGGTCGGTCAACGTGGTCTGCTGCCCCAACCGCTTCCATCCGGACATCCCCTGCCCGCTCCCGCCGTCGTAAGGAGTCGACGCCGTGTCGCTGCACCTCTTACTGCCCGAGGAGGGCGTAACCGATCTACTGGCCTCCTGGCCGGATGAGCCTCGCGTCTACGAGCGAGGAAAGTCGTCCCTCGACGAGACCGTCACGGCGGAGACCATCCGGAGCTACGTCTTCAGGGGATGCGTCCCTGCCGACGAGATCGCCGTGGTCAAGGCCCCTAACCCTTCGCTGAACCCGACGGCGTACACGACCAGCGGCCGCACCGACCGTGCGAAGCTGGCCCGGTTGTACGAGAGCGGCCACACCATCCGCCTCGGCAACCTCCAGCGCGTCGTTCCCGACCTGGCCCGGGTCTCCCACAGCATCCAGGCCGAAACCGGCTACTCGAACTACATCCACGCCTTCCTGACCCCGCCCGGCAACCAGGGGCTACGCCATCACTGGGATCAGCAGATGGCCGTGATCGTCCAGATGGCCGGCACCAAGCGGTGGCAGCTCTGGAGCCCGCCCGTCGAGTCCCCCATGAGGGAGTACAACGAGTCCTTCCGTGTGTGGAGGGATCACTTCATCCCCGAGTGGGAATCTGCGGGCCCAGACCTCGAAGTCGACCTTCGGGCAGGGCAGTCGCTTCTTCTCCCGAGGGGCTGGGTTCACAACCCGCACGTAACCGACCTGGATATGGACAGCGTTCATCTGACGTTCGCGATCCGTGAGCGCACCCCCCTGTGGCTGGCCGAGAAGCTGGTCGCCGAAGCGATCGAGGACCCGGAGTTCCGCCGAATCCTCCTGCCCGGTGACATCACCGGACCGGCGCTGCTGGAGCGGATGCACGAGGTCCGCCAGGCGCTTCGCGCTCACCTGGACGGGCTCGACCTGCAAAGCCTCGCCGCAGCCGTGCGCCAGACCGCCCTGACCGAGCTGGAGTACACCACCTGACATCAGTCCCTGGCCCCGGCACGTTCGCATATCCCGTTGCGGACGGGCCGGGGTCCTCGTTCACTCCAGTCGCCGTCGCGGCGACAAGTACGCCTTCTGGCGCCTCGGCGCGACGACACGGCATGACTCATGGATGCAGCACGAAAGCCCGCCGAAAGAGCGCGGCTGCGGCCCGCTCACGATCGGCTCAGCGGGGCGTCGTCACCGCCACAGGATCGCCGCACAGCATCGAGAAACACCCAGAAACAGTCACAGAGAGTGAGCAATGAACACTCGGCTGCGGAGGCGTAAAGGTAGCCCCTGACCAGGCAAAACACCTGACCAGGGGCCTACCGTCGAAGGGGTGGCAGACGAGTCGGGCTGTACGCCGGGTTCTGTTCCCCGGGTCCCTCGCGGGGGCCGGGGCGACGGCCATCCATCTAGGGCCGGCGTTGCCGCCGGCCTCGTGCGGTCTACCCGCGGACTCGGGCGGGCAGCCCTCGAACGTCCGCGCAGAGCGCGCCTTGCGGCGGCTCCTCTTGACCTTGCTCCGGGTGGGGTTTACCTAGCTGCCCAGGTCACCCTGGGCACTGGTGGTCTCTTACACCACCGTTTCACCCTTACCGAGGGCCGTACGGATACGGTCCCCGGCGGTCTGCTTTCTGTGGCACTGTCCCGCGGGTCACCCCGGGTGGCCGTTAGCCACCACCCTGCCCTGTGGAGCCCGGACGTTCCTCGAAGGGCCCCCTCAAGGGGACTCCTCGCGGCCGCCCGCCCGGCTCGTCTGCCGTGCCGACCATGGTACCGGCCCCGGCCGGCCCCCGTGGCCGCGCCCGGGTCGGGGGAGGCCGGGCCGTACGCTGTCCCGGAGTCCGAGTGAAGGAGATGTCGTGCTGGTCCTGCTTCCGCCCTCCGAGGGCAAGGCCCCCTCCGGCCGCGGTACGCCGCTGAAGCCGGAGGCGTTGTCGCTGCCGGGGCTGGGCGGGGCGCGGGCGGCCGTGCTGGAGGAGCTGGCCGGGCTGTGCGCGGGCGACGAGGGCAAGGCCCGTGAGGTGCTCGGGCTCAGCGAGGGCCTGCGCGGCGAGGTGGCGAAGAACGCCGGACTGCGTACGGCGGGCACCCGGCCGGCCGGGGAGATCTACACCGGTGTCCTGTACGACGCGCTCGGCCTGGCCACCCTGGACACCGCGGCCAAGCGGCGGGCGGCCCGCTCGCTGCTGGTGTTCTCCGGGCTGTGGGGTGCCGTGCGGGTCACCGACCGCATCCCCTCCTACCGCTGCTCGATGGGCGTGCGGCTGCCCGGCCTCGGGGCGCTGGCCGCGCACTGGCGGGCCCCGATGGCCTCGGTGATGCCGGAGGCCGCCGGGTCGGGGCTGGTGCTCGATCTGCGGTCGGCCGCCTACGCCGCGGCGTGGAGGCCCCAGGGCGACCTCGCCGCCCGGACGGCCTCGGTCCGGGTGCTGCACGCACCCACCCGGAAGGTCGTCAGCCACTTCAACAAGGCCACCAAGGGCCGGATCGTGCGCGGCCTCCTCCAGTCCGGGGCCGCGCCGCGCACCCCCGCCGAACTGGTGGACACCCTGCGCGAGCTGGGGTACGTCGTCGAGGCGGAGGCCCCGGCCCGCGCGGGCACGGCCTGGTCGCTGGATGTCCTGGTGGAGGACGTCCACTGACCCCGCCCCGGCGCGGGCGGGCTCCCGGCCGCCCGTGAACCCCTGCGTGCGTTGCAGTGTGCGCAACACTCGTTGCGCGTGGTGAGGGGCGTCGGCAGGATGACCGTATGGTGTCCTCCGTACTCGGCCTCTCGCGCGTCCTGCCCGTCGTGGTCGTGGACGACCCCGCCGACGCCGTGCCGCTCACGTCCGCCCTGCTCGCCGGAGGGCTTCCGGCCGTCGAGGTGACCCTGCGGACGCCGGCCGCGCTGGAGGCGGTCGCGGCGATCGCCCGTGAGGTGCCGGACGCGGTCGTCGGGGCGGGTACGGTCATCGCGCCCCGGCAGGCCGAGGCCGCGGTCGCGGCCGGAGCGCGCTTCCTGGTCAGCCCCGGCTGGACGGACGCGCTGCTGGCGGCGCTGCGCGGCACGGGGGTGCCGTTCCTGCCCGGAGTGTCCACGGCGACCGAGGTCGTGGCGCTGCTGGAGCGCGGCGTGCGGGAGATGAAGTTCTTCCCCGCCCAGGCCGCGGGCGGCACCGCGTATCTGCGGTCGCTGGCCGGACCGCTCCCCCAGGCCCGGTTCTGCCCCACCGGCGGGGTCGGGCCGGAGAACGCCCCCGGCTATCTCGCCCTGCCCAACGTGCCCTGCGTGGGGGGAAGCTGGATGCTCCCGCCGCAGGCGGTCGCGGACCGCGACTGGGCGCGGATCGAGTCGCTGGCCCGGCGGGCGGCGGAGCTCAGCGCAGGTGCGACGTGTCGTTGAACAGGCGGACGCTGGCGTTGCCGTCGGCGTAGTAGGCGACCGCGGACAGCGAGGCCGCCGACAGCTCCATCCGGAACAGCGCCCGTGCCGGGGCGTCCAGCGCCAGCCGCACCAGCGTCTTGATCGGCGTCACATGCGTCACCAGCAGCACCGTACGGCCGGCGTGGGCCGCGACCAGCCGGTCCCGGGCGGCGGCCACCCGCTCCGCGGTCTCCTCGAAGCTCTCCCCGCCCCCGGTGGGCCGGGCCCCCGGGTCGGCGAGCCAGGCGTCGAGGTCCTCGGGGTGGCGCTCCCGCACCTCCCCGAACGTCAGCCCCTCCCAGGCGCCGAAGTCCGTCTCGCGCAGCCCGTCGTCGACGGTGACCTCCAGGCCGAGGCGGGCCGCGACGATGCCCGCCGTCTCCCGGGTCCGGGCCAGCGGGGACGCCACGACGTCCTGCACCGTGCCCCGCCGGGCCAGCGCGGCGGCGACCCGCTCGGCCTGTTCCCGGCCGGCCCCGGACAGCGAGGGGTCGCTCCCGCCGCTCCCCGAGAACCGCTTCTGCGGGGTCAGCGGCGTCTCCCCGTGCCGCAGCAGCACGAACGTCGCGGGCGGCCCCATGTCGGCCGGCCCCCACCCCTGCGCCGCCACGGGCCGGGCGGCGGGGACGGAACGGGCCGCGGGACGCGCCGCGGAACGGGCCGCGGGACGGGCCGCGGGACGGGCCGCGGGACGGGCCGCGGGCTGCGGCGTCGCCTCCCGCGCCGCCACGGTTCCCGCTGTCCCGGTTCCGGCCGTCGCAGTTCCGGCCGTCGCAGTTCCGGCCGTCCCGGTTCCGGCCGTCCCGGTTCCGGCCGTCGCAGTTCCGGCCGTCGCAGTTCCGGCCGTCCCGGTTCCGGCCGTCCCGGTTCCGGCCGTCGCGGCTCCCGCCGTCGCGTTCGCCGCCGCCGCGTCGTGGGCCGCCGCGTCGTGGGCCGCCGCGTCGTGGGCGGCCGCGTCGTGGGTGGCTACGTTGCGGGTGGCTCGTAGGTCGTCCCCCGACGACCTCGGGCCCTCGTCCGCGGGCCGCACCTCCCCCGCGGCGTGCTCCACGGCGCCCCCGGCCGTCGCACCCGCGCCGGCGGCCGCAGTGCCGGCGGCCGCAGTGCCGGCGGCCGCGATGCAGCCCGCCGCGGTGTCGCCCGCCGAGGCGTCGGCGGGCGGGGGTTCCGCGGCCGCCGTGCCCGCGTCCATGGCCTCGTTGGCCAGGCGGTCGGCGTGCTTGTTCCGCTCGCGCGGGATCCACTCGTAGGTCACCCGGTCGGCGGGGAACACCCGTCCCGCCGCCAGAGCGAGCGGCTTCATGTCGGGATGCCTGATCTTCCAGCGGCCCGACATCTGCTCGACGACGAGCTTGGAGTCCATCCGGACGTGCACGGCGGCGTCCGGGTCCAGGGCGTGGGCCGCGCGCAGGCCGGCGAGCAGGCCGCGGTACTCGGCGACGTTGTTGGTGACGACGCCGAGGTACGCGGACTCCTGGGCCAGGGTCTCCCCGGTGGCGGCGTCGGTGACGACCGCCCCGTAGCCGGCCGGGCCGGGGTTGCCCCGGGATCCGCCGTCCGCCTCGACGATGAACTCCCGCACCGCGAGGACTCCCTACAGCCCGGACTCGGCCGTACGCACGAGGATGCGGCGGCAGTTCTCGCAGCGCACCACCGCGTCGGGGGCGGCCTGGCGGATCTCGTTGAGCTCGGTGATGGCGAGCTCCTGGCGGCAGCCCTGGCAGGAGCGTGCGTACAGCTTGGCCGCGCCGATCCCGCCCTGCTGCTCGCGCAGCTTCTCGTAGAGCTTGAGGAGGTCGGCGGGGACGGAGCCGGCGACGACCTCGCGCTCCTTGGTCACCCCGGCCGTCTCGCCGTCGATCTCCTCGAAGGCGGCGTCCCGGCGGGAGGTCGCGTCGTCGATCTTCGACTGGACGGAGGAGACCCGCTCGGTGAGCTCGGCGACCCGCTCCTGGACGGACTCGCGGCGCTCCATGACCTCCAGGACGACGTCCTCCAGGTCGCCCTGCCGCTTGGCGAGCGAGGCGATCTCGCGCTGGAGGTTCTCCAGGTCCTTGGGGGAGGTGACGGCGCCGGAGTCGAGGCGCTGCTGGTCGCGGGCCGCGCGCTGGCGGACCTGGTCGACGTCCTGCTCGGCCTTGGTCTGCTCGCGGGCGGTGTCGCTCTCCTCGGTCTGCGCGGCCACCAGCAGGTCGCGCAGCTGGGTGAGGTCCCGGCCCAGCGACTCGATCTCGGCGTGCTCGGGCAGCGACCTGCGCCGGTGGGCGAGCTGCTGGAGGCGTACGTCGAGGTCCTGGACGTCGAGGAGGCGGATCTGGTCGGCGGGCGCGGCGTTCAGTTGGGGGCTCCAAGGGAAGGGGTGTGGATGGTCCAGGGGTCGGTGACCGTCGTCGAGACGTGGACGCGCAGGTCCCAGCCGTGGCGGTCGGAGATCTCGTCGAGCTGGGCGGCGGCCAGCTCGCACCAGGGCCACTCGGTGGCCCAGTGGGCGGCGTCGAGCAGGGCGAGGGGGCTGTGGGCCCGCGCCTCGGACACGGGGTGGTGGCGCAGGTCCGCGGTGAGGAAGGCGTCGACGCCGGCCGCGCGGACCTGGTCGAAGAGGCTGTCGCCGGAGCCGCCGCTGACGGCGACGGTGCGCACGGGGGCGTCGGGGTCGCCGGCGACGCGGATGCCCTGCGCGGTGGCGGGCAGCCGGGCGGCGGCCCGGCCGGCGAGTTCGCGGACGGTCAGCGGCTGGTCGAGTTCGCAGATCCGGCCGAGGCCGCGGCGCCCGGCGGGGTCGGCCGGGTCCGGCACGAGGGGGCGTACGACGCGCAGGTCCAGGGCGCCGGCCAGGGCGTCGGAGACGCCGGGGTCGGCGGTGTCGGCGTTGGTGTGGGCGACGTGCAGCGCGATGTCGTGCTTGATCAGCGTGTGCACGACGCGGCCCTTGAAGTGGGAGGCCGCGACGGTGGTGGTACCGCGGAGGTAGAGCGGGTGATGGGTGACCAGCAGGTCCGCGTCCAGTTTCACCGCCTCGTCGACGATCTCCTGGACGGGGTCGACGGCGAACAGGACCCGGCCGACCTCCTGGCCGGGATCGCCCGCGACCGTGCCGACCGCGTCCCAGGACTCGGCCCGCTCGGCGGGCCACAGGGTCTCCAGCTCGGCGATGACTTCAGACAGACGGGGCACGGGGAAAGGCTACCTGGCCGTTTCCCGCCGCCGCACCGGTGCGGGCGTCGCGGACGCGCGGCGCATCCCGCACCGCACGCCGGGCGGCGGTCCGGCCCGCACGCCGGACAGCACACCCGTCTCCGTTTCCTCAGGCGAACCGGCGGGCGACCACCTTTATGTGTGAAGCGGCAGCCTGCCGGTCCTCCGTCTGTGCGTGCGAAAACTAGCTTCGTCGCCGGAGGTGACCGAACCATGACGGCCTGTGCGATCGAAACGGCCGCCGCGGGCGCGGAGGACCGCGAACCGGCGACGGGGTGTGTCATCACGGTGGACGGCACGTACGCCGCCCGTCTGGCCCGCAGCGGCGACTCCTGGTTCCCGGAGCGGTGGACGCTGGACGGCCCGGAGCCGTACGCGGTGCCGCTGCCCGGCAACCAGCCGGAGGAGCCCGGCACCGAGGTGCAGCCGCTGGCCGACGGGCGGGTGCTGATCAGCCGGTCCGCCGACGGCCGGCAGGTCTTCTCGCTGCTGTATCCGGCGGGGGCCGGCACCGGCGAGCTGCCGCTGGGCGCGGTCGAGGGCGGGCCGCGGCTGCTGCCTCCGGCGCCGGGCGGCGAGCGGGTGTACGCCCTGGCGTCCGGACCCGGTTCCAGCGCGGTGTGGCTGGTGGCGGGCGGGGCGTCCGGGCCGGAGCGGGTCGCCGAGGTGCCGGGGCGCTGCTCCGGCGGGGTGTGGCTGGACGCGGCCGGGCAGCTGCTGGCGGTGGACCGGGAGGGCGCCGACGGCACCAAGACGGTCGTGGTGGACCTGGCCCGCGGCGGCGCGGTGTCGCCCCTGCTGCAGATCGCGGCCGGCAGCGACGACCGGCTGCTGTGCGCCGACCCGGACTCCGGGCTGCTGCTGATCCGCTCCGACGCGCCCTCACCGGGGCGGCCCCGGCTGGGCTGGGGGGTGCTGGGCAGCATGCTGCCGGTGCGCTTCCCGGAGTGCCTGCGCCTGGAGGGGTGCGAGGTGGTGCCGTTCGCCGTCCAGCCGGGGCAGGTGCTGACGCCGGAGCGCTGTGCGGTGGCCCTGCGGGTGGCGGGCCCGGCGGGCGACTGGGTGGGGGTGTGGCGGCCGGCCGACCGGCAGGTGCGCCATCTGGCCGCGCCGCCGGGGTGGCTCGCGGGGTCCGGCCTGTGGAGCCCGCAGGGCACCCTGCGGCTGCCCTGCGCCACCGGGGACGTCCCCTGCGGCATGACCGAATGGGCCGCGCCCTGGCAGGAGTTCACGGCGGCGGACCGCGCGGGCGAGGCGCGTGCAGCGGGCGGGGCGGGCGGCGGTACGGGCGGTACGGCCGGCCCGGGTGACGCCGCGCCCACGGTGCCCGCCGAGGAAGCGGGCCTCTCGGGTACGCCCGCGGAGGGGGCGGGCATCCGGTGGCTGCCGCCGGAGGCGCTGGACGCTCCGGGGGTGCCCCCTAAGGCGGGAGGCGCCCGAGGAGGCCCCGCGGACACGGGAGGCGTCGCCGCGCCGTCCGCGCCGTCCGCGCCGTCCGCGCCGTCCGCGCCGTCCGCGCCGTCCGGGCACCTGCCGGGCGGGGCCGCCGGAGCCGGCCTCTCCGCTTCCCCGGCGCCCTCCGCTCCCCCGGCGCCCTCCGCTCCCCCGGCGCCCTCCGCTTCCCCGGCGCCCTCCGCTCCCCGCCCCGTTCCGCTGCGGGAGGCCCCCCTGGGCCGTCCGGTAACAAAGTAGACGCGGTTGGCGTGACCGCCTGGATTCGACCCGAGGTGTGCCGGTTAGACTCCCCCGGCTGTAAGAAGATCATGTATGACGGGGTGAATCCTTCGATGAGTGACGCCAGCACGTCCCAGCAGCTGCCGGCCGACGCCCGTGCGGCGGCCGGTCACGGCAAGCACCGGGGGCCGGTCTCGGCACACGACGCCGAGACGGCTCCGCGCGGCCGCCACCGCAAGCCGGTGGAGCAGCCGACCGAGAAGGCTGCCTGACGGCGGCCCACGGACCCGGGCCTCGGCCGTTCCCCCCTTCCGGAGGAGGTCCGGGCCTCCCGGCCCCGGCGCACGGGGTACGTCCGTCCCCGGGCCGGAGTGCGGGCGCCCCGGACCTCCCCGTACGCGGCCGGGCGCACCACGCGCTACGCCCGGCCGAGTCCGAGCACCTCCGTCGCCGCGAAGGTCTCCCCGGGCGGGCGGCCCGCGAAGTACGGGGTGAGCAGCGCGTCGAGTTCGCCGTGGCTGAAGGTGTCCTGCTTGCTGTCGAACCGGGCCTGGACCCGCGGGCGTTCGACGACCGCGACCATGCCGCCGTGCACGACGAGGAGCTGCCCGTTGACGCGGGCGGCGGCGGGTGAGGCCAGATAGCCGACGAGGGGGGCGACATGTTCGGGGGCGAGCGGGTCGGGGCCCTGCTCCGGGGCGGCGAGGCCGGCGAAGACGTCCTCGGTCATCCGGGTGCGGGCGCGCGGGCAGATGGCGTTCACGGTGACGCCGTACCGGGCCAGCGCGAGCGCGGTCGACGTGGTCAGGCCGACGATCCCGCCCTTCGCGGCGGCGTAGTTGGGCTGTCCGGCGGAGCCCGCGAGGAACGCCTCGGAGGAGGTGTTGACGATCCTCCCGTACACCGGTCCGCCCGCCGCCTTGGACCGCTGCCGCCAGTGCGCGGCGGCGAACCGGATGGTGTTGAAGTGGCCCTTGAGGTGGACCCGGATGACGGCGTCCCAGTCGTCCTCCGTCAGGGAGAAGACCATGCGGTCGCGGAGGATGCCCGCGTTGTTGACGAGGATGTCCAGCCTGCCGAACGCGTCGGTGGCCAGCCCGACGAGGGCGCGGGCCTGCGCGAAGTCGGAGACGTCGCCGGTGTGGGCGAGGGCCGTGCCGCCGGCCGCGCGGATCTCGGCGGCGACCTCCTCGGCGGGGCCAGGCGAGGCGGCACCGGAGCCGTCCCGGCCGGGCTGCCCGTAGTCGTTGACGACGACGGCCGCGCCGAGCCGCGCCAGTTCGAGCGCCTCGGCCCGTCCCAGTCCGCGCCCGGCGCCGGTGACCACGGCCGACAGGCCGTCCAGCGGCGCGCCCATCACACCTCCACGCAGGTGCGCAGGGCGCTGCCGGCGCGCATCCGGTCGAGTGCCTCGTTGATCTCCGCGAGGGGCACCCGGTGGGTGATCAGGCCGGCCAGGTCGATCCGGCCGGCCCGCCACAGGGCGATCGCCCGGTCGTAGGAGCGGAGCACGTCCCCGCCCCCGTACAGGGAGGGGAGGATGCGCTTCTCGTCGAAGAACAGCTCGAACATACTGAGGTGCAGATGGTCGTCGACGGCGCCCGCGCCGACGACGACGAGGGTGCCGCCGCGCCGGGTGGCCTCGTAGGCGGTGCGGGCGGTGGCGGAGCGGCCGACCACCTCGAAGACGCAGTCGAAGCCCTCCCCGCCGGTGAGCCGCTGCTTGGCGTCGGCGAGTTCCCCGGGTGCCACGGCCTCGGTGGCGCCGAAGCCGAGCGCGGCCTCGCGGCGCGCCGCGACCGGGTCCACCGCGACGACGGCCGCCGCCCCGCGCAGCCGGGCGCCCTGGATGACGCTGACGCCCACGCCGCCGCAGCCGATCACGGCGACCGACGAACCGGGTTCCAGGCCCGCCGTGTTGAGGGCGGCGCCGAGTCCGGTCGTCACCCCGCAGCCGAGGAGGGCGGCGATGTCGAAGGGCACGTCGTCGGGGATCGGCACGGCGCAGCGCGCGTCGACGACGACCTCCTCGGCGAAGGTGCCGGTCCCGGCGAAGCCGAAGACGTCGCCGCCGGCCCGCCGGAAGTTGGGGATGCCCGCGTTCATGAACCCGGCCAGGCACAGCTGGCTCTGGCCGCGCCGGCAGGCGGGGCAGGCGCCGCAGGCGGGCAGCCAGCACACCAGGACGCGGTCGCCGGGCTTCACCCGGGTGACGCCCTCGCCCGCCTCCAGCACCTCGCCCGCTCCCTCGTGGCCGGGCACGAACGGGGCGGGCTGCGGCAGGACACCGCTCATCGCGGACAGGTCCGAGTGGCACAGGCCCGAGGCCCGTATCCGGATCCGGACCCGGCCGGGCCCGAAGCCCACCGCCGCGACGTCGTCGAGGACCTCCAGTTTCTCCTGGCCTGTCTCGTGCAGTACGGCTGCGCGCATGGTGCGGCTCCCCTCGGGTCGTACGGGGCTCGGTGGGCGTACCGGGCTCGGTGGGCGTACCGGGCTGAGTGATGTGGGCTCGGTGCGGGGCTCGGGGGCGGGGCGGGGCGGGTTCCGGGGCGGGGCCGGGGTTGCGGGGGTCCGGGCCCCGCGCCCCGGGGTGCGGAGGCGCGGGGTGCGGAGGCGCGGGAGGCCCGGATCAGGAGTGGTGCAGGACCGTGTCGGTGAGGACCGGCGCGTCCGCGCGTCCGACGGCGCCGACGTCCGCCCGTACGACGCCGGGCCCGTGCCGCCACAGGCGGATGCGCAGGGTCTCGCCGGGGAAGACGACCCCGGCGAAGCGGGTGGCGTAGGAGCGCACGCGGCTCACCTCGCCGTCGAGCAGGGCGTCCACGGCGGCCTTCAGGGTCATGCCGTAGGTGCACAGCCCGTGCAGGATGGGCCGGTCGAAGCCGGCGCTCTTGGCGAAGTCGGGGTCGGCGTGCAGGGGGTTCCAGTCGCCGGAGAGGCGGTAGAGCAGGGCCTGGTCCTCGCGGACCGTACGGTGCAGGGTGCGGTCGGGCGGACCGGCGGGCTCCTCCAGGCGGGTGTCCGGGCCGCGGTCGCCGCCGAAGCCGCCCTCGCCGCGGACGTAGATCTGGGCGTCGTTCGTCCAGAGCGGGCCGTCGCGGTCCGCCACGTCGGTGCGCAGCACGAGGATCGCGGCCTTGCCCTTGTCGTACACGGCGGCCAGGCGCGAGGTGGCGGTGGCGTTGCCGGTGGCCGGGATCGGCCGGTGCACGGTGAGGGACTGCCCGCCGTGCAGGACGCTCGCCAGGTCGGCCTCGACGCCGGGCAGGGACAGGCCGCTGATCACGCCGGGCGCACCGGCCCCGGCGACGGTGGCGAAGCTCGGCAGCACGTGCAGCCGGGTCTCCAGGGTGTAGCGCAGTTCGTCGGGGTCGGTTGCGGGCACACCGGCGCCGATGCCGAGGTGGTAGAGCAGGACGTCCCTCGGGGTCCAGGAGATCTCTCCGGACCGGGGCCGGGCGGCGAGCGCCTTGGCGGCGTCGATGGGCATGGGGCTCCTGACGGGTCGGGGTCCGAGACCTCGGCGCGGACGTCCGCACCGTCGGCCGCACCGAGGTCGCCTTGGGGACAGCCGGTGCCGCGGCCGGAGGGATACACCGGCCCGGCGGACCCTTCCGGCCGCAGCGCTAGGGCGTGTTTCGAAAGTAGCGTCGTCTGCCCGAAGGGCAGGCCTGGCGGCGTCTGGTGCGTGCGATCGCAAGGCGGAGGGTCGCCCCGGTACTGGATGTATCGGGGCGAGCCCGACAACGCGGCGAGCGTGCGTGCCAGACGCCGCCAGGCAGGCGGGACTTTCGAAACACGCCCTAGAACACGTTTCAGTCCGGCGGTCTCGTGTATAGCCCAGGCGCGCGCACTTGTGAAGGCTCCTGACATGATGTCAGATCCCGGAGTCGGGCAGCGGGCCGGGCGCAGGCCGCCCGCCGACCGTGCACCGCCGCCGGGGGCCCGGACACCAGAGCCTCGCACCGCCGCCGGGGCCCGGACACCAGAGCCGCGCACCGCCGCCGGGGCCCGGACACCAGAGCCTCGCACCGCCGCCGGGGCCCGGACGGCGGGGCCGCGGGCGGGGCACCCCGGGCGGGCCTGCGGGCAGGGCGCCGTCACCCCCGGCTCGCCCTCCGGGCGGGGGTGCGGCAGCATATGCGGCCTGACCTGTCCGTCCGACCGAAAGGGACCGGCATGCCCGCGGCCCCCCAGCCCGAGATCCTCGCCGCCTTCGAGGCCGCGAAGGGGTTCCTGCCCGTGGACGAGGGGCTCGCGCTGTACGCGGCCGCCGTGGAGGCGGGTGCGCTCGGGCTGCCGCTGCTGGAGGTCGGCACGTACTGCGGGCGTTCCACGGTCCTGCTGGCCGACGCCGCCCGGGCGGCCGGGGTGACCGCGCTCACGGTCGACCACCACCGGGGCAGCGAGGAGCAGCAGCCGGGCTGGGAGTACCACGACCCCGAGACGGTCGACCCGCGCCTCGGTGTGATGGACACGATGCCCGAGTTCCGCCGGACGCTGTTCCGCGCCGGACTGGAGGAGCACGTGGTCGCGCTGGTGGGCCGGTCTCCGCAGATCGCGGCCCTCTGGAACGCCCCGCTCGGCTTCGTCTTCGTCGACGGCGGGCACACCGACGAGCACGCGGGCGCGGACTACGAGGGCTGGGCCCCGCATGTGGCGGAGGGCGGGCTGCTGGTCATCCACGACGTGTTCCCGGACCCGGTGGACGAGTTCACCGGCCAGGCACCGTACCGGATCTACCTGCGCGCCCTGGCCTCCGGTGCGTTCACCGAGGTCTCGGCGACGGGCTCGCTGCGGGTGCTGCGCCGCACCGGCCCGGGTCTCTGACGACGGCCGGTCCCGGGGCGCACCGGCGCCGCGCTCGCGGCCGGGGCGGCCCGCGCCCGGCTCACGGGTCCGGGTGACACGCGCCGTGCTCGCGGCCCGGGGCGACACCCGCCGCGCTCACGCCCCGCCGGAGGGCGGCGGGTAGCGCCCCGGGGCGGACGGCACCCGCACCACGCGCCGCCCACGGCGGCACACCTCCTGCTCACACCCCGGGACCGCACCCGTCTACCGCACCCGCCGACCGCACGACCCGAGCGACACGCGCCGCGCTCACGCCCCCGGCGCACGCTCCCCGCCGAACAGGGGGCGGCGCTCCCGGCGCAGGGCCGGTGCGGCGGCTAGGGTGGCGGGCGTGTCGTACCCGCACCAGGACCCCGAACCCCTCTCTCCGCGCCGCCGGCGCCGCCTGCCGGCGGTCGCGGTCGCGGCGCTCGTGCCCGGCGCTCTGCTGGGCTGGCTGGTGTACGAGACGGCGGGCCCCGGCGGCGGCGCACCGGAACGGGCCGCGGCCTCCGCCGGCCCGTCCGCCTCCGCCGGCAGCCCGCGCCCCGCCTCCGGCGCGGCGGGCTCCGGCGCGGCGGGGGACGCCGGGAAGCCGGGCCCGTCCACGCCGGGCTCCCCCACCGATGCGGGCCCCCTGGCGGGCAGGGTGGTCGTCATCGACCCCGGCCACAACCCGGGCAACTTCGCGCACACCGCGGAGATCAACCGCACGGTGGACATCGGCACCCAGCGCAAGGAGTGCGACACCACCGGCACCGCCACCGGCTCCGGTTACCGGGAGGCCGACTTCACCCTCGACGTGGCGCACCGGCTGCGCACGCTGCTGCAGGAGCAGGGCGCGACGGTGAGGCTGACGCACGACGCGGACCGCCCGTACGGCCCCTGCATCGACGAGCGCGCCCGGATCGGCAACGCGGCGGGCGCGGACGCGGTGGTGTCGGTGCACGCGGACGGTTCGGCGGCCGGCAACCGGGGGTTCCATGTGATCCTCCCCGGGGCCGTGCACTCCGGCGCCGCCGACACCCGCCCGGTCGTCCTGCCCTCCCGGGACCTCGGCGAGCACATCGCGGACGCCTTCGCGCGCGAGACCGGCAGCGCGCCCGCGAACTACGTCGGCGGGGGCACCGGTCTCGTCACACGTCGGGACCTGGGCGGTCTCAATCTCTCAACAGTTCCCAAGGTGTTCGTCGAGTGCGGCAACATGCGGGACGGCAAGGACGCGGCGCTGCTCACCAGCGGCGCCTGGCGGCAGCGGGCCGCGCGGGGGATCTCCGAGGGAGTCGCGGGATTCCTGCGGGAGTGACGACCGCCTCGTGATCCGGGCGGACACCCTGATCGTTCGGACGATAAGGTCATCGCTGCCGATGACGAGACGACTGACGAAGGACAATCAGTGAATATCCGCTCCCTCACTCGGGGCGACGGCGTGGTGATCGGGGCAGCACTCTTGCTCTTCATCGCGTCGTTGCTCGACGTGGCCGGCTGCGACGCACCGGATGCGGTGTGCGAGGCGGCCGACATCCCGAACGCCTGGGACAACCTCGGACTCGGCCTCGGCACCTACATGGTGGGCGTGGCCGGTGCCGCCCTCGTGGTGGTGACCCGCCTGCTCCCGCAGCCCCGCAAGGTCGCCGGACTGGACCTCGGTCCGGTCGGCGTGGCCCTGACCGTCGCCTGCGCCTGGTCGCTGCTGTGGTGGACGATCGACATCGACAACGCCGGAGCGGGCCTGATCATCGGTCTGCTCGCCTCGCTGGTGCTGGCGGGCGGGGCGATCGCCGGCCCGATGGTGCCCGCGCTGCACCACGCGCTGCTGCCCGCCCCGGGTCCGTCGTCGTCCCCGCAGCCGTACAACGGCGGCCAGCCCCCCGGCGGCTACGGCTACCCGGGCGCGCAGCAGCCGCAGCAGCCGCAGCCGTTCGGCGGCCAGCCCCAGCAGCCCTACGGCGGTCAGCCGCAGGCGCCGCAGCCGGCGGGCGACTTCTCGCCGTTCTGGTTCGCGGTGCCGGTGCCGCGCACCCTGTTCGCGGAGGACGGCACGCAGTCGCCGGTCGCCGAACTCGCCCCGGGCACCTGGTACCTGGCCGTCGAGCAGCGCGGCGCGGCCCTGGTCGCCCAGACGCAGGACGGCCGTCGCGGTGTCCTCCAGGACACCAGCGGCATCCAGCGCGGCTGACCCGGCCCCTCCGGCACGCACGGCCCCCCGCCCTTCCGGGCGGGGGGCCGCTGTCGTACAGTCGCAGCCCCGGCCACATCTGACGTTTCGTCAGAAAGGGAGAGCGGCATGCGACTCGGTCTCGCGCTCGGCTACTGGGGCCGCGGCCCCGACCCGCGCCACGTCCCGCTCGCCCAGGAGGCGGAACGGCTCGGCTACGACTCCGTGTGGACGGCGGAGAGCTGGGGCTCGGACGCGTTCACCCCGCTGACCTGGATCGCCGCGCACACCACCCGTATCCGGCTCGGCACGGCGGTCGCGCAGATGGCGGCCCGCTCCCCCACCACGACGGCCATGCACGCCCTGACGCTCGATCACCTGTCGGGCGGGCGGCTGCTGCTGGGGCTGGGTTTGTCCGGCCCGCAGGTCGTGGAGGGCTGGTACGGGCGTCCGTTCCCGGCCTCGCCGCTGACCGCGACCCGGGAGTACGTCGACGTGGTACGGCAGGTGCTGCGGCGCCAGGCGCCGGTGAGGCTGGACGGACGGCACCACGCGCTGCCGTACCGCGGCCCGGACGGCACGGGCCTCGGCAGGGCCCTCAAGCCGGTCACCCACGCCCCGCGCCCCGGCCTGCCCGTCCTGCTGGGGGCGGAGGGGCCGCGGAACATCGCCCAGACGGCCCGGATCGCGGACGGCTGGCTTCCGCTGTACTGGTCGCCGGTGCGGGCTCCGCACCTGTACGGGAAGGTCCTCGCCGAGGCGCCCGAGGGGTTCCGGGTGGCCCCCATGGCGCAGGTGCGGGTGTGCGAGGACGTCGCCGAGGGGCTGCTGCCGGTGAAGGCGATGCTCGGCTTCTACATCGGCGGGATGGGCCACGCGGCCCGCAACTTCCACGCCGAGCTGATGGCCCGCATGGGCTACGAGGGCGCGGCCCGCCGCATCCAGACACTGTTCCTCGCCGGGCGGCGCACCGAGGCCGTGCAGGCCGTGCCGGACGCCTTCGCGGACGAGATCTCGCTCGTCGGGCCGCGTGAACGCATCGCTGAGCGGCTGGAGTCGTGGCGGGCGGGCCCGGTGACCGACCTGCTCGCACTCGCCCCGGACCGGCACTCGCTGCGGGTGCTGGCCGAACTGAACCCGCCGGAGCGGGCCGGGTAGCCGTCCCGGCCGCGGCGGACGCGGGCCCCGCGGACACTCCGGCCGGACGGCCCCGGGCGGTCCGCCCGCGGCCCGCGGCTCACTCGCCGCCGGCCCGCGGCGGTCCGGCCGGACGCCTCCCGCCGGCGGTCCCGGCGACGGTCACGGCGACGGTCACGGCGACGGTCACGCCGGCGGCCCGTCACGGGGCGGGGCGGCAGCAGTCCGGGTCCAGGCCCGCCGGCAGGTGCTCGCCGGAGAACACCGCGCAGGTGGCCTCGTGGCCGCCCAGCGCGGCCACCGCGAGCAGCAGGGACCCGGCGGTCCAGGTGGTGAGCTCGCGGGGCCATATCGCGCCGTCGTCGAAGACGTACCCGGTCCAGTAGAGCCCGCTGTCCGGATCGCGCAGGTGCTGCACGGACTTGAGCACCTCCAGCGCCCGGTCGGACTCGCCGGTGACCCACAGGGTCAGGGCCAGTTCGCAGGACTCGCCGCCGGTGACCCAGGGGTTGGGGACGACGCACCGCACCCCGAGGCCGGGCACCACGAACCGGTCCCAGCCCTCCCGCACCCGGTCCCGGGCCTCCGCGCCGGTCAGCGCACCGCCCAGCACGGGGTAGTACCAGTCCATGGAGTAGCGGCTCTTGTCCAGGAACCGCTCGGGGTGCCGGCGGATGGCGTGCCGCAGCGCGCCGACCGCGAGTTCCCAGTCCGGCTGGGGCTCCTCGCGCTGCTCGGCGATCGCCAGCGCGCAGCGCAGCGCCTGGTGGACCGAGGAGGAGCCGGTGAGCAGGGCGTCGGTGGTGGGCGTGCCGTCGGCGTCGCGGCGCCAGCCGATCTGGCCGCCCGGCTGCTGGAGGGCCAGCACGAACTCGACCGCCGCGTACACGGTCGGCCACATCCGGTCCAGGAAGACGTCGTCGCCGGTGGAGAGGTAGTGGTGCCACACCCCTACGGCGACGTAGGCGACGAAGTTGGTCTCCCGGCCGGGGTCGGTGACGTCGTCGGCCGCGCCGTCCGCGTAGGCGGCGTACCAGGACCCGTCGTCGTTCTGGTGGCGGGCGAGCCAGTCGTAGGCGCGGGCCGCGGCCTCGTGTTCGCCGGCGGTGTCCAGGGCCATGGCGGCCTCGGTGTGGTCCCAGGGGTCGAGGTGGTGGCCGCGGAACCACGGGATCGCCCCGTCCTCGCGCTGCACGGCGAGGATGCCGGCGACGGTCGCGGCGGCCTGCCCGGCGGTGAGGACTCCGGGCAGGACGAGGTGTTCCGTCCTGGGCGTCGTCACCGGGCGGCCGCCTCGCCGCCGGTCGCGGCGTCGGCGGCGGTGGCCCCGCCGGCGGCTTCGGCAGCGGATGCGCGACCGGCTCCGGCGCCGGACAGCCGGGGCAGGTGCGGCTTGGTCGCGTACGCCACGAAGCTCTTGCCGATCAGCGGGTTCAGCGCCTGCTCGGCGACCCGGGTGGCGAGCGGCTTCTTCATGATGTCCCAGACCAGCAGCTTGTGGTACGCCCGCACCGGCAGCGCCCTGTCGTTGTCCACGCCGAACGCGCACTTCAGCCACCAGTAGGGCGAGTGCAGGGCGTGCGCGTGGTGCGTGCCGTACGGGCGCAGGCCCGCCTCGCGGATCTTCGTCAGGAGTTCGCCGGCCCGGTAGATGCGGATGTGGCCGCCCTCGACCTCGTGGTAGGCGTCGGAGAGGGTCCAGCAGACCTTCTCGGGGCCGTAGCGGGGGACGGTGACGGCTATCCGGCCGCCGGGCCTGAGGACGCGCACCATCTCGGCGAGGACGCCCTTGTCGTCGGGGATGTGCTCCATCACCTCGGAGATGATGACGACGTCGAAGGACTCGTCGGGGAAGGGCAGGGCGAGGGCGTCGCCCTCCATCGCGGTGGCCGTGGCGCCCTCGGGTGCCTCACCGGCCTCCTTCATCGCCGCGAACCACTTGGCGACCTCGCGGATCTCCTCGGCGTTTTGGTCGAGGGCCACGACCCGGGCGCCGCGCCGGTAGCACTCGAACGCGTGCCGGCCGGCGCCGCAGCCGAGATCCAGGACGCGGTCGCCCGCAGCGAGCGGGAACCGGGAGAAGTCGACGGTCAGCACGTGGCCCTGCTTTCGTTGAATTCCTCTGAGGCGGGAGCGGCGGTGGCGTCCGAGGGCGCGGCTGCGGCGGCGGCCGGGCGGGCGGCGGGGTGCGGCGCTCCGGCGGCGGGGCGGGAGGCGCCGGCACCGGTCGGTGCCGCGGCGCGGGCCATGGCCTCGCGGTAGTGGGCGACGGTGCCCTCCGCCGCCCGCGCCCAGGTGAACCGGGCGAGCACGCGTTCGCGCCCGGCGGCGCCGAGGCGGGCCCGCAGCGCGGCGTCCCCCAGCAGCCGGGCCAGGGCGGCGGCCAGCGCGCCCGCGTCGCCGGGCGGGACGGCGAGGCAGGTCTCCCCGTCCGGGCCGGCGACCTCCGGGATGGCCCCGCCGGTGGTGGCCACCAGCGGGGTCGCGGTGGCCATGGCCTCGGCGGCCGGCAGGGAGAAGCCCTCGTACAGCGACGGCACGCAGGCCGCTTCGGCGGAGCGGACGAGGTCGACGAGTTCGGCGTCGGAGATGCCCTTGACGAACTCGACCGCGCCGTCGAGGCCGTAGCGCTCGATCGCCTGGGCGACCGGTCCGTCGGCGGGGCGCTTGCCGACGACGACGAGATGGGCGGCCGGGTGCTCGGTACGGATCTTCGCCAGCGCCTCGACGAGGAACACCAGTCCCTTGAGCGGAACGTCGGCGCTGGAGGTGGTGACGATCCGGCCGGGGACCCGCGCCACGGACGGGTCGGGTGAGAACAGGTCGGTGTCCGCGCCGATGTGCACGACGTGGACGCGGTCCCGCCGCACGCCGAGGTGCTCGACGATCTCCGCGCGGGAGGTGCCGGACACGGTCAGCACGGAGGGCAGCCGGCGCGCGACGCGCTTCTGCATGCGGGTGAAGGCGTACCAGCGGCGCACCGACCAGCGCCGGCGGCGGCCCCCGGCCGCGTCGAGCTCCAACTGCCGGTCGACGGTGATGGGGTGGTGGATCGTGGTGACCAGCGGCGCGCCGACGTCGCCCAGCAGCCCGTAGCCGAGGGTCTGGTTGTCGTGCACGACGTCGAACTCGCCGCGTCGGGCGCGCAGATGGCGGCGGGCGCGCAGCGAGAAGGTGAGCGGCTCGGGGAAGCCGCCGGTCCACATGGTGGCGACCTCCAGGGCGTCGACCCAGTCCCGGTACTCGTCGCGGCCGGGCGTGCGGAAGGGGTCGGGCTGGCGGTAGAGGTCGAGGCTGGGCAGTTCGGTCAGCGACAGGCCGTCGAAGCCCTCGTCGAGGACGGGGTAGGGCTGGGCGCCGATGACCTCGACGGTGTGGCCGAGGCGGGCGAGTTCGCGCGAGAGGTGGCGGACGTAGACGCCCTGGCCGCCGCAGAACGGGTTTCCCTTGTAGGTGAGGAGTGCGATACGGAGCGGTCGCTCGCCGTCTGCGGCCGGGCCCGCCAAGTGGCCCGCCCGACTGGCCTCAGCGGTCACTCTGGGCCCCCTTCTGCCTGCGCTGTCCCGCGAGCCTACGCGGGGACGCTAATCTAGAACAAGTTACAGACTTGATCGTTCAAGAGGCTCCGAATCTACCGGCAGGTAGCCCCGGCGGAAGAAGTGGATCAGGTGATTCACGCCACGGCAGGCCGAAGCCTGGCATGCTCGGTCCGCGCACCCCTTCCCCCCTCGGCTTCCCCCCTCGGCTTCCCCCCTCGGCCCTTCCGGCCTCCTCGCCCCTCCTCGCCCCCCGTCCCCCGCCCCGGCCCCATCCCTTCCCATCCCTTCCCATCCCTTCCCGCCCCCGTCTCCACCCACCTCCGCCCGCCTCACCCCGCCCCACCCGTCTCGCCCCTTCCCCCCTCACCCCTCTCCCCCTCCCCTCCCCCCTCTCCCCCCTCTCCCCCCTCCTTCCTTCTCACCGACTGTCACGGAACGGGATCCATGCCTGCGGAAACCAAGCCGGCCGCGTCGGAGGCCGGTGACCCACGAGCGGCGTCGGCGCCGCTGACCGAGCGGCAGCAGGCGCGCCGGCGGCGCATCCTGCACGCCAGCGCGCAGCTGGCCGGGCAGGGCGGCTTCGACGCGGTACAGATGCGGGAGGTGGCGGAGTCCTCGCAGGTGGCGCTGGGCACGCTGTACCGCTACTTCCCCTCGAAGGTGCACCTGCTGGTGGCCACCATGCAGGACCAGCTGGAGCATCTGCACTCCACGCTGCGCAAGAAGCCGCCGACCGGCGAGACGGCGGCGGAGCGGGTCGCCCAGACGCTGATGCGGGCCTTCCGCGCGCTCCAGCGCGAGCCGCACCTGGCGGACGCGATGGTCCGCGCCCTGACCTTCGCGGACCGCAGCGTCTCGCCCGAGGTGGACCAGGTGTCCCGGCAGACGACGGCGATCATCCTGGACGCGACGGGCCTGGAGTCCCCGACGCCCGCCCAGCTCTCCGCGGTCCGGGTCATCGAGCACACCTGGCACTCGGCGCTGATCACCTGGCTGTCCGGACGTGCCTCCATCGCGCAGGTCCGCGTCGACATCGAGACGGTGTGCCGGTTGATCGACGTCACGACCGCGGAGCCGGACGGCTGAGGGCCGCGTCCCTTCCGGGCGGAGGCCGGGAGGGGCGCCGGCCGCGGCCCTCACTCCTCGGGCGGGAACACGGCCTCGCCGGTGTCGGCCAGGGTGAGGGTGATCGCCTCCACGGGGCAGTTCTCGGCGGCCGCCAGAACCTGTTCGTCGGCGTCGGTGTCGGGGGCGAGGGGGCGTGACTGGCGGGCGGTGTCCAGCCGGAAGGCCCCGGCCGCGCGGTGGACGCAGCCCGCCGAGCCGATGCACAGGGCGCGGTCGACCTCGATGTGCCAGCGGTCGCCCACGGCTCACGCCCCCGCCGGGAGGTGGATGGTCTTGTGCTCCAGGTAGGCGCCGTAGCCCTCGGGGCCGAACTCGCGCCCGAGGCCGCTGTTCTTGTAGCCGCCGAAGGGGCCGAGCATGTCGAGGCTGAAGGTGTTGACGGAGTAGGTGCCGGTGCGGACCCGGCGGGCGATGTCGATGCCGTGCCCGGTGTCCGCGGTCCACACGCTGCCGCTGAGCCCGTACTCCGAGTCGTTGGCGATGCGCACGGCGTCGGCCTCGTCGGTGTAGGGGATCAGGCAGATCACGGGGCCGAAGATCTCCTCGCGGGCGATGCGCATGGCGGGGGTGACGTCTCCGAAGAGGGTGGGCTCCACGTACCAGCCGCGCTCCAGGCCCGGAGGGCGTCCGCCGCCGGTGAGGATCTTGGCGCCCTCCTCCTGCCCGAGGCGGATGTAGTCCAGGCTCCTGCGCTGCTGGCGGCGGGCGACGAGCGGGCCGACCTCGGTCGCCGGGTCGAGCGGGTCGCCGACGGTGAGGGCGCCCGCGGCGGCGGCGAAGGCCTCGGCGAAGTCGTCGTAGCGGGAGCGGGGCAGCAGGATGCGGGTCTGGGCCACGCACGCCTGCCCGTTGTTCATCCAGGCGGCGGGGACGATGCCGGCCACGGCCGTGTCGACGTCCGCGTCGGGCAGGACGACCGCGGCGGACTTCCCGCCGAGCTCCAGGGTCACCCGGGTCAGGTTCCGCGCGGCGACCTCCATGACACGCCGGCCCGCCGCGACCGACCCGGTGAAGGAGACCTTGTCCACCCCGGGGTGCCCGACCAGGTACTCGCTCACCTCCCGGTCGGCGGGCAGGATCGACAGCACGCCCTCCGGCAGTCCGGCGTCCCGGGCGATCTCCCCGAGCAGACAGGCGTCCAGCGGTGTCTCCGGCGAGGGCTTGAGGACCGCCGTGCAGCCGGTGAGCAGGGCGGGGGCGAGCTTGGCGGCGGCGACGAACTGGGGGACGTTCCAGGGGACCACCGCGGCGACCACCCCGACCGGCTCACGCCGCACCAGGAGGGGCCCGAGGACGCCGGCCCGCCGCTCCTCGCAGGGGACGTCGCGGGCGACCCTGATCGCCGCGTCCCACACCATGACCGCGCCGAGCGCCTGCGCCAGGACGCTCCAGGACAGCGGCGAGCCGTTCTGCGCGGAGATGACGCGCGCGATCTCCTCGTGCCGGGCGGCGATGCCGTCCTTGACACGGGCGACGACCTCGATCCGTTCCCGGAGCGGCAGCCGCGGCCAGGGCCCCTCGTCGAACGCCCGCCGGGCCGCCGCGACCGCCCGGTCCACGTCCCGGCCACAGGCGTGCGGCACCCGTCCCACGAGCCGTTCGGTGTGCGGCGACACCACCTCGATGACGTCCGGGCCGAGCGGGTCGGTCCACTCCCCGCCGATGAACAGCTGTTCCCGCTCCATGAGCTCCGACACGGCCGAACGCCTCCCCGGATCACCCGATCTGACGATGTATCAGCTCTGTTGCTCTGATACCAGGTCCGGCCGCACGGCGCCAGGGATCCGCCGTCCGGGAGGTGCCACCGGCCGGGGGTCGCACCTCCCGGACGGCGGCCCCGCCCCTGGCCGGCCCTCCGCCCCGCCACGCGGGCACCGCCTCCGGCCGGGCCTTCCCGGCGCCCCGCCAACCGGCCCCGGGAAGGCCCGGCCGGAGGCGCCTCGCAGGCCCGGGCCCCACGGGCACCCCGAGGGCCACGCCGGGGGTGCCTCGCAGGCCCGGCCGGGCGCGGTTCCGGTCCGCGCACACACCGGGCGCCCGGGCGCGGGACCTCTCGGCCAAACGGTGGAGCTGAGGAACGGTTGAGGAATGTCGGACACGGATTGTCGGATATCCCTTCGTACGATCCCTTCGTACGGTCATCGTGTTTTCCCGAGAGCTGGTCTCATCCCTCTCACTTCAGGCCCCGCCTGCACGGAAAGGGAGGCGCGCGGCTCTCCCGACCTCGTTACCCGGAGTTACCGGAGTTACCCGGAGAAATGCATGCGCGTTGTCGTGACCGGTGGCAGTGGATTCCTGGGCTCGCATCTCTGTGAGGCTCTGCTGAGACGCGGAGATCACGTGGTATGCCTGGACGACTGCTCGACCGGCGATCCCAGAAACACCGAGCACCTGCTGTCCGACCCCGCCTTCACCTTCTCGCGGACCGACGTGAGCGTCACCGCCGAGGTCCCCGGCCCGGTCGACGCCGTCGCCCACCTGGCAAGCCCCGCCTCGCCCCCCGACTATCTGCGCCGGCCGCTGCAGACCCTCGCCGTCGGCAGCCGGGGCACGGAGAACGCGCTGCGGCTGGCCCGGCAGAAGGGCGCCCGCTTCGTGCTGGCCTCGACGAGCGAGGTCTACGGCGATCCCGCGGTCCACCCTCAGACCGAGGATTACTGGGGCCATGTGAACCCGGTCGGCCCACGCAGCGTCTATGACGAGGCAAAACGTTTCGCCGAAGCACTCTCCATGGCCTATCACCGCACCCACGGCGTCGATGTGGGAATCGCCCGCATCTTCAACACCTACGGACCGCGGATGCGCCCGCACGACGGCCGCGTCGTGTCGAGTTTCCTCACCCAGGCCCTGCTGGGCGAGCCGCTGACCGTCTACGGCGACGGAAGGCAGACGCGCAGTTTCTGCTACGTCGACGACCTGGTCCGCGGGCTCCTCGCACTGATCGACTCCCGCGAACCCGGGCCCTTCAACCTCGGCAACCCGCGGGAGCAGACCGTCGCGGAACTGGCCGCGGCGGTCCTCGCGCTGACCGGCTCGTCCTCGCCCGTCGAGTACCACCCGCTGCCGGTCGACGACCCCTGCCGCCGCCGTCCGGTGATCACCCGGGCGCGCGACGCGCTGGGATGGGCGCCCGAGGTGGGCCTGGAAGAGGGGCTGCGCAGGACCGTCGACTGGTTCGACGGCCGCCGCACCGAACTGTCCGCCGCGGCCGCCGCGCTCCGCGGCGGACAGGACCAGGGCGCCCCGCCGCCGGACGGGAGCACCCGGCTCCCGGGCGCCCCGAGCACCCCCGTGCCCGCCCTCCGCGGCCCCGGCCCGGCCGCCACACTCTGCGAGGCCCGCGGCGAGCTGACGCCGGAGCCCCGGTCGGACGCTCCCGCGCCCGCCTCAGCACCGGCCGCAGCACCGTTCTGAGAACCGCCGGGGCGACAGCCGCCGGCCCCGCCCCACCCCCGCCCCTCCCCCACCCCTGCTCCTCCTCCGGCGGCACCCGGCCCGGCATCCCGCGGCCGGGCCGCCGGCTGCCTCCCGACCGGGCGGCCGTGCGGACGTCGCGGCGCCCCCGACTCCCCGGAGCGCGCCCCATGTCCCCGACGGAGCCCGACCTCGCCGCCCACGGCGCCGGGACCGGCCTGCTCACTCCCGGCAGGCCCCGGCCCGAGGACCCGCCCAAGGACCAGATCCGTGAGCTCTCCCGCGGCAGTGTCGCCGACATCCCGCCCGACGGACCGGTCTTCGCCCGTCCGCGCCGTGCCCTGCACACCCGCCCCGACAGCTTCGTCTTCCGGCTCCGCCGGGGCGACCGGCTGAAGATCGCCCTCCTGACGCTCGCCTGGACGGCCGCACTGGTCTGGTTCTGGGTCTGGTGGCTGCGGCCCGAGCACCGGGTCGGCTGGGTGGGCCTGACCGTCAACAGCGCACTGCTGCTGTATCTGGTGCTGCTCCCGCTGTACTTCTTCCTCGCGGTCGTCCGCATGCGCCGCTTCGACCCACGCGTCCCCGTGCCCCGGCTGCGCACCGCGTTCGTGGTCACCCGGGCCCCCTCGGAACCCTGGGCCGTCGCGCGCGCCACCCTGGAGGCGATGCTCGCCCAGGACTTCCCGTACGGCTACGACGTGTGGCTGTGCGACGAGGACCCCGGCGACGAGATCCTGCGCTGGTGCGCCGACCGGGGCGTCGGCGTCACCTGCCGCCGGGACCGGCCGGACTACCACCGCGCGACCTGGCCCCGCCGCACCCGCTGCAAGGAGGGCAACCTCGCCTTCTTCTACGACCACTGCGGCTACGAGCGCTACGACGTCGTCGCCCAGCTCGACTGCGACCACGTGCCCGCCCGCGGCTACCTCACCGCGGTGGTGCGCCCGTTCTCCGACCCGGCCATCGGCTACGTGGCGGCCCCCAGCGTGTGCGACTCCAACGCCGAGGTGTCCTGGTCCGTCCGCGGCCGGCTGTACCGCGAGGCCGTCTTCCACGGGGCGGTGCAACTGGGCCACAGCGCCGGCCTCGCGCCGATGTGCATCGGCTCGCACTACGCGGTGCGCACCGAGGCGCTGCGCGACATCGGCGGGATCGGACCCGAGCTGGCCGAGGACTTCTCCACCACCTTCCTCATGAACTCGGCCGGCTGGCACGGCGCGTTCGCCATCGACGCCGAGGCGCACGGCGAGGGCCCCAGCACCTTCGCGGCGATGGCCACCCAGGAGTTCCAGTGGTCCCGCAGCCTCGCCGTGATGCTGCTCGGGCTGCTGCCGCGCCACCTGGGCCGGATGCCCGGCGCGCTGCGGCTGCGCTTCGCGTTCGCGCTGTCGTACTACCCGCTGCTCGCCGTGAGCACGGTCGCCGGGATCGCCCTGCCGCCCATCGCCGCGGTCACCGGTCTGCCGTGGATGAACGTGAACTACCTGTCCTTCCTCGCGCACTACTGGGCGCTGTCCGTCTGCATGATGCTGCTGCTGGTGCTGATCCGCCGCCGCGGCCTGCTGCGCCCGGCGCAGGCGCCCGTACTGAGCTGGGAGAGCTGGCTGTTCAGCCTGTCGCGCTGGCCGTTCGTCGCCTGGGGCGTGGGCGCGGCGGTGCTGCAGAAGCTGCGCCCCCGGCCGGTGGTGTTCAAGGTGACGCCCAAGTCCGCGGACGGCCTGCAGCGGCTGCCGCTGCGGCTGGTGGCGCCCTACCTGGCCATCACGGTCACCCTGTCCTGCTGCGCCGTGATCGGCGAACTCACCGGGCCCGCCGCGGGATACGTGTTCCTGTGCATCCTGGGCTCGCTGTCGTACGCCCTGGTGACCCTGGCCGTGACCCTGCTGCACGTGGGCGCGATGGCCCGCACCGCCCGGGTGTCCCGGTTCCGGGCCCTGGCGACGGCCCGGCTGCCGCTCCTGACGGGACTGCTCGCGCTGCTGCCGCTGGCCGTGGCCGTCTCCCTGTTCCCCGTCTACGCCTCCGGCCTGTTCGGCTGGTGACCGGCCGCCGCGCCGCCGCCGCCCGGCCCGCCGCCCCTCCCCTCCTTCCGGCGCCCGGGGCCGCGGCCCTCCCGGCGCCCCCGGCTCCCCCGGCTCCCCCTCCCTGTTCCCTCCCCGCATCCGGCTCTCCCGCGAAGGAATCCCCATGCCCCCCACAACGGTTCTGGTCACCGGCGGTGCCGGTTTCATCGGCAGTCACACCTGTGTCGACCTGCTGGAGAACGGCTACGAGGTGGTCGTCGTGGACGACCACTCCAACAGCGCCCCCGAGGCACTGGAGCGGGTGGCGAAGGTCGCCGGCCGGCCGGTCGCCGCCGCCTACCGCGCCGATCTGCGGGACCGGCGGGCCCTGGACGCCGTGTTCGCGGCACACCCCGTCGACGCGGTGGTCCACTTCGCGGCGAAGAAGGCGGTGGGCGAGTCCGTCGAGATCCCGGTGGCCTACTACGACATCAACGTCGGCGGGACGACCGCCCTGCTGTCCGCCATGCGGGCGCACGGCGTGCACCGGCTGGTGTTCTCCTCGTCCTGCTCGGTCTACGGCGACGCCACCCGGGTGCCCCTGGCGGAGGGCGATCCGGTCGCGCCGGCCAACCCGTACGCCGCGACGAAACTGCTCTGCGAGCAGGTGCTGGCGGACGTGTGCCGGCGCCTGCCGGAGTTCCGCGTGCTGGCCCTGCGGTACTTCAACCCCGCCGGCGCCCATCCCGGCGGTCTGCTCGGCGAGGACCCCCGGGGCGTCCCGGACAACCTCATGCCGTACCTGGCGCAGGTCGCCGTGGGCCGCCGCGAGCGGCTCAGCGTCTTCGGCGACGACTACCCGACGCCGGACGGCACCGGCATCCGCGACTACCTCCATGTGATGGACGTGGCCGAGGGCCACCGCTGCGCGCTGGAGCACCTCGACGACGCGCCCGGGATGCGCGTGCTCAACCTCGGTACCGGCGTGGGGTCGTCGGTCCTCGACCTGGTCCGCGCGTTCGAGCGGGCCTGCGGCCGCCCGATCCCGTACGAGGTGACCGGACGGCGGCCGGGGGACGTCGCCGAACTGGTCGCGGACCCCGGTGCGGTGGCCGCCGCCTGGGGCTGGCGGGCCCGGCGGGACCTCGCGGCGATGTGTGCGGACGCCTGGCGCTTCCAGCAGCTCAACCCCTCCGGCTACGCCCCGCGCTGACCCCGCGGGAGGGGCCGCCGCCCGCCCCGCCACCGAGGACGCCCGGACTCCGGAACTCCGGGACTCCCGAACTCCCGGACTCCGGGACTCCCGAACTCCCGAACTCCGGTCCGGCGGACCGCGGGACCGCGGGACCGCGGGACCGCGGGACCGCCGTTCCGCGGGACCTCCGGACGCCTCGCATCACCCCGGCACCGCACGACAGGAGAACCTCACATGCGCATGACCGTCATCGGAACGGGCTACCTCGGTGCCGTGCACGCCGCCTGCATGGCGGACATCGGGCACGAGGTGCTCGGCGTCGACGTGGACGCGGAGAAGATCAGAGCCCTCGCCGAGGGCCGGCCGCCCTTCTTCGAACCGGGCCTCGACGAGGTGCTCGCGCGCGCCCTGGCCTCGAAGCGGCTGCGGTTCAGCAGCCGGCTCGCCGAGGCGGCCCGGTTCGGCGAGGTGCACTTCGTCTGTGTGGGCACCCCGCAGCAGGACGGCTCCGGCGCCGCGGACCTGCGGTACGTCGACGCCGCGGTCGACGGCCTCGCCGCCGGCCCGACGGGACCCGGCCTGGTCGTGGGCAAGTCGACGGTGCCGGTGGGGACGACCGCGCGGCTCGCGGACCGGCTGCGCGCCCTCGCACCGCAGCGGGACGCCGAGATCGCCTGGAACCCCGAGTTCCTGCGGGAGGGCTTCGCGGTGGAGGACACCCTGCGGCCCGACCGGATCGTCGTGGGCACCGCCTCGGAGCGCGCGGACCGGGTGCTGCGCCAGGTGTACGCCCCGATGCTGACGGCCGGGGTCCCGTACCTGAGCACCGACCCGGCCACCGCCGAACTGGTCAAGGTCGCGGCCAACTCCTTCCTCGCCACGAAGATCTCGTTCATCAACGCGATGGCGGAGGTCTGCGACGCGGCGGGAGCCGACGTGGTGACCCTGGCCGACGCGCTCGGCCACGACTCCCGCATCGGACGCCGCTTCCTGCGGGCGGGGCTCGGCTTCGGCGGCGGCTGCCTGCCCAAGGACATCCGGGCGTTCGCCGCCCGCGCCCGGGAACTCGGCGTCGGGGACGCGGTGGGCCTCCTCGACCAGGTCGACGCCATCAACCTGCGCCAGCGGCGCCGTACGGCGGACATCGCCCGCGAGATGGCCGGCGGGTCCTTCCACGGGCGGCGGATCGCCGTGCTGGGCGCCACCTTCAAGCCGGGCAGCGACGACGTACGGGACTCGCCGGCGCTCGCCGTGGCCGCGGCCGTGCACGCCGAGGGCGCGGAGGTCCGGGTGCACGACCCGGAGGGCCTCCACAACGCCCGGCTGGCCCGCCCCGAGCTGCGTTACGAGAGCGAGCCGGCCGCGGCGTGCGCGGGCGCGGACGTGGTGCTGCACCTGACCGAGTGGAGCGACTACCGGGAGCTCGACCCGGACAAGGTCGCACGGGTGGTGCGCACGCGCCGGCTGCTGGACGCCCGCAACCACCTCGACGCCGGCCTGTGGCGGTCGGCCGGCTGGACCGTCCGGGTGCTCGGCCGGCCGTCGGGGCCGGACGCGGATCAGTGCGCCGGGCGCGGCGGGGCGGCGGCGCCCACCAGCGGCCTGGCACCCAGCCGCGCGCCGAAGTAGTCGACGGGGCCCGGGTCGACGCCGACGGCGCCCAGCGGCACGGCCCCCGTCTGCGAGCCCGCGCAGGTCGCGACGAGGTTCACGGCCGCCGCCCGGTCGGTGAAGGGGGCGGCCGCGTCGACGAGACAGGGGTCGGCGGTCGTGCCGGTCGGGGTGTCGCCGTGCAGCTCCTGCCCGGCGGCCGCACGCCATTCGGCCAGCCCGGCGAAGGGCGCCTGGCCCCAGACCAGGTTCCAGCGGCCCGTGCTGTAGTAGTCGTTGCCCTGGAACCGCACCTTGTCCTGGGTGAACGGGGTGTCGGAGTCCACCACCGCGGCGCCGTCGGTGACCAGGATGTTGTTGCGGACGGTCACGTAGCTGATGCCCTGCCGCAGCCGCAGGGCGGGAGGCCGCTCGGAGCCGCCGGGGGACCGCTGGAGCACGGTGTTGTTGTAGATGTCCAGGTTCCGCAGGTGGGTCCCGTAGGCGACGATGCCGCCGTAGACGGACAGTTTGCGGGCGTCGTTCCAGCTGTAGTTGAAGCGGATCACGTTGTCCCGGTGCGCGCCGGTCGGCTCGCCGGAGTACACCAGGAAGCCGGGTCCGTCGTTGCCGTAGGACAGGTTGTACTGGACGACGGAGTCGGACACGTTGTTGTCGAGCCCGAAGCCGCCGCCGTCGACCTGCGACCCGGTGCGGTTGCGGTAGGCGGTGTTGTTCTGGATGGTCACCCGGGTCGAGTCGTACGTCCAGATCCCCTCGGGGCCCTCCAGGGCGCGGGCGGAGGACTTCGCCCCGTTGTCGTAGGCGGCCGAGCGCTGGACGACGGCCCCCTTGAGGCTGCCCAGCACGATCCCGCTGCCGGTGTTGCGGTCGTGCTCGCGGGGATCGCCGGAGTTCGCGTACGCCCGTACGTCGGTGACCGTGAGGCCCTGGTGGGCGTAGTCGGGGCGGGCGGCGTCGAAGCGCGGCCCGACGGTGACGAGGCCGGCGTTCTGGTTGTGGTGGGTCGCGGAGTCGGTGACGTCGACGTCGCGGAACCCGAGGGAGCCCGCGGCGGCGGCGATGCTGATGCCGTTCCGGAACCGGGAGACGTCGACGCCGGAGATCCGCACGTGCGCCAGGCGCTTCTTCTTCCTGCCCTTGAGGTCGTTGAAGAACCGGATGCCGTCCTCGCTGCGGCGGGAGGCGGCGTCCCCGGTGATCGCCAGGTTCCGGATCTCCACCCCGCCGGTGTTGTGCACGGCGATGCCCGCCGTCCCGCGCGTGGCGATCGTGGCTCTTCCGGTGCCGTACGAGTCGATCACGACGGGCTTGCGGGCGCTGCCGGCCTCCTCGGGCCCGATGGCCAGCTCGCCCACCAGGCGCCGCCCGCCGTGCAGGCGCAGCCGGTCACCCGGCTGGAACCGCACCTCGTCCGCGTGCTTCAGCGTGCGCCAGGCGGTCTTCGGCGACAGGCCGTCGTGGTCGTCGTCGCCGTCGGGGCTCACGTAGAAGGTGACGGGATCGTCCGTCACCGGCCTCGGTGGCGTGTACGGCTTCAGCACGCCGCATCCGGAGAGCAGCACGACGACGGCCAGGGCGGCCCCGGCGGTGCGCGCGGGGCCGGGCGGGCGTCCGGCCCGACGGCCCGCCCTGACGATTCGACGTTCCTGCAGCCCCATCACATCGCCCCTGTCTGCCGCGATTCATCACTTTTCGACCAAGATGCCAGAATTCACCGAAGGCGCCGACGGGGGCGCGCGGACACCCGGACCCGGCCCGTCCCGGCGGCACACCGGCACCGCGCCCGCCGCCCCGGCACCGCCTCCGGCCTGACGTGGCGTCAGTTCTGGCTATAGTGGGCGGGCACGCCGGGCTGCGGCGGCACGGCACCGGCCCGGTGCGCCACACGGCACGGTGCGGTGGGTGCGGTGCGGTGCAGTGCGCCACACGGCACGGACGGCACGGCACGGCACGGCACGGCACGGCACGGCACGGACGGCACGGTGCGGGTGCGGTGGGTGCGGTGCGGCACACGGCACGGTGCAGTGCGGTGCGGCACACGGCACGGACGGCAACGGCGGTCGACCACGGCGGGGGTGCCGGATGGGGAGGACGTTCGACCACGGCGGCGGCGTGCGGGGGATCGAGGTGCCGATCCCCGACAATCCGCTGGGGCACACGCTGGTGTACGTCCTGGACACCGACCGCGGCCCCGTCCTGCTCGACACCGGCTGGGACGACCCCGCGTCCTGGGACGCGCTCACCGAGGGGCTCCGCGCGTGCGGCACGTCCGTGGCCGACGTGCACGGCGTCGTCGTCACCCACCACCACCCCGACCACCACGGCCTGTCCGGCCGTGTCCGCGAGGCCTCCGGCGCGTGGGTGGCCATGCACGCGGCCGACGCGGCGGTGGTGCGCCGCGCCCGCGCCGGCCGCCCCGAGCAGTGGTACGCCCACCTGGCGGCCAGGCTCACCGCGGCCGGCGCCCCGGACGCGCATGTGGCCCCGCTGCGCACCGCCCGCGGTCCGGCCCCCGGCCTCTCCCCCGCGCTCCCCGACCGCGGCATCGCCCCCGGCGGCCTGCTCCCGCTGCCCGGCCGCAGGCTCCGCGCCCTCTGGACGCCGGGCCACACCCCCGGTCACGTCTGCCTGCACCTGGAGGAGCGGCATCCGGCCCGGCTCACCGGCCGCGGCCGCCTGTTCTCCGGCGACCACCTGCTGCCCGGGATCTCCCCGCACATCGGCCTGTACCAGGACCCCGGCGGCGGCACACCGGCAGGCGACGCCGCCACCGACCCCCTCGGCGACTACCTCGGCTCCCTGGCCCGGCTCTCCTCCCTCGCCCCCGCCGAGGTCCTCCCGGCCCATCAGCATCCCTTCACCGGGGCGGCCGCCCGCGTGCGGGAGCTGCTCGCCCATCACGAGGCCCGCCTGACCGGGCTGCTCGCGCTGCTCACCGAGCCCCGCACGCCGTGGCAACTCGCCGAGCGCATGGACTGGAACCGGCCCTGGGCGCGGCTGCCCCCCACCTCCCGCTCGATCGCCGTCTCGGAGGCCGAGGCACACCTGCGCCACCTGGTCCGGCGGGGCCGCGCGGAGCCGGTCGCGGGCAGCGACCCGGTGTCCTACCTCGCCCGGTGACGGGCGGCCCCGCCCGGTACCCCCGTGGACGCCGTCACGGGGGCCGGTACAGTGTCGGCGTCGTCATCACGTCCGTGCAGGGGGAAGCCGGTGCGAATCCGGCGCTGACCCGCAACCGTGAGCAGACCGCCTCTGCGAGCCGGAACGCCCTGCACGGATGATGAACGGCTCGTGTGCGCCGGCCGCCCGCCGCCGCACGGCACCGTCGAGGTCTACGGAGCCGAGCCGCCCGGGGTCGTCCCGCGCTGCCCGGCTCCCTCTAGGGGAGAGGCACCCAACCCGTCATGATCGTCCGTCGCAGCACCGCCGTGCTGGCCGCCGCCGTCCTGGGTGCCGCCGTACCCGCGACCGCCGTGCTGGCCGCCGCCGTACCCGCCGTCGCCGCCCCCTCCCCGTCGCCGTCGGCGTCGGCGAAGCTGCCGGACGGGCTGTACGGCACCGGCGACCCGACGTACGACGGGGTGTGGCGGCAGTCGCTGGCCCTGGTCGCACAGACCGGGCAGGGCGTGACGCCGGCCGCGCAGGCCGTCGACTGGCTGGCCGGGCAGCAGTGCGCGGACGGCGGCTTCGCCTCCTACCGCCCCGACCCGGCGACCGCGTGCGACGCCAAGACCATGCGCGACTCCAACTCCACGGCCGTCGCCGTCCAGGCCCTCACCGCGACCGGCGGCCACGACGAGGCCGCAGACAAGGCCGTCGGCTGGCTGAAGTCGGTGCAGAACGAGGACGGCGGCTGGGGCTACACCCCGGGCGGCCCCAGCGACGCCAACTCCACCTCCGTCGTCGTCGGCGCCCTCGCCGCCGCCGGTGAGCAGCCCGGGAAGGTCCTCAAGGGCGGCAAGTCGCCCTACGACGCGCTGCTCGCGCTCGCGCTGCCCTGCAAGGGCAAGGACGCCGGGGCCTTCGCCTACCAGCCCGGCGAGGACGGCGAGCTGGCCGCGAACGCGGACGCCACCGCCGCCTCCGTGCTCGGTGCCCTCGGCGCGGCGATGACCGCGGAGCCGGCCGGGGGCGAGCAGGCCTCGGCGTCCTGCGCCGCGCCCGGCGACCGCGAGCAGGCCGCCCACAACGGCGCCTCCTGGCTGGTCGGCGCCCTCGCGAAGGACCAGCACCTGACGTCGGCGCTGCCCGGCTCCGAGGACCAGCCCGACTACGGCAACACCGCCGACGCGGTCGTCGCCCTGGCCGTCGCCGGGTTCGGCGAGCAGGCGGGCGCCTCCGCCCGCTGGCTGGAGTCCAACGCCCTGGCCTGGGCCGGGCAGAGCGGCCCCGCCGCCTACGCCCAGCTGGTCCTCGCCGCACAGGCCTCCGGCCTCGACCCGCGCGACTTCGGCGGCAAGGACCTGGTCTCGCTGCTCGGTGCCACGGGCCCGGCCCCGGAGCGGACCGCGGACAGCGCCGGGGACGCGAAGGACGCCAAGGACACCAAGGCGGCCCGGGCCGCCGAGGACGAGGACGACAACGACGGCGTCGCCGTCTGGTGGATCGTGGGCGTCGGCCTCGTCGGCGGCATCGGTGTCGGCCTGCTGATCAGCGCCCGCCGGAAGAACCGGCCGTGACCCGGCGGGCCCGCCCCGCCCCGGCGGCCGGGGCGCTCCGGCCCGGGCGGGCGTCGCGGCCGGCACGGGCTCCGCGGGCGTGGCGGGCCGGACAGCCGTCCCGACCCGGACAGCCGTCCCGACCCGCACGGACGCCGTGGGCCGCACGGGCCGCACGGGCCGCACGGGCCTGGCGGGCCGTGCTCGCCACCGTGCCGATCGCGGTGCTGCTGGTGCTCGTGGGCGGGGCCCCGGCCGCGCACGCCTCCGGCTACCGCTACTGGTCGTTCTGGGAGCGCGACGGCGGCCGCTGGATCTACGCCACCCAGGGCCCGGCCACCGCCCGCCCCGCCGACGGCGACGTGCACGGCTTCCGGTTCGCGGTCAGCGAGGACTCGCAGGACGCCGAGAAGCCGCGCGGCAGGGCCGACTTCGCGGCCATCTGCGCGGACACGCCCGAGCGGGACGGCAGGAAGCGCGTCGCGCTGGTCGTCGACTTCGGCACGGCCGCCGACGCCCCGTCGGGCGAGAGCCCGCCGCGCGCCCGCACGGTGTGCGCGAGCGTCGCCCCGGACGCGAGCACCGCCGAGGCCCTGGCCGCCGTGGCGAAGCCCCTGCGCTACGACGCCGACGCCCTGCTCTGCGCCATCTCCGGCTACCCCCGGCACGGCTGCGCCGAGCAGGTGTCGACGGACCAGCACCCCGCCCCGGCCACGGGCGGCACGGACGCCGGGCCGGGGACGCCGGGGAAGACCGACCCGGGCGACCAGGACGGCCAGGACGGCAACGGTGACAAGGGCTCCGGCCCCTCCCTCGGTCTGATCGCCGGGATCGGTGTGGTCGTGCTGCTCGGCGCGGCCGGGATCCGGCAGGCCCGCCGCCGTGCGTGACGGCACCCCGGTGCACCCCGGTGCGTGGTGGCTGTGGGCCCTGGGACTGGGCACCGCGGCCACCCGCACCACCAATCCGCTCCTGCTCGGCCTGCTCGTCGCGGTCTCCGGCTACGTCGTCGCGGCGCGCCGCCCCGACGCGCCCTGGGCCCGCTCCTACGGCGCGTTCGTGCGGCTCGCGCTCGCCGTCATCGTCGTCCGGCTGCTGTTCGTGGTGGTGCTGGGCTCGCCCGTGCCGGGCACGCACGTGCTGCTGGAGCTGCCCGAGGTGCCGCTGCCGGACTGGGCGCGGGGTTTCCGCCTCGGCGGTGAGGTCACCGCCGAGGCCCTGCTGTTCGCCTTCTACGACGCGCTGCGCCTGGCCGCGCTGCTCATCTGCGTCGGCGCCGCGAACGCCCTCGCGAACCCGTCCCGGCTGCTGAAGTCGCTGCCGGGCGCGCTGTACGAGACGGGGGTGGCGGTGGTCGTCGCGCTCACCTTCGCCCCGAACCTGATCGCGGACGTGCGGCGGCTGCGCGCGGCGCGCCGGCTGCGCGGCCGCCCCGACCGGGGGGTGCGGGGGCTGCTCCAGGTCGGACTGCCGGTGCTGGAAGGCGCGTTGGAGCGCTCGGTCGGTCTCGCCGCCGCGATGGACTCGCGCGGGTACGGCCGTACGGCGCGGGTGCCCGCCGCGGTCCGCCGGACGACGGCGGCGCTCACGGTGGCCGGTCTGCTGGGGGTGTGCGCGGGCACGTACGGGCTGTTGACGGCGGAGGGCGGCACGTACGGGGTTCCGGTGCTGCTCGGCGGGGCCGGGGCCGCGGTCGCCGGGCTGTGGCTGGGCGGCCGCCGCTCCCTGCGCACCCGCTACCGGCCCGACCGGTGGGACGTACGGGCCTGGCTGGTGGCGGCGTCGGGTGCGGCACCGGCCGCGCTGCTGGCGCTCGCGGCGGCCCGGGATCCGGAGGCGCTGGCACCCGGGGTGATTCCGCCGGTCGCGCCCGGACTGCCCCTGTGGCCCGCGGCGGCGTGTCTGCTGGGGCTGCTGCCCGTGCTCGCCGCCCCGCCGCCCCTCTCCGGGGAGCCCCGGACGGCGGCCCCGCGGTCGGAACGGGCCGAGAGGGCCCGGAAGGTTTCGAAGGAGTCGCCGTGATCCGCTTCGAGGATGTCTCCGTGACGTACGAGGGGGCGGCCGGACCGAGTGTGCGCGGTGTCGGCTTCGAGGTCCCCGAGGGCGAACTCGTGCTGGTGGTGGGCCCGTCGGGGGTCGGCAAGTCGACGCTGCTCGGCGCGGTGGGCGGGCTGGTCCCGCACTTCACCGGCGGTACCCTGCGCGGCCGGGTGACGGTCGCGGGCCGCGACACGCGCACGCACCGGCCGCGCGATCTCGCGGACGTGGTCGGCACGGTGGGCCAGGACCCGTCGGCCCACTTCGTGACGGACACCGTCGAGGAGGAACTGGCCTACGGCATGGAGTCGTTGGGCCTGCCCCCGGAGGTGATGCGGCGCCGCGTGGAGGAGACGCTGGACCTGCTGGGGCTGGCCCCGCTGCGGGACCGCCCGCTGGCCACCCTGTCCGGCGGCCAGCGGCAGCGGGTGGCGATCGGCTCGGTCCTCACGCCCCACCCGAGTGTGCTGGTCCTGGACGAACCGACCTCGGCGCTGGACCCGGCCGCGGCGGAGGAGGTGCTGGCGGTCCTCCAGCGGCTGGTCCACGACCTCGGGACGACGGTCCTGATGGCCGAACACCGCCTGGAGCGGGTCGTGCACCACGCCGACCGGATTCTGCTGCTGCCGTCCCCGGGGGCCGCGCCGGTGCTGGGCACCCCGGCGGAGGTCATGGCGGTGTCCCCGGTGTTCCCGCCGGTCGTCGCGCTGGGCCGGGCGGCCGGCTGGAGCCCGCTGCCCCTGACGGTCCGCGACGCCCGCCGCAGCGCGGCCGGCCTGCGCGACCGGCTGCGCGACCGGCAGCCGGACACGGCGCGGCAGTCCGGAGCGGCGCCGGAGCCGGACACCGCCCGGGAGCCCGGAGCCGCCCGGGAGACCGGCGCGGCGTCCGCCGCTGGCCCGGCCCCGGACCCCTCCACGGGCCCGGCGGCCCCGCACGCGGGCCAGGCACCGGCCGCCCCCGCAACGCCCGGCGGCCCGGGCACCCCATACACCCCATACACCCCAAACACCGCGGACACCGCGGACGCCGCGGACACCGCGGACACCGCGGACACCGCGGACACCGCGAACGGGGCGGCACCGGCCGCCGCCGCACCCCTCGCACCGGCGCCCTCGCCGGCCGCCGCCACGAACCCTCCGGCAACGGGTGAAGCGGGCCCGGCCCGGCCCCCGCGTCCGGACTCGGGCGCGGACGCGGGCCGGCGCCCCCGCCGCCGTCTGCCCTTCGGCAGGCGCCGCACCCCGGCCGGTCCGGGCGGCCCCGCCACGGCGGGCAGCCCGGCGGCCCCGGTCGGCGCCGTCGTCGCCGAGGCGCGCTCCCTCACGGTCCGCCGGGGCCGGGCGACCGCGCTGCGCTCGGTGGACCTCACGGTCGCCGCCGGGGAGGCGGTGGCGCTGATGGGCCGCAACGGCGCCGGGAAGTCGACCCTGCTGTCGGCCCTGTCCGGCCTGGTCGAGCCCGCCTCGGGCACCGTCCTGACCGGCGGGGCCGTCCCGCACCGGACGGCGCCGCGCGCGCTGGTCCGCCGGGTGGGCCTGGTCCCGCAGGAGCCGCGCGACCTGCTGTACGCGGACACGGTCGCGGCCGAGTGCGCGCAGGCGGACCGGGACGCGGGGGCGGAGCCGGGCACCTGCCGGGCGCTGGTGTCGGAGCTGCTGCCGGGTGTCGCGGACGGCACCCACCCGCGGGACCTGTCGGAGGGCCAGCGGCTCTCCCTGGCCCTGGCGGTGGTGCTGGCGGCCCGGCCTCCCCTGCTGCTGCTCGACGAGCCCACCCGCGGGCTGGACTACGCGGCCAAGGCGCGCCTGGTCGCCCGTCTGCGCGGGCTGACCGCGGCGGGCCACGCGGTGGTGCTGGCGACGCACGACGTGGAGCTGGCGGCGGAGCTGGCCGACCGGGTGGTGCTGCTGGCGGAGGGCGAGGTGATCGCGGACGGCCCGGCGGCCGACGTGGTGGTGTCCTCGCCGTCCTACGCCCCCCAGGTGGCGAAGATCCTCGCCCCGCAGAAGTGGCTCACCGTGTCCCAGGTGAGGAGGGCCCTGACATGACCTCCGACGCACGCGTCCGCACCAGGGCGGGCACCGGCTCCCGCCCGGGCGCCCCGCCGGACCGGCAGGCCCGGGCGGTCCGGCTGGGCCCGCGTTCCTGGGCGGCCCTCGCCCTGGTGAGCGCGGTCGGGCTGGCCGCGCTGACGTGGCCGTTCTTCGCTCCGCCCGGGTCGGCGGCGGTGGCCCACGCCCAGGACGCCCCGTGGCTGTTCGCGGGTCTGCTGGTGCTGCTGGTGGCCGTGGTGTCGGCGACGATCGCGGAGTCGGGGCTGGGCCCGAAGGCGGTGGCCATGCTGGGCGTGCTGGCGGCGGCGGGCGCGGCCCTGCGGCCGATCGGCGCGGGCACCGCGGGCATCGAGCCGATGTTCTTCCTGCTGGTGCTCAGCGGACGGGTGCTGGGGCCGGGATTCGGCTTCGTGCTGGGCGGCGTGACGATGTTCGCCTCGGCCCTGCTGACCGGCGGGGTGGGGCCGTGGATGCCGTACCAGATGCTGACGGCGGGCTGGGTGACGATGGGGGCGGGGCTGCTGCCGGGGCCCAACCGGCTGCGCGGCCGCGCCGAGATCCTGCTGCTGTCGGCGTACGGCTTCACCGCCGCCTTCGGCTACGGCTTCTTCATGAACATGGCCGGCTGGGCCTTCATGAGCCCCGACACCGCGGTCGTCGCCATGGACCCCGAAGCGGGACCGGCCGGGAACCTGGTGCGCTTCCTCGCCTACTGCCTGGCCACGTCGATGGGCTGGGACCTGGGCCGGGCCCTGTGCATCGTCGTCCTGACCGTGGCGCTCGGACCGACCGTCCTGAAGGCGCTGCGCCGGGCGACCCGGCGGGCGGCCTTCGAGGCGCCGGTGGCGTTCGAGGCCGGGGCACCGCAGCCCGACACTCCGTAAATGGCATCAAATCTTCCATTTCGGACATTTCGCGCATTCGCGCCTTCGAAAGCCAGGTCCGAGATGCCGGTCACACGACATCCCCACCCCAGCGTGCGGCCCCGCACACCCGCCGCGACCGGCCCGGTGAAGCACCCCACATGACACACGTCACTCACGAGGGGGCATAGTAGTCACATCGGATGTCATGGGCGCGGCAAAACAGCCCCTGACCTGCGCCGTGCGAGCCACGTCACACGGGCGACCTTCCCGGCGGATGCGAACACAACTAGTAAAAGGGGTCATTGCGGACGCCTGCCGAGCCTGTTTCTCTGGATGACGTCGCACGGCGCCGACGAGCCCCACGGGCCTCGGCGCCGACGTACGCCCCGGACGTCTCCGGACGTACAGCGGCCCCGACGCTCCCGAAGAAAAGGTTCTGCTTTGTCTCTCGCCCGCATTCGCCGCGCCCTGTCCCCGAAGAAGGCCCTCACCACCGCCGCCGTGGCCTCCGCGGTCGCCGGTATCGCGATCTCCGCGGCTCCCGCGCAGGCCGCCCCCTCGGTCTCCTCCGCGTCCCAGGCCCAGGCGATCGCGAAGAAGATGATCCCGAACAGCGCGCAGTACAAGGCCTTCTCGAACATCGTCCAGCACGAGAGCGGCTGGGACGTGGACGCCACGAACCCCTCCTCCGGCGCGTACGGCCTGGTCCAGGCCCTGCCCGGCTCCAAGATGGCCGCGGCCGGCTCCGACTGGAAGACCAACGCCGCCACCCAGATCGAGTGGGGTCTGGACTACATGAAGTCCCGCTACGGCTCCCCCGTCGGCGCCTGGAACTTCTGGCAGGCCAACGGCTGGTACTGAGCCACCCCCGGCCGCCGACCGGCAGCCACCCCCGCGCTCCCGCGACAGCGGCGGCCCCCGACCCCCGGGGCCGCCGCTTCCGCGTTTCCGGCCGGGGCCCGCCTCCGCGCCGCGGACGTCCCGGGTCAGTCCGCGGTGACGCGGAGTTCCTTCACGCCGTTGATCCATGCCGAGCGCAGCCGGCGGGGCTCGCCCGTCAGGCGCAGGCCCGGCATCGCGTCGGCGAGGGCGTGGAAGATCAGGTCGATCTCCAGCACGGCGAGGGACTTGCCGAGGCAGAAGTGCGGCCCTCCGCCGCCGAAGCCGAGGTGGGGGTTGGGGTCCCGGGTGATGTCGAAGGCGTCGGGGCGGTCGAAGACCTCGGGGTCGTGGTTGGCGGAGGAGTAGAAGACGCCGACCCGGTCGCCCTTCCTGATCGTCCGCCCGCCCAGCTCCGTGTCCCGGGTCGCGGTCCGCTGGAACGCCACCACCGGCGTCGCCCAGCGCACGATCTCCTCGGCCGCGGTCGACGGCCGCTCCCGCACGAACAGCTCCCACTGCCCGGGGTGGGTGAGGAAGGCGTGCATGCCGTGCGTGATGGCGTTGCGCGTGGTCTCGTTGCCCGCCACCGCCAGCATCAGCACGAAGAACCCGAACTCGTCCGACGCCAGGTTCCCCTCGTCCTCCGCCGCGACCAGCGTGGACACGATGTCCCGCGCCGGGCACCGCTTGCGCTCCGCGGCCATGTTCATGGCGTACGCGATGATCTCGGCGGCCGATCGGGCGCCCACCTCCTCCGTGACCGCGTACTCGGGGTCGTCGTAGGCGATCATCCGGTTCGACCAGTCGAAGATCTTCGCCCGGTCCTCCTGCGGCACCCCGATCAGCTCGGCGATCGCCTGCAGGGGCAGCTCACACGCGACCTCGGTGACGAAGTCGAACTCCCCGTCCTTCTCCCGGGCCCCGGCCACGATCGCCCTCGCCCGCTCCCGCAGCCGCCCCTCCAGCGCCCGGATCGACCGGGGCGTGAACCCGCGCTGCACGATCTGCCGGACCCGGGTGTGCTCGGGCGGGTCCATGTTCAGCAGGATCAGCCGCTGGGCGTCGATCCGCTCCCGCTCGATGTGCGCGTTGAAGCGGATGATCGCCGTGTTGAGGGTGGAGGAGAACAGCTCCGGGTGCGTGGACACGTAGCGGACGTCGGCGTGCCGGGTCACCGCCCAGTAGCCCGCGTCCTGGAAGCCCGCCACCCGGTCCCGCTGCGGGATCCAGCAGACCGGTTCCGCGCGGCGCAGCGCGGCGAACTCCGGCAGCGGCACCCCGCGGTGCAGCAGGTCCGGGTCGGTGAAGTCGAAACCCTCGGGAAGCGCTGGACAGGACATCGGCAGCTCCCAGCCGTACGACGGCCGGGCGCCGGCCGCACACCGCACGCCCTGACATGCCGTCAGATAAAGACGCCCAGAAGGTAGTTCGATCCCCTACAACCTGCAAGACCCTTGCGGTGACCGGCATCACATCCGCAGACTGCTCACAGAACTAGAACACGTACTAGTTCCTGTCCCCGAGGAGACGCGCCCCAGCCACCCCCCGCCCCTCCCGCGAGAGGACCCGCACCCATGGCCGCCGAACCCGTCATCGTGGAAGCCGTCCGCACGCCCATCGGCAAGCGCGGCGGCGCGCTCGCCAACCTCCACCCCGCCTACCTCCTCGGCGAGACCTACCGCGAGCTCCTCGGCCGCACCGGCATCCCCGCCGACTGCGTCGAGCAGATCGTCGGCGGCACGGTGACCCACGCCGGCGAGCAGACCATGAACCCGGCCCGCACCGCCTGGCTGACCATGGGCCTGCCCTACGAGACGGCGGCCACCACCGTCGACGCCCAGTGCGGCTCCTCCCAGCAGGCCTGCCACATGACGGCCAACATGATCGCGGCGGGCGTCATCGACGTGGGCATCGCCTGCGGCGTCGAGTCCATGTCCCGCGTCCCCCTCGGCTCCGCCTCCAAGCACGGCCCCGGCAAGCCCTTCCCCGACGAGTGGAACGTCGACCTGCCCAACCAGTTCCAGGCCGCCGAGCGCATCGCCCACCGCCGCCGCCTCACCCGCACCGACGTCGACCGCCTCGGCCTGCTCTCCCAGCAGCGGGCCGCCACCGCCTGGGCCGAGGAACGCTTCAAGCGCGAGACCTTCGCCGTGCAGGTCCCCACCACCGAGGAGGAACAGCTCGCCGGTCAGGGCATGTGGCGCCTCGTCGACCGGGACGAAGGCCTGCGCGACACCTCCATGGAGGCCCTGGCCGGCCTGAAGCCGGTCATGCCGACCGCCGTGCACACCGCCGGGAACTCCGCCCAGATCTCCGACGGCGCCGCCGCCCTCATGTGGGCGTCCAAGCGCATGGCCCGCGCCCTCAAACTCAGGCCGCGCGCCCGCGTCGTCGCCCAGGCCCTCGTCGGCGCCGACCCGCACTTCCACCTCGACGGCCCCGTCGACGCCACCAAGGCCGTCCTCGGCAAGGCCGGCATGACCCTCCACGACATCGACGTCGTCGAGATCAACGAGGCCTTCGCCTCGGTCGTGCTGAGCTGGGCCCAGGTCTTCGAACAGGACCTGGACAAGGTCAACGTCAACGGCGGCGGCATCGCCCTCGGCCACCCCGTCGGCGCGACCGGCGCCCGCCTCGTCACCACCGCCCTCCACGAACTGGAGCGCGCCGACAAGGAGTTCGCCCTGATCACCATGTGCGCGGGCGGTGCGCTGGCGACCGGCACCATCATCCAGCGTCTGTGACCGCCGCCCACCCCGCGAACGCCGCGAACGCCGCGGGCCCGGGCGTGAGCACCGGGCCCGCGGGGTTCCTGCTGTCCCGGACGGCCACGGCGGTGGGGCAGTCAGCAGCGACTTCGAGGCAGTCGCCGCCCTGATCACCGCTGTACGAACCGCACACTGCCGGTCCTGCGGCGGCCGGACGGCGTCCGCGTGGAGGTCACGGACGGCAGCCCGGGCCCGCCCGTGCCGCTGCCGCGCATCCCGCCGGGCGCGGAGTCCGGACCGGGGCTGCACCTGGTGGGGGCGGTGACGGACAATCGGACAAGTGGGGCGTGTGCCCGGGCACCGGGCCCCGGCGAGGCGGTCCGGTTCAAGTGCCACCACGCTCCGGCGTCGGACGAAGAGGGCGGGCTCACCCCGGGGCGCCGTCCCTGACCAGTTCCCGGTCGGCGGCCGGGGCCGGGACGGGCGTCCGGCCGCGCGGGCCCTGGAACAGGTAGGCCAGTGCGAAGCCCGCGAGGACGACGGCCGCGCCGCCGGCCGCGTCCAGCACCCAGTGGTTGCCGGTCGCCACGATCGCGGAGACGGTGAACAGCGGGTGGAGCAGGCCGAGGGCCTTCATCCAGGCCTTCGGGGCGACGACCGCGATGACCAGGCCGCACCACAGGGACCAGCCGAAGTGCAGCGACGGCATCGCCGCGTACTGGTTGGTGAGGGCGGTCAGGGTGCCGTAGTCGGGCTGGGAGAAGTCCTGGACGCCGTGCACGGTGTCGATGATGCCGAGCGAGGGCATCAGGCGCGGCGGGGCGAGCGGGTAGAGCCAGAAGCCGACCAGGGCGAGGAGCGTGGTCAGACCGAGGGTGGAGCGGGCCCAGCGGTAGTCGGCCGGGCGGCGCCAGTACAGGACGCCGAGCACGGTCAGCGGGACCGCGAAGTGGAACGACGTGTAGTAGAAGTCGAAGAACCCGCGCAGCCAGTCGACCTTGACCACGGCGTGGTTCACGGCGTGCTCGATGTCGAGGTGGAGGAGGCGTTCGAGGGAGAGGACCTGGTCGCCGTGGTGCTCGGCACGGGCCCGGCCGGCCTCGTTGCTGCCCCCGGTGGCGGCGAGCCGGACCTGCTGGTAGGCGGCGTAGGTGACGCGGATGAGCAGCAGCTCCAGCAGCAGGTTCGGCCGGGTCAGCACGCGGCGCAGGAACGGCAGCAGCGGCACCCGGGCGAAACGGGCCGGCGGCTGGACGGCGTACCGGGTGGGGACCGGCTCCTGGTAGTACGGCGAGGTCCGGGACAGGAACGGGATGAAGGTGGCCGCCGCGAGCGCCGCCAGCAGCACCAGGTTGTCCCGCAGCGGGAACAGCACGGCCATGTTCGGCAGCATCATCTTCGCCGGGAGCGTCATCACCAGCACGACGGCGACCGGCCACAGGAACCGGTCCGAGGCCCGCCTGCCGACCCGGCCGACCAGCGTGAGCAGCACCCACAGCAGCTGGTGCTGCCAGGCGGTCGGGGCGGCCGCGATGGCCGCGCAGCCGGTGACGGCCACCGCGAGCAGCAGCTGGCCGTCGCGGGCGTAGCGCACGGCCCGGCGCACGCCGAGGACGGCGACGGCGGCGCCGAGGGCCAGGAAGAGGGCGATCTCCAGCGGGCCGGACAGTCCGAGCCGGAGCAGGGCGCCGTGCAGGGACTGGTTGGCGAGGGCGTCGGCCCGGCCGCCCAGCCCCACCCCGGCCACGTGGTGCACCCAGTACGTGTACGAGTCGTGCGGCATCGCCGCCCAGGCGAGCGCGGTCACGGCGGCGAAGGTGGCCCCCGCGGAGGCGGCTGCCCGGCGGCGCTCGGTGAGCCAGAGCAGCGGCGCGAACAGCAGCAGGGTCGGCTGGAGGGCGGCCGCGAGACCGATCAGGACGCCGCCCGCCCGCTGCCCGCGCACGGCGAAGCAGCCCAGCAGCACGAACAGCACCGGGATGATGCTGGTCTGCCCCAGCCAGAGCGTGTTGCGCACCGGCAGGGACAGCATGAGCAGGCAGATCGCGACGGGCGCGGCGAACAGCGAGGTCCGCCGTCCGGTCGGCTGCGGCAGCGCGCGGGCGGCGACCAGGCCGAGCGCGGCGACCAGCAGCAGCGTGCCGAAGGTCCAGCCCCAGCCGAGGGCCTGTTCCGCCGAACGGGTGAGGGGTTTCAGGACGAGGCCGCCGAAGGGGGTGCCGGTGAAGCGCGTGGAGTCGTAGAGCGAGCCCTCGACGTGCAGCACGCCGTTCGGGCCGACCCAGGTCTCCAGGTCGGTCAGCCGCTCCCCGCGCGGCGAGCCGAGGACCACGGCCATCTCCCGGACCGCGAGGACGGCGGCGGCCAGCCAGAGGCCGAGCCGGGCCGCGCGCACGCGTGTCCGGGCCGTCCCGGCGGCTGTCGCTCCGAAGGCTTCCACCGGTCGCCCGCTGTGCTCCGCATTCGCCACGCCTCGTCGGCCTCCCGCCCCGTTCGCCCCACGCGTCGCGCGCGCGGGCTGCCTCTGCGAACCTTATGAGCTCGCACCACCCCCTGGAGAGACGCAGGCCATCCCCGCTTCACCTGACATCCCTCTCCATGTGCCCCGATGACGATAGTCGGGCGGAGGTTGCGTCGCCTCCGGGGGAGGGACGGGGATCACAGGGGGCGATCACGCCGCCGGCGGCGGCCGGCCACCGGCAAACCGGCTGCCGACCCGCGGCTGCCGGCCGACGTCGGTGCCGGCGGCCGCGCCGACTGACGGTTGTCGCCGTCGGCTACCGACTGCCGGCTTGTCGGCTGGCGGCTGCCGACTGCCGGCTTGCGGCTGGCGGCCGGCGACTGTCGGCCGACGTCGGTGCCGGCGGCCGCGCCGACTGACGGTTGTCGCCGTCGGCTGTCGGCTGTCGGCTTGCGGCTTGCGGCTTGCGGCTTGCGGCTTGCGGCTTGCGGCTTGCGGCTGCCGACTGTCGGCTTGTCGGCTTGTCGGCTTGCGACTGTCGGCCGCCGTCGGTGCCGGCGGCCGCGCCGACTGACGGTTGTCGCCGTCGGCTGCCGACTGCCGGCTTGTCGGCTGGCGGCTTGCGGCTGCCGACTGTCGGCTTGTCGGCTTGCGACTGTCGGCCGCCGGTTGTCGGCTCGCGGCCGCCGGTTGTCGGCTTGCGGCCCCCGGTTGCCGGGCTGCGGCCGGCGGCCGGGAAACGCCCGGTGGCGAAAATCAGCGGCGGGCGGGGGGCGGCGGCACTAGATTCACGCACACGACTCATCCGCTCCGCCAACGGTGACCCGAAAGGTCAGGTGCATGAGCCAGTCAGAGCACTGGGAAGCGGTCGACGCCTACTTCACCGCTCAGCTCTCGCCCGACGACGACGCGCTCAGAGCGGCCCTGCGGGACAGCGAGGCGGCCGGGCTGCCGGAGATCGCGGTGTCCGCGCCGCAGGGCAAGCTGCTCCACCTCCTCGCCCGCATCCAGGGCGCCCGCACCGTCCTGGAGATCGGCACCCTGGGCGGCTACAGCACCATCTGGCTGGCCCGCGCCCTGCCCGAGGACGGCAGGCTGGTCTCGCTGGAGTACGACCCGCTGCGCGCCGAGGTCGCCACCCGCAATCTCGCCCGCGCCGGACTCGACAAGATCGCCGAGGTCCGGACCGGTGCGGCCCTGGACTCCCTGCCCCTGCTCGCCGACGAGAACCCGCCGCCCTTCGACCTGGTGTTCATCGACGCCGACAAGGCCAACAACGCGCACTACGTGGAGTGGGCGCTGAAGCTCACGAGCGCGGGCAGCCTGATCGTGCTGGACAACGTCGTCCGCGGCGGCCGCGTCCTCGACACCGACAGCGGCGCCCCGGACGTCCAGGGCACCCGCGCCGCCCTCGACCTCATCTCCACCCACCCGAGGCTGGACGGCACGGCCGTGCAGACCGTGGGCACCAAGGGCTGGGACGGCTTCGCGCTGGCCCGCGTCCTCGCGTAGGCCCGGGCCCGTCGGCGCACGCCGGCGGGGGCCGCCCCTACCGAACCGGGCGGTCCCCGCCGCTGCGCCCTCCTCCGGTGCACGCCGGCCCAGGACCCGGGTGAGGCCCTGAGCGGCCGCGGCCGCTCAGACCTCGTGGAAGAAGCCGACGTTGACGCTGCGCGGCGCCGTACGGTCCTGGACGACGATCTCGCCGCTGCCGCCGCGCGGGAGCCGCACGCTGCCGCCGTACGGGATGGTCTGCGCGTACTCGCCGACCGCGAGGCGGACCTCCGAGGACGGCTCCGCCTGCGAACCGCGCAGCCAGGTCACCTGCCACACACCGTCGGGGCCGCACAGGAACTCCAGGTGCGCCCGGGAGACGAACAGCCAGTCGTCCGGCGTCGCCAGCCGGCACAGGGACGTGTCCCGGCCCACCCTCAGCACGGCACCGGGCTCCGTGGGCGCGTCGGCCATCAGCATGCCGGCCGTGGCGCCCGCTTCCTCCCCCGAGACGGTGGCCATGGTCAGTTCGAGCACGTGCGCTCTCCTTGGAAGGTCCTTGAACAGCGGCCCGGTTGGGGCGCCGCCGCCGCATAGTAGAACGCCCGGCCGTACGGCGTCCGGCACAATGGGTACATGACCGAGCGAAAGCCACCGGGCCTCAGCTTCGAGTCCTGGACCGACAAGCAGATCCGCGACGCGGAGGCGCGCGGCGAGTTCGCGCGGCTGCCCGGCGCGGGCAAGCCCCTGCCGGGCGACGTGGAGCAGCCCTACGACGAACTGTGGTGGATCAAGCGGAAGATGGCCCGCGAGGGCCTCGCCGTCCTCCCACCCGCCCTCGCCCTCCGCAAGGAGGCCGAGGACGCTCTCGCCGCCGCGCTGCGGGCACCCTCCGAGCAGAGCGCGCGCCGCCTCGTCGAGGAGGTGAACACCAAGATCCGCGCCATGATGTTCCGTCCGCCGCCGGGCCCTCCGCTGGGCCTGAAGCCCTACGACGTGGACGACGTCCTCAGACGGCGGCGTGCGGCCCGCTCCGAGGACGCGGAGGCGTCCTGACCACGCCCCGACCACGCCCCGACCGTGTACTGACCACGTCCTGACCGTGTACTGACCGTGTACTGACCACGTCCTGACCGTCCGCTGACCGTACGCGCCGGCTCACGGCCGGAGCCGGAGAGCTGCGAGCCGAAGGGCTGCAAGGCGAAGGGCGAAGGGCGCGAGGCGAAGGGCGCGAGCGGCACGAACGGAGACGCGGGCCGTACGGAGGCTCGGGACGCGGGCCGTACGGAGGCTCGGGACGCGGAGACGCGGGCCGTACGGAGGCTCGGGACGCGGAGACTCGGGCCGTACGGAGGCTGCGGCCGTGCCCGGTGCACCGGGCCGGGCACGCTGCACCGGGCCGCCCGGGCCGAAATCGGTTGCGGTGGCAGGCCGCCCTCTCCGCAGAATGGCCCCGTGACCGCCTCCGACTCACCCTCCGCACCCGCCCCGCCCCCCACCGCCGCCGCCGCGCCATCGGGCCGCTCGGGCCGCTCGGGCCCGGCTCCCGCCCCCGGCTGGACGGTGGCCGCGGAACCGGTCGGCTCCCCCGACGCCGTAGCGCTCTGGCGGGCCTACTACACCGAGGTCAGCGACCGCTGGTACCTCCTGCACGAGGGACGGCGCACCGACCCCGCGGAGCTGGAGCGGGAGATCGCCGCCGGGGCGGCGGGCGGTCTGCTGCCGCCGGACGGCGTGCTGTTCGTCGCGCGCCTCCACGGCGAACCGGCGGGCACCGCGGGCGTGCGCCGGGCCGGACCCCGGGCCGCGGAGCTGACACGGGTGTTCCTGCGGGAGGGCATGCGCGGCAGAGGCGGCGCGGCCCTGCTGGTGGGCGCCGCCGAGGACGCCGCCCGGTCGATGGGCGCGGACCGGATCCTCCTGGACACCCGCAGCGACCTCGTGGAGGCCCGCACGCTGTACGCGCGGCTCGGCTACCGCGAGACGGCGCGCCACAACGACAGCCCGTACGCGGAGCACTGGTTCACCAAGCACCTGGCGTGAGCCGGGCTCCGGTCAGGCCAGGCGGCGGGCCGGACCCTCGTCGAGCGGCTCCTCGCTCTGCGCCCCGCACAGCTCACGGTTCAGCTCCCCGACGAGCTGCACCAGGTCGGTGGGCCGGTCCGGGCCCCACCAGTCGCCGAGCATCGCCGCCAGCGACTCCTCACGGGCCCGCGCCAGCCGCTCGGCGGCCTCCGCGCCCTGCGCGGTGAGCGTGAGGTCCAGCCCCTGCCGTACGGCGAGTCCCCGCCCCTCCACCTGGCGGGAGGCCTCCATGATCACCGTCAGCGGTACGGGGCCGCGCTCCGCGAGCACGGCCGGCTCCACGGAGCCGTACCGCCTGATCCGCAGCAGCAGCCAGCTCGCCGCGGGCAGCAGGTCGTAGCCCGCCCGCTCGGTGATCGTCCGGTAGATCTCGCGCCGGCCCTCGCGCGTGCCCAGCACCGACAGCGCCCGGCACACCTCGTCGTACGAGGTGCGCTCGACCGGGTTGCTGGCGAGCGTCTCCGTGCCGTCCGGGGCGGTCACCGAGGCCCGCAGCCGGTCCTCCTTCAGGAACCACGCGAGGACGAAGCCGGCCACGGCCACCGGGGCCGCGTACAGGAACACGTCGGTGATGGCGGACGAGTAGGCGTGCAGCGCGGCCGGGCGCAGCGACGCCGGGAGCAGCTGGATGCCGCGCGGGTCGGCGCCGAGCGAGTCGGCGGAGACCCCGGCGGGCAGCTGCACGCCGCGGAAGGCGTCGTCGAGCTGGCCGGCGAGGCGGCCCGAGAAGACCGAGCCGAACACGGCGACGCCGAACGAGGCTCCGATGGAGCGGAAGAAGGTCGCGCCGGACGTGGCGACGCCGAGGTCCTCGTAGCCGACGGCGTTCTGCACGATCAGCACCAGCACCTGCATGACCAGGCCGAGGCCCGTGCCGAAGACGAAGAAGGACAGGCTCATCACGGCGGTGGAGCTGAACTCGTCGAGGCCGTGCAGCAGGAGCAGACCCACGGCGGTGACCGCGGTCCCGGCGACCGGGAAGACCTTCCAGCGGCCGGTGCGGCTGACGATCTGCCCGGACAGCGTCGAGGCCAGCAGCAGGCCGAGCACCATCGGCAGCATGTACACGCCGGACATGGTCGGGGTGATGCCGTGCACCACCTGGAGGAAGGTCGGCAGGAAGGTCAGGGCGCCGAACATGGCGAAGCCGACGATGAAGCTGATCACGGTGGACAGGGTGAAGGTGCGGATGCGGAACAGCTTCAGCGGCAGGACGGGTTCCGCGGCCCGCCGTTCCACCGCCACGAACGCCACCGCGAGCACCGCGCCGAGTACCGCGAGCCCGATGATCTGCGGCGAGTTCCACGCCCAGGTGGTGCCGCCGAGGGAGGCGACGAGCACCAGGCAGGTGGCGACCGAGGCGATGAGGAAGGTGCCGAGGTAGTCGATGACGTGCCGGGTGGACTTGGGCGGCAGCCGCAGCACGGCGGCGATCACGACGAGGGCGACCGCGCCGACGGGCAGGTTGACGTAGAACACCCAGCGCCAGCTCAGATGCTGGGTGAACAGTCCGCCCAGCAGCGGCCCGAGGACGCTGGTGGCACCGAACACCGCGCCGAACAGGCCCTGGTAGCGGCCGCGTTCCCGGGGCGACACGAGGTCGCCGACGATCGCCATCGACAGCACCATGAGCCCGCCGCCGCCGAGCCCCTGCACGGCGCGGAAGGCGATCAGCTCCGGCATGTTCTGCGCGAGCCCGCACAGCGCGGAGCCGGCCAGGAAGATGACGATGGCGGCCTGGAACAGCCGCTTGCGCCCGTACTGGTCGCCGAGCTTGCCCCACAGCGGGGTGGCCGCCGTCGCGGCCAGCATGTACGCGGTGACGACCCAGGACAGGTGCTCCAGCCCGCCCAGGTCGCTGACGATGGTCGGCAGCGCCGTCGAGACGATGGTCTGGTCCAGCGCGGCCAGCAGCATCCCCAGGAGCAGCGCGCCGATCGAGACGAGGACGTTGCCGGGAACATGCTCCTCGGCCGGAGCGCCCCGCCCGGGCGGCAGCACTTCGGCGGCGACCCCACCCGCGTCGTCGGCCATGCGGACCTCCTCGTGCTCGCGGTGTCCCTCCATCGTGGTGTCTGCGCGGGGTTGCGGCCTCCCGGGAACGCACCCCCTCCGGCTGATCCGCTGCGGGCGGACCGGCCGGAGGGGGCGCCGAAAGGGGGGCCGCCGAAGGGGAAGGCGAGGGGGCCGCCGGAGGGGGAGGCGGTGGCACGGCAGAGGGGGCGCGAGCGGGAGGCCGGGACCTGGGACGGCAAAGGAGGCGCGAGCGGGAGGCCGGGACCTGGGACGGCTTCCTGAAGGAAGGAAAAGGAAGGCAGGAGCGTCGTCCGCCCGGCGGGCGGGGCCCGCGTCGTGCGGTGCGGTGCGTCCCGGGCCGGAGGGCGGAGAGCGGAGAGCGGAGAGCGGAGGGCGGTCCGCGTACCGGGCGTACGCGGACGATCCCGGCCACGCGGGAAGGCGCCGCGCCAGGCGTCGCGGGCCGGGCGGGACTTCGAAACACGCCCTGGAGGCGGCCGTGGCGGACGGGGTCTGCATAATCACGTGTGCTCGCAAGGGGAGGGGACGGACAGGTGGCAGACCGACAGGGGCATCCATGCCCGGAATGCGGGGCCTCGCGCGGCGCGGACAACACCCCGTCCTGCATCTGCGGCCGCCGCGCCGCCGACGCACTCGCCCGGAAACGCACCGCGCAGGCGGCGGCCGTGGAGGACTTCGACCCGCTGCGGATCCGGCCGTACGTCGACCTGGAGGCGGCCGGAATCCTCCGGACACCGGACTCCACGGAGGACCCGTCCCTTGGCGGGGCCCCGGGAACGGGGACGGGACAGCCGGCGCGGACGGCTGGTGGAGGAAACGAGCCAACGGCCCCGCCCGGTGGGGCCGCTCCGGAGGGAGGCGGCCTCCCCGGCGGCGCCGCACCGGACACCGCGACGGCGGCACGGCCGGACCGCGTCCCCGACGCCGAGGCGACCATGCGGCTCGGCGCCGTACCGGCCGCGGACGCGACCATGCAGCTCGGCGCCGTACGGGACGCCGCACCGGACACCTCGCCGGCCCCCGGGGCGGGCGTCGCACCGGACGCGGCACCGCACGCCGGGGCGGCACCGCAGCCAAGCACCCCACCGGACGCCGGGGCGGCCGCACAGCCGGGCGCCGCACCGGACACCGCGACGGCCGCACAGCCGGACCGCGTCCCCGACGCCGAGGCGACCATGCGGCTCGGCGCCGTACCGGACGCGGAAGCGACCATGCAGCTCGGCGCCGTACCGGACGCGGAAGCGACCATGCAGCTCGGTGCCGTACCGCAGGCCGGAAAGACCACTCGGTCGCAGGGCGTACCGCGAAAGAGGTCCGGGCGGCGTGCCGACGGGGTGCTGCCGACCCCGCTGGCACCGTCGGGGGCCCGGCCCAGCGACCAGGACCTGCGGCTCTTCGAGCCGGGCGAGGAGGGCGGTGCTCCGGCCGGGCGCGCGGCGTCGGGGCGGGGTGCGAAGCGGCGCGGCCGGCCCGTGCTGCTCGCCTCCGCCGGGGCCGCGGTCGCCGTCCTGGCGGGCGCCGGCCTGGCGAGCGGACTGTTCGCGTACGACACGCCGTCCCGGGACACCGCACGGGTCGGGGACGCGCGGGAGGCCGCCTCGGCGGAGCCGGACGGCGAGGCGGCCTCGCTCACGGCGTCCCCCGTCCGGAGCACCTCCCCCTCCCCCTCGGCGTCCCCCTCGCCGTCCGTGTCGGCCTCGCCGTCGGCGAGCGCGAGCACCTCGCCGTCGCCGTCCCCGTCGAGCGCGTCGCCCTCCGCGCCGGCGTCTGCGTCCGCGTCCGCGTCGGAGCCGGCCTCGCCGTCCTCGTCGGCGGCGTCCCCGTCGGCTTCCGAGGAGCCTCAGCCGGATCCGGTGACCGACACCGTGCTGCGCCGGGGCGACCGCGGTGCGGAGGTCGTCGAGCTCCAGCTCCGCCTGCAGCAGCTGCGCCTCTACACCGGCTCCGTCAACGGCACGTTCAACCGGTCCGTGGAGAACGCCCTGTTCAACTACCAGTGGGCGCGCGGCCTGTGGAACGTGTCCGAGCCGGGCGCGTACGACCAGGCGACCCGGGCCGTGCTGGAGTCCGAGACCTCCGAGCCGTAGGCACGCCCCCGGGCGGGCGGCAGCCGGAGGGCACGCCTCCGCCGCGAGGGCCGGCGCCCCCGGAGGGGCTGCCGCCGTACGACCGGGCGGGGGCTTCAGGGCGTGGCGGTCTGCGGCTCGTCGATGTGCAGCCGGATCGTGCCGTCGGGCTCGGCCGCGACCCGCACCCGGGTGAGGTCGCGGACGTGCGCGTCCGGCGCGTGGAAGCCCGCGCGGGGGCCGACCCCGAGGACGCGCATGCCCGCCGCGCGGCCCGCCTCGATTCCGGCGGAGGAGTCCTCCAGGACGACGCAGTCGGCGGGGGCGACACCGAGTTCGGCGGCGCCCTTGAGGAAGCCCTCGGGGTCGGGCTTGCTGGCTCCGACGGACTCGGCGGTGACGCGGACCTCGGGCAGCGGGAGCCCGGCGGCGGCCATCCGCGCGGTGGACAGGGCGACGTCGGCGGAGGTGACGAGCGCGTGCGGCAGGCCGCGCAGGGCGGCGAGGAATCCGGGGGCACCGGGTACGGCGACGACGCCGTCCGTGTCGGCGGTCTCCTCGGCGAGCATCCGCGCGTTGTCCGCGTGGTTGGCCTCCATGGGCCGGTGCGGCAGCAGCACGGCCATGGAGGCGTAGCCCTGGCGGCCGTGGACGACCTTCATGACCTCGCCGCCGTCGAGCCCGTGCCGGTCGGCCCAGCGCCGCCAGATGCGCTCCACGACGGCGTCGGAGTTGACGAGGGTGCCGTCCATGTCGAGCAGGAGGGCGCGGGCGGTGAGCACGGTGGTGGCCGTCATCTACAGAGCTCCAAGCAGGGTTCAGGGGCTCCGGACGGTCCCCTGGAGAGGGACGGGTGACCCCGCCCGCCGGTCAGGTGAACGAGCGGAGCCACTTTGTTCCCCAACGATACAAAACACTCCGGCCTCCGGCCAGCGCCCGCGCAGAAAGGTTCATCCTGCGTTCAGCATGCGCAACGGTGCCGCCTCTCACACCCGCCGGCCACCACGGGCCACCGCCCACACCCGTCGACCACCACGGACCACCGCCCACACCCGTCGACCGCTTTGGGCCACCGCTCACACTCGCCGGCCACAACGGTGCCGCCCCTCATCCCGCCGACCGCACCGGGTCCCCGCCACCGGGCCCGGGTGCCGTCGGCTACGCGGCGGGGGTGAGTTCGGCGCGGCCGAACAGCAGCGCGTAGCCGGAGGGGAGCTGCCGCAGTATGCGGGTCAGCAGGTCGGGGCCGGCACAGGCCGCGACGGCGGAGAAGACGGACCCGGTGTCCCAGCGGGTGGTACCCAGGGAGGCCCCGCTGCGGGCGGCGAGGTCCTTGACGAAGGCCCAGCCGCCCAGCGGCCGGACGTCCGGGACCTGGGCGGTGAGGATGCGGGCGGCTTCGAGGGGCAGGCGGGAGGCCAGTTCGACGCGTTCGTCGCCGGTCAGCTGGCGCCCCAGTCCCGCGAGGACGAGGCGGACGGCCTCCTCGGCCCTCTCGCGGGTCGGGTAGGCGCCTTCGTGGCGGACCTGCTCCAGCAGGTGCTCGTACGCCCTCCCGTAGGGCTGCTGGAGCGGCGCACTCTGCTCGGACATCACTGCGGTGGTTGCCTTTCTGTCACCAGGGTCGTGGTGACCGGTGAGCGGTCACCGGGGGTCGTGGTGACCGGCACGCGGTCACCGGGGGTCGTGGTGACCGGCACGCGGTCACCAGAGTCGTGCCGGCCGACGTACGGCCACCGGGGTCGTGGCGACCGGCCTGCGGCCACCGGGACAAGCCGGTTGACCGGCCTGCGACCACCCAGGGCGGGCAGCCGCACCGACGTACGGCCACCGGGGTCGTGGTGACCAGCCTGCGGCCACCGGGACAAGCCGGTTGACCGGCCTGCGGCCACCCGGGGCGGGCAGCCGCACCGGCCTGCGGCCACCAGTGTCGTGGTGACCAGCCTGCGGCCACCGGGACAAGCCGGTTGACCGGCCTGCGACCACCCAGGGCGGGCAGCCGCACCGGCCTGCGGCCGCCGGGGTCGTGGTGACCAGCCTGCGGCCACCGGGACAGGCCGGTTGGCCGGTGCGCGGTCACTCGGGGCGGGCGGCCGGACCGGTGGGCTGGGGCCGGCCGAAGAGGAGGTCGTAGCCCGCGGGGAGCTGGAGCAGGATCTCCCGGAGGAGGTCGTCGCCGACGGCGTCGGCGGCCGTGGACAGGACGGCACCGACATCCCAGGCCGCGGTCTGTTCGGTGGCTCCCTCGATCCAGGCCGCGGTCGCCCGCACGAACCGCTCCGGGGGCAGCGGTTCGGCGCTCTGCAGCGGGTTGAGCAGGATCAGCGCGAAGCCCTCCGGCAGACGCGCCGCCAGCCGGGCACGCACCTGGCCGACCAGGTGTGCGCCCAGCAGGGCGAGCACCACCCGGGCCGCGCGTTCGGCCTCCTGCAGGGTCGCGTACTCGCCGCGCTCCTTCACCTGGTCGAGGAACGCCTCGCGCCGCACCGTCATGACGACCGCCACCCTCCTCGGGTCCACGGGCGCGGAGGACGGGCGTGGGGGGAGTTCACCCGCCCTCCGTCGCCGCTCAGCCCTCGTCCGTCCGGCTCAGCCGGAGATCTCCTTGCGGCCGGCTCCGACGCCGATGGCGATCTTGCGGGGCTTGGCGCGCTCGGCGATCGGGATGCGCAGGGTGAGCACGCCCGCCTCGTAGTCGGCCTGGATGTGCTCGGTGTCCAGCGTGTCGGCCAGCACGATCTGGCGGGAGAAGACGCCCAGCGGCCGTTCCGACAGTTCCATCTGCACGTCGTCGGCCTTCGCCAGGGGGCGGCGCTCGGCCTTGACGGTCAGCATGTTGCGCTCGACGTCGATGTCGATCGCGTCCGCGCTGACGCCGGGGATGTCGAAGGCCACCACGTACTGGTCGCCCTCGCGGTAGGCGTCCATCGGCATCGGGGACGGCCTGGACCAGGTACCCGGTCCCATCAGCTGCTGGGCCAGCCGGTCCAGCTCACGGAAGGGGTCGGTGCGCATCAACATCGGAAAACACCTCCAGTGGGTTCGGGCAGTTGCTGCCAATGCGCCTCACTGCAACCGTTGTAACATGTCATCCAGTGGATGACAAACAAGGAGTCGTCCAAAGGATGACTCCGGGACGACTCCAGGAGGAAGGTGCCCATGACCCCGGCCGACCAGCCGGCATCGTCCAGCGCCGACGCACACAGCCCGGCGTCGTTCCTCGCCGCCGCGGCGGCCCTCCGGGCCATAGACGACGCCCTGCACACGGCCCGGCACGAGGACCCCGGCCCTCCCGGGACGCACGACGTCGGCCCGGAGCAGGCCCTGGCCTCGCTGCTGCTGCTGCGGCAGGTGCGCGAGCAGCTCGCCGGGTGGGAGACCGGCCTGATCGAGACCGCCCGCCACGCGGGCGCCAGCTGGGCCGACCTCGCCCACCCCCTCGGCGTGGCCAGCCGCCAGGCCGCCGAACGCCGCTACCTGCGCGGCCGCCCCGGTCCCGCCGGAACCACCGGCGAACAGCGCGTCCAGGCCACCCGGGAACGCCGCGCCGCCGAACGCCGCGCCTCCATCCGGGCCCGGCGCAACGCCGCCGACCTGCGCCGTGTGGCCGGCCAGATCACCGCCCTGACGGACCTGCCCGCCGCGGCCCGCCTTCCGCTCAGCCGGCTCCACGCGGCCCTCGCCGAGGACGACCCCGCCGAGCTCGTGCGCCCCCTCGACGCCACCCGCCCCTACCTGGCCGACGCCCACCCCGGCCTCGCCGCACAACTCGACGCCCTCACCCGCTGACCCGCACCCCGCGCCGGGCCCGTCGGCGCCGCCGTGCCGGGCAGGTCAGCCCGCGACCGCCTCCACGAGGCTCCACAGGCCGAGGCCCAGCATCAGCAGGGCGGCGACCTGGGTGACGAGCCGCAGCGGGACGCGCCGCATGAGGGCCCGCCCGCCGACGATGCCGAGCCCCGCGACGGCCCACAGGGCGAGGACCGCACCGAGGCCGACCGAGAGGGGGTCGTCGTAGCGGGCGGCGAGGTTGGCGGTCATGATCTGCGTGAGGTCGCCGAACTCGGCGATCAGCACGATCATGAACCCGGTCCCGGCGACCTTCGCGAAGGACTGGTTCTCCGGCCGGCGCACCTCCTCCTCGTCCTCACCCCTCTTCATCAGCAGCACGGCGGCGCCGCCCAGGAAGAGCACGCCGGTGAGGGCGGACAGGATCCGCGCGGGCAGCAGGGTGAGCACGCTGCCGGCCGCGACGGCGAGCGCGACGTGCAGCACGAAGGCGGCGGCGACACCGGCGAAGACGTACGAGGCGCGGTAGCGGGTGCCGAGGACGAGGCCGGCGAGCGCGGTCTTGTCGGGAAGCTCGGCCAGGAGGACGACGCCGAAGACAAGCGCCGTGACAGTGGGACTGATCAACGTTCCGCAATCGGTCGGGGCCGTCCCACCGGGCCGGCAGCACCGCCCCTGCGGGCACGACCTCGGCAAGAGCGGCACACGTCACCCCTGCCGGACGGCACGGGTGTGCACTGCTTGCCGAAGGTCTCGCTGACCGGTCCTCGACGAGGTCCGGCTCCGGGCGCCGGCCCAGCTGAGCTGAGCAGTATGTCGACGGTCCCGGCGAGGAGCTACTCCCCTTCTGCGCGGCCCATCGTACGCGCGGAAAGTTCAGTGCTGCACCTTGTCGTGTCATGAACACGTCATTAGCTTCTCATCTCGCGCACATCCGTACGCAACGCGGTACCGCGAGCATTCCCACGCTCGCCCACCAACACCCCCACACCGCCAGGGAGTTCGCATGTCCAGGTGCTACGCGCGTCGACGGCTGGGCACGCTCGCCGCGCTCACCGCCCTCATAGCCTCGGCCGCCCTCGTGAACGGCCCCTCCGCCTCCGCCGCGCTCCCCACCCCGGTCAGCGGCGCCACCGCCCACGGCTACCTCGCCGCGCTCACCGTCGCCGCCGAGAACCGCACCGGCTACAACCGCGACCTCTTCCCGCACTGGATCACCGTCTCCGGCACCTGCAACACCCGGGAGACGGTCCTCAAGCGCGACGGCTCCGACGTCGTCACCAACTCCTCCTGCGCCGCCACGAGCGGCAGCTGGTACTCCCCCTACGACGGCGCCACCTGGTACGCCGCCTCCGACGTCGACATCGACCACCTCGTCCCGCTCGCCGAGGCCTGGGACTCGGGCGCGGGAAACTGGACCACGTCCAAGCGGCGGGCCTTCGCCAACGACCTCACCCGCCCCCAGCTCATCGCCGTCACCGACAACGTCAACCAGTCCAAGGGCGACCGGGACCCGGCCACCTGGATGCCCTCCCGCACCGCCTACCGCTGCACCTACGTACGCGCCTGGGTCCAGGTGAAGTACTACTACGGCCTCTCCGTCGACCCCGCCGAGAAGGCCGCCCTGCAGAACCACCTCGCCTCCTGCTGAGCCCGGCCGGACCGCCGCCGGCCCGCGCCCCGGCCGGGGGCTCCCGCCACGCCGGGAGTTCCTCCGCGGGGGAACTCCTCCGCCCGGGATCCCCCCTCCGGCCTCCGTCGTTCCCGTACCGTTACGGGGCGACGGGGAGGGGCGTGGAAAGGGTGGAGAGGGGCGTGACGTGGCGGGACTCCGGCTCGGACCACTGCTGAGGTACACCGGCGGCTCGTCCGCGACCGTCTGGGTCGAGACGAGCCGCCCCTGCACCGCCGAGGTGCGCTGCGCCGACGGCTCCGGCGGCAGCACCCGCACCTTCCAGATCGCCGGGCACCACTACGCCCTGGTCGAGGTGAACGGCCTCACCCCCGGCAGGTCCACGCCGTACGAGGTGTACCTCGACGGCACGCGCGCCTGGCCGTCGGCCGGCTCCCCCTTCCCGCCGTCCGAGATCCGCACCAGGAGGATCCACCGGGACGCGGCCGGGGCGGCGGGAGCGCAGGCGGCCGCAGCGGGGGCCTCCGGCGGGGCGGCCTCCGGCGCGGGGGCCGGCGACGGGGACACGGCCGGGCCGCTGCGCATCGCCTTCGGCTCCTGCCGGTGGGCCGCTCCCCCGGCCGGCGGGAGCGACCCGGCCGGACCCGACGCCCTGGACGCGCTCGCCGCGCGCCTGGCGGCCGGCCGTATGTCCGAGCGGCCCGACGTCCTGCTGCTGCTCGGCGACCAGGTGTACGCCGACGAGACCTCCCGGGCCACCCGCCGCTGGCTGGCCGCCCGCCGCGACCTGTCGGAACCTCCGGGCAGCGAGGTCGCGGACTTCGAGGAGTACACCCGCCTGTACCACGAGTCCTGGCTCGACCCGGAGGTGCGCTGGCTGCTGTCCACCGTGCCCACGTGCATGATCTTCGACGACCACGACGTCATCGACGACTGGAACACCTCCGCCGCCTGGCTCGCCGACATGCGGGCCACGCCCTGGTGGCGGGAGCGGGTGCTCAGCGGCCTCATGTCGTACTGGGTGCACCAGCACCTCGGCAATCTCACCCCCGCCGACCTGGCCGCCGACCCGCTCTACGCCGCCGTGCGCGAAACCCCCGACGGCACCGAGGCGTTGCGTGCCTTCGCCTGCCGCGCGGACACCGACCCGGCCTCGGTGCGCTGGAGCTACCGCCGCGACTTCGGGCGCGTCCGGGTGCTGATGGTGGACAGCCGGGCGGGCCGCGTCCTGGCCGAGCCCGAGCGCGCCATGCTCGACCCGGGCGAGGCACGGTGGCTGCGCGCACAGGCCCTGGACACCCCGGACGAGTGCGACCACCTCCTGATCGGCACCTCCCTGCCCTGGCTGCTGCCACAGCTCGTGCACGACGCCGAGGGCTGGAGCGCCGCGCTGTGCCGGGGGGAGAAGGGGCCGCGCTGGGCGCGGTTCGGGGAGCGGCTGCGGCGGGCGGCGGACCTGGAGCACTGGGCGGCGTTCCCCGAGTCCTTCGAGGCGCTGACCGCCCTGGTCGCCGAGGCAGGGTCCGGGCCGCGGGCCCCCGCGACCGTGCTGGTGCTGTCCGGCGACGTCCACCACGCCTACCTCGCCGAACCGGCCTGGCCCCGGCACAGCGGCCGTCCCGCCGCCCGGGTCCTCCAGCTGACCTGCTCCCCGGTGCGCAACGCCGTGCCGCTGTCCATGCGGCTCGGCTTCCGGTTCGGCTGGAGCCGGCTCGCCCGGGCGCTGGGCCGCCGGTTCGCGGGGCACGGGCGGGTGCCGAAGCCTTCGGTCGACTGGCACCGGCGGGGCGGGCCGTGGTTCGGGAACCAGCTGATGACCCTCACCCTCCACGGCCGCGAGGCCACCCTGCGCCTGGACCAGGCCCGCGCCGTCCGCCCCGGCCGAGGCGGGAGCGGGGCCGCGGGCGAGGGCAAGGGCCAGGCACGGCTGGCGACGGTGGCGGAGACGCCGCTCACCCCGCCCTGACACCGGGCGGCGGTCCAAGCGGCGGTCCGGGCGGCGGCACCGCGGGCCGCGGACCGGGCCGGACGGGGCGGCGCGGGGCGCACCCGGGCGAGGCGGGAGAAGGCGGCCGCCACCGCAAGACGACGGCAGGGGACCGGGACGGCACGACCCGCGACCGCACGGCACGGCACACGACCGGCACGGCACGCGACCGGGGCGGCACGGCACGTGACCGGGGCGCGGGCGGCACGTGACCGGGGCGCGGGCGGCACTGTCCTCCGGAGCGGCACCGGACCGCTCCGGGACCGGCGTCGGCCCCGGCTCCTCGGCCGGCCGTCAGTCCGCGACCCAGCCGAAGGGCACGGTGAAGCAGGCCACCCGGGCGCCCTTGCTGCCGGGTTCGTCGTGGAGGACGACGGAGGACGCCTCCCCCTGCCGGAAGCCCCAGTCGTGGTGGGCGACCGCCCGCCCGGCGCCGTCCGCACCGGGAGTGACGTCCAGCCAGACCTCGTTGCCTTCGCTGACGTGGTGTTCGCCGGCACCCGGCTCGTGCTGGTAGTGCCCCCCGGCCGCGGCGGGGTCGGCGGTGCAGGGCTTCTGGTGGACGTGGACGCCGTAGGCGTGTCCCGGCCTCAGACCCGCCACCCGCAGCCTCACGGTCGTGTCGCCCCGGGGCGCCGTGTGCTGGCTGACCCCGATCCAGGCGGCGGCCGGGACGAGGTCCGTGTCATACGTCAGCGCCGCCGAGCGGACGAGCGCGCCGGGTGGCGCGAACCGCGCCTCCGTACGCATCCGGTACCCGGCCGTACGGTCCCCCCGACCGGGCGGGTAGGCGGCGACGGCGGGGCGGGCGGGGCCGTCCGCCCGGGCGGTCGTACGAGCGGCCTCGGGGGTGGACGCGGAGATGGACGCGGGGGTGGACGCGGGGGTCGCGGCCGTTCCGTCGGTCGCGGCGGACGGGGCGACCCCGGCCGCGAGCAGAACGGCGGCGAGGGCTCCGGTGCCTATACCTGCCAGCATGATCTGTACCGTTCCTCACATTTAGTGATGTTCATGCCGATCTCCGGCACATACCCCTCTACCGTTGCCGCGGGACGCCCGTCGCCGCCCCTCCGCCGTGGCAGCCGGGTGAAACCCGCCTGAGGGCGAGGCACCCGGCCGGGCCGCAGGAGGGTCGTGCGGGCGGCGACGGCGGGCGCGGGGCAGCGACCGGCGCGACGCCGCACACGTCGCACGAACCCCCTGTGCCTCTTCCGTCACATCGCGGGCGTACGCTGTACGGCTGTCGAGGCTCCCTTCGCCGCAGCCCGCGCACCGACGCGGCGGGGCCGGGCCAACGGGGGGAATGACGGGGAGTCTTCGTGTTCGAGAGTCTGGGCCTGCTGGCCGGAACGCCATGGATCTACGCCCTGGTGGGCGCGTCGGTCCTGCTCGACGTGTTCCTGCCGGTGCTGCCGAGCGGCGTACTGGTGATCATGGGCGCCACGGCGGCCGCGGCCGGTTCGGGCGCGGCGACCGGGCGCGTCCCCGACGACGTCCCCGACATCCTGGCCCTGACCCTGTGTGCCGCGACCGCCTCCGTGCTCGGCGATCTCGTGGCGTACCGGCTGGCCTGGCGCGACGGCAGCCGGGTGGCCCGCACCATCGCCCGCTCGCGCCGCCTGTCCCGCGCGCAGGAACGGCTCGGCTCGGCTCTCGCCCGCGGCGGCGGGGTGCTCGTCGTCCTCGCCCGGTTCGCCCCGGCCGGCCGCTCCGTGGTCTCCCTCGGCGCGGGCGCCGCCCACAGCCGCGCCCGCGACTTCCTGCCCTGGTCGGCCCTGGCGGGCCTGTCCTGGGCCGCGTACAGCGTGGCCCTCGGCTACTTCGGCGCGCACTGGCTGGGCGCGGGGTGGCTGGCGACCGGCGTGTCCGTCCTCGCCCTGTTCGGAGCCGGTTCCGGTGCCGCCTACCTGATGCGCCGCCCCGCCCCGTCGACGGAAGCGGCGTAGCACCGGAACGGCGTCGGCGGAACGGCACCGGCGGGGGAACCGGTGGCGGGCGGGGGCCGGACGGCGCCGGCAGAGGCGGGAACCGGGCGGCGTCGGCAGGGGCGGGGGCCGGGCGGCGTCGGCAGGGGGCCGGCCGGCGAGTGGAGGATCCGGGCCGGCCGGGGCGCCGGGCAGGCCGGCGGTCCCCCTCTTCACCTCGCCGTCAGCTCGCCCGGCGGGCGGGGGTGTGGCCCCGAACCTCCAGTCCGGCGAGGAGTTCGGCCGTGGCCTGGGTGACGGCGTCCACCGCGCGGTCGAAGACCTCGCGGTTGTGGGCGGCCGGGGCGCGGAAGCCCGACACCTTGCGGACGTACTGGAGAGCGGCGGCCCGGATCTCCTCCGGCGTCGCCTCCTCGGGCAGCGCGGGCGGGCGAAGCGTCTTGATGCTGCGGCACATGTCTCAAGTCTCCCGCCGGCGCCCGGCGCGCGCAGTCGAAGACGCCAACCCGCCCCGTGGGCGGCCGGCGGGCGGCCGGGGCCCGCGTCCCGCCCCGCGCCGGACGCGCGGCGGCCGCCCTCGGCCCCGGCGACGCCCCCCTTCGCCTCCCCCTTCGCCTCCCCCTTCCCTCCCCCCTTCCCCTCCGCCTCCGCCGCCTGTGATGATCAACGTCGAGGCGGCCACCGCACCGGGGCCGACCGACGACAAGGAGCCACACCTCATGGCACACGACGAACTCACCGTCGCCGTACTGGGTCCGGGCGGCGTGGGAGGCCTGCTCGCGGCCCTGCTGTCCCGCCGGGGACACCGGGTGATCTGCCTGGCGGGCGAGGGGACGGCCGACGCGCTGCGCACGTCGGGCATCCGGGTGCGCAGCACCGTCCACGGCGACTTCCACGCCCGCGTGGAGGCCGGGACGGAGCTGCGCGAACCGGTGGACGCCTGCCTGGTCGCGGTGAAGGCCACCGCCCTGGACGCGGCACTCGCGCGCGTGCCGGCCGAGACGCTGGACAAGGGCCTGCTGGTGCCCTTCCTGAACGGCGTGGAGCACCCGGCCGCACTGCGGGAACGGTACGGCGCGGAGCGCGTCGCACCCGCGGTGATCCGGGTGGAGTCGACGCGGGTGGCACCGGGAGAGATCGCGCACACCAGCCCCTTCACCGAGATCGACCTGGCCGGCGACGCGGTACCCGGGGAGCGGCTCTCCGCCCTCGCGGCGGCCCTGGACGCAGCCGGCCCGGCCACCCGGGTCGCGGCCGACGAGGCGGCGGCCCTGTGGGCGAAGATGGCCTTCCTCGCCCCCTTCGCGCTCCTCACCACGCGCTACGGCCTCCCGCTGGGCGAGATCCGTACCGAGCACCGGACGGAACTGGCCGCGCTGGTGGCGGAGACCGCCGCGGTCAGCGGCGCGGACGGCGGCCCCGCGGACCCCGAGGGCGCACTCGCCCGCTACGACGCCTTCCCGCCGTCCGCCAAGTCCTCCATGCAGCGCGACGCGGAGGCGGGCAGACCCCTCGAACTGGACGCGATCGGCGGGGCGTTGCTGCGAGCGGCGGACCGCCACGGGGTGCCGGTGCCGGTGGCGCGGCGGCTCATGGAGGAACTCCGCTCCGCACAGGACTGAGCCCCGGGCCCACCGGGCACCGTCGCCCCCTCAGGGCCCCTCGGAGCGCCTTGGAGCGCCTTGGAGCGCCTTGGAGCGCCGGAAGCGGGGTGGTCGTCGCGGCGACCACCCCGCTTCCGGCCCGACGGGCACCCCCGTCCCTCCCCGCCGACGCCGACGAGCGACCCGACGGCGACCGCCACGACCCGGCACCCGACGGCGACCGCCACGACCCGGCACCCGACGGCGACCGCCACGGCCCGGCACCCGACGGCGATCGCCACGGCCCGGCACCCGACGGTGATCGTCAGGGTCGAGGACCCGAAGGCGCTCCTCACCGCGGGCACCTGCCGGCGATCGGCCAGCCACGTCGGCGACCAGCCCACGACCGCATGCGAACACCCAACCGGAACACCCGTTCGCGTGAACCGCACGCGGTAACTCGCCGCACGAAATCGAACAGGCGTAGCATTGTCGTGTGGCAACGACCTATGACTTCCCTAGCGACCTCCTCGCCGGTCAGGAGGAGCTGCATCAGGTCCGGTCCGAGCTGTCGGCCCTGCTGAAAAGACTCCCCTGGTCGGTCGAACCGTCCGAAGGCTTCAGCGACACCGGCGGCTGGCGCCGGGTCGAGCGCCCGGCGTCCCCCGGCTGGACACAGGACGAGCAGGCCGAGGTGGAGAAGCTGCGGCGCCGGGAACACGAGCTGGCGGTGTTCGTCACCACCCACCGCTACTGGTCGGAGATCACCGGTCCGGACCGGGTGGCGGCCCGCTCCCAGCTCAAGCACGCCCGCCCGGCCGCCGGAGAGGGCTGACCGCCGGGCAAGCGGCGCACAGCCTTCCCGGAGCGCCGCCCCGTGAGGGCGCGGCTCCAGCCCGGTCACCGGCTCGCCCTCATCCGCGACGGCGAGATCCGGGATGGCCGTCGGCCGTCCGCAGACGACCCTGTCTCCTCCGCGTCTCCTCCGCGTCTCCTCCACAGCGCCCTGCGGCCGCCCAACGGCGGCACACAGGCTCCCTCTTGACGGGTGATCCGCGATAACTCGTTCGAGATCCGGCACCCCTCTGCCCTACGGTGGGGCGCAGCCCAGGTGCGCAGGCAACGGCTACTTCGACTGCTGATCGAGTGGTTGCAGGTTCGAGTCCTGTCACCGGCTCCGGCCGGTGTAGCTCAACCGGAAGAGCGCTACGTACCGTCGCCGACTCGACCTCTGGGCCCACAACTTCACATCGCACCTCCCGGTGCGCAGGCAACGGCTACTTCTCCTCTCAAGAGAGAAACGCGGGTTCGAATCCCGTCGCCGGTTCACGGCCGGTGTCGTCCAGCGGCCCAGGACACCACGTACCGTCGCCGACTTGATCTCGGGAGGCACAAGCGCCGGGGCGCCCGGTGCGCAGGCGACGGCTACTTCGATTCGGGATCGAGCGGTCAAGGTTCAAGTCCTGGCGGCCGACCAGAGGTCGGCTGTGGTGCAACGGCAGCACGCTACGTACCGTCGCCGCTCTGATCTCGGGCGCCCCCGCTCACCGCCTCCTCCAGCCCAGCAGAGGAGGCTTCCTCATGTCCCGCTTGTCCCGCTTCAACACCCGCACCTCTCGTCCGGTCGCACGCGGCCCGGTCACCACGACCGGCGAGCGCACCACCACCCACGAGGGCGGCGCCGCCCATGTCCGCGACGCGAAGAGCGACCTGTTCCTCCTCGCGGTGACCAACATGGCCGGACAGGACACCTTCTACGAGAAGGCCGGCGAGCGGGACGGCCGGTTCCGCGGTCTGGTCCGCCGGCTTGCCGTGGAGGACCCCGCTTGGACGGCCGGCCTGCTCGGATGGCTGCGGGGCTCGGCGAACATGCGCACGGCCGCCGCGGTCGGCGCGGCGGAGTTCGTGCAGGCGCGGCTCGCCGCCGGGGCCCGCGAGGAGCCGGCGCCGGACGCCCGGGCCGCGAACGCCGGGGCCGCGAACGCCGGGGGCGGCGGCTGGAACCGGCGCGTCATCGCGTCCGTCCTCCAGCGCGCCGACGAGCCCGGCGAGCTGCTCGGCTACTGGACGTCCCGTTACGGCCGCCGCCTGCCGAAGCCCGTGAAGCGGGGTGTCGCCGACGCCGTCCAGCGCCTCTACAGCGGCAGGGCGCTGCTCAAGTACGACACGGCGTCGAAGGGCTACCGCTTCGGCGACGTGCTGAACCTGGTGCACGCCGCACCGGACCCCGCCAAGCCGTGGCAGGGTGAGCTGTTCCGCTACGCCCTGGACCGGCGGCATCACCCGGACACCGCGGAGGCCCCCGGCTCGAACCGGACGCTGACCGCGCACCGCGAGCTGATGGCGCTGCCCGTCGCCGAGCGGCGGGCCATGGTGACCGGGCCGGGCGGAGCGGACCGGCTGAAGGCGGCCGGGATGACGTGGGAGGCTCTGGCGGGCTGGCTCCAGGGGCCCATGGACGCCGCCGCCTGGGAGGCCGTCATCCCCTCCATGGGGCTGATGGCGCTGACCCGCAACCTGCGCAACTTCGACGCGGCCGGAGTCTCGGACGCCGTCGCCGCGCAGGTGTGTGCGCGCCTGGCGGACCCGGAGGAGGTGCGCCGGTCCCGGCAGTTCCCGTTCCGGTTCCTGTCCGCGTACCGGGCCGCGCCGTCGCTGCGCTGGGGCCACGCCCTGGAGCAGGCGCTGACCGCGTCCACAGCGAACGTCCCGGCCCTGCCGGGCCGCACCCTGGTCCTGGTCGACACCTCGGCGTCCATGCGCGGCAGCGTGTCGGCGAGGAGCGAGATCCGGCACGTGGACGTCGGAGCCCTGTTCGCGGTAGCCCTGGCCGCGCGTGGCTGCCACGTCGACCTGGTCGGCTACGCGGACCGCACGTTCCGGCACCCGCTGGTCGAGGGCGGCAGCGTGCTGCGGCAGGCCGACGCGTTCTGCCGGCGGATCGGGAAGGTCGGCCACGGCACCGAGACCGTCGCGGCCCTGCGGTCGGCGTTCGACCGGCACGACCGGGTCGTCATCGTGTCGGACATGCAGGCCTTCGCCCACCCGGGCCATGGTGGCCTCGGCTTCGGTTCCGGCTGGTTCGGGGCGGGCCGGGCGGCGTCGCAGACGTCGGTGTCCGAGGCGGTCCCGGCCGACGTGCCGATGATCGGGATCAACACGACCGGCTATGCGAAGGCCTCGGTCGACACCGGCGCGCCGCACCGGTACGAGGTCGGAGGGTTCTCCGACAAGCTGTTCACGACCGTGGACCTGCTCTCCCGGGGCCGGGACGCGGGATGGCCCTGGGAGCAGTGACCGCACGCCACACCCCGCCCCGTATCGACGGCAGGCGCCGGTCACAGAGCCCCGGCCGACGCCTGTGCCCGCGGCCGCATCGTGGTGCCCGGCGGGCGCGCGGGAGCCGATCCCAACCCCTGGGCGAGGACCCCTCTCGGGCCCTGCCGCGCGCTGCGATGCGGCAGGGCCCCTTCGTCATGCCTGGGCCCAGCGAGGACCGAGCGCACGACGGGCCCGGCCGATGACGAGCTGCGCGTCCGCGCCGTACACCGCCGACTCACTGAGCGTCTGCCACACCCGCAGGTACGTCGCCACCGAGTCGGCATCGTCGAGCCATACCTCCGCGTGCCAGTCCTCCGCGATGACCAGCCGCTCATCGAGAACCCAGAACCCGTTCGCAGCGGGGATCTTCAGGGACGCCCCCAGCGGCACGACGCCGAGCTCGACGGTGTCCAGACCGACAGTGCCCGCGAGCCGGTCGAGCTGCGCAGCAAGCACAGCCGGCGAACAGACCAGCGCGTGCAAGGCCGCCTCCCAGACCAGCGCGCGGAACTGACGGCCCGCCTCGTACAGCCACGCCTGCCTCTGAAGGCGGGCCCGTACCGCGTCTTCGGTGTCTCGCTTGGTCCCGTGCAGATCGGCATAGCGCAGGAACATGGAGCGCGCGTAGTCGGCGGTCTGGAGCATGCCGGGGACGACGGCCTCTTCCCAGGCGTGGATGACCGTGGTGCGGCTGACGGCAAGGTTCCAGCCGTCCTGGACGGGCCGGTGCCCTGACGCGAGCTGGCGCCGCCAGGAGCGGATGTGGGACTCGAATCCCCTGAGCCGCGACAGCAGTTCCTCAGCTACTTCCGGCTGGCCGACTGCCTCGGCCCATGCCTGCACGTCGTCGGCCGTTGCGGTCTGCCGGCCGCCCTCCAGCTTGTACACCTTGGAGTGCGGCCAGCTCAGCCGCGCGGCAAGCTCCGTCCCGGTGAGCCGACCGCCAGAGGCCGAGAGGCGGAGTTCCCTCAGGCGCAGGCCGAGCGCCTCGCGTGCCTGCTGGTAGTCGGTGCTCACCGGTGCCGGGTCAGCCGTTCATCTGCGCGGTGAAAGCGTCGTAGGGCAGGGACGCGTGCACGGCTGCGTCGCGGACCTGGCAGTAGCGCAGCACCTCGCCGGGCTCGGTGACGATCTCCACGTCGTGGAAGACGTCCTGGTCGTCGAAGCGGAGGATGGCGACCAGCCGCGAGTCGAAGAGCCAGAAGTCTTCGGCGGGCAGGTGCACCTGGTCAGCCGTGTCGCGCCACAGGTTGCGGACGTCCTCGCCAGTGGCGGCGTTGCACCGGGCGTAGCTGAGGAGGAACAGCTGTCCGTCGGTCGGCGGACTGTCGACGACGCGGACGCGGCCGACGTACTTCCCGGCCGCTGTCTGCCTGCGGATGTTCTGGCACCAGTCACTGTCGAGGTCACACGGCGCTTCGCCGGTGGCAAGGAACGCGTCGAAGCCGAGGTCTTCGCGGTCGGAGGCGTAGCCGCGGCGCGTCTCCAGGTGCCATGCCGAGTGCTCGAAGGTGTGGAAGAGCCGACCGAACTCCTCGGGCCCGACCAGCTTGGGCACGCGGCTCATCTCCTTGGGGCCGTGGTTCACGAGCAGCTCGCGGGGGACGGCCACCGCGGCGTCGTCCGGCCCGAGGTGCTGTAGCTGTGCCAGGTCTGCAGGGTCGGTGACCGGCCGCCCCTGGACGATGATCTCACCGCTGTCGACGTTCTCGTGCACAGCCGGGCAGCTGCCGTTCTTGCTGTCGGTGCCGTTGAACCGCAGTCGTCGTGCCATGGGTTGGCCCCTTCTGTCGCTGGTGCACCCAGCTTCGCCAGGCTCAACGCCTCGGTTCTACAGCGTGCACCCTGCCGTGTGAGACCACACCGGAACATTCGGCCAGACCTTGAGAACATTCGAGAACATCGCCTGGCAGCCCCCGCTCTTCGCTTCCTAGCGTCCTGTTCATGGCCGATACCGATGTGCTGCCGCACAGGGACGACGTCGACCCGTTCACGGCGACGGAGTCGCTGCGCGCCGCGCTCGACCAGGCCGGGACCGTCCTGCTCTCCCTCACCGCGGACCCCGGCTCACCCGCCCCGTATCTCGTCGACCTCGGACGCGTCCACGCGGACGTCGCCCTGAGACTCGCCACCGCACTCCAGCGAGGAGCAGCCGCGTGACCGACGCGTACAGGATCAGCGCCGTCCCCCCGAGCGTCGTGAGCGCGCTCGGCCTCCCCCCGCTGGAGGGGCTGACGGGGGGCCAGGCCCGGGGCGTCGAGTGCGTGTGGTGCCGCACGCCGCTCAGCACCGAGAGCGCCCTCGACATGGGCGAGCACGGCACCGCGGCCGACGGCCGGCGCTGGTACCCGCGCGCCTGCCACCCGTGTACGGGCGAGCAGGCGTACGGCGCCCTGTTCAGCCACGCACCGGGCTGCCGGGCGTGCACCGACTCCGGGGCAGGCTGCGACGTCGGCCGCACCCTGGTGCGCCTGGCCCGGCAGGGCCGCCGATGACGCAGGAGCAGCGGCCGCGGCCGCTGGCGGAGCGGCTGCGGGAGGCGGAGCGGTCCGCCGGCCGGGCGGGCGGCTACTGCTGGCTGGCGCACCCGGACGGCGGCGCGACCTGCACACGGCGCCCGCACAGCGACGGCCGGCACGTGGACCACTACAACGGCCGGACCTCCCACACGGACACGCACGGCACGGTGTGGGTGGAGTAGCCCGGGACCTGCGGCCGCTCCTACTGCCCCGTCGGGGTGGCCGCACCGGGATCCTGCGGCCGGCCGGTCATGGGCGGTGCGGGTCGTGGGTGGGAGCGGCCGCCCGACGGCGTGCAGGACCGGACGGCCACCCGACATGGGGACCGGCGCAAGCGGCTCGCGCCCCCCTGAACGCGCCGGGCGTCCCGGAGATGTCGCCCCTCCCCACGGCGTCCCGGCACAGGTGACCCCCGTCCTCCCGGTGGAGGGCGGGGGTCGCTGCTGTGGTGTCCGACCTGCCGCCTACGCAGTGATCGTTGAGGACGAACTCAGGAGGTGGGCTCTCGGAGTGAGCGTGTAGCGAGAGTGTGCGAGATCGCAGCCGCCCTGTCCGGCGGTAGCGCCTCTGAAGGCTCACACCACCGCCGGACGTGCGCGAGGAACCAGAACTACCAGGTGGGCGCGGACGGTTTCGAACCGCCGACATCCTGCTTGTAAGGCAGGCGCTCTACCCCTGAGCTACGCACCCGAGGACGAGTCGACAGCCTACATTGCCCGAGGCCGTGCCCCGCAAACCCGTATCGGGTGGACACGGGCCGCATGGGCGGGGAGCGCGGGCGGGAGCCCGCGACCCCGAGGACGCCCCTGAGCGCCTCTGGGGGATGTCCCCAGCAGAGATCCGGGAGCGGCCCGGATCCCCCGGGGTGCGCGCGGGCCGTACCGTCGAAGAGTCGCGCAGGCCAGGGGGCCGCGCACCCGGTTCACCAGGGGGAATGTCATGGGGCGCTCCATTCGGGCCCGCTCGGCCGTCATCGCCGCCGTCTGTGCGGCCGTCACCGCCGGAGCAGTGCTGACCGGCTGTTCCTCGCCGGACGACGACGCCGAGCCCGAGCACCGCTCCTTCGCCCTCCAGGGCCGCACCCTGACCGTCGACTCCGACGACTCCGAGCTGGAGCTGGTGGCCGTGGACGACGGGCGGCCGGGCCGGATCGAGGTCACCCGGTGGTTCGACGGCAGCGTGGTCCTCGGGGGCGACCCGAAGGTCACCTGGTCCATGAGCGGCGACCGGCTCACCCTGCGGCTGCACTGCTCCGGGTTCGTCGCCGACTGCAGCGCCCGGCACCGCGTCGAAGTGCCCCGCGGCGTCGCGGTGAAGGTCGAGGACGGCGACGGCAGCGTCCGCGCGAGCGGGTTCGAGGAGGCGCTCGGCATCCGCACCGGCGACGGCTCCGTGCGGGTCGCCGACAGCAGCGGCCCACTGGACCTGCACACCGGCGACGGGTCCATACGCGCCGACGTCGACGCCCGGGAGGTCCGCGTCAGCACCGGCGACGGTTCCGTCCACCTGGTGCTGGGCGTCGCGCCCGACCTCGTCCGGGCGCAGAGCGGCGACGGCTCCGTCACGGTCGAACTGCCGCGCGCCGCCTATCAAGTGAGCACCCGCACCGGGGACGGCCGGATCCGGGTCGACGTACCGCGCGCGGACTCCAGCAGCCATGTCGTCTCCGCCCGTACCGGCGACGGCAACATCACCCTCCGCACCCGCTGACCCGGGCCGCCCGTCCCCGGCAGCCGCCGAGGGAGGGGCTGCCGGTCGGACAGCGCCCGGCCGCTGACCACGGCCACCACCGCACCGGGCGGCCGGCCGCGGGAGCCAACCGCTGCCAGGAATGCAGCCCGGAATGCACCCCGGAATGCAGCCGGAACCGGACGGGAGGCGGAAGGACCCCCGTGGAGCGGCCCGGATCTCCGCGAGCGCACCTTCGCGACTGCGGAGCAGGGCTCGTCGGGGCCGGCGGGCTCCGGACGAATCCGGAACCCGCCGAGGCGGCACGGGCGGGTTCCGGTTGCCCTCCGGCCGCGGCGGGAGGAGGAGAGGAAGAGGGGAAGAGGCTCGCTGGGCGGGGACGCCGGAGGCGGGGCACAGGGTGACGCGGGGGGCTCCGGTTGCCGGTGGGGCGGCGGTGGAGGCGGGCTCGCCGCCCTGGGGTGCCGTATCTGTCTGCGATATGTTTTCCCTCGTCGACGGGTACGGGTGCACTGCGGAGGCAAGCGGAGGCAAGAGGACGCCGGCAGGAGGACGACACCGGCCGGGTGCGACAGCACGGGAGAGGGATGTGACGGCGAGACCACCCCAGCCGTATGCGGCGCCGCCGCGGCACGTCCGCCGCCCCGCGGCGGCCCCCGCCAGGGTCTCCCCCGCCCGCGGCGCCCTGCGTGACGCTCTCGCCCTGGCCGCGCTGCCGCTCGTGCTGGCCGTGGCGCTGCCCGCCTCGTTCGCGGGCGGCGGTACCCGGCGCTGGTTCGGCGGGCGGGCCGAGAGCCAGCGGGCGCAGGCGCAGGCCGCGAAGGACGACGCGGCGGCCGCGTTCTACGAGCTCGACACGGCCCAGCGGGACCTGCGGATCTCGATCGAGACCATCACAGCGGTCGACGACAGCCCGGCCGCCCGGCGGGCCACCGCCGGCTTCGCGGAGCTGGGCCACCGCATCGACGAGGCCAGCCACCGGTACATCCAGGCCGTGGACGCCCATGACCTGGACCGCGACGACCTGGAGGCGTCGGCCGCGGCCCGCGCCCGCACCGAGCTGACCGCGGCCAAGGACGAACTGGGCCGGGTCAAGCAGGACCTCGACCGGTTCGCCCAGAGCCTCGGCCCGCTGCTCGGCAAGGCGGAGACCCAGCTGGCCCGGGTCGCACCCGCCCTGGAACGGGCCCGGCAGGCGCTGCGGTCCGCTTCCGAGGCGCTGGACTCCGTACGCGGCTCCGGGCTGCGCGCGGACGGCCTCGCCGCCCGGCTCGCGGCGCTCGCCCCGGAGCTGACCCTGCTCAACCAGGGCGCCGGGCAGCACGGCGTGCCGCAGACCCTGGAGCGGGCCGAGCGGGTGTCCCGGGAGGCCGGGGCGATCCGCGCGGAGGCCGAGCGGCTGCCGGAGCGGGCCGCCGAGATCGACCACCGGCTGGTGTCGCTGCGCACCCGTGCCCAGGCCCTCACCACGCGGGCCGGACAGGTCGAGCCCGTGCTCAGCGAACTGCGCCGTCGCTTCACCGCCGCGTGCTGGCAGGACCTCCAGCAGGTGCCCGAGCGGGCCGGGGAGCACGTCCGGCAGGCCGAGCGGAAGCTGGCCGAGGCGCGGACCGCGCGTGACGAGCAGCGCTGGGCGGACGCGACCGCCCTGCTGTCGACCGTGCGGGTGCTGCTGAACAGCACCGACGAGGCCGTCTCGGCGGCCGGTGACCGGCTCACCCGGCTGAACGCGGTACAGAAGGACCCACAGCAGGAGGTCGAGCGCACCCGGTTCGCGATCCGGGACGCGCAGCGGCTGGCCATGACCGGCCGCACCACACCCGACCCCCGGCACGCGCGGCCGCTGGACGAGTCGGTGGCCCGGCTGGAGCGGGCCGTGGACACGCTCCAGGGGCGCCACCCCGACTACTGGCACTTCCTGACCGAGACCGAGGCGGTGCGACGGAACGTGGCGCGGGTCGTGGGGCAGATCCGGGAGGAGCGCGGAGCCGGGCACTGAGCCGGGGACCGGCCGCCGGGGACCGCCGGGCAGCGCGTTCGCCGTCGCCGGGAAGGGGCGGGGAGGCGTGGCCCCCGTCCGGCGGGTGCGGCGGCGGCGTGGCCGGCCGCGCCGCTCCCCGCGCCCCCGGGCACGGCCCCGCGCCGCACGGGCCACAGCGTGCAGGGCGGCATCCCAGTCCGGCGGGTGCGGCCGCGGCGTTGGCCGGCCGCACGGCTCCCCGCGCCCCCGGGCACGGCCCCGCGCCGCGCCGCAAGGGCCGGGGCGCGGGTACGGTCTCGCCGGTGCGGTGGGGTGGGGGCGTTTGCGCGGGTGGGCGGGCGGGGCGGATATTGGGGAGTGGTACGGCCTGCGCTGGCACCGCGCGCCCAAGGGAGGCGGACATGGCCACACACACGCTCCACTCCGGATCGCGCCGACGGATCAGGCTCGACGAGCACCTTCCCGTGGACCACCGGCTGAGCCGGGTCTACCGGGTCGGGGCCGGGCTGATGGGCCTGGCACTCATCGTGTTCGGCGTCCTGGGGCTGACGAACAACATCGGCTTCTTCGACACGGGCGGGGACACGGTCGCCGGCCTCAACACCAACGGCGCCCTGAGCGTGGTGTCCCTGTGCGTCGGCGGACTGCTGTTCGTCGGCATGGTGATCGGCGGCAACTTCGCGTCCACGCTGAACATGACGCTGGGCGTGCTGTTCATCCTCAGCGGCTTCGTGAACATGGGCCTGCTGGAGACGGACTACAACTTCCTCGCCTTCGAGATCCAGAACGTGCTGTTCAGCTTCGTCGTCGGGATCGTGCTGCTGTTCTTCGGCATGTACGGCCGGGTCGGTTCCGCCCTGCCGCACGACAACCCGTACTGGCGGGCCCGGCACGGCGAAACGGGGGGCGGGCAGGCGCGTGGCGGGCAGCCTCCGGGGGCCGAGCCCCCCTCGTCGGCCGTACCACCGCCCTCGTCGGCCTCGTCGGCCTCGTCGACGGGACGGCTCCCGCAGAGCTCCCCGCCGCCGGAGGACGCCGGTTAACCTGTGCGCATGCCTCGCTACGAGTACCGGTGCCGCACCTGCGGAGACACCTTCGAACTGAACCGCCCCATGGCGGAGTCCGCCGCCCCGGCGTCCTGCCCCGCCGGACACGCCGACACGGTGAAGCTGCTGTCGACCGTCGCCGTCGGCGGCACCGCGAGCACTGCCGCACCCGCGCCGCCCGCCGCGGGAGGGGGCGGCTGCTGCGGCGGAGGCTGCTGCGGCTGACCGACCCCCTGGCCGGGCCCGGCCGTCGCCCGGCCGGCCTCCTGGCCGGGCGGACGCCGGGCCGGGCGGACGCCGGGCCGGGTCCTGCCCCGGAGCACGGACGGGCCCGCCCCCCTACGGCGTTCCGCCGCGGGTCGCCTTCAGGAGCTCCCGGATGATCCGCTCCCCGGCCAGCGCGCCCCGCTCCGGCAGTGCGGTGACCGTCGGCGCGGTCCAGCCGGCGTCGGCCAGTTCACCGTGGCCCGGGCGCCAGGCGCGGTCGGCCACCAGCAGCAGGTCCGCGTCCAGCAGGGAGTCACCGGCCGTCAGCGTCAGTCCGGCGCCCGTCCGCCGGGCCACCTCGCGCACGGCCGCGCTCTTGGTGAGCGGCTTGGGGACGGCGTAGAGCTTGCGGCCCTGCAGGGAGACCGTCCAGCCGCGGTTCTCCGCCCACGCGGCGAGTTCCTTCACCCACTCCTCGGGCAGCAGCTCCCGCTCCACGACGAGGTACGCGAACAGGTCCTCCGCGACGCGGTGCTTGCGGACCCAGGACGGGTCCGCGGAGTCCTCCAGATGGGCGCGGACCTCGGCGAGCGGGGCGCACTGCGCGGCCAGCCGGGCCGTGACGGACGCGTGCCAGTCACCGTCGGAGACGCCGTCGACCAGGAGGTGCCCGCCGTTGGCGCAGATCGCGTACTCCGGGACCGGGCCGGGCAGGTTGATGCGCTGGTACTGCTTGCGGGTACGGGTCGTCGTCGGCACGAACACCGCCGCGTCGCCCAGCTCCGCCAGCAGGTGCGCGGCGGTCTCCGTCAGATACGACAGCGGCCTGCTCTCGTGCACCTCGACGCACAGCAGCCGCGGCGCCCGCGCGTCCGGCATGGTCAGTGCGAGGGCCGCCGAGGAGTAGATCAGCGTACGGTCCAGATCGCTCGCCACCAGCACCGGCATCAGAGCGCCACCGCCTTTCCGTCGGCGCCCGTGGCGCCGCGCGTGTACTTGGGATGGATCAGCCCGACACAGGTGTAGGGCAGTTCGGCGACCTCCTCGACGGGCACGCCGCGCTGCCCGGCGAGCAGCCGCACGTGGTCGAGGTCGGCGCCCGCCCCGGCGCGGGCCAGGATCTTCCAGGGCACCCGGCGCAGCAGCACCCGGGTGGTCTCCCCGACACCGGGCTTGACGAGGTTGACGTCGTGGATGCCGTACTCCTCGCTGATCCGCTCGACGGCCGCCCAGCCCTCCCAGGTCGGGGTGCGGTCCTGCGCGGCGAGTTCCTTCACCGCGCGGTCCACGTCGTCGGCCACCTCAGGGAAGCAGGCGGTGACCGCGTCGAGGAAGCCGTTCGAGACGTCCGCTCCGGCGAGGTCGCGGTAGAACTTGGCACCGTGGTAGTCGTCCGGGCCGACCAGGTCGGACCTGAGCACTGTACGCGAGATCAGGCCGGACACGGTGGAGTTGAGGCAGGCGGACGGGATGAGGAAGTCCTCGCGGGTGCCGTAGGTGCGCACGCAGGAGCCGGGGTCGGCGAGCACCGCGATCTCCGGGTCGAAGCCGGCCGCGCCTCCGGCCGCCTCGAACTCCGCTATCGCGGCGGCCAGTTCCCGGGTGATGGCGCCCTTGCCGGTCCAGCCGTCGACGAACACGACGTCGGCCGGGTCGTGGTGGGCGGCCAGCCAGCGCAGCGCGTTGGCGTCGATGCCGCGGCCGCGCACGATCGACACCGCGTAGTGCGGCAGATCCAGGCCGTGCCGGTACTCCGCCCAGCGGCGCATCAGCACGCCGACGGGGGTGCCCGCGCGGGCCAGGGACACCAGGACCGGGCGGCCGGCCGGGGCGGCCGCGGCGGGCCGGGAGCGTTCGGCCAGGACGAGTCCGGTGACCGCGCCGACCGCCTGGGCGAGCCGGGCCGCGGACGCGTCCAGCGCGGTGCGGAACAGTTCCTGGTACTGCTCGCTGGGCTGGTACTCCACGGGCAGCGACTCGGCGTAGTGCGCGCCGCCGCCCTGGATGGCCTCCTCGCGCTCCTCGACCGGCGCCTCCAGCGTGACCTCGGAGAGGTCCTGGAGCAGCCAGCCGACCTCCTCGGGCGCGTAGGAGGAGAAGGCGGGGCCGCGGAGGGGCGCGGGCAGCATGGCGGGTCCTTCGGCGGGAGCGGCGGACGGGCGGACGGACGGACGGGCCGCCGGGCGGGTGAGCGGGCCCGCGGGCCGCCGGGCAGAGGCGGGTGCGGGTACCGGCGGGAGCACGGCGACGGGTGCGGGCGCGGCTGCGGCGGGGCGTGCGGCCCCGGGTACGGCCGCGGGTACGGCCCCGGGTACGGCCGCGGGTACGGCCGCGGGTACGGCCCCGGGTACGGCCGCGGGTACGGCCGCGGGTACGGCCGCGGGTACGGGGACGTAGGACGGGACGACGGCGAGCAGGACGCGCGGGGTGTGGACCGCGAGCCGGGCCAGCAGCCCCCCGGGGGCGTGCAGTTCGGGGGTGTCGGCGGCGGAGTCGACGACGGCGACGACGGCGTCGAAGCCGGCGCCGGCGACGTTGTAGGCGTAGCGCTCGCCGGGGCCGTCGGCGGGCCCGTCGTGGGCGGGGAAGACCAGCCGGGTGCGGATCGCGTAGCCGGGGTCGTCCACGGCCAGCACGGGTGAGCGGGTCGTGGTGGAGAACCGCACCTGAGCCGCGGGCAGCAGCCGCTCCAGTTCCCGGGCGAGGCGGAGCGGGACGTACATCAGCTCCTCGAAGCCGAGGACCAGCACGCGGCGCGCGTCACCGGGCAGCGCCCCGGCCAGCCGGGCGGCCATCGTGGGCAGCTCGGCCTCCAGCCGGGTGCGGTGGGCGGGCGTGAAACCGTGCCGTCCGCCGTCGGGCAGGCCGTCCGGCCAGCGCAGGTCCACCCGGGCGGCGCCGGAGCCGCCGACGAGCGCGTGCGTGGCCGTACGCGGCTCCGTGGCCGCCGTACGCGACTCCCCGGCCGTACGCGACTCCGCGACCGTACGCGGCCCGGCGGGCGTACGCGGCTCCGCGACCGTACACGGCTCCCCGGCCGTACGCGACTCCGCGACCGTGCACGGTCCGGCGGGCGCAGTGGCCGCAGGGCCGGGGTCGTGCCGGGCCACGAGGGCCTGGCCCTTCTCCAGGACGCCCTCCGGGAGCGTCACGGTGCCCGAGGCGGTGGCCACCAGGTCCACGCGGACGCCGGTCTCCCGCGCGAAGTCCTCCAGCCGGCCCGCGTCCGCCGCGGACCGCATGTCGACCAGGGCGGCCACCACGTAGTGCCGTCGCGGATGGCTGCGATGCAGGTCGCGGATGGTGTTGAGCACCGTGTTGCCGGTGGAGAACTCGTCGTCGACCAGGACCAGCGGGCCGTCCCCGGCCAGCAGGTCCGGATCCTCGGGCAGCAGCAGGTGGGAGGTGGCGTGGGAGTGGGACTCCTCGAAGCCGCCCGCGCGGACGGCGCCGGTCACCGGGCGGCGGGTGGAGTGCAGATAGGGGGCGTGGCCGAGGCCGTCGGCGACGCAGTGGCCGAGGCCGGTGGCGGTCTCCGCATAGCCGAGGACGACCGCGCGGGCCGTCTCCCGCTCGCCGAGCAGTGCGCGCACCCGGCGGCCCAGGGCGAACCCGTGGCCGTGGACCACGGACGGCGCCTGCGGCACGTGCTTGCCGAGCACGTGGGACACCAGCAGGTGCGCGCGCTTCGGGTTGCGGCGCAGGGCCAGTCCCAGCAGTTCCGGCAGACGGTCGTCGCCGGCCAGCCGGACCCCGAGCCGCTCGGCGACCCAGGTCCCGGACCAGACGTCCACACCGGCCGCGCCGTCCACACCGGCCGCGCTGCCGGCGCGGCCGGCGCCGGCCGCGCCGTTCACGCCGGCCGCAGCGTCCGCGCCGGCCATGCCGTTCGCGCCGGCCGCGCCGTTCGCGCCCTCGTTCTCCGCGTTGTTCATGTGATCCCGTGTGTTCCCGTCGTCCGGTGTGATCCCGTGGTGCCGCGCACGCGCGTCCTGTCGTCCCGCGTTCGGGTGGCCCCGCGTTCCCGCGTGCTCAGCCGGGGACTCCGGCGGCCAGCAGCTCGACGAAGCCGACGTCCTCGCGGGCCACGCCGAACGCCTCGGCGCGCAGCAGGGTCCGCTCGGCCCAGGCGCGGTGCGGCTTCACCTCGTTCATCTTGTTGGTGTACGCCGACCGCAGTACACCCCCGCCGAGCCGTTCCGGGCGCAGGATGTCCTGGGCGTCGCTGTACTCCTCGTGGCTGACGACGGACAGCGCGTGCACCGGCAGCACGTGGGAGGGGTGGATGCAGGTCTTGCCGATGAGGCCGTTGGCCCGGTCCAGGGCGATCTCGCGGAGCAGTCCGTCCATGGCGTGCTCGATCAGCCGCTCGCGCAGTTCCTCGGCCTGGCCCGCCAGGAAGGGGCTGTGCCGCAACTGCGGCTTGAACATACGCTCCTGCACGCGGAAGTACTCCCAGACCGGGCCGGTCACGGTGAAGCCCGTGCCGTCGGCGCGGCCCAGCATGTTCACCACGTCGGCGATCACGGAGGCCACGATCTGTACGTCGTAGGCGGTCATGTCGGGACCCCGGCGCAGGCCGTAGGAGGAGCAGAAGTCGGTCACGCCCAGGCGCAGCGCCAGAACCCGGTCCCGGTACTTGTCGACGGCGCGGGCGATGCCCTCGAGGGTCTCCACCCGGGACTCCCGGTAGAGCAGCTCGGGCGACTCCAGCACGGGCATCGCGAACAGCCGCCGGGCGCAGGCCGCTTCGGCGGCGCCGAGCGCCTCCAGGAAGGGGATGCCGCGTTCCTCGGTGAACTTCGGCAGCACGAAACCGGACAACAGCCGCACGGCGGGGCCGATCCGCTCCACCAGGTCGGGAATCTGCTCGGGTGTGCGGACGCGGACGAAGAGCAGCGGCGGGTCCGCGGCGAGGGGTTCGCGGGCGGCGAGCGCGGCGAACTGGCGGACCAGGTTCTCCTCGGCCTCCGGGACGTCCGCGTCGTCGATCGAGTCCTCCAGGCACAGCACCATGGAGACCACGCCGCGGGCCGCCTGCTTGACGATGTCGTCGGCGAGCCGGGGCCGGGTGGCCGGGCTGTACAGCGTGGCGCCGAGGGCCGTGGACAGCAGCCGGGCCGGGGAGTCGACGGTGAACGCGCTCGGCTCCCGGTGGAACAGGCGCTGCCGCACCTCGGGGGCGATGTGCCCGAAATGACGCATGGAGCTCCCCTGGGTGTCGGATGGGTCCGAGAGACGGATGTGAGTGGCCGGTAATAGTACGTAGGAGTCCATGTCCGGGGTTCCCGCCGGGCATGAATTCGAGGTAACGCGGATGCGCACGGACGGCCGAAGGCCGTCGTCCCCCCGCATTGTCGTGGCCAGGACCGAGAGGGCAGGATGACGGCATGACGCACGCGATGCTGAAGGGGTCGAACGTCCCGCTCAAGGCCACCACGGTACGCGCCGTGCTGCGCTGGACCTCCGGGCCGGGGGTGCCCGACGTGGACGCCTCGGCGCTGCTCCTCGGCCGGGACGGCCGTGTGCGCTCCGACGAGGACTTTGTCTTCTACAACCAGCCCCGGCATCCGTCCGGGCACGTGTGGCGGCTCGGCAAGAAGCGCGGCCCCGAGGGGCTGACGGACACGATCCAGACAGATCTGGCCGCGGTCGAGCCGGGGGTCGGGCGGATTCTGCTCGTGGCTTCGGCGGACGGGGTGACCTTCGACCAGGTGCGGTCACTGCGGATCTCGCTGTTCGACCCGTCGGACGGCGCGGGTGACGCGCTCGCCTACTTCGACATCACGCCGCAGACGGGGCGGGAGACCGCGCTGATCTGCGGTGAGCTGTACCGGCGGGGTCAGGGGTGGAAGTTCCGGGCGCTCGGGGAGGGCTACTCGGACGGGCTGCGGGGGCTGGCCACGGACTACGGGATCTCGGTGGACGAGTCCGAGGGGGAGGTGCCGGACGGTGAGGCCGGGGAGACCTCCGCTGCGGCGTCCGTGCCGGAGGTGGCCCAGCCGTTGCCTCCGGAGGCACCCACCGCCGCGGTGCCTCGGCAGCCGGAGGGCGCGGGGGGCGCGGCGGGGACGCAGCCGGCGTACGGGTACCCGCCGGCGGGGGGCGCGGGGGCGGGGCCCGGGTACGGGTATCCCCAGCCCGTGGGGGCACCGGCGGGAGGGGCGGTGCGGTTGCCTCCTCAGGGGCCGCAGTTCGTGGGGCGGTAGTCTCCGGGGGCCTGCCGTCTGCTGGTGCGGCCGCGCCGTGACCTGTCGCGCCGTTCCCCTCGCCCCCCGGGGCATCACCGACGGCGGCGCACGAGGATCGGCACTGATCGGCCGGACAGCGACCCCGCGCGTGGGCGGGCACCGCCGCGCCGTGACCTGTCGCGCCGTTCCCCGCGCCCCGGGGCATCACCGTCGGCCGCGCACGAGGATCGGCACTGATCGGCCGGACAGCGGCCCCGCGCGTGGGCGGGCACCGCCGCGCCGTGGCCTGTCGCGCCGTTCCCCGCGCCCCCGGGGCATCGCCTGCGCCCCGGCCTCGGGGGCGGCCCACGCCCCCACACGCAGCGGTCTGCCCGGGCACGAGTGCGGCCACGCCGTGGCCTGTCGCGCCGTTCCCCGCGCCCATTACCTTCTTCGTAGAGCCCGGTTCGGGCTCGTGGCCTCCGGGGCCGCGGTCTGGCGGCAGGTGGGGCGGGGTCAGGTCTTGGTCTTGTAGCCCCGGCCCCACTGGAGGCCCCAGCCGTAGAGACGGTCGAGCTCGGCCTGGAAGCCGTAGACGAACTTGACCTCGCGGCGGACCACGATCTCGTCCTTGACGTTCTCGATGAGGACGATGGCGCAGGAGCGGGCCTGGGGGTGGCGTTCGTCGAGGCTGATCTCGACGCGGGGGCCGTTGGTGGGGTAGAGGGTGACGATCGCGTGGGTGCGGTCGAAGGCGGGGGTCTGGTCGTAGATGTAGGCGAAGACCAGCAGGCGCTTGAGGTGCTCGCGTTGGTCGAGGTTGACGTACATGGTCTCGCCGGAGGCGGAGCCGAAGCGGTCGTCGCCGCTGAGCTTGACGTAGGGCGGGGCGTTGACGTCGCCGAGGTAGCCGCCGAGGGGCTGGACCACGCCCTTGGTGCCGTCCTGGAGTTCGTAGAGGCAGCCCAGGTCGAGGTCGACGTTGACCATGCTCTGGCTGTGGCCCATGACCTCCGGCGGCTTCAGCGCGCGGAAGGGATGCCGCAGCAGGCTCTCGCGCTGGGGGCCGCCGATGTCGGACGTGCGCATCCGCCAGGAGAGGTTGATGCGCAGATGGCCGGTGGCGGCGCCCTGCTTGGTGAGGGAGACCTGGCTGTGCCGTTTGGTCAGCTCGATCGCGTTGGATGCCGCGCTTCCCGAGTCGAACTGTTGGTCCCGCCCGCGCCAGAGCCCGTCGAGCAGCCCCATGTCCCGCCCCCTGTGAGTTCGTCGAAGACCGGCGGGGCGGCGCCGAGGACCCGGTCCTCGACACCGCCCCGCTCGAAGCGTTCCTCACCCGTGAGGGTGTCACACCCCCGAGGGCACCTCGGTGCGTTCGTCCGAGCCCGCCTCGCCGTCGGCGGCCGCGAGAGCGCGGTTGCGGCGTACGGAGGACCAGAAGGACCAGGCGATGAGGACGACGCCGATCAGACCGGTGACGATCTCGCTGATCTCGTACCGGATGGTGACGAGGAGGATCGCGGCGAGGGCGCCGATGGCGTAGTGGGCGCCGTGCTCCAGGTACACGTAGTCGTCGAGGGTGCCCTGGCGGACCAGGTACACGGTGAGCGACCGGACGTACATGGCGCCGATGCCGAGGCCCAGGGCCATCAGGACGATGTCGTTGGTGATGGCGAAGGCGCCGATGACGCCGTCGAACGAGAACGACGCGTCGAGGACCTCGAGGTAGAGGAACATGAAGAACGCCGCCTTGCCGGCCAGCAGGGTCGCGGAGCGCGGCCTTCCGGCGCGCTCGGCCTCCTCCTCGGCCTCGTGCTCACGCTCCTCCTCCTCTTCGAGGCGGTCCTCGAAGAAGCCGGACAGACCGCCGACGACCATGTACGTGATGAGGCCGGCGATGCCGGAGAGCAGGACCGTCTCCGCCTTGTCCGCGTGCCCGGCGTGCAGGTGCGCCTGGGTGGCGAAGGTCATCGACGTGACGAGCAGGACGATCAGGGCGACGCACACGGACAGCATGTCGATCTTGCCGAGCTTGGCGAGAGGACGCTCCAGCCAGGCCAGCCACTTGATGTCCCGGTCCTCGAAGATGAAGTCCAGGAAGATCATCAGCAGGAACATGCCGCCGAAGGCGGCGATCGACGGGTGCGCGTCGGTGACGAGCTGCTGGTAGCGGTCCTTGTCGGTGAGGGCGAGGTCGACCGCCTCCAGCGGCCCCATCTCGGCGCTGACGGCCACGATGACGACGGGGAAGACGAGCCGCATGCCGAAGACGGCGATGAGCACGCCGACGGTGAGGAAGATCCGCTGCCAGAAGGCATTCATCTTCTTCAGGATTCCGGCATTGACCACCGCGTTGTCGAACGACAGCGAGATCTCGAGGACCGAGAGGATCGCCACGATACCGAAGGCGGTCCACCCCCCGTAGAAGACCGCCGCGACCAGGCCGAGCGCGGTGACCGCGAACGACCAGCCGAAGGTTTTCAGAACCACTGGCTACCCAATCCTTAAGGGGGTCCCCCCAAGCGAAGCTTGAGGGTGTTCCACCCCCGCACCGCACTCGGCTTTACGAAACGTTGACTCCGAAGTCTAGAGCGATGCCCCGCAGGCCGGACGCGTACCCCTGCCCCACGGCCCGGAACTTCCATTCGCCCTGGTAGCGGTAGAGCTCGCCGAAGATCATCGCGGTCTCGGTGGAGGCGTCCTCGCTCAGGTCGTAGCGGGCGAGCTCGGCGCCGTCGGCCTGGTTGACGACACGGATGAACGCGTTGCTGACCTGGCCGAAGGCCTGGCCTCGCTCGTCGGCCAGGTGGATGGAGACCGGGAAGACGATCTTGTCGCACTGGGCGGGGACCTGGTACAGGTCGATGATGAGGGACTCGTCGTCGCCGTCACCCTCGCCGGTGAGATTGTCGCCGGTGTGCCGCACCGAGCCGTCCGGGCTGGTGAGCTGGTTGTAGAAGACGAACCACTCGTCCCCGAGCACCCGGCCGCCGCTGCACATCAGGGCGCTGGCGTCGAGGTCGAAGGGGGCTCCGGTGGTGGAGCGCGCGTCCCAGCCGAGCCCGATCATCACCTGCGTGAGGTTCGGTGCGGCCTTGGACAGGGAGACGTTTCCTCCCTTGGCGAGCGTGACGCCCATGTTGCTGATCCCTCCCCGTGTTGATGCTGTGGTGCCGGACGCCGCGGCAGCCGGTGCCGCGGTGTCTGTCCTGCGCGTCCGGCGCCGCACACGAGCGGTGCGGCGCCGGACGGAGACCTCGAACGAACGGCTCAGACGTTGACGCCGAAGTCCTGCGCGATGCCGCGCAGGCCCGAGGCGTAGCCCTGGCCGATGGCGCGGAACTTCCACTCCGCGCCGTGCCGGTAGAGCTCGCCGAAGACCATGGCGGTCTCGGTGGAGGCGTCCTCGCTCAGGTCGTAGCGGGCGATCTCGGAGCCGCCGGCCTGGTTCACCACGCGGATGAACGCGTTGCGGACCTGGCCGAAGGACTGCTGGCGGTTCTCGGCGTCGTAGATGGAGACCGGGAAGACGACCTTCTCCACGTCGGCCGGGACGCCCGCCAGGTCGATCTTGATCTGCTCGTCGTCGCCCTCGCCCTCACCGGTGAGGTTGTCGCCGGTGTGCTCGACCGAGCCGTCCGGGCTCTTGAGGTTGTTGAAGAAGATGAAGTGCTGGTCGCTGATGACCTTGCCGGTGTTGTTCAGCAGCAGCGCGCTGGCGTCGAGGTCGAAGTCGGTGCCGGTCGTGGTGCGCACGTCCCACCCCAGACCGACGATGACCGCGGTGAGGCCGGGGGCCTCCTTGGTCAGCGATACGTTGCCGCCCTTGCTGAGGCTGACTCCCACGACTCCTCCATTGGTGTCCAGGGGCGCGGTGCCCCGTCGTGCGTCGGTATCGGATCAAACGACTCGATCCTAGTGACGGGTTCCCGACCTGCGCAGGTGCGGGGCCGAAGAATCAGAGGGTGTCGAGCGCGGAGACGTACTGGTCCAGGTCACGGGCGTCGGGGAGACCGTTGACGACGGTCCAGCGGACCACGCCTTCCTTGTCGATGACGAAGGTGCCGCGCACCGCGCAGCCCTTGTCCTCGTCGAAGACGCCGTAGGCGCGGCTGACCTCGCCGTGCGGCCAGAAGTCGCTGAGCAGGGGGTACTCCAGGCTCTCCTGCTCGGCGAACACGCGCAGGGTGTGGATGGAGTCGTTGGAGACGGCGAGCACCTGGGTGTCGCGGTCGGCGAAGCGCGGCAGGTTGTCCCGCACCTCGCACAGCTCGCCGGTGCACACGCCGGTGAAGGCGAACGGGTAGAAGAGCACGACGACGTTCTTGTCGCCGCGGAACTCGGAGAGCCTCACGGTGCGGCCGTGGTTGTCCTTGAGCTCGAAGTCCGGTGCCTTCTCGCCGACCTGGATGGCCATCTCGGGCGGTTCCCTTCGGTAGCTGTTCGGGTGGAGGCCAGCCTACGAGGCGAAGCGGCCGGGCCGGCGCAGGGGCCGGGCAGCGGGCGGACCCGGCCGGCACCGGCCGGGACGGCCGGGACCGTCGGGCAGGACCGTCGCAGAGAACCGGCCGGCAGGGCCTGCGGTCGTCCCTGCCGGCCGGGCCGGGAGCGTGCGGCGGACCGGGAGGGCCTGGCGGGCCGGGGTTCGCGGGGGCCGGGGGCACACGCGGCCGGGGGACGCGGGGCGGCCGCAGGGCACGCTCGACGGGACCGGGCCCCGGCGGGCGCGGCGGCACGGGAGCCGGCAGGTGCGCCCGGGTCCGGCAGGCCCGGGGCGGGACCGACAGGCCGATGACTGACCGGCAGGGGCCGGCACACCGGCCGGGTGGGCGCAGGGCGGAAGGACACAGGACCCGGGAAGACGCAGGACCCGGGAAGACGCAGGGAACTCCGGGGCGGGCCGAGGAGGCCCGGGCGGGCCCAGGAGGGCGCAGGAGGCCCGGGGCGGACACGGGGCGAATCGCCGCGCGTGCGCCCGCACGGGCGCCTCACCCCTGGGCGTGCAGGCGGGGGGGCCGGATGGCGGACGGGCCGAGGCAGGCTCGGCCCGTCCCCCGGTTCACGACGAGACCGGGCTCAGCGCTTCTTGGCCGCCGACTTCGGCGTGACCAGGCGGCTGGCGTTCCAGTCCTGGCCGGCGTTGATGCTCTTGCTCTGGGTCAGCCCGGCGGTGGTCGCGGCCTCGCCGATGTCGCTCGGCTCGACGTATCCGTCGCGGCCGGTCTTCGGCGTCAGGAGCAGGATCTGCCCGCCCTCTTCCATGTAGGCGATGGCGTCCACCAGCGCGTCGGTCAGGTCCCCGTCGTCCTCGCGGAACCAGAGCACCACGGCGTCGGCCACGTCGTCGTAGTCCTCGTCGACGAGCTCGGTACCGGTGGCCTTCTCGATGGCCTCACGGAGCTCCTGATCGACGTCCTCGTCGTAGCCGATCTCCTGGACCACCTGGTCGGGCTGGAAACCCAGCCTCACGGCCAGGTTCGTCTCCGCGTGGTCCGCGGTCGCGCTCACGGCTTGCCTCCTGATCATGTCTTGGGAAATAACTCAGCCACGCGCGTGCGCGAGGCATTGGCCGTAGTCCACACGGGCCGGGCGGATCGCGCAAGTACCCGGCCGTCGAGACCGCCGAAACGGTGACGATCCTGGCCGTGTCACCGCAACTCCCGTCACCCTCTCGTGATCAAAGGTGACACACACCACACCTTTCTGCCCCCTTTGGGCGTTTGGGAACCGTCTGCGGGTACCAGACTCGAACGTGATTCCACCGACATGCCGTGCTCGCCGGTTACCTCACGGTAGAGATGACGATTGCCGCCCCTAGGTACACGATGGGGAGCGGTGCAGGCGGACCGGAACCCGCTCCGGCGGGTAGCCCGGCAGACCGGCATACGGCCCTCCGAAAGGTAAGGAACAGCGTGGCTCCCGGATCCGATCGCAATCCGATCATCATTGGCGGCCTCCCGAGTCAGGTTCCTGACTTCGATCCCGAGGAAACCCGGGAGTGGCTCGACTCCCTGGACGCCGCCATCGACGAGCGCGGCCGCGAGCGGGCCCGCTACCTCATGCTGCGCCTGATCGAGCGGGCCCGCGAGAAGCGCGTGGCCGTGCCCGAGATGCGCAGCACGGACTACGTCAACACCATCGCCACCAAGGACGAGCCGTTCTTCCCCGGGAACGAGGAGATCGAGCGCCGCATCCTCAACGCCACCCGCTGGAACGCGGCCGTGATGGTCTCCCGCGCCCAGCGCCCCGGCATCGGCGTGGGCGGTCACATCGCCACGTTCGCCTCCTCCGCCTCCCTCTACGACGTCGGCTTCAACCACTTCTTCCGGGGCAAGGACGAGGGCGACGGCGGCGACCAGGTCTTCTTCCAGGGCCATGCCTCCCCCGGCATCTACGCACGCGCGTACCTGCTCGACCGGCTCGGCGAGGAGAACCTGGACGCGTTCCGCCAGGAGAAGTCGAAGGCACCGTACGGTCTGTCCTCCTACCCGCACCCGCGGCTGATGCCGGACTTCTGGGAGTTCCCCACCGTCTCGATGGGCCTCGGCCCGATCGGCGCGATCTACCAGGCCCGCATGAACCGCTACATGGACGCGCGCGGCATCGCCGACACGTCCAGGTCGCACGTGTGGGCGTTCCTCGGTGACGGCGAGATGGACGAGCCCGAGTCGCTCGGTCAGCTCACCATCGCCGCGCGCGAGGGCCTGGACAACCTCACCTTCGTCGTGAACTGCAACCTCCAGCGCCTGGACGGCCCGGTGCGCGGCAACGGCAAGGTCATCCAGGAGCTGGAGTCGGTCTTCCGGGGCGCCGGCTGGAACGTGATCAAGCTGATCTGGGACCGCTCCTGGGACCCGCTGCTCGCCCAGGACCGCGACGGCATCCTGGTCAACCGGATGAACACCACGCCGGACGGGCAGTTCCAGACCTACGCCACCGAGTCCGGCGCGTACATCCGCGAGCACTTCTTCGGCGACGACCACCGGCTGCGCGCGATGGTCCAGGACATGACCGACGACCAGATCCTGCACCTGGGCCGCGGCGGCCACGACCACAAGAAGATCTTCGCGGCGTTCTCCGCGGCCAAGGCGCACAAGGGCCAGCCGACGGTGATCCTCGCCAAGACGGTCAAGGGCTGGACTCTGGGCCCGAACTTCGAGGGCCGCAACGCCACCCACCAGATGAAGAAGCTGACGGTCGACGACCTCAAGCGCTTCCGCGACCGGCTGCACCTGCCGATCTCCGACAAGGACCTGGAGAGCGGTCCCCCGCCGTACTACCACCCCGGCCGGGACACCGAGGAGATGCAGTACATGCACGACCGCCGTCAGTCGCTCGGCGGTTACGTCCCGACCCGGGTGGTGCGCTCGAAGCCGCTGCCACTGCCGGACGACAAGACGTACGCGACCGTGAAGAAGGGTTCCGGGCAGCAGTCCATCGCCACGACCATGGCGTTTGTGCGGCTGCTGAAGGACCTTATGCGGGACAAGGAGATCGGCAGGCGGTTCGTGCTGATCGCGCCGGACGAGTACCGCACGTTCGGCATGGACTCGTTCTTCCCGAGTGCGAAGATCTACAACCCGTTGGGCCAGCAGTACGAGGCGGTGGACCGGGACCTGCTGCTCGCCTACAAGGAGTCGCCGACCGGGCAGATGCTGCACGACGGCATCTCGGAGGCGGGCTGCACGGCCTCGCTGATCGCGGCGGGCTCCGCCTACGCCACCCACGGCGAGCCGCTCATCCCGGTCTACGTCTTCTACTCGATGTTCGGTTTCCAGCGCACCGGCGACCAGTTCTGGCAGATGGCCGACCAGCTGGCGCGCGGCTTCGTGCTGGGCGCGACCGCGGGACGCACCACGCTGACCGGGGAGGGTCTCCAGCACGCCGACGGGCACTCGCAGCTGCTCGCCTCCACCAACCCGGGATGCGTGGCCTACGATCCCGCGTTCGGGTACGAGATCGCGCACATCGTGCAGGACGGCCTGCGCCGGATGTACGGCGGCAGCGAGGAGCACCCGCACGGCGAGGACGTCTTCTACTACCTCACCGTCTACAACGAGCCCATCCAGCACCCGGCGGAGCCCGAGGGCGTGGACGTCGAGGGCATCCTCAGGGGCGTCCACCGTGTCGCCGAGGGCACCTCCGGCTCGATCCCGGCGCAGATCATGGCCTCCGGGGTGGCGGTGCCCTGGGCGCTTCAGGCGCAGCGGATCCTGGCCGAGGAGTGGAACGTACGGGCCGACGTGTGGTCGGCGACCTCGTGGAACGAGCTGCGGCGGGACGCCGTGGCGTGTGAGGAGCACAACCTGCTGCACCCGGAGGAGGAGCAGCGCGTGCCGTACGTGACGCGCAAGCTGTCCGGGGCGCAGGGACCGTTCGTGGCGGTGTCGGACTGGATGCGGTCCGTGCCGGACCAGATCGCACGGTGGGTGCCGGGGACGTACCAGTCGCTGGGCGCGGACGGCTTCGGCTTCGCGGACACCCGCGGTGCGGCGCGCCGGTTCTTCCACATCGACGCACAGTCGGTGGTGGTGGCCGTGCTGACGGAGCTGGCGCGGGAGGGCAAGGTGGACCGGTCGGCGCTGAAGCAGGCGGTCGACCGGTACCAGCTGCTCGACGTGAGTGCGGCGGACCCGGGCGCGGCGGGCGGCGACGCGTAGGCCGCGGGCCCGGCGCCGGGCCCGGCCCGGCCCGGCCCGCGACCCCGTCGCGGGCCCGGCGCCGGGGTCGCGGCAACGGCGTGGGCCGTCGCACACGTGCGGGGGCCCTGCCGGTGCCGCGGGCGCCCCTACGATGCTGGGCATGAAGGAACGAACCGCGCTGGTCCGCTGGGAGCAGCACACGCAGCGGCCCCTGCTGGCGCTGGCCGTCCTCTTCGCGGTCGCCTACGCGGTGCCGATCGTGGCGACCTCCGCGAGCGGCACGATCACCTGGGCGTGCGCGATCACCGAGTGGGTGGTGTGGGGCGCCTTCGCGGTGGACTACGCGGTGCGGCTGAGCCTGGTGCGGGACCGGCGGTCCTTCATACGGCGGCACTGGCTGGACCTGTGCGCGGTGCTGCTGCCGTTGATACAGCCGCTGCGGCTGCTGCGGATGGTCTCCACGCTGCTGCTGGTCGGGCAGCGGGCGCGGATGGCCTCGCAGATCCGGCTGACCACGTACGTGGCGGGCTCGGTGGTGGGGCTGCTGATGTTCGGCTCGCTGGCCGTGCTGTCCGTCGAGCGGGACGCGCCGGACGGGAACATCCGGACGCTGGGTGACGCGGTGTGGTGGTCGTTCACGACGATGACGACCGTGGGGTACGGGGACCACTCGCCGACCACCGGGATGGGGCGGGTCCTCGCGGTGGGGCTGATGCTGTCCGGGATCGCGCTGCTGGGTGTCGTCACGGCGAACATCGCGGCGTGGTTCATCGCCCGGTTCGACCGGGAGGACGCCGAGGAGCGGCGGCAGACGGAGGCGATCGCCCTGCTGACGGAGGAGGTGCGGTTGCTGCGGGCCGAGGTGGCTTCCCTGTCGGGGGCCGCGAGGTCCGGGGAGGGGGGCTCGTTCGCGGGGGCCCGGGTGCCGGCTCCTGCGGAGGATGCGGGGCCGGGGTGAGCGCAGGGCTCCGCCGGGGTGTCCTGAGCTGCGGGAGTGCGGCCGCGTCGTGGCCTGTCGCGCAGTTCCCCGCGCCCCTGACCAGACGGAACCGCCGTCCCCCGGGTGACACACCGTCGTCGCTCCTCGCGCAGTTCCCCGCGCCCCCGGAAGGGGGAACCGCCGTCCCCCGAGTGACACACCGTCGTCCCTTTTCGCGCAGTTCCCCGCGCCCCTGACCAGACGGAACCGCCGTCTCCCGAGTGACACACCGTGGTCGCTCCTCGCGCAGTTCCCCGCGCCCCCGGAAGGCGGAACCGCCGTCCCCCGAGTGACACGCCGTCGTCCCTTTTCGCGCAGTTCCCCGCGCCCCTGACCAGACGGAACCGCCGTCCCCCGAGTGACACGCCGTCGTCCCTTTTCGCGCAGTTCCCCGCGCCCCTGACCAGGGGGAACCGCCGTCCCCCGGGTGACGCGTCGTGGTCGCTCTTCGCGCGGTTCCCCGCGCCCCCGGGTGGGCCGGCCGCGGCGCGTGCCGCGGTACGGGTGGCTCGGGTCGCCCTCGGCAGAGGCCTTCGGCGGCGTCCCGGGTGGGCGCCGCCGAAGGGGTGGGTCAGATGTGGGCTGCGCCCGGACCGGCTTCGGCGTTGGCGCCCCGCTTGGTGAGGAGGGCGACGAGGACGGCCACGGCGGCGACCGCGGCGGCGACGAGGGAGGCGAGCGACATGCCCGACATGAAGGTCTCGTGCGCCACGTCGGTGATCTTCGCGGCGATCTGCTCGGGGGTGCCCGGTGCGACGGGGGCCACGCCGACGCGGACCGCCTCGGAGGCCTGGTCGAGCTGGTCGGGGCCGAGCCGGGGCAGACCCGCACCGGCCCAGTTGCCGGCCAGGTCGCGGTCGACCTTGGAGGCCATGACGGCGCCGAGGACGGCGGTGCCGAGGGAACCGCCGATCTGCATGGCGGCCTGCTGGAGGCCGCCGGCCACTCCGGACAGCTCCAGCGGGGCGTTGCCGACGATGACCTCGGTCGCGCCGACCATGACCGGGGCGAGGCCCAGCCCGAGCAGCGCGAACCACAGGGACATCAGGGCGCTGCCGGTGTCGGTCTCCAGGGTCGACATGCCGAACATGGCGGTCGCGGTGAGGATCATGCCGCCGGCGAGGGGGACGCGCGGGCCCAGCCTGGTGATCAGGGCACCGGCCAGCGGGGAGCCGACGATCATCATGCCGGTCAGCGGCAGCAGGTGCAGGCCGGCGTCGACGGGGCTCATGCCGTGGACGTTCTGGAGGTAGAACGTCACGAAGAACAGGCCGCCCATGAACGCGATGGCCATCATGACCATCAGCACCACGCCCGCGGACAGCGGCACCGAGCGGAACAGGGTGAGCGGGATCAGCGGCTCGCGCACGCGTAGCTCCCACAGCGCGAACACGGCGAAGCCGAGCAGCGACACCCCGATGAAGGTCCAGGTCAGGCCGTCCCCCCAGCCCCACTCGGGAGCCTTGATCAGCGCCCAGACCAGGCAGAACATCGCGCCGGACAGCAGGGCGATGCCGAGCAGGTCGAAGGAGCGGGGGGCGTTCTCGGCGCGGTGGTCGAGGAGGATCAGCGCGCCCAGGGCGAGCGCGAGGACGCCGACGGGGACGTTGATGAAGAACACGGACTGCCAGTTGACGTGCTCGACCAGCACGCCGCCGAGGATCGGGCCGCCCGCGGTGGAGGCGCCGATGACCATGCCCCAGATGCCGATCGCCATGTTCAGCTTCTCGGCGGGGAAGGTGGCCCGCAGCAGGCCGAGCGCGGCCGGCATGAGCAACGCGCCGAACAGTCCCTGCAGGACGCGGAAGGTGACGACCGCGGCGATCGAGGAGGACAGGCCGATCGCGCCGGAGGCGGCGGCGAAGCCGGTGACGCCTATCAGGAAGGTCTGGCGGTGACCGAAGCGGTCGCCGAGTTTGCCCGCGGTGATCAGGGTGACCGCGAGGGCGAGGAAGTAGCCGTTGGTGATCCACTGGACGTCGGCGAAGCTGGCCCCCAGGTCCTTCTGGATCGCCGGGTTGGCGATGGCCACGATGGTGCCGTCCAGGGCCACCATCATCACGCCGACGGCGACGGTGAGCAGGGTGAACCACGGGTGCCCGCGCAGGCCCCGTACCGGTGCCGGGTCCGGTGGGAGCGGTGCGCCGTCCCCCGGGCCCTTCGTGTCGATGGTGGTCTGACTCGTCATGCTCCGAGGCTAGTGTCAGGGACTGACAGTTGACAAAGGATTTCACTAGTCGGTAACTGACACGTATGGAAACCCTGCGCGACCGCAAGAAGCAGCGCACCCGCGAGGCCCTGGTGCGGGCCGCGCTCGAACTGTTCACCTCACAGGGGTACGACCGGACCACCGTCGACGAGATCGCCGAGGCCGTGGAGGTGTCGCCGCGTACGTTCTTCCGCTACTTCGACGGCAAGGAGGACGCCGCCCTGGCGGTCGCACGGCTGGCCGAGGAGCACTTCTACCGGGCGGTCCGCGCCCGGCCGCCGCACGAGCCTCCGCTGGAGGCGCTGCGCCGGGCCGTACTGGAGGGCTGGGACACCATCAGCGAGGTCATCGAGTCCGTCGTACCGCTGGAGCTGTATCTGCGGATGTACCAGGTGATGGAGTCGACGCCGGTGCTGCTCGCCGCGCATCTGCGGCGCTCCGCCGACACCGAGGAGCGGTTCGCGCGGCTGGTCGCCGAGCGCGAGGGCCTCGACGTGGACGCCGATCCGCGGCCGCGGGTGGCGGTGGCCGCCTTCGGCGGGGTGATGCGGATGGCCGAGCGGCAGTGGAGCGCACGGGAGGATCTGAGCGTGGCGGCGATCCGTGAGCTGACCGCCGCGTACCTCGACCAGGTGGGACCGGCCCTCGCGGGCACCGGCCGGCCGGCCCGGAGCGGATCCCGCGACGGAGACACCCGTCACGAAACGTGATCCGCGTCACTCGGTTCACGCGAGACCGCGCCGTTCTCCTAGTGTGTCCTCCCAGTGACTTCCTTCGACACCTCCCCGCAACTCAACGTCTGGCGCATGCTGCTCGCCCTGGCCGTGGTGTTCGTGATGCTGACGACCAGCGGCTGGACCGCGCTGCGCGGCCATCGCGCCGGCTCCGAGCTGACGGCCTCGCGGTCGGCGTGGGAGGGCGGGAGTGTCGGCGGGCACCGGCTGCCGGAGCTGCCGGCCTCCCCCGCCCTGCTGTCCCGGTTCTTCGCCGCGCTCACCGACGGCCAGCAGGCCCTGCTCGCCCGCCGCTACCCGCTCGCCGTCGGCAACATGAACGGCGCCCCGGCCGCTCTGCGCTACCGGGCCAACCGCATCGCGCTCGGCGAGGCGCGCGAGGCGGAGCTGGCCCGGATGCACGACGGGCGGCTCACCCCCGAGGGGCAGCGTCTGGCCGGCCGCCGGATGCACCGGTTCGAGTCCCTGATGGAGCCGGGGCGGCAGATCCTGGCCTTCGACCCGGCGGGCAGCGGACGGGTCGCCGAGGTGCTGGGCGACCTGGGGCGCGCCGAGCGGGTCTCGGTGGTCGTGCCCGGCGTGGGCACCGACCTGCTCACCTTCCAGCGCACCCGCGGCCGCTACTCGGCTCCGGCCGGGATGGCGGGCGCCCTGTACGACGCGGAGCGCGCGGCGGACCCGGCGACGTCCACCGCCGTGATCGCCTGGGCCGACTACACCGCCCCCGGCGGACTCGGCATGGACGCGGCGACCGCGTCGCGCGCCGAGGCGGGGGCCGTGCGGCTGACGGCACTGCTGCGGGCGCTGCCCGGGGCGGCGCCGGTGTCGCTGTTCTGCCACAGCTACGGGTCCGTGCTGTGCGGGGTGGCGGCGCGTGCGCTGCCCGCGCGGGTGGCCGACATAGCGGTGGCGGGGAGCCCCGGCATGCGTGCCGCGACGGTCTCCGGGCTCGGCACCCCGGCCCGGGTGTGGGCGATGCGCGACGCCGACGACTGGATCGAGGGCGTGCCCCATCTGGAGCTCGGCGGTCTCGGCCACGGCGCCGACCCGATGTCCGACGCGTTCGGGGCGCGGGTGCTGTCGGCCCGGGACGCCCGGGGGCACGCCGGCTACTTCGTGCCGGGCACGGACAGCCTCAGGAACTTCGCCGGGATCGGCACCGGCGCATACCGATCGGTGGACTGCGCCGACGAATCCGGCGCGTGCCGGGCGGGTTTGTCCGGCGCCGCGACGGCCGGACGCGCGTAGCGGCGGAAGAACCGCGGTGTGCGCGGGAAGGGGACGGAGGAGCTCGTGCCGCATACGATGAGCCGCATGGGTGACGTACTGGCCGGATTTCATGCCGCCTGGGAGTTCGAGTCCGACTCCGTGCTCATCCGCTACGAACGGGGGATTCGGACGCCCAGGCTGTTCCAGACGCTCCGGGAGCGGCGGGTGCCGCTGGCGGCGCTGCGCGGGGTGTCGCTGACGCCGGGTCGGCGGGGCACGGTGGTGCTGAGGGCCGAGTTGCGGCCCGGTGCCGATCCGCTGCTGGAGGCCGCCGCCGGCCAGCTGAAGGAGGGCAGCGACCCCTACCGGCTGGTGCTGCCCGCCGAGCGCGAGGTGCTGGCGGAGTACTACGCCGACGAGCTGCGGGCCGGGCTGGACGGTGACCGCGGCGAGGCCGCCGACCGCTTCCTGGTGGCGCCGCCCGAGGCTCCGCTGCAGTTCAAGGCCTACGACGGCAAGGCCACCTTCGACGGCTCCACGGTGCAGTTCCGCTGGTTCTGGACCGGGGCGTCCTCCGCCAAGTGGAAGGCCGGGGACCAGAGTTTCACGGTCGACGAGCTGAGCGGCGTGGAATGGCGGTCGCCGGAGGTGTTCGAGGGGCATCTGCGGCTGCTGACCCGCGACGAGGGGCAGGCACCGCAGGCCGACCAGGACCCGGCGGCGGTGGTGTTCGGGCTGGGCTACGGGCCGGTGCACGAGTCGCTGCCGTTCGCGGCGGCGGTGCTGGCGGCGGTGCGGGAGAAGGGGCCCGTCGCCGCGGTGGCGGCCGCACCCCGGCGCAACCCCGCCGACATCGCCGAGCGCATCCGGCACCTGGGCGAGCTGCACCAGGCCGGCCTGGTCACCGACGAGGAGTTCTCCGAGAAGAAGGCCGAACTCCTCGCCGAGCTCTGAGTCTCCGGGCGCCGGGCTCCGGGCTTCCGGGCTCCGGGCTCCGGGCTTCCGGGCTTCCGGGCTTCCGGGCTTCCGGGCTCTGGGTTCCGGCCTTCCGGTGCCTCCGGTGCCTCCGGTGCCTCCGGTGCCTCCGGTGCTTCCGGTGCCTCCGGTGCTTCCGGTGCTTCCGGTGCTTCTCAGCCTCCGGGCTCTCCGCCGCACGTGCCGCGGCGGGACGTCGGCCGGCCGCGGCGCGGCGCCGTCGTCGTCGGCCGCGCGGCTTCCCGCGCCCCGTCGAGCGCGCCGCCGGTCCGCGGCGGACCTCGCCCGCCCGCTCAGTGCCCGGCGTCCAGGGCTGAGGTGTCCTCTCCGGCCGGGGCCGCCGCGCCGGCGTAGATGCCGATCTTGCGGTCCAGGACGCTGAGCGTCTCGCGCAGCTCGGCGATCCGGGAGAGCACGTCCCGTCGGGTGGACTCCAGCAGTGCGCGGCGTTCGGGGTAGGTTCCGGGGCCCTGCCGGACCAGTTCGGCGTAGCGCACCATGTCGGCGACGGGCATGCCGGTCAGCCGTAGCTTTCCGACGAGGTCGAGCCAGTCGAGATCGCGGTTGGTGTAGCAGCGCTGGCCGGTGTGGGAGCGGTCGACGTGGGGCATCAGGCCGATCCGCTCGTACCAGCGCAGGGTGTGCGCGGTGAGGCCGGTGAGGGCGGCCACCTCGCTGATGGTGTAGCCGTCCGCGCCGTCGGGGCGGGGGTGCCGGGGCGGCTCGGCGCAGGTGTCCGTCCGGGATGCCGGTTCGGTGGTCACGGCCGTGGTGTGCGTCACCGTCATGGTGACCACGCTATGACCTTCGAGTGCGCTCCAGGCAAGCGGATCGCGCAAGGGGTCGCCGTCCCGTGGGCGTGAATCCCCACCGGAGGTGCCGCCGCCGTACGGCGTCCCGGGTGCCGGGCCCCTTGATGCAGGCGCGGGCGGCGGGCGCATAGGCTCGGGCACATGTCGCTGAAGAGCCTCGCGCTGATCGAGAACTGGCCGGTTCCCACCGCCGCGGCGGGTGTCGTCCGTGCCGACGGCACCGTCCTGGGGGTGCACGGTCCGGTCGGGCTGCGCCTGCCGCTGGCCTCGGTCACCAAGCCGCTCGCCGCCTATGCCGCGCTGGTGGCGTACGAGGAGGGTGCGATCGACCTGGACGAGCCGGCCGGGCCCGCCGGGGCGACGGTGCGTCATCTGCTGGCGCACACCTCGGGGCTGGCCTTCGACGAGCACCGGGCGACGGCCGCGCCGGGCGAACGACGGCTGTACTCGAACGCCGGGTTCGAGGAACTCGGCGACCACATCGCGAAAGCCACGGACATCCCGTTCGCCGAGTACCTGCGGCAGGCGGTGCTGGAGCCGCTGGGGATGACCGGCACGTCGCTGGAGGGCTCCTGCGCCAAGGACGGCGTCTCCACCGTCGAGGACCTGCTGCGGTTCGCGGCCGAGGTGCAGGCGCCGCGGCTGCTGGACCCGCGTACCGTGGCCGCGGCGATGACCGTGCAGTACCCGGGCACCAAGGGCGTGCTGCCGGGCTACGGGCACCAGAACCCCAACGACTGGGGCCTCGGTTTCGAGATCCGCGACGGCAAGTCCCCGCACTGGACGGGTGCCTCGTCCTCGCCGCGGACGTTCGGTCACTTCGGCCAGTCGGGCACGTTCCTGTGGATCGACCCGGACGCCCCGGTGGCGGGCGGCGGCGCGGGCGCGGCCTGCGTCGCCCTGACGGACCGGGCGTTCGGGCCGTGGGCCGTCGAGGCGTGGCCGGTGTTCACCGACGCGGTCCTGGCGGAGCTTGGCCGGTAGCGCCGGACGGTCCCGGCCCGGTGGTGAGGAGTTCGCCCTCGCCCTCGGTGTCGATGTGCGGCAGGATGCGGTCCAGCCACCGCGGCGTCCACCAGGCGTGCCGGCCCAGCAGGGTCATCACGGCGGGCACCATCAGCAGCCGGACCACGGTGGCGTCGATGAGCACGCTGACGGCGAGGCCGAGGCCCAGCATCTTGACCACGATGTTGTCGGTGATGATGAACGCGGCGAAGACGCTCACCATGATCAGGGCCGCGCAGGTGATGACCCGGGCGGTGATCTCCAGCGCGTGGGCCACGGCACCCTTGGCGTCCCCGGTGCGCAGCCAGAACTCGTGCACCCGGGAGAGCAGGAAGATCTCGTAGTCCATGCTGAGGCCGAAGATGATGGCGAACATCATCATCGGCACATAGCTCTCGATGGGCACCTTGCCGTGCACGCCGAGCGCGGGTCCGCCCCAGCCCCACTGGAAGACGGCGACCACCACACCGTAGGAGGCGGTGATGGACAGCACGTTGAGGATCGCCGCCTTCAACGCGACGAGCGGACCGCGGAAGACCGCGAGCACGATCAGGAAGGCCAGCGCCACCACCACGCCGATGATGAGCGGCAGCCGTTCGGCGACGATGTTGCGGAAGTCGACCTGGCCGGCCGTGGTGCCGGTGACGTAGCCGCGGGCGTCGGTGCCGGAGACCGCCTCGGGCAGCGTGTCGTCGGCGAGCCGGTTGACCAGGTCGGTGGTGTCGGGGTTCTGCGGGGACACCGTCGAGTAGACGGTGCCGAGCAGGACGTCGCCGTCCTGGGTCGGGGTGAGCGGGGTGACGAACGCGGCGCCGGACACGTCGTTCAGCGTCTGCTGGGCGTGCGAGGCGAGGTCGGAGCGCTGCGCGGAGGGCACCGCGGACTGGTCGATGACGATGGTCAGGGGCCCGTTGGAGCCCGCTCCGAAGGCGTCGGTCATCAGGTCGTAGGCGCGCCGGTCGGTGAAGGACGTCGGGTCGGCGCCGTCGCCGATGTGGCCCAGCTCGATGGTGAAGACCGGGATCGCGAGGACCGCGATGACGGCGACTCCGGCGGACAGGAAGCGCAGCGGTCTGCGCTCCACGCGCTGGGCGTAGCGGTGCCAGGTGCCCCGGGCCGCCTCGCCGGGTGCGGCCCCGGTCTCGGCGACCGGCCGGCGCACCGCCCAGCGGTCGACGTTCCTGCCGATCAGGCCGAGCAGGGCGGGCAGCAGGGTGAGTGCGGCGAGCACCGCGGAGACGACGGTGACCGCGGCGGCGAGACCGAGTTTGCCGATGAAGGTCACGCCGGAGGCGTACAGGCCGAAGAGGGCGACGATCACGGTGGTGCCGGAGACGAGGACGGCGCGGCCGCTGGTGGCGGTGGCGTGCCCGGCGGCGCGCACCGGGTCGGCGCCGTCGATGAGGTTCTGCCGGTGCCGGGTGAGCAGGAACAGGGCGTAGTCGATGCCGACGCCGAGGCCGATCATCGTGGCGAGGGTCGGGGACACGGTGGCGAAGACGAAGGCGGTGGCGATCAGCCCGAGGCAGGCCAGGCCGCCGACCACGCCGACCAGCGCGGAGACCAGGGGCAGTCCGGCGGCGATCACGCTGCCGAAGCCGATCAGCAGGACGACGACGGCGACGCCGAAGCCGATGGCCTCGCTGAGCCGGTCGTTGGGTGCGGGCCGGGCCAGCTCACCGAGCCCGCCGCCGTACTCGACCTCGGCCCCGGCGTCCTTCAGCGGCTGGACGGCGTCGTCGACGCCGTCGAGGTAGGAGTCGCCGAGGGTGTTGGGCTGCTTGTCGAAGCGGACCGTGATGTAGGCGGTCTGCCCGTCGGAGGACACCGGCCCGACCTGGGTGGAGGGGACGTCCAGGGGGTTCTGCACGCCGAGGACGTGCGGCAGCTTCTCCAGGTCGGTGACGGTCCCCGAGATCTGGGAGGCGAGACCGGTCAGGGCCTGGTCGTCGTGGAGGACGATCTGGCTGCTGTAGCCGCCGGCCTGCGGGTCGTGCTGCTTGAGGACGTCCAGGCCTTCCTGGGACTGCGTGTCGGAGAGGGAGAAGTTGTCGGAGTAGGTGCCGCCGTAGAGGTGGTTGAGGGTCTGGACGACACCCAGGGCCACGACCCAGGCGACGATGACGACGACGAAGCGGCGCGCGCACCACTCTCCGAGCCTGCGCAGTCGGCCGGCCGAGGCCTTGGCCTCTCCCCCGCCGGCTGCCTGCTCCCCTCCCTCTGCACCGTCGCGGCTCACCATACGCTGGCTTCTCCCCTGTCGGGCGGGTGTTCCGGGCTCTCCCAGTAGACGCCGGGGGCGGCCCGGCGGCATCTCAAACCCGCCGTGATCCCGCCGTGCGGGGGACACCCGCGGCCGGGGCGGCCCGCAGCCCTCCGGCCCTCCGGCCTCCGGCGGTCAGGCGGGACCGGGGTCCGCGGAGCCGGAGTCGGCGGGACCGGAGCCCGCGGAGCCGGAGCCCGCGGGACCGGAGCCCGCGGGACCGGAGCCCGCGGAGCCGGAGTCCGGTCCTGCGGACTCCGCCATCTCCCAGAGCAGCAGCTCCGCGGAGGTCACCGCGGTCGCGGTGACGCCGTCGGCGCCGGTGATCCGCGCCGAGTCCCCCGCGCCGAGCACCGCCCCGGCGTCACCGTCCAGGATCTCCGCCTCGCCGCGCACGACATGGACGTACAGGTACGGCGTGCCGGGGACGGCCGTGCGCTCGCCCGGGGCCAGCCGCCGCACGTGCAGCAGGGCGCCGGCCTCGGGGACGGCGTACGGGGTGGAGTCGGCGATGCCGGTCACGGTGCGGTAGGCCGGCTCACCGCCGGGGTCGAGGGGCGCCAGCCACATCTGAAGGAACGTCAGCGGGGTGGCGCCGTCGTTGCGCTCGACGTGGCGCACACCGGCGGCCGCGCTGAGGTGCTGCACGTCGCCCGGACGCACCCGTGTCTCCCGCCCGGTGGAGTCGCGGTGCGTCAGCTCGCCCGCCACGACCCAGGTGACCAGCTCGGTGTGGCTGTGCGGATGCTCGGTGAAGCCGGCGCCGGGGGCGAGCCGCTCCTCGTTGCAGGCGACCAGCGCCCCGAAGCGGAGGTTGCCGGGGTCGTAGTGCGGGCCGAAGGAGAACGCGTGCCGGGTCGCGATCCCGGCCTCCGGCTCCCCGCCCGGGTAGCGCTCCGCGGCGCGCCGTACGTCCATCACGGACCCACGGTAGCCCCTCGCGGGACCGCCCCGGGGCCCCCGCAGGCCCCCCGTAGCGCATGCTCCCGTCCGGATAAGGCAGTCTTGTCCCCGTGCCCGAACCCGAAGCCCGCGCCTCCGACGCCGCACCGCACCCCGTCCACCCGCACGCGGCGACGCTGCGGCGACTGGAGAAGTCCTCCGGATCGCTCGCCGCCCAGGCCATCGCGCGGATGGACGAGACGCTGCCGTGGTACCGGGCGATGCCGCCGGAGAACCGCTCCTGGATCGGGCTCGTCGCCCAGGCGGGCATCGCCGCGTTCACCGAGTGGTTCCGGCGCCCGGACGCCCCGCAGGCGATCTCCACCGACGTCTTCGGCACCGCCCCGCGCGAGCTGACCCGGGCGATCACCCTGCGCCAGACCGTGGAGATGGTGCGCACCACCATCGAGGTGATGGAGAGCGCGATCGAGGAGGTCGCCGCGCCCGGCGACGAGCGCGTGCTGCGCGAGGCGCTGCTGGTCTACGCCCGGGAGATCGCCTTCGCCACCGCCCAGGTGTACGCGCAGGCCGCCGAGGCACGCGGTGCCTGGGACGCGCGCCTGGAGTCGCTGGTGGTGAACGCCGTGCTGAGCGGCGAGGCGGACGAAGGCGCCGTCTCGCGGGCGGCGGCGCTGGGCTGGAACGCGCCGGAGCACGTGTGCGTGGTGCTGGGCACGGCACCCGACGGGGACTCCGAACTGACCGTGGAGGCGATCCGGCGGGCCGCCCGGCACGCCAAGCTGCAGGTACTGACCGGGGTGCTCGGCGACCGGCTGGTGGTGATCGCGGGCGGCAGCGACAACCCGCTGGGCGTGGCCCGGTCGCTGATCGGCCCGTACGCCGCCGGGCCGGTCGTCGCCGGGCCGGTGGTGCCCGACCTGCTGGCCGCCACCCGGTCCGCGCAGGCCGCCGCGGCCGGCCTCAAGGCGTGTTCCGCCTGGCAGGACGCCCCGCGGCCGGTGCTGGCGGACGATCTCCTGCCGGAGCGGGCGATCGCCGGAGACCCGAGCGCGCGCGAGCAGTTGGTGGAGGAGATCTACAGACCGCTGGAGGAGGCCGGTTCGGCGCTGCTGGAGACCCTCAGCGTCTACCTGGAACAGGCGAGCAGCCTGGAGGGTGCCGCACGGATGCTTTTTGTGCACCCCAACACCGTGCGCTACCGGCTTCGACGTGTGACTGACGTCACTGGCTGGTCGCCGTCGGATGTTCGGTCGGCGTTCACGCTGCGGATCGCGCTGATCCTGGGACGTCTGGCCGACGGCGACCTCCCTCTGTAGCGCTTTGTGGGAAGTCCACAAAACCCCTTCGCGTTCTTCGTCCTAGTCCCCACGGGCGGCTCCGCCCGTCCACAAGAGAGAGTGTGAGAGTGTTCGTACTCGTCGCTCCCGGCCAGGGCGCCCAGACGCCCGGCTTCCTGACCCCCTGGCTCGAACTGCCCGGCGCCGCCGACCGGCTGGCCGCCTGGTCCGACGCCATCGGGCTGGACCTCGCCCACTACGGCACCAAGGCCGACGCCGACGCGATCCGCGACACGGCCGTGGCGCAGCCGCTGCTGGTCGCCGCCGGACTGCTGTCCGCCGCGGCACTCGGTGACATCGCACCGGGCGCGGTCGCCGGCCACAGTGTCGGCGAGATCACCGCCGCCGCCTTCGCCGGGGTGCTGGACGACACCGCCGCGCTCACCCTGGTGCGCCGGCGGGGCCTGGCCATGGCCGAGGCCGCGGCGGTCACCGGGACGGGCATGTCGGCGCTGCTGGGCGGCGACCCCGAGGTGTCCGTGGCGCATCTGGAGAAGCTGGGCCTGACCCCGGCGAACGTCAACGGTGCCGGCCAGATCGTGGCCGCGGGCACGCTGGAGCAGCTCGCCGCGCTGGCCGAGGACAAGCCGGAGGGCGTCCGCAAGGTCGTTCCGCTGAAGGTGGCCGGCGCCTTCCACACGCACCACATGGCCCCCGCGGTCGACGCGCTGGCCGAGGCGGCCGAGGAGCTGTCCCCGGCCGACCCGAAGGTCTCCTACGTCTCCAACAAGGACGGCCGCACCGTCGCCGACGGCACCGAGGTGCTCTCCCGCCTGGTCGGCCAGGTCGCCAACCCGGTCCGCTGGGACCTGTGCATGGAGACGTTCAAGGAGCTCGGGGCGACGGCGCTGATCGAGGTCTGCCCCGGCGGTACGCTGACCGGTCTGGCCAAGCGGGCGCTGCCGGGTGTGGCGACGCTGGCCCTGAAGACCCCCGACGACCTCGACGCGGCCCGCGCACTGCTGGCCTCCGCGGCGGACTCCGCTGCGGCGGGCGCCTGACCCCGTCCCCCGAAGGAGCCGAACGGACATGTCGAAGATCAAGCCCGCCAAGGGCGCCCCGTACGCGCGGATCCTGGGCGTGGGCGGCTACCGGCCGACCCGGGTCGTCCCCAACGAGGTGATCCTCGAGAAGATCGACTCCTCCGACGAGTGGATCCGTTCGCGCTCCGGCATCCAGACCCGGCACTGGGCCGGTGAGGACGAGACGGTCGCCGCGATGTCCGTGGAGGCGTCCGGCAAGGCCGTCGCCGACGCGGGGATCACCGCCGAGCAGATCGGCGCGGTGATCGTGTCGACGGTCTCGCACTTCAAGCAGACCCCGGCGGTCGCCACCGAGATCGCCGACAAGCTCGGCACGGACAAGGCGGCCGCGTTCGACATCTCGGCCGGCTGCGCGGGCTTCGGCTACGGCCTGACCCTCGCCAAGGGCATGATCGTCGAGGGGTCCGCGGAGTACGTCCTGGTCATCGGCGTCGAGCGGCTGAGCGACCTGACCGACCTGGAGGACCGCGCGACGGCGTTCCTGTTCGGGGACGGCGCGGGCGCGGTCGTCGTCGGCCCCTCGGACGTTCCCGCGATCGGCCCCACGGTCTGGGGCAGCGAGGGCGACAAGTCCGAGACCATCAAGCAGACCGTGCCGTGGACGGACTACCGCGACGGCGGTGTCGAGCGCTTCCCGGCCATCACGCAGGAAGGCCAGGCGGTCTTCCGCTGGGCCGTGTTCGAGATGGCGAAGGTCGCCAAGGAGGCGCTGGACGCCGCCGGGATCTCGCCCGACGAACTCGACGTCTTCATCCCGCACCAGGCGAACGAGCGGATCATCGACTCGATGGTGAAGACCCTCAGACTGCCGGAGTCCGTCACGGTGGCCCGTGACGTGCGCACCACCGGCAACACCTCGGCCGCCTCGATCCCGCTCGCGATGGAGCGGCTCCTGGCGACCGGGGAGGCGAAGAGCGGCGACACCGCGCTCGTCATCGGCTTCGGGGCGGGTCTCGTCTACGCCGCCACGGTCGTTACCCTCCCCTAGGCACACCGCCACACCCTCTGAAACATCTACGAAGGAGCGCCGACATGGCCGCCACTCAGGAAGAGATCGTCGCCGGTCTCGCCGAGATCGTGAACGAGATCGCCGGCATCCCGGTCGAGGACGTCCAGCTGGACAAGTCCTTCACCGACGACCTGGACGTCGACTCGCTGTCCATGGTCGAGGTCGTCGTCGCCGCCGAAGAGCGCTTCGACGTCAAGATCCCGGACGACGACGTCAAGAACCTGAAGACCGTCGGTGACGCCACCGAGTACATCCTCAAGCACCAGGCCTGATCAGCCGATCACTGCTTTGGGCTGACTGCCCCGCCACCCGGCGGTGGCGCCGCTGATTCCTCGAATCTGGAGAAAGTATTCCCGTGAGCTCGACCAATCGCACCGTGGTCGTCACCGGTATCGGCGCAACCACACCGCTGGGTGGCGACGTGGCCTCCACCTGGGAGGGCCTGGTTGCCGGCAAGTCCGGTGTCCGGCCCCTGGAGCAGGAGTGGGCCGCCGAGCAGGCGGTCCGCATCGCCGCCCCGGTCGCCGTGGAGCCGACCGAGGTCATTCCCCGGCCGCAGGCCCGCCGCCTCGACCGCTCCGCGCAGTTCGCGCTGATCGCGGCTCAGGAGGCCTGGCGGGACGCCGGCTTCACCACCAAGGCCGGAGAGAACGGCGAGGACGGCAACGACGTCGACCCCGACCGTCTGGGCGCGGTCATCGCCTCCGGCATCGGCGGCGTGACGACGCTCCTCGGCCAGTACGACGTGCTCAAGGAGAAGGGCGTCCGCCGCGTCTCCCCGCACACCGTCCCCATGCTCATGCCGAACAGCCCGTCGGCGAACGTCGGTCTGGCCGTGGGCGCCCGCGCGGGCGTGCACACGCCGGTCTCCGCGTGCGCGTCCGGCGCCGAGGCGATCGGCTACGCCATCGAGATGATCCGCTCCGGCCGCGCCGACGTGGTCGTCGCCGGCGGCACCGAGGCGGCGATCCACCCGCTGCCGATCGCCGCGTTCGGCAACATGATGGCGATGTCCAAGAACAACGACGACCCGCAGGGCGCCTCGCGTCCCTACGACGTCGCCCGCGACGGCTTCGTCCTGGGTGAGGGAGCCGGTGTCGTCGTCCTGGAGTCCGCCGAGCACGCCGCCCGGCGCGGCGCCCGGGTGTACGCCGAGGCCGTCGGGCAGGGCATCTCCGCCGACAGCCACGACATCGTGCAGCCGGAGCCGGAGGGGCGGGGCATCTCGCACGCCCTGCAGAACCTGCTCGACAACACCGACCTGGACCCGGCGGAGATCGTGCACGTCAACGCGCACGCGACGTCCACCCCGGCCGGTGACATCGCCGAGCTGAAGGCGCTGCGCAAGGTGTTCGGCGAGGACGCCGACCACATGGCGGTGTCCGCGACCAAGTCGATGACGGGGCACCTGCTCGGCGGCGCCGGCGGTGTCGAGACCGTCGCGACCGTGCTCGCCCTGTACCACCGGGTGGCCCCGCCCACCATCAACGTCGAGAACCTCGACCCCGAGGCGGAGGCCAACGCCGACGTCGTCCGGGGCGAGGCCCGCAAGCTGCCCGTCGAGGGCCGTATCGCCGCGCTGAACGACTCGTTCGGCTTCGGCGGGCACAACGTGGTCCTGGCGTTCCGGACGGTCTGACGGACGCCGTCGCACCGACACGTCGAGCGGCCCGGACTCCTCGGAGTCCGGGCCGCTTCGTGTGCTGTGCCGACCCCGCCGTGGGGCCGCCGGGCGGCCCGCGGCGGGGGCTTCTGCGTCCGGGAGAGGCGGCCCGTGCCGACAGGACCGGGCCGGCCGGGGCGGGCCGGGGCGGGCCGGTGCGGACGGCTGACGGCCGGGCGGGCGGGCGGGCGGTGCGAACGGCCCGGGCGGGCGATACGCGGGGCCGGGCGGGCGGGCGGTACGGCCCGGGCGGGCGGGCCGGCACGGACCGCTGAGGCGGTCGTACGAGCCCGCGCGGACGGGGAGGGCCGGGCGGGCCCGGTGCGGACGGGGACGCGCTCAGACCACCTGGTGCAGCCAGCGGACCGGGGCGCCCTCGCCGGCGTACCGGAACGGCTCCAGCTCGTCGTCCCAGGGCTTGCCCAGCAGCCGGGTCAGTTCGGCCTCCAGCTCGGTCTCGCCGCGCCGACTGCGCAGCAGCGCCGCGCGCAGCCGGTCCTCGGGGATGAGGATGTCGCCGTGGATACCGGTGACGGCGTGGAAGATGCCGAGGTCGGGGGTGCAGCTGTAGCGCTCGCCCTCGCTGGTGGCGCTGGGCTCGGCGGTGACCTCGAAGCGCAGCAGGTGCCAGCCGCGCAGCGCGGAGGCCAGCTTGGAGGCCGTGCCGGGCTCGCCCTGCCAGGAGAACTCCGACCGCCAGGTGCCGGGCGCGGCGGGCTGACGGATCCAGTCGAGGTTGACGCGGGTGCCCAGCACTCCGGCGACGGCCCACTCCACGTGCGGGCACAGCGCGCGCGGAGCGGAGTGCACGTACAGAACTCCACGTGTCGTCACCGGGACCTCCGGGCAGAGCAGGACAGGCGGGCCGAGCGGGTGGCAGGACAGCCACGCTGATGGCGAGGCTACCGTGCGCCGGGGCAAGGAGTGTGACGTACCGTCGGTCCCGGCGCCCGGAAACCCGCACCATTCACCCGGCAGGACGCCTGCGCGTGGGCGGACCGTCACGGCCCGCGCGTCCGGGAACCCCCGGACGTTGTCATGGTGGGGGCCGTGTGCGGAGGCGGCCCCGTCCGTCGGCCGAGAGGACCGGTGAGGATGCGCGAGCGGAGACGGATCGTGACGGGGGTCGCGGCGGGCGTGGCGGCGGCCGTCGCGGGGGTCGTGGGGGTCGTGGGGGTCGCGGCCTGCGACGCCGGGGGCGGGGACTCCGCCCCGTCCGGCACCCGGGCCGCACCCGCCCGGCCGACGCCGACGCCCGTGTGGAACCGCAGCCCGCGCTCGGTCGCGGCGGTCGGCGACTCCATCACGCGCGCCTTCGACGCGTGCGGGGTGCTGTCCGACTGCCCCGAGGCGTCCTGGGCCACCGGCAGCCGCCCGGACGTGGACTCGCTCGCCGTGCGGCTGCTGGGTCCGGCGCGGGCGGCCGGGCACAGCTGGAACTACGCCGTGTCCGGGGCCCGGATGGCGGATCTGCCGCGGCAGATGGCGGCCGCCGTGACCCGCTCCCCGGAACTGGTCACCGTGATGGCCGGGGCCAACGACGCCTGCCGGGAGACCCCGGAGCGGATGACGCCCGTGGCCGCGTTCCGGGCGTCCTTCGAGGAGACGCTGAGCACCCTGCGCCGGTCACTGCCCCGTGCGCAGATGTACGTGGCGAGCGTGCCCGACCTCAAACGGCTGTGGGCCCAGGGCCGCACCAGCGAGCTGGGCCGGCAGGTGTGGAAGCTGGGCGTGTGCCCGTCGATGCTGGGCGACGCGGAGTCGCTGGACGAGGCGGCGGTGCAGCGCCGGGAGACCGTGCGACGCCGCGTGGAGGCGTACAACGAGGCGCTGCGGGAGGTGTGCGCGCGGGACACGCGCTGTCGCTTCGACGGCGGCGCGGTGTACGCGTACCGGTTCGGCACCGGGCAGTTGAGCCGGTGGGACCGCTTCCACCCGAGCGTCGACGGACAGGCCCGCCTCGCGGAGATCGCCTACCGGACCGTCACCGCCCCCGAGCACTGAAGCACCCGCGCCCGTCACCACGACCGCACCGGAACGTGGTCCGGCGGGATCCGGCGGGATCCGGCGGGATCCGGCGGGATCCGGCGGGATCCGGCGGGATCCGGCGGGATCCGGCGGGATCCGGCGGGCGCGGGTGCCGCCGCGGTCCGGCCGGACGCTGCCGGGCGGGCGGCGGAAGCCCTCACCCGGGCGCGTCCCCGTCGGCGTTTCGCTGCATGCGGCTCCACGGTGATCCGGGAGGTGGCGCCGACGGCCGATACGACGGAAGCCGCGCCGACGGTCAACTCCGGCCGTGAGGGGCCCGGGCGGGGGTGTCGTTCGTGGCCGCAGACGGGGGCGCGTCGTAGTCGGTGCCGTGGGGGACAGGGGGCGTGTCGGCGGCCGGGTCGGCGGCCGGGTCGGCGGCCGGGTCGGCGGCCGGGTCGGTGGGGGTGGGCTCGCCGAGGAGGTCGCGGGCCATGAGGGTGGCGCCGGCGACCGCGCCGGGCATCAGGAAGACCGCGACGAAGGGGACGAGGAAGGCCAGACCCAGAGGCGTGCCGAAGCCCCAGGCCAGTGTTCTGCGGGTGCGGAGCAGGCGGAGCCGTTCGCGCAGTTCGACGCCCCGGCGCTGGAGCGCGACGGCGGTCAGCTCCTCGGTGAGGAAGAAGCCGGTGACGAGGAAGCCGACCGCGGGGACGACGGTCTGTCCGGCGACAGGCACGAAGCCCAGTGCGAACAGCAGCACGCCCCAGCAGGAGGCGCGCAGCAGGATCCGCAGGCTGTCCCGGGCCGAGATCCACAGGTCCCGGATCAGCGGCAGCCCCGACTCGGGTGCGGTGCCGTCGGGGGACACGTCCCGGTCGACCGCCTCCGACAGGCTGTCGTAGAAGGGCTGTCCGACGAGCAGCGTCACGGCGGTGAAGGTCAGTACGGCCAGCAGCAGGCCCAGCGCGAACAGCACGACGGTGAGGAAGCCGCGGAACAGGCCGTTCCAGGGGCTCGACCAGTCGTCGGCGAACGGCGTCGCCCACGCCACGGCGTCAGCGCCCCACACGGCGAGGGCGACCAGCGCGGCGACGTACAGCACGAGGGTGATCAGTCCCGGCAGCAGGCCGAAGCCGTACCGCCTGCCGTGCTGGGCCACCCAGCGCTGGCCCTTGACGAGATAACCGAAACCGGCCCCCAGATCGCGCATGTCCCGCACTCTACCGGCCGACTTCGCGGGTCCGGCGGGACGCCCTCGGCGCACGCGCAGGCGCACGACCGGCCGGACGGACGGACACGACGGCGGCCCGGACGCCCGCAGAAAGGGCACCCGGCGCCCCGCCGCTCACCAGGCCTCTTCCTCCCCGGCGGCACGGCGGAGCGCGAGTGCTACAACAGGCGCATGCCGCAAGAATCCTTCCACGCCCCCTCAGGACTCCGGCCGCACCGGGTGGCCGTCCTCGTGGACGAGAACACCAACCCCTTCGAACTCGGCTGCGCCACCGAGCTCTTCGGCCTGCCCCGACCCGAACTGGGCCGCGATCTGTACGACTTCACCCTCTGCACGCCTCACGACCGCACCGTGATGCGCGACCGCTTCTTCACCCTCTCCGGAACGGCGGGCCTGGAAGCGGCCGAGTCCGCCGACACCCTGGTCGTCCCGAGCCGGCCCGAGGCCGGCCGGCCCCGCCACCCCGACCTGCTGGACGCCCTACGCCGCGCCCACGCCCGGGGGGCGCGCCTGGTCTCCTTCTGCACCGGGGTGTTCGCGCTGGCCCAGGCCGGCGTGCTCGACGGGCGCCGGGCCACCACCCACTGGCAGAGTGCGGACCTGCTGCGCTCCCGCCACCCCGCGGTCCGCGTCGAGCCCGACGTCCTCTTCGTCGACGACGGCGACATCCTCACCTCGGCGGGCAGCGCCGCGGCACTGGACCTCGGTCTGCACATCATCCGCCGGGACCACGGTGCGGAGACCGCCAACACCATCAGCCGCCGGCTCGTCTTCCCCGCCCACCGCGACGGCGGGCAGAAGCAGTTCATCGAACGCCCCATGCCCGATCTGCCCGACGAGTCGCTGGCCCCGCTGCTCGCCTGGGCCCAGGAACGGCTCGGCACCCCCCTCACCGTGGCGGACCTCGCGACCGAGGCGGCCGTCAGCACCACCACCCTGCACCGCCGCTTCCGCGCCCAGCTCGGCACCACACCACTGGCCTGGCTGACGGCGGAACGCGTCACCCTCGCCCGCCGGCTGCTCGAACGCGGGGACACCCGCATCGACGCCGTCGCCCGCCACAGCGGGCTCGGCACCCCGGCCAACCTCCGCACGCTGCTGCGCCGTGAGACCGGGCTGACCCCCTCGGCCTACCGGCAGCGCTTCGGCACGGAGACGGAGCCGGGTGCCCGGACGTGACGGGTCCGGGCACGGACGGGGGCCGCACCCCACGTCCAAGGGTGCGGCCCCCGTCGTACGCAACGACCGGCGTCAGGCCAGCGTCACGGTGATGTTCCCGCGCGTCGCCTTCGAGTACGGGCAGATCTCGTGAGCCTTCTTGATCAGGGACGCGGCCGTCTCGGGGTCGGCCCCGGGGATCTCGGCCGAGATCTCGACGACGAGGCCGAAGCCGTCCCCGTTCTTGCCGATGCCGACCTTCGCGGTGACGGTCGAGCCGGAGACGTCGGCGCCCTCCTCGCGGGCGGCCACGCCGAGTGCGCCCTGGAAGCAGGCGCTGTAGCCGGCGGCGAACAGCTGCTCCGGGTTGGTGCCGCTGCCACTGCCGCCGAGCGCGACGGGCGGGTTGACGACGACGTCGAGCCGGCCGTCGTCGGTGGCGACACGGCCGTCGCGGCCGTTCTCGGCGGTGGCGACGGCCGTGTACAGGACGTCGGACTGCTGAATGGGCATGCGGTGGTCTTCCTCCTCGTCCGCCGTGACTCGCGCCCACGATCGACGGCGGTTTCGGAAAGAAGTTACCGCATGACGGAAACTCTTCACCAGAGCCTGGGCCGCTCCGCCCGCCCCACCGGGCGGGCCGGCGGGGCCGGAGGGCGATGAGGCGCGGCGGGCGGTGCGGCGAGCGGCGCGATGCGGCCCGACGTGCAGGACCGGCCGCCTCGGCCCGCCGACCCGCGGCCCCCGCCGCCCCGGCCGCCCCGGCCGGGCGACGCAGGGTCACGCGGACCGGGCGACCCGGCCGGGCGACCTGGCCGGGCGACCTGGCCGGGCGACCTGGCCGGGCGACCTGGCCGGGTGACCTGGCCGGGTGACCTGGCCAAAGAGGCGCTCAGAGCTTGACGATCATCTTTCCGGTGTTGTCGCCCCGCAGCACGCCCAGGAACGCCTCCAGGTTGCTCTCGATGCCCTGGGTGACGGTCTCGCGGTACTTCAGCGCGCCCGAGGCGACCCAGGGGCCGACCTCCTGGACGAACTGGGGCTGGAGGTCGTAGTGGTCGCTGACCAGGAGGCCCTCCATACGGCCGCGGGTCTGGATCAGCCGGGCGAGGTTGCGCGGGCCGGGGGCGGGCTCGGTGTCGTTGTAGACCGAGATCATGCCGCACACCGCGATGCGGCCGCCCTGGTTCAGGGAGCCGATCGCGGCCTCCAGGTGGTCGCCGCCGACGTTGTCGAAGTACACGTCGACACCGTCCGGGGCGGCCTCGCGCAGCTGGTCGGCGACGCGGCCGTTCTTGTAGTTGAAGGCGGCGTCGAAGCCGTACTCCTCGACCAGCAGCTTGACCTTCTCGTCCGACCCGGCCGAGCCGATCACCCGCGAGGCGCCCTTCAGCTTCGCGATCTGCCCGACCTGGCTGCCGACGGCCCCCGCGGCGCCGGAGACGAACACCGAGTCGCCCTCCTTGAGCGCGGCCGTGCGCAGCAGTCCCGCGTAGGCGGTCAGGCCGGGCATGCCGAGGACGCCGAGGTACGTCGACAGCGGCGCGGCCGCGGGGTCGACCTTCACGGCCTGCCCGGCGTCCAGGACGGCGTACTCGCGCCAGCCGAGGAAGTGCAGCACATGGTCGCCGACCGCGACGCCCTCCGCGTTCGAGGCGACGACCTCGCCGACCGCGCCTCCCTCCATGACCCGCCCCAGCTCGTAGGGGGCGACGTAGGACTTGGCGGCGCTCATCCGGCCGCGCATGTACGGGTCGACGGACAGGTACGCGTTGCGGACCAGGATCTGACCCTCGGCCGGCGTCGGGACCTCGGTCTCCACCAGCGCGAAGTCCTCGGGCTTGGGCCAGCCGACGGGACGGCTGAGCAGGTGCCATTCACGGTTGATCACGGGGGGTGCCTTTCGGGATCGCCTCGGCGGAGTACTTCAGTAACTGAAACAACCATGCAGGTGAATATTTCATGTTGTCAAGTAATGCGGGTAAGGTGGAGGCATGGCCCATCCCCCACAGCCCCGCCCCGACGAGCTGACCCTGGAGGTCGTCGACCTCATCGGCTCGGTCGTCGCCCGCTACCACGAGGAGTACGAGCAGGCCGCCGCCGGGCACGCGCTGACCGGGGCGCAGGCCAGGCTGCTCGGACTGCTCGCGCTGGAGGCCCTGCCGATGCGGAAGCTGGCGCAGCGGCTGAAGTGCGAGCCGTCGAACGTCACCGGCATCGTGGACCGGCTGGCGGCCCGCGGCCTCGTGGAGCGTCGGCCCGACCCGGCGGACCGGCGGGTCAAGGTCGCCGTCGTCACCGCCGAGGGCCGGCAGGTGGCCCGCAGCCTGCGCGACTCGCTGCGCTTCGCGAGGGAGCCCCTGGCCGGACTGTCCGTGGAGGAGCGCATCGCCCTGCGCGGGCTGCTGCGGCGGATGCTCGACGCACCGGAGTAGGGAGCCCGCCCGGCGGCCGCCCGGAGTGCCGCGCGGCGTGCCGCCCGGAGTGCCTCGCGGGGTGCCTCGCGGCGTGCCGCGTGGCCCGGCTCACGTTCCCCGCGAGGTGAACATCACCGCTGCCGTCTCCGTATGGAGAGGCGGCCCGCGCTCCCCCGCGCGGGCCGTCCACCGACGGAGGTTCCCTTGACCGGCAACGTCACCTCGCTGTTCCGCGGCACGGCGGCGCACAGCCCGTCGATGGCGGCGCTGACCCGCGAGGGCGGTGACGAGTCCGGTCCGGTGGACTTCTGCATCCCGTGCAACCCCTACTTCCCCACCCCGGCGATGTTCGAGGAGATGGCGGCCCGGCTGCGGGACATCATCACCTACTACCCGAGCGGCGCCGACACCATCACCGCCGAACTGTGCGCCCTGCTCGGCCTTCCCCCGCAGTGCGTGGCGATGGGCAACGGCTCCACGGAGCTGATCACCTGGATCGACCACCTGCTCGTCCGGGAGTCCCTCGGCATCCCCGTCCCCACCTTCGGCCGCTGGACCGACCAGCCGATGGAGACCGGCAAGCGGGTGGACATGTTCCCGCTCCAGGAGTCCGGCGGCTTCGCCCTCGACCTCGCCCAGTACGCCGCGTTCCTGCGGGCCCGCGGCACCCGCGTCGCGGTGCTGTGCAACCCCAACAACCCCGACGGCGGGTTCCTGCCCCGGCACCTGGTCGTGCAGTTCATGGACGCCATGGCCGATCTCGACCTCGTCGTGGTGGACGAGAGCTTCCTGGAGTTCGCCGACGCCGAGGCCGACCCGTCGGTGGTGCAGGAGGCCATGCTGCGGCCCAACGTGATCGTGCTGCGCAGCCTCGGCAAGAACTTCGGCCTGCACGGCATCCGCTTCGGCTACCTCGTCGCCAACCCCGCGCTGGCCGGCCGGGTCCGTTCCATGCTGCCGAAGTGGAACCTCAACTCCTTCGCCGAGCACGTGGTGTTCATGCTGCGGGAGCACGGCGCGGAGTACGCGCAGAGCCTCCAGCAGGTCCGCCGCGACCGGATGGAGATGTCCGGCGCCCTGTCCGCGCTGCCGGGCCTCACCGTCTATCCCTCCCAGGGCAACTTCCTCTTCGTGCGCCTGCCCGTCGGAGCCGAGGGAACCGTGGTCCGCGACCGGCTGCTCACCGAGCACCGGCTCCTGGTCCGCGAGTGCGGCAACAAGATCGGCTCCTCCAGCCGCTTCCTGCGTCTCGTGGTGCGCCCCCAGGTCGACGTGCGTCGCCTGGTGTCCGGCCTGGAACAGGTGCTCTACGGGACCAGGAGGGGAGCGGCCGCCGTCCCCGAGCCGGGCAACGGGACCAGCTACAGCTCGGGGACGGCGGCCGTGGACCGGCTGGTCAGCGCCACCAACGGAGCCGGGCTGCGGGCCGCCCCGCCCCAGTCCCTCCCGCCGGAGCCCGCCGCGGCGCCCCCGCAGCCCGTCGGGGCGGGCGCGCCTCCACAGCCGGCGGCCGTGCCCGCTGCGCCACAGCCGGTGGCCGTGCCCGCTGCGCCGCAGCCGGCGGCCGCGCCGGCCTCCCCGCAGCCCGTCGGCGCCCTCGCGGCGCCCCAACAGCTCACCCCGGCGCCGCAGCTCGCCGCGCCCGCGCAACTCGGCCCGCCCGCGCAGCTCGCCGCGCCCGCGCATCCGGCCCCGCCCGTCTCCGCCGCCCTGCCGCAGGCCGGCCCGTTCGTGCAGCCGGAGCCGGTCCTCCCCCAGCCGGTCCCGGCGCTCGGCCCCGTGCCGGTCCCCCGGCCGGATCCGGCCCCGGGGCCGGTGCCCGCCCCCCAGCCGGTGCCCGCGGCCGGGCTCACCCCGCCGGGCGTTCCCGCACAGGGCGGACTGACCGCCGCCGAGGTCAGAGGCACGAACGGCCTCACGCCCGCCCCCGCGACCGGCTGGCCGCACACGGGCGGACCGGACGCCTACCCCAGCTGGCCCGCGGCGGCCGGATAGCGCCCGGACCCGCGGGACGGCCCCGCCGAAGTCCCCCGTCGGCGGGACGGCCCCCGTCGAACCGCCCCGCGGCCCTCCACCCGCGCACCGCTCCCCGCGCGCCTCCCCCCGCGCCTCCCTCAACCGCCGCACCCCGTCCCCCGGCGGGCCGCGGCACCCGGCCGCGGCCCGCCCCACCGCCGTACGCACGCCGTCGGCGGCAGCACCGTACGCCCCTCAACGGCCCGGCCCGGGCCGGTTCCCCTCCGCCGGGCCGGCCGGTCGCGGCGGATGCCGGCCGGCCGGGCAGGTCCCTCCGCGCTACGGACCGGACCGTGCCGCGGCCGCCGCCGTGAGCAGCGCCTCCGTCTCCGGGTGGGATCCCCGTCGCGCCCACTCCAGCGGGGTGTACCCGGTCCCGGCGTCCTCCCGCAGCAGCGGGTCGGCACCCCCCTCCAGCAGCGCCCGCACCGCGTCGGTGTGGCCCCAGCAGGCGGCCCCGCACAGGGGGGTGCCCTCGCTGCCGTGCCCGCTCTCGGTGTCGGGGCCGGCGCCCGCGGCCAGCAGCAGCCGCACCAGGCCGGCGCTGCCGTTGACCGACGCCTGGTAGAGCGGGGTCGTCCCGTCCGGGTCGGCCGCCTGTGGATCGGCCCCGGCCCGCAGCGCCGCCCGCACCCCGTCGAGGTCCTCCAGCAGCACGGCCGTCACCAGCCGGCGGGCCAGCTTCTTGCTTCTGCGCCTGTTCACAGCCGCCGACCCTACGGCGCGGGCCCGGCCCCGTCCTCGGCTTTTCGCGCCGCCTCCCCGCCCGAGGCCCGCCCGCCCCGGGGCCCGCTCGGCCGGCGCCCCCTTCCCCAGCACCCGCCGCCCGCGCCCCTTCTGCCGCCCGCTCCCGCTGCCCGGCCCCTCCTGCGTAGGCCGTTCGCCCGGATACCGGCCGCGCCGACCCCCGTACCGGGTAATCCTCCGTGGCGAGCCGGGCGGGCGGCCGCCGGGCGGCTGCCGCCTGGACACAATGACCGCTCACGCGCCCCTCACGGACCGTCAGGGAGGCTCCCATGGAGCTGAGCAGACGCACCTTCCACACCCTCGCCGGCGCCGCCGCCCTGAACCTCGCCTGGGACGGGACACCGGCGGCCGCGCACACCGCGGACCGGCCCGCGGGACCGCCCGAGGCCGCCGGCCCGGACGCCGGGCGCCGCGCCGTCCGCGCCGAACCGCCCGCCGCCGACGGCCTCCGCCACACCGTCGGCTTCGACCGCCACTCCCTCCTAGTCGACGGCGAGCGCCTGTTCGTCTGGTCCGGCGAGATGCACCCCTTCCGGCTGCCCAGCCCGTCCCTGTGGCGGGACGTGCTGCAGAAGATGCGCGCCTACGGCCACAACGCGGTGAGCGTGTACGTCGCCTGGAACGTCCACTCCGCCGCCCCCGGCCGCTACGACTTCACCGGCGTCCGGGACCTCGGCCTGTTCCTGCGCACGGCCGCCGAGTGCGGGCTGTTCGTGATCATGCGGCCGGGCCCGTACATCAACGCCGAGGTCGACGCCGGCGGCTTCCCCGGCTGGCTCACCGCGACCGCCGGCCGGGCCCGCACCGCCGACCCGGTCTACCTCGGCCACGTCGACGAGTGGTTCACGGCGGTGAACCGTGTCGTCGCCCGCCACCTGTACACACAGGGCACCGGCACCGTGCTGCTCTACCAGATCGAGAACGAGTACGACTCCTTCGTCGACGAGCCCGCCGGCCGCGACTACATGGCCCACCTGTACGCCAAGGTCCGTGCCGACGGCGTCGACGTGCCGCTGTTCCACAACGACAAGGGCCGCAACGGCCACTGGGTGCCCGGCTCGTTCGACACCGGTGTGGAGAAGGGGCGTTGGCTGTACGGCTTCGACGGGTATCCCAGCCCGTCCAAGACCCCGCCCGACTGGGGCCACTTCGGCATCGGAGGCGCCCGCGGGGGTGCCACCGCCAGCCCGGACACCCCCGGCTTCGTACCGGAGTTCGGCGGCGGCTGGTTCGACCCGTGGGGCGGGGTGTGGTTCCAGGGCAAGGGGTACGAGCAGGCGCGCCGCAACTGCGACGCCGCGTACGAGCGGCGCTTCTACCTCACCAACCTCGCCAACGGCATCACCCTGCACAACGTCTACATGACCTTCGGCGGCACCAGCTGGGGCTGGCTGCCCGCGCCCGCCGTCTACACGTCGTACGACTACGGCGCCGCGATCGACGAGGCCCGCCGGCCCACCGCCAAGCTGGTGCCCATGCACCAGCTCGGCCATCTGCTGCAGCGCGTCCCGGAACTCTCCCGGCTCGACCGGGCCGCGGACGTCACGGCGGCGGACGGGCGGGTCAAGGTGTACCACCTCACCGCCGCCGGCGACCTCACCGCCGCCGGCGACGACGGCCGGCGGGACGGCGGCGACACGCACGTGTACGTCCTGCGCAACGACAGCACCGGCACGGTCGCCACCACCCTCCCGGCCGGCGGCGTCGACCTGCCGGTCACCGTGCCCGGGCGGGACGCGCGGCTGCTGGCCGCCGGGCTGCGGCTGGGGCGGACCACGCTGAGGTACTCCTCCGCGCAGCCCATGCTGGGCCTCACCACCGGGCGCCAGGACGTCGTCGTCCTGACCGGTCGCCCGGGGGAGTCCACCCGAACCGCGCTGGAGTGGGCGGACGAGCCGGAGGTGCGGCTGCTGGAGGGGCGGGCGACCCACTCCCACGGGCAGGGCGTCCTGCGCGTCGACGCCGAACTCGGCGGCCTCACGCGCCTGCTGATCAGCGGCGGCCGGGCCCCCGCCCCCGTACTGCTGCTGCTCGCCGACGACGACACCTCGCTCCGGCTGTGGCCGTACGAGACACCCTCCGGGTCGGTCCTCGTGCACGGCCCCGCCCTGCTGCGCACGGCCGAGGCCGCCGGGGACACGCTGCACCTGACCGGGGACACGGTCGAGGAGGCCGCCCTGGAGGTGTGGGCGCCGCGCGGCATCCGGGAGGTCACCTGGAACGGGCGCGCCGTGCGCACCGCCGCCACCGCCTCCGGCAGCCTGCGCTCCGCCGCCCCGCTGCCCGGGGTCGGCGCCGTCCCGCTGCCCTCCCTGCGCGGGGGCTGGCGGCAGCGGCACGAGAACCCGGAGTCGGCGCCCGGCTTCGACGACTCCGCCTGGCGCCGCGCCGACCTCACCGCCTCCCGCAGCACCACCCCCGTGCCCGACGGGCAACCCGTGCTGTTCGCCGACGACTACGGCTTCCACTACGGCGACGTCTGGTACCGGGGCCGCTTCACCGGGGGCGCCGGCTCCGGCACCCTGTCCCTCGGCTACAGCACCGGCACCCAGGGCCTGCTGATGGCCTGGCTGGACGGGGAGCCGCTGGGGCACCACCGGATGCCCGTGCCGGAGGCCGCCACCGCACGCAAGGGGAGCTGGCAGGCCACGGCCCGGCTCGCGGTGCCCGAGCGGCTGCGCGGGCCCGGCGAGCATGTGCTGGCGGTGCTGGTGCGGCGGATGCAGCACGACATGGACGGCAGGTCCGAGGACACCCACAAGGTGGCCCGCGGCCTGACCGGCGTGGCCTTCGCCGGAGCGACACCGCGGATCGGCTGGCGGCTGCAGGGCGAGGCGGCCCACGACCCGGTGCGCGGGCCGCAGAACAACGGCGGCCTGTACGGCGAGCGGCGGGGCTGGCACCTGCCCGGCCATCCCGACGGGGACTGGACGTCCGTGCAGATGCCGGGCGCGGCCCGGCGGCAGGGCGTCACCTGGTACCGGCGGTCGTTCCGGCTGGACGTCGACCCCGGCACCGACGCCTCGATCGGCCTCGTCCTCGACGACGACCCGGCGCTCGCCTACCGCGCCCAGATCTTCCTCAACGGCTGGAACCTGGGCCAGTACATCAACGACGTCGGCCCGCAGCACACCTTCGCCCTGCCCAACGGCATCCTCCGCACCCGTGGCGCCAACACCCTCGCCCTCGCCGTGCTGTCCGACGGCACGACGGCCTCCGGGCCGGGCGAGGTACGGCTGGCGCTCCAGGGCGCGGCGGCGGGCGGGGTGCCGGTGGAACCGGTGGACTCACCCGGGATGTGAGGCGGCCCAGGGGCGGCGGCCGCCCCTCCGGGCGACGGGGTCCCGGTGACGGGGTGCTGCTCCCCGGGGGCGGCGTCGCTCCCGGGCCCGGCGCTGCCCCGAGTCGGCGGCGGCCGCGGTCTGCGGAGCGGGGGCGATGCCCCGAAGCCCACCGGGCGGGGCGGGCCCGCTGCCCGGACGCCCCGGTGAGCCGCCCACCCACGGCGCGCGGACCCGCCCCCACCCCCGGCGCGCTGAGCTGCCCTCACCCACGGCGCGCGGGCCTGCCCCGGCCGCCCGCGCCGGAGCCGTGCCACGCCGCGGAGCGGCATCTCGTGCGCAGGACGCACGGGTCCGCGCAGAAACGATCGTTCTTCGTTCGACAACGGCCCCCGGATCGAGTGACGCGGACCGTCCCGGCCACGTAGTCTCGAACAGCCCGCCGTACGGCGGGGGAAGGGGGCGTGATGGACAGCGCGGGGGCGCGCGGAAAGGCGGCCCGGTGGGCAGCGGCGCTGTGGCGGCCGAGATCGTCCTCCGCGATGCGCGCACTGGCCCGCGACCTCGGCGCCGCGCTCGGCGGCAGACCCGAGCGGCCGGCCGACGTGCGCGAGCTGTGCCGGGCCCTGTGCGAGGAGATGGGCGCGCGGCGCGGCGGGCGGCGCGTGGAGCTGCGGTTCGAACGGTTCCCCGACGAGATCGAGGTGACCGGGCTGTGCGTGGAGTTCCACGACTTCGACCTGGTGATCGTCGAGGAGCGGGCGGAGGCGTCCCAGCAACTGGTCATCCTCGGGCACGAGCTGTGGCACCTGCACGCCGGGCACCGCCACCACCACGGGGTCGGTGCGGCGGCCGCGGCGCGCGCGCTGGCCGGCTGGGGCGGGTCCGCGCTGGCGGTCGCCGCCCGCAACGGCTCCCGGCAGGCCGACGAGGCCCAGGCCGACGACTTCGGGCACCGCCTCGCCGCCGCGTTCCGCCCCCTGCTGGCGGCCGAGGGCCCGCGCCCGCGGACCCCGCTGGACCCGGTGCAGCGGTCCATGGGCTACCGGGGCCGGCGGTCCCCGCGGCACCGCACGGCACGGCACCCGGACCAGCCGGGCCCGGCGCCCGCGGACCGCGGTACGCCGGGGCCCCCGCGGCCGGAGCCGCATCCGGCGGCCCCGCACCCGGCTCCGTACGCCCACCGGCACCCGGAGGCGTGCTCGGGCCCGTACCCGGACCGGCAGCCCGGCCCGTCCTCGGGCCCGCCTCCGGTCCCGCACCCGGACCAGGGCGGGAGCACCACCGGTACGGAGCGCGGACACGGGGGTCCGGCGCGATGAGCGGACCTCACACGGTGCCGCTGGCGCTGGCCGTGCCGCGGGTGCTCACCGACCTCAACCTGGCCATCTGGCTGCCGACCGCACTGCTGGCCACCGCGCTGGCGATCAAGCTGCCCAGCATCGTCAAGATGTGGCGGGACCCGCTGCTGCGGGCGGTCGGCGGGCTGCTGCTGTTCGGCTGCGCGGTGTTCGTGTTCGCGGCGCCCTCCACCATCGCCTGGACCAACCGGGTCACCGGGGTGCCCAACATCGCGGCGCCGTGGGTGTATTCGCTGCTGACCGCGCTGTGCGCGTCGTGGCTGCTGCTGGTCGTGGCCTGGCGCAACGGGGCGGACCGCTCCGACGCCACCCGCCGGGCGACCCGCAGGGTGGTCGCCCTGTACGCGGGCGTGGTGGTGGCGCTGTGGGTGCTGTTCGCGTTCGCCGACGTGCCCGTGGAGCGGACGCGTGACCTGGACACGTACTACGCCAACACGCCGTTCATGCGGGAGCAGATCGTGCTGTACCTGCTCGCGCACACCGTGGCGTGCGCGGTCACGGCCCGGCTGATCTGGAACTGGATCCGCACCGACGGCCTCGACGCGTGGCTGCGCGGGGGCCTGCGCCTCCTGGGCGTCGGCTACACCACGAACCTGCTGTTCGACGCGTCGAAGCTGTCCGCGGTCGCGGCCCGCTGGACGGGCAACGACCTGGACTGGCTGAGCACGTACGTGGCACCGGTGGCGGCGTGTCTGTCGGCGACCCTGGTGGCGGTGGGCTTCATCGTGCCGCACGCGGGCCAGTACCTGCACGAGCACGTCCGGATGCGGGCCGAGCGCCGCCGGCTGCGGCCGCTGTACCTGCTGGCGCGTACGGTGTCGGGGGGCCGCGAGCCGTTCGACCCGCGCGCCACCGCCGAGTTGCGGCTGATCCGCCGCGAGACGTTCATCCGGGACGCGCTGCTCCAGCTGTCCCGGTACCTGGACGACGGCCTGCGGGCCCGCGCCCACGAGGCAGCGCTCGCCCTCGGGTCCGCCCCCGGGCGGGCCGCCGCCCTGGCGGCCTGCGTCACCCTGCTGGACGCCGTCGAGACCCGGCGGCGCCACCCCGAGCGCGAGGGCGACGACCCGGCGGACACCGCGTACCTGATGCGGGAGATCCTGGCCGTGTCGCTCGCCCTGCGCCGCACCGAAGACATCGAGGCGGTCCGGGTCCGGGCCGCCGCCCCGGCAGAAAGCGCACGTGCATGACCGAACGTCCCCCCTCCGACGGCAGAACGGCCGTGGTCCTCGGAGGCTCCCACTCCGGCATGCTCGCGGCCCGCGCCCTGGCCGGGTCCGCGGCACGGGTCGTGATCGTCGAACGCGACGTCCTGCCCGACGGTCCCGCCCCCCGCAAGGGGCTGCCGCAGGCCCGGCACGCGCACTTCCTGTGGTCCGGCGGGGTGCGCGCCATGGAGGAGCTGCTGCCGGGCATCGGCGAGGCGCTGCGGGCCGCGGGCGGCCGCCGGATGCCGGTGACGACCGACATGGTCGCCCTGTCGGCGCAGGGCTGGTTCCGGCGCTGGCCGGAGTCGCACCACGTGATCCTGGCGGGGCGGGACCTGCTGGACGCGACGGTCCGCGCCGAGGTCCTCGCCGACGAGCGGATCGAGGTCGTCGAGCGGGCGCAGGCGCTGGGCCTGACCGGAACGGCCGACGCGGTGACCGGTGTCCGCATCCGCACCGAGGACGGCTCCGAACGCACCCTGGAGGCCGGGCTGGTGGTCGACGCGACCGGCCGCGGTTCCGGCGCGTCCCGGTGGCTGGCGGAGCTCGGGCTGCCCGAGCCGCGGCGCCGCGAGGTCGACTCCGGCCTGGCCTACGCGAGCCGCCTCTACCTGGCGCCCGAGGGGGCGCGCGGCCACTTCCCGGTGGTCAACGTGCAGCCCGACCCGCGCGCGGGCGGGCCCGGCCGGGCGGGGTTCCTGCTGCCGGTCGAGGAGGGCCGCTGGATCGTCACCCTCAACGGCACGCGCGGCGGCGAACCCGGCTGTGACGCCGAGGACTTCGTCCGCTTCGCCCGCGAGGAGCTGCGGCACCCGCTGATCGCCGACCTGATCGACCGCGCCGAGCCGCTGACCGGGGTGTCCTGCACCCGCAGCACCGTCAACCGCCGCCACTTCTACGAGCGGACCCGGAGCTGGCCCGACCACTTCGTCGTCCTCGGCGACGCGCTGGCCGCGTTCAACCCGGTCTACGGCCACGGGCTGTCGGTCGCCGCCCAGTGCGCCCTGATCCTGCGCGACGAGGTGCGCCGCCGCGGCTGGGGCACCCCCGGCCTGGCCCGCCGCGTGCAGCGGGCGCTGGCCCGCCCGGTGGGCGCCGCCTGGGACCTGGCCGTCACCCAGGACGTCTTCTACCCCGGCGCCACGGAGCACGGCCCGACCCTCCGCGAACGCCTGGTCTCCGCCTACGTCGACCGCCTGATGCACACGGCTACCGGCAACGGCCGCATAGCCCGCCGCGTCACCGACGTCACCTCCCTGGAGAAGGGCCCCGAGGTCCTCCTCACCCCCGCCGTCCTCCTGGCAGCGGTGGCGGGGCCCCTGAAACCGCCCCTGCCCGGCCCGCCCCTGACCGCGGAGGAACGCAAGGCCGCAGACCTGCTGCCGTAGCCGGACGAAGGCCGCCTCGTGCCACAGCCACCCGCACGAGGCGGCCAGCGCACTCCGCAACACGTCATGCTCAGCGCCAGCCGATCGGAAGCATCGCCCGCACCGCCCTCACTCTCGACGGAATCGGGAAGGGATCACGGGTGAGAATACCTCAGCGATAAATACAGTTGCCGAACCAGCAGGCTCTATGCCGCTCCTGTCGCGCGAACCGCACCGCTCCACAAGGACGGCGCCATATACTCCTGGTCGACCCTTTCACAGCCTCGACTCGAATAGCCCATCAAAGGCGTCGGCGAGCACAGCCATGACTTCCACTTTTTCCCTGGACTTCAGGACCATACCGAGAGTTGCCGCCGGATCTTCAAACACCAGCGTGTCATCGAAGAGGATGTGCACGTTCACCGCGAGGTCGTCGCGATAACCGCCAGTGAGGTAATCATGCTCGATCCACACTCGACGCTGATACGTCGAATCCGCGCGGGCCCGGACCGCAGACACGACGTTTCTGCGCATGTCTGGGAATGAGACATCGCTCAGTTCGGCGAGTTCCACGACGTCCAATTCATCCAGCCTTGAAGGGATACGTGATCACCACGGTGAGCAGTCATCTCATTCATACACTCGTCCAGCCGCCATCACCATGGCAACCATGGACCAGCATTCCGCAGAAGGCAACTCTTTCCCCATCCCCCGAAAGAATCCGTCAGAGTCCAAAACCCAGGCAGACATCGCCTCCAGGAGACTCGCAATATCTCCGTTCTCCCAGGCTTCTGGGCATTCCTCAAAATTCCGGGCAGCGGCTGCCAGGAAGAGTGAGAGACTCTCCTTACCATCAACCGCATGCGCCTCTTCCCAGAAATCCATCATTCACCTCACTCGAATTGAAGTTCCGTCATTCAGCGTCGTAAACTTCCACGACTCTTGCTCAACCTGACGGGGGGTAGCCTTGACAAACCGGACAGGCACTTCTGCCTGCTTGAACGCGTAAAGGCGCCTATTATCGAGAGAGTAAATCTTGCCATCACGCTCAAAAACTCTAATCGGGGGTATGTCACCGGCCTCAACTTCCCCGCTCCGCAACTGAGCGACTGTGTCATCGAGTGACTTGCCGTCCTTATAAGAGCGCTTAATGCTGTCCTGAGTGTATCTGATCCTCCCAGGATTCATCCTTCCCGACGCGGGCAGGCCACCTGGTTTGGGCTTCGGAGTTCCTCCTGCTTGGCCCGAAGCCTCACGAAATGCCTGGCCCAGCTTGTCCGCTCCGGATTGGGAAAGGTTGTAGCCGACCACGGTGCCTGCTGCACCGATGGCTATCTGGCCCGCTCCTGCGACGCACAGCACGCCGACGGCGCATTCAGCGATTCCCCCGATGCCGACGAAGAGGCTCGTCCCCCCCACCACGCCTCCGCCGAACACTTCTGCGAGTCCGGACCAGAAGTCCTGATCCATCAACAGGCTGGCGGCGTAGTTGCCCACGTACGAGTCCGAATCCGAGGGCCCGCTGTCGTACTCACAGGTCCCGGTTCCGTACTTCTGGGAGCAGGCTTCTTCGACCTTGCCCGAACTACCGGCGCTCGCCGTGCCCTTCACGGTGGGTAGCGAGACACAGTGCGGCGCGCAGCCCTCGTGAGGTCGGCCGTTGCCCGCCCTGCCGTCGGGGCGGGTCGGGCAGGGTGTGCCGTCGCCGGCGCCGCCGCAGGCCAGGCCCATGCCGGTGGGGTCGGAGTAGGTGACGGGGTTCTGGGTGGCGTAGCTGTAGCCGTTCAGGGTCTGGTGCTTGTCGAGCTCCAGGAGGGGGTCGACGCTGAGGAACTGGCCGGTGGTCGGGTCGTATTCGCGGGCGCCGATGTGAGTGAGGCCGGAAGTCTCGTCCGCGGGCTTGCCGAGGAACGCCTTGTCGTCGGGCCAGTTGGCGGGCTTGGTGCCGCGGGGGGCGCCGAAGGGCGTGGTGTAGCGCTTCGTGGGGGCGAACGTGCCGGATTCAAGGGCGAGACTGCCGGTGCCGTGGTGGTCGGAGGCGAGGAAGCTGAGCTTCGTCTCCGCGGTGCCCGCCGTGGCGGTGCGTACGGCGATGGTCTGGCCGTTGGCGGTGTAGTAGCGGGTGCCGCTGACCGTCTTGGCCGTGCCTTGCGTGGTGAGGCGGACTTCGGAGTCACCGAGGTAGAGGACGGTGTCCGTGTCACCCGAGGTGGCCGTGTCGCGACGGATGAGGAGCTGGCCCTCGGTGTCGTACAGGTAGCTGCTCTGCCCGTCGGGGTGGGCGGTGGTGGCGATCCGGCCTTCAAAGTCGAAGGTGTGGGTGGTGGTCGCGGAGGCGACCGGCGGGTCGCCGATCCAGGAGCCCGCGCTCCACTGCAGTTTCCAGTCCGCGTCGTAGACGGCGAAGCTGCCGCCGTCCTGCAGGGTGGCGAAGTGGCCCGAGCCCGCCCCCTTCGCTGTGCTGGTGGACCACAGCTTGGTGTCGTCGGCGCTGTAGACGACGAAGTCGCCGTCGTCCTGCATGGTCGCCCACGCTCCGGGGTTGCCGGCGGTGTTCGAGTGCCAGCGCACCGTGCCGGTGTCGCGGTTGTAGATGACCAGATCGCCGTCCGCGGTCATGACCATGCGGGCGAGTTGGCTGCGCACCTCCTCACCCGAGGTGAGCTTCCAGCCCGCGCGCAGGTACTGGTGTGCCACGGACGTGGTGCGCTGACGGGTGTTGCCCGCGTCGTCGTAGCTGAAGGACTGCGTGCGGGTTCCGTCGCCGGTGGTGGTGACCTTCTGCAGAGCGTGCGGCCGGCCGGAGCCGGGGGCGGGGTAGGCGTAGGCCCGTTCGGTGTTCTGGCCTGCGCGGTTGCCGATGCCGTGCTGGGTCTCGGTGGCGCGCTGGCCTGACTGGTTGTAGGTGTAGGAGGTCCAGTAGGGGGCCACGCCGTCGATGTTGGCGGCGGTGCGTCCGGTGGCCGAGCAGTCGGCGGTCTTCGGGGTCCATGCCTCGGTCAGACGGCGCTGACCGTCGTACGTGAAGCACTGGTGGTCCGCCTTGCCGGTGCCGCCGAAGGTCGTCGCGTCGAAGACCGAGGTGACGTTGCCCGCGTCGTCGCGGGTGAAGGCGAGGTCCTGCAGCGCGTAGCCGTGGACGTCGTCGGTGACCTGGATGCCGGTGAGCCGACGAGTGCCGGGCTCGTAGGAGTTGGTGATGTAGGCCTGCTCGCCGAACGGGCCGCGCGTGCCGAGCCTGAGCTGGCGCAGGTCACCCTGCGGGGAGAACGCCGCACCCTGGAGGTAGGCGCTCTTGCCGGTGGAGGTGAGCTGCTGTCCGGTGGCGTTGTACGTGTAGGAGACGACCTCGGAGGGCAGACCGCCCACCGCGGGCGACCCGTGCTGGCTCACGGTGCCGTCCAGCCGGAAGCCGGAGCTGAAGGACAGCTTCGGTCCCACCCCGGCGGCGACCAGCGGGTCGCTGTCGGGCAGGACGAGCTGGCTGCCGGTGACGTTGTAGAGGGCGTCGTACGAGGTGACCTTGCTGGTGTAGGCCTTGCCGGTCGTGGTGGCGCCGCCGTCGTAGCGGACGGACTGGGCCGGCTGCCCCTTGGCGACCGTGTCGAAGGTCCAGGCGGCGAGCTTGTCGGCGTCGGTCTTGCTGGTCTGCCACAGGCCCGTGGTACGGCCGAGTTCGTCGTACTCGTACAGCAGCTTCCGCGCGGTGTCCTCGTTCGGCGTGGTGCTGATCACCTGGTCGAGGCTGTTGTAGGCCGTGGTGGTGGTGCCCTTGTCAGGGTCGGTGGCGGACACCTGACGGCCGAAGAGGTCGTATGTGTAGGACCACTTGGCCTGGTCGGGGCCGGTGACGGTGTCCTGCTGGCCAGCCGGGTGGTAGGTGTGGCGCGTGGTGGTGTACTGGGTTCCGGTCGGCTGGGGACCGGCGTACTCGCGGCGCTCGGTCAGCCGGCCGAGGGCGTCGGTCACCATCGCGGTGGCCTGACCCCCGTCGGGGGCGCTGGTGGTGACCGTGTCACCGGTGTAGGTGGTGGTCGTCGTCCAGCGGGTCGTGCCGTAGGTCTTCGTCACGGCCTGCACGGCCCGGCCCGCGCCGTCGTAGACGGTGTCCGTCTGGATGGGGGCCTGACCGCCGGAGGTCTCGACCGGGGCCGGGGAGGGCGGCTCGGTGCTGTCCCAGATGTCGGCCTGCTCGCTGACGGCCATCCCCCGCGTGTCGTACTGGCTCACCGTGATCAGACGGCCGCCTTCCGGCGAGGGGGACTGCGTCTGCCGGAGGCGCAGCTGCGCGTCGTAGAAGGCGTAGCCGGTGTTGTAGCCGGCCGCGTCGCCCTTGAGAGTGCCGGTGGACACCCAGGACATCGCGGAGCTGGTGACGTGGTAGTCGTAGACGAAGTTCGGTGTCTTGCCGAGGATCTTGAGGCGGTTGGGCAGCCACACCTTGGTGACGCGCCCGAGGCTGTCGTACTCGGTCTCGGAGACCTTGCCGTTCGGGTCGGTCGTCCTGGTCGCCGACCCGGTGGCGAAGTCGATCTGAGTGGTGGTCCTGTGCTGCTTGATGTTCTCGACGGTGGTCGAGGTGAGCGGACCGGAGGCCGACGGGGTGTAGGTCGTCTTCGACACCAGCCGGTCGTCGGTGTCCAGAACGGTGAGGACGCGCCCGAGGGAGTCGAAAGTGAAGGTGAACAGCTTCTGCCACAGGGGCGCGTCGGCGGCGGAGTAGCCCTTGGCACGTCCGGTCCAGGTCTGCTGGCCCTTGGTGGGCTGCTGGTCCGACGACCAGGCGGTGGCGGAGGGGTTGTCGTAGACGATGGCCTCGTCGGAGACGACATCGCCGGGGCGGCCGGAGTCAGCGGGCAGGTCCAGGGCCGCGTCGCTGGTCGCGCACGCCCGCGACACGGTGCGGCTGCGGGACACCAGGGAGTTGATGCCGGCCGTGTCGTTGCGGGCGTACCAGGTGCGGGTGCACTTCTCGTCACCGGTGACGCCGTCGTCGCCGAGGTCCTCGACGGTGGCGGCCATACCGTAGTCGTCGTAGGTGGTCCGGACGGTGTGCACGCGGTCGTGGGCGGTACTGCCGCTGGTGATACGGGTGCGTGCGTGGGTGGCCGCGCTGCGCACGTAGTAGGCCTCGGTGTCCGCGTACGACTTGTGTTGCGTGGCGGTGCGCTTGGACCAGGGGTCGTTGACCGAGCCGCCGACCTCGCTGCCGCCGTCGTAGGTGACGGACTCGCGGGTGAATCCGGCGTACTGGCCGGAGTCGGTGATGGCAGGCGCCTTGACGCCGGTGACGGTGACCGTCTTGCGTGCGGTCGGGTCGGGGGTCCTGCCGTCCGGGCCGAGGACGCGGTCGCCGTTCATGCCGCGCAGGTAGACGGTGACGGACTTGCTTTGCGTCCCGGTGGACACGCCGGTGAGGTGTGTGACGCGTTCGAAGCCGCGCCAGTTCGACCAGGTCCGCTCCTTGGCGGGGGTCAGCGGGTCCTCGTTGTAGTGCCAGGCACCGCCGCTCGCGGCGTACTGGTAGGAGTGCTGCACCGCGAGGCCGCCGCCGGTGGGGTCGGTCACGGACACGGCGCTGACCGGGTACTTCTGGAACCAGTCGAGGACGGGCTCCTTCTCCCCGTTGGGCGACCAGTACACCGGGTAGCAGCGCCTGGTGTTGGTGTCGGGCTTGGGCATGCTCTGCCCGTGGGCGCAGTCGGCGGGCAGGTAGGTGACGATGGTCTGCGCGCCGGTCTCCGAAGTGATGGTCCGCAGGCGGGGCTTGTGCAGCGGCAGGATGTCGTCGGGGCCGTCGACGCGGTTGGCCAGCATTTCGTGGCCGAACGTGACGGGGTCGAGGGAGAGGTCGGTGCCGCGCTTGCCGGTGTGCCGGATCTCGTCCAGCCACAGCGACTGGTCGGTGGTGTCGCCGGTGTCGCCCGGGTCCAGGTACAGCTGCTTCAGCGTCCAGACGTCGACCGGCTCGTACGCGGGGGTGGACGCGGCCGCGTTCCAGGCGTACGTGGTGATGGAGGCCAGGCGCTTGCGGGTGAAGAACGTCGGGCCGGCGTTGCCGGTGCACTTGACGTCGGCCTTGCACACCGCGTCGAAAGGCACGTCGGGCCAGTTGTCGCGGGTGGTCTCGGTCAGGGAGTCGCAGCCGGTGCCGGTGGCCAGGCAGCGCTCCGCGTAGCTTAGGACGACCTTGTTCGTGGCCTTGTCGGGGCTCCCGATGCGCTGGCCGTAGCGGATCTCCTTGAGGTAGCCGCCGCGGGTGTAGGCGTCGCCGATGGTGTCGTCGCCCAGCTTGTCGTAGTGATTGGTCTCGGCGGCGTACCAGTAGGAGCTGGTGTTGCCTCGGGTGTCCTCGACGTAGTCGAGGTTCCAGCGCCAGGCCTGGGTCTTGGCCCGGCCGGAGAAGGACGTGCCGTCGCTGTAGCCGGGTTCGCCGCTGTCGTCACCGAAGACGGGCACGGTCCACGCGGAGTTGGTGCTGTCCCCGGCGCCGGCGCCGGGGAGCTTGTTCAGACCGAACACGTACTCGGTGCCGTCGCCGGTGGTGACGGTCCAGTACTCGCCGTTGTCGTCGCCGTTGTCGGCGCCGGTGGAGCGGGTGACCGTGGAGGCGTCGTCGTTCTTCAGCCGCCAGACTCCGGTGGTGTCGTCCTTGACGAGTTCGGACGCCCTGCCGTTGAGGACGAGGGAGGCGTTGTCGTACTTCCAGCACAGATCGAACTTGTCGGTCTGCCCGTCGTCGTCGCAGGAGCCGTACTTACGCTCGATGTAGGACGAGGTGAGGTCGAAGCCCTCACCGACCTGGCTGCCCTGGTTGTTGGTGGAGGCGGTGCGGCCGTCGACGCTGCCCGAGTCGTAGGAGATGGCCAGGTCGGGCTGCGGGCCTGCCGCGGCGGGCGGGACCCTCAAGGGGTAGGACCAGGTGAACGTGCCCGAGCCGCCGCCGGCCTCCCAGGTGGAAGAGGACGACAGCGGGGTGGCCTGGTAGTCGCCAGCCCCCGACTGCGTCCCGGCGGCGAGCGCCAGCATCATCGGCGCGTTGCCGGAGGGCAGGCTCAGCGCGGCGGAGACCCGTTGGTCCGTGCGCTTGTTCGCGGAGTCGAGCTCCGTGCGGGTTCGGCACTCCGACCTGGCCGGGGTGTCGTCGGCGCAGTCCGGCAGGCGGAACATCTGCAGGCGTCCGGCCCAGTCGCCGCCGTACGCGGAGGCGAAGGCGGAGTAGTCCACGTCCAGGTCGGCGCGGCCGCCGGTGGGGGCGGCGACCTTCAGCACCACGCCCTTGACGCCGAGTTCGGCCGCGTCCTGGTGGTCCAGCACCTCGACGGAGAGAGACCGCGCCTTCCTGCCCTTGGTGGGGGCGGCGGCGGAGACGGGCAGCGAACCGGCCCGCTTGGCGGCGACGGTCCGACTGCCCCCGAGGTTGAGGGTGGTCCTTCCGGGTGCGGGCCAGGAAGTGGCGTGCTGCTCGTCGCGGCGGGCGCGTTCGGCGGCCGAACGGTCCGCCTCCGCGGCCTTCCTCATGATGGCGGCGGTCCTGCTGTCGACCCGGGCCTTGAAGGGGTGGACCTTCGCGGAACGCGGCGGTTCGAGTCCGGGGGCGCCCAGCGGCTCGGGGCCGGCGGCGAAGGCGACGGGGGTGAGCAGGCCCGGGATCATCGCCAGGCCGGTGACAGCGGCGAGGCGCCGGGTCCAGCGTGCTCGCCTGCCACCCGAGCGTCCCCGGACGGACCGGGTTGTGCCGAAGGGATTCACGTGGCTACTTCCTGATTCGGGCCGGGCGGCGCTGCGCCGGGCCGTGATCATCAGTGGGACGACATCGACGTGCGGTGAGGGCACGCAGGAAGCGGGTGCTGCCGTGCGGGCGGCCTGCCCAGGGGCGCCGCCCGCACGGTGGGCACAGCGGTCAGGCGCTGCTGACCGGGTCGATGATCTGGGCGTTGATCTGGTCGGCGGTGAGGGCGCCGGTCCAGACGCGCAGACTCTCCAGACGGCCGACCATGTTGTTGCCGGTGGTGCCGCCGACGGTGCCGCGTCCCCAGCTCAGTGCTCCGTCACCCTGCTGGGGGTTCGGGAAGCCGGCCTCTTCCTCGCCGGACTGGCGGGTTCCGCCGACGTACAGGTGGAGCCTGCCCTGCGGTCCGTCGAGACCGGAGTCCCTGCCTTCCTGGGCGTCGAAGACCCCGGTCAGCGTCACCCAGGTGTCGGTCATCGCGAGATCGTCGGCGGACGCCGTGGCGCTCAGGGTGACCTTCCCGTCCGAGCCCGTGGCGGTGCGGGTGAACTCCCACAGGTAGACGTCCTGGGCGATCTTGTCGACCCACAGAGCCCACGAGGACTCGCCGCCCATGCGCTGCCCGGCCACCTGGCCCCGGTACCCGGCCGGCTTGGCCGAGAGCCCCGCGGAGTCCAGCCAGACCGCGGCGGACACGGTGAACGAGCCCGTCTCGTCGACGGCCGGGCCGGCGGACGACGCGTATGCCGTGCCGTCCAGGATCAGGGCGCCTTCCGCCTCGTCGACCGTCGTCCCGGAGACGGTCATGTCCGCGACCGGGTAGGAGCTCAGTTCCGGGATCGCGGTGCCGGTGGCGGAGGCGGTGTCCCAGTGCGCGACCAGTTCGTTGGCCGGTGTCCCGTCCGGCAGGAGTGCCTGGGCGTCCACGACCAGTTCCGCGGGGGACAGAGCGCGCTGCCAGGCCGTGACCTCGTCGATCAGTCCGACGTGGTGCTCTCCGTAGGAGCCGTTCGACTTGAAGCGGCCGAACTGCAGCCCTCCAGCCGCGGTCCACGGGGTGTAGGAGGGCGCGGCCTGCGACAGCACCACGGGCTGTCCCTGGGGGCGGCCGTTGACGAACAGCTGGATGGTGTCGTCGGAGGGGTCGGTGTCGGGGAGGTCGTCGTCGCCTTCCGTCCTGAACACTCCGGCCACGTGTGTCCACACGTTCGCCGCGGGGCTCTCCTGGTCCGCCACCGAGCGGATGTAGGCCGGGCCGGTCGAGTCCTTGTCCGTGCGGTTGAACACCCACTTCTTGAGGGCGCTCGAGTAGTAGAGGGCGAAGGCGCTGCCGTCGGTGCCCGGGGCCGACAGCACCACGCGGTTCGCGGTGGGGTCGGTCAGTTGCACCCATGCGGAGACCGTGAAGGAGTCCCGGGTGTTCACGACGGGTCCCGAGGTCGACGCGTAGCCCGTGCGGTGCATGGGGTCGGACGAGTAGTCGTTCAGCCGGAGCGAGTAGTCACCGTCACCGCGCCGCGCCCGGGAGGACCAACCAGGGTCGGCTCCGCCCAGGGCGGCATCGTGCCGTGTGCCGACCTCTGCGGTGTCCGCGGCGGTCGTCTGGCCGGGTCCGGGGGCGACGTCCAGATGCCACAGGCCGACCGGCCCCTCCGCGGGCTTCACCTTGAAGATGAACTCCTGCGGTACTCCCCAGCGGTTGTGGACGTCCTTCGCCCGCACCGACAGCACCTGGGTGCCGGCCAGCGGTGGGACGACGTCGTCCACCGTCGTCTTCAGCCCGCTGCCACGAGGCACGCTCACGGCCTGTGTGGAGAGCAGCTTCCACTCGTAGGCCGTGATGTCGGTCGAGCCGTCGGAGATGTCGGCGGTGTTCGGCTCGAACACGAAGCTTCCGGGAATTCCCGGGCCGCCTTTGCCCTCGCAGACCGTGGAACAGAGGATGTAGGGCGATACCGGAGTGATCCGCGGCGCCTTCGGCGCGGCCGAGTCCATCGTGAAGTAGCACCACGAGCTGTATCCGGACCAGAGATCACCGGGGACGGTGTTGTAGGTCCAGTGCGACTGGGTGCGTGCCTTGAGGCGGTACGAGGTGCCGTCGGCGAGCTTGCCGCCCGCGATGCGTTCCAGCGTGTTGTCCGGGTCCCAGCCGGAGTCGGGCGCGGAACCCGACCAGGCCTGACGCCAGACATTGTCGCTGCCGCGGGCCTGGAGCAGGAACTCAGCCTGCAGAAGGGCACTTGACCCCGAGAAGACCTGCGTCTGGAGCCGCGCCTGGACCGTCGGCGTCTCCGTCGTGACGACGAGGGGATCCGTGGAGGCCTTGCAGTACGCGGTCGTACCCGTCCCGGGGATGATTCCCACGTTGGTCGGCACGCCGGGCTTGTAGGCGTAGATCACCTGGAGTTCGGCGTTGTCGTCGAACCTCTTCCACGCGCGCGTGTCGGTCTCGTCGTGGGCTCGCAGCATCAAGGTCAGCCGGCTGATGGAACCACCGGCGAAGGAGCGGACGGTACTGGTGAGGTTCTCGTCCGGCTCACCGGGGTTGTCGTTGAACTCGATCCACGCGTCGGGCTGGTCCGGTGAGCAGAGGGTGCCTCGGCCTGCGGCCACGGAGCGGTCGACCATCAGGTCCAGCTGCGAGGGTCCCGGCCATTTGGTGGCTGCGGAGATGTTGTTGGTGCGCACCAGGTCGACCGTGTGCGGGTCGCAGTTGAACGACCAGGTCTCTCGCGCCCTGAAGGTGGCGTCCAGCACGTGCTTGCCGGCCAGCGCGGTCGGAGCGAACTCGAAGTACATGCGGTCGACGTAGCCGGCTCCGCAGGAGTACCCGTCCGCTGTGCCGCACTTGCCGACGCCCTTGTCCCCGTCGAACATCCAGAACGTGTCCCCGTCGGAGGAGATCTTCGTGCGCTCCTGCGCTCCCAGACCGATCGACGGGTCGATGTACACCGGATAGACCGTCTCGGGGCCCCGCAGCAGGCCGAGGTCCGGCCGTACGGCGATGGAGTTCTCGTCCACGCTCACCGGCAGCACCGCGCTGGAGTCCCCGCCGCCGGGCCGGGCCGGGTCCACCGATTCGTCGGCCCCGCTGTCGTCCGCGTCGGAACGCAGCAACTGCACCTGCGGTCCTGACGGAACATCACCCGCGGAGTCCCACATCTGCCCGGCGGGGCCATGGAGGACGGTGTTGCCGTCCTCGTCGAGAGCACGCACGCCACCGCCCGCCCCCGGCACCACGGTCAACCCAGCTCCGCGTGCGCTGAGTTCGACCCTCTCCAAAGCAGGGTTCCGGGCAGCCTCCGGCGTCCTGACGACGAGAACCTCCCGGTATCCCTCAGCCGTGGCCGTCAGTTGCAGGTCCACGCCGTCGAAGACGTCCTGGTAGGTCGCGGTGGCGCCGTCCAGGACGGGCTTCGGCAGCGCACCGGACCATCCGAGGGTGACCGACCGGCCGTGCTTTCCGATGCTGAGCATGTCCGCGCCGGGCCCGCCGCCGGAGAACGACAGGTCGACAACGGCTCCCTTGGGAGCCACCCGCCCGTCGGCCCGGTGCTCCAGCGTGGCGTCGACCGCCCCCCAGCCGCCGTCGGCCCGCTTGACGCGGCGCGGCGTGGTGGACTGCGTCAGGGTGAGTGTGCCGTCGGGGTTGGCGTACGTCGTGGTGTACTCGCCGCGCGCCTCCGTCACCTCGACGGGTTGTCCGGTGGCTTTCGCCCGCGCCAGGGCGGCGGCTTCGCCGGTCGCCGTCTCGGCGGCCGACGCCGCGGGTGCGATCGACCCCGGCAACACCGGCAACAGTGTCAGCACCAGCGCAGCAGCGGTGACACCCCCCAGCGCAGTCGCTCTCCTTCTTCGCGTACGCCGCACGGGGCCCCCACCCCACTGAAACTTCACAGATCCCCCTGGGCACAGCGGTCACACAGGCCACAGTGAGTAAACGTAAGGTTGCCTGAAGCAGTCAACTGAGTGTGCCGCATGTCACAGCGTCAGGTCTGCATGTGGCCTGAGCTGTTGTTTTCCCATGGACGGCGGAGCCGTCGCCTCACTTCCGGAGAAACCGTCAGGCCGTCGGACCGATAGGGCGAAGGCACCCTGCCGGAACAATCCGGTCGGTGCTCGGGAGGCCGGGAAGCGCTCTCGCGTGGTCGTGCCGCCCGGACCGGCACGGCGTGCCGCACGCTGCTGCGTCCGGACGGCGGTCCTGCGCCGGGCGGCACGCGTGCGGGACGCGCGGGTGGGGCGGGGCCGGGCGCGGGGAGGGGAGGGGTGCGCGAGCATGGGGGTATGTCGTCGTCTTCCGGTGTCTTCGGTCCGCTCGAGTTCCAGCTCGTGCTGCTGCGGCGGATGGCCGACCACAATCCCGGGCTGGTGGAGCGGGCCCGGGGGGCGTTGGGGGTGTCGGCCGGGGAGATGCGGGAGGCCAACCGGCGGTGGCAGGCGATGGTGCGGTCGCCGCGGGCGCGGGCGGCCTCGGCGCGGTACCGGTCGGTGCTCGGGCCGCCCGAGTCGACGGCCGGCCGCCGGATCGGGGACCTGGACTGCACCGCCTGGTCGTGGCCCGTGCCGCTCTGGCCCGACCTGCGCTTCGAGGTGCTGCTGGCGCCGAACGGCGCGGTGTGGAACGAGTGGCTGGTCCGCGCCCCCGGTGCGGCGGGCCCCGAGCTGCGCACACTGGCGGACCTCACCCCGTGGTCCTGCACCGTCGACGAGGCCGCCCGGGCCTTCGCCCCGGCCCGCCCGCTGGAGGGGACGGCTCCGACACGGTGGGGCCTGGCCTTCACCGCCCCCGACGCGAGCGGCGCACGCCGTCAGGTGGCGGCCGAGTTCAGCTGGGGACTGCTGCAGCGGGTCGCGGTGCGTTGACCTTCCCCCTCGGTGAAGCCCCAGCATCGACGGCGAAGGACGAGAACGACGCGAGGTACTCATGGACATGCTGACGATCGGCGCCTTCGCGAAGGCCTGCCGGCTGTCGCCGAAGGCCCTGCGCCTGTACGACGAGCTGCATCTGCTGCGCCCGGCCCGGGTGGACCCGCACACCGGGTACCGCTACTACACGGCGGGGCAGTTGGAGCGGGCCCGGCTCGTGGCGTGGCTGCGGCGGATCGGCATGCCGCTGGCGCTGATCCGCGAGGTGTGCGCCCGCCAGGAGCTCGACCCGGCCTCGGCGGCCGCGGAGGTCCGCGCCTACTGGGCGCGGGTCGAGGCCGAGACGGCGGTACGGCGGGACCTCGCCGCGTTCCTCGTCGGCCGTCTGTCGACCGCACGGGAGGACCCCGTCATGCTGGAACTCCGTTACGCCGCCCGCTCCGACCGGGGCCTGGTGCGCCCCGCCAACCAGGACGCCGCCCACGCGGGCCGCCGCGTGCTCGCGGTCGCCGACGGCTACGGCCCCGGCGGCGCGGGCGCCAGCGGCGCCGCCGTGCGCGCCCTGACCGCGCTGGACAGCGCCGAGATACCGGTGGGCGGGGTGCTGGACCTGCTGGAGGACGCGGTGCGCGAGGCGACCGAGGCGGTGCGGGAGGCGGCCGGCCCCGACGCACACGGCACCGACGCACACGGCACCGGCGGGTCCGGCACCGGCTCGGCCGGCTGCGACGGGTCCGGCACCGGCTCGGCCGGCTGCGGCGGGTCCGGCACCACGCTGACCGCCATGGTGTGGACGGGCTCCGCCCTCGCCCTGGCCCACATCGGCGACTCACGGGCCTATGTCCTGCGCGACGGCGCCCTGTTCCGCATCACTCACGACCACACCCTCGTGCAGTCCCTGCTGGACGAGGGCCGGCTCACGCCCGAGGAGGCGGAGACCCACCCCCGGCGGTTCCTGCTGCTGAAGTCCCTGTCCGCGGGCACCGGGCCGCTGCCGGACCTCCGCCTGCACGAGGCCCGCCCCGGCGACCGCTACCTGCTCTGCTCCGACGGCCTGTCCGCCGCCGTCCCCGAGGACGCCGTACGCCGCCTGCTGACCGACGCGGCCACCCCCGCCGACGCCGCCGACGCCCTGACGTACGCGGCGAACGAGGCGGGCGGCCCGGACAACGTCAGCTGCGTGATCGCGGACGTCCTGGCGCCCGCCGGCTGACCGGTGCCACAAGGCCCTTGAGCCGAGAGGCCGCACGGAGCGCCCACGGGGCGGGCGGTGAGCGGGGTCACTGGGTGGGGCCGGGCGCGGGGCGGTCGGGTCGGGTAGGAAGGGGGTGTCCGCCCCGGAGTCCGACGGCCGAACCCGACGAGGAGTGCCCGCGTGTCCTCTCTTCTCTTTCCCGCGCTCGCCCAGGGTCCGGGCGAGCACGTCGCCGTCCGGTTCGGCGACCGGTCGCTGACGTACGCGCAGCTCGCCGCCGCGGCCGGGGCCGTGGCGGCACAGGTGCGCGGCGCGGGCCGGGTCGCCCTGTGGGCGGCGCCCGAGCTGGAGACGGCGGTCGGCGCGGTGGGCGTACTGCTCGCCGGGCTGCCGCTGGTGCCGCTGAACCCGAGGTCCGGTGAGCGGGAACTGGCGCACATCCTGGCCGACAGCCGCCCGGAGGCCGTGCTCGCCGCGCCGGGCGCCGGACTGCCCCCGGCGCTGGACCGCCTGCGGCGCGTCGACGTCGGCACCGGCGCGCACGGCGGCGGGGCCCCCGCCCCGGGGGACACGGCCGGTGACGAGGAGCCCGCGCTGATCGTCTACACCTCCGGTACGACCGGTCCGCCCAAGGGCGCCGTCCTGCCGCGCCGTGCCGTCGCGGCGACGCTGGACGCGCTGGCCGACGCCTGGCGGTGGACGGACGCCGACGTGCTGGTGCACGCGCTGCCGCTGTTCCATGTGCACGGGCTGGTGCTCGGCGTGCTGGGGCCGCTGCGGCGCGGCGGCACCGTGCGCCACCTGGGACGGTTCAGCACCGAGGGCGTCGCACGCGAACTGGCCTCGGGCGCCACCATGCTGTTCGGGGTGCCCACGATGTACCACCGCATCGCCGAGGCGCTGCCCGGCGACCCGGAGCTGGCGACGGCGCTGGCGGGCGCGCGCCTGCTGGTGTCGGGGTCGGCGGCGCTGCCGCTGCACGACCACGAGCGGATCACGGCGGCCACCGGCCGGCGGGTGATCGAGCGGTACGGCATGACGGAGACCCTGATGAACACCAGTGTCCGCACCGGCGCCGAGGTCCGCGCCGGAACGGTCGGCCTGCCCCTGCCGGGTGTCGAGCTGCGCCTGGTGGAGGAGGACGGCTCCCCGGTCACCGCGTACGACGGGGAGAGCGTCGGAGAGGTCCAGGTGCGCGGCCCCAACCTGTTCACCGGGTACCTCAACCGGCCCGACGCGACCGCCGCCGCGTTCACCCCGGACGGCTTCTTCCGCACCGGCGACGTGGCGGTGCGCGAACCGGACGGCCAGGTCCGCCTCGTCGGGCGCAAGGCCACCGACCTCATCAAGAGCGGCGGCTACAAGACAGGAGCCGGTGAGATCGAGAACGCCCTGCTCGAACACCCGCAGGTGCGGGAGGCCGCGGTCACCGGGGAGCCGGACCCCGATCTCGGGGAACGGATCGTCGCCTGGATCGTCCCGGCGGACCCCGCCGCCCCGCCCGGCCTGGAGGAGCTGGCCGGGTACGTGGCGCGGCGCCTCGCCCCGCACAAGCGGCCGCGGGTCGTCCGCCACCTCGACGCCCTGCCACGCAACGAACTGGGCAAGGTCATGAAGCGGGCGCTGCCGTCGTGACCGGCGCGAGCGGCCCCGGGGGCCCCACGGGTCCCGGTGACCGAGGCCCCGCCGGCCCTGGCCCCGGTTCCCCCGGCCCCGGCGACCGCCTCGCCCCCGGTGGCGCCGGTGGCCCCCGGGGCGGCACCGGAGCGGCCGACCCGGCCGGCGCAAGGCAGGCAGCCGGCGCGGTCCGGGCAGCCGGTGCGGCCGGACGGCTCACCGCACGGCAGGTCATCGCCCTGGTCGCCGACGAGTTCACCGAACTGCCGCCGCCCGGGCACCCGTCCGCCCGCGGCACCGGGCCGCGTCCCCTGCCCGACGGGCCGCTCGCCTGGGACGGCTACGGCGCCGCCCTGGCGCGGGCCGCCGAGCGGACCGGCGAGCAGGAGTCCGTGGTGTGCGGCACGGCACGCGTCCAGGGCACGCCCGCCGTGCTGATCTCCTTCGAGTTCGGCTTCCTGGGCGGTTCCCTCGGCGAGCGCACCGGGGACCGCATCGAGGCGGCCTACGCGCACGCCCGCCGCCGCCGTCTGCCCGTCGTGCCGCTGATCGCGACGGGCGGCAGCCGGATGCAGGAGGGCATGATCGCCCTCACCCAGCTCCAGCGCGTGGCACGGCAGTCGGTGCTCGCCCGGGAGGCCGGGCTGGCGCAGGTCGCCGTCGTGCGCGACCCCACGACCGGCGGTGGCTGGGCCACCCTGGGCGCGGGCGCGGACGTGGTGCTGGCCCTGCCCGGCGCGCAGGTCGGCTTCGCCGGGTCCCGGGTCCGCCCGGCGGACGCCGACCCGGCCGCCTACACGGCCGAGGCGCAGGTGGCGGCCGGTGCGGTCGACGCCGTCGTCGCGCCGGAGGAGTTGCGCGACGTGCTGGGCCGCTGGCTGCGACTCCTCACGGCCTCCCGCCCGGCGGGCTCCGCACGGCATTCCTCCGCGCACTCCCCCGGGCCCGCGTCCGGGCGCTCCTCCGGACCCGCGTCCGCGCACTCCCCCGGGCCCGCGTCCGGGCATCCGTCCGGGGAGTCCGCCGAGGTCCCGGCGGGTCACCCGCCCGGAGAGTGCCGCGCCGACGCGCCCCGGGACTCTCCGAGAGGCCCGTACGGGGGGCCGGCCGGAGACCCGTCCGAAGGCTCCGGGCACCCGCCCGACGACGACTCACCCAACCACTCACCCGACACCTCTCGCGACGGCTTCCACGACGACTCCCCCGAGGCTTCCCCCGAGGCTTCCGCCGAGCCCGCTACCCCGCCCGCGCCGCTCGGCGCGCTCGGTCTCCCGGAGAGCGGCTGGGAGGCGGTGCGCCGGGCCCGCGCTCCGGAACGCCCCCGCGCTCAGGCCTACCTGGACGCCTACTTCACCGAGCGGGCGGCGATCAGCGGGGACCGCTGCGGCGGCACCGACCCGGGCATGCTGTGCGGCTTCGGCACGCACGACGGCCGTACGGTCGCCTACGCCGCCCAGTGCGGCACCGCGACCCGTCCGGCCGGCTACCGCACCGCCACCCGGCTGATCCGGCTCGCGGACCGGCTCGGCATCCCGGTGCTGACGCTGGTGGACACGCCGGGTGCCGCGAACGACGCCGAGGCGGAGCGGCAGGGCGCCGGTGCGGCGATCGCGGAGCTGTTCGCGGCGGTGGCGGGTGCCCGGACACCGGTGACCACGCTGGTGATCGGCGAAGGCGGTTCCGGCGGAGCGCTGGCGCTGGCCGCACCCGGCAACACCTGGGCCACACCGGACAGTTACTTCTCGGTCATCGCGCCCGAGCTCGCGGCCGCGATCCTCAAGCGGCCGGCCACGCAGATCCGGGCGACCGCCGGCCAACTCCGCCTCCGGCCACAGGACCTGGCGGCACTGGGCGTGAGCCGAACGGTGGATCGCCCGCTCCCCGGAACGAGCGGCCGCCGCCCGTGAAGGCCGACCGGGGTCCGCAGGGCGGCGGATGCCCCGCGCCCGGGCGGCGGGCCGCGGACCGCGGACGCCACGCGGAACGCACCCGCGATCCGTGAGGAGCGGCCGGACCGCCGGCATCCCCGCGGACACCCTCGCCGCCTCGTGCACGTCCACGTCCACGTCGGCATCGGCATCACCATCACCATCGCCATCGCCATCGCCATCGCCATCGCCATCGCCATCGCCATCGCCATCGGCCGACTGTCCTGAGCCGCGTCCGCGAAACGCCCCGGCGCACCCGGCCGGCGCCGCCTCCCCGTCCCGAGGAGGCGGTGCCCCGCGCCTCCCTCCGGCCTCCGTCCCGAGGGAGGGGCCCCGGCCGGGTGGTGCCCCCGTTCCGCGGCCTCACTCCGGTGGCCCGGTGATCTCCTGACCGGCACAGCCGCTCCGGCCGTCCCGGACCCGGCCCCGGGAAGACGCCCCGCCGGGACTCCCCAAGGGACTCCTGTTTGTTCCTCATTGCGAGGACACAGGGCAAATCAACCATTCGGCGGCACCCCGCCCGGCGCATCCCAGAAGGCGCCCGCACCCGCGCCCCGCACACGATGCGAGTACGGCCCGTCGCCCGGCGGGCCGTCACAGCGAGGCCCGCCAGTCGGGCGGCCCCACCGTCCGCGCTCTCGGGAGGACCCGCCAATGACCGCCAGTCTGGAGCAGTTGCGCCGCTGCCACTTCGCCGTCGACCTCGGCGCGGCCCGGACCCGGGTGTACGTCAAGGGGGCCGGCCTCGTCGTGGACCAGCCGTCCGCCGCCGCCGTCAACACCCGCACCGGCGCGCTGATCGCGGTCGGCGAGTTCGCTGAGAAGATGACCGGCCGCACCCCCAGCTACATCCGTGTGGTGCGGCCCGTCTCCGGCGGCACCGTGGTGGACATCGAGATGGCCCAGCGGATGCTGCGCCACCTGCTGGGCGACAAGATCCGCCGGTCGCTGCGGCGCAGGCCCCGGCTGCGGGCCGCCGCCTGCACCCCGCACGACGCCGACCCGCTCGCCCGCCGCGCCACCATCGAGACGCTGGTCGGCCTCGGCTCCCGCCGCGTCGAACTCGTCGACACCCTCATCGCCACCGCCGTCGGCTGCGGGCTCCCGGTCGAGCAGCCGGAGGCGACCATGGTGCTGGACTGCGGCGCCGCCGCCACCCAGGTCGCCGTGCTCTCGCTGGGCTCGATCGTCACCGCCGAGCGCATCCCGGTGGGGGGCGAGGCCGTCGACCACGCGATCGTGCAGCACCTCCGCCACGAGCACGAACTGATGCTGCCCAGCCAGTCGGTGCGGCCGCTCCAGCTCGCCCTCTCCGGCAACGGCCTGACCGCGCAGGGCCCCGCCTCCACGGAGATCCACGGCCGGGACGTCGCCACCGGCCTCGCCCGCTCCGTGCACGTCGACACCGCCGCCGTGCGGGACGCCATCCAGACCCCGCTCACGGCCGTCCTCGACGGCATCGGCAAGGTGCTGCGCGACTGCCCGCCCGACCTGGTCGCCGACCTCGCCGACCGCGGCATCATGATGGTCGGCGGCAGCGCCCTGCTGCCCGGCCTGGACCAGATGCTGCGGCAGGCCACCGGCATGCCGGTGCACATCGCCGAACGGCCCGACGTGTGCGCCGTGCAGGGCCTGGGCGCCATGCTGGAGGGCCGCATCCAGCCGCTGGAGCTGGACCCGCTGGCCGGCTGACGGCGCCGCCGCATGGCCGGGCCGTCCCCCTCCCGCCTGCCCTCCCGGGTACTCGACGCCGTCATCGCGGTCGGCACCGACCTCGACCTGCGCGGCACCCTCCGGCACATCGTGGACGGGGCCGCCCGGCTGACCGGGGCCGGCCGGGCCACGCTGTCCCTGACCGACCCGGCGCGGGACGGCCTCGGCGAGGTCCGTACCGCCCGGCCGCCGGCCCCGCCCGGGACGGCCGGCGTTCTCGACGTGCCCATCCGGGTGGGCGAGGAGGACTTCGGCCGACTGCACCTGGCCGGCAAGGCGGGCGGCGGCCCGTTCACGGCCGCCGACCGGCATCTGCTGTCCTTCCTCGCCGCCCAGGCCGGCATCGCCATCGGCAACGCCCGCCTGTACGAGGCCGCCCGGCAGCGCGAACGCTGGATCGAGGGCGCCGCCGCGGTCACCACCGCCCTGCTCACCGGCCGGGACGGCGACGACGCGCTGCGTATCGTCGCCGAACGCGCCCGCCTCCTCGCGGACGCCGCCGCGGGGGTCATCCTCCAGCCCACCCGGGAGGGCGGCATGGAGATCGTCACCGCCTCCGCGACCGACCGCCCCGGCCGCCCCGAGGGCTTCACGGCCGACGACGCCCGCGACGCTTCCGGTGCCTCCGGTGCCTCCGGTGATGCCGATGCCTCGGGTGCCGCCGGTGCCGCTGGTGCCGCCGACGACATCGTCGGTACGACCATCGCGCCGGGCAGCCCCGTGCTGGAGCAACTCCTCGGCGGGGAGCCGGTGTTCGTGGACGACTCGGCGACCGACCCGCGGATGACCACGCCGGTGCGGCACCGCTTCGGCCCCAGCATGATGCTGCCGCTCCAGTCCGGCGGCCGGCTGATCGGCACCCTCGCCCTCCCCCGCCGCCGCGGCGACCGCGCCTACACCTCCGTGGAGCGGCTCCTCGCCGTGCAGTTCGCCTCGCAGGCCGCCCTCGCCCTGGTGCTCGCCGACGCCCGCAAGAGCCGCGAGCGCCTCGCTGTCCTGGAGGACCGCGACCGCATCGCCCGGGACCTGCACGACCTCGTCGTCCAGCGGCTGTTCGCCACCGCGATGATGCTGGAGTCCGCCCGGCGGCGCGGCGAACCGGGTCCCGTCGACGAGGAACTGGGCCGGGCCGTGGACGAACTCCAGTCCACCATCCAGGAGGTCCGCACCGCGATCCTCGCGCTCCAGCAGCCGCCCGCCGACGCGCCGACCACGCTGCGCGGGCGGGTGCTGCGGGAGACGGCGGGGGCGGCGGCCGTGCTCGGCTTCGCGCCGTCCACCCGTTTCACCGGCCCGGTCGACAGCCGCGTACCGGACCGGACGGGCGGCCGTCTGGTGGCCGTGCTGCGGCGTGCCCTGGCCGAGGTCTCCCGCCGCCCGGACGTCTCCCGCGTCGAGGTCGCGGTCGACACCACGGTCACCCTGCCCGACGGCCGGCCGGGCGTCCGCCTCACGGTCGGCGACGACACCGCCCCCGACGCCCCGACCACCTGGGAGGGGCCGGTCTGAGGGCCGCGGGCCACGGTCCGGGCCGCCCGCCGGCCCGGCCGAAGCGGCCCTCCACGCAGTCCGCGGTGCGCTGGTCCCGCGGGGCGGAGAACATCGCCCCGGTGGGCCCGTGCTCGACGACGGCGCCGGGCGTGCCCTGCTCGGCGAGGAAGAACGCGCACTGGTCGCAGACCCGGGCGGCCTGCTGCGTGCTGATGGGTGACGATGACGGCGGTCACCTCGTGGGCCGGCTCCCTGACGGCCTCCTCGATGCGGCGGGTCGAGGTGGGGCCGAGGGCCGAGCAGGGCTCGTCCATGAGCAGCGCCCTGGGCCGCACCGCTTCGCGACCGGCTTCGCTCCCCGCCCCCGCGCGACCTGGAGAAACGCCACGAGGTGACGGCTTCTCAGCCGGTCGCCCCGCTCGCTCCGGGCGCCTCCGGGGCGGGTCGCGGCCCCCGCCGCTCCGCGCGGCGTACGGGCGAGCGCTTCAGCGGGCCGTGAGGCGCTCCCAGTTGCGGTGCCCGATGTCGGCCTTCTGCCCGTCGGTGAAGGGGGCGGTCTCCAGGAAGGAGCGGGCGACTCCGGCACTGGTGTCCACGAAGGGGAAGCCGGCGGGGCGGAACCCGTAGGTGAAGGGGTAGTCGGTCGAGTACAGCATCCGCTCGGTCCCCACGACCTCGGCCGTCCAGCGGAGGTAGCGGGGGCTGACGGTGCCGCTGCCCGCGATCCAGAAGTTCTGCCGGAAGTAGTCGGCGAGCGGCCGGTCCAGGCCGCCCGCGTCGGCGAAGAACCCGATGTGGTCGAGGTAGAAGAGCACGACCTCGCCCCAGTGGCCGGCGATCACCTGGAGGCCGGGGAACCGGTCGAAGACGCCGGAGAAGATCATCCGCAGGTACTGCAGGCCCAGGTCGTAGTACCAGCCGATCGCGGGCCCCGCCAGCGCGGTCCCGATGGGACCGAGGTCCGAGTAGTAGGCGTCGACGACGGCCTGCACGGGCATCTGGGGGTGGAAGTGGAGGGGGACCCGCAGCCGCTCCGCCGCGGCGTACACCTCGTCGTACCCGGGGTCGTCGGCGAGCCGGGACCCGGTGCGCCCGTAGAGCATGGCGCCGGGGAAGCCCAGTTCGGTGACGGCCCGCTCCAGCTCCGCGGCCGCGGCGGACGGTGACTGCGTCGGAACCGCCGCGAACGCCTGGAACCGGTCGGGGCGACCCGCCACGACCTCGGCGAGCTGGTCGTTGGCGTCGCGGGCCACGGCGACCGCGTCCGAGTCGGGCAGGTTCTGCACCCCCGGTGCCGATATCGACAGCACCGCCACGTCCACCCCCTGGTCGTCCATGTGCGCGAGCCGCGTCTCCGCGGTGTCGCGCAGCCGCCGGGCGACCGGGCTGTCACCGAACCCCAGGTTCGGCAGCTCCGGCGCTCCGGAGCGCGACCACGCGTCCGTGATCGCGGGCAGGACGACGTGTTCCTCCAGGGCGACGATCCGCAGTCGGTCGGTCATGCGACGCTCCTCCATGAGTGCTGTTTCCAGTGGAACCATACAGACCGTACCATCGATACTATCGACGGTATCACCGTTGAGGTATCGTTGATTCATGGCGTCACGCGCAAGGAACAGAACCGCTGCCGGTCCCGACACCGGCACCGTCGGCACTGGCCCCGCCGGCACCGGCACCACCGGCACCGGCACCGGCACCGCCGACACCGCGGCCGTCGACCGCGAACGAACCCGGCAGCGGGTCATCGAGGCCGCCATCGGCCTGCTGGCGCAAGGCGGCCGCGAGGCGGTGACCACCCGCGCCGTCGCCGATGCGGCCGGCCTCCAGCCGCCGGCCCTCTACCGGCTGTTCGGCGACAAGGACGGGCTGCTCGACGCCGTGGCGGAGCACGGCTTCACCGCGTTTCTCGCCACCAAGCGCGTCGACCCCGCCCCGCAGGACCTCATCGAGGACCTGCGAACCGGCTGGGACCTCGCGGTCGAGTTCGGCCTGACCAATCCCGCGCTGTACACGCTGATGTACAGCGAGCCCGCGAGGAGCAGCTCGGCGGCCTTCAGGGCCGGTCTGGAGATCCTGCGGGGCCGCGTCCGGCGCCTCGCCGCCGGCGGCTGGCTCCGCGTCGACGAGGAGCTCGCGGTCCAGATCATCCACGCCACGGCCCGCGGCGCGGTGCTCACCTGGCTGTCCCTGCCCGAGGACCGGCGCGACCCGGCCCTGCTCACCACACTGCGGGAGTCCATGGTCGCCGCCGTCACCAGCCGGCAGCCGGCCGTCCAGGAGCCGGGCCCCGCAGGCGCCGCCCGCGCACTGCAGGCCGCACTGCCCGAGCACACCTCGCTCAGCACCGCCGAGCGGCACCTGCTGAAGGAGTGGCTCAACCGCCTCGCCACCGACGGGTGAGGCGCGGCCACCGCCCCGCCCCCGAGGAGCGGCTGACCGCCGTTCATCTGCTGCGTGCCGTCGCCTTCGCCCGCGGGCCCGGTCTTCCCTGGCACCGTGTCCGGCCGGCCGTCGCCGACGCCGTCGCCGACGACCCGGACCGCACGTACGGCGACCGGGACATCGCCGACCTGCTCAGCTCCCCGCTCGGCGGTTACCTCACCACCGACATCGCGGACAACGTCACCGTCCACCGGCTCTTCCACGACAGTCTGCGCACCACCTTGCGAGAACGCCGGCGTGACCTTCTCACCACGGCGGGCGCCATGGCGGGCGCGCGCACCGTGCCCACCGCCCGGCCCCGGACAGCGCGCTGAGCACCACCGGCCCGGGCCGGGAAGGAGACGGTGGTCACAGATCCGTCCTTGGGCGACCGCCCGGTTCCTACACTCATCAGGTGAACGACTACGCATGCACCTACTGCGGCACCGTCGGTCTGGCCGAGGGCTTCATCGAGGACACAGGCGACAGCTCGCGCGGGTACGCGCGCTGGATCGAAGGGGCGCTGCAGCGGGGGATCTTCGGGGGCGCCAAGCGGCTGGGCCGGCCCCGGCGGCAGATCGAGGCGTTCCGCTGCCCCAAGTGCGGACACCTCGAACTGTTCGCCACCGGCGCGGTGTAGCGAGCCCCGTCGTCCCGAGGTGACCGCGCGGGCCGGAGACGAGTCGGCGCAAGGGCGCGCGTACCGCCCTGCCGCAGACCACCAGGCCGCCCCGGCCGGTGTCCGGGACGGCCGCGGCGTTCGCCCGGTGGCCGACCGGACGTCAGGAGACGACGTCCACCAGTACCTTGCCGACCGCGCCGCTCTCCACCGCTCGGTGCGCGTCGGCGGTACGGTCGAGGGAAAAGCGGAGCAGCGGCAGGCCGTGCTCCTCGCCGACCGGCAGGGCGCCGCCGCGGACGGCGGCGGCGACGTCCTGGACGGCCGCCGCGCGTGCCTCCGGACCGGCCGTGAACAGCACGAGGAACTGAAAGCGCGTGTTCAGCACCATGTTCTGCAACACGTCCAGTTCGACCGGCTTGCCACCGTCGTTGGCGTAGGTCGCGATCGTGCCGCGCGTCCGCAGCACGTCCAGGTCCAGTGCGAGGTTGGCGCCGAGCGCCACCTCGGCGACGATGTCCACGCCGTCCGGGGCGATCTCGCGGATCTCGGCGGCCGGGTCGCCCTCGCGGTAGTTGACCACGTGGTGGGCCCCGGCGGCGGTGGCCAGCCGCGCCTTCTCCGGGCCGCTGACCGTGCTGATGACGGTGGCACCGGCCCATCGGGCGAGCTGGATCACTGCGTGCCCCACCGCCCCGGCCCCGCCTGCGGCGAGCACCACCCTGCCGTCAAGTGCCCCGGGCTGCAGACGGCTCGGCCCGCCCTCGGCGACGGTGAGTGCGCGGTGTGCGGTGAGCGCGGGGACGCCCAGTGAGGCGCCGGCGTCGAACCCGATCCGGTCGGGCAGCGGCACGGCCCGGTCGGCGGGCACGACGGTGAACTCGGCTGCGGTGCCGGTGGGCCGCCCGGCGGCGGCCATGAACAGCCAGACCCGCTGGCCGATCCTGCCCTGGTCGACCCCCTCGCCGACGGCGTCGATCGTGCCGGCGCCGTCGAGGTGCGGGGTGATCTCGGGGAAGTGCTTGGGGTGGGCGACCCCGGAGCGGGCCTGCCAGTCGGTCGGGTTGACCCCGGACACGGCGACCCGGACGCGAACCTCGCCGGGGCCGGGGTCGGGCAGGTCGCGGTCGACGAGCCGCAGGACGTCGGGGGTGCCGTTGTCGCGGTAGATGATGGCCTTCATGATCCGTCCTCAGGGGTTCTTGCGGGTGTGGTCGCGGCCCGGTTCGTCCGGTCCGGTCGGCCGAGGGGAATCTCGCCGGAGCGGGACTCGACGGCATCGAGGGTGGCGAGGGTCGCGGCGTCCAGGGTGATCGCGCCGACCGCCATGTTGGCCTCCAGGTGGGCGGCGTCGGCCGTGCCGGGGATGAGCAGCACGTTCGGGGCACGGTGCAGCAGCCAGGCGAGGCCGACCTGGGAGGGTGTGACGCCCAGGGACACGGCCACGGCCTGCACGGCCGGCTCGTCGGCCGTCCTGGGCAGGCCCGGGACGGCCCCGCCGAGCGGGAAGAACGGCACCCAGGCGATGCCCTCGGCCTCGCACAGCCGCAGCATGTCCTCGTCCTCGCGGGAGACGAGACTGTACGCGTTCTGCACGCAGACGATGCCGGCCGGCAGGGCGCGGCGCAGGCCGTCGGGGGTGACGCCGCTCAGGCCGATCGCGCCGATCTTGCCCTCGTCGCGCAGGGCGGTCATCACCGCGAGCTGGTCGTCGAGGTCGACGACCTGGTCGCCCTCGGGACGCAGCCCGGGGCCGGTGTCCAGGCGGCGGAGGTTGACGACCGGGAGCCGGTCGACGCGCAGGCTGCGCAGGTTGTCCTCGACGCTCGCGCGCAGTTGCCCGGGCCGCTGTGCCAGGCGCAGCGGCAGGCGCCCGCCGGGGTCGGGGTCGGCGCCGACCTTCGTGACGACCAGGACGCCGTCCCCGGGGCGCAGCGCCTCGCGGATCACGTCGTTGGCGAAGCCGAAGCCGTAGAACTCGGCGGTGTCCACGTGGTCGACGCCCAGCTCGACCGCGCGGCGCAACAGCGCGACGGCGTCGCCGCGGCGGTCGCGCAGGCGCTCGAGCTGCAGGGCGCCGTAGCCGATCCGGAATACGGTGCGGGCGGCTAACGAAGCGGTCGCGGTGGTCATGACGCGGTCTCCTCGGTCGGTGATCGCAAGGCGGTGTACAGCAGTTCGGCCTGGTAGAGCGCCATGACCCGGTGGGCGATCGCCGTGGCGCGCTCCCGGGCCTCGGCCGGTTCGTGGTGCTCGGCCTTGACCAGCCACGCCGTGACGCAGTCGTGCAGCATCGCGCGCATCCGGTCGGTCATGTCGACGACGATGTCGCGGATGGCCGGGTCGGTGGTGGCCTCACCCCAGGTCTGCACGCCGACCCGGGCCTCGGCCGGGTCGATCGCGGCGGTCAGGCGGGAGAGCAGTTCGTCGGGGTCGGGCGGGGTGTCGCCCGCGGCGTACTCGCCGAGGACGTCGGCGCGTCGGGCGAGCACCTCGCGGGCGGCGGCCCGCACCAGGTCGGCCTTGTTGCGGTAGTGCGCATAGATCGAGCCGGCCGAGAGGCCGGACTCGGCGGTGATGTCGGCGATCGAGGTCCGCTCCAGGCCGTTGCGGCCGAAGCAGCGTACGGCGGCCTCGGCGATCTGGGTACGCCGGAGTTCCCTGCGCGCGTCGGTGAGCCGCGGCACCACACCTCCACAAAAAGAATACGGGTTCTGCTTGTGGGCACACTAACAGAACAGCTGTTTCCTTTGTGGCGGGTGAGTCGCACACGAACAGGAAGTCACGGCCCGTTACCGGCGCCTGCGCGCACTCGACGAAGCCCGCGAGCTGGTGACCGACGGCGCGCTGGACGTGGGCCTTCTTGCGGACAAGAGCAAGTACCGGCCCACGAGCACAGCCGACGCCGCCCCCGACACCGGAGCGCATGAGTGACCGTCGCCGACTACCTCATCGACACCTCCGCGCTGATGAACGGCGCGAACAGTCCACCTAATTGACCGTGCGGTGGGCCTGTCGCCGCTGCGCCAGCCAGCGACGGCCCGCCACAGCGGCCAGCACGTGTGCCGCGAAACCGACGGCGACGATCACGAGCCCGACGCGCGCACTGATCCACAGGTGCACCACGATGCCAGCCGACAACAGCAGCCAGAACATGATCCGGAAGGCGCGGTTCATCCGCAGAGACCGCCTCAACGCGCGGTCTCCGGTCGCACAGCATGGACGTACCGCAGCCACGGATACACATCACCGCGACCGCGGACGGCGAATCCTGCCTGCGCCGCGAGGCCGTCGAGTTCGTCGACCGGGTTGTGCTCCATCGCCGGGCCGGTCAGCGCGCCCACCAGGTGCCGGACCACCCTGCTGCGCGGCGGCCGGAAGTCCGCGAGCAGCAGTCGCCCCCCGGGGCGCAGCACCCGGAACATCTCGTCCATCGCGGCGGGCCGAAGTTCTGCGGGGATGTGGTGGATGGCCAGGCTCGTGACCACCACGTCGAAGGAGGCGTCCGGCGCCTGCAGGGCCTCAGCGACACCCGTCTCGTACGCACAGGCAGCCCCGTGGCTCTTCTTGCGCGCGTACTCGATCACGGTGGGCGAGGGGTCGACGCCCACCGCCTGACCGGCCGGGCCCACCGCCTTCGCGACCAACCGGGTCAGGTAGCCGGTACCGCACCCCACGTCCAGCACCCGGTCACCGGGCCGGGCGCCGCTGAGCTCCACCAGTCGTGTGTAGGCCCGGCGCCTCCGGCCTGCGAAGAACACTTCGACGAACGCCTCGTAGGTACGAGCCGGACCGATCGTCCGGCCCGGCGTGTCCGCATGTGGCGCGCCGTGCAGAAGTCGCCCGAGAGCCATCATCAACCCCTAACTTAGTTCCGACTAAGAACGACCACAGCTTAGTCATGACTAAGTTGTGGGTGCAATGGGGCTACGATGCCGAGGTGACCGACATCCGAACCGACCACCGCGAGGGCAAGGCGCGCACCCGGCTCAACTCCGCCGAGCGGCGGGAGTCGATCCTGGCCGCGGCCCTTGAGGTGTTCTCCGAGTCGGGCTACCGGCGGGGGAAGGTCTCGGAGGTCGCCGCCCGGCTCGGGGTGAGCGAGCCGGTGGTCTTCCAGAACTTCGGCTCCAAGTCAGCCCTCTACGCCGCTGTTCTGGAACGGGCCGTCGGCGCTGTGCGCGGCGCTCTCGTCGAGCAGGCCGACCAGGGAACACCCGTACCGGAGCTGCTCGCGACGTTTCTGGATCCCGGTCACATGGAACGCTTCCACGCCCCCGGCTCACTCGGATTCCTGTTCTCCGACGCCACCTCACTCACCGCCGAACCCGGCGTCGAGCGCGCCGCGCGCGCGGCTCTGCGGCAGCTCGCCGACGCGTTCGCCGAGCTGATCGGCCACGGTCAGCGCGAGGGCGGCATCCGTAGCGACCTCGACCCGCTCGCCGGTGCATGGTGGCTGATGTCGATCGTGTCCGCGCGCGCTTTCCGCGCCGCGGTCGTGGACGATCAACTCGAACTCGAGGCCCGGATCACCGGCATGACCCTGGACGCCCTGACCCCCCCGTCTGAAGCCGGCACCCGCTGACCGGCCCCGCCCAGCGAGTCGCTGCGACAGGCGTCGTGCCCAGTGTCACTCGTCGGCGGAACGCGACCTGGACACCGGGAAGGCAGCTTCCACGAAGCGGCGATCTGATCGGACAGCTTGCACCTGGAGCACGTCCGCCTCTCCCCCCCCCACGGCCACAGGCGCACTGCGCACATCTGAACCGCGCCGCCTCTGACGGACCGTTCAGCTCGGGGGCTGCTTTCCAGAACACTCATCAGGGCGCCTGAACCTGCTGCCAGCACGTGGTCGGCATGACCGCCGAGGAGATCAGGCAAGCCCGCGACATCGTCACGTGGCCGGGCATCGACGAGGGCAAGCCGGAGCCCGGCGCGAAGAGCCCGGCCCGCAAAGCGGCGAAGAACTACCTGACCGGCCCCGAGCTCCGGAAGCTGGATCGACTCGTCGGCCGGCTGTGCCTCCGAGCCGAGGACATCGCCGAAGACGACGTGCATCTCTCCCTGCCTCAGTGGCAGAGCCTCGTCGAGGTGGAGCTGACAACGGCCACCCGCCAGCTCGCGGCCTGACCAATTCCCCACGGCCTCCACTGCCTTCGGGCAGTGAAGGCCCTTTCGTCATGCGCAGGGTGATCAGCGGAGGGCGGGGATGTTCCCGGTCTTCCAGTCGTCGACTCTCCTGCGGATGCTGGACACCATCGGGAGCCCGTCCACCTCTGCGGGCGTGAACCACCGGACATCGGTGGACTCGTCGGACACCTCAAGCCGCCCTGCAACGGGGCGAGCCAGGAAGCAGATGGAGAACTCCTGCCGCACCTCGCCGTCGTCGTAGGCGAAGACGTGGCCGGGGTTGCTGTAGGTGCCCACGATGCCGATCACCTCGACATCGATCCCGGTCTCTTCGCGCGTCTCCCGGGCGGCGCAGCCAGGAAGGGATTCGCCGATGTTCATCGCGCCGCCGGGCAGTGCCCACATCCCGTTGTCCGCCCGACGTTGGAGCAGCAGGCGGCCGTCGTCGTCGACGACGATGACGGAGGCTGCCGGGACCAGGCTGTTCGCCGCCGGGGCGTCCGGGTCGTCCTCGTAGTCACGCCTGCCCATGGGGTTCCTTCCATTCCCACACCGGGGTACCGCGGTGCCACAGTTCTTCGACGTGCGAGGCGAACCGGTCGAACATGCCGTCCTTCTGGTGCCTGCGCAAGTGCATGGTGGGCGCATCGTGGCCGACCCGGTGCGTGAGGAGCGGAGTCACGATCATGTCGTCGTCGAACCGGAAGACGCTCAAGTGGGTGTGCCCGTCGCTGTGGCGGGCGTCGATACCAGGCTCAGCGCGGATCTTGTCCAGCTCTGCGAGCGTGACTCGGATGCGCGTGGACAGCGTGAGCGGCACGTCCTCGTCTTGCCCGGACCTCGTCCGGTCTCGCCTCCCGGCCAAGAAGCCCGCCGATCAGGACCAGGCTGGAGCCCGCCCCTCGATATACAGTGGAGCAGGTATACTGATATACATCGCCGTATACACAGGGAGCCGCAATGAGCCGAACCGTCATCGACCTCGACGACGAGGCACTGGAGGCAGCCGCCAGGGAACTCGGCACCACCACCAAGCGCGACACGATCAACACCGCCCTGCGCGAGGTTACCGCTCGCTACCGGCGCCTGCGCGCACTCGAGGACTCCCGGCAACTGGTGGCCGACGGAGCCCTGGACATCAACATCCTCCTGGACAAGAGCCAGTACCGGCCGTGACCGTCGCCGACTACCTCATCGACACCTCCGCCCTCGCCCGCGTCCTTCTCGCCCAGAACACGGCCGAGTGGGACGACAGGATCGCCGCCGGCCTCGTCGCGATCTGCGACCTCACGGAACTTGAGGTCCTCTACTCCGCTCGCTCTTCCGCGGACCGCGCTCGGCTGAAGGCGGCACTCGACGCCCACTACGTCTGGTGTCCGATGCCGGACGGCATCTACCGCCGCTCCCGCGTGGTCCAGGAGCGGCTCACCGCGAAGGGGGAACACCGCAGCGCGGGCCCGGTCGACCTCCTCGTCGCAGCCGCCGCCGAAGAAGCGGGCCTCACCCTGCTCCACTACGACCGCGACTTCGAAACCATCGCCCGGACCACGGGACAGCCAGTACGCACGATCGACCTCAGACAGTGATCCTTTTCCAACCTGACATGGAAGCGTGGGTAAGGGCGAGGACCGGTTTCGACAATCGCTGTGGCGCGGTTGGCGCTGCGGCAGACCCTCAGCAGGCGCCGGGCCTCGAGGGTGACGCCTGCGGCCGGCACAGTGGATCCTGGCGCGAGCGCCGACACACAGGCCGTCGCCCGCGGAAGGGGGCGCGGTCGGGCAGCCCGCTCCTTGGGGCGCCTTGTCCGCCCAGCATCTGATCCCGGCATCGCAACGCCCGGGCCCGGTCGCGCTCGCGCTGCCCCGGCTCCCGCTGCCCGCCCCGCAGCAGCCGAAGCACTGGCCGCGCTGAGTGCGCTGGCCTCTCGGGACGTCCTGGCGGATTCGCTGGACGCGACGGCGGACGAGGCCGCGCGCGACCTGGACCCTCCGCATCTGTACGCCTGGTGTCATCTGCGCGATGCGAAGCGGGTGTTCACGCTGTCGCGGATCCACGGTGTGATGCCCCCCGCATACCGCGGTCGGCGGGCCGGGGGATGCGGGGGCGCTCGTACCCAGCTGTAGTGGACCGCCCGGCTGCTGCCGCTGCACCACTCGAACCAGCCATGCCGCTCTGCATGCACCTCCAGGCCCTCGCGTCCACTATGCGTCCACTGGATCTTGGAGCACGGAGCCGCGAGGTGGCTTCCAGCGCACCCGATCGCTCGCATCACTGCAGGTAGGGGCCATGCCTGGATCTGTCAGGTCACTCTCTCCGGCTTCCAACTGCGCCCCTGAGCAGCGGATTCTCTCCGTTGAGTCAGAGTTCCTTCTCTCCCTGCCAGGAAGAGACGTTTCCGCAGTTCAGAGGCCTGAACTGGTGGGGCGGGTGGGACTCGAACCCACGGCCGACGGATTATGAGTCCGCTGCTCTAACCGGCTGAGCTACCGCCCCATAGCGGCGTGTCGCGTACATGTGTGCGCGCCGTCTGCCGCAGCATAGCCGCTCATACGATCTCCTGCTCCGGATGGTCGGCTTCGTGCGGCCTTCGTGACCATGAAGACTCCGCCGGGCTCCCGGCGGTTCCACCAGCCAGAACCGGACGTGGGAGCGGGCGTTCAACCGGGCACCGGACCGGGCGGGGGCCGGGCGGGGGCCGGGCAGCGAACCCGGGGACGGAGCCGGGTCGCGCGGACCGGCGCGGAGCCGGGCGGCGGGGCGGGAGTGCCGGCCGGCGCGGAGCCGGGCGGGAAGCGGACGGGGGTCCGGGCGGGCGGCGGGCGGGACGGGCGTGGGGCGGGCATGAAAAAGGACCCCGCCGGGGTCCTCGTTCATCGCGCTCCCCCGACTGGACTCGAACCAGTAACCTGCCGGTTAACAGCCGGCTGCTCTGCCAATTGAGCTACGGAGGACCGAGCTCCCCCGACTGGACTCGAACCAGTAACCTGCCGGTTAACAGCCGGCTGCTCTGCCAATTGAGCTACGGAGGAATGCCTCGTTGCATCGAACGTACCCGCCTGGGTATCCGCCAGGGGGCGCCCGCTCGCTGCGACACATACATTAGCGCAAGCAGGGGGGTGCTCCGCCAATCGGTACTCCCCCACGACGGAAGGGTGTCTCCGCCATGCGCTACAAGCTCACGTTCGTCGCCGGACTGGCGCTGGGTTACGTCCTCGGTACGCGGGCCGGTCGTGAGCGCTACGAGAAGCTGAAGGACTCCGCCCGCGGAATCGCGCAGAACCCTGCCGTCCGCAACACCGCCGAGAGCGCGGCCCAGCAGGGCCGCCAGTTCGCGGGACGGGCCTACCACGCGGTCAGCGAACGCGTCGGCGAGCGGGTCCCGGAGTCGGTGGCCCATCGCGTACGCCATCTCCGGGACCGCGACGGCGTCTTCCCCGAGGACGACGACTGGGGCACCAGCAACACCTGACCGTCGCCGCCGGACGGCTCCCCCGGCCGACGGCGACGTCCGTGCCCTCGGTCCGGCCGCGTGTCCCGTGCGGGCACGCGGCGCTTCCGGGGGCGCGCTCACCGGCCGGTGCCGGCACCGCACGGCGGACCGGCGCCCCGTGCAGGGACACCGCCCGTCCTCCGGTACGGCAAAATCTCCTGCATGGGGATAGTCGCCGGGTTGGACAGCTCACCCGATTTCACGCGCATCGTCGTCTGTGACGCGGACACCGGGTCCGTACTGAGGCAGGGCTACGCACCGCACCCACTGGAGAGCGCGGAGGACACGCGCCCCAGCGACGTGGACCCGCAGGCCTGGCTGCTCTCCCTGGGCGAGGCGGCGGGCGGCGGGCTGCTGGAGGGCGTGCAGGCCATCGGCGTGTCCGCGCAGGCCAACGCGGTGGTGCCGCTGGACGCGCAGGGCGCCACGGTGCGCCCGGCGATGACCGGCGGCGACAAGCGCGCCCAGGTCGCGGCCGCCGACCTGATCGACGCGCTCGGAGGCCGGGAGGCCTGGTCGCAGGCCGTCGGCTGCGTTCCCACCGCCGCGCAGGCCGTCACCAAGCTGCGCTGGCTGCAGAAGAGCGAGCCGGACAACGCCCGCCGCACCGCCGTCCTGCTGCAGGCCCACGACTGGCTGGTCTGGCAGCTGCTGGGCCGGCCGGTGCGCCGCACCACCGACCGCGGAGGAGCGTCCGGGACCGGCTACTGGTCGGCGGCCGGCGGCGCCTACCGGCCCGACCTGGTCGAGATGGCACTCGGCCACCAGGCCATGCTGCCGGAGGTGATCGGCCCGTCCGAGGCGGCCGGTACCACTCCCGAGGGCCTGCTGATCTCCGCCGGGACCGGCGAGACCATGGCCGCGGCGTTCGGCCTCGGCGTCGGGCTCGGCGACGCGGTGGTGTCGCTGGGGGCGTCCGGCTCGGTGATGGCCGTGCACCCCGAGCCGCTGCACGACGGCACCGGCATGATCACCTCGCTGGCCGACGCGACCGGCATGCACCTGCCCGTGGTGACCACCCTGAACGCCGTACGGGCCCTGCGCGGCACCGCCGAACTGCTCGGCCTGCCCGACCTGGAGACCCTGTCCGACCTGGCGATGAAGTCCACCCCGGGCTCGCACGGGCTGGTGCTGCTGCCCTACCTGGAGGGTGAGCGCACCCCGCACCTGCCGCACACCGCGGGGACCCTCGCGGGCCTCAGGCGCGAGGCGATGCGGCCGGAGCATCTGGCACGGGCCGCGTTCGAGGGCATGCTGTGCGGGCTCGCGGACGCGCTGGACGTGCTGCGCGGGCGGGGCGTGGAGGTGCGGCGGATCTTCCTGCTGGGTGCGGCCGCCGAACTGTCCGCGGTGCAGGCGGCGGCGCCGCCGCTGTTCGGGGCGCGGGTCGTGGTGCCGCAGCCGGCCGACTACGCCGCGATCGGCGCGGCCCGCCAGGCCGCCTGGGCGCTCGGCGTCTCGCAGGGCACGCTCGATCCGCGCACCCCGCCGGCCTGGCGGGGCGCGGCCGCCCAGGTGCTCGACCCGGGCGAGGACCTGGCCGTGGGACAGGCGGTGCGCCAGCAGTACGTGTCGGTGCGGGAGCAGACGCACCCGGGGGCGTTCCGCGCCTGACCGGTCGCGGCCCGCGGGGTGCCCGTCGCCCCGCCGTGCCCGGAGTCCCGGCGTCCGGTGCCCCGGACGCGGCGGGGCCGGGCGCCGGGCGGGTGTGCGGCACGCAGGCCACGCGGGCGGGGCACGCAGGCCGCGCGGGTGCGGCACGCAGGCGGCACGGGTGCGGCACGCAGGCCGCGCGGGTGCGGCACGGAGACCGCGCGGGTGCGGCACGGAGACCGCGCGGGTGCGGCACTGGTGCGGCACGGGTGCGGCGCGGGCGGGGGACGGTCACCCGCCTGTTGGGTTAATCGGTTGAGGTAACACGGGTGGGGTGTCCGACGATAGGGGCCAGGGGCAACCAAAGCCTTCTTGCCGACCACCGTCGCCGACCGACCCGTGCGACCGACTCGTCCGTCCGACCGACCGACTCGTCCGACCGACCGACCCAGCCGACCGCTCCAGCCCGCCGTCCCAGCCAATCGCTCCCGCCGACCGATCCAGCCGCCCCCTTCGCCGACGCCCGAGAGAAGCGACGTGCTCATACGACTTCTGCGGACCTACCTCAGGCCGTACCGAAAACCCATCGCCCTCGTGGTGCTGCTGCAGTTCCTGCAGACCAGCGCCACCCTCTATCTGCCGACGCTCAACGCGGACATCATCGACAACGGTGTCGTGCGCGGGGACGCCGGCTACATCCTCAGCTTCGGCGCCCTCATGATCGCGATCTCGCTGGTGCAGGTCGCGTGCAATGTCGGCGCGGTCTACTTCGGCGCCCGTACCGCGTCCGCGCTCGGCCGGGACCTGCGTGCGGCGGTGTTCGGCCGGGTGCAGTCGTTCTCCGCGCGTGAGGTCGGCCACTTCGGCGCCCCGTCGCTGATCACCCGGACCACGAACGACGTCCAGCAGGTGCAGATGCTGGCGCTGATGGCGTTCACGCTGCTGGCGTCGGCGCCGATCATGTGTGTCGGCGGCATCGTGATGGCGCTCGGCCTGGACGTGCCGCTGTCGGCGGTGCTGGTCGCCGTGGTGCCGGTGCTGGGCATCTGCGTGACGCTGATCGTGCGGGCGCTGCGGCCGCTGTTCCGCACCATGCAGCAGCGGCTGGACACGGTGAACCGGGTGCTGCGCGAGCAGATCACCGGCAACCGCGTGATCCGCGCGTTCGTCCGCGACACCTACGAGCAGCAGCGGTTCGGGCAGGCCAACACCGAGCTGACCGACGTGTCGCTGAGCGCGGGGCGGCTGCTCGCGCTGATGTTCCCCATCGTCATGACGGTGGTGAACCTGTCGTCGATCGCGGTGGTGTGGTTCGGCGCGCACCGCATCGACAGCGGCGGCATGCAGATCGGTGACCTGACGGCGTTCCTCGCCTATCTGATGCAGATCGTGATGTCCGTGATGATGGCCACCTTCATGTTCATGATGGTGCCGCGGGCGGAGGTGTGCGCCGAGCGCATCCAGGAGGTGCTGGGCACCGAGAGCAGCGTGGTGCCGCCGGTGGACCCGGTGCGGGAGCTGCGCCGGCACGGCCATCTGGAGATCCGCGGCGCCGGGTTCCGCTACCCGGGAGCGGAGGAGCCCGTCCTGAGGAACGTGGACCTGGTGGCCCGCCCCGGCGAGACCACGGCCGTGATCGGCTCGACCGGCAGCGGCAAGTCCACGCTGCTGGGTCTGGTGCCCCGGCTGTTCGACGCCACCGACGGCCGGGTGCTGGTCGACGGGGAGGACGTGGCCGGGGTGGACCCGCGGCTGCTGGCCCGGGTCGTCGGGATGGTGCCGCAGAAGCCGTACCTGTTCGCGGGCACGGTCGCGACCAACCTGCGCTACGGCAACCCGGACGCGACCGACGCGGAGCTGTGGCACGCGCTGGAGGTGGCGCAGGCCCGGGAGTTCGTGGCCGCGCTGGAGGGCGGGCTCGACGCGCCGATCGCGCAGGGCGGCACGAACGTCTCGGGCGGTCAGCGGCAGCGGCTGGCGATCGCCCGGACGCTGGTGCAGCGCCCGGAGATCTACCTGTTCGACGACTCCTTCTCGGCGCTCGACTACGCCACCGACGCCGCGCTGCGGGCCGCGCTCGGCCGGGAGACGGCCGACGCGACCGTGGTGATCGTCGCGCAGCGGGTGGCGACCATCCGCGACGCGGACCGGATCATCGTCCTCGACGAGGGCCGGGTGGTCGGCACCGGCCGGCATCACGAGCTGATGGCGGGCAACGAGACGTACCGGGAGATCGTGCTCTCCCAGCTGACGGAAGCGGAGGCTGCCTGATGGCCGGTCCGATGGGGCGGATGATGGCCCAGGGCGGCCCCGACCAGCGCTCGCTGGACTTCAAGGCGTCCTCGAAGCGGCTGGTGGCGCGGTTCCGGCCGGAGCGGCTGACCATCGCCGGGCTGCTGCTGTGCGTGCTGGTCAGCGTGGGTCTGTCGGTGGCGGGTCCGAAGATCCTCGGCCGGGCCACCGACCTGGTGTTCGCAGGCCTGGTCGGCCGGCGGATGGAGAGCGGCCCGAGCCGGGAGCAGGCCCTCGCGGCCATGCGCGAACGCGGTGACGGGGACGTCGCCGACATGCTGGGCGGCACCGACTTCACCCCGGGCCAGGGCATCGACTTCACCGCGGTGGGGCACGTGCTGCTGGCCGCGCTGGCGGTGTTCACGGCCGCCGGGCTGCTGATGGCCGTGGCGACACGGCTGGTGAACCGGGCGGTCAACCGCACCGTGTTCCGGATGCGCGAGGACGTACAGGGCAAGCTGTCCCGGCTGCCGCTGTCGTACTTCGACCGGCGTCAGCGCGGGGAGGTGCTCAGCCGTGCCACCAACGACATCGACAACATCGGCCAGACGCTGCAGCAGTCGATGGGCCAGCTGATCAACTCGGTGCTCACCATCATCGGCGTGCTGGCGATGATGTTCTGGGTGTCCTGGGTGCTGGCGCTGGTGGCGCTGGTCACCGTGCCGCTGTCGTTCGTGGTGGCGACCCGGGTCGGCAAGCGGTCGCAGCCGCACTTCGTGCAGCAGTGGCGCACCACCGGTCAGCTGAACGCGCACATCGAGGAGATGTACACCGGTCATACGCTGGTGAAGGTGTTCGGGCGGCAGGAGGAGTCGGCGCGGCAGTTCGCCGAGCAGAACGACGCGCTGTACGAGGCCGGGTTCAGGGCGCAGTTCAACAGCGGGGTGATGCAGCCGCTGATGATGTTCGTGTCGAACCTGAACTACGTGCTGGTCGCGGTCGTCGGCGGGCTGCGGGTGGCGTCCGGGACGCTGTCGATCGGTGACGTGCAGGCGTTCATCCAGTACTCGCGCCAGTTCTCCATGCCGCTGACGCAGGTCGCGTCGATGGCGAACCTGGTGCAGTCCGGGGTGGCGTCCGCGGAGCGGGTCTTCGAACTCCTCGACGCGGAGGAGCAGTCGGCGGACCCGGTGCCCGGCGTGCGGCCGGAGGAGCTGCGCGGGCGGGTGGCGCTGGAGAAGGTGTCGTTCCGCTACGACCCGGAGAAGCCGCTCATCGAGGACCTGTCGCTGACGGTGGAACCGGGCCGTACGGTCGCGATCGTCGGGCCGACCGGGGCGGGCAAGACCACGCTGGTCAACCTGCTCATGCGGTTCTACGAGGTGTCGGGCGGGCGGATCACCCTCGACGGGGTCGACATCGCCGCGATGTCCCGCGACGAGCTGCGCTCCGGGATCGGCATGGTGCTGCAGGACACCTGGCTGTTCGGCGGCACGATCGCGGAGAACATCGCGTACGGGGCGTCCCGCGAGGTCACCCGGGGCGAGATCGAGGAGGCCGCGCGGGCCGCGCACGCCGACCGGTTCGTGCGGACCCTGCCGGACGGCTACGACACGGTGATCGACGACGACGGCGCGGGGGTGAGCGCCGGTGAGAAGCAGCTGATCACCATCGCCCGCGCGTTCCTGTCCGACCCGGTCATCCTGGTGCTGGACGAGGCGACGTCCTCGGTGGACACCCGTACCGAGGTGCTGATCCAGAAGGCGATGGCGAAACTCGCGCACGGGCGGACGTCGTTCGTGATCGCGCACCGGCTGTCGACGATCCGGGACGCCGACACGATCCTGGTGATGGAGAACGGCTCGATCGTCGAACAGGGCTCGCACACCGAGCTGCTGGCGGCGGGCGGCGCGTACGCGCGGCTGTACGCGGCGCAGTTCGCGCAGGCGGTCGCCGAGGTGGACTGAGGCGGGTCCGGGAGGGGCCGCGGGAGGGCCCCGGCCGGCCTGTGGCTCCGCGGCGGGGCCGCGGCCGGCGGCCCCTCCCCCTTCCCGCGGCCGGTACGGTTCCGGCAGCTCCCGCGGCACCGGCCGGTCGGGCCGGTCGGGCCGGTCGGGCCGGTCGGGCCGGTCGGGCCGGTCGGGCCGGTCGGGCCGGTCAGTCCAGGTAGCCGCGCAGCTGGTCGGCGAACGCGTGGTCGCGGAGCTTGTTGAGGGTCTTGGACTCGATCTGCCGGATCCGCTCGCGGGTGACGCCGAAGATGCGCCCGATCTCCTCCAGAGTGCGGGGACGGCCGTCGACGAGTCCGTAGCGGAGCTGGACCACCTTGCGTTCGCGCTCCCCCAGCGTCGACAGGACCGCCTCCAGGTGCTCCCGGAGCAGCAGGAACGCGGCCGACTCCACGGGTGAGGCGGCGTCGCCGTCCTCGATGAGGTCGCCGAGGGCGACGTCGTCCTCCTCGCCGACCGGGGCGTGCAGGGAGACCGGCTCCTGCGCGAGGCGCAGCACCTCGCCGACGCGTTCGGGCGCCAGGTCGAGCTGGGCGGCGACGTCCTCGGGGGTGGGCTCGGAGCCGCGCTCCTGGAGCAGGCGGCGCTGGACGCGGACGACGCGGTTGATGAGCTCCACGACGTGGACCGGGACGCGGATGGTGCGGGCCTGGTCGGCGAGGGCGCGGGACATGGCCTGGCGGATCCACCAGGTGGCGTAGGTGGAGAACTTGTAGCCGCGGGCGTAGTCGAACTTCTCCACGGCCCGGATGAGTCCGAGGTTGCCCTCCTGGACCAGGTCGAGCATGGTCAGTCCGCGGCCGACGTAACGCTTCGCGACCGACACCACCAGGCGCAGGTTCGCCTCGATGAGGCGGCGCTTGGCGACGCGGCCCCGCACGACCAGCCGGTCCAGGTCGTGGGCGAGCCGGGTGTCCAGGTCGGGGGTCCTGAGCAGCTTCTCCTCGGCGAACAGGCCCGCCTCGACACGACGGGCGAGGTCGACCTCCTCGGCCGCGGTGAGCAGCGGGATGCGGCCGATCTCGCGCAGGTACTGGCGGAACAGGTCGGAGGAGGGGCCGCCGGTGTCGGCGCGGCCGCGCGCGGGCCGGGCCGGCTCCTCCGGTTCGGCCTGCTCCGCGGCGTCGTCGGCGTCCGCCGTCCGCAGCGCCTCGGCGGGCGGCTCCGCCGGCCCGTGCGGCTCCCGCGGCTCCCCCGGCTCCGGCGGGGACTTGCGGCCGGACTCGCGGCCGGGGGCGGCGTCGGGGCGGGGCACGGCGCGGCCCTGCGGCGGTACGGCGACGAGCACGCCGCCGTCGGCTCCGGGCTCCGGGCCGGTGGTGGCGTCGTTCTGGGCGAGGCTCTGGGTCTGCACGGGGGCGACCTCCAGGGTGATCGCTGCACAGTGGCACGGCAGCGCTGCTTCGGGGTCGGAGTCGGCGGCCTCGCCGCTGTCCGTCCCGTACGCGATGAGGGGAACCGCGGGGTGGAGGACCCGTGGGGGACGGACCGGCCGCGCTCCGAGGACTCGGGCACCGCCCCCAGTGTGGGGGAAGACACATCGCTGCCACGAGGGGCGTGCGGGCACTTTTTGCGTCCGGTCCGTGACCGGCCGGTTACCGTGCTGTCCGGACCGGGCCGCCGCCACCGCCCTGACCTGCGCCGGTCCCCGCCGGCCCGGACGCGCGTACGAAGGGTCGGCCGCGGCGCGCGGGGAAGGGGTCAGAGGGCCCCGGCGCCCTGCACCCGCAGGGCCTGGTCGTACTGCTGGAGCACCCACAGCTCGTTCTGGACGGTGGCCAGTTCGGCGGGGTCGCCGCCGGCGGCGAGCCGGGTGAGCTGGGACTGGACGTCACGGACCCGGCGTTCCACGGCGCGGCGGCGGACCTGGACGAGGACCGTGCCCGCGTACAGCTCGTCGACGGTGCGCCGCATGATCGCCTCGACGGCGAGCTCGGTCACCGTGGCGCGGACGGCGTCGTCGGGGGCCGCCTCCATGACGCGGACCAGGTACTGCTGCGGGTCGGGCACGCCGTACTCGGCGCCGCCCGCCTCCAGGATGGCCCGGCGTACGGCGGCGTAGGGCGGGGCGGTGAACTCGTCCAGGCCGTAGGCGTCGAAGGCCGGGGAGACCAGTTCCGGGCGCTGGAGGGCGAGCTTGAGCAGTTCGCGCTCGGTGGCGTAGACGGGGTTGCGCAGGTGCAGTGCGGGGCCGGACGGGGCGGGGGCGGCGGCCTGCGCGGGCTGCGGGCCGCGCTGCCGCTCGGGGGCCGGGCCGCGGCCGCCGCGCTCGCGGGCCCAGCGGGCGAGCTGGGCGACCCGTTTGACGACGAACTGGGTGTCGAGGATGCCGAGCATGCCGGCGAGCTGGACGGCGACCTCGTGCTGGGCTCCGCTGTTCTTGATCCGGGCGACGACCGGGGCGGCCTCGTCGAGGGCCGCGGCGCGGCCGGCCGGGGTGTTCAGGTCGTAGCGGCCGACGATCTGCCGCAGCGCGAACTCGAACAGCGGGGTGCGCGGTTCGGCCAGGTCGGAGACGGCGTCGTCGCCCTTGGCCAGGCGCAGTTCGCAGGGGTCCATGCCGTCCGGGGCGATGGCGATGTAGGTCTCGGCGGCGAACTTCTGGTCGTCCTCGAAGGCGCGCAGGGCGGCCTTCTGCCCGGCGGCGTCGCCGTCGAAGGTGAAGATCACCCGGGCCGAGCCGTTGTCCATCAGCAGGCGGCGCAGGATGCGGATGTGCTCGCCTCCGAAGGCGGTGCCGCAGGTGGCGATGGCCGTGGTGACCCCGGCCAGGTGGCAGGCCATGACATCGGTGTAGCCCTCGACGACGACGGCCCGGCTGGACTTGGCGATGTGCTGCTTGGCCAGGTCGATGCCGTACAGGACCTGGGACTTCTTGTAGATCGCGGTCTCGGGGGTGTTGAGGTACTTGGGTCCGTTGTCGGCCTCGTACAGTTTGCGCGCGCCGAAGCCGACGACGTCGCCGCCGATGTCCCGGATGGGCCACATCAGCCGGCCGCGGAAGCGGTCGATGGGACCGCGGCGGCCTTCCTGGGACAGGCCGGAGAGGACCAGCTCCTTGTCGGTGAAGCCCTTGCCGCGCAGGAAACGGGTGAGGTGGTCCCAGCCCTGGGGGCTGTAGCCGACGCCGAAGTGGACGGCGGCAGCCTGGTCGAAGCCGCGCTCGGCGAGGAAGATCCGCCCGGTCTCGGCCTCGGGGGAGGCGGCGAGCTGCTCCGCGTACCACTCGGCGGCGGTCTTGTGCGCCTCGACCAGGCGGATGCGCTCACCGCGCTGGTGGGCGGGGTTGTAACCGCCCTCCTCGTAGCGCAGGGTGATGCCGGCCTGCGCGGCGAGCCGCTCGACCGCCTCCGAGAAGGTGAGGTGGTCGATCTTCATCACGAAGGTGATGGTGTCGCCGCCCTCCTGGCAGCCGAAGCAGTGGAAGAGCCCCTTGCCCGGGCTGACCTGGAAGGAGGGTGACTTCTCGTCGTGGAACGGGCACAGCCCCTTGAGGTTGCCGCCGCCCGCGTTGCGCAGCTGGAGGTACTCGGACACGACGGCGTCGATGGGGACCGCGTCCCGTACCGCCTTCACGTCCTCGTCATTGATCCGTCCTGCCACGCGTGAAGTCTACGGGGGCCGACCGACAGCCCGGCCGCGCGTCCACGGCGGCCGGGGCGTGCGGCGGGGCTGCCGGGCGTGCGGCCGGGCGCCCGGGGCGGATGCCGGGCGCCCGGGGCGGGTGCCATGCGGCCGTGAGGCCGGGGCGGACGCCGTGAGGCCGTGAGGCCGGGGCGGACGCCGTGAGGCCGTGAGGCCGGGGCGGACGCCGTGAGGCCGTGAGGCCGGGCGGCCAGGGCGGACGCCGTGAGGCCGGGGCGGCCGGGGCGGGCGGCCGCCCGGCCGTCTCAGGCGGCGAGGTCCTCCAGCGGGACCTGCGGGTCGGCCAGGGCCTCCACGTCGACGGGTGCCCCGGAGCGGATCAGCCGCTGGATCTGCTCGGTGACGTCCCACACGTTGACGTTCATCCCGGCCAGCACCCGGCCCTGACGCACCCAGAACGCGATGAACTCGCGCTTCCCCGCGTCACCGCGGATCACCACCTGGTCGTAGGAGCCGGGCGGCGCCCAGCCGCTGTACTCCATGCCGAGGTCGTACTGGTCGGAGAAGAAGTAGGGCACCCGGTCGTAGACCACGTCCCGGCCGAGCATGGCGCGCGCGGCGGCCGGGCCGCCGTTGAGCGCGTTGGCCCAGTGCTCCACCCGCAGCCGGGTGTCGAACAGGGCGTGCGGGAAGGAGACCACGTCGCCGGCCGCGTGGATGTCCGGGTCGGAGGTGCACAGGCGGGTGTCGGTGAGGATGCCGCCGCCGTGCGCCCGGTCGGCGATCTCCAGCCCGGCGGCCTCGGCGAGCGCGGTCCGCGGGGCCGCGCCGATCGCGGCGAGTACGCCGTGCGCGGGGTGCTCCTCGCCGTCGGAGGTGTGGGCGGCGAGGACCATGCCGTCCTGTCCGGTGATCTCGGTGAGCCGCGCCCCGAAGTGGAAGCGGACGCCGTGCTCGCGGTGCAGCTCGGCGAAGAGCATGCCCAGCTCGGGCCCGAGGACCCCGTGCAGCGGGGTCGGCTCGGGCTCGACGACGGTGACCTCGGCGCCGTACTCGCGGGCCGCCGCGGCGACCTCCAGGCCGATCCAGCCGGCCCCGGCGATCACCAGGTGGCCGTTGTCCCGCCCGAGGGAGGCGAGGACGTGCTTGAGGCGCTCCGCGTGGGCGAGCCGCCGCAGGTGGTGGACGCCCGCCAGGTCGGTGCCGGGGATGTCCAGGCGGCGCGGTTCGGCGCCGGTCGCGAGGAGCAGCTTGTCGTAGTGGACGAGCGTGCCGTCGTCGCCGAAGCGGACCGTCCTGGCCGCCCGGTCGACCGCGTCGACGCTCTGGCCGAGGTGCAGCTCCACGTCGTGGCGCGCGTACCAGGCCGGCTCGTGCACGAAGACGCTGTCGCGTTCCTCCTTGCCGAGCAGCAGGCCCTTGGAGAGCGGGGGCCGCTCGTAGGGGTGGTCGCGCTCGTCGCAGATCAGTATCACCCGCCCCGTGAAGCCCTCCGCCCGGAGCGTCTCGGCCGCCTTCGCTCCGGCGAGACCGCCTCCGACGATGACGAATGTCTGATCCGCGTCGACCACTTGTTGCCTCCTCGTTGACGTGGCGTCACATGCGAGCGTCCCGCACCCGGCGTGATGGGGGAAGAGGGAGTGACCCGTTCAGGCCACGGAGGGTCACATTCCTACGGTGTATGCCCCTGTCACGGGTACCCCGTCAGGCGGGCGTGCAGCGCGCGGGCCGACGCGTCGGTGAGGGACGCGATCTGGTCCACGATCACCCGTTTGCGGTCCCGGTCGTCGCGGGCCCGGTCGAACAGGGCACGGAACTGCGGGTCGAGTCCGTCGGGCGCCCGGCGGGTGAGCGCCTCGGCGAGCGCGGCGACCACGATCCGCTGGTCCGCGCGGAGCCGGGTCTGCTCCTCGCGCTGCATCACGTACCGGTCGGCGACCGCCTTGAGCACGGCGCACTCCATCCGCGCCTCGCGCGGCACGACGAGTTCGGCGCCGTAGCGGGTGAGCCGGCCGCCGCCGTACGCGGCCCGGGTGGCGGCCTCGGCGGCCAGGCAGAACCGGCCGATGAGCTGGCTGGTGGCGTCCTTCAGACGGGCCTGGGCGAGGGCCGTGCCGTCGTAGCCGTGCGGCCACCAGGGCTGGTCCTGGAGCCGGTCGAGGGCCTCGGCGAGCTCGGCCGGGTCGGTCCCGGCGGGCACGTAGCGGCCGACGGCCACCGCGAACACCTCCCGCCGCTCGGGTTCGGCGTGCAGCACGTTGGGGTCGATGTGCCCGGCGTGCAGGCCGTCCTCGACGTCGTGCACCGAGTACGCCACGTCGTCCGCCCAGTCCATGACCTGTGCCTCGAAGCAGGTGCGGGTGCCGGGGACGTGCCTGCGGACCCAGGCGAAGACCGGCCGGTCGTCCTCGTACACCCCGAACTTCGGGGAGGCCGGGTCGGTGGGGTGGGCGCCGAGCGACCACGGGTACTTGGTGGCCGCGTCCAGGGCGGCCCGGGTGAGGTTGAGGCCGACGGAGCCGTCCTCGGTGAACCGCTTCGGCTCGATGCGGGTGAGCAGCCGCAGGGACTGGGCGTTGCCCTCGAAACCGCCGATGTCGGCCGCGAACTCGCCCAGGGCCTGTTCGCCGTTGTGGCCGAACGGGGGGTGGCCCAGGTCGTGGGAGAGGCAGGCGGCCTCCACGAGGTCGGGGTCGCAGCCCAGGGCGGCGCCCAGCTCGCGGCCCACCTGGGCGCATTCCAGGGAGTGGGTCAGCCGGGTGCGCGGGCTCGCGTCCCAGGCGCTGCCGGTGGCGCCGGGCGTGACGACCTGGGTCTTCCCGGCGAGCCGGCGCAGCGCGGAGGAGTGCAGGACCCGGGCCCGGTCGCGTTGGAACGCGGTGCGGCCCGGGCGCTTGTCCGGCTCGGGGGCCCAGCGGTCGGTGTCGGTGTCGTCGTACGCGGTGCCTGGCATGGTCCGACACTAACCGCGCCCGGCTCCGCGCCGGGTACCGCCCGTGGGTGCGCGGGGCGCCTCACCGGGTCACGGGGCCGCGCGTGCCGCGACCGGGCCGCCGGGTGCGGTGCACCGCCGGGGCGCGGTGCCGGCCGGGCGGCGTCCTCCGCCGGGCCGGATGCGCACCGTCGGGCCGGAGGATGTGCTCCGCCCGGGACGTTGTGCTCCGCCCGGGACGTTGTGCCCGGTCAGGCCGCGGTGGCCGTGGTGGCGGCGCGGGCCCGGTCGTAGCGGTGCAGGACCAGCCGGGCCATCGCGGGGTGGGCGCCCAGCGGGGCGGAGGCGATCCCCGGAGCCGCCTCGGCGCACTCGGTCGCGAACCGGCCCGGCGCGGTGAAGCAGGACGCCACGGCGACGCGGTGGCGGCCCTGCGCGGCCAGGGCGCGTACCGCGCGGGCGACGGTGGGCTCGGCGGTGGTGGCGTAGGCGGGGGCGACCGGCACCCCGAGGCGCTCGGCGAGCAGCTGGGCGATGCGGCGGGTGCCGGCCGCGGACTCCGGGTCGCGGGAGCCGGCGGCGGCCAGCACGACGGCGCCGGCCCGGCGCTCGGCGGCACTCCGCGGGGTCTCCCAGCCGGCCTCGACGAGACGTTCGTAGAGGGTCTCCACGAGCAGCGGGTGCGGGCCGAGCGGTTGTGCCACCCGGGCCCGGCCGTGCGCGCGGGCGGCGGTCTCGGGGAGGTCCCGTTTGACGTGGTGGCCGGGGCTGAGCAGCAGCGGGACGAGCACCGAGTCACCGGGCAGGGCGTCGAGGGTGTCGGTCAGCAGCGGCGCGTTCAGCTCGATGTGGCCGAGGTGGACGGCGAGGTCCGGGCGCAGCTCGCCGACCCGCTCGGCCAGCGCGCGCACCGTGGCGAGGGCGCGCGGGTCCCGGCTGCCGTGGGCGGCCAGGACGAGCGCGGGGGGCGCCTGGAGCGAGGTGAGGCCGAGCCGGCCCGAGAGCTCGCTGCTGAACCGGTCCCTGAGGTACGCCGTCATGGGGAGAGGGTGCCGCCCCGAGGTTGCGCCGCCGTTGCACGGCCGTCACGGGCGTCTTCCGCGGGTTTCACACCTGCCCGGCGGACGGGGTGAGGCGGGCCCGGTGGGGCGGCCGGGCGTGCCGGGCGACGGCTCGGCGGGAGGGGTCGCGGGCGAACCGGAGCGGGGCGCGGGGCGTCGCCCCCGGTCCCACCCGGACCTCACGGCGGCTCCGGGCGCCCGGGTGAGGCGCTGGTGCGCTGCGTGTAACCTGCGGCCGCCCCGGGGCGTAACACGCCCGACCCACGCTGAGGTGCATGGACAGCATCGCGACGCCCACCCACTGCCCGTACTGCGCCCTGCAGTGCGGGATGCTCCTGTCGCCGGCACCCGACGGGGGCGTCGAGGTGACCGAGCGCACCGACTTCCCGGTGAACCGGGGCGCGCTGTGCGGCAAGGGTCGCACCGCTCCGGCCCTCCTCGCGCCGGGCGCCCGCCTCACCACGCCGCTGGTGCGGTCGGGCGGCACGCTGGTGCCGGCCGGCTGGGACGAGGCGCTCGACCGGATCGCCGGGGCCCTCGCCCGCACCCGCGCCGGACACGGGCCGGACGCGTGTGCGGTGTTCGGCGGCGGTGGTCTGACCAACGAGAAGGCCTACAGTCTGGGCAAGTTCGCCCGGGTCGCGCTGGGCACCTCGCAGATCGACTACAACGGCCGGTTCTGCATGGCGTCGGCCGCCGCCGCGGGCATCAGGGCGTTCGGCCTGGACCGCGGACTGCCCTTCCCGCTGGAGGACATCCCGCGGACCGGGTGCGTGATCCTGGTCGGCTCCAACCTCGTCGAGACGATGCCGCCGGCGCTGCGCTACCTCACCGAGCTGAAGGAGAACGGCGGCACGCTGATCGTCGTCGACCCGCGCCGCACCCGCACCGCCGAGCAGGCCGACCTGCATCTCGCCCCGCGGCCGGGCAGCGACCTCGCCCTCGCGCTGGGCCTGCTGCACCTGGTCGTCACACAGGGCCGCACCGACGAGGAGTACGTCCGTACCCGCACGGCCGGCTGGGAGGAGACGCGCGCGGCGGCGATGGCGTACTGGCCCGAGTACGTGGAGCGGATCACCGGCGTGTCCGTGCCCGAGCTGCGTGAGGCGGTCCGGCTGTTCTGCGCGCCCGGGACGGCGATGGTGCTCACCGCGCGCGGGCCCGAGCAGCAGTCCAAGGGCACCGACACGGTGAGCGCCTGGATCAACCTGTGTCTGGCCACCGGCCGGGCGGGCCGTCCGCTGTCCGGATACGGCTGCCTGACCGGGCAGGGCAACGGGCAGGGCGGCCGCGAGCACGGTCAGAAGGCCGACCAGCTGCCCGGCTACCGCAAGCTGGACGACCCCGAGGCCCGGCGGCACGTGGCCGGGGTGTGGGGCGTGGACCCCGACACGCTGCCGGGGCCGGGGCGCAGCGCGTACGAGCTGCTGGACGCGCTCGGCACCGACGTCCGGGCGCTGCTGCTGATGGGCTCCAACCCGGTGGTCTCGGCGCCGCGGGCCGCACATGTGGAGGGGCGGCTGCGGGCGCTGGACTTCCTGGCGGTGGCCGACGTGGTGCTGTCGGAGACCGCCGAACTCGCCGACGTGGTCCTGCCGGTGACGCAGTGGGCGGAGGAGACCGGCACCACGACCAGCCTGGAGGGCAGGGTGCTGCTGCGCCGCCGCGCGATCAGCCCGCCGGAGGGGGTGCGCAGCGACCTGGAGGTGCTGCACGGCCTCGCTGAACGGCTGGGCGTGGAGAAGGGCTTCCCCACCGACCCGGAGACGGTGTTCGAGGAACTCGGCCGGGCGAGCGCGGGCGGCCCCGCGGACTACTCCGGGATCACGTACCGGAGGCTGGCGGAGGAGAACGGCGTGTTCTGGCCGTGCCCGGGGGCACCGGCCGCGAGGCCCGGAGCGGAGACCGGCGGACCCGGAGCAGAGACCGGCGAGCCCGGAGCAGAGACCGGCGGACCCGGAGCAGAGACCGGCGGACCCGGAGCAGAGACCGGCGGACCCGGAGCAGAGACCGGCGGACCCGGAGCAGAGACCGGCGAGCCCGGAGCAGAGACCGGCGGACCCGGAGCAGAGGCCGGCGGACCCGGAGCAGAGGCCGGTGGGTCCGTGGCAGCGGAGCCGGCGGACGGTCGCGGCGGGCACGGTGACGGCGGGCGGGCGGCGGCGGGCGCCGAGGGCGCCGAGGCCGCCGGGGCCACCGAGGCCACCGGGGACGCCGAGGTGCACCCGGGCACGCCGCGGCTGTTCCTCGACCGGTTCGCCACGCCCGACGGGCGGGCCCGGTTCGTGCCCGTGTCGTACCGGGCGATCGCCGAGGAACCCGACGAGGAGTACCCGGTGCTGCTGACGACGGGCCGGGTGGTGGCGCAGTACCAGTCGGGTGCGCAGACCCGGCGGGTGGCGGAGCTCAACGCCGCGGCGCCCGAGCCCTTCGTGGAGCTGCACCCGCGGCTGGCGGCCCGGCTGGGCGCGGCCGAGGGGGACCCGGTGGCGGTGGTCTCGCGGCGCGGCCGCGCGGTCGCCCCGGCCCGCATCACGGCGTCCATCCGCTCCGACACGGTGTTCATGCCCTTCCACTGGCCGGGCGAGGGCCGCGCCAACACCCTCACCAACCCCGCCCTGGACCCGACCTCGCGGATGCCGGAGTTCAAGGCGTGCGCGGTACGGCTGGAGGCGGTCCCGGTCCCGGAGCAGGTCCCGCGCCCGGCGCCCTGAGCAGGCCGGGCCGGCCGCCACCCGACCGACGCGGCCGGGAGGCCCGCCCGGCCCGGTGGCCGGCACGAGCGGTCACCTGGCGGGTCCGGCAGGGTGAGGGCGTCCGAGCCAGTCGCCGCCCGGTACGAGGCGCCCGCGGGTCCGCAGCCGGGCGGCGACGGCAGGCCCGGCGAGATAGACCCAGGCACGGACGGCGGTGCCGTCGGCGTCGCGGACCACCTCGCGCTCGACGCGCTCGTAGAGGCTGCGGCGCGGGTCGCCCGGGACGTACTCCTCCAGGAGGTCGAGCGCGCCGAGGAGTGCGCCGTAGGCCTCCGGCCGGGCGGTGACGAGTTCACCGCGCACCGCGCCGCCGGCCCCTTCCACGGCGTAGGGATAGCCGGGGCCGTCGTAGAGCACCGCACCGGTGAGCCGGGCGGGGTCCGCGGCGCGGGTGCGGCCGCGCAGGAACAGACCGTGGTTGGCCTCGCCGGGGCGGAGGGTGCCGTAGACGAAGAACGGGAGGGGCTGCGGGCGCTGGCTCACGGAGCCGATTCTCCCGCGTCGCGGGCCGAGGCCGTCGGGCCGGGCCCGGCCCCGGCCTCCGTGCGGTCGCGCGCTTCGCCGCCGGGTCCGTGATCACCCGTTCACTCCTTCGCCGTGCGCCCATCGGGTGGTTCTCCGCGGGACACCCGCACCACGGCTGTGACCTGCCGAAACGGTGCTCACCAGACGCCTTCGCCCGGGCCGTTCCGGGCGGTTCGGTACATATCTGACGGGTCGTCAGCAAGCGGACCGGACGGCCTGCCCTTTACCTCGGAGGTGCAGGGGGGAGCCCAGGGCACCCGATGAGCTCGTGAGGAGCAACCGCATGCGACGTACCGTCCGGCTGCTGTCCGGCGCCGCGCTGGCCGCCGCCGTCGGCGGGCCGATGGCCGCGCCCGCCCTCGCCGCGGGCGGGCTGGAGCTGCTTCCCTCGCACGCCGTGCCGGGCAGTCCGGTCGCCGTGAGCACCGCCGCCTGCGGAGCCGGCGGCACGGGTGACGGGGACGCCGGCGCGGTCGGGGCCGGGCACTTCCCGCTGGCGCCGGGCACCCCCGGCGGCGAGGCGAGCGGCCGGTTCAAGGTGCCGCCGGGCGCCCAGCCGGGGACGTACGAGATCGTCGTGCGGTGCGCCCGCGGCGGGCGGGAGGTCCGCGGGGACCTCGTGGTGACGCTCACCGCCGTGCAGCCGCGCGGCAGTGTGAAGACAGGGGTCGGCGGCGCCCTGGGCCCCGATCCCGTGCAGGCCGCGGCCGGTGTGGCGGCGCTCGCCGTCGCCGCCGCGGGCGGTACCTGGCTCCTGCATCGCCGGGCGAGAGGCGACGGGATCTGACGGGCACCCTCCGCTGCCCGTCCGCCGGTACCGCATGTCCCCTCCCCCTCCGGTCCGCCCGCCCCTCGCGGCCCGGAGGGGGCTCGGGCCCGCCCGATCGGAGGTCCAGGTGCGCAGCCACGGCAACACCGCCGTAGCGGCCGTCACGGCCGGCGCGCTGTGCGCCGGCGCCTGGCTGCTGCACGGCGCCACCGCCGAGCACCCTCCGCCACAGCCGTCCGCCGCCGAGGCGAGTCCCGGCCCCGGGGAGGCGTCCGCCGCGGCCGCCCCCGCTCTGCCGCCCTCCCCGCCGGACCGCGTCCGCATCCCGGCCATCGGTGTGGACGCGCCCCTGACGGGCCTCGGGCTGACCCCGTCGGGCAGCCTGGACGTGCCGCCGGCCGGGGACCCGAACCTGGCCGGCTGGTACGAGTCCGGCACCACGCCCGGCGAGAGGGGCACGGCGATCGTCGCGGGGCACGTCGACAACGCCGACGGGCCGGCCGTGTTCTACTCCCTCGGCGCGCTGAAGAAGGGCAGTGTCGTCGACGTCGACCGGCGGGACGGCGGCACGGCCCGGTTCACGGTGTACGCCGTGGAGGTCTACCGGGCGGCCGACTTCCCCGACCGGAAGGTGTACGGAGCCGCGCCCCGCCCCGAGCTGCGGGTGATCACCTGCGGCGGCGGCTACTCCCGCGCGACCGGCTACCAGGGCAACGTGGTCGTCTTCGCCCGCCTGACGGACTCCACCCGCTGAGCGGCCGGCGCCCGGGCGGTGCGGCCCGTCCTCGGGGTCAGGCCGCCCACTGCTCCCACGCCATCTTCGCCACCAGCGAGAACACCACCGTCAGCAGCACGATCCGGACGAAGCCGCTGCCCTTCTTCAGCGCGGTGCGGGCCCCCAGCGTGGCGCCCGCGAGGTTGAAGAGGGCCATCAGGGCGGCGAGTTGCCACAGCACCGCGCCCTGCCAGGCGAACATGGCGAGGGCTCCGGCGTTGGTGCAGCAGTTGACGATCTTGGCGGTGGCCGAGGCGGACACCAGGTCGAGATGGAGGACGGCGGTCAGCGCGAGCACCAGGAAGGTGCCGGTGCCGGGGCCTACGAGCCCGTCGTAGAAGCCGATGCCGAGGCCGGCCAGGCCGATCGCGGCGAGGATGCGGCGGCGGGTGACCGGGCCGGGCGCCGGAGCCGAACCGAAGCCGGGCCGCAGGATCACGAAGGCCGCGACGCCCAGCAGCACCACCATGATCACCGGCTTGAGGACCTCGGTGCTCATGCCCGCCGCGAAGAAGGCGCCCGCCGAGGACCCGGCGAGCGCCGCGAGCCCGATCCGCACGGCCAGCCGCACGTCCACCGGGGCCTTGCGGGTGTAGGTCACCGCCGCCCCCGTCGTGCCCACGATCGCCACCGCCTTGTTGGTGCCGAGCGCGGTCGCGGCCGGGGTGCCGCCCGGCAGACCGAGCAGCAGGGCGGGCAGAAGCAGCAGCCCGCCACCGCCCACCACGGCATCGATCCAGCCGGCCGCGAGCGCGGCCGCGCACAGGACAACGATCATGGTCAGCGATATGTCGGGCATGATCGCGACCCTATGGGACCGGATACATGCCCTGTCCACGCGATATCCCCGGTTCAGAGGATCCCTTGAGCTTCCCCGCCCCTTTGGGCCCTCGTGGGGAGCGCCTGCCGAGGCGACCGGGACCCGGCCGCTCCGCGGCAGGCGCCGAGGCGGGGCGGGGCCCGCCGGCAGACGAGGATGCCGCGCGCGGGCCGGTCGAACCGTCCCCCGGGGCGCTCTGCCGGGGTGTCGCCGCCCGGCGGAGAGGGGGAGCGCGGCCCGTGCCCCGCGGACACCGTGACCGGCGGGGGCCGGCGCCGTCCGCGCCTCACAGCCGGGGCGCGGCGCGGTTGAGGGCAGAGTTCCCCGCGTGAAACAGACGTGATGCGGCCGGGTAACACCCGCAGCGCACGCTCGGCGGCATGACCTCGAATGCGCGTGTGGTGGTGATCGGCGCCGGGCTCGCGGGCGTGCGGCTCGCCCAGCGGCTGGCGGAGCTCGGCACGCCCGCGGTCCTCGTCGGCGAGGAGGAGCACCGGCCCTACAACCGGGTTCTGCTCGCGGAGGTGCTGGCCGGGCGGTACGACCCCGAGGTGATCGCGCTGCCCGCCCCGGCGGGCCTGGTACGGGCCCGCGTGAGGGGCATCGACCGCGCCGCGAGGAGAGTGACGTGCGCGGACGGCACCGAGATCGCATACGACACGCTGGTCCTGGCCACCGGCTCCAACCCGGTGCTTCCCCCGCTGCGCGGCCTGTTCGCCACCGGGCACGCCCTGCCCGACGGCGTGCACGCCTTCCGCACCATGGACGACTGCCTGGAGCTGTCGAAGGCCGTGCGGCCCGGCGTCCGGGCCGTCGTCGTCGGAGGCGGGCTGCTCGGCGTGTCCGCCGCCCGCGCCCTCGCCCTGCGCGGTGCCTCGGTGGTCCTCGCCCAGCAGTCCGAGCGCCTGATGGAGCGCCAGCTCGACCCGGACGCCTCCCGGCTCGTGCACCGGCACCTCACCGGGCTCGGCGTCGAGATCCACACCGAGTGCCGGGTGCGGGACGTGCGCTGCGAGGGCGGCGCGGTCCGCTCCGTGGAGATGTCCGACGGCTATCCGCTGGACGCCGACCTCGTGGTCCTGGCCTGCGGGGTCCGCCCCCGGGTGGGCCTCGCCGAGGACGCCGGGCTGCCCGTCCGGCACGGTGTCCTGGTCGACGACGAGCTGCGCACCGGTGACCCCGACATCTTCGCCGTCGGCGACTGCGCCCAGCACGACGGTGTCGTCTACGGGCTCGCCGCGCCCGCCCTGGAACAGGCCGAGGTCCTCGCGCGGCTGCTGGCCGGGGAGGGCGGCGCCCGGTACCGCGGCACCCGCTCCCTCACCCGGCTCTCCCTCACGGGACACGAACCCGCCGGACACCCTGCGGCCGGAAGCGAACCCGGTGGGGGCGAACCCGACGCCGGCCGCCCCGCCGGGGACGGCCCGGCCCGCACCGTCGCCACCGGCCCCGGGTCCGCCCCCACCGGCCCGGCCGGCACGCTCCCGGCCGCCGCCGGCCCGGCCGGTCTCGACCTCGCCGCGTTCGGCGAGACCGTTCCACGGCCGGGCGACGACGTCGTCCAGCTCGCCGACGCCACCCGCGGCACCTACCGCAAGGTCGTGGTCCGCGACGACCGCCTCGTCGGCGGGGTGCTCGTCGGCGAACTCGGCGCCGTCGGCACGCTGGCCCGCGCCTGGGAGGGAGCCGAACCGCTCCCCGCCGACGGCCCCCTGCTGCACCTGCTCACCAACGACGGAGGCTGCTGAATGACCGCCACCCCGGGGTCCACCCCCACGATCGTGCTCATCGGCCACGGCATGGTCGGCCAGCGCTTCCTGGAGGCGCTCGCCGAGCGCGGCCTGACCGCCACGCACCACGTGGTCGTCCTCGCCGAGGAGTCCCGGCCGGCCTACGACCGCGTCCAGCTCACCTCCTACTTCTCCGGCACCACGCCCGAGGACCTGTCGCTGTCCGACGCCCGGTTCCTGGACACCCACGGCATCGAGCTGCGCCTGGGCGACCCGGCCGAGCGCGTCGACCGGGACGCGAAGCAGGTCACCACCCGCTCGGGACACACCGTCCGCTACGACGTCCTGGTGCTGGCCACCGGCTCCTACCCGTTCGTGCCGCCCGTCCCGAACCGGGACGCCGACGGCTGCTTCGTCTACCGCACCATCGACGACCTGCTCGCCATCGAGGCCTACGCGGCGGCCCGGGCCACCACCGGCGCCGTGGTCGGCGGCGGGCTGCTCGGACTGGAGGCCGCGGGCGCGCTCAAGGGCCTCGGACTGGAGAGCCACATCGTCGAGTTCGCGCCGCGCCTGATGCCGGTCCAGGTCGACGAGGGCGGTGGCGCGGCCCTGCTGCGCACGATCCGGGGCATGGGCCTGAGCGTGCACACCGGGGTCGGCACCCAGGAGATCCTGACCGGCGCGGACGGTGCCGTGACCGGCATGCGGCTGTCCGACGGGTCCGCACTCGATGTCGACATGGTGGTGTTCAGCGCGGGCGTGCGCCCCCGCGACCAGCTCGCCCGGGACTGCGGGCTGGCCGTCGGCGACCGCGGCGGCATCACCGTCGACGAGCAGTGCCGTACGGTGACCGACCCGAGCGTGTTCGCCATCGGCGAGTGCGCGCTCGCCGCGGACGGCCGGGTGTACGGCCTGGTCGCCCCCGGCTACGAGCAGGCCGCGACGGCGGCCGCGGCCATCGCCGCCGAGGAGTCGTCCTTCACCGGCGCGGACCTGTCCACCAAGCTGAAGCTGCTCGGCGTGGACGTCGCCTCCTTCGGGGACGCGCACGGCGCCACCGAGGACAGCCTGGACGTCGTCTACTCCGACTCCCGCTCCGGCCTCTACAAGAAGCTGGTCATCGGCCACGACGGCACCCTGCTCGGCGGCATCCTGGTCGGCGACGCGGAGGCGTACGGCACGCTGCGCGCGCTGACCGGGTCGGTGCCGCCCCTCGCGCCGGAGAGCCTGGTGCTGCCGGCCGGGGCGGGCGGGCCCGCGCAGCTCGGCCCGGCGGCGCTGCCGGACGAGGCGGTCGTGTGCTCCTGCCACAACGTCACCAAGGGCGCGATCCGCGGCGCGGTCACCGAGCACAGCTGCACGAGCGTGCCGGAGGTGAAGAAGTGCACCCGGGCCGGCACCGGCTGCGGCAGCTGCCTGAAGGTCCTCGGCCAGCTCGTCGACGCCGAACTGGCCGCGAGCGGCGTCGAGGTCGACCAGGGGCTGTGCGGCTGCTTCGCGCACACCCGCGAGGAGCTGTACGAGATCGTCCTGGCCCTGCGCATCACCTCGTACCGGGAGCTGCTCGACCGGCACGGCCGTGACGGCGCCCGCGGCGGCGACGGCTGCGAGGTGTGCAAGCCCGCCGTCGGCTCGATCATCGCCTCCCTCGCCCCGACGATCGGTGCGAGCGGCTACGTCCTCGACGGCGAGCAGGCCGCCCTCCAGGACAGCAACGACCACTTCCTCGCCAACCTCCAGCGCAACGGCTCGTACTCCGTCGTCCCCCGCGTCCCGGGCGGTGAGATCACCCCGGAGAAGCTCATCGTGATCGGCGAGGTGGCGCGGGACTTCGGCCTCTACACGAAGATCACCGGCGGTCAGCGCATCGACCTGTTCGGCGCCCGTGTGGAGCAGCTCCCGCTGATCTGGACCCGGCTGGTCGACGCCGGCTTCGAGTCGGGCCACGCCTACGGCAAGGCGCTGCGCACGGTGAAGTCCTGCGTGGGCGAGACCTGGTGCCGCTACGGCCAGCAGGACTCCGTGCGCATGGCGATCGACCTGGAGCTGCGCTACCGGGGTCTGCGCTCCCCGCACAAGCTGAAGTCGGCGGTGTCGGGCTGCGCCCGCGAGTGCGCGGAGGCGCAGTCGAAGGACTTCGGGGTGATCGCCACCTCCCAGGGCTGGAACCTCTACGTCGGCGGGAACGGCGGCGCCACCCCGCGCCACGCGGACCTCCTCGCGCAGGACCTCTCCGACGCCGAACTGGTCCGCCTGATCGACCGGTTCCTGATGTTCTACATCCGCACCGCGGACCGGCTGGAACGCACCTCGGCCTGGCTGGAGCGCATCCCGGGCGGCCTGGACCACGTACGGGACGTGGTCGTGCACGACTCCCTCGGCATCTGCGCGGAGCTGGAGTCGCTGATGGCCGACCATGTCGCGCACTACCGCGACGAGTGGGCCGAGACCATCACCGACCCGGAGAAACTCGCCCGGTTCGTGTCCTTCGTGAACGCGCCGGACACGCCCGACCCGGTCGTCGGGTTCGTCCCGGAGCGGGACCAGATCAAGCCGGACCTGCCCCTGCTGACCATCGGCCACCGCCCTCTGGAAGGGAGCGCCCAGCGTTGACCCCCGCATCCGGGACGACGGGCCCCACCGCGTCCACCGCGTCCACCGTATCCACCACCTCCGCGGCGTCCGCCGCGTCCACTGTGTCCGCCGCGTCCGGCGCCCCGGCGGGGGCGGCCGCCCCCGCCGGCCGGACGGACGGGAGCGTACAGATCCTCCTGCCGGGCGACGGCTGGCTGACGGTCTGCGAGCTGAGCCGGCTGCTGCCCGGCCGCGGGGTCGCCGCGCTGCTGCCCGACGGGAGCCAGGCCGCCGTGTTCCAGGACCGGGCCGGACGGCTGTACGCGATCGACAACCGGGATCCGTTCAACGGCGCGGCCGTCCTCGCGCGCGGTCTGACCGGCAGCCACGACGGCCGCCCGTTCGTGGCCTCCCCGCTGCTGAAGCAGCGCTTCGACCTCGCGTCGGGTGTCTGCCTGGACGACGACTCGGTGAGCGTGACGACCTACCAGGTCCGAACGGTCTGACCGGTCAGACCGGTCTGACCGGCGGGCCCGCCCCGCCTCGCGCGCACGGGGTGCGCACCCTCAACGACGGGGTGCGCACCCCGCTGCACGCACGCACGGGCGGCGGGGCGGGGCCGTCGTCGGGTCACTCGCAGCCGACGCCGTCGCCGTCCCGGTCCAGGTGGCGCCCGTAGCCCGGCTCGCCGATGTGCACGGGTGCGGCGCCGGCGGCCCGCGCCTCGCTGCAGTTGCCGTAGTACACCGAGCCGCCGGACCCGCCCGAGGAGCCCGACCCGCCGGACGAACCGTCACCGCCGCCCGCGGGGGCGGCGGTGACGGTCCGGGTGACGCGTACGGTGGCGGTCTCGGTGACGGTCTCGGTGACGGTGACGGCCGGTTCCGGCTCGGCGGTCGGGGTCGTGGTGACCGTCGCGGTGACCGTGGCCGTGGCGGGGGCCGAGGCGGCCAGCGCCTTCGCGTCCCCGTCCGAGTCCTCGGAGCCGCCCGAGCCGCCTCCGCCGATCGCCACGCCGAGGAAGAGCGCGAGGGCGAGCGCGGGCAGGACGTAGCGTTTGCGGGCCCAGCGGGGTGCGGGCGCGGTGCCGGGCGCGGGCTGGGGAGGCGGTGGCATGGTGTACGGGTTCGTCATGGGGTCCCCCGGGCAGGTGTGGCGTCGGGCGACGACCGTACGCCGCCCGCGGCCGACGCGAAGGACGTGTAACGCTTTCGTGACCGCGGGTGAGGGGCCCGTGGGCCGCGGGAGGGCCTGTGAGGCGGCCGGGCACCCCTGTCCCGGGGGCCGGTGCCGTCCGTGGCGGCGGAGCAGCACGGAGGAGGGGCGGCGCCCGCACGGGTGTCCCGCACGGGTGCCGCCCCTCCTTCCTGGTGGTCCGGAGCCGCCGGCGATCGGTTCTGAGGGTCGGGGACCGTCGGCGGCTCCGGGGTCTGTGACGCGGTGGGTAGCGGTCAGCGGTGGTCGCTGCCCTCCGCCTGCGAGGCCGCGCGGCCGGCCTCCAGGCGGGCCACCGGGATGCGGAACGGGGAGCAGGAGACGTAGTCCAGACCCACCTCGTGGAAGAAGTGCACGGACTCCGGGTCGCCGCCGTGCTCACCGCACACGCCCAGCTTCAGGTCGGGGCGCGTGGCGCGGCCGGCCTCCGCCGCGGCCTTCACCAGGGAGCCCACGCCGTCCTTGTCGATCGTCTCGAACGGGCTGACGCCGAAGATGCCCTTCTCCAGGTAGGCGGTGAAGAAGCTGGCCTCCACGTCGTCGCGGGAGAAGCCCCACACCGTCTGGGTGAGGTCGTTGGTGCCGAAGGAGAAGAACTCCGCGGCCTCCGCGATCTGGCTCGCCGTCAGCGCGGCGCGCGGCAGTTCGATCATCGTGCCGATCGCCAGCCTGAGCTCGGTTCCGGTGGCGGCCTCGACCTCGGCGATGACCCGGTCGGCCTCCTCGCGGACGATCTCCAGCTCCTGGACGGTGCCGACGAGCGGGATCATGATCTCGGCGCGGGGGTCGCCCTTGGCGTTCTTGCGCTCGGCGGCGGCCTCGGCGATGGCGCGGACCTGCATGGTGAACAGGCCGGGGATGACCAGGCCGAGGCGTACGCCGCGCAGGCCCAGCATCGGGTTCTGCTCGTGCAGCCGGTGCACGGCCTGGAGCAGGCGCAGGTCGTTCTCGTTGGAGTCCTTGCGGGACTCGGCGAGGGCGACGCGCACCGAGAGCTCGGTGATGTCGGGCAGGAACTCGTGCAGCGGCGGGTCGAGCAGGCGGACGGTGACGGGCAGGCCGTCCATCGCGGAGAACAGCTCGACGAAGTCCCGCTTCTGCAGCGGCAGCAGCTGCGTGAGGGACTCCTCGCGCTCGGCGTCGGTGTCGGCCAGGATGAGCCGCTCGACCAGTTCCCGGCGGTCGCCGAGGAACATGTGCTCGGTGCGGCACAGGCCGATGCCCTGGGCGCCGAAGCGGCGGGCGCGCAGCGCGTCCTCGGCGTTGTCGGCGTTGGCGCGTACGCGCAGGCGGCGCTTGCGGTCGGCGAAGGCCATGATCCGGTGCACGGCCTCGACGAGTTCGTCGGCGTCGTTGGCGCCGGCGTGCATACGGCCCTCGAAGTACTCCACGACCGGGGACGGCACGACCGGGACCTCGCCCAGGTAGACCTTGCCGGAGGAGCCGTCGATGGAGATCAGGTCGCCTTCCTCGACGACGTGTCCGCCGGGCACGGTCATCCGGCGGCGCTTGGTGTCGACCTCCAGTTCCTCGGCGCCGCAGACACAGGTCTTGCCCATGCCGCGGGCCACGACGGCCGCGTGGGAGGTCTTGCCGCCGCGGGAGGTGAGGATGCCCTCGGCCGCGATCATGCCGTCCAGGTCGTCGGGGTTGGTCTCGCGGCGGACGAGGATGACCTTCTCGCCGGAGCGGGACCACTTGACGGCCGTGTAGGAGTCGAAGACGGCCTTGCCGACCGCGGCCCCCGGGGAGGCGGCGATACCCCGGCCTACCTGCTCGACCTTCGCACTCTCGTCGAAACGCGGGAACATCAGCTGCGCGAGCTGGGCGCCGGTGACGCGCTGGAGCGCCTCGGCCTCGTCGATCAGACCCTGGTCCACGAGCTGGGTCGCGATGCGGAAGGCGGCACCGGCGGTGCGCTTGCCGACCCGGGTCTGCAGCATCCACAGCCGGCCGCGCTCGATGGTGAACTCGATGTCGCAGAGATCCTTGTAGTGGTTCTCCAGGGTCTCCATGGTCTGCATCAGCTGGTCGTACGACTTCTTGTCGATCTGCTCCAGCTCGGCGAGCGGCACGGTGTTGCGGATGCCCGCGACCACGTCCTCGCCCTGGGCGTTCTGCAGGTAGTCGCCGTAGACGCCCTGATGGCCGGAGGCGGGGTCGCGGGTGAAGGCGACGCCGGTGCCGGAGTCGGGGCCGAGGTTGCCGAAGACCATCGAGCAGACGTTGACGGCGGTGCCGAGGTCGTGCGGGATGCGCTCCTGGCGGCGGTAGAGCTTGGCACGGTCGCCGTTCCAGGACTCGAAGACGGCCTTGATCGCGAGGTCCATCTGCTCGCGCGCGTCCTGCGGGAAGTCGCGGCCGGCCTCGGTCTTGACGATCTTCTTGTACTTGGTGACGAGCTTCTTGAGGTCGGCGGCCTCCAGCTCGGTGTCGACGGTGACCTTCTTGGCGGCCTTGGCCTTGTCCAGCTCGTCCTCGAAGAGGTCGCCGTCCACGCCGAGGACGGTCCGGCCGAACATCTGGATCAGGCGGCGGTAGGAGTCCCAGGCGAACCGGTCGTCGCCGGCCTGCTTGGCCAGGCCCTGGACCGACTTGTCGGACAGGCCGATGTTGAGGACGGTGTCCATCATGCCGGGCATGGAGAACTTGGCACCGGAGCGGACCGACACCAGCAGGGGGTCGTCGGCCTGGCCGAGCTTCTTGCCCATGCGCTGCTCCAGCGCGTCGAGGTGCGCACTCACCTCGTCACGCAGTGCCACCGGCTCCTCGCCACTGTCGAGGTAGACCTTGCAGGCCTCGGTGGTGATGGTGAAGCCCGGAGGGACGGGAAGACCCAGATTGGTCATCTCGGCGAGGTTCGCACCCTTTCCGCCGAGAAGGTCCTTGAGGTCCTTGTTGCCCTCGGTGAAGTCGTAAACGAACTTGTTGTTTTCCGACACGGGTCCCAACTCCTCGAGGACTCGGTGGCTGCCCTGACGGCGAGGAACATACCCAGATCGAAGGCGCCTGGGTACGTCCACTCGTGCGTCATACGCCTGTAACCGGTCGTCCGCCACCGGATCGAAAGTCAAAGGATGGTAAGCAGAGAAGAGCCTTTGCGTTCACTTCTTGAACGCATACTCGCCCAACAGGCGCCTGGATCGCTCATATGAGCATCGTCGAGCACGCCTGATTTCGATCGATGAACGATCAAGGGGTGGCACTCAGTGCCACCCCTTGAGGAAGTGCAGACGTCCTCCAACCGCTCATCTGAGCGCAACCCTTATCAAGGGTGGCGAGAATCACGCCGTCGCGGGCCGCCGGAGACCACCATGCGGACCGGTGTCCGGACCGGAAACCCGCCTGTCATCAGCACGCCTCACACCCCGAGCGCCCGCAGTCGCTCCTCGGCCCGGTCGGGCGCGTAGAGGTGCTCCACGACCAACGCCCCGGCCCCCACCAGCCCGGCCCGCTCCCCGAGCCGGGAGGTCACGATGTCCAGGTGGGCGGTGGAGCGCGGCAGCGCCCGCTGGTACAGCAGCTCGCGCACCCCGGTGAGGAACGGCGTCCCCGCCAGGTCCCCGGCGACCATCAGCACGCCCGGGTTGAGCAGGGTCACCACGGTCGCCAGCACCTCCCCCACCATCCGTCCCGCCTCCCGCGCGAGGCCCACCGCCTCCGGATGCCCGGCCGCGAGCAGGGCGCGCACATCGGACCCGGACTCGGCCGGCACCCCGGCCTCGGTCAGCCGCCGGGCCACCGCGCCGCCGCTGGCGACCGCCGCCAGACAGCCGTAGGAGCCGCACCGGCACAGCTCCTGGGCGCCCTCCGGCACCCGGATGTGCCCGATGTCCCCGGCGCCGCCGTCGATACCCCGGTACACCGAGCCGCCGACCACGACCCCGGCGCCTATCCCGGTGGAGACCTTCACCAGCACGAACGCCCCGCAGTCCGGGTGTCCCGCGCGCTGCTCGCCGTAGGCCATGAGGTTGGCGTCGTTGTCGACCAGCACCGGGACCCCCGGCCCACCCGTGCTCTCACTGAACGCCCTGACCAGCCTGCCTCTTATGTCGTAGCCGTCCCAGCCGGGCATGATCGGCGGCTGGACCACACGGCCCGTCTCGCTGTCCACGGGGCCGGGCACCGCGAGCCCGATGCCGCAGACCTCCTCGGGCCGGTGCCCCGCCTTCTGGAGCAGCTCACCGAACCAGCGGCCCAGCTCCCCGAGCACCGCGTCGGGGCCGTCCTCGATCACCAGCGTGCCACCGTGCTCGGCACGGATCTCCCCCGTCAGCGACAGCAGCGCCACCCGCGCGTGCCGGGTGTCGAGGTCCGCGGCCAGCACGACCGCGTGCTCCCCGTCGAACTCCAGGGTGATGGAGGGGCGTCCACCGAGCGGGGAGCCGACCGGCCCACCCGCCCCCTCACGCAGCCAGCCGGCCCGGAACAGCCGGTCCAGGCGCTGGCCGACCGTGGCCCGGGACAGCCCGGTCGCCTGCTGCAACGCGCCGCGCGTGGTGGCGCGGCCACTGCGCACCAGCTCCAGCAGCTCGCCCGCGCCGGCCTGACTTCTGGCAGTCATGCACACCCCCTTGTGTTTCTCAATCCTGCATTACATAGTGAGTTTTGCGTGTTAAATAGACGTAACTCCACGATGGCCAGTGGTGACCTGGCCGACCGTGTTCCCACCTGCGCTCATCCGTCTGAATCCCTCAAGTCCGCCCGAGTCCGCCCGAGTCCGCCCCCCGCGCCCGGCCGTCGCGCCGAGCGCGGCCGTCCGTGTCCGTCGTCATCCGTCGTCATCCGTCGTCATCCGTCGTCGTCCGTCGTCGTCCGTCCTCGCTGCCATTCTCGCGGGAGCCCCGAGTGGATCGCACTGCCCAGCTCATCGCCCGGCGACCCGGGTCCGCCCTTGTATACGAACTGCCGTCCCGCGCCGACGCGCTGCAGGTCAGAGCGGCCCGGGTGCTGCGGGACAACTGGACCGGAACGTCGACGGTGCCCTCCCGCGGTCTCTACCCCCATCAGTGGTCCTGGGACTCGGCGTTCATCGCCATCGGCCTGCGGCACGTCTCCCCGTTACGGGCCCAGACCGAGCTGGAGACGCTGCTGGCCGCCCAGTGGGCCGACGGACGGATTCCGCACATCGTGTTCAACCCCGCCGTGCCGCTGGACGCCTACTTCCCCAGCCCCGACTTCTGGCGCTCCTCCACCGCCGGCCGTGCCGCGGGCGCCCCGCCCTCGTCGGAGACCTCGGGGATCGTGCAGCCGCCGGTGCACGCGCTCGCCGTCTGGCTGGTGCACCGCGCCGACCCCGAGCTCTCCCGCGCCCGCGGCTTCCTGGCCCGCGCCTACCCCAAGCTCGCCGCCTGGCACCGCTATCTGCTGCACCGTCGCGACCTCGGCGGCGACGGGCTCGCCTCCGTGGTGCACCCCTGGGAGCAGGGCATGGACAACAGCCCGGCCTGGGACACCCCGCTCGCCCGGGTCGCCCCGGCCCCGGCCCGCTCCTTCCGCCGGGCCGACCTCGACCACGGGGCCGCCGAGGACCGGCCGACAGACCTGGACTACGGGCGCTATGTGCGGCTGGCCGCGGACTACCGCGACGCGGGATACCTGGAACCCCCGGACGTACGGCACCCCGGCACCGGCCACGGACCCGACGGAGGCGAGCCCGACGGAGGCGGCTTCGCCGTCGAGGACCCCTCCTTCAACGCCCTGCTCATCGCCTCCGAACACGCCCTCGCCCGCATCGCGCGCGAGCTGGGGGCGACCGGAACCGCACGGCACGCCCGCGCCGAACGTCTCACGGCCGCGCTGATCGGCCGGCTGTGGGACCCGGCGGCGGGCCTCTTCCTCTGCCGCGACCTGCTCGGCGGGCACCTGCTCCCCGAGCGGGGCGTCTTCGGCCTGATCCCCCTGATCCTGCCGGGGCTGCCGCAGGACATCGCGGCCGCCCTGGTACGCACCCTCACCGGCCCGCACTTCGGCCTCGGCACCACCACCCGGCTGACCCCCAGCTACGACCTGCTGGGCGAGGCCTTCGACCCGCACCGCTACTGGCGCGGACCGGCCTGGTTCAACACCAACTGGCTGCTGGAGCGCGGCCTGCGCGCCCACGGCGAGTGCGGACGGGCCGACGCGCTGCGGCGGGCCTTCCTGGACATCGCCGCGACGAGCGGCTTCGCCGAGTACGTCGATCCGTACACCGGTGCGCCCTGCGGGGCCGGGGGCTTCGGCTGGAGCGCCGCGCTCACCCTCGATCTGCTGCACACCCCCGCGCACGGCGGCCCGGACGAACCGGACGGCTGCGGCCCGGGCGGCGGCAGCGGCCGTGACGAGGGCGCCGGGACCGGTACAGCCGCCGGCACCGGCATCGGCACCAACAGCGGCACGGACAGCGGCACCCCCACGGGTGCGCGCACCGGCACAGACACAGGCACAGGCACAGGCACAGGCACAGACAACGGCACCGGCACCGGCACCGGCACCGGCACCGGACGCAAGAGCAACAGGAACAAAGGAGGGGATCGGGGATGACCGATCGGCAGCATCTGCTCCTGCACGGCGGGACGTTCGCCGCCGTGGGCGACGGCGGCGACATCAGCGGCGTACGCGGCGGCAGCCTCCCCGACGGGCTGTTCGTCCGCGACGCCCGGCACCTGAGCCGCTGGCAGCTCACGGTCGACGGGGCGGTACCCGAGACGCTCACGCCCGTGTCCGACGGCGACACGGCGCGCTGCGTCCTGGTGCCGCGCGGCGGCCGGCTGGAGCCCGCCGCCTACACCGTCTTCCGCGAACAGGCCGTCGGTGACAGCTCGTTCGTGGAGACCCTGCGCGTCACCGGCAACCGGCCGGTGCCCACCGTGTTACGGCTGGCGATCACCGTGGACGCCGACTTCACCGACCAGTTCGAGCTCCGCTCCGACTACCGCACCTACGCCAAGCCGGGCGCCGTGCGCCACCGCCAGGTCCTCGACCACGGGGTGGAGTTCACCTACCAGCGCGGAGCCTGGCTGTCCCGGACGACGGTCAGCGCCGAGCCCGCCCCGGACGCGGTGGAGGAGACCGGGACCGGCGCCCGCCGCCTGGTGTGGACCCTGGACCTTCCGCCCTACGGCACCACCGAACTGACCCTGCGCGTGGTGGCCCGCCCGCACGGCGAGAGGCGGGCTCTGCGGGTGCCGGCCTCCCCGGCCGCGGTGGCCCGTCGCCTCCAGGAGACGGAGGGCGCCTTCATGGAGGGAGTGGCCTTCCCCACCGGCTGGCCCGAGCTGGCCGCGGCCTGCGCGCGCGGGCTCGCCGACCTCGCGGTGCTCCAGGTCCCGGCCACCGGCCCGGACGGCGAGGAACTGCGCGTCCCGGCCGCGGGTGCCCCCTGGTTCCTCACGCTGCTCGGCCGGGACGCCCTGCTCACCGCCCTGTTCGCGCTGCCCTACCGGCCGGACCTGGCCGCCCGGACCCTGCCCGCGCTCGCCGCCACGCAGGCCGGGCCGGGCAGCGGCCCCGGCTCCGCCGCGCAGCCCGGCAAGATCGTGCACGAGATGCGCCACGGCGAGCTGGCCTACTTCCACCAGGTGCCCTTCGGGCGCTACTACGGCTCCGTGGACGCCACCCCGCTCTTCCTGGTCCTGCTCGGCGCCTACACCGAACGCACCGGCGAGACCGCGCTCGCCCACCGCCTGGAGCCGCACGCCCGCGCCGCCATCGGCTGGATGCTCGACCACGGCGGCCTCACCTCCCGCGGCTACCTGGTCTACCGCGCCGACGAGGGCGGCCTGGCCAACCAGAACTGGAAGGACTCCCCCGGCGCGATCTGCCGCTCCGACGGCAGCCGTCCCACCGGCGCGGTCATGGCGGCCGGCGCCCAGGGCTACGCCTACGACGCCCTGCGCCGCACCGCCTGGCTGGCCCGCACCGTGTGGGACGACCAGACGTACGCCGCCCTGCTCGAACAGGCCGCCGGGGACCTGCGCGACCGCTTCCAGCGCGACTTCTGGATGCACGACCGCTCCTTCCCCGCGCTCGCCCTGGACGGCGCGGGCCACCAGATCGACGCCCTGGCCTCCGACGCCGGGCACCTGCTGTGGTCCGGGCTGCTCGACAAGGAGTACGGGGAGCTGGTCGGCCGCCGTCTGCTGGAGCCCGACTTCTTCTCCGGCTGGGGCGTCCGCACGGTGGCGGCGGGGCAGCCCGCCTACCACCCGCTCTCCTACCACCGCGGCTCGGTCTGGCCGCACGACAACGCGCTCGTCGCGCTCGGGCTGGCCCGCTACGGCCTGCACGACGAGGCCCGCACCGTCGCGCACGCCCTCGTCGACGCGGCCTCCGCGTCCGGGCACCGCCTCCCGGAGGTGATGGCCGGGTACGCGCGCGACGACCACATCCGGCCGGTCCCCTACCCGCACGCCTGCGTCCGCGAGTCCCGCGCGGCGGCGACCCCGCTGGCGCTGCTCACCGCGGTGGGCGGGGCCTGAGCGCTCCGCCGGAGGTGCCGCGGTCCGGCGCCGGCCGACCCCGGCGCCGTCGTGGCCCCGGTCGCGCGGTTCCCCGCGCCCCTGGAGGGTGCTGCCGGACCGCAGGCGGCTTCGCCCGGCCGGCCGGGCGCTCCCGGTGCCGCGACCGGGAAGGGTTTGCGCGGAGTTTGCCGGGGCGCGTGAACGTCCTCCGGGAGCGTGCCGTACGAACGGAGGGGACCCGGCTTCCGTGCCGCGTCCGCCGTCCCCGTACGGAAGGACCACAGGGGTGCCCGCCTTCACGCGCCTGCGCCGGCTGACCGGCACGACCACGACCGAGACACCCGGAGCCGAGACACCCGGAGCCGGGATACCCGGAGCCGGGACGCCCGGGGCGGAGACTCCCCCGGCGGAGGCGCCCGCAGCCGGAACGCCCGCGACGCGTGCGGCCCATACCGCAACGGCCGAGGGCGAGCCACCCGGGAGCGGGACCGCCGGGACCGAGCCGGCCGAGACCGCCGGAGCCGCCGGAGCCGCCGAGACGGCAGGGGCGCTCGCGGGAGAGTCCTCCGCCGCCGGGGCGCCGGCACCGGACGGCGGCACGGGGGACCTCGGCGTACCGGACGACGGCCCCGCCCCCGCCGCCGCGGACCCGGCAGACGCGGCCCCGGCGGACTCGGGCTCCGCGGACGCGGACCCGGCGGGTGCCGGGCGGCCCGAGCCGACCGGACAGCCCGGGGCGTCCGGGCCCGCCGGTCCGTCCGGGCCCCGCGCCGGCCACGGCTCCCTGGGAGGGATCGCCCTCACGGTGCTGTGCGCGCTCCTGGTGACGGCGGCGCTGCTGCTGCCGAACGCCTTCGCGGCCCTGCGCCCCGACCGGTTCCTGCGGCTGCCCGGCGAGCTGGTCATCGGCGCGATGGTGCTGCTCCTGCTGCCGCGCCGGGCGCACACCCCGTTCGCGCTGTCGGCGGGGCTGGCACTGGGCGCGCTGACCGTCCTGAACGTGCTCGACATGGGGTTCCGGGAGTATCTGGGCCGCGCCTTCGATCCGGTCCTGGACTGGGCGCTGCTCGACGACGCGAAGGCCTACACCGAGGACACCATGGGCGACGCGGCGACCCTCGCCGCGACGGCCGGGGCGATCGCGGCGACGGTCGCGGTGTTCGTCGTCCTGGCGCTGGCCACCGTACGGCTGTCCCGGGCGGTGGAGCGCAACCGCTCACCGGTCGCGCTCGGCGCGCTGGCCGCCGGCACGGTGTGGGTCGTCTGCGGTGCGCTGGGCGTGCAGTTCGGGCGGGTGCCGTTCGCCGCCGACCGGGCCGTCCAGGCCGGTCTGATCGAGGCCCGCCGGGTGCAGGCGACGCTGCGGGACGAGGCGGAGTTCGCGAAGGAGGCGAGGGCGGACTCCTTCGGCGGGACCCCGCCGGCCGAGCTCGTGCCCGACCTGCGCGGCAAGGACATGATCTTCGCGTTCATCGAGAGCTACGGGCGCAGCGCGATCGACGACCCGGCGATCGCGCCCGGCGTGAACGGGACGCTGGACGCGCGCACCCGGGACCTGGAGCGGGCCGGCTTCCACGCCCGCAGCGGCTGGCTCACCTCGGCGACGTACGGCGGCAGCAGCTGGCTGGGGCACTCCACGTTCCTGTCGGGCCTGTGGATCGACAACCAGCAGCGCTACCGCACGGTGTCCACCGGCGACCATCTCACCCTCACCCGGGCGTTCCGCGAGACGGGTGCCTGGCGCACGGTCGGCATCGTGCCGGGTGTGCAGAAGGGCTGGCCGGAGGCGGAGTTCTTCGGCCTCGACCATGTCTACGACTCGTCGCGGCTGGGATACCGGGGCCCGAAGTTCAGCTGGTCGACCATGCCGGACCAGTTCGCGCTGGAGGCGTTCCAGCGGCTGGAGCACGGACGGGAGCACGACAAGCCGCTGATGGCGGAGGTCATCCTGACGTCGAGCCACCAGCCGTGGGCGCCCCTGCCCCGCACGGTCGGCTGGGACGAGCTGGGCGACGGCCGGATCTTCGACGGCATCCAGAAGGCCGGCGTCGACCCGGAGGACATCATCACGTCCTCGGCGCGCTCCAAGGAGGAGTACGGCAAGTCGGTGCAGTACTCGGTGAACAGCCTCACCGGGTGGCTGGAGCGCTACGGCGGCGACGACACCGTGCTGGTGTTCCTCGGCGACCACCAGCCGATCGCCCGGGTCAGCGGCGAGCGGGCGAGCCGGGACGTGCCGGTCACGATCGTCGCCAAGGACCCGGAGGTGCTGGCCGCCGTCGACGACTGGCACTGGACCGAGGGGCTGCGCCCGGACGACTCGGCGCCGGTGTGGCCGATGAGCGACTTCCGCGACCGCTTCCTGACCGCGTACGGGTCGGTGCCGCACCCGACGACGGGCTGATCAGCCGCCGGAGGTGTCCAGTTCGGCGTCCTCGCCGACGCCCGCGCAGTCGTAGGGGTCCCTGAGCCAGCCGTCCGGCAGCACGACCCGGTTGTTGCCGGACGTCCGGCCGCGCGGCCCGTCGGCGCCGGCCGGCCAGGACTGGTCCAGGTCGAGCTCGTCGAGGCCGGCCCGCAGCGCCTCCAGGGAGGAGGTGACGGCGAGCCGCCTGCGCAGCTCGGAGCCCACCGAGAAGCCCTTGAGGTACCAGGCCACGTGCTTGCGGAAGTCGATCACCCCCCGCGACTCGTCCCCGATCCACTCCCCGAGCAGGGTGGCGTGCCGGACCATCACGTCGGCGACCTCGCGCAGCGCGGGCCGGGCCGGTGACGCGCTGCCGGCGGCCGTGCCGCCCTCGAACGCGGCGACCAGGTCCGCGAAGAGCCACGGCCGGCCGAGGCAGCCGCGCCCGACGACGACGCCGTCGCAGCCGGTCTCCCGCACCATGCGCAGCGCGTCCTCGGCGCACCAGATGTCGCCGTTGCCGAGCACCGGGATCTCGGGGACGTGTTCCTTCAGCCGGGCGACGGCGTCCCAGTCCGCGGTCCCGCCGTAGTGCTGGGCGGTGGTCCTGCCGTGCAGCGCGACGGCCGTGACGCCCTCCTCGGCGGCGATACGGCCGGCGTCGAGGTAGGTGAGGTGGTCGTCGTCGATGCCCTTGCGCATCTTCATGGTGACGGGCAGGTCACCCGCGCCGCCGACCGCCTCGCGCAGGATGGCGCGCAGCAGGTTCCGCTTGTAGGGCAGGGCCGAGCCGCCGCCCTTGCGGGTGACCTTCGGCACCGGGCATCCGAAGTTGAGGTCGATGTGGTCGGCGAGGTCCTCCTCCACGATCATGCGGACGGCCTTGCCGACGGTGACCGGGTCGACGCCGTAGAGCTGGATCGAGCGCGGCCGCTCCGTCGCGTCGAAGTGGATCAGCTGCATGGTCTTGTCGTTGCGCTCGACCAGCGCCCGCGTGGTGATCATCTCGCTGACGAACAGGCCCTTGCCGCCGCTGAACTCCCTGCACAGCGTGCGGAAGGGCGCGTTGGTGATCCCGGCCATGGGGGCCAGGACGACGGGCGGCTGGACGGTGTGCGGGCCGATCCGGAGCGGGGCGGTGGTGGGCGTGGACATTCCTCCATTGTGCCGTGCCCGGCAGGAGCCCCCGCGCCGTGCCCGGCAGGAGCCCCCGCGCCGTGCCCGGCAGGAGCCCCCGCGCCGTGCCCGGCAGGAGCCCCGCGCCGTGCCCGGCAGGAGCGCCCGCGCCGTGCCCGGCCGGGTCACCTCGCCTCGCGTGCGAGGGCGACGGCGTGCAGGCGCTCCAGGCGCTCGCGGGTGGTGTCGTCGGACGGGACGTACGTCAGCATCCGCGGCCCGGTCTGCGGCGCGAGCCACAGGTCGGTGTGCTCCAGGGTGAGGTGGCCGACGTGGGCGTTGCGGAACTCCTTGCGCTTGGTGCGGTGGGTGACCACCTCGTGCCGGTCCCAGACCTCGCGGAACTCGGCGGACTCCGCGCGCAGCCGTGCGACCAGCGCCTTCCAGGCGGGCTCGGCCAGGTGCCCGGCCATCGCGGCGCGGAACCGCGCGGCCATCAGACGCCGCGTCTCGGCCAGGTTCACGATCGAGGAGCACCAGTCGTCGTGGGTGTACGACAGGAGCAGGCAGTTGCGGTCCTCGGGCGGTACCGCGTCCAGGTCGCACAGCAGCAGCCCGTAGGTGCGGTTGTGGGCGAGGATGTCGTACCGGCTGTTCTGCAGGCACGCCGGGAACGGCTCCAGCTGCTCCAGCAGGGCCCGCAGCCCCGGTGTCACCGACGGGCAGGCGGTGGTGGGGGCCGGGTCGACGGCGGCGGCGAGCCGGAAGAGGTGGGCGCGCTCGCCGGGGTCGAGCAGCAGGGTGCGGGCGAGGGCGTCGAGGACCTGCGCGGACACCTGGATGTCGCGGGCCTGCTCCAGCCACGTGTACCAGGTGACGCCGACCGCGGAGAGCTGGGCCACCTCCTCCCGGCGCAGTCCCGGGGTGCGGCGCCGGCGGCCGCGCGGCAGGCCCACCCGCTCGGGGGCGATGTGCTCGCGGCGGTGGCGCAGGAACGCGGCGAGTTCGTGCCGGCGCACCCGGTTGTCGGCGGCGGTGTCGCGGGGCCCCGGGGCGACGGGGGCCGCGGAGGCGCCCCGCGCCCCGGAGGCGTCAGCCGGCCGGGAGACGTCACCCGTCCCGGGGGCGTCACCCGTCCCGGGGGCGTCAGCCGCCCTGGAGGCGTCACCCGTCCTGAAGGCGTCGGCCGGCCCGGAGGCGTCCGGTGCCGCGGACGCGTCGCGGGCCGGAGCCCCGGCCCGCGGGCCGGCCGGGCGGGCCTGGTCGGTGGGGTCGCTCGGGGCCGGGGCCGGGGCCGTCGTCGTCATGGCCCCCATCCTCGCGCGGGCCGCACCCTGGTGCCAGGTGGTTCCAGTACCAGGACAAGGACACTCTGGTACCCGGCTGTGCGGCCGCGCAGGCTCGACGGCGTGACACACTCCACCGCAACCTCAACCTCCACCTCCACCTCCACCTCAACCTCCGCTTCCGCCACGCCTTCCGCCGCCCTCCCGCCGGACCGGGTCCGCGCTCCGGTGCGCACGCCCGGCCTGGGCGGCCTGGGACTGTTCACGGTGCTGCTCGGCGCGGCACTCCCTCTGATCGACTTCTTCATCGTCAACGTCGCGCTGCCGGACATGGGCCGGGACCTCGCGGCGGGCGAGTCCGTACTGGAACTCGTCGTGGCCGGGTACGGAGTGGCGTACGCCGTGCTGCTGGTGCTCGGCGGACGGCTCGGCGACCTGTTCGGACGGCGCAGACTGTTCCTGGCCGGGATGGCGGCGTTCGGGCTGACCTCGCTGGCGTGCGGGCTGGCGCCCGGGGCGTGGAGCCTGGTCGGGGCGCGGATCGCGCAGGGCGCGGCGGCCGCGCTGCTGCTGCCGCAGGCACTCGCCACGCTGCAGGCGGCCACCAGCGGTCCGCGCCGGGCGCGGGCGATGGGCCTGTACGGGGCGACGGCCGGGCTTTCCATGGTGGCCGGGCAGATTCTCGGCGGACTGCTGGTGGCGGCGGACCCGGCGGGCCTCGGCTGGCGGGCGGTGTTCCTGGTGAACGTGCCGGTGGCGGCGGCCGGGCTGGTACTCGCCGCGGTCGCGGTGCCGCAGACGCGTTCGGCGCGGCCGGAGCCGGTGGACGGCACCGGTACGGTGCTGCTCGCGGTGGCGCTGCTGGCACTGCTGGTGCCGCTCACGGAGGGCAGGTCGGCGGGCTGGCCGTGGTGGACGTGGCTGTCGCTGGCGGTGTTCCCGCCCGCCGCGGGGGCGTTCTGCGTGGTCGAGCGCCGGGCCGAGCGGGCGGGGCGGACGCCGCTGGTGCCTCCGAGCCTGTTCGCGCACGTGCCGCTGCGGCGCGGGCTGGTGATGGTGCTGCCGTTCTCGGTCGGCTGGGGCGGGTTCCTGTTCGTCACAGCGGTGGCGCTCCAGCGGGGCGCCGGGCTCGGGCCGGTCGCCGCGGGGGCGGCGCTGTCTCCGCTGGCCGGGGCGTTCTTCGTGTTCTCGCTGGCCGGGCCGCGGCTGGTCGCCCGGTACGGAAGCCGCGTGGTGACCGCGGGCGCGGTGCTGCAGCTGGCGGGCGTCGGACTGCTGACCCTGGCGCTGTGGGCGACGTGGCCGGACCCGGGGTGGTGGGCGCTGCTGCCGGGCGGGGTGCTGGCGGGCGCGGGGCAGGCACTGCAACTGCCGGTGCTCTACCGGATCGTGCTGTCCTCGGTGCCGGCGGACCGGGCCGGGGTGGGCAGCGGGGTGATGAGCACCGCCCAGCAGTCGGCGCTGGCCGTGGGCGTGGCCACGCTCGGCACGCTGTTCCTGTCCCTGGTCCCCGGGCTGGGGATGCGGGACGCCCTGGTCACGACGCTGCTGGTGCAGATGGCGGGCGTGGTGCTGACCGGGCTGCTCAGCCTGCGGCTGCCGCGGACCGTGGACTGAGCGGGACGGGTCCGCCCGCCCGGAGCGCGGGCCGGGCGGGACCGGGTCCGCCCCGGCGTGCGGGCGGCTGTCACAGGGCTGTGACCGGAGGTATGGCCTCCGTCACTGCCGCGGCGGGCGGCCACTGGTGGGGTGGGCGGATGCGTGCACCCCACAACGGGCCTTCGCCCCCCGGACCAGGACACCGGCGCTCCGGCCGCGGCGGTGGCACACGGCGGTGGCGCCCGTGATGCTGCTGCCGCTCGTCCTCCTCGCCCTGTGCTTCCTCCTGGCCGGGTGCGTCGCGGTGCTCGGGATGCTGCTGCCGGGCCGGCCCGAACCGTGGCGCCGGCATCTGCTGCTCAGGCTCGCCTGGCTGGCCGCGGCCGGGGCGGCGGCCGTCTATCTGTCGGGCCTGGCGGACGTGGCGCTGAGCGAGCACGCCTTCGGCAACGGCGCGGACTCGGTCCCGGCGCCGGCCTGCCGGGACGGCATCGCCCCGGAGGTCCGGGCGGGGCTGAGCCGTCACCGGGCGTCGTATCTGCCGCTCGCCTTCGACTGCGTCCGCGAGGACGGCAGCAGCTACCCGGCCAACCCGGCCTACGCATGGATGAACCCGGTGTCCGCGGGTCTCGGGCTGGCGGCCGCCGGGCTGGTGACCGGGGCGTGGTACGCGACCGGGTTCCGCGGGCGCGGCGGGGCCGCCCGGTGATCCGGCGGTATGCGCTGCCGCTGCTGCTGAACCTGCTGCTGGGGGTGCCGGCACTGGTCCCGTTGATGTGTGCCCGCTGGTATGCGGCGTACGGCCACTGCGACCTGGACGACCTGCACCGGCCGGACCTGGACGGCTGTACCTACGACCAGATCGAGAACAGCGGGTTCGCCCTGTTCGGTCTGGTCGGCGGGGGCCTGGCCGTGCTCGGGCTGGTCCTGCTCGCGGACGTGGTGCTGCCGCTGCGCCGGGGGCGTCCGCCGACGCCCGCGCTGGTCACGTCGCCCGCGCTGTTCGTGCCGTTCGCCGTGCTGCTGGGCGTCTGAGCCGGCGCGCCACTCGGTACGGGTCCGGGCGCACAGGCCGGGCGCGCGGCTCTCCCGCCCCGGCGCGGGGCCCGGACGGGCGGCCCCGCAGGCCGGGCCCGCAGGCCGGGCCCGCGGGTCTCAGGCGCGCAGGCCACGGACCAGGAGGTCGACGACGGCGGTGAGTTCGGCCTCGATCCCCTCCTGCTCCCCCTCACGGGCGTGGCACGGGCCGGGAACCGGCCGGGCGCTCCAGGCCCGCTGAGCGGCCCGTACCACGCACGACGCCCGCCCGCCGTCCGGCGGTACCGGGCGACGGGCGGGCGTTCGGCGGATCGGGGGCCGCGGCCCCCGGGCGGCGGGGAGCCGGGGGTCAGCAGCCCAGCAGACGGGAGGCCAGGTAGCCCTCGATCTGGTCGAGGGAGATCCGCTCCTGCTTCATCGTGTCGCGCTCGCGCACGGTGACCGCGTTGTCGTCGAGGGTGTCGAAGTCGACGGTGACGCAGTACGGGGTGCCGATCTCGTCCTGGCGGCGGTAGCGGCGGCCGATCGCACCGGCGTCGTCGAACTCGATGTTCCAGTGCTGGCGCAGCGCCTGGGCGAGGCCCTTGGCCTTCGGGGACAGCTCGGGGTTGCGGGACAGCGGGAGCACGGCGACCTTCACCGGGGCGAGGCGGTGGTCGAGGCGCAGCACGGTGCGCTTCTCCATCTTGCCCTTGGCGTTGGGCGCCTCGTCCTCGACGTAGGCGTCCAGCAGGAAGGCGAGCATGGCGCGGCCGACGCCGGCCGCGGGCTCGATGACGTACGGCGTCCAGCGCTCGCCGGCCTCCTGGTCGAAGTACGACAGGTCCTGGCCGGAGGCCTTGGCGTGGGAGGAGAGGTCGTAGTCGGTGCGGTTGGCGACGCCCTCCAGCTCGCCCCACTCGCTGCCGCCGAACTGGAAGCGGTACTCGATGTCGGCGGTGCGCTTGGAGTAGTGGGAGAGCTTCTCCTGCGGGTGCTCGTACCAGCGCATGTTCTCCTCGCGGAGACCGAGGCCGGTGTACCAGTTCCAGCGCTGCTGCATCCAGTACTCCTGCCAGGTCTCGTCCTCACCCGGCTTGACGAAGAACTCCATCTCCATCTGCTCGAACTCGCGGGTGCGGAAGATGAAGTTGCCCGGCGTGATCTCGTTGCGGAACGACTTGCCCATCTGGGCGATGCCGAACGGCGGCTTGCGGCGCGAGGTGGTCTGCACCTGGGCGAAGTTGGTGAAGATGCCCTGGGCGGTCTCGGGGCGCAGGTAGGCGACCGAGCCGGAGTCCTGGGTCGGGCCGAGGTGGGTGGAGAGCAGGCCGGAGAACTGCTTGGGCTCGGTGAACTGGCCCTTGTTGCCGCAGTTGGGGCAGTTGACGTCGGCCAGGCCGTTCTCGGGGGCGCGGCCCTTCTTCTCCTCGTAGGCCTCCTCCAGGTGGTCCGCGCGGAACCGCTTGTGGCAGGAGGTGCACTCGGTGAGCGGGTCGGTGAACGTGGCGACGTGACCGGAGGCGACCCAGACCTCGGGGGCCAGGATCACGGACGAGTCGAGACCGACGACGTCCTCGCGCGAGGTCACCATGTAGCGCCACCACTGACGCTTGATGTTCTCCTTGAGCTCGACACCCAGCGGCCCGTAGTCCCAGGCGGCACGCTGGCCGCCGTAGATCTCACTGCACGGGAAAACGAAGCCACGGCGCTTGCTCAGGCTGACGATGGTGTCGATCTTGTCGGCGGCCACGGTGCTCTCTTCATTACGACGACGGGCGACGAAGCGAGGTGCTTCCAGCGAAGGCCTCAGGTTACCGGCGTTGCCTGCCCCGCGGCCAAATCGGTCCGGTCTTCGGTCCGTTCACCCAGCTTGTTGACAATGGTTTCCATCTTTGCTGAAAATGAGTGTCATGAACGTACGACGACCTCATATATCCGGGATCACCGTCGCGGCCCTCGCCGCCCTCGGCCTCGGCGCCCTGTCCGCCTGCTCCACCGACAGCGCCGCCGCGGGCGGCACGGACCGGCTCGACGTCGTCGCGTCGTTCTACCCGATGGAGTTCCTCGCCGAGCGCATCGGCGGAGAGCATGTGCACATCACCACCCTCACCGAGCCCGGCCAGGAGCCGCACGACCTGGACGTCAGCGCCCGCCAGCGGGCCCGGCTGGAGGAGTCCGACGCGGCGCTCTACCTCTCCGGCCTCCAGCCCGCCGTCGACGAGGCGATCGCGCAGTCCGGCGTGCAGACGAAGATCGACGCGGCCCGGCTCACCGAGCTGGAGGACCTCGGCGTCGAGGACGGCCACGGCCACGGCGGCGAGGAGCACACCGGCGCGGCCGGCGACGAGCACGCCGACGCCTCCCACCTCGACCCGCACGTCTGGCTCGACCCGGTCCGCTACGCCGAGATCGCCGCCGGCGTCGGCAGCGCCTTCGAGAAGGCCGACCCCGGACATGCCGCGGACTACCGCGAGAACACCGACGCGCTGGTCAAAGAACTGAAGAAGCTCGACAGCGACTACGCGCAGGGCCTGAGGAACACGAGGACCAAGGTCTTCTTCACCAACCACGCCGCCTTCGGCTACCTCGCCGAGCGCTACGGCCTCACCCAGGAGGCCATCACCGGCCTCGACCCGGAGAGCGAGCCCAGCCCCGCCCGGATCAGGGAACTCCAGCAGGAGGCGAAGGCCGACGGCGTCACCACCGTGTTCTACGAGACGCTCGTCTCCGACAAGACCGCCAAGACCCTCGCCGCCGACACCGGCCTGAAGACCGACGTCCTCGACCCCCTGGAGGGCATCACCGACGCCTCCCGCGGCGAGGACTACCTCCAGGTCATGCGCGCCAACCTCAAGGCTCTCGAAACGGCCCTGGGCACCCGGTGAACACCATGGAGGACGCCATGAGCGAGCCCGTCATCACCCTGCGCGGCATACGTGCCGAGCTGGGTTCGCGCACCGTCCTGCGCGGCGTCGACCTCACCGTGCGCCGGGGCGAGGTCGTCGCCCTGCTCGGTGCGAACGGCTCCGGCAAGTCGACCGCCGTACGCAGTGTCATCGGGCAGGTGCCGGTCGCGGCCGGCGAGATCGAGCTGTTCGGCACCCCCCGCCACCGCTTCCGCGACTGGCACCGCGTCGGCTACGTCCCGCAGCGCACCACCGCCGCGGGCGGCGTGCCCGCCACCGTCACCGAGGTCGTCTCCGCCGGCCGGCTCTCCCGCGCCCGCCTCGGCATCCTCCGCAGGGCCGACCACGCGGCCGTCCGGCACGCCCTGGAACTCGTCGGCATGGCCGACCGGGCGAAGGACTCCGTGGACGCCCTCTCCGGCGGCCAGCACCAGCGGGTGCTGATCGCCCGCGCGCTCGCCGCCGAACCCGAACTGCTGATCATGGACGAGCCGATGGCGGGCGTCGACCTCGCCAGCCAGGAGGTGCTCGCCCGGACCCTGCGCACCCAGGTCGCCGCGGGGGTCACCGTGCTGCTCGTCCTGCACGAGCTGGGCCCGCTGGAGCCCCTCATCGACCGCGCCGTCGTGCTGCGCGACGGCTGCGTCCTGCACGACGGCCCGCCGCCCCGGGCCGTCGGCCAGCACGCCCTGCCCGGCCACGACCACGTCCACCCGCACGCGGCCCACGACGCCGAGCCGCTCCGCACGGGACTGCTGAGCTGATGGAACTCCTGAACTACGCCTTCATGCAGCGGGCCCTGCTCGCCGCCGTCCTGGTCGGCATCACCGCCCCGGCCATCGGCATCTACCTCGTCCAGCGCCGCCAGGCCCTCATGGGCGACGGCATCGGCCATGTCGCCATGACCGGTGTCGGCCTCGGCTTCATGCTGTCCTGGTCCCCCGTCTGGATGGCCACCCTGGTCTCCGTCGCCGGCGCCGTGCTCATGGAGCTGATCCGCTGGTACGGCAAGACCCGCGGCGACCTCGCCCTCGCCATGCTCTTCTACGGCGGCATGGCCGGCGGCGTCATGCTGATCAACCTCGCACCCGGCGGCGCCAACGCCAACCTGCTGTCCTTCCTCTTCGGCTCCCTGTCCACCGTGTCCGAGTCCGACGTGCGGACCATCTGCGTCCTCGCCGCGTTCGTCATCCTCACCACGCTGCTGCTGCGCCGCCAGCTGTTCGCCGTCAGCCAGGACGAGGAGTTCGCCCGGGTCACCGGGCTGCCGGTGCGCGCGCTGAACCTGCTCGTCGCCGTCACCGCCGCGGTGACCGTCACCGTCGCCATGCGCGTCGTCGGGCTGCTGCTGGTGTCCGCGCTGATGGTGGTCCCGGTGGCCGCCGCCCAGCAGATCAGCCGCAGCTTCGCCGCCACCTTCGCCCTCGCCGTCACCATCGGCGTCGGCGTGTCCCTCGGCGGCACCGTCACGTCGTACTACCAGGACGTGCCGCCCGGCGCGACGATCGTGCTGCTGGCCATCGGCGTGTTCGTCGCCCTGACCGCGCTCGCCGCGCCGCTCGCCCGCCGCAGAGCAGGCGCGGCCGCCGCCGCGCACCCCGCCGCGGACCCCGCGGAGTGCCTGATTCCGGCCGGCCGGGAACCCGGGGAGGGAGTCGGCGTCTGACCGCCCCCGGGCCGGGCTGGCACAATGGCCCGGCAGGCGAGACGTGAGGAGGCAACCGGTGACGACCGCTGGACCGCCCGTCAAGGGCCGCTCCACCCGGCAGCGGGCCGCGGTGGCGGCCGCTCTCGACGAGGTCGACGAGTTCCGCAGCGCGCAGGAGCTGCACGACATGCTCAAGCACAAGGGCGACTCGGTCGGGCTCACCACCGTCTACCGCACCTTGCAGTCCCTCGCCGAGGCCGGCGAGGTCGACGTCCTGCGCACCTCCGACGGGGAGTCCGTCTACCGCCGCTGCTCCACCGGAGAGCACCACCACCACCTGGTGTGCCGCTCCTGCGGCCGCGCCGTCGAGGTCGAGGGTCCGGCCGTGGAGAGCTGGGCGGAGGCGATCGCCGCCGAGCACGGCTACGTGAACGTGGCGCACACGGTCGAGATCTTCGGCACCTGCGCCGACTGCGCGGCGAAGTCCGGCTGACCCGCCCCTCCCGCGGCGACACCGGCCGGCCCGCGACCCGCGCGGCCGGCCGCCGCCGTTCCCGGCTCAGGAGGAGCGGTCCTCCGCGGCCGACAGCTCCTCGTTCGGGATCGCGCCGCCGAAACGCCGGTCCCGGGAGGCGAACTCCAGGCAGGCGCGCCACAGATCGCGCCGGTCGAAGTCCGGCCACAGCACGTCCTGGAACACCATCTCCGCGTAGGCGCTCTGCCACAGCAGGTAGTTGGACGTGCGCTGCTCGCCGCTGGGACGCAGGAACAGGTCCACGTCCGGCATGTCCGGGTAGTACAGGTACTTCTGGACGGTCCTCTCGGTGACCTTGGCCGGGTCGAGCCGTCCCGCCCGCACGTCCTCGGCGAGCGCCCGCGCGGCGTCGGCGATCTCCGCGCGGCCGCCGTAGTTCATGCAGAAGTACAGGGTCAGCCGGTCGTTGTCCTTCGTCTGCTCCTGCGCCACCTGGAGCTCCTTGGCCACCGACTTCCACAGCCGGGGCATCCGTCCCACCCAGCGCACCCTGATGCCCAGCTCGTCGAGCTGGTCGCGGGTCCTGCGGATGAAGTCCCGGTTGAAGTTCATCAGGAAGCGCACCTCCTCCGGCGAGCGCTTCCAGTTCTCGGTGGAGAACGCGTACAGGGAGATGTTCCCCACGCCGATCTCCACGGCGCCCTGGAGCACGTCGAGCACCCGCTCGGCGCCGACCTTGTGCCCCTCGGTGCGCGGCAGCCCGCGCTCCTTCGCCCAGCGCCCGTTCCCGTCCATCACGATCGCCACGTGGTCCGGGACCAGCTCACCGGGCAGCTTCGGCGGCCGCGCGCCGGACGGGTGCGGTTCCGGCGTCCTGTACTCGCGGCGCTGGCGCCCCAGGAACCCGCGTACCACCATGTGCGTCTCGTCTCTCTTCTCTGCGACTGCTTCTCGGACTGCTTCTCGGACTGCTTCTCGGACTGCTACTCGGACTGCTTCTCGGACTGCTTCTTGCCTCGCGTGCGTGCTCCGTCGGGTGCGCCGCCCGCCCGTGCTGTGCGCCCGGGCCCCGTACGTGCTTCCGTGCCCGTGCTCCCGTGCCCGTGCTTCCGTGCCCGTGCTCCGTGTCGTGCTCCGTGTCGTGCTTCGTGCCCGCGCTTCGCTTCCGTGCCGCCCGGCTACCTCTCGACGTGCTCGACGTAGCGGAGCGAGCGGAGTCCGCGCTCCAGGTGCCAGTGCAGATAGGCGGACACGAGCCCGCTGCCCTCCCGCACGTGCCTCGGCTCCGACGCGTCCGCGGTCTCCCAGTCCCCCGTCAGCAGCGCCCCGAGCAGCACCAGTGTCTGCGGCGACGGTACGACGCTACCGGGCACCCGGCAGTCGGTGCACACGGAGCCCCCGGAGGCGACCGAGAAGAACCGGTTGGGGCCGGGCATCCCGCACTTCGCGCAGTCGCCGAAGCTGGGCGCGTAGCCGTTCACGGCGAGGGAGCGCAGCAGGAACGCGTCGAGGACGAGGTGCGGGGCGTGCTCGCCGCGCGCGAGCGTGCGCAGCGCGCCCACCAGCAGCAGGTACTGCTGCACGGCCAGCTCGCCCTCGTGGTCGGTGAACCGCTCGGCGGTCTCCAGCATGGCGGTCCCCGCCGTGTAGCGGGCGTAGTCGCCGACGATGCCGCCCCCGTACGGTGCGATGGTCTCGCTCTGGGTGCACAGCGGCAGGCCCCGCCCGACGAGTTCGCCGCCCCGGGCGAAGAACTGCACGTCCACGTGCGAGAACGGCTCCAGCCGGGCCCCGAACTTCGACTTGGTGCGCCGTACCCCGCGGGCGACCGCGCGCACCCGCCCGTGGCCGCGGGTGAGCAGCGTGATGATCCGGTCCGCCTCCCCCAGCTTCTGGGTGCGCAGCACGATGCCGTCGTCGCGGAACAGGCTCATGCCCTCATTCTCTCGTACGGCCGGCCGGGCGGGGGCCGACGGGGTGACCGGGACCCCGGCGAAGGGGACACCGGGCGGCGGAGCCGGCGCCGGACCCGCGCACGGGGCAGGGAGCCGGCGTCGGTCCCGCACATCGGGCGGATCCGCCCTTACCATGACGAACCCGAGCCGATCGGACGTGCCCGGCGTCCCCGCCCCACCGCCTCACCGTCCCACCGCCCCGCCTCCGCCCCTCACCTCCGCCCTTCGCCACCGCTCCGGCCCCGTGGCCCCGGCGCTCCCCGGCGCTCCCCGGCGCTCCCCGCAGGATCCGACCTCCCCCTGGAGGACCCGACGTGCCCCCTGGTGTCCCGGCCCCGCACCGCCGGTCGCTGCTGAAGTACGCCGGGGCGGTCGGCGCCGCCGGAGCGGTCGGCGTGCTGCCCGGCTGCGGGCCGGAGTCGACGATCGACCTCGGCGGCGGGACGACCCTGACGGCCGTCATCGGCTACGGCAACGACGGCAGCTGGGACCCCACACAGACGGCGTCCGCGTTCTCCATGGCCGCCAACCACCACGTCTACGAGGGCCTGCTCGACACCGACCCGGTGACCCGCGAGCCGTATCCGGCGCTCGCCACCGCGCTGCCCGCCGACCCCCGGGCCACCACCTGGCGGTTCACGCTCCGCCCGGGAGCCGTCTTCCACGACGGGCGCCCCGTCACCGCCGACGACGTGGTGTTCGTCTTCGACCGCGTCCTCGACCCCGGCACCCCGACGCTCGTGCAGGGCTTCTTCGCGCCCTGGCTCGCCTCGGTCCGCGCGACCCGCCGCGACCAGGTCGAGCTGACGCTGAAGTTCCCCTTCCCGGACGGCCTGTCCCGCCTCACCCTCGCCAAGGTCATGCCGCGGCACGTGTTCGGCCGGCCCGGCGGCTGGGACGAGGCCGCCAAGGGCCTCGCGGTGGGCTCCGGGCCGTACCGGCAGACCGCCCACCACCCGAGGTCCAACACCGCCTTCGCCGCGTTCGACGGCTACAACGGCCCGCTGCGCCCGGCGTTCCCGAAGATGAACTGGCTGTCCATCGTGGACGCGGCCCCCCGCGTGGCCCGGCTCTCCGGCGCGGGCGCGCAGGTGTCCGACAACATCCCCTACGCCGACATCGGCCGACTGCGCGACGACGGCCTGTCGGTGGCGGGCGGGGCCGGGATGAACAACCTGTTCCTGATGTTCAACACACGGCACGCGCCGTTCGGCGACGTCCGGGTGCGGCAGGCCCTGCGGTACGCCGTCGACACCGGGCAACTGGTGCGGGTGGCCCTCAAGGGGCACGGCACCCCGGCCTCGTCGTTCCTGGACGAGGGGCATCCGGCCTACCGGCGCGCCCGCACCGTCTACGCCCACGACCCGGACCGGGCGCGGGCGCTGCTGAGGGCGGCCGGAGCGGAGGGGCTGCGCGTCGACCTGCTCGCGGTGAACGTCAGCTGGGTCGTGGACTGCCTGCCGACCATCAAGGCGTCCTGGGACGCGGTCGGCGTCCGCACCACGCTCTCCCCGCAGGAGACGACGGCGGTGTTCACCAAGCTGGACCAGCGGCGCGACTACCAGGTCGTCGCGGCCGCCTCCAACCCCGGCCAGTTCGGCCTGGACGCGGACCTGATCCTGCACTACAACCACGGCCCGCGGAACCTGTGGATGGAGTACGCGCGCTGGACCGGCGACCCGGTCGCGCGCAGGCTGTTCGCGGACCTGGACCGGGCCACCCGCGAGATGGACCCGGAGCGCAGGAGGACGATGATCCAGGACTGCGTCGACGTCGTCGCCGAGCAGGGCGTGCTGTACCCGGTCGTCCACAACGAGCTGATGACCGCCTGGGACCCCCGGCGGCTGACCGGCCTGCGGGCCCAGCCGTACCCGGGACTCAACCTCCTGCGCGCGGCGTGGGTGTGACGCCGTGACCACCGTGCTCGTCATCCTCGCCCGCCGTGTGGCGCTGCTGGTGCCGCTGCTGCTGGGCATCGCCCTGTTCGTGTTCGTCGTGATGCGGTTCTCCGACGTGGACCCGGCGTCGGCGTTCTTCCAGGGCGCCAACCCGACGCCCGAGCAGCTGCACGCGTTCCGCGAGCAGCACGGCCTGCTCGACCCGCTGCCCGTGCGTTACGTCCACTTCGTCGGCGGCCTCCTCCACGGCGACCTCGGCACCAGCGCGCTGACCGGGGCGCCGGTGCTGGACCTGGTGGCGACCGCGCTGCCGCTCACCCTCCAGCTGACCTTCCTCGGGCTCGCCGTCGCGATGGTGCTGGCCCTGCTCGGCGGGGTCGCCGCCGCCCTCCACCGGGGCCGGGCGGCCGACCAGTTCATCCGCGTGGTGTCGCTGGTCGGTGTCGCCGCGCCCGGCTTCTGGCTGGCCCTGCTGATGATCCAGTACCTGGCGGTGGAACTCGGCTGGTTCCCCTCCGGCGGCTACATCAACCCGGCCGACTCGGTCACCGGCTGGCTGCGCACCATGGCGCTGCCGGCGCTCGCGCTGTCCCTGCCGGTCGCCGCCCAGCTCACCCGGGTGGTGCGCACCTCGATGGTGGAGGAGCTCGACAAGGACTACGTGCGCACCGCGATCGGCAGCGGACTGCCGCCCCGCGTGGTGGTCGGCCGGAACGTGCTGCGCAACGCGCTGGTCAACCCGCTGACCGTGCTCGGGCTGCGGGTCGGCTACCTGCTCGGCGGCGCGGTCGTCATCGAGACCGTCTTCGCACTGCCGGGCATGGGCAAGCTGATGATCGACGCCGTGCGCAACGGCGACCCGGCCGTCGTGCAGGGCGTCGTGCTGACCACCGCCGCCGGCTTCGTCGTGGTCAACCTCGTGATCGACGTGCTCCATCTGCTGGTCAACCCGCGCCTGAGGGAGGCGAGCCCGTGATCACGCGCAGGCGTCTGACCGAGGCGCTCAGCCGGCCGGGCGGGGTCCGGGCGCGCCGCCTGCGGCAGTTGCCACGGCCGTCGAAGGCCGCGGTGTGGCTGCTCGCGGTGGTCGCCCTGACCGCCGTGCTGGCCCCGCTGCTCGCCCCGTACGACCCGCTGGACCAGCAGCCGCTCACCGACGGCAGCGGGCATCCGTCGGCCGCGCACTGGATGGGCCAGGACAGCCTCGGCCGGGACGTCATGAGCCGCCTGATGCACGGGGCGCGGTGGTCGCTCGCCATCGGGCTGGGCGCGACCCTGCTGGCCCTGGTGGCGGGGGCGCTGCTCGGCGCGGTCGCGGCGACGTCCCGCAAGCGGGTCGACGAGACGCTGATGCGCTGTCTGGACGTGGTGATGGCGTTCCCGGGGATCGCGCTCGCGGCGGTCCTGGTCGCGGTGTTCGGCGGCGGCATCACGGTGCTGATCTGCGCCATCGCCTTCCTGTTCACGCCGCCGGTGGCGCGGGTGGTGCGGGCCAACGTCCTCGACCAGTACGGCGAGGACTACGTGACCGCCGAGCGGGTGATCGGCGCCCGCACCCCGCACATCGTCGTCCGGCACGTGGCGGTCAACTGCCTCGCCCCGGTCCTGGTGTTCTGCACCGTGCAGGTGGCCGAGGCGATCGTGTTCGAGGCATCGCTGTCCTTCGTCGGGGCCGGGGTGCGGCCCCCGGACCCGTCCTGGGGCAGTGTTCTCGCCGACGGCAAGAACATGGTCCTGACCGGCGGCTGGTGGGCGACCGTGTTCCCGGGGCTGCTGATGCTGGCGACCGTGCTGGCGCTGAACGTCCTGTCCGAGGGCGTGTCCGACGCCTGGGCGGCCCCGGCGCCCGCACCTGCCCCGGCCTCCGCGCCGGCTTCTGCGCCGGCTTCTGCGCCGGCTTCTGCTGCTGCTTCCGCACCGGCCTCCGGGCCCCCCGCGCCGACGCCGTCCACCGGGAGGCCGGCCGCTCCTTCCGCGCCGGCCGCGTCCGCCGCACCGTCCGCCGCACCGTCCGCCGGGCCCTCCACCGGGCCCTCCGCGCCGACTCCTCCCGCCGCGCCCGGGGAGCCCGCCGGGGCCCCTGTCCGGCCCGGCTCCGCTCCCCTCCCGGCGGAGCCCGCACCCGTCCCCTCCCCCGGTGGCGGACCGGGGCCCGGCGCCCCGCTCCCCCCGGACGGCACCCTGCCCCTGCCCGCGCTGCGGGCCGCCGCCGAACGGCTGCGGTCCCGGGCCCGGCCGCTGCCCGCCGGGGAACCCGTACTCGCCGTCGAGGACCTCCGCATCGGCTTCCCCGGCCGTCACCGCGGGGTGGACGTGGTCGCCGGAGCCGGCTTCGAGGTGCGCCCCGGCGAGGTGCTCGGTCTGGTCGGCGAGTCCGGCTGCGGCAAGTCGCTGACGACGCTCACCGTGATGGGCCTCGCGCCCCGGGGCGCCCGGGTACGCGGCCGGATCGCCTTCCGGGGACGGGACCTGACGGCCGCACCGGCCAGGGAGCGGCGGCGGCTGCTGGGCCACGAGATGGCCATGGTCCACCAGGACGCCCTGTCGTCGCTGAACCCGGCGATGACCGTACGGGCCCAGCTGCGGCAGGTGGTGCGGCGGGGCGGCCGCCGCAGCCCCGCCGCACTGCTGGAGCTGGTCGGCCTGGACCCGCGGCGCACCCTGCGCAGCTACCCGCACGAGCTGTCCGGCGGTCAGCGCCAGCGCGTCCTGATCGCCATGGCGCTGTCCCGGGACCCGAAACTGATCATCGCCGACGAGCCGACCACCGCGCTGGACGTGACCGTCCAGGCCCAGGTGATGCGGCTGCTGCTGGAACTGCGCCGGGAGCTGGGCTTCGCGCTGGTCCTGGTCTCGCACGACCTGGCGCTGGTGGCCGACGTCACCGACCGGGTGGTGGTGATGTACGGCGGGCAGATCGTGGAGTCGGGCGTGACCGCCGAACTGGTGGGGGCGCCCGCCCACCCCTACACGCGGGGGCTGCTCGGCAGCGTGCTGTCCCTGGAGTCCGCCGACGCACGGCTGACGCAGATCGGGGGGATGGTGCCCGCCCCGGCGGACTTCCCGGACGGCTGCCGGTTCGCCGACCGCTGCGACCGGGCCGACGCGCTGTGCCGCTCGGTGGTCCCGCAGCCGGCCGGCCCGCCCGCCCACCGGGTCGCCTGTCACCGGCCCGCCGTCGATCCGGCCGCCGGCCCGTGGGGCGAGGTGCCGGCATGAGCGCGCTGGCGGAGCTGACCGACGTGGCCGTCGTGCACCGGGCTCGCGGCGGCGGCCTGCTGCGCCGCGACCGGGTGTACGCGCTGACGGGTGCGTCCCTGTCCGTCGCGCCGGGCGAGACGGTCGGCGTGGTCGGCGAGTCCGGCTGCGGGAAGTCGACCCTGGCGAAGGTGCTGGTGGGAGTGGAGCGGCCGACGGCCGGCTCGGTGGCGTTCCGGGGCCGCGACCTGTGGGCGGTGCCGGCGGCCGAACGCCGGGCCCTGGTCGGCCGGTCGGTCGGGATGGTGTTCCAGGACCCGTCGACGGCGCTGAACCGGCGGCTGCCGGTACGGCGGATCCTGCGCGACCCGCTCGACGTGCACGGCTTCGGCACCGCCCGGGACCGCGAGGCGCGGGTGCGGGAGCTGATGGCACTGGTGGGCCTGGCACCCGCGCTGGGCGACGCGCTGCCGGGGAGCCTGTCCGGCGGACAGCGCCAGCGGGTGGCGATCGCCCGCGCGCTGGCGCTGGAGCCGGGCCTGGTGGTGGCCGACGAGCCCACCAGCGCGCTGGACGTGTCGGTGCGCGCGCAGATCCTGAACCTGCTGCTGGACCTGAAGGAGCGGCTCGGGCTGGCCCTGGTGTTCGTCTCGCACGACATCCAGACGGTGCGGCGGATGAGCGACCGGGTGATCACCATGTACCTGGGCCGCATCGTGGAGGAGTGCCCGGCCGCGCGCGTCGCCGACCGGGCGCGGCACCCGTACACCCGGGCGCTGTTCTCCGCCGCGCCCGGGCTGCTGGCCCCGGCGGAGCCGATCACGCTGAGCGGCCCGGTGCCGTCGGCGTCCCGGCCGCCCAGCGGGTGCCCCTTCCGCACCCGCTGCTGGAAAGCGGACGAACCGTGCTCCGCCACCATGCCGGACTTCTCCGCCCCTTACGGGACAGATCACCGCTTCCGATGTCACCATCCTGTGCAGGAGGACGAGTCGACCCGCGATCTCGCCGCCCAGAGCCGCCCCCGGGAGTCCCCATGACGCTGCCCGTCCCGCTGTCCGGTGTCGTACCGCCCGTGTGCACACCGCTGACCCCGGACGGCGAGGTGGACGTGACCTCGCTGCACCGGCTGATCGACCATCTGGTGGCGGGCGGCGTGAGCGGACTGTTCGTGCTGGGGTCGACCTCGGAGGCGGCGTTCCTGACCGACCGGCAGCGCGGGCTGGTGGTGCGGGCGGCGGTGGACCACGCGGGCGGGCGGCTGCCGGTGCTGGCGGGCGCGATCGACATGACGACCGGGCGGGTGCGCGAGCAGGTGGCCGCCGCGGCGGAGGCGGGCGCGGACGGAGTGGTCGTCACCGCCCCGTTCTACGCCCGCACCCACCCGGCCGAGATCGCCCGCCACTACCGCCTGGTCGCAGCCGCGTCCCCGGTCCCGGTGGTGGCCTACGACATCCCCACCGCGGTGCACACCAAGCTCCCCGGTGGGCTGGTGCTGGAGCTGGCGGCGGAGGGCGTGCTGGCCGGGCTGAAGGACTCCAGCGGCGATCTGGGCGCCTTCCGCGAGGTCGCCGCCGGGGCGCGGGCCCTGCCGGGGTTCTCGGTGCTCACCGGCTCGGAGGTGGTCGCCGACGCGGCGCTCGCGCTGGGCGCGGACGGGGCGGTGCCGGGGCTGGCGAACGTGGACCCCGAGGGGTACGTGCGGTTGTTCCGGCTGTGCCGGGCGGGCGACTGGGAGCGGGCGCGGGCCGAGCAGGAGCGGTTGTGCGTGCTGTTCGGCATGGTCGGGGTGGGTGACCCCGCGCGTATGGGGCCGAGCTCCTCGGCGCTGGGGGCGTTCAAGGCGGCCCTGCATCTGCGGGGGGTGATCGACTGTCCGGTCACGGCCGAGCCGCAGGTGGGGCTCTCCGCGGCGGAGGTGGAGCGGGTGGGGAAGGTGCTTGCTGCGGTGGGCCTGCTTTAGCGCTGGCCGCTTGGGGGGGGCGGGGCCTTCGCTGGGGGTGGTGCCCGTCTTGGCGGGCCTCGGCGCCGTCGTGGTCGGGTGCGCAGTTCCCCGCGCCCCTTCGTGGGCGAATGCGGCGCCGTCGTGGCTGGGCGCGCAGTTCCCCGCGCCCCTGAGGGTGTGGCGCCGGGCGGCGTGAAGAGTGAGCGGGGGCCGCGCTCCCGTCGCAGCTGCCGCGCCGTCGTGGTCGCGTGCGCAGTTCCCCGCGCCCCTTCGTGAGCGAATGCGGCGCCGTCGTGGTCGGGTGCGCAGTTCCCCGCGCCCCTTCGTGAGCGGCTGCCGCGCCGTCGTGGTCGGGTGCGCCGTTCCCCGCGCCCCTTCGTGGGCGAATGCGGCGCCGTCGTGGCTGGGCGCGCAGTTCCCCGCGCCCCTGAGGGTGTGGCGCCGGGCGGCGTGAAGAGTGAGCGGGGGCCGCGCTCCCGTCGCGGCTGCCGCGCCGTCGTGGCTGGGTGCGCCGTTCCCCGCGCCCCTGAGGGTGTGGGGCCGGGTGGCGTGAGGGGTGGGTGGGGGTGTTGGGCGCGGCTCTGGGGGTGGGGGCCGGAGGGGTCAGAAGAGGAGGGCGGAGGGGAGTCTGCGGAACTCGATGGTTTCGTAGGGGCTTTCCTTGCCGGTCTCGTAGAGGACGCCCACGGTGCTCTTGTCGAGGCGGGTCAGGTCGGAGTAGGCGGCTTTGCGGTCGGTGAGGGTGAGCACCTTGGTGAAGGTGCGCCCGCCGTCGGTGGAGCGCCAGACGGCGAGGGACCGGCGGGCGGTGGGCACCGAGGGGCCGGAGAAGAGCAGGGGGGCTCCGGGGCCGTCCAGTTGCAGCACGCTCGCCTGGACGACCGGCACGTCGTTGAGGGTGGGCTGGACGGCATAGGGCCGCTCCAGGGTCTCGCCGCCGTCGGCGGAGTGGCTGTCGAGGCGGTTGCCGGTGGACAGGCCGTGCTGGTCGCGGGCGGAGAAGTACAGGCGGCCGTCGGTCAGCTGGGTGGCGCTGGTCTCGTTGGCGTTGACGAACCCGTCGTAGACGTCGTCGACGAAGCCCAGCCGCCAGCTGGCTCCGCCGTCGTCGCTGTAGAGGGCGTGGCCGCCGTAGTAGCGGGGTTCCTGACCGGTGTCGGTGGAGCCGGCGGGCGGGGCGGCCGAGTGGTTGGCGGGCACGACCAGGCGCCCGGCGTGCGGGCCCGAGGTGAGGGCGACGGCATGGCCGGGCCCGGTGGCGTACCAGCGCCAGCCGGGGCGTTTGACCTGCGCGGTGATCTCGTGGGGCGGTGTGAAGCGGCGGCCGTCGTCCCAGCTGTGCTGCACGAACACCCTGCGGCTCTGCGCCTCGGTGACCTCCCCGCGCATGATCTGCGCCTCGGTCACCGATCCGCTGTTGTAGGAGGTGACGAGGACGACGGTGTCGGTGCGCGGGTCGACGACGGGGGCCGGGTTGCCGCGGGTGTCGCCGCCGCCGGGGGCCACGACGGTGAGCGGGCCCCAGGTGCAGCCGCCGTCGGTGGAGCGGCGCAGCACCACGTCGATGGTGCCGGTGTCGCCGGCCCCGTCGCGGCGGCCCTCGGCGAAGGCCAGGACGGTGCCGCGGCCGGTGGTGACCACGGCGGGGACGCGGTAGGTGGCGTAGCCGCCCTGCCCGGAGACGTAGGGGACGGACCCCGAGCAGCCGGCCGCGGCGGAGACGGACATCGGGGCGGCGAGGGGGCCGAGAAGCACGGCGGCGACCAGGAGGGTGCGGCTCAGTCGGGACATCCCTCTCCCTCAGGGGTGGTGGAGACCCCGATGATCGCACGGTTTCTGACGGATCGTAGTATTTTCTCCGTTCCGTCGTTGCGTGCGTCACCGTCTCCGGGCCCAGGCGTGCGACGGCCCGCTCCACCCGGCGACGAGGGCAGGGTGCGCGGCGCGGGCGGCGGAACCCGAGCCCCGGAACGGGACGGCGTCAGGACGGGGTGCAGGCTGCCGCGAGCAGACGGGTGACGCCCTCCGTGTCGATGGTCAGCGCGGAGCCCACCGTGGCGAGCACCTCGCGCTCGGCCGGTGTGTACGGTCCGTCGGCGAGGGCGATCCGGGCGCCCTGGAGGAGGACCGCGTCACGGCCGGCCGGTGCGAGGTGCGGCGCCAGCGGGTCGAGTGCCTCGTGCAGCTCTATGGCCAGACCGGGCCCGCAGGGCGCACCGTGGACCCGGCCGGTGTCCGCGGCGAGCGCTTCGACGAGGGCGTCGAGCTGCTCCTCGGTGCAGTCGTCGAAGCCGGCCCGGCGGACGGCGTCGGCGGCGGCGCCGAGGGCGAGCCGGGTGCGCGGTCCGCCGCCGGCCGCCAGCACCGCGAGGGCGACGGTGTGCACGGCGTCCCGCAGCATCGCGGAGAACCGGCTGGTGGTGGGGTGGTCGAGGGCGCCGGTGCCGTAGGTGCGGCGGCAGGCGGCGCACTCCACGACCGGGCCGGTCTCGCCGCGGGCCAGGACGGGCACGCCCAGCACGGTGAAGCGGCGGCGGCCGGTGAGCCGCTGGTAGTTGCGGTCGCCGCCGCAGCCGGGGCAGTAGAACTGCCCGTCGCCGACGGCGGTCCACACCGTGCGGGTGCCCAGGATGCGCGCGACCTTGCGGGCCCGGTCGTCTCGTCCCCGTCCTGGCAGCACGTCGCACCTCCTAGACCCCGCGGCAGCATCGCCGCGCTGGCGTGATGTTAGCCACATGACGGAGGCGTAGTCAGCACCCTGGACGAGACCTTTCCGTGACCTGCGCCTCCCGGTGGCCGATATGCGACGGTGCCCCGCCCGCCCGGGACGGGGCGGGCGGGGCGGTGGCGGCGGGCCGGACCAGGTCAGCGAGCGGCGCGGTTGACGGCGGAGACGACCGCCTTCAGCGACGCGCGGGTCGTGTTCGCGTCGATTCCGATGCCCCACAGAACCTTGCCGTCGATGGCGCATTCGATGTAGGAGGCGGCCTGCGCGGAGGCACCCTCGCTCATCGTGTGCTCCTGGTAGTCCAGCAGGCGTACGTCGATGCCGATGGACTGCAGGGCGTCGAAGAAGGCCGAGATCGGACCGTTGCCGGTACCGGACAGGACGGTGTCGGCGCCGTCCACCGTGGCCTCCACATGGAGCGTGTCCACGCCGTCGGTGTCGGTGGTCGACTGGCCGGTGCGGACCTGGATGCGGCCCCACGGGTTGTCCGGATTCGGCAGGTACTCGTCCTGGAAGACCGCCCAGATGTCCTTCGGGGTGATCTCGCCGCCCTCGGCGTCCGTCTTCGCCTGGATGAGCCGGGAGAACTCGATCTGCATCCGGCGGGGCAGGTCCAGCTTGTGGTCGTTCTTCAGGACGTAGGCGACGCCGCCCTTGCCGGACTGGGAGTTGACCCGGATGACCGCCTCGTAGGAGCGGCCGACGTCCTTGGGGTCGATGGGCAGGTAGGGGACGGCCCACTCGATGTCGTCGACGCCGACGCCCCGCGCGGCCGCCTCGGCCTCCATGGCGTCGAAGCCCTTCTTGATGGCGTCCTGGTGGGAGCCGGAGAAGGACGTGTAGACCAGGTCGCCCACGTACGGGTGGCGCGGGTGGACCTCCATCTGGTTGCAGTACTCCCAGGTACGGCGGATCTCGTCGATGCGGGAGAAGTCGACTTGCGGGTCGACGCCCTGGGAGAACAGGTTCATGCCCAGGGTGACCAGGTCGACGTTGCCGGTCCGCTCGCCCTGCCCGAACAGGCAGCCCTCGACGCGGTCGGCGCCGGCCATCAGGGCCAGCTCGGCGGCGGCGACGGCGGTGCCGCGGTCGTTGTGCGGGTGCACGGACAGGCAGACGTACTCGCGACGGGACAGGTTGCGGTGCATCCACTCGAAGCGGTCCGCGTGCGTGGACGGCGTCGACCGCTCCACGGTGGCGGGCAGGTTCAGGATGATCTCGCGGCCCGGTCCGGGCTGGTAGACGTCCATCACCGCCTCGCAGACCTCCAGCGCGAAGTCCAGTTCGGTGTCGGTGAAGATCTCCGGGCTGTACTGGTAGCCGAACTCCGTCTCGGGACCCAGCAGCTTCTCGGCGTACTCGACGACCAGGCGGGTGCCGTCGACGGCGATCTGCTTGATGTCGTCCTTCGAACCGCGGAAGACGACCCGGCGGAACACCGGGGCGGTGGCGTTGTACAGGTGGACCGTGGCGCGGCGGGCGCCCTTCAGGGACTCCACGGTCCGCTCGATCAGGTCCTCGCGGGCCTGGGTGAGCACCGAGATGGTGACGTCGTCGGGGATCGCCCCGGGCTCCTCGATGATGGAGCGCACGAAGTCGAAGTCGGTCTGGCCGGAGGAGGGGAAGCCGACCTCGATCTCCTTGTAGCCCATCGCGACGAGCTGGTCGAACATGCGCCGCTTGCGCTCGGGGGACATCGGGTCGATCAGGGCCTGGTTGCCGTCGCGCAGGTCGGTGGAGAGCCAGCGGGGGGCTGCCGTGATCCGCCGGTCGGGCCAGGTCCGGTCGGGGATGTCGACCTGCTCGTAGCGGCCGTACTTGTGGACCGGCATGGTGCTGGGCTGCTGGCGGTTCGCCATGGGTGCGGGGCTCCTTGGGGTGTCCGGAAGGACGGCCGACGAGGCAACGCCAAGCTCCGCGGGGAGGGAGTCGACCTGGACTACAGGCCCTCGCCGCGGCAGCTAAGAAGAAGCAGCCCGAAACGCATGATGCGCAGCATGCTAGCCGAGCCTCCCCGGGTGCGGCGGTGCGTATCAGTATGCGGGACCGCGACCCCATACCGGACAAAAGGTGCGCTTCTTCACATTCGGCCCGGCGGGCAGGGGTCCGGGGCCCGGGGTGTAGCACAGCGCAACCGTCAAGGGCGGCCGCATCCCCACATTTCACCAATCATGGTTGCAGGTGGTGACAGCCCGGTGGCCCGGTGCGATGGTGCCCGGCATGACGACCGTCTTCTGCACCATCGTCCCGCCGCACGTCCTCGACCGGCTCGCCCGGTCCGAGGACCCCGCGCTCGCCGGACCCGCCCGGCGGACCCTCCAGCGCGACGCCTTCGAGCGCACCCAGCGCCGTCTGACCACGGTGATCGGCGCGCCCGCGGCCACCCCGCCCGACGAGGCGGAGCCCCGCACCCCGCGCCGCACGGTGTACGACGCCCGCCACCGCACCGGCCTGCCCGGCGAGCGGGTCCGCGCGGAGGGCGAGGAGCCCGGCACCGACGCCTCCGTCAACCGCGCCTACGCCGGCCTCGGCGCGACGTACGAGCTGTTCCTCGACGCCTTCGACCGCGACTCCGTCGACGGACGGGGTCTGCCGCTGGACGCCACCGTCCACTACGCGCGCGACTACAACAACGCCTTCTGGAACGGCTCGCAGATGGTGTTCGGCGACGGCGACGGCGAGATCTTCCTCGACTTCACCCTCCCCGTCGACGTCATCGGCCACGAACTCGCCCACGGCGTCACCCAGTACACCGCCAACCTCGCCTACTTCGGCCAGTCCGGCGCCCTCAACGAGTCGATGTCCGACGTGTTCGGCTCCCTGATCAAGCAGCGCACCCTCGGCCAGACCGCCGGGGAGGCCGACTGGCTGATCGGCGCCGGCCTGCTCGCCCCCCGGGTCACCGGCACCGCCCTGCGCTCGATGAAGGCCCCCGGCACCGCCTACGACGACGACGTCCTCGGCAAGGACCCGCAGCCCGCGACGATGGACGACTACGTCCACACCGGGCGCGACAACGGCGGCGTCCACATCAACTCCGGCATCCCCAACCACGCCTTCTACCTCGCCGCCACCGCCCTCGGCGGCCACGCCTGGGAGCGGGCGGGCCGCATCTGGTACGACGTCCTGACCGGCGGCAGGCTGACGGAGGACGCCCAGTTCACGGACTTCGCCGCGCTCACCGTCGAGGCGGCCGCCGACCGCTACCGCGACGGCGCGGAACTCCAGGCCGTCAGCAAGGCCTGGGAGGAGGTCGGCGTCCTCACCGCCTAGATGCCGCCCAGGTGCACCCCCAGGTGCACACCCCAGGTGCACACCCAGGTGCACCCCCAGGGGGACATCCCAGGTGCACGCCCCAGGTGCCGCGCGGACGCCGGGCAGGCCCCAGCAGCGCGTACGGCGGCCGGGCGGCTCCCACGGGGCGGGCGCGCGACTCCCCTGGGGCGGGCGCCCGCCCCAGGGGGGTCCCCGGCGGACGGGCACGGCGGACGGGCACGGCGGACGGGCACGGCGGACGTGCACGGCGGACGTGCACGGCGGGCCGATCCGTACTAGACAGGAATCATGCGGATTCTGGTGAGGCGGACGGGCGGGTTCGGCGGCATCGAGCGGCACGCCGAGCTGGACACCACCGGCCGCGCCGACGCCCGGCAGTGGCACGACCTCGCCGAGCGCGTGCTCGCCGACGGACGGGACGTGCCGCCGGTCGGCGTGCCCGACGGCTTCAGCTACCAGATCACCCTGGACGACGTCACCGTCTACTGCGCGGACCCGCGGCTGACCGACGACCAGCGCACGCTGATCAGCAGAGTCCTCGAGGAAGGCGCCTGACGCTCCTCCCCGCGCCACACCGCCGCCCGGCGCCGACGCCTCCGCGCCCCGCCCGCCGAGCCGCGCCGCGCCGGGGCCCGGCCGCCTCCCCGGCCGCCCGTCGGCTTCCGCGGGCCTTCCGCGGCCGCCCCGTTGACTTCCGTCACCGGCGGTACGGATGATCCGGCGCATGGTGACCGAAGAGCGCGACCCGATGCCCCGCTTCCCGTCCGGTTTCCTGTGGGGCGTGTCGACCTCCGCCCATCAGATCGAGGGCGCCGCGGACCGCCGCGAGGCGTCCGTGTGGGACGTCTTCACGGCCGAGCCCGGCCGGATCAAGGACGGCTCGACGGCCGACGTGGCCTGCGACCACTACCACCGCTACCGCGAGGACGTGGCCCTGCTGGCCGGCCTCGGCGTGGACGCGTACCGCTTCTCGGTGTCCTGGCCGCGCGCCCGCTCCGCCGGCGGCCTGGACTTCTACGACCGCCTCGTGGACGAGCTGTGCGCCGCGGGCGTCCGCCCCGTGCCCACCCTCTTCCACTGGGACCTGCCCGCCGGCCTGGACTGGCGCGAGCGGGACACCGCCCATCGGCTCGCGGAGTACGCGGCGGACACCGTCGAACGGCTCGGGGACCGCGTGCAGAAATGGATCACCCTCAACGAACCCGCCGAACACACCCTGCTGGGACACGCCCTCGGCGTCCACGCTCCGGGCAGCCGGCTGCTGTTCGACGCGCTGCCGGTCGCCCACCACCAGCTCCTCGCCCACGGCCTGGCCGTACAGGCACTGCGCGCGGCCGGCGTCTCGGACATCGGCATCGCCAACTCCCACGGCCCGGCCTGGCCCGCCTCCCGCGAACCGGCCGACCTGGAGGCGGCGGACTTCTACGACCTGCTGCTCAACCGCCTGTTCGCCGACCCCGTGCTGCTGGGCCGCTACCCGGAGGGCATCGCCGAACTGATGCCCGGCGGCCCCGGAGACGTCGAGGCCGACCTGAAGGTGATCGGGCAGCCCCTCGACTGGTACGGCGTCAACTACTACGCACCGACCCGGGTGGGCGCCCCGCAGGGCACCGGGACCGACTTCGGCGGCGTCCGGATGCCGGCCGGACTGCCCTTCTCCGTCCGCGAGATCACCGGCGTTCCGGTGACGGACTTCGGCTGGCCGGTGGTCCCGGACGCCCTCACCGAACTGCTCACCGCCTTCCGCGACCGCTACGCCGACCGCCTCCCGCCCGTCGTCATCACCGAGAACGGCTGCTCCTACGAGGGCGTCGACGACCGGGACCGCATCGCCTACCTCGACGGCCACGTCCGGGCCCTGCACGCGGCCGTGCGGGCCGGGGTGGACGTCCGCGGCTACTTCGTGTGGTCGCTGCTGGACAACTTCGAGTGGGCGGAGGGCTACGCGCGCCGCTTCGGCCTGGTGCACGTGGACTTCGCCACCCTGGCCCGCACCCCGAAGGCGTCGTACGCCTGGTACCGGGACATGCTGCGCGCCCAGCGGTGACGCGCCCGCACGGTCGGGCCCGCACGGTCGGACCCGGGCGGGTCCGGGACCGGGCGTGCGGCTCAGAAGCCCAGCCGACGGAGCTGCTTGGGGTCCCGCTGCCAGTCCTTGGCGACCTTCACATGCAGGTCCAGGAAGACGGGCGTGCCCAGCAGGGCCTCGATCTGCTTGCGGGACTTGATGCCGACGTCCTTCAGCCGCTTGCCCTTGGGGCCGATGATGATGCCCTTCTGGCTGGGCCGCTCGATGTAGACGTTGGCGTGGATGTCGAGCAGCGGCTTGTCGGCGGGCCGGTCCTCGCGCGGCAGCATCTCCTCCACGACGACGGCGATGGAGTGCGGCAGCTCGTCGCGCACCCCCTCCAGGGCGGCCTCGCGGATCAGCTCGGCCACCATGACCTGCTCGGGCTCGTCCGTCAGGTCGCCCTCGGGATACAGGGCCGGGCCCTGTGGCAGCAGCGGCACGAGCAGGTCGGCGAGCAGGGCGACCTGCTTGTCCCCGACGGCCGACACCGGGACGATCTCCGCCCACTCGAAGCCCAGCTCCTTGCCGAGCTGGTCGACGGCGATGAGCTGCTCGGCCAGCGCCCTGCCGTCCACCAGGTCCGACTTGGTGACGACGGCGATCTTCGGCGTCTTCCTGATCCCGGCCAGCTCCTTGGCGATGAACCGGTCGCCGGGCCCGATCTTCTGGTCGGCGGGCAGGCAGAAGCCGATCACGTCGACCTCGGCCCAGGTGGTGCGCACCACGTCGTTCAGCCGCTCGCCCAGCAGGGTGCGCGGTTTGTGCAGGCCGGGGGTGTCGACCAGGATCAGCTGCGCGTCCGGGCGGTGCACGATGCCCCGCACGGTGTGGCGCGTGGTCTGGGGCCGGTTCGAGGTGATCGCCACCTTCTGCCCGACCAGAGCGTTCGTCAGGGTGGACTTGCCCGCGTTGGGCCGTCCCACGAAGCACGCGAAACCGGCCCGGTGGACGTCCTCGGCCGGCTGTTCGGATGACTGGGTGCGAACGCTCATGCCGCCCATTCTCCCTGATCCCCGGGTGCCCGCCGCACCACGCACCCCCGGCCCGCCCGCGCCCGCCCGCGCGGACCCCCGTCGGGGCCGGCCGGACCGGCCCCCCGGGGACCGGGCACGGCCCGCTCCCCGGCCTGTCACGGGCGCGGCCCGCCACCCGCGGGTCACGGAGCGGCATCGCCGGGCCTCCGGCTGCGGAAAAGCCCTCGGCGATGTCACCGGGGAGTCGTAGGCTGGATTGCACCAGACGAACGCGTGTCACGCGGCGGACGCCGCAGAGGAGGATGTGCAGGCCTTCAGCGCCGGCCCATGACTCAGTCACCCACAGCTCACACCCCCGCGCAGGGGCAGGCCCGAGCCCGGTTCACCGTTCCCGCCCAGCACCCGATGGTCACCGTGCTGGGATCCGGCGACTCCCTGCTGCGGGTGATCGAGAAGGCCTTCCCGGCGGCCGACATCCACGTCCGGGGCAATGAGATCAGCGCGGTCGGCGACGCGGTGGAAGTCGCCCTGATACAGCGCCTGTTCGACGAGATGATGCTGGTGCTCCGCACCGGGCAGCCGATGACGGAGGACGCCGTGGAACGCTCGATCGCCATGCTGAGATCGGGCGGCGACGGCGAGGGCCCGGAGCAGGAGACCCCGGCCGCGGTCCTCACCCAGAACATCCTGTCCTCGCGCGGCCGCACCATCCGCCCCAAGACCCTCAACCAGAAGCGGTACGTCGACGCCATCGACAAGCACACCGTCGTCTTCGGCATCGGCCCCGCCGGCACCGGCAAGACGTATCTCGCCATGGCCAAGGCCGTACAGGCCCTGCAGTCCAAGCAGGTCAACCGCATCATCCTGACCCGCCCGGCGGTCGAGGCCGGCGAGCGGCTCGGCTTCCTGCCCGGCACGCTCTACGAGAAGATCGACCCCTACCTGCGTCCCCTGTACGACGCCCTGCACGACATGCTCGACCCGGACTCCATCCCGCGCCTGATGGCCGCCGGCACGATCGAGGTGGCCCCGCTGGCGTACATGCGCGGCCGCACCCTGAACGACGCCTTCATCATCCTCGACGAGGCGCAGAACACCAGCCCCGAGCAGATGAAGATGTTCCTGACCCGGCTCGGCTTCGACTCGAAGATCGTGATCACGGGCGATGTGACGCAGGTGGACCTGCCGAGCGGCACCCGGTCGGGGCTGCGTCAGGTGCAGGACATCCTGGAGGGAGTGCAGGACGTCCATTTCTCCCGGCTGTCGTCGCACGATGTCGTCCGGCACAAGCTGGTGGGCCGTATCGTCGACGCGTACGAGAAGTACGACAGCCAGCACGGCACGGAGAACGGCGCGCACAGGGGCGGCCGGGGCAAGGCCGGGCACAAGGGGAAGTAGACCGAGCACGACCATGTCGATCGACGTCAACAACGAGTCCGGAACCGAGGTCGACGAGCAGGCGATCCTCGACATCGCCCGCTACGCCCTCGCACGGATGCGCATCCACCCGCTCTCCGAGCTGTCGGTGATCGTCGTGGACGCCGGCGCCATGGAGCAGCTGCACATCCAGTGGATGGACCTGCCCGGCCCGACCGATGTCATGTCCTTCCCCATGGACGAGCTGCGCCCGCCCGCGAAGGACGACGACGAGGCCCCGCAGGGCCTGCTCGGCGACATCGTGCTGTGCCCGGAGGTCGCCGAGAAGCAGGGCGCGGAGGCGCCGACGCAGCACACCATGGACGAGGAGCTCCAGCTGCTCACCGTCCACGGTGTGCTGCACCTGCTCGGCTACGACCACGAGGAGCCCGACGAAAAGGCGGAGATGTTCGGGCTCCAGGCGGCCATCGTGGACGGCTGGCGCCAGGAGAGGGGCCTGACCGGCCCGTCCCCGGCCCCCACCGTGGCGTGAGCCGGCCATGAGCCCGCAACTCGTCCTCGGCGCGATCCTGCTGGTGGTCGTGGCCTGGCTGGCCGCGTGCGCGGAGGCCGGCATCGCGCGCGTGTCCAGCTTCCGCGCCGACGAGGCCGTCAAGTCGGGCCGTCGCGGCAGCGCCCGCCTCGCCCAGGTCGCCGCCGACCCCACCCGCTATCTCAACGTGGCCCTGCTGGTGCGGGTGACCTGCGAGATGGCGGCCGCCTCCCTGGTCACCTACGCCTGCCTGGCGGAGTTCGACTCCACCGTCCAGGCGCTGCTGGTCGCCATCGCCGTCATGGTCCTGGTGTCGTACGTCGCGGTGGGCGTGTCCCCGCGCACCATCGGCCGCCAGCACCCGCTGAACACGGCCACCGCCGCGGCCTACGTGCTGCTGCCGCTGGCGCGGATCATGGGCCCCGTCCCCTCCCTGCTGATCCTCCTCGGCAACGCCCTCACCCCCGGCAAGGGCTTCAGGCGCGGCCCGTTCGCCTCCGAGGCCGAACTGCGCGCCCTGGTCGACCTCGCCGAGCAGGAGTCGCTGATCGAGGACGAGGAGCGCCGCATGGTGCACTCCGTCTTCGAGCTCGGCGACACCCTCGTGCGGGAGGTGATGGTGCCGCGCACCGACCTCGTCGTCATCGAGCGGTACAAGACCATCCGGCAGGCCCTCACCCTCGCCCTGCGCTCCGGGTTCTCCCGGATACCGGTCGCCGGTGAGAGCGAGGACGACATCGTCGGCATGGTGTACCTGAAGGACCTGGCCCGCAAGACGCACATCAGCCGCGACGCCGAGTCGGAGCTGGTGTCGACGGCGATGCGCCCGGCGTTCTTCGTGCCCGACACCAAGAACGCCGGCGACCTGCTGCGCGAGATGCAGAAGGAGCGCAACCACGTGGCCGTCGTCATCGACGAGTACGGCGGCACGGCCGGGATCGTCACCATCGAGGACATCCTGGAGGAGATCGTCGGGGAGATCACCGACGAGTACGACCGTGAGCTGCCGCCGGTGGAGGACCTCGGCGACCACCGGCACCGGGTCACCGCCCGCCTCGACATCACCGACCTCGGCGAGCTGTACGGCCTGGAGGAGTACGACGACGAGGACGTGGAGACGGTCGGCGGTCTGCTCGCCAAGGCCCTCGGCCGGGTCCCCATCGCGGGCGCCCGGGCGACGGTCGAGCTGCCCGACGGGCGCAGGCTGCGGCTCACCGCGGAGGCCGCGGCGGGCCGCCGCAACAAGATCGTGACGGTGCTGGTGGAGCCGGAGGAGCCGGCCGCGACCACGGAGGAGCGAACCGAGTGACCCCCGAGGAGCTGCGCGCGCTGTGTCTGTCGTTCAACGCGGCGGTGGAGGACTTCCCGTTCCGCCCGGAGGTCTCCGTCTTCAAGGTGCTGGGCAAGCTGTTCGCGCTGACCGACCTGGGCGCGCGACCCCTCACGGTCAACCTCAAGTGCGACCCGGAGGACGCGCTGCGGCTGCGAGCCGGGCACCCGGGCCTGATCGTGCCCGGCTACCACATGAACAAGCGGCACTGGAACACCGTGACCGTGGACGGTGAGCTGCCCGCGGACCTGGTCGGAGAACTCGTCGAGGACTCCTACGACCTGGTCGTGGCCGGCCTGCCGCGCGCCGACCGGCTCCGCCTCGGCCGGCCCTGACCCGGTGCCGCGCGGCGCCGGCCCGACGCCGGCGGTGCCGCGGCTCGCCCGGGCCCCGGCGCGCCGGCCGGGCGGCGCGCCGGCCGGGCGGCGACCCGGCGCGCGGCGGGTGCGCCGCCGCTCCGTATCCTCGCTCCATGACCGACAGCAACGCGCTCGACCCCGAGGACCGCAAGATCGTCACCCTGGCCCGCTCGGCGCGCGCCCGCAACGGCGTGCCGGAGGGCGCGGCGGTGCGCGACGAGACCGGCCGCACCTATGTCGCCGGGACGGTGGAGCTGGCGTCGCTGAAGCTGAGCGCGCTGCGCACGGCGGTGGCGATGGCGGTGGCGTCCGGGGCGCGCTCGCTGGAGGCGGCCGCCGTGGTGACGGAGGCGGACGCCCCGGCCGGGCCGGACCTGGCCGCCGTACGCGACCTGGGCGGCCCGGGCACTCCCGTACTGGTGGCGGCGCCGGACGGGAGCGTACGGGCGACGGTGAGCGCGGGCTGAGCCCTCCGGAGGCAGGGCCGGGCCGCGGCGGGACCGCCGGGGCCGGGGCGGCCCGGGCCGGCCGTGGTGGGTGACCGGGTGCTGGGCCCCGCCCGGGGCCGGGACGGACACCGGTCTGCACGGTCTGCGCGGTCTGCGCGGTCTGCGCGGTCTGCGCGGTCCGCGTCGCGGCCGCCGGGGCGCGGCCCGTGCCGCACGGGGCGGGGCCCGGCCGCCGTCACATGGACCGGCCGAAGCCGATCGTCGGCACGGCCCGGCGCAGTGGCCAGGGCCGGACGCAGCCGTCGGGCACCAGGGCGTCGAGGAACGCGTAGCGGCGCAGCGCGGCCGGGTCCTGGCCCGGGTGGGACTGGACCTCGCCCCACCAGGCGGCGATCTCGCTCCAGCCGGGCGCCGACAGCGAGCCCCCGAACTCCTGCACCGACAGGGCCGCGGTCAGCCCCGCGAAGGCCAGCCGGTCGGCGAGCGGCCAGCCGGCCAGGGTGCCGGTGACGAAGCCGGCGACGAAGACGTCCCCGGCCCCGGTCGGGTCGAGCGCCTCGACGGCGATCGCGGGCACCTCGGCGGTCTCCCCGGTCCGCCCGTCGACCGCGCAGGCGCCCTCGGCGCCGAGGGTCACCACGGCCACCGGGACATGGGCGGTCAGCGCACGGGCCGCCTGCCGCGGACACCGCGTGCGGGTGTAGCGCATGGCCTCCTCGGCGTTGGGGAGGAACGCCTCGCAGTGCTCCAGGCCGGCCAGCCCGGACAGGTCCCAGGCACCCGTGCCGTCCCAGCCGACGTCCGCGAACAGCCGGGCCCCCTTCGCCGCGGCCCGGGCGATCCAGGGGGTGCGGGTGCCGGGGGCGAGGGAGACGACGGCGGCCCGCGCGGGCGGCGGGCAGTCGGTGGCGGGCTCCTCCGGGGGCGGTTCGTGGCCGTGCGACACCATGGTCCGCTCCCCCTCGTAGGCCATGGACACGGTGACCGGGGAGTGCCAGCCGGGCACGGTCCGGGACGGTCCGAGGTCGATGCCCTCGCCCTGTTCGAGGGCGTCCCAGCAGTACTCGCCGTAGTGGTCGTCGCCGAACGCCGCCGCGAGGCCGGTGCGCAGGCCGAGCCGGGCCAGGGCGGTGGCCATGTTGGCGACGCCGCCGGGGCTGGAGCCCATGCCGCGGGCCCAGGACTCGGTGCCGCGCACGGGGGCGGAGTCGAGTCCGGTGAAGATGATGTCGAGGAAGACGGTGCCGGTCAGGTAGACGTCCCAGGGCGGGTCCGCGGGGGTGCGCAGGCCGGCGAGCGGGTCGACCGCGACCGGGGAGCGGTGCTGCCGCCCCTCACCCGGGGACACCTCGGACGCGCTCACGACGACACTCCCTGGGACACGGTGGACGCATGGTGGGGATGGTGGCCAGTGTGCACCACGACGCCCCGGGGACGGGTCCGGGGACGGGATGCGACCGGTCGGGCGCGACCCGCGAAAAGACGCGCTTTTACCCAGTGAAACACGCAGCAAACGGAGAAGTGACCTAGATCACATCGCAGGCCCTCCCGTGGGCGCGTCCCCGCTTGATACAAATTGCCCGCGCGTTCCTGTCCGTCGACGGTCGTCGCCTCCCTCCCCCTCCGTGCCGTTCAGGCCGTCCGTGCCGTCCGTGCCGCTTCCTCCGCATGTTCCGGGAACGCCTGTGTCCGCCCCCCGCACCACTGCCTGGCCCCTGGTCGCCCTCTTCACGGCCGGGTACCTCGCCCCCTACCTGCTGCCGACCATCGTCGGCCGGCTCGCCACCTACCTTCCGCTGACGACGACCGAGGCCGGCGCCATCGGCAGCGCGCTGCTGCTGAGTTCGGCGGCGGCCGGCTTCGTGACCGCCTCCCTGGTGGAGCGGGCCGGCGCCCGGGCGCTCGCCCGCGCCGGGCTGGCCCTCGCCGCCGCCGGCTACTGCACCATGGCCCTCGCGGACCCGCTGGCGGTCATCGTGCTCGGCGCGGTCGTCGGCGGGCTGGGCTCGGGCACGGTCACCGCGGTCGCCGCCACCCGGATCGCCGCCGAACCCGACCCGCACCGCACCTCCACGCTGGGGCTGCTCGGGGTGTCCGCGCTGGCGGGCGCCGTGTACCTGACGATCCCGCACCTCGGCCCGGGACACGGCCCGGCGCCCGCCGCGATCGCCCTGACCGCGCTCGCGGTGTGGCCGCTGACCGGCCGCCTGCCCGCCGCCGCCGCGGCGGCGGCCGCGCCGCACGCCGGGCTCGCCGGACGCGCCGCACGGGCCGCACGGCGTGCGCGGGCCCCGCTGCCCCGTCTGCGCGCGGGACTGGTCCTCGCCGCCGCCATGCCGTTCTGGTCGCTCGCCCAGAACGCCCTGTGGGGGGTCAGCGGAACCATCGGGGTCACCCAGGCACACCTCACCGAGGCGGCCGTCGGCGCGGTCTTCGCCACCGCACTGGGCGCCGGGCTGCTCGGGGTGCTCGGCGCCGGGGCGCTCGGCCGACGGCTCGGCCGCGCCCTGCCCATCGGCGCCGGTACGGCGCTGATCGCCGGGTGCGTCGCCGTCAGCGCATCGGCCGGCGGCCTGCCCGCCTTCGCGGGCGGCGAGATCGCCTGGAACGTCTGCTACCCGGTCGTCCTGTCCTACCTGCTCGGTCTGGCCGCGTCCCTCGATCCGCGCGGCCGCTGGGCGGTGTACGTCGGCTCGGCCTCCGCGCTGGGCACGGCGGCGGGCCCGCTGACCGGCAGTGTGCTCGCCGCGGAGGCCGGATTCCCGGCGATGGGCGCGATCCTGGCGGCCGGGCTGCTGCTGATCGCCGTACCGATGACGGCGGTCGCCCTCCGCACCGCCCGCGGGCCGCTGCCCGTGGTGGAGATCCCCGTGGACACCGCCCCGGCCGAGGCCCGCCGCGCCTACGACACGGCCGAGGCGGCGTAGCGCCCGGCGCCGCGGGCGTCACGGTCTCACCGGACGCACCTCCCCGCGCGGCCGCACGCGTCAGAAGGCGTACGCCTCGACCTCCGCCAGGCAGCGGGCCCGCCGTTCCTCGTCGTCCTCCAGGAAGGCGGCCAGGAAGGAGTTGCGGGCCAGCTCGCGCAGCTGCTCGTCGGTGAGGTGCAGCTCCCGGCGTACGGCGGTGAAGTTGTCGTCGGCGTAGCCGCCGAAGTACGCGGGGTCGTCGGAGTTCACGGTGCACCGCAGGCCCGCGCCGAGCATCGCGGGCAGCGGGTGCTCGGCGAGGCGGCCGACCGCGCGGAGCCGGACGTTGGACAGCGGGCACAGGGTGAGCGGCACCCGGTCGCGGACCAGCCGGTCCACCAGGGCGGGATCCTCCATGCAGCGCAGCCCGTGGTCGACGCGCTCCACCCCGAGCACGTCCAGGGCCTGCCGGATGTACTCCGGCGGTCCCTCCTCGCCCGCGTGCGCGACCCGGCGCAGACCGAGTGCGGCGGCGGCCTCGTACACCGCGCGGAACTTCACCGGCGGATGGCCGGCCTCCGCGGAGTCCAGTCCCACACCGGTGATCCGGTCCAGGTACGGCTCCGCGTCCCGGAGGGTGCGCAGCGCCGACTCGGCGGACTCGTCGCGCAGGAAGCACATGATCAGGCGGGTCGAGACGCCGTGGTCGGCCTCGCTGCGCCCCAGCACCCGCCACAGGCCCTCGACGACGGTGCCCAGGGGGACGCCGCGGGAGGTGTGGGCCTGCGGGTCGAAGAAGATCTCCGCGTGCCGCACGCCCTGCCCGGCGGCGCGCTCGACGTACGCGCGGGCCAGGTCGGCGAAGTCCTGCTCGGTGCGCAGGACGGCCGTCAGCGCGTAGTACAGGTCCAGGAACGACCGGAGGTCGTCGAACCGGTAGGCCTCGCGCAGGGCGTCCGTGTCGGCGTACGGCAGGGTCACGCCGTTGCGGGCGGCCAGTCCGAAGGCCAGCTCCGGCTCCAGGGTGCCTTCGATGTGCAGGTGCAGTTCCGCTTTGGGGAGGGGCATTACGGCATCGTACGGCCGTCTGGCCATGGTTTGCCGCCTGCGGCCCGGCACGGCCCGGCGACACTCGGCTCCGGTTCCGGGCCGGGGCCCGGGCCGGGGGCTCAGCGTCGTCTGGGCAGCGGCACCCGCAGCAGGTCGTGCGCGACGGTCAGTTCGCCCTCGTACCCGGCGGCCCGCGCCTGGCGCTCGAACTCCCCCTCGGTGCCGGTGTAGCGCTGGCTGAAGTGGGTGAGCACGAGGTGCCGTACCCCGCCGTCCCGGGCCACCCGGGCGGCCTGACCGGCCGTCAGATGGCCGTGGTCGGCGGCGAGCCGCGCGTCCTCGTCGAGGAAGGTGGACTCGATGACGAGCAGGTCGCAGTCCTCGGCGAGGGCGGACACCCCGTCGCACAGCCGGGTGTCCATGACGAACGCGAAGCGCTGCCCGCGCCGGACCTCGCTGACCTCCGCCAGCGGGACGCCGCGCAGGACACCGTCGCGCTGGATGCGGCTGACGTCGGGTCCCGTGATGCCGTGCGCGGCGAGCCGTTCGGGCAGCATGCGGCGGCCGTCGGGCTCGACGAGGCGGTAGCCGAACGACTCGACGGGGTGGGAGAGCCGGCGGGCCTCCAGCCGGTAGTGCGGGGTCTTTGCGACGACGCCGTCCTCCGCGACGGGTGCCTCGGTCAGCGGCACGGTCTCGCGGTAGGCGGTGGCGTACCTGAGGTGGTTGAAGTAGCGCCGGCCGGACCGGGGGTAGTGGGCGGTGACCTCGTGCGGCACCTGGTCGAGGTTGACGCGCTGGATGACACCGGGCAGCCCGAGCGCGTGGTCGCCGTGGAAGTGCGTGACGCAGATGCGGTTCAGGTCGTGGGCCGCCACCCCGGCGCGCAGCATCTGGCGCTGGGTGCCCTCGCCGGGATCGAAGAGGAGGCCCTCGCCGTCCCAGCGCAGGAAGTAGCCGTTGTGGTTGCGGTGACGGGTCGGAACCTGGCTCGCGGTGCCGAGCACCACCAGTTCACGCACGGACACGGCGGCTCACCCCGGGGGCCACTGCATGCCGCGGCCGCCGAGGACATGGGCGTGGGCGTGCCACACCGTCTGGCCCGCGCCGCTGCCGGTGTTGAACACGATCCGGTAGCTCTCCAGCTGGTCCTCGTCGGCGACCGACCGTGCCTCCCGCAGCACGTCCGCGGCGATCTGCGGTTCCGCGGCGGCGAGTTCGGCGGCGTCCGCGTAGTGCACCTTGGGGATGACCAGGATGTGCGTGGGGGCCTGGGGGTTGATGTCCCGGAAGGCGACGGTCGTGTCGGTCTCACGGACGATCGTCGCGGGGATGTGCCCCCCGACGATCTTGCAGAACAGGCAGTCTTCCTGGGGTTCGCCCGCCATGCGGGTGCCTCCTCGGGCCGGATGATCCGTTGCCCCCGAATCGTATCCCCGCCGCCCCCGCCGCCCCCGCCGCCCCTGCCGCCCCTGCCGCCCCGCCCTGCACGACCGCGGGGCCGGCCACGAGGCCCCGCGGTCACCCGCGACCGCACGGGCCACAGGAATCGACACCCCGGCGCAACACCCGCCGGGCGCGCGGGAAGCCGCGCGCCCGGCCGCCCGGCGGCGCACCCGGCCACCACGCAGACCACGCAGACCACGCGACCCCACACCCCGGCACAACCGCCCCCCGAGGGGCGTGGGGAACCCCGCGGCCTCCCACGGCGCGGCCGCGCCCGGCCGACGGGGTCACGGCATCCGCGCCTCCGGCCAGGAGGACCCCGCCTCGCCCGTCCGCAGCCTTCCCTGGCCGTGGCGGGGCCGGCCTGCCGTAGGGCGTGTTTCGAAAGTCCCGCCTGCCTGGCGGCGTCTGGCACGCACGCTCGCCGCGTTGTCGGGCTCGCCCCGATACATCCAGTATCGGGGCGACCCTCCGCCTTGCGATCGCACGCACCAGACGCCGCCAGACCTGCCCTTCGGGCAGACGACGCTACTTTCGAAACACGCCCTAGAAGGCTGCTGAAAATCTTGTTGGGGGCTGTCCGGCCTGAGGCCGGATGGCCCCTTTCCCTATGCGGTGGCGGGGGTGAGGTGCCAGGTGGTAGTGCTGGTCCGGGTGAGTCCGAGGTTGATCAGTCGGCGGAGGTTGAGGGCGGCGGCGCGGTGGTGGAGCCAGATGTTGTTGGCGATCACGCCGCGGTGGGGGACTCTGCGGTTGCCTTTGCCGACGAGCCAGGCGATGGCGCGTTCGACGGGGGGCCGCCATCGGCGGTATTCGTCCTGCCAGGCGGGGTCGGTGGCGGCCTGGTGGCGGGCGGCGGCCAGCAGTTCGTGCTGGGGGTGGACGTTCACGGTGCGTCCGGTCTTGGAGGTGGTGCAGCGTTCCCGCAGGGGGCAGTCGGCGCAGAGGCGTTTGAACTGGGCGGTGCGGGCGCCGTCTGCTTTGACCTGCCCGAGGTTGGCGGTGTGTCCGGCCGGGCAGGTCGCGGTGCCGGCGGCCAGGTCGAGGCGGAAGTCGTCGATGGTGAAGCCGCCGGGGACGGCCGTCCGGATCGGCGGCGGTTTGATCACCAGGGTGTGGCCCTGGCCTTGAAGGCGCTCGCGCAGTTCGCCGGTGCCGTAGGCGGAATCGCCGAGCACGGTTAACTCCGTGCCCTCTTCTTCGTCGGCCAGCAGGTCGGCGGCGATGGCGGCCTCGTGGTTGCCGGGCCCGTAGCCGCCGGTCAGGGCGACGGCGGTGAACAGTGCGGTCTCCGGCTCGAAGGAGACATGTCCTTTGAAGCCGTCCTGGTGGCGGGTGCGGTTCTTGTGGATGTGCCGGGCGTCGGGGTCGACGGTGGACACCGTCCGGTCGGGTGCTGTGCGCTTGGCGATGCGCCAGCGGCCGTCGCGGCCGTCGGAGTCCTTGGCGGGTTCCACGTCCTGTCCGGCGACCAGGGCCAGCAGGCCGACGGCGTCCGCCGCCTTCTCGCCCAGGTTCTGCTCGGGCAGGTGTCCGAGCAGGTTGAGGGCGTCGGTGACCAGCGCGTCGACCAGCGCGGCGCGGGCCGTCTCGTCGTCCCAGGCGATCCTCGGTTTGCCCGGGTTGGTGTAGTCGTGGGCCGTGCACCACCGGCCGGCCGTCTCCTGGCCGCCGGGAACCTCTCGGATCACCCGCCGGATCGCGGAAATGATCTGGGTGACGGTGTCCTGGGTGGCCACCGCGTCATCGAGGACGGTGGAGTCCAGCGCCCGCCGCTGCTTGCCCTTGAGCACCCCGGTCGCGGCCACGACCTCCTTGACCTTGGTGAAGATCCGCGTCGGATCGGCCGAGTTGCGCAGGCGGCGCCGGAAGTACGTCAACAACGACGGATCGAACGCGGTGTCGTGCAGGCCGAGCCCGCAAGCGGCCTTCCACCGCAGGTCACACCGCAATTCCTGAACGACCTCGAAGTCCGACAGCCCGTGCAGGCTCTGCAGCACCACGGTCGCGGCCAGGACCTGTGGCGGCAGACTCGGACGGCCGTTGGACGAGGGATACATGTCCGCGAACATCTCCGCCGGGAACAGCACCTCGCGGTGCTCGGCCAGGAACGCGAACACACTCCCCGCCGGGATCAGCTCCCGGCACGTCTCCCACACATCCGGCCCGACCGGCTCCCCGGCCCATTCCCCCTGCATGCCTACAAGACTGGCCCCGACTCCACCGAGCCGGGGCCAGAACACCAGATTTTCAGCAGCCTTCTAGGCCGGCGGTGGCGTCCGCGCGGCCCGGTGCTCGAGCCCCTCCAGAGCGACCCGCACCGCCTCGTCCAACTGCGGATCCCGCCCGGCCGCCCAGTCCTGAGGCCGCTGGACCACCTCCACATCCGGGTCCACGCCGTGGTTCTCCACCCCCCAGCCGGGGCCCTCCAGCCAGAACGCGTACTTGGGCTGGGTGATCAGCGTGCCGTCGACCAGCCGGTACCGGCTGTCGATGCCGATGACCCCGCCCCAGGTGCGGACCCCGACGACCGGCCCCAGCCCGAGCGCCTTGATCGCCGCGTTGACTATGTCCCCGTCCGACCCGGAGAACTCGTTGGCGACGGCCACGACCGGTCCGCGCGGGGCGTCCTGCGGGTAGCTGTAGGGCTCCATGCCCCGGGGCACCGCCCAGCCGACGATCCTGCGGGCGAGCTTCTCCACGACGAGCTGGGAGGTGTGTCCGCCGCGGTTCTCCCGGAGGTCGACCACGAGGCCCTCCCGCGCCACCTCGATCCGCAGGTCGCGGTGGATCTGGGCCCAGCCGGGCGCCTGCATGTCGGGGACGTGCAGGTAGCCGAGCCGGCCGCCGGAGGCCCGGTGGACGTGGGCGCGCCGGTCGGCGACCCAGGCGTGGTAGCGCAGGGGCTCCTCGTCGGCGAGCGGGACGACGACCACGTGGCGCGGGCCGGCGCCGCCCGCCGGGGCGACGGTCAGCTCCACCGGCCGGCCGGCGGTGCCGACGAGGAGGGGGCCGGGGCCGGTCACGGGGTCCACCGGCTGCCCGGCGACCGCGACGACGGCGTCCCCGGGCCGTACGGCCACGCCCGGCGCGGCCAGCGGCGAGCGGGCGTCGGGGTCGGAGGTCTCCGCGGGCAGGACGCGGTCGACGCGCCAGGCGCCGTCCTCGTGGCGGGAGAGGTCCGCGCCGAGCAGGCCCTGACGGTCGCCGGAGCCGCCGGAGCCGTCGGGGACGACGTAGGCGTGGGAGGTGCCGAGTTCTCCGTGCACCTCCCACAGGAGGTCGACCAGGTCGTCGTGGGTGGCGACGCGGTCGAGGAGGGGCCGGTAGCGGTCGAGGACGGCGTCCCAGTCGACGCCGTTCATGTCGGCGCGCCAGAAGTGGTCGCGCATGATGCGGCCGGTCTCGTCGAACATCTGGCGCCACTCCGCGGCGGGGTCGACGGCCTGCCGGACGCGGCCGAGATCGACGGTGATGTGGGTGTCGCCGGCGGAGTCGGTGGCGGCCCGCCGGTCGCTGGGGACGACCTTGAGGAGGCCGTCGGTCCACAGCAGGACCCGCTTGCCGTCGCCGCTCACCTCGAAGTGGTCGGCGTCGGCGGCGAGGTGCTCGACGCGCTGCTCGGCGAGGTCGAAGCGCTCCAGTTCGGTGTGCGGGTCGGGGGCGTCGGGGGTGGCCCGGGAGGCGCCGAGGACGCCGCGCACGGGGTGCCGCAGCCAGAGCACGCCGTCCTTGGCGGCCCTCAGGTGGGAGTAGCGGGCGGCCTCGACGGGGAACGGCACGATGCGGTCGGCGAGGCCGTCCAGGTCGATGCGGGTGGCGGGGGTGCCCTCGCTGTCGGGGGTCTCGTCCTTGTCGGACACCTCGAAGGGGCGGCCGTGCCGCTGCGGGCCGAACGGGGACGGCGTGGTCGCGGCGAGCGTGATCAGGTGCGGGCGGGAGCCGGTGACGAAGGCGAGGTCGAAGACGTGCTCGTCGTAGACGGGGTCGAAGGCCCGGTGGGAGAGGAAGGCGAGGTGCCGGCCGTCGCGGGTGAAGGCGGGCGCGTAGTCGTCGAAACGCAGCGGGGTCGCCTCGGTGACGGTGAGGTCGGTGGTGTCGGCCAGCTTCAGCTGGCGCAGCGGCCGGGGGCCGGGATGGGACCAGGCCAGCCAGGCGGAGTCGGGCGAGAAGGTGAGGCCGGTGGCGTCGCCGTGCCTGCTGCGGTCGACCTCGCGGACCTCGCCGCTGTCCCGGTCGACGAGCAGGACACGCCCGTCGTGGGAGGCGACCGCGGCGCGGGTGCCGTCGGGGGCCATGGCGAGATCGAGGACGCGGCCGAGCCGGCCGCCGGCGATCCGGTGCGGCAGGGCGCCGGGTGTGCGGCCGGTGGCGGGTGCGAACTCCAGGGCGTCCTCCCCTTCGGCGTCGGTCACCCACGCCGCCCACTGCTCGCCCTCGGCCCGGAAGGTGCGCGGCAGCCGGGCGCGGACGCCGGGCTCGGCGGCGAGGGCGCGGGCGGGACCGGAGCGGTGGGTGACCCAGTGGACCGCGCCGCGCACTCCGACGGCGCTGCCGCGGCCGCTGTGGTCGGGGGCCGCCGCCCCGAACCAGCGGGCGGCGTCCACCGGGTGGGGCTGCCGGTCGGTGCGCTGTCCGCCGAGCCGGATGTCCAGCTGGCGCGGCGCGGCGCCGTCCAGGCCGTCGAGGAGCAGGAGTTCACCGCCGCACGCGTAGACGACCCGCCGGCCGTCGCCGGCGGCGTGCCGGGCGTAGAAGCCGTCGAGGGGGGTGTGGCGGCGCAGGTCGGAGCCGTCGGCGAGGGAGGAGTACAGGGCTCCGGTGCCCTCGTGGTCGGACAGGAACGCCAGCCGGTCCCCCACCCAGCAGGGGTGCTCGATGTTGCCGTCGAGGTCCTCGTGCACCCGCACGAACGCGCCGTCGCCGTCCCGGTCGATCCAGAGCTTGCCCGCGGTACCGCCGCGGTACCGCTTCCACCAGGCGGCCTCACGGCCCATCGGGGCGGACAGCAGCACGGTGGCGGGGCCGGACGCCACGTCGCCCACGGGCCCGTACGGCAGGGTCTCGGCGGGGCCGCCGTCGAGCGGGACGGCGTGCGCCCAGGTGCGGCGCAGGGTGGCCTGGCCGTGGGTGCTGAGGGCCAGGATCCGCCCGTCCGGGGTCCACCCGCGGACCTGTGTCTTCCAGCTGCCCCAGTACGTCAGCCTGCGGGCGGGCCCGCCGTCGACGGGGGCGGTGTGCACCTCGGGGGCGCCGTCGCGGGTGGAGGTCCAGGCGACGTGCCTGCCGTCGGGTGAGATGCGGGGCGTGGTCACGGGAGTGTTGTCGGCGCTGACCCGCCAGGCCCGGCCGCCGCCGAGGGGAGCGAGCCAGACGTCGTCCTCCGCGGTGAAGGCGACCGACTCGCCGTGGACGTGCGGGTGGCGGAGGTACGCCGGCAGGGCGGGGGCTGGGGTCTGCGTCACGCGATCAAGCGTAGGCAGCGCGGGCGGCCGTGGCCCGTGGTTCGGATCAGTTGGCCGTTTTCGGCGGGGACTTCGGCCGGCCCGGGGAGAAGCCGGCGCTCCGGGCCGGGTCCGGCCCCGGCCTGCGGGCGCGGACGCCGGCCCAACCGGTGGCGGGCGGCCGAGCCGGTGAACGGCATGCGGACCCGGACGGGTTCCCCGGCCCGCCGGACCCCCCGGGGTCCGCCGTCGTCAGGACCAGCGTCCGGTACGGCCCAGCAGCAGCGCAGCGGCGGCGGTCCCGGCGGTGGAGGTCCGCAGCACGGTACGGCCCAGCACGTACGGCAACGGCATGCGGACCCGGACGGGTTCCCCGGCCCGCCGGACCCCCCGGGTCCGCCGTCGTCAGGACCAGCGTCCGGTACGGCCCAGCAGCAGCGCAGCGGCGGCGGTCCCGGCGGTGGAGGTCCGCAGCACGGTACGGCCCAGCACGTACGGCAGGGCCCCGGCCTGCTCGAACAGCGCCAGCTCCTCCGGGGAGACGCCCCCTTCGGGTCCGACCACGAGCACGATGTCGCCCCCGGCGGGCAGTTCGGCGGTGGCGAGGGGGCGGCCGCCGCTCTCGTGCAGCACGGCGGCGAAGTCGGCCCCGGCCAGCAGGGCCGCGACCTGTCTGCTCGTGGCGGCGTCGGCGACCTCGGGGAAGCGGACCCGGCGGGCCTGCTTGCCGGCCTCGCGGGCGGTGGCCCGCCACTTGGCGAGGGCCTTGAGGCCGCGCTCGCCCTTCCACTGGGTGATGCAGCGCGACGCGGTCCACGGCACGATCGCGTCCACGCCGGTCTCCGTCATGGTCTCCACGGCCAGTTCACCGCGGTCGCCCTTGGGCAGTGCCTGGACGACGGTGATGCGGGGCTGCTCGACGGGCTCCTGGCGGACCGGGCCGAGGCCGGTCAGCACCAGCCGGTCCTTGCCCTCGGCGGCCTTCACCACGGCCTCGGCCCAGCGGCCCCGCCCGTCGGTGAGGACGACGTCCTCGCCGGGCCGCAGCCGCTTCACCGAGACGGCGTGCCGCCCTTCGGGGCCGTCGAGCACGAACTCGGGCCCGGCGTCGTCGAGTCGGTCGGTCACGAACACCGGAGCCGTCATCAGAACGCACCTCCTCGGGCCGGCCCGTCCGACAACGCTGTCCAGGCGGCGGCGAGTTCGGCGGACAGCAGCTCCACGAGCCGCCCGGCGGGCAGGTCGCACGCCATCCGGTGGCCCTGTCCCGCCCACAGCGACATGGCCTGGGCGTCCCCCGCCTTGGCTGCCGCCTTGCGCAGCGGCGCGGTGAGGTGGTGGAGGTCGGGGTAGCCGGGCGGCGCGTACGGGCCGTGCTCGCGCACGAACCGGTTGACCAGGCCGCGGGCCGGGCGGCCGGAGAACGCACGGGTGAGTTCGGTGCGGGTGAACAGCGGGTCGGTCAGGGCCTGTTTGTGCAGCGGGTGCGCGCCGGACTCGGGGGTGGCGAGGAACGCGGTGCCGAGCTGGGCGGCGCTCGCGCCCGCGGCGAGGACGGCGGCGATCTGGCTGCCCCGCATGATCCCGCCGGCCGCGACGATCGGCAGCGCGACCGCCTCGCGGACCTGCGCGAGCAGGGCGAGCAGTCCGATGCCGGCGCCCTCCGTCTCGGGCTGGTCGCGGTGGCTGCCCTGGTGGCCGCCGGCCTCCACGCCCTGCACGATCACCGCGTCCGCGCCGGCCCGCTCGACGGCCACCGCCTCCTCCACGGAGGTGGCCGTGGCCAGCGTGACGGTGCCGGCGCGGCGCAGGGCCGCCAGGGCGTCCGCGCCGGGCACGCCGAAGTGGAAGGAGACCGCCGGGACCGGGTCGTCGAGCAGCACGGCGAGCTTGGCGTCGTAGCCGTCGTCACGGCCGCTGTCGGGGTCACCCAGCTCGGTCCGGTACCAGGCGGCCTCCCCGGCGAGCTGCTGGGCGTAGAGGTCGACCGCGGCGGAGTGGGCCGGGGCGGCCGCCGGCGTCCCGGACGCCTCGAACGCCGCGTCGGGGTCGGCGCCGGAGTGGTCGGGGCTCGGCATGAAGACGTTCACGCCGAAGGGGCGGGAGGTCAGTCCGCGCAGCTGCTTGATCTCCTGGTACATGCCGTCCGCCGTCTTGTACCCGGCGGCCAGGAACCCGAGCCCTCCGGCCTCGGACACGGCGGCGGCGAGCTGCGGCACGGAGACACCGCCCGCCATCGGTGCCTGCACTATCGGAAGCGGGGCGAGATCGGTCAGCGCGGAGGACATGACCGCATGGTGCCATGTCCCCCGGACAAGTCCGAATCGGGACTTCCGGCGGGTACGGGCCCGGCGCGGAGGCCTTGCGCCGGCCCGTCCGGGGCGTGTTGCGAAAGGCGCGCCGGCCGCCCGGAGGCGGGCCGGGCGGGACGGTCGCCGGCCGCCCCGGCCCCGCGACACGACGCGCCGCGGGGCCGGGGCGGCCGCGCGCGGTCCGCGAGGACGCCGCGCGCGGGGGCCGACGGCTCAGCGGCCGTTGAAGGCGTCCTTCAGCCGTGAGAACAGGCCCTGCTGCCCCGGCTGGAACTGCCCCTGCGGGCGCTCCTCGCCGCGCAGCTTGGCCAGTTCGCGCAGCAGCCGCTCCTGCTCGGGGTCCAGCTTGTTCGGCGTCTGCACCTCGACGTGCACGACGAGGTCGCCGCGGCCGCCGCCGCGCAGGTGGGTGACGCCCCGGCCGTGCAGCGGGATCGACTGGCCGGACTGGGTGCCGGGCCGGATGTCGACCTCCTCCATGCCGTCCAGCGTCTCCAGCGGCACCTTCGTGCCGAGGGCCGCCGCGGTCATCGGGATGGTCACCGTGCAGTGCAGGTCGTCGCCGCGCCGCTGGAACGTCGAGTGCGGCAGCTCGTGGATCTCCACGTACAGGTCGCCGGCCGGGCCGCCGCCGGGGCCGACCTCGCCCTCGCCGGCCAGCTGGATGCGGGTGCCGTTGTCGACGCCGGCCGGGATCTTCACCGTCAGGGTCCGGCGGGAGCGGACCCGGCCGTCACCCGCGCACTCCGGGCAGGGGGTCGGCACGACGGTGCCGAAGCCCTGGCACTGCGGGCAGGGCCGCGAGGTCATGACCTGGCCCAGGAAGGACCGGGTGACCTGGGAGACCTCGCCGCGGCCGCGGCACATGTCGCAGGTCTGCGGGGAGGTGCCCGGCGCCGCGCCCTCGCCGCTGCACGTGGTGCAGACGACCGCGGTGTCGACCTGGATGTCCTTGGTGGTGCCGAAGGCGGCCTCGTCGAGCTCGACCTCGATCCGGATCATCGCGTCCTGGCCGCGGCGGGTGCGCGAGCGCGGGCCGCGCTGCGACGCCGTGCCGAAGAACGCGTCCATGATGTCGGAGAAGTTGCCGAAGCCGCCGGCTCCGAAGCCGCCCGCACCGGCCCCGCCGGCCTGCGTGAGGGGGTCGCCGCCGAGGTCGTAGACCTGCTTCTTCTGCGGGTCCGAGAGCACCTCGTAGGCGGCGTTGATCTCCTTGAACCGCTCCTGGGTCTTCGGATCGGGGTTGACGTCCGGATGCAGCTCGCGCGCGAGCCGCCGGAAGGCCTTCTTGATCTCGTCCTGCGAGGCGTCGCGGCGCACGCCGAGAACGGCGTAGTAGTCCGTGGCCACTTACGACTCCGCCAGGATCTGTCCGACGTACCGTGCCACTGCGCGTACCGCTCCCATCGTTCCCGGGTAATCCATGCGGGTCGGGCCGACCACGCCGAGCTTGGCGACTGCCTCGCCGCCCGAACCGTAGCCCACCGACACCACCGAAGTGGAGTTGAGCCCCTCATGGGCGTTCTCGTGACCGATGCGCACGGTCACGCCCGGATCCTTCGCCTCGCCCAGCAGCTTGAGGAGCACGACCTGCTCCTCCAGGGCCTCCAGGACGGGGCGGATGGTGAGGGGGAAGTCATGTCCGAAGCGGGTCAGATTGGCGGTGCCGCCGATCATCAGCCGTTCCTCGGTCTGCTCGACGAGCGTCTCCAGCAGGGTGGAGAGCACCGTCTGGACGGCGCCGCGGTCCTCCGGCTCGAAGCCCTCCGGCAGGTCCTGCACCAGCTGCGGCACGTCCGTGAAGCGGCGGCCCGCGACCCGGCTGTTCAGCCGCGCCCTGAGGTCCGCGAGGGAGGTCTCCCCGAACGGGGCCGGACAGTCGACCATCCGCTGCTCGACCCGCCCGGTGTCCGTGATCAGCACCAGCATCACGCGCGCCGGAGCCATCGCCAGCAGTTCCACGTGCCGCACCGTGGACCGGGTCAGCGACGGGTACTGCACGACGGCCACCTGCCGGGTGAGCTGCGCGAGCAGCCGCACCGTGCGGGCCACGACGTCGTCCAGGTCGACCGCGCCGTCGAGGAAGTTCTGGATCGCGCGCCGCTCCGGTGCGGTGAGCGGCTTGACCTCGGCGAGCTTGTCGACGAAGAGCCGGTAGCCCTTGTCGGTGGGGATACGCCCGGCACTGGTGTGCGGCTGCGCGATGAAGCCCTCGTCCTCCAGGGCCGCCATGTCGTTGCGCACGGTCGCCGGGGACACCCCGAGGCTGTGCCGCTCGGTGAGCGCCTTGGAACCGACCGGCTCCTCGGTGCCCACGTAGTCCTGGACGATGGCGCGCAGCACCTGCAGCCTTCGTTCACTGAGCATCGCGCACACCTCCAGCTCTCGTCATGGTCGGCGCCCGGCCCCTGCGGGCCCCTCCGGTCACGGGGCCTGGCACTCGGAGCAGACGAGTGCCAGCCTCACCGGCCCAGTGTACGGCCGTCGGGTGGCCCCGCGGCAAGGCAGGTCGCGTCCGGCGGCGCCCTGCGCGGGGACACCTCCGGTGCGGCGGCCGGCACGGTCCACCGGGACGTCCCGGCCGTCCGGCGGGGTGCACCCCCCGCGGCGGGGCGTCACCCGGGTACGGGCCGTACCGGGGTGACGCGACGACGCGGCGGTGCCGTGCCGGGCGGCGCGACCCGGTGAACCTCTCCGGTCGCAGCACTAGCGTTGCCGTATGACCGTGACTTGGGAAGAGCTGGGGTGGGAGCGGCTGGCCCCGGGGGTGGGCCGGTGCCGGCTGCCGGGGTGGGACTGCACGGCGGGGCTGGTCGTCGGCGAGGGGGCGGCGCTGCTGATCGACGCGGGTTCGAGCCTCTCCGAGGGGGCTCTGCTGCGGACCCGGGCCGAGTGGCTGTCCGGCGGCGGTGTGACCCATCTCGCTCTCACCCACCCGCACTTCGACCATGTCTTCGGGGCGGCGGCGTTCGCGGACGCGGAGGTGTTCGGCGCGGTGGGCGTGGACGCAGCGCTCAGCGGCGCGCGGGCGCGCAGCGAGCTGTACGCGGACGCGGTCCGCAACGGGCTGGCCGAGGAAGTCGCGCGGGAGGCCGCGGACGCGCTGGCCGCTCCGCGCCACCACGTCACCGGGGAGTGGACGCTCGACCTCGGCGGCGGCCGCCAGGTCCTGCTGGCGAACGTGGGGCCGGGCCACACCGCCCACGATCTGGCGGTTCTGGTGCCCGGCTCGCCGGAGACCGTGTTCTGCGGCGACCTCGTCGAGGAGTCCGGCGCGCCGCAGGCGGGCCCGGACGCCGTGCCGTCCCGCTGGCCGGACGCCCTGGACCGGCTGCTGGCCCTGGGCGGTGAGGACGCACTGTACGTCCCCGGACACGGTGCGGTGGTGGACGCCGGGTTCGTGCGGCGGCAGCGGGACGAGCTGGCGGACCGCTTCGGCGTGTCGCTCTGACCGGGCGGGCGCTTCTCCTATCGTCATCCGAATGCGCCCACCCGCCTCCCGCCGCCGCCCTCCCGCCGAGGGCCCCTCGGGCCCGCGCCCCCGCGCGTACTCCCCCGACCTGACCCCGCCGTGGAAGAAACCCGCCGCCGTACCGGAGGTCCCCGCCGAGCCGGGCCTGGTGGTAGAGGAGCCGACGACCGGCTTCTGCGGCGCGGTGATCCGCTGCGAGGCGGGCACGGTGACCCTGGAGGACCGCTTCGGCAAGCACCGGGTGTTCCCGCTGGAGCCGCGCGGCTTCCTGCTGGAGGGCAGGGCGGTGACGCTGGTCCGCCCCGCCCCGGGACCGGCCCGCCCGGCCCGTACGGCGTCCGGGTCCATCGCCGTCCCCGGGGCGCGGGCGCGGGTGGCCCGTGCGGGCCGGATCTATGTCGAGGGGCGCCACGACGCGGAGCTCGTGGAGCAGGTCTGGGGCGACGACCTGCGCATCGAGGGCGTGGTCGTGGAGTACCTGGAGGGCGTGGACGACCTGCCGTCGGTCGTGGCGGAGTTCGCGCCCGGCCCCGACGCCCGCCTCGGCGTCCTCGTCGACCACCTCCTGCCGGGCACGAAGGAGTGGCGGATCGCGCAGCAGGTGACCGGCGAGCACGCCCTGGTGGTGGGGCACCCGTACATCGACATCTGGGAGGCCGTGAAACCGTCCTGCCTCGGCATCCCGGGCTGGCCGCAGGTCCCCCGCGGGCAGGACTGGAAGACCGGCGTGTGCCGGGCGCTGGGCTGGCCGCCGGAGAACACCGGGGCGGTGTGGCAGGCCATCCTGAAGCGGGTGGGGTCCTACCGGGACCTGGAGCCGGAGCTGCTGGGCCGCGTCGAGGAACTCATCGACTTCGTCACGGCCGGCGGTGACGCCGGACCCCGGTAGCGCGGCGGGGCTGTCCCTTCCGGTCCCGCCCCATCCCGCCCCATCCCGCCCCGACCCGCCCCGTTTCGGTCCCGTTTCGGTCCCGCCCCCTCCGGTTCCGCCCGCATGTCCGTCCCGCCCTGCCCCGTTCCGCCCTACCTCGCCTTGTCCCGTCCCGTCCGCGGCCGTCCCGCTCCGCCTTGCCCCGTTCGCCGCCGTCCGTCCCGCCCTGCCCCGCCTCACCCCGCGCCCGTCCGCGGCCGTCCGTCCCGCTCCGCCTCGCCCTGTCCGCCGCCGTCCGTCCCGCCTGGCCCTGCCCTGCCTCGGACTGAGCTGTTCCGGCCTGTGCGGCTCACCTGTGCGGCTCAGTCGACCAGGTCCCTGACCACCGCGTCCGCGAGCAGTCGCCCGCGCAGTGTCAGCACCGCGCGCCCCTCGTCGTACGGCCGCTGCTCCAGCAGGCCCTCGGCCAGTGCCCGGCGCGCGGCCGCGAGTCCCCGTTCGCGCAGCAGGGTCAGCGGCGCACCCTCGCGCAGCCGCAGCTCCAGCAGGATCCGCTCGACCCGCCGGTCCTCCTCGGCCAGCACCTCCCGGCCGGCGCCCGGTGAGCGGCCCCCGGCGAGTGCGGCCGCGTACCCGCCGGGGTGCTTGACGTTCCACCAGCGCACCCCGCCGACGTGGCTGTGGGCGCCGGGGCCCGCGCCCCACCAGTCGGCGCCGCGCCAGTACAGCTCGTTGTGGAGGCAGCGGGCGGCCGGGGAGGTGGCCCAGTTCGAGACCTCGTACCAGTCGAAGCCGGCCTGCGCGAGCACCGAGTCGGCGATGAGGTAGCGGTCGGCGTGGACGTCGTCGTCCGTCATCGGGACCTCGCCGCGGCGGATGCGGTGCGCCAGCCGGGTGCCCTCCTCGACGATCAGCGCGTAGGCCGACACATGGTCGGGTCCGGCTCCCAGCGCGGCCTCCAGCGAGGCCCGCCAGTCGTCGTCGGACTCGCCGGGGGTGCCGTAGATGAGGTCCAGGTTGATGTGGTCGAAGCCCACGGCCCGGGCCTCGCCCACGCAGGCCTCCGGCCGGCCGGGGGTGTGGGTGCGGTCGAGGACGTCGAGCACGTGCCTGCGGGCACTCTGCATGCCGAAGGAGATCCGGTTGAAGCCGCCCTCGCGCAGGGCGCTCAGATAGGCGGGGTCGACGGAGTCGGGGTTGGCCTCGGTGGTGACCTCGGCGTCGGGCGCCAGGCCGAACTCGTCGCGGACCGCGTCCAGCATCCGCACCAGGTCCGCGGCGGGCAGCAGGGTCGGGGTGCCGCCGCCGACGAACACCGTACGGACCTCGCGCGGGTCGTCGCCGAGCACCTTGCGGGCCAGGCGGATCTCGTCGGCCAGGGTCTCGGCGTAGTTGTCGCGGGAGGCGAGGACACCGCCGGTGCCGCGCAGTTCCGTCGCGGTGTACGTGTTGAAGTCGCAGTAGCCGCAGCGGGTCGCGCAGTAGGGAACGTGCAGGTAGAAGCCGAGGGGCCGGTCGGCGGCCCGGGCGAGCGCGGCGGCGGGCAGCGCGCCGTCGGCGGGGACGGGCTCGCCGTCGGGGAGTGCGGAGGGCATGTCCTCCAGTGTCCCTCATACGTCCGGTACGCCCGTGCCCCCTCGCGGACGCCCCTCGCGGACGCCCCTCGCGGACGCACCTCGCGGGGGGGGGACGCCTCCCGGGGACGGCGCCCGCCGTCCGTACGCGCTCCCGTGGCGCCCCCCGGTGCCTGCGTGCAGCTGTGACGCCGGTGCGTGCGCCGCGCCTGTGACGCCGGTGCGAGCGCCGCTCGGGCCCGGCGCCCCTCGGGCCCGCGCCGCTGTGGGACGGCCTCACTCCGCCTGCAGCACCAGCAGCGCCAGGTCGTCCTCGGGGGGCAGGACCCCGAAGTCGTGCACGAGCCGGCGGATGCGCTCGGCGATGAGCCCGGCGTCGAGGCCCGCGCAGCTCGCCAGGGCGGCGGCGAGGCCGTCGGCGTCGTCGAACTGGCGGGACCCGTCACGCCGCTCGGTCACCCCGTCCGTGACGCACAGCAGGCTGTCGCCGGGCAGCAGTTCCAGGGTGTCGCTGGTGTAGGTCTCGTCCTCCACGACGCCGAGCAGGGTCTGCGGCCGAGCGACCGTGCGGACCCCGCCGTCCGGGCCGAGCAGCAGGGGCAGCGGGTGTCCGGCGGCGGCGAGGGTGCAGCGCAGGCCGCCGCCGTCGAGCAGGACCAGCTCCCCGTACAGCAGGGACAGGAAGCGGGTCTGGGGGCCGTCGCCGGGCGGTACCGGACCCGCCAGGGCGCGGGCGGCGGCGTCGGCGGCCTCGGTGGCGTCGTCGAGGAGCAGCTGGTTGAGGCGGTCCAGGACGTCCGCGACGCGGTACCCCTCGCGGGCCAGCAGCCGCAGCCAGGGCCGGGCCAGGCCGATCACCACGGCGGCCTCGGGGCCCTTGCCCTGGACGTCGCCGACGGCGAAGCACCAGCGGCCGTCACCGGCCGGGAACAGGTCGTAGAAGTCGCCGCTGGGGCCGCCCTTGTCGCGCGGTTCGTGGACGAACGCGCTGCGCACCCCCGGGATCTCGGGGAGCGCGCCCGGCAGCAGGCCGCGCTGGAGCACGGCGCTGATGGTGGCCTGCCGGGCGTACTGCCGGGCGGCGCCGACGGCCAGCGCGACCCGCCGGGCGAGGTCCTCCACCAGGCCGGTGACCTCGTCGGGGAAGCGGAGGATCCCGGCCCGGCCGAGGACGAGTGTGCCCAGCGGGCGGCCGCCGGCGATCAGCCGGTAGGCGAGCGCCGCGCCGTGCGGTGCGCCGGGCGCGAGCGCGGACGCGGGCCAGGGATGGGCGACCGGGCCGGAGCGCGGTGCGCCGCCGGGCCGGGGCGGCTCCTTCTCCAGGGTGCGGCGCAGCTCCTCCACCCGGTCCTCGCTGCCGTGCCAGACCCGCCCGAGGCGCGGCCCGCGGGCGCCGAGGCCGCTCCAGCCGCGTCCGGTGACCTCGTCCTCCAGCCAGATCGCGCACCAGTCGGCGAGCCGGGGCACGATCAGCTGGCCGGTGAGAGCGACGACGAGGTCCTCGTCGAGCTGTCCGGCGAGCAGGTCGGAGGCCTCGGCGAGGAAGGACAGCGCGCCCCGTCCGAGCCAGTCCCCGTCGCGGTCGGCACGCGGGACGGGCGGCACCAGGAGCGCGGCGGCGTGCGGGGCGCCCTCGGGATCGCAGCGCTCACCCTCCTCGGCGCCCAGCCGCGCCCACACGGTCTTGCTGCCGGGGCGGTAGGTGACGCCCCAGGCCTCGGCGAGCCCGGCGACCAGGCGCAGCCCGTGGCCGTGCTCCGGGCAGCCGTCCGGGACGTCGCGGGGCGGACGGGCCGGGTGCCGGTCGGTGACCTCGACGACGAGGGCTCCGCCGTCGTCCTCCAGCCGGCATCCCAGCTCGACGTCGGTGCCGGCGTGCACGACCGCGTTGGTGACCAGTTCGCTGAGCACGATCAGGGCGTCCCCGGTCAGCCGGTCCCCGAGGCGTTCGGCGCCCGGGACGCCGAGCTCCGCCCACTCCCGGAACGCGGCGCGCGCCAGGGCCCGCGCGGTGCCCGGGGCCGTGGGGCCGCCGTTCACCGTGGTCCGCAGGCAGGGGGCGCCGGGCCGGGCGGAGGCGGGAGCGGCGGGGCAGGCCGGGGTCTGGGGGGAGGCGGTCTCCCGTTGCACCGGAATGGCCCCCATGGAACGGCTCCCGAACAGTCGGACGTGGACGCATCTGTCGACCGCCAGAGTGACAGAAAGAACCCGTCCGTGAGCAGGTAGTCACGGAAGAGAGGCGTCACGGCCCGGTCTCCGTGCTACGGTGCGCCGCTCTGCCGCCCCCGCGCCGCCCCCGCGAGGCCCCAGACCACGACGGGCCTCGCCGCGGGGGCCGGCCGTGCGGAGGCCGGGCAGGTGAGGGCCGGGCAGGTCAGGGCCGGGCAGGTCAGGGCCGGAGGTGGCCGCGCGCCCGCCCAGCCACTGCCGCCGGGCGCGCGGGGGCGGGGACGACTACCGGGCCCGGCCGGATGCCCAGGGCCGGCTGTCCCGGGGCGGCTGTCCCCGGCGGCTGTCCGGGGCCGGAGCTCCCGGGTCCGGGCCGTCCCTCTACGCCTCGCGGGCGCCCGCGTACATCTCCTCCAGCAGGTGCCGGTACTCCCGCTCCACCACCGGCCGCTTCAGCTTCAGGCTCGGTGTGATCTCACCGTGCTCGACGTCGAGGTCGCGGGGCAGCAGCCGGAACTTCTTGATGGTCTGCCACCGCTGGAGGCCGGAGTTGAGCTCCTGGACGTAGCCCTCGACCATCTCGACGGTGGCGGGCGCCGCCACGACCTCCGCGTACGACCTGCCCTGGAGGCCGTGCTCGTCGGCCCAGGCGGTGATCGCGGCCTCGTCGAGGGCGATCAGGGCGGTGCAGAAGTTCCGGTCGGCGCCGTGGACGAGGACGTTGGACACGAACGGGCAGACCGCCTTGAACTGCCCCTCGATCTCGGTCGGCGCGACGTACTTGCCGCCGGAGGTCTTGAAGAGGTCCTTCTTGCGGTCGGTGATGCGCAGGTAGCCGTCCGGGGACAGCTCGCCGATGTCGCCGGTGTGGAACCAGCCGTCCGGCTCCAGGACCTCCGCCGTCTTCTCGGGCAGCTTGTGGTAGCCCTCCATGATGCCGGGGCCGCGCAGCAGGATCTCGCCGTCGTCCGCGATGCGCACCTCGCAGCCGGGCAGCGGCTTGCCCACGGTGCCGGTGCGGTAGGCCTCTCCGGGGTTGACGAAGGACGCGGCGGAGGTCTCGGTGAGGCCGTAGCCCTCCAGGATGTGGATGCCCGCACCGGCGAAGAAGTAGCCGATCTCCGGTGCCAGGGCGACCGAGCCGGAGACGCAGGCGCGGAGATTGCCGCCGAACGCCTCGCGCAGCTTGGCGTAGACGAGGGTGTCGGCGACCTTGTGCTTGGCGGCGAGACCGAACGGCGCGCTCGCGGTGCCGGTGCGGCGGAAGTTGTCCTGGGTGACCTTGGCGTACTCGCGGGCGACGCCGGCCGCCCACTGGAAGATCTTGTACTTGGCGGCACCGCCCGCGCGGGCCTTGGCCGCGACGCCGTTGTAGACCTTCTCGAAGATGCGTGGCACGGCCGCCATGTAGGTCGGCTGCACCACCGGCAGGTTCTCGATGATCTTGTCGATCCGTCCGTCGACGGCGGTCACGTGGCCGACCTCGATCTGGCCGGAGGTGAGCACCTTGCCGAAGACGTGCGCGAGGGGCAGCCACAGGTACTGCACGTCGTCCGGGCCGACCAGGCCGGTCGCGGCGGTGGCCTTCGCCATGTACGACCAGTTGTCGTGCGGCAGGCGCACCCCCTTGGGGCGGCCGGTGGTGCCGGAGGTGTAGATCAGCGTGGCGAGCTGGTCGGCGGTGATCGCCGCGACCCGCTCCTCGATCAGCTCGGGGTCCTTCTCCAGCCGCGCGGCACCGCGCTTCTCCAGCTCGGCGAGGGACAGCACCCGGTCGTCGGTCTGCACGCCCTCGTCGTCGATGACGACGATGTGGGTGAGGTCGGGCAGCTCGGCGCTCCGCTCCTGCGCCTTGGCGACCTGTCCGGCGTCCTCCGCGATCAGCACCCGGCTCTCGGAGTCGGAGAGGATGTAGGCGGCCTCGTCGGCGTTGGTCTGCGGGTAGATCGTGGTGGTGGCCGCGCCGGCGCACATGATGCCCAGGTCGGCGAGCAGCCACTCGATGCGGGTGCCGGAGGCGAGGGCGACGCGCTGCTCGGGCTGGACACCCAGTTCGATGAGGCCGGCCGAGATGGCGCGGACCCGCTCGGCCGCCTGGGACCAGCTCAGCGACTTCCATACGTCGGGCCCCTGGCCGGAGGCGTCTGGCACCGGATAGCGGTAGGCCTCGGCGTCCGGCGTGGCCGCCACGCGCTCCAGGAAGAGGCCCGCGACAGACGGCGGACGGTTCTCGATCAGGGTCTGTGTGTCGCTCACGACATCCTCCGGGGCCCGCGACGATGCGGCTGGCTCAGGGCGGCTTGCGCCGGCACTGCGGCTTTTTCTCACTCACGGGCCGTTGTTTAACTCGTGAGTAACTATCGGGCAGGGACAGGTTAGAGCCCGATCGGCTCTCGCGTAAGGGTGTGCGGCCTGTCACTTTGCCCGCACATGGGCCGCGCACCTAATCGACGGTCCGGCCGGTGGTCCGCTCAGTGGTCCACTCAGTGGTCCCCTGCGAGGTCCGCTCCGCGGTGGATCCGGACGTCCCGGCGTGGGCCCTGGTGGGGTCCTGCTCGGGCGTACCCGCCGGCCTGCAGAGGGGCCCGCCACACTTTCGTGTGACGAGCCCCGGAACACCTCCGTTCCGGCGCTGCCGGACCGGGCACGGACACGGCTCGGACCCGGCAGGGAACGCGGAACGGAACGGACACGGCCCGGAGCCCACGGCCCGGAGCGCACGGCCGGGAGCGCACGCCGGGAAGCGGGGACGGCTGGGAGCCGGCGCGGGGCCGGGAGGGACCCGGCCTCCGGCACGGCCGGGGGCCCGGGCCCGGGGGCCGCCGCCCGGCGGCACTACTTCTTCGGCTTGCTCGACCCGCTGTCGTCGCTGGACAGGACCGCGATGAAGGCCTCCTGCGGAACCTCGACGGAGCCCACCATCTTCATCCGCTTCTTGCCCTCCTTCTGCTTCTCCAGCAGCTTCCGCTTGCGGGAGATGTCACCGCCGTAGCACTTGGCGAGGACGTCCTTGCGGATGGCGCGGATGGTCTCGCGGGCGATGACCCGGGACCCGATGGCGGCCTGCACCGGGACCTCGAAGTTCTGCCGGGGGATGAGCTCCCGGAGCTTGGCGACGAGCCGCACTCCGTACGCGTAGGCCTGGTCCTTGTGGGTGATCGCCGAGAAGGCGTCGACCTTGTCGCCGTGCAGCAGGATGTCGACCTTGACCAGGGAGCTGTTCTGCTCGCCGGTGGGCTCGTAGTCCAGGGAGGCGTAGCCGCGGGTCTTGGACTTCAGCTGGTCGAAGAAGTCGAAGACGATCTCCGCGAGGGGCAGTGTGTAGCGGATCTCGACACGGTCCTCGGAGAGGTAGTCCATGCCGAGCAGGGTGCCGCGCCGGGTCTGGCACAGCTCCATGATCGCGCCGATGAACTCGGTCGGGGCGAGGATCGTCGCCCGGACGACCGGCTCGTACACCTCGGCGATCTTGCCCTCGGGGAACTCGCTCGGGTTGGTGACGACGTGCTCGACACCGTCTTCCATGATCACGCGGTAGACCACGTTGGGCGCGGTGGCGATCAGGTCCAGGCCGAACTCGCGCTCCAGCCGCTCCCGGATCACGTCCAGGTGCAGCAGGCCCAGGAAGCCGACGCGGAAACCGAAGCCGAGAGCCGCCGACGTCTCCGGCTCGTAGACCAGCGCGGCGTCGTTGAGCTGGAGCTTGTCCAGTGCCTCGCGCAGCTCCGGGTAGTCGGAGCCGTCCAGCGGGTACAGGCCGGAGAAGACCATCGGCTTGGGGTCCTTGTACCCGCCGAGCGGCTCGGTCGCCCCCTTGACCTGGCTGGTGACGGTGTCGCCGACCTTGGACTGGCGGACGTCCTTCACACCGGTGATCAGGTAGCCGACCTCGCCGACGCCGATGCCGTCGGCGGGCAGCATCTCGGGCGAGTTGGTGCCGATCTCCAGCAGCTCGTGGGTGGCGCCGGTCGACATCATGCGGATGCGCTCGCGCTTGTTGAGCTGGCCGTCGATGACCCTGACGTACGTCACGACGCCCCGGTAGGAGTCGTAGACCGAGTCGAAGATCATCGCGCGGGCGGGCGCGTCGGCGACGCCGACCGGCCGGGGGATCTCGGCGACGACCCGGTCGAGCAGGGCCTCGACCCCCAGGCCGGTCTTGGCGGAGACCTTGAGCACGTCGTCCGGGTCGCAGCCGACCAGGTTGGCCAGCTCCTCGGCGAACTTCTCCGGCTGCGCGGCCGGAAGGTCGATCTTGTTGAGCACGGGGATGATCGTGAGGTCGTTCTCCATCGCCAGGTAGAGGTTGGCGAGGGTCTGGGCCTCGATGCCCTGGGCGGCGTCGACGAGGAGGATGGTCCCCTCGCAGGCGGCGAGCGACCGTGAGACCTCGTAGGTGAAGTCGACGTGCCCCGGGGTGTCGATCATGTTGAGGATGTGCGTGGTGCCCTGGTCGGGGCCCGACGTCGGGGCCCAGGGCAGACGCACGGCCTGGGACTTGATCGTGATGCCGCGCTCGCGCTCGATGTCCATGCGGTCGAGGTACTGAGCGCGCATCTGCCGCTGCTCGACCACGCCGGTCAACTGGAGCATCCGGTCGGCGAGGGTGGACTTGCCGTGGTCGATGTGCGCGATGATGCAGAAGTTGCGGATCAGAGCCGGGTCGGTACGGCTCGGCTCGGGCACATTGTTAGGGGTCGCGGGCACGCAGGGTCCTGATTCTTGAGGTATCCGCAAGCGGTGGGCGGTCTCGGGTCGGATCGATACGTAGCCTCCATGGTCCCACGGGCGGCGACCGGCATCCGGTTTGGGCTGGCCGCGGAGGCGCTGGTAGCCTGGGTGGCTGTGTCTCATGCCCTCTCAGCGCGAGGCACACCATCAAGAAATCACCTGGTAATCACCTGGTACGGGTCCGGGATCCCCTGACGGGAGTCCCGCTGACGCGTGCCTGAACCTGAAAAGGCTCATTCGTGGCGAACATCAAGTCCCAGATCAAGCGGATCAAGACCAACGAGAAGGCCCGGCTGCGCAACAAGGCCGTCAAGTCCTCCCTGAAGACCGCGATCCGCAAGGCCCGCGAGGCCGCTGCCGCGGGTGACGTCGAGAAGGCCACCGAGTACCAGCGCGCCGCCGCGCGTCAGCTCGACAAGGCCGTCTCGAAGGGCGTCATCCACAAGAACCAGGCCGCCAACAAGAAGTCGGCGCTTGCTTCCAAGGTCGCGGCCATCAAGGCCTGACACCTTCTTTGATCTGAGCGGTTCCCCCGGGGACGGCCGGCCCTCACGGGACGTGGCCGGACCAGCGGGACCGCGTCGCCGGAAGGAACCCGGGCGGGCCCTCTCTCATCCGCCCCCGGCCGGCGCCCCGAGCCTGTACGCGGCCTGCGTTCGCCACGCGGGTACGGGCTCAGCAGCGTGAACCGAAGGCCCCGCTGCCCGTCCTTCCCCAGGGCGGGCGGCGGGGCCTTCGTCGCGCCCCCGCCGCCGGTCGCGCGCCTTCCGGCCGAGGCCTCTGGCTTCACGACCGCGGCGTCGGTCGCACTGCGCCGACCGTGGTCGTCACGACCAGAACTCGTTGTCCTTCTCGATGTCCACGACGCACTCGTCGATGTCCGTGATCTTGTCGCCGAGGATGCGGAAGACGAGGCAGCCGTCCTCGTCGTACCGCTTGCCCTGCCGCTCGGCCGACAGATGGTGCAGGGACACCGCATGGCCCCGCCCGTCGGTGAAGACCGAGCGCAGATCGGCCCGCATGTTGCCGCCGGTCTCCTCGAACATCCGGCCGTACATGCCGACGATCGCGTCCTGGCCCTTGAAGTCACCAGAGAGCGGGTGGCTGCCGGGCACATGGTGGGTGCAGTCCGCCGTCATCAGTCCACGCAGGGTGTCCATGTCCCCGCGTGCGAAGGCGTCGTAGCCCTGGCGGACCAGCTGGGCGTGGGGGTGTTCGGCCATGGTGACCGCCACCTCTCCTCGGATCGGTGTGGCTGGCTGACACCCCCGATTCTCCTCCGCGGCGCCGGGCGCGTCCTCCGGAGGGCCGCTCCCGCACCCACACGGCGCGAACGCGGGGCGGCAGCGGCAGCGGCAGCGGCAGCGGCAGCGGCAGCGGCAGCGGCAGCGGCAGCGGCAGCGGCAGGAACGGTCCGGGTCCGGTACAGGTCCGGGTCCGGTACAGGTCCGGGTCCGGTACAGGTCCGGGTCCGGTACAGGTCCGGGTCCGGGTCCGGTACGGGTCCGGTACGGGTCCGGGTCCGGTACGGTCCGCGAGGTCAGCGGCCCCGGGAACGAGCCGCCCGCGCGACGATCACGACAGCCTTCTCCAGGGCGTACTCGGGGTCGTCCCCGCCCCCCTTCACTCCCGCGTCGGCCTCGGCGACGGCCCGCATCGCCACCGCCACACCGTCCGCGGTCCAGCCCCGCATCTGCTGCCGCACCCGGTCGATCTTCCACGGCGGCATGCCCAGCTCACGCGCCAGGTCGGCGGGGCGGCCTCCCCGCGCGGAGGACAGCTTGCCGATGGCCCGCACCCCCTGCGCCAGCGCGCTGGTGATCAGCACCGGCGCCACGCCGGTGGACAGGGACCAGCGCAGCGCCTCCAGTGCCTCGGCGGCGCGCCCCTCCACGGCCCGGTCGGCGACCGTGAAGCTGGAGGCCTCCGCCCGTCCGGTGTAGTAGCGCCCGACGACGGCCTCGTCGATGGTCCCCTCCACGTCGGCGACCAGTTGCGCCGCGGCCGACGCCAGCTCCCTGAGGTCACTGCCGATGGCGTCGACCAGCGCCTGGCAGGCCTCCGGCGTGGCGGACCGCCCGTGCGTGCGGAACTCCTGGCGGACGAAGGCCAGCCGGTCCGCCGGCTTGGTCATCTTCGGGCACGCCACCTCGCGCGCCCCGGCCTTGCGCGCCGCGTCCAGCAGCGCCTTGCCCTTGGCGCCGCCCGCGTGCAGCAGCACCAGGGTGATCTCCTCGGCGGGTGCTCCGAGGTACGCCTTCACGTCCTTGACCGTGTCCGCGGACAGATCCTGCGCGTTCCGCACCACCACGACCTTGCGCTCCGCGAACAGCGACGGGCTCGTCAGCTCCGCCAGGGTGCCCGGCTGCAACTGGTCCGAAGCCAGGTCCCGTACATCGGTGTCGGCGTCCGCGGCCCTGGCCGCGGCCACGACCTCCCGCACGGCACGGTCCAGCAGCAGTTCCTCCTGTCCCACGGCGAGCGTCACCGGGGCGAGGGGGTCGTCGTTCGCAGTCTTCCTGGCCATCGCCCCAAGCATGGCACGCCCCACCGACAACGACGCCACACCCGCCGACGGGCGACCGGAGACAGCCGACCGCCAGGGCGGCACCGGCATCGACACCGGTGTCCGCACCGGTACCGGCATCGACACCGACACCGGTGTCCGCACCGGTACCGACACCGACACCGACACCGACACCGGCACCGGCACCGGCACCGACAGCAGCGCCCAGGACGGCAGCCGAGCGGAGGGTGCGGCAGTGGGCCGGTCCCCTCGACGGCCCGCGTGCCGAGGACGGACGGCGCCGCCGCCTCCGCCCCGAGGACCGTACGGAGCCACCGCCCCCGGACGCAGGCGTCGCCCCGGCCGCCACCCGCAACAGCCACCCTCCGCGGCGGGTGCCCGCGAGCGGAAGGCACCGCCGAGGCTTCTACGGCTCCTCGCGCCAGCCCTCCCACTCACCGGCGAACGCGTCCAGGTCCGCGGGGTCCAGCCGCTCGTCCTCGTCGCGGAGGAGGACGAGCCACTGGGCGTCCTCCGCGTCGTCCTCGCCGGCCAGCGCGTCCCGCAGCAGCCGCGGCTCCTCGTGCAGGCCGAACCTCGCCCCCAGTGCCTCGGCCACCTCCTCCGCAGCGTCCCGGTCGGGCAGCACCAGCACATGTCTCACATCGCTCACGGCCCCATCCTCCGGCACGCGGTCGGGCGCTCCTCCCCCGGCCCACCGGCGCAGGACGCGGGCGCCCGCACGACGGCCCGCGGATCCCGGTTCCGGCCTCCGGGCACGGCCGGCCGACGCCCCGCGCCCTCAGCCGCCGTCCCGCGGCGCCTCCCGCACCGCAGGCACCCTGTCCAGCCGAATCCCGAACCTCTCCCGGTACAGCGCCAGCACCTCCTCGTCCGTGTCCGGTTCGCGCACCTCACGCTCCCCTCCGGGCGCCGTCACGGTGAGGCTCCGGCCGCTGAGGGTGATCCGTCCCCCGTCCTCCGTCAGCCGCGAGCACACCAGCGACCGCCGGAAGTGCGACCGCGGGGAGGTGCTGTGCCACCACGCCCCGACGGCGAAGTCCGCCAACGCCCTGGGCCGCACCTCCAGCCGGTACACGGGCCGGCCGGCCCTCAGCACGTCCAGGTCCCCGAACTCCTCCGCACCGTCGCGCGCCCCGCGGGCCCCGGCGCCGTCCCGCCGCGCCTCCACCACGCGGAACACCCCACCGGGGTCCTCCTGTTCGCCGCGCGCACCGAACTCCAGCGGCAGATGGGCGTGCGCCCCGAAACCGACGTCCGCGAGCCACTCTCCCCCGTCCACCGTCCGCACCCGCAGCGCGAGATGGTCGTACGGGATGCCCAGCCGCCCCTCCTCCCCGTACACGCGTGCCGCCAGGTAAGCGACGTCGAACCCCAACGCGGTCAGCAACGCACCGAAGGCGCCGTTGAGTTCGTAGCAGAAGCCGCCCCGGTGCGCTCCGACCAGCTTGTCCAGCAGCCGCTTCGGCTCCAGTTCGACGCCCTCCCCGAGGTGGATCGACAGGTTCTCGAAGGGCACGGTCCTCAGATGCCTCAGGTGCAGGTCGCGCAGGACGTCCACGGTGGGCCACGCCGGATGGTCCGCCCCGATGCGGGCGAGATAGGCCTCAACCTCTTCCGAATGCATGTTCTCAGTGTCGCGCCACCCGCACCTCCCTGCCCTCCCCGGTCACCGCCACCGCTCCTCCCTCGTCCGTCCGCAGCACCACCGCCCCCGACTCCCGCAGGGCCGCCACCGTGGCGGGGGCCGGGTGTCCGTAGGGGTTGTCCCTGCCCACGGAGACGAGCGCCAGTCGCGGCGCCGCCCACCGCATCAGCTCGGCCTGCTGATACGCGGACCCGTGATGAGCCACTTTCACGACATCCACGCCCGCGAAGAGCGCGGCCGCGGGCGACCGCAACAACGCACGCTGCCCCGGTGGTTCCAGGTCCCCCAGCAGCAGCATCCGCAGCCCCGCGGACCGCACCACCAGGGTGACGCTCGCATCGTTCGGCCCCTCCGGCTCCGGCATCCCGGGCGTGGTGGCCGCCCCGGCGGTGGGCGGCCCGCTCCCGGGAGGGACGCCCCCGACAGCCGGGGCCGTCCCCAGGGGCGGGCGCCCGTCCCCCGGCGGAACCAGGGGTGCCGCGCGTGGCGGCGGCCACACCACATCCCAGGTCAGGGGTCCGGCACGGCCTCGTTCACCGGCCGCCGCCCGGCCGACCGGAATCCGCCGGGCGGCCGCCTCCCGGCGCACGAACGCCACCTGCCCGGCCGGTTCCTCGAACCCGGTCGTCCGGATCTCCCCCACCGACCGGCCTCGCAGCACGCCGGGCAGCCCGGCCACATGGTCCGCGTGGAAGTGCGTCAGCACCACCAGGGGCACCTCGGTGACGCCGAGTCCGCGCAGACACCGGTCGACCGGTTCCGGGTCGGGGCCCGCGTCCACCACCACTGCGCTGCCCGCACCCGCCGCCAGCACCAGCGCGTCCCCCTGGCCCACGTCGCACATCGCCAGCCGCCAGTCGGGCGGCGGCCAGCCCGTGATCACCATGGCCAGCGGAGGCGGCCGCACCACCGCGAGCAGCAGCAGCGCCCCGCACACCGCGGACAGCCACGGCCGGACGAGCAGCCGCCGGCCCAGCCACACCACCGTCGCGGTGAGCAGCGCCAGCAACAGCGCCCCCGTCCAGCCGGCCGGCCAGTCCACTCCCCCGCCGGGCAGCGCGGCCCCGGCCCGCGCCACATCCGCGATCCACCCCACGGGCCAGCCGGCCGACCACGCCAGGCCCTTGGCGACCGGCATCGCCACCGGGGCGACGCCCAGCGACGCGAACCCCAACACCGTGGCCGGACCGACCGCGAACTCCGCCAGCAGATTGCACGGCACCGCCACCAGGCTGACCCGCGACGACAGCACCACCACGACCGGCGCGCACAGTGCCTGTGCCGCCGCGGCCGCGGCCAGGGCCTCCGCCACCCGCGGCGGAACACCCCGCCGCCGCAGTGCGGAGCTCCAGCGCGGCGCGATCGTCAGCAGCGCGCCCGTGGCCAGCACCGACAGCAGGAAGCCGTAACTCCGCGCCAGCCACGGGTCGTACAGCACCAGCAGCAGCACCGCCGTCGCCAGCGCCGGGATCAGCGCTCGGCGGCGTCCGGTGACCAGGGCCAGCAGCGCGACGGCTCCGCAGGCGGCCGCCCGCAGCACGCTGGGATCGGGCCGGCACACCACCACGAACCCCAGGGTCAGGACCCCGCCCGCGAGCGCGGTGGCCCGCAGCGGGATGCCCAGACGCGGGGCGAGACCGCGCCGCTCGGCCCGCTGCGCCAGTCCGGCGGGGCCGAGCAGCAGTGCCAGGACCAGCGTCAGGTTCGCACCGGATACGGCGAGCAGATGTGCGAGGTCGGTCTTCTTGAACGCGTCCGCCAGCTCGGGCGTGATCCGGGAGGTGTCGCCGACCACGAGGCCGGGCAGCAGGGCCCGCTCGTCCTCCGGCAGCCCCGCGGCCGCCTCCCGCAGCCCGGCCCGTAGCCGCCCCGCCAGCCGCTGGTGCGCCGACGGCTCGCCGGTCACCTCGGGCGCCGTGGCGCCCCGCACCCGCAGCAAGCCCGCGATCCGGTCACCACCGACGAGGGCCGGTGCCAGCCGCCCGGTCACCCGCAGCCGCGTCGAGGGCAGCAGGCCCAGCCAGGAAGAGCCGGCCCGCTCCGGGCCTCCGGCACCACGGACCGGCACGGATCCGTCTCCCGGCACGGATCCGCCTCCCGGCACGGGGGCGTCTCCCGGCGCGGGTCCGTGTCCCCGGTCGGCTGCCCGTCCCGGCGCGGGCCCCCGCGGCTGCCCGACGTCGGCCATCACGAGCACCGGGGTACGCGTCACCGACGCGGTCCCGTCCGGAGCCACGACCGTGCGCACCTCGGCCGCCACGAGGACCACGGCCGCGGCCATCCGGTCACCCCGCACCTTCGGCCGGGACAGCCGCGGGTCCGCCGTCACGTCGATCTCCGCGGTCACCGTGGCGTACCGCCGGACCAGCTCCGGCACCGGTCCGCGGCGCACGTCGGCCCCGTGCGCCACCGCCGACGCGGCCGCCCCGGCCGCACAGAGCAGCACGGCCGCCGCCATGCCCGCCGACCACGACCACGACCACCGCCCCGGCCCGAACCTCATCTCCGGCCCCGGCCCCGGGTCCGACCCCGCACCCGGCCCCGCCCTCGACCGTGGCACCCACCGCCGCACCCACCGCGCCGGCCCCGCCCTGCGCCGCGGCCCACCACGCCCCAGGCTCACCAGCAGCCCTGCCGCCGCAACGGCACACGTGACCGCGACGGCGAGCACCGGGCCCGGCGAGGCGTCCAGTGCGAGGGCGGCGGTGGACCAGGCCGCGAGCGCGGGCGGCACAAGCCGCAGGTCCGGCGGCGCCTCCGCCGGCCGGGGGTGGGCGCGGCCGAGGCGTCCCCCGGACTCGGCGTGCACGGGGCTGCGGGCCGGGGCGGTGGGGGCGGTCGGACCGAGCGCCCCCGTTCGGCCCGTCGGGCCGCCCGCCGTCGCTCCGCCCGCCCCGCCGCCGTCCGGCGTTCCGCCCGCCCGCGGCGTGCCCGCACCGGCTGTCACGGCCGCACCAGGTTCCGCAGATCGGCGAAGCGGCGCTCACCGATGCCGTCGACCTCCCTCAGTTCGTCGACCGTGCGGAACCCGCCGCGCCGGGTCCGGTAGTCGATGATGTGCTGCGCGAGCACCGGCCCCACACCCGGCAGGCCGTCCAGCTGTTCGGCCGTGGCCGTGTTCAGGGAGACCGGTACCGCGGGAATCGCGAGGGCGGCGGCCGCCCCGGTCCCGGCACCGGCCGCCGCACCGGCCGCCGGACCGCCGGCCGGACCGTCCGGGCCGGCGGCCGGCGGGCCTCCGACATGGAGCTGCTCCCCGTCCACCAGGAACCGGGCCCGGTTGAGGCCGTCGACACGTGTACCGGGCCGCACCCCTCCCGCGGCCCGCAGCGCGTCGGCGACACGTGACCCCACCGGGAGTTGATGGACGCCCGGTTCCCGGACCTTGCCGACCACGTCGACCAGGATCCCGGCCACCGGCAGCGCCCCCGGCCGGGCCCCCGGCTGCGCAGCGGCCGTCGGTGTGTCCGGGGGCCGGGCCGGTGCGGCGGAACCCATCGTCCCTGCGGCCTCGTAGGTCCCGGTGGCGCGCACGATCTCGGGGGCGGACACCGTCCGGGTCCGGCCGCTCCAGAAGTGCTGGGCGGCGAGTCCCGCCGCGACGAGCAGCACCAGGGCGAGCGCGGCCACACTGCGCCGCTCCAGAGCGCACCTGGTCTGTGCCCACAGGGGCAGTCGCTCCCGCAGGGCGAGCGTCGCCCGTTCCCTCCAGCCGTGGCCCCGGCCGCCGGACGGCGGGCCCCCGCCACGGCCCGGTCCGTCGGGTTCTGCGTCCTTCGCGCTCGGCCCCACCGCGGCCGGCCGGAGCGTTCGCCCCGCCTCCGTCTCCGGGACCGGCCCCGCCGAGCCCGGAGACGGAGCCGGCGTCGGGCCCGGGCCGCCGTCCCCCTCGGCCGGCTCCCCCGGCCACGCCGCCTCCGGCGGTTGTGCGCGCTCCCGCGGCGCGGGCACCGCCCCCGGCGGCCCGGCCCCGGTCCCGGTCCCGGGGGGCGCCGGCGGCCGGTCGGGGAACAGCGTCGAGGCGCGGCGCTGGAGTTCGCCGGCCGCCCGGTCGGCCCGTCGGGCCCGGGCGGGTCGCCGGCGGTGACGGATGCGGCCGTCGGAGAGCGGGGCCCGGCCGGGGCCACTGGTCGCGGACGGTGTCTGCGCAGATGATCGAAGTGCCATGCGACGAGGATCACGTGCCGCACGACGCCGTGGTGATCTCGCTCGAATCCCGTGGACAACGCGGTAGTTGTGGATAACCCCGCCACCCGGACGGGCGACCGTCGGCAGGCGCCCCGCTCAGCGCGCCGAGACGACGACCCCGAGCAGCCCCGGTCCGGTGTGTGCCCCGATCACCGCGCCGACCTCGCTGACATGCAGGTCGACCAGACCGGGCACGCGGTCGAGGAGGTGGTCCGCAAGGGTGTCGGCCCGTTCGGGGGCCGCGAGATGGTGGACCGCGATGTCGACAGCCGCGACACCGGCGCGTTCGACGACAAGCTCCTCCAGGCGGGCGATGGCCTTGGAGGCGGTGCGGACCTTCTCCAGCGGGCCGATGCGGCCGCTGTCGAGCTGGAGCAGGGGTTTCACCGCGAGAGCGGAGCCGAGGAGCGCCTGCGCGGCCCCGATCCGGCCGCCGCGGCGCAGGAAGTCGAGGGTGTCGACGTAGAAGTACGCGGAGGTGCCCGCGGCCCGCTTCTCCGCGGCGCCGACGGCGTCGTCGAGTGTGCCACCCGACTCGGCGGTCTCGGCCGCCGCGAGCGCGCAGAAGCCGAGGGCCATCGCGACCATGCCGGTGTCGACCACCCGCACGGGCACGGGGGCCTCACGGGCGGCGAGGACGGCGGCGTCGTAGGTGCCGGACAGTTCGGCGGAGAGGTGGAGCGAGACGATGCCGGTGGCCCCGGAGGCGGCGACCTCGCGGTAGTGCCGTGCGAAGAGCTCGGGGCTGGGCCGGGAGGTGGTGACGGGGCGTCGCTTCTGCAGGGCCTGGGCGAGCGACCGGGTGGAGATCTCCGTGCCCTCGTCGAGCGCCTGGTCGCCGAGCACCACGGTCAGGGGGACCGAGGTGATGCCGTGACGCTCCATCGTCCGCTGCGGCAGGTAGGCCGTTGAATCGGTGACGATCGCGACATGGCGGGACATGAGCTGGAGGTTACCTGGCGTAGCGCTGGTGCGGCAGCCCGGCCCCGCTCGGCGGGGGCATCGGAAGCGTACTCAGGTGGTGCTCTCGGGACGGGGCTTCTTCTGCCAGGAGTAGGTCGGACGCCGGCCGGGCGGGGTGATCGCGGGCCGGTCCGGTTCCCCGGTGGGCCGTGCTTGCGGCTCTCCCGGCCAGGTCTGGCCGGCCGCGGCACCCGCGTCCTCGGGCGTGGGCCATGCGTGCCGCGGGGACTGCTGCGCCGGCTGTTGCGCCGGCTGTTGCGCCGACTGCTGTGGCGGCTGCTGGGGCGATCGCTGCGGCGACGGGCGCGACGCCTGCTGCGGTGCGGCCGACTCGTCCGTCGCCCAGTGGCGCAGGGCGCCCGCCTCCAGGTCGATCTGTGTGCTGAGCGAGTCCAGGTCGTCCTCGGCGAAGCGGCGGGCCCGGTCGCGGGCGGCCCAGCGGAGCGCGTCCGCGGAGCCGGTGATGCGCTCGGTGCGCTCGCGCAGCGCGGGCAGGCGCGCGGTGAGCGTGGACCGGTCCGGCTCCGATTCCAGGCGCCGGAGCTCGGCGTCGAGCTCGCGGCCGTGCGCGCTGAGGCGTTCGAACAGGCCGAGGGACTCTCTCAGGGACTCGTCCTCGGCCACGCCCGCGTGCAGCGCGTCCTGGGTGGCCCGCATGGAGGTCCGCAGGGAGAGTCTGAGCTGGGCGACCTCGCCCGCCGGGCCCGGCTGGGCGAAGGACTTCGCCCGCAGGGCGTGGTCCTCGACCGTGCGGCGGGCCTGGGTGAGGGTGCGGTCCACGCCGCGCTTGGCGGCACCGACCGCCTTGACCGCGGCGTACGCACCGGCCGCCAGGAACAGCACGAGGAGCAGGGCCATCACTGCGAGCACCGCTTCCACCACTCTCCTCCTCCGGCCGGCCGCGGCACACCGCGTGCCGCTCTTCAAACGGTAAACGCAACGGGCAGGTTCGGAGTTCCAGCGGAACCCGGAACCTGCCCGTAGGGGACTACCCCCAGCCGGAGGCGACCACCGCGGTGCACGGCCGCCGGACCCGGAGACCATGGCCCGAAGACCACAGCCCGGAGACCATGGCCCGAAGACCACAGCCCGGAGACCGCGGCCCGGAGACCGCGGCCCGGAGCAGGCGCTCCGTCGTCGGCCGGCCTCAGGCCGTGACGATGTTCACCAGCTTCGGCGCGCGCACGATGACCTTGCGGACACCCGCCCCGCCCAGTGCGGCGACGACCTTCTCGTCGGCCAGCGCCGCCCGCTCCAGCTCCTCCTCGGAGATGCCCGGCGGCACCTCCAGGCGGGCCTTGACCTTGCCCTTGATCTGGACGACGCAGGTGACGGCCTCGTCGACGACGTACCGCGGGTCCGCCACGGGGAAGTCGTGGTGGACGACGGAGTCGGTGTGGCCCAGCCTGCGCCACAGTTCCTCGGCGACGTGCGGGGCCAGCGGCGCGATCATCAGCACCAGGGCCTCGGCCACGTCGCGCGGCACGGCGCCGCCGGTCTTGGTCAGGTGGTTGTTCAGTTCGGTGATCTTGGCGATGGCGGTGTTGAAGCGCATGCCCTCCAGGTCGCCGCGGACACCGTCGACCGCCTTGTGCAGGGCGCGCAGGGTCTCCTCGCCGGCCTCGGCGTCGACGACGGTGACCTCGCCGGTGGCCTCGTCGACGACGTTGCGCCACAGCCGCTGCAGCAGGCGGAACTGGCCGACGACGGCGCGCGTGTCCCAGGGCCGGGAGACGTCCAGCGGGCCCATGGCCATCTCGTACAGGCGCAGCGTGTCGGCACCGTACTCGGCGCAGATCTCGTCCGGGGTGACGGCGTTCTTCAGGGACTTGCCCATCTTGCCCAGCAGCCGGGAGACCTTCTCGCCCTGGTGGTGCCAGGCGCCGTCGCGCTCCTCGACCTCGGCTGCGGGCACCGCGATGCCACGGCTGTCGCGGTAGACGTAGGCCTGGATCATGCCCTGGTTGAACAGCTTGTGGAACGGCTCCGCCGAGGACACGTGGCCCAGGTCGAAGAGGATCTTCGACCAGAACCGGGCGTACAGCAGGTGCAGCACGGCGTGCTCGGCACCGCCGACGTACAGGTCGACGCCGCCGTGCGGAGCGCCGTCGCGCGGGCCCATCCAGTACCGCTCGATCTCCGGGTCGACCAGCTTCTCGGAGTTGTGCGGGTCCAGGTAGCGCAGTTCGTACCAGCAGGAGCCGGCCCAGTTGGGCATGGTGTTGGTCTCGCGGCGGTACTTCTTCGGCCCGTCGCCCAGGTCCAGGGTGACATCGACCCAGTCCTCGTTGCGCGACAGCGGCGTCTCGGGTTCGGTGTCGGCGTCGTCGGGGTCGAAGGTGCGCGGGGAGTAGTCGTCGACCTCGGGCAGTTCCAGCGGCAGCATCGACTCGGGCAGCGCGTGCGCGGTGCCGTCCTCGTCGTAGACGATCGGGAAGGGCTCGCCCCAGTAGCGCTGGCGGCTGAACAGCCAGTCGCGCAGCCGGAAGTTGACGGTGCCCTCGCCGATGCCCTTGCGCTCCAGCCACTCGGTGATGCGCGCCTTGGCGTCGGCGACGCTCAGGCCGTCCAGGCAGATGCCGTCGTTGGCGGAGTTGATGATCCTGGCGTCGTGGGCGGTGTAGGCCTCCGTCCAGGTGGCGGTGTCCGTGCCGCGGCCGTCGGCGGGCTCGACGATGCACCGGACGGGCAGGTCGAAGGCGCGCGCGAACTCGAAGTCGCGCTGGTCACCGGCCGGCACCGCCATGATCGCGCCGGTGCCGTAACCCATCAGGACGTAGTCGGCGATGAAGACCGGGACCTGCTCGCCGTTGACCGGGTTGACGGCGAACGCGCCGGTGAAGACGCCGGTCTTGTCCTTGGCCTCGGCCTGCCGCTCGACGTCCGACTTGGCGGCTGCCTGGGCGCGGTAGGCGGCGACGGCCTCGGCCGGGGTGGCGTGGCCGCCGGTCCACGCCTCGCGGGTGCCCTCGGGCCAGACGGCGGGGGTGAACTTCTCCACCATCGGGTGCTCGGGGGCCAGCACCATGTAGGTGGCGCCGAACAGGGTGTCGGGCCGGGTGGTGAAGACGGTGATCTGCTCGCCGTCGATGGGGAAGTCGACGCGGGCGCCCTCGGAGCGGCCGATCCAGTTGCGCTGCTGCAGCTTGATGGCCTCGGGCCAGTCCAGCTCCTCCAGGTCCTCCAGCAGGCGGTCCGCGTATGCGGTGATGCGCATGTTCCACTGGCGCAGCTTGGCCTTGAAGACGGGGAAGTTTCCGCGCTCGGAGCGGCCGTCGGCGGTGACCTCCTCGTTGGCCAGGACGGTGCCCAGGCCGGGGCACCAGTTCACGGGTGCGTCGGAGGCGTAGGCCAGGCGGAACCCGCCCAGGACGTCGGCGCGCTCAGTGGCGGTCAGTTCGCTCCACGCGCGCGTGTGCCCGGGTACGGTGCGCTCCCCGGTCTCGAACTGGGCGATCAGCTCGGCGATCGGGCGGGCCTTGCGGGCCTCGTCGTCGTACCAGGAGTTGAAAATCTGCAGGAAGATCCACTGGGTCCACCGGTAGTAGTCCGGGTCGATCGTGGCGAACGACCGGCGCTTGTCGTGCCCCAGGCCCAGCCGTCGCAGCTGGGCCTTCATGTTCTCCATGTTGGCCTCGGTGGACACCCGCGGGTGCGTGCCGGTCTGCACGGCGTACTGCTCGGCGGGCAGGCCGAAGGCGTCGAAGCCCAGGGTGTGCAGGACGTTGTGCCCGGTCATGCGCTGGAAGCGGGCGTAGACGTCGGTGGCGATGTAGCCCAGGGGGTGGCCGACGTGCAGTCCCGCGCCGGACGGGTACGGGAACATGTCCATGATGAACTTCTTGGGCCGGTCCACCACGGCGGGGTCGCCCGCCAGGTCGCCGCGCGGGTTCGGCGCCGCGTAGGTGCCGTCGGCGTCCCAGAAGTCCTGCCAGCGTGCCTCGATCTCCGCGGCCATGGCGGCCGTGTAGCGGTGCGGCGCGGCCACCTCGGCGGCGGCAGCGGGGGTCGTCTCGCTCATGATCCTCAAAGCTCCATCGATCGTCTCTGCCAGCGGCTGCCATTCGGAAACGAAAAATCCCCTCGCACAGGAGGGGACGCCGCGCCGACTCCGGCCTCTCGGTTCATCCGGGGCCGGGACTGATCAGCGCGGCTCGCTAAGCAGAAGGCGTACGGCACGCATGGCGTCAGGGTACCGCAGCCCCGGAGCGCGGTGCGACGGCCTTCCACAACCCCTCCGGTACGCCGTGTCACCGCGGTCCGGGGCCTGCCGGCCGTCCCATGGCGGCCCGCCGCCCCTCCCGGCGCGCCGCCCGGGCACTCGCCGCCTCCCGTTCCGGCGCAGCTCACCGCCCTCCCTGTCCGGCACGTGGCGTCATCCCGTCCGCACGCCGCGTCACCGGACCGGGCCTGCGGCAGGCGGCGGTCCAGCCCCCGCGCGACGCCTCCCGCGTCACACACGCCAACCGGTCGGCACCGCCCGATCCTGAACCATAGTCAGAAATTACTTCGCGTAACACCCATTAACGGGGCATCGCAACGAGCCGATTGTCCTTTGATAACAACGCAATAACTCAAACCTCGTACTCTCCGGTATGCAGCCACTTAGAGTGCGGCCCCGGGACCGCTTTCCCGAACCGCTCGGAGTTGCCCCATGAACCCTCGACGCAGTACCAGCTCGCTCCCCAGGACCGGCCGCTCGGCCTATGGGGCCGCGACGGCTGCCGCTCTGCTCCTGATACCCCTGGTCGTCCTCGTGGGAGGTGAAAGGGTCCGGGACTTCCTGAACTTCGGCGCCGGCGTGCTGTCCCTCGTCTCGCTCAGCTGCTCGGTGATCTGGGGGCTCGTCGCCCAGGACCGGATCGTCCTGCGCACCCGGCAGCGGATCGTGGGCCAGGCGGTGCACCGGACCACCGCGGTCGCCTCGATCGCGTTCCTGCTGCTGCACATCACCACCAAGGTCGCGCTCGACCACGTGGAACTCGTCGGCGCGGTGGTCCCCTTCGCGCTCGGTGTCACCGGCAGCGAGGGCCTGATCGGTCTGGGCTCGCTGGCCGGCCTCATGATGATCTTCGTGGGCGTGACGGGCGCGCTGCGCAGCGCCTTCGCCTCCCCCGCCCCCGTCGCCGCCCGCTGGCGGGCCATGCACATGCTGGCCTACCCCGCCTGGTGCGCGGCTCTGGTGCACGGCCTGTACGCCGGCCGCGCCGCGAAGCCGGTGTTCGTGATCCTCTACGGCCTGTCCGTGCTCGGCGTGATGGCCGCGGTGGCCCTGCGTGCCGCCCCCCGCCCGGTCAAGCGCAAGATCGCCGACCGGGCCGCCGCCCTGCTCGGCGGTGAGGAGCAGCCGGGCCGGGAGGAACTCGACGCGAGCCGGACGAGGACGGCGGAGTTCGCGTCGGCGGGCCGGGGCGGCGGCGTGCCCCCGCAGCGGCAGTCCGCCGAGGCCTACGAGGCGCCCGCCGAGCCGGCGAACGGCTTCGCGGCCGCCTACCGGGCGGTGTCGCAGCCCCCGCGTGCGGAGGACTCCTTCACCGCCGGCCAGACCGCGCGGATGGACCTGTCCGGCGTCCAGCCCACCGTCCAGCCCCCGGTCGAGTCCGGCGTCCACGCCACGGGGCCGCTGCCCCGCGTGGACAGCCCGTCGGGCAGCTGGCCGATCCCGTCGCCGCCCCCGGTCGGCGAGGCCCCGCCGTCGGCCTACGACCCGCTCAGCGACACGGGATACACCATCCCGGCCTATGGCACTCCGGACACCGGCGCCTACGGTTCACGTGACGTGTACGACACGAATGAGTCGAACACCCTCTACGGCACGTACCACTCGGGTGACACGTACAACAGCGGTCCCGCCACAGAACCATTCCCCGGTGTCTCCTCCGACTACGAGGCACCGGGTTCGGGCGAACCTTGGAACACGCCCTCCGGAGGCTTTAAGTGAACGAGGCCCTGCCCGACGTCCCGGAAGTCCGCGTCGTCGGACTCCCGCAGCTCACGTCTGGCTTCGACCTTGTCGAACGGCTCGACCTGCCCATGCACCTGAAGGTGCACGGGCCGCTCGAGCCGACGGGCGGCGAGCAGCTCGCCCAGCTCGCCGAAAGCATCAACCTCAGGGGCCGCGGCGGCGCGGGCTTCCCCTTCCACAAGAAGCTGCGCTCGGTCGCCGAATCGGCGATCCGGCGCGGCGTCAGGCCGGTCGTGGTCGTCAACGGCAGTGAGGACGAGCCGGCCTGCCGCAAGGACACGGTGCTGATCAACCGTGCTCCGCACCTGATCCTGGACGGCGCGCTGCTGGCCGCGGAGGCCCTCGGCGCCCGGACGCTCGTCGTCGGGGTCACCCGCGAGTCCACCCAGCGCTCGATGGAGGCCGCGCTCGCCGAGCGGGGCCTGACCAACGGGCGAAGATCGGCGCTGCGCGCGCGTGTGCAGCGCAATCCGGTCCGCATGGTCACCGGGGCCGCCGCCTCGCTGATCCGCTCCATCGACGGCGGCCCGGCGATCCCGCCCGGCCGCAAGATCAGTGCCTCGAAGACCGGCGTGGGCGGCGCGCCCACCCTGCTGTCGAACGCCGAGACGTTCGCCCAGCTGGCCATCGCCGCCCGCATCGGCCCGGAGCGCTACCGCAACACGGGCCTGTACGACGAGCCGGGCACGGTTCTGCTGACCGTGTCCGGCGCGGTGGCCCGGCCCATGGTGATCGAGGTCCCCTCGGGGGTGCCGCTGCGCTACGTCCTTCAGCTGGCGGGCGCCCCGCCCGTCCCGCAGGGCGTGCTCACCGGCGGCTACCACGGCAAGTGGATCGACGCCGCGACCGTCAACGAGGCGATCGTCTCGCGCAACTCCCTCGACGCGGTGGGAGGTTCGCTGGGCGCCGGCGCCATCCTGCCGATCAGCCAGGAGACCTGCCCGCTGGGCGAGTCACTGCGGGTGGCGCAGTGGCTGGCGGAGGAGAGCGCGGGACAGTGCGGCCCCTGCTACCTCGGCCTGCCGGCCGCCGCACGCGGGCTGGAGGACATCCTCAACGGCGGCGGCCCGGCGGCGCTGGAGGCGGTGAAACAGGTCGCACGGAATGTGAAGCGGCGCGGGGCCTGCTCGCACCCGGACGGCTCGGCGATGTTCCTGGAGTCGACGGTGAAGGCGTTCACCGACGACCTCGCGGCGCACGTCCTGGGCAACGGCTGCGGACGCCCCGTCGCGGGTGTGCTGCCGCTCTTCGAGGGGGGCCGGGCCCCTACGGGCATCCCCGGTGGCGGCGAGGACGAGGAGAACGGCCCCAGCCGTCAGAAGATCTTCGTCGACTGGACGCTGTGCCGGGGCCACGGGCTGTGCGCGGACATCCTGCCCGAGGTCTTCGAGCTGGGCGCCGACGGCTTCCCGACGGTCGCCCAGGCCGCCGTGCCCCGCTACGCGGAGGCCAAGGCCCTGCGCGCGGTGCGCCGCTGCCCCGCGCTCGCCCTGCGCATCGAGGAGGACACGCGAGGACAGGCTCCCCCGCGCAACAACCTGCCGGTGCTGTCCCAGGGCCGCGGCCGCCGCGCGCTGGGCCGCTGAGCGCCCCCGCGGCCGGCCGTCCCGCGATGGCCGGCCGCCGCGCGGTGTCCGGCGGGCCGGACGCCCCCGCGTCCGCAGGCAGCGCAGACGGAAAATCCCGCCGGATCATTCCTGATCCGGCGGGATCTGCTGTGGAGCTAAGGAGAATTGAACTCCTGACCTCCTGCATGCCATGCAGGCGCTCTACCAACTGAGCTATAGCCCCCTGCGAAGTGCCGTCCGCCCGGTTCCCTTCGGGGTTTCCCTCGCGGCGACACGGAGAACATTACACGGTCCCCCGGGTGGAACACCAAATCGTTTCGGCCCTGCGCCGTTGCACCCCATGTGTCCCGCGCGGCGCGGTCGGCCCGGCCGGCAGCGGCGCACCGCCGGCACCGCCTGCGCGGACGGTCCGGCCCCACCGCACCGGGCCCCGGCCCGGCCTCAGGCCGTGACGAACGAGTAGAACCGCTTGAGGGTGCAGTGCTCCTCCAGGAGGCGGCCGTAGATCGGCTCTCCCTCCAGTTCCCGGTAGGTCTCGATCGGGTCGCCCTTTATGATCAGCGCCCGCGCGCACTCCTCGCACCAGTACTGGTAGTCGGGGTTCAGCGGCTCCATGTCGCGGACGATCGGCGTGCCGCTGCCGCACCAGTCGCACTTCCGCCTGTGTGCACCCATCGATCAGCTCCAGCTGTGGCCGCAGGCCGTGCACACGTAGGAGATCCCGCCGTTGTCGCCGAGCACCTGGGCGACGTGCGCGGAACCGCAGGAAGGGCAGCTGAGCCGGGTGGCCGTTCTCCGTATCAACGCCGCTCCGACGAAGAGGCCGCCGACCTCCCCGTCGAGGATGCTCGCAGGCATCGCCACTCCCTCCCGTAGGGCCGCGCTCCCTTCCGGCCGTCTGATTCTGCCACGGCCGGACCAATACGGTCAGCGACGCCGTCGTACCGGTCCGGACACGGCCGCCACCCTCCCCGGCCTGCACGCACCCGGATGCCCACCGCGCCTCCGGAGAGGTATACGCCTGTGGGCGTCGAGCGACTCAAGCCGGTTCCGCGCCGGTCCGTCCGAGGGCCGTGACAGGGGTGCGCCGGCCGGGCCGGGCGGTCGGCCCGCACCCGGTTCCGGGAGTCCGTCGCCGTCCGTACGGCACAGCCGGGACGGGACCGAGCCGGCATCACGGGGGGCCGGCCGCCGAGTTACGGGAGCGCTCCCTGCGCGGCCTACGAAAAATCCCGCCCCCAACGGGGACGGGATCCTCGGTCACTGCTCTCTGACAGTCCGGCAGACTGTCCTTGCGTGGAGCTAAGGAGAATTGAACTCCTGACCTCCTGCATGCCATGCAGGCGCTCTACCAACTGAGCTATAGCCCCTCGCGTTCTTCCCGCTCGGCGGGGCGAACAAGAAGAACTCTAGCCTGCGACCTGCCGGAAAGTGAAATCCGGGTCCGGCGGGGTCGCGGGCGGGGTCGGGGACTCAGTCGTCGTCGCCGAGGACCGGCTCGGGCAGGGTGCCGGCGTTGTGCTCCAGCAGTCGCCAGCCGCGGGCGCCCTGGCCGAGCACGGACCAGCAGCAGTTGGAGAGGCCGCCGAGGCTCTCCCAGCTGTGCGGTTCCAGGCCGAGCAGCCTGCCGATGGTGGTCCGGATGGTGCCGCCGTGGCTGACCACGACGAGCGTGCCGTCCTCGGGCAGCTTCTCGGCGTGCCGCAGCACGACGGGGCCGGCCCGGTCGGCGACCTCGGCCTCCAGTTCGCCGCCGCCCCGGCGCACCGGCTCACCACGCTTCCAGGCGGCGTACTCCTCGCCGTACCGGGCGATGATCTCGTCGTGCGTCAGGCCCTGCCAGACACCCGCGTACGTCTCCCGCAGCCCCTCGTCCCGGGTGACGTCCAGGCCGGTGAGCGCGGCCAGCTCCGCGGCCGTGTCCGCGGCCCGCCGCAGGTCGGAGGCGACGATCGCGTCCGGCTGGAGGGAGGCCAGCAGCCGCGCGGCACGGCGGGCCTGGGCGACACCGGCCTCGGTCAGCTCGACGTCGGTGGTGCCCTGGAAACGGCGCTCCACGTTCCAGGAGGTCTGGCCGTGCCGCCACAGGATGATGCGGCGGCCGCGTCCCGGTGCCCGGCCGGGGCCCGGGGTGGTCATCGCCGCTCACCGCCCGCCTCGGCCGCGTCCTCGGCGGCCGCCAGCCGGGCGTGCTCCTCGGCCCTGCCGCGGGTGGCCTTGGCGTCGGCGGGCAGCTCCAGCTCGGGGCAGTCCTTCCAGAGCCGCTCCAGGGCGTAGAAGACGCGCTCCTCGCTGTGCTGGACGTGCACCACGATGTCGACGTAGTCGAGCAGGATCCAGCGGGACTCGCGGTCGCCCTCGCGGCGCACCGGCTTGGCGCCGAGCTCCTTGAGGAGCCGCTCCTCGATCTCGTCGACGATCGACTTGACCTGGCGGTCGTTGGGCGCGGACGCCAGCAGGAAGGCGTCCGTGATCGACAGCACGTCGCTGACGTCGTACGCGATGACGTCGTGGGCGAGCTTGTCGGCGGCCGCCTGGGCGGCGGTGGTGATGAGCTCGATGGAGCGGTCGGTGGCGGTCACTACGTGGCTTTCCGTCGGCGGGCACTTGCCCCCAAGGGTCTCACGGACCGCCGACGGCCCCCCACGCCCTAGGAGGACTCGGGGGCGTAGTCCTGGCCGAGGACCACGGTGACGTTCGCGTTGGCCGAGACCTCTCCCCGGGCGACGGAGTCGGTGGGCAGGCCGAGCGTCTTGGCGACCTCGATGGCGTTCTCCCGGTCGGCCGCCTCGGCGTAGAGCACCTGGGAGCGGCTCTCGGCGCTGTCGGCCGTACCGCCGTCCAGGAAGGTGAAGCCGCCGTTCAGCAGGACGACGCGGGCCTTGCCGGAGCGGGCCTCGGTGCCGCTGGCGTCGCGGACCGAGACGCGCACGGCGGCGTCCTCCGCGGGGCTCTTCGCGGTGCCGCCGAGGATGTCCTTGACGACGCTGGAGCTGGCCTTCGCATCGAGGGTGCCGTCGCCGCGGACCGGCAGCAGCGCCGTCTTGTGGTCACCGCCCTTGGCCAGCTCGGAGAGCCCGGCGAGGAAGGCCCCGAGGTCGCTGTCGCTCAGGGAGGGGTCGAGGATCTGCGCGAGCGTCTGCACGGTGACCGTCGCGGCCTGCGGGTCGGAGGAGATCTTGCGCAACACGCCCTGCATGACCTGGCCGAACCGCTGGAGCTGGGCGTTCTCGTCCTCACCCGGGGCGCGGTAGGTGGCGTAGGCGACGGCCGTCTTGCCGCTCAGGGTCTGGTCCTCACCCTGATGCACCAGGGGGGCCGCGCCCTTGGCCTTGGCGGACGGGTCGGGCACGTCGGTGTCGGTGTCGACGTCGATGTCGCCGACCAGGTCGACGAGGACCTGCAGATAGGGCGTGTCCAGCCGCCAGGTGCCCTGGATGCTGGTGCCGAGGACGGTGTCCAGCGCCTCGCGGGTGCCGGCGGAGCCGTCGTCCTCGACCGAGTCGGCGAGCGTCGTGGCGGAGCCGTCCTCGGCGGTCAGGGCGAGGGAGTTGGGCAGCAGGACGGTGGTGCCCTGCCGGGTGGTGGTGTTGTCGACCAGCAGCACCGTGGAGGTGCCGCCCTTCTTCGTGTGGTGCAGGTGGACGACGATCACGTCGCGCTTCTGCGCGGCGGCGGCGACCCCGGCGCCCTTGCCGCCGTCCGGTGAGGAGAGGCCGGGGAGCTTCCCGGCGTACCAGAGGTAGCCGACCCCGCCGGCCGCGACCAGGGCGAGCACGACGACGAGGGCGACGACACGGCTGCGCGCCCGGCGCCTGGCCTCCTCACGCCGCTCGGTGCGGTTCTCGGTGAACTGGAGCCAGTCGATGACGTCCTCGGAGTCCCCGTCGGGCTCCTCGACGAAGGCGAACTGCTCCGTGCGGTAGTCCCGGTCCCCGCTGCCGCCGGCCGTCCGCGCGGCGGCGGAGCGCGCCGCGGCGTCCGGGGCGTCCGGGGCGTCCGGGGCGGCGTCCGGGGCGTCCGGGGCGGCGTCCGGGACGTCCCAGGTGCCGGTGTGCGCGGCGGGCCCGGGCTCGTGGACGGGCGCCGCCTGCTGCGGGATGTAGGCGGTCTGCTCCGCCACGCCCGGCGCCTGCCGTCCGGGGGCCTGCTGCCCGGACGCGGGCGCCCCGGGCGGGGCGTACGGCTGGTAGGACGCGCCGGGCGCCGTGCCCGGAGTCCCGGCCTGGGCGGCGCCGTAGGGGTCGTGGGTCCCGTACGAGTCGTAGGGGCCGGGTGCGGACGGGGGCGGCTGCCGGGCGGTGTCGTAGGCGTTATGAGCGTCGTGGACGTCGTAGGCGTCGTAGGCGTTGTGGACGTCGTGGGCGTCGTGGACGTTGTGGGCGTCGTAGGCGTCGTACGGCGGGGCCGGATGCTGGGCGCTCGTCGCGTAGGGGTCGTAGCCGTGGCCCTGCTGTGCGTAGGGGTCGTAGGACTGCCCGGTCGGCTGCTGCGGGTGGACCTGCCGGTACACAGGCCGGCCGTACTCGTCGTAGCCGACGAGCTCGTACCCCTCGCCCCCGTGGCCAGCGTCGTATCGGTCGTTCACCGGTGCCCCCTCTCGGCTCACTCGCCGCGGTACAGCTCTCGTTTGGCGATGTAGCGCACGACTCCGTCCGGCACCAGGTACCAGACGGGGTCCCCGTTGGCGACTCTCGCACGGCAGTCCGTGGAGGAGATGGCGAGGGCGGGCACCTCGACGAAGGAGACGCCGCCCTCCGGCAGACCCGGGTCCGCCAGGTGGTGGCCCGGCCGGGTGACCCCGATGAAGTGTGCCAGGGAGAACAGCTCGGCGGCGTCCCGCCAGGTGAGGATCTGGGAAAGGGCGTCGGCACCGGTGATGAAGAAGAGGTCCGTGTCCGGGTTGAGGACGCGCAGGTCGCGCAGGGTGTCCACGGTGTAGGTGGGGCCGCCGCGGTCGATGTCGATGCGGCTGACCGAGAACTGCGGGTTCTCGGCGGTGGCGATGACCGTCATCAGGTAGCGGTCCTCGGCCGGGGAGACCTTGCGGTGGCTCTTCTGCCAGGGCTGGCCGGTGGGGACGAAGACCACCTCGTCGAGGTGGAACTGCGCGGCGACCTCGCTGGCGGCCACCAGGTGCCCGTGGTGGATCGGGTCGAACGTTCCGCCCATCACGCCGAGCCGGCGCTTGCCGGGGTGCGCCGGGCCCTGGCCGGGGCCCTCGGCGCGCAGCCGGGCCGGGGGGTGGCCGGCGGCCGGAGCGTCGTCCGTGGCCCGGGCGTCGGCCGTGACCGGGGCGTCGCCCTGGCCGTGCGCCGGGTCGTGCGCCGGATCCCGCGCCGGGTCGTGCGCCGGACCGGTAGGCATGTCCTGCTCTCCCATGCGTGCAGACCCTACCGGCCCGGTCCGTGCGCCCCGGCGGTCAGCTCCCCCGGTGCCCGCGGCGCCGCGCCGTGGCGCGTTCAGCGGTCGCGGTTGAAGCGGGTGGTGACCCACAGGAGCAGCAGCAGGATGACGAACGCTCCGCCCCCGGTGAGGTAGGGGTTGAGGCTTTCGTGGTTTCCGCCGTGCTCCTCGCCCTCGGCGGCGAGGGTGACCAACTGGGCGGCGGCGCTGTGGAGGCTCATCTTCGGCAGGACCAATCCGGTGTGGGCGGGATAAAGATGTCGGCCCATCGTAAGCGGGCGGCTCCGCGCCGCTCACGCCGACTCCGCCGTGGGGACATCGGGGGAAGCACGTAGGGGAAAGGTCGGGGTTCCGGAGATCCGGCCGCGGAACTCGGGGGAGCCGTCAGTCGTCTTTCCTCTTGTAGCCGCGAAGCAGGAACCAGGCGGCCAGCACGCATCCGACGACCATCACGATCAGTACGACCCGGAGCAGATCCCCCGCCCCCTGACGCTCGGCGGCAACGGCGGCCTGGGTGAGCCAGGCGGCTGAAGGGCTGTGTTCCATGACGCTGGACTCCGTTCGCTGTGCTGCCCGACCACGGTAGCCCGGCCTAGGCTGGGCGCTGTCCCGGGGGCACGGCCGGGCCGTGCCCAGGGCGGCGGGACACCCGGCGGAGCAGGCGCACACACGCACACACACGCAGACAGGCACGCTCGCACGTACGCACTGGGGGAAGACATGGCCGACGACCGCGACCAGCACCACGGGCACGAGCACGAGCACGTGCCGAGCCGGCAGCGCCGGCGCTTCCCGGAGATCTCGTCCCGGGCGTACGAGCACCCCGCGGACCGCTCCGCGCTGGTGGCGCTGCGCAAGCTGAGCGGATTCGACACCGTCTTCAAGGCGCTGAGCGGGCTGCTGCCCGAGCGCAGCCTGCGGCTGCTGTTCCTGTCCGACTCCGTCCGGGTCTCCGACCGGCAGTTCTCGCACCTCAACGACATGCTGCGGGACGCCTGCTACATCCTGGACCTGGAGAAGGTCCCGCCGATGTACGTCACCCAGGACCCGCAGCCGAACGCGATGTGCATCGGCCTGGACGAGCCGATCATCGTGGTCACCACCGGGCTGGTCGAGCTGCTCGACGAGGAGGAGATGCGGGCGGTGATCGGCCACGAGACCGGTCACGCGCTGTCCGGGCACGCGGTCTACCGGACCATCCTGCTGTTCCTGACGAACCTCGCCCTGCGGGTGGCGTGGATCCCGCTCGGCAATGTCGCGATCATGGCGATCGTGACGGCGCTGCGGGAGTGGTTCCGCAAGTCGGAGCTGTCCGCGGACCGGGCGGGGCTGCTGGTGGGCCAGGATCTGCAGGCCTCCATGCGCGGTCTGATGAAGCTCGCCGGCGGCAACCACCTGCACGAGATGAACGTGGACGCGTTCCTGGAGCAGGCCGAGGAGTACGAAGCGGGCGGCGACCTGCGCGACTCGGTCCTGAAGATCCTCAACATGCTGCCGCGCACCCACCCCTTCGCGGCGGTGCGGGCCGGCGAGCTGAAGAAGTGGGCCGCGTCCCGCGACTACCAGCGGATCATGGACGGGCACTACCCGCGGCGCGGCGAGGACAAGGACACCTCGGTCAGTGACTCCTTCCGCGAGTCGGCGTCGAGCTATGCGGGGCATGTGAAGAACTCCAAGGACCCGCTGATGAAGCTCGTGTCCGACATAGCCGGCGGCGCGGGCGACCTCGGCAGCCGGGTCCGGCGCGGCTTCAGCGGGTTCGCGGGCTCCGGCGGGAGTTCCGGCGCGGGCTCCGGCGGGGGTTCCGGCACGGACTCCGGCCCGGGCAGGGGTTCGGGTTCCGGTGACGGTTCGGCCGGGGCTGACGGCTCCTCGGACGGCCCGCCGCAGGACCGGCCCCCGCGAGACGAGAACTGAACCCCGGGCCCTCCGCGGGCCTCAGAGCTTCGGCTGCGCCTCCTCGGCGAGAGTCCCGCACAGTGCGGCCACCTCGCGCGTGGCGAAGGGGTTGGTGCTCGCGGGGGTCTCGGACCCGGCGGTCTGCCCGGCCAGGAGGGGGCGCAGATGGTTGGTCGCGTCGGCGGCACACGACAGCGGCCCGGCCTGGAGGGAGGAGGCCACCAGCTGGGCCTGGTGCAGGCGCAGGTCGTCGCGGTCGAAGTGGAAGCGGACCTCGCGGCGCAGGGTGAACAGCGAGGCGGGGGCGTCGTCCGGTGACCCGGCCGGCCGCAGGGCGTACACGAACGTGTGGTCCGCGGTGACCTCCAGGGTGTCGGAGTCGGTCTCGGCGGCGTGCAGGCTGCCCCGGACGCGGATGCCGCGGTCGGCCAGCTCGGTGGCGGAGGGGTCGAAGCGGACCAGCCACCCGGTGGGGGTGTGCAGGCCGTCGGCGGCGGGGTGCGCGAAGCTCTCGTCGAACTGGTCGAGCTGGTCGGTGGCGACGAGCAGGCGCACCGGCCGGACCTGCTCTCCGGTGAGCACCTCGGGATAGAGGGAGGAGCGGACGAGGTAGTCCTTGGCGGTGGTCAGGGCGGTGACGACCTGGCTCTCGGAGAAGTTCGCGGTCCGCCGGGCGGCCGGCAGGGGGATGCCCTCGGCGCCGACGCGGTAGGAGGCGGCAGGGCTGTGGGCGTACAGGTCGGCCGGGTCGGCGGCGCCGGGCACAGCGTCCTTCGGGGCGAGCGGTACGACGGTCATGTGCAGGGGCTCAGCGGTCGGCGCGGCGGCCTGCGGCGACTGGTACGGATGCCGTACGCCCATGTAGATCGCGGTGCCGAAGGCCAGGGCGATGAGCATGACGAGGATGAGTGCCTGCCGGGACAGCCCCTTGCGCAGCGGCGGGCGGCTCCGCACGGCGGGCGTGTGGTCGGCTATTCGCTCCTGCGCGGAGAACTCCTGGAGGCGCGCAGCGCGGACGAACGACTCGTCGAAGACGACGGACCGGTACTCGTCCTCTGCACCGCCGGGGGCGCCGTCGGGGGTGCCTTCCGGTGGCTCTCCTGGCCCTCCCATACCTTCAGGGTAGGTCTCCGCGAGCCGCGGTAAACGCGCTGTTGCGGGACAAGTTCCGGCAGGTTCGCACCTGGACTCGGGGCACGGCCAGGGGCCGGTGAGGGGGCTCGACAACCGGCGGCGGCGGTGTGCCGTGCGGGTTTCAGGGGCTCTGCGGGACCAGTGACACGGCGGGGAGGGAGTGGTCGGCGGAGGGGGGCGGAGAAGTTGTGCCTCCTTGCTCCAGTTCAGTGGTGGCGGGCGGCGGGGTGTGGTCCTGGCGGCCCGAGGACGCGCCCCGGTAGACGGCCGCGAAGGCGAGCACGACCATGCCGACGCCCATCATGAGGGCGAGCACCCAGGCGACGGGCCGGTGCCAGCGGACGGGCCCGCCGAAGGGCCCTGCGGCGTCGTAGTGGCCGTCGGGGAGGTCGGCGTCGTCCTCGTGACCGAGGTCGGGATCATGGCCGAATCCGGATCCTCGTCCGTCCGGGCCGTGGCCGTCGTAGGGGTCGCCGCCGCGGCGGGCGCGGCGGGCTTCGGCTTCGGAGGCCTCGGCTCTGGCCTGCGCAGCGGCCAGGAGGCGTTCGACGGCGGTCGGCTCGTGTATCCGCGCCGCTTGCACGAAGGCCTCGTCGAAGACCACGGAGGCGAACTCTTCGTCCGACACCCCGTGGTCGTGGTCGTCGTCGGGCTCCCGGCCGTCCGAGAACGGCGTGCCCCCCACGTCCTCCGGCACGGGTCCAGCGTAGACCTGAGGGGTCATTTTGGGCAGACGGTATGGAAATTATCCGCCGGACGGGGCAGGGAACCGGCGCACCGGTGCGGGCCGCAGGCGACCCCCGTCCCGACCGGCCGGACGGGGCCGCCTGCCGCGCCGGGCCCCGCCGTCCGCCGTGCGCCCGGCCGACCCGGCCGGGCCCCGCTCCCGGACGGCCCTGAGCCCGGGGGCGGCGGCAGGCCGCCGTGGCGTGGGCCGGGATGCGCCGTCGGCCCTGCGGCCGGAGGACGTGCCGGGGAGCCGGCGGCATCCGGTGGGGTGCACCGCACGGCGGAGCATCACCCGCTCACGGGACGTACCCGGGCGGTGCGACGACACGGCGGGGTGCCGCGCCGGGCAGCGCGACGGCATGGAGGGGTGCCGTGCCGGGCCGTACGACGACACGGCGGGGTGCCGTGCCGGGCCGTACGACGACACGGCGGGGTGCCGTGCCGGGCCGTACGACGGCACAACGGGTTACCGCGCCGGGCAGCGCGAGCCGGCGCGCCCTTCCGGTCGCCGCGCCGGCGCTGCGGCCGGCCCTGTGGGCGGCCCTGTGGGCGGCGGCGGACGGCCGGCCGGGGCGGGGTCAGCGGCGGATGTGGCCGTCGCCGGTGACGATGTACTTCGTGCTGGTCAGCTCCGGCAGGCCCATCGGACCGCGGGCGTGCAGCTTCTGCGTGGAGATGCCGATCTCGGCGCCGAAGCCGAACTGGCCGCCGTCGGTGAAGCGCGTGGAGGCGTTGACGGCGACGGTGGTGGAGTCGACCAGCTGGGTGAAGCGGCGGGCCGCCTGCTGCGAGGTCGTGACGATGGCCTCGGTGTGCCCGGAGGTCCACAGCCGGATGTGCTCGACCGCCCGGTCCAGCGAGTCGACGACCGCGACGGCGATGTCGTAGGACAGGTACTCGGTCTCCCAGTCCTCCGCGGTCGCCTCCACGACGGTGGCGCGCGAGTCCTTGGCGTGGGCCAGGACGCGTTCGTCGCCGTGCACGGTCACTCCGGCCTCCGCGAGGGCGTCCAGGGCGCGCGGCAGGAACTCGGGGGCGATGTCCTGGTGGACGAGGAGGGTCTCGGCCGCGTTGCAGACGCTGACCCGCTGGGCCTTGGAGTTGATCAGGATGTCGACGGCCATGTCGAGGTCGGCGTGCGCGTCGACGTAGACGTGGCAGTTGCCGGTGCCGGTCTCGATGACGGGGACGGTGGACTCGTTGACGACCGTCCGGATCAGGGAGGCCCCGCCGCGCGGGATGAGCACGTCGACGAGACCACGGGCGCGCATCAGCTCGCGGACGCTGTCGCGGCTCTCGCCGGGCACGAGCTGGACGGCGTCGGCGGGCAGTCCGGCCCCGCCGACGGCGTCGCGGATCACCCGGACGAGGGCGGTGTTCGACGCGTAGGCGGAGGCGGAGCCGCGCAGCAGGACCGCGTTGCCCGACTTCAGGCAGAGGGCGGCGGCGTCCACGGTGACGTTGGGCCGGGCCTCGTAGATGATGCCGACGACGCCGAGCGGGACGCGGACCTGCCGCAGGTCGATGCCGTTGGGGAGGGTGGAGCCGCGGACGACCTCGCCGACCGGGTCGGGCAGGGCGACGACGTCCCGCACGTCGGAGGCGATGGCCCGCACCCGCTCGGGGGTGAGGGTGAGCCGGTCGATGACGGACTCGCTGGTCCCGGCCTCGCGGGCGGCGGCCACGTCCTTGGCGTTGTGCTCGATGATCTCGGTCGTACGGACTTCCAGGGCGTCCGCGATGGCGAGCAGCACGTCGTCCTTCGCGGCCCGCGGCAGCGGTGCGATGTCGGCGGCAGCGGCCTTGGCCCGGTAGGCGGCCTGGGTGACCGGGGACATGGAGTCGTACGGGGAGAGCGTGGTCATGGGCAAAGGGTAGTCCGCCCGGCTCACCGCCCCCGGGGGCGTCCCACTGCCCGAGACACCTGTTCGGGCGGCTCCCCGGTGCGGACGACTCCCCCGGCCGGGCCGGGGCGGTCCCGCCGTCGGGCCCGGGCCCGTGCGGCGCGGGCCTGCCGGACGGAGGCCTGCCGAGCGGGGACTCCGCCGGGCCGGCCGTGGCCCGTTCCGGTGCGGGGCCGCGCGGTCGGAGCCCGCCGGGGCCGAGCCCGGCAGGCCCGGCAGCCGCGGCAGACCCGGCAGACCCGGCAGACCCGGCCGGACGCGGCATGCACGGCAGGTCACCGCCGGACGCGACAGGCGCAGCCGGACGCGGCGGGCCGGGAAGGGCGGGCCGCGACCGGCTCAGTAGGGATGCACGCCCACCGGAGTGGCGGGCGGCGGGCCGTAGCCCTCCGCGATGCGCTGGTGGTAGGTGTCGCGGTCGATGACCTCCAGGCCGACGATCTCCCAGGGCGGGAGTCCGGCGGTCTGCCGGTGCTCGCCCCACAGCCGCAGGGCGACAGCCGCGGCGTCGTGCAGGTCGCGGGCCTCCTCCCAGTAGCGGATCTCGGCGTGGTCGTCGGCGTACCGGCTGGTCAGCAGGAAGGGATGGTCGTGGGCGAGCTGTTCCAGGGCCCGGCGCACCTCGGCCAGCGGGGCCGCCGCGCCGGAGACGCTGAGGGTGACGTGCCAGAGCCGGGGCAGCGGGGGTGCCTCCTCGGCCTCGTAGCGGTCGCCGGCCGCGACGCTGGTCAGGACCCGCTCCCCGCCGGTCGCACGGGACGCCGCCGCCCCTGGGCGCACTCGGCTCACGACGGCCTCCTCGTCCGCAGTGCCCGGACGCCGCCCCGGCAACGACCGAGCAGCACCCCAGCAGCCTTGCCGTGCCCGGACGGACAGGTGCGCCCGGAACACGTCCTTGAAGCAAAGTTGAGCAGGCCGCAAGCCGCTGCGGGGCGGTTTTACGGAACGTCCCCCACCGGGGGCGGACGTTTCGGGTCTTTACGGGTGCAGCACGACGAGGTCGTCCCGGTGTACGACCTCGCGTTCGTACGCGGGCCCCAGTTCGGCGGCGAGTTCGCGCGTGGAGCGCCCGATCAGGCGGGGGATCTCCTTGGCGTCGAAGTTGACGAGTCCGCGGGCGACGGGGTGTCCCCGCCCGTCCCGCAGTTCTACGGGGTCACCCGCGGTGAAGTCGCCCTCGACCGCGGCGATACCGGCCGGCAGCAGGGACTTGCGGCGTTCGACGACGGCACGTACGGCCCCGTCGTCGAGGGTGAGCGCGCCCTGCGGCGCGGAGGCGTGCTGGAGCCACAGCAGGCGGTCGGCGGAGCGCCGGCCGGTGGGGTGGAAGTAGGTGCCGGTGTCCTGACCGGTGAGGGCGTCGGCGGCGTGCACGGCGCTGGTCAGCACGACGGGAACGCCCGCGGCGGCGGCGATCCCGGCCGCCTCGACCTTCGTGACCATGCCCCCGGTGCCGACGCCCGCCTTGCCCGTGCTGCCGATCTGGACGTGCGCCAGGTCGGCGGGGCCGCGGACCTCGGCGATCCGGGAGGTGCCCGGCCTGCCGGGGTCGCCGTCGTAGACGCCGTCCACGTCGGAGAGGAGAACCAGCAGGTCGGCCCGTACCAGGTGGGCCACGAGAGCGGCGAGGCGGTCGTTGTCGCCGAACCGGATCTCGTCGGTGGCGACGGTGTCGTTCTCGTTGACGATCGGCAGCGCGCCCATCGCGAGGAGCTTGTCCAGGGTGCGGGAGGCGTTGCGGTGGTGGGCGCGGCGGCTCATGTCGTCGGCGGTGAGCAGCACCTGCCCGACGCGGACGCCGTAGCGGGCGCAGGAGGCCGTGTACCGGGCGACCAGCAGCCCCTGGCCGACGCTGGCGGCGGCCTGCTGGCGGGCCAGGTCCCGGGGGCGCCGGCGCAGGCCGAGCGGGGCGAGCCCGGCCGCGATGGCGCCGGAGGAGACGAGGACGATCTCCCGCTCTCCCCCGCTGCGGATCTTGGCGAGGACGTCGACCAGTGCGTCGACCCGGTCGGCGTCGAGCCCGCCGGAGGCGGTGGTCAGCGACGAGGAACCCACCTTGACGACGATCCTGTGGGCCTCGCGCACGCCCTGCCTTGCCCCTGCCACCTGCTGCTCCATCCCCTCACATCGACGCGTACCGCTCCGGGCGGACGGGCCGCCCGGACGGCCCGCCGGTCGCGGCCCTCTTGAGGTCCGGCCGTCGTGACCCGCGCACCACGGCCCGCCCGCAATGTACGCGAAGGGGGCGCGTCACGCGCGCCCGTTCCACCGCCCGGAACCCCACCCGCCGGGCACGCTCTCGCCGCCACGGGCACCCGGGCACCCGGGTACCCCGGTCGCTCCGGCCGCCGCCCCGCTGCCACGGCACCCGCGGGCCCGGCGCTCCGGGTCGGGCCCGCGAGCCGGACCGCTGCTCGGACCGGGCCCCGGAGGCCACGAGCCCGAACCTGGCTCTGCGAAGAAGGTAGGGGGCACCGCCGTGCGCGGTTCACCGCGGGGCGGGTCCCTCCGGCCTGGGGCGGCGGCGGACGGTGACGACGTCGGCCATCTCGGCGGGAGCACCGCTCTCCTCGGCCGCGGCCCGCGCCGACTGCCCCAGGTTCCGGGTGTCCGCCTTCAGCGCGAGGTCCGCGACGGCCGCGTTGAACCGGTCGATGGACCTGGGCTCGTCCGGCCCGAGCAGATAGCGCTTGAGGGCGTCGCGCTCGGCGGCCAGCGGGTCCGTGGCCGGGTCGCGGACGGCGTCCAGCAGTCCGCCCAGTTCCGTGGCGTCGTTGGTGAGGATCACCGCGGCCCGTACGGCCGTGTTCTGCCGCTTGAACTCGTCCGCGCCCAGGGCGGCGGAGTCCGTCACGGCGTAGGGCTTGCCACTGGCGATGAAGTCGGAGACGACGGACGAGATGTCGGAGACCAGCGCGTCGGAGACGTTGAAGCAGTCGTACAGGTGAGGCTCGGCGCCGGTGACGACGCGGTGCTCCCAGTGGGGGAACGAGCGCCAGTACGCCTCGTTCCACTCGGCGCGCAGCCGGGCGATCTCCTGGTGCCGGCCGACGTCGACGAGGCCGTCCCGGGTGGCCTCGGCCTCGTCGCGGGACTCGGTGTCGCCGGTCAGCTCGGTGAGCCGTGCCTCGATCCGGGCGAGCTCCTCCCGGGCGCGGGCCAGGGCGTCCGGATCGGCACCGACGCCCGCGGCGGTCGCCGCGGCGGCGCGCCGGGCGGCCGCCTGCTCGACGCGTGCGGTGATCCGCAGGTGGGCGGCCTTGGCCTGGGCGCTGACCGTGCCGGTGAAGGGGTGCGGCTTGTAGAGCACGCGGACGGGCGGGTCGGCCTGTACGAGCGCGTCGACGATGTTCTCGCCGGCCAGCACGAGCGAGGTGTTGCCGGGGTTGTCGTCCCAGCCCTCCCAGGTGGGCGCGTACAGGACGGTGGGACAGCGCCCGCCCTCGCCGCCGAAGCCGCCGAGGTCGCCGGCGGCTCCGGCACCACCGGAGTCACCCGAGCCACCGGAACCGCCAGAACCACCGGAACCACCGGAACCAACGCAGCCGTCGGGGCCGCCGCCCTCGCGGCCGGCTTCGCGTCCGTCCTCGCGGCCGGGGCCCGCGCCGTCGCCCGGGTCCGCCGGCCCCGTCCCCTGCCGGGTCCGGATGGACGCCAGCTGGGGGCGGCCGACCTCGACGATGTCCTCGTCGCGCACACCGACGTCGGCGATGGCGTACCGGTCGCGGCCGGCCCGCCCCGCGGTCCACACCTCGTCGTAGACCTTGCTGAAGGGGTTGACGCTGGCGATCTTGTCGCTGTCGCCGTGGCCGACGAACACGTGCTTCATGGTGGGAACGCGCAGCAGGTGGATGTTCTTGCCGACGTTCGCCGCGTAGAGCGCGACCCGCACCGTGGAGAGGTCCAGGTTCATCAGGTGCACTCCGCCGGGCACGCACAGGACGGGCACGGTGGTGGGCGCCAGCCGCTCCAGTATCGGGCGCTCGCGCAGGATGATCAGCGGGGTGGAGTCCAGCTGCTCCATGGTCTCCAGCCACATGTTGACCTGGTAGGCGGAGTCCTTGGAGCCGGAGAAGTAGAGCAGCGTCTCGGGCCGGTGGGAGCGGAGCCAGTCGTCCACGGCGGCCAGCACCTGCTCGGCGCTGGGCGGGATGCGGTCGCCGCGCACGTACGGGGCGAGGGCGAGGACGTAGGCGGTGCCGAGGGCGAGGGTGAGGGCGATGCCGACGAAGCCGTACAGGTCGGAGTCGGTGATCGTGGTGAGCAGTATCCCGGTGACCGCGAACAGGTCGAGGTGGAGCATCTTCTCGGTGGGGCGGTGCAGCAGTGCGCGCGGCGGGGCGTCGGGGATGCGGATGCGCGCGGCGAGGTCGATGTTGCGGGTGACGACGGGCAGGCGGCGCCGGTTGCGGATCAGGGTGATCAGTGCGCCGTGCGGGGCCTGGAGGCCGAAGAACGTCGCGAAGCAGGCGACGGCGCTGTAGAAGACGGCGCTCTCCGAGAGACCCATCCGGGCGAGCAGCAGCACCAGCAGCAGTTGCCTGACCAGGAAGCGGATGGAGACGCCCGCGCGCACCTTGCTGAGGCGGCTGATCAGATAGCTGCCCTTGTGGTGCAGATAGTGGTCCGCCGCGTACGTCACGGCGGCCGCGGTCACGAAAGCGGGCACGCTCGGGACGAGCGCGGCCACCAGCAGTGCCGGGAAGCCCAGCGTCAGCAGGGCGGCGGCGGCCAGTTCGGCCGCGCTGCCGACCCGGGCGACGCGAATAGCGGTGGATATCACGGAAAACCTGCTCTATGGGATACCGATGGTGAAGAGTCCTGCAATCGTCGACCTCAGCCACCCGCCCGCAAAAGTCAGAAGAACATCACGTGACATTTTTCTTAATTTTACGTATTCAGGCCTCTGTGAATGCTCCCCGAGCGGACATTCACAGAGGCCTGAATAGCAGAAGGCTATTTGAACGCGATTATGCCATGCCGTCCTGCCGGTCCAGCACGCTGGCCAGCGCCTGCTCGAAGCCGGAGGCCCGGCCCGCGGACGCCGTCGGATCCTGCTGCCGTACGTCGATGACGTGCCCGGTCAGCTCGGAGAGCAGCACGTCGAGCGAGGTGCGGGCGACGGCCTCGGAGGAGAGCAGACTGCCCTCCGGTTCCCGCCCGAAGGCCTTGGTGCGCATCGGCGTGGCGGTCCGCTCCGGGTTGATGCAGTTCACGCGGACGCCTTCGGCCACCCACTCGTCCGCGAGGGCCTGGGTGAGGTTCACCATGGCGGCCTTGGCCGAGGAGTACAGGCTGTACTCGGCGCGGCCGCGGGTGTAGCTGCTGGAGGTGTACAGCAGCAGCTGGCCCTTGGTCTCGGCGAGGTACCTGTACGCGGATCGGGCGATCTGCACGGGGGCGAGGTAGTTGACCTTCAGCGCCTCCTGGATGGTGGCGTTGTCGGTCTCGGCGAGCCGGCCGATGCGCAGCACGCCCGCGGTGTTGACGACGTAGTCGACCCGCCCGGTCTCGGCGTGGGCCCGGGACAGCGCCCCGTCGACGTCCTCGGGGTTCTCCACGTGGGTGCCGGTGGTGGAGCGGCCGAGCGCGTACACGGTGGCGCCGTAGGACTCGGCGAGCTTGGCGATGTCGCTCCCGATCCCGTACGAGCCGCCGAAGACGACGACGGTCCGGCCGGTGAGCAGCGCGCGGTAGTCCTCCTCGCCGTTCTGCGCCGGCGCGGCGGTGGAACCGAGCTGGAACAGCTTGTCGGCGATGAAGACGTCGACCGGCTGGGTGACCTTCATGTTGTACTCGTCGCCCGCGACGACGTGGATCGGGACGTCCGGCAGGTACTTCAGTACGACGGAGCAGTCGTCGGTGGCCTGGAAGTGCGGGTCGCCCGCGGCGATCTCGTAGGCGTGCCGGATCGTGGACAGCTTGAAGGCCTGCGGGGTCTGCCCGCGACGCAGCCGCGAGCGGTCCGGGATCTCGGTGATGAACTCCCCGTCCTCGCCGTGCGTACGGGTCACGATGATGGTGTCCGCGGACGGGATGGCCACGTCGACGGCCTGGTACCGCTCCAGCGCCGCGACGCAGTCGTCGATGACGCGCTGCGACAGCAGCGGGCGTACCGCGTCGTGGAACAGGACGTTGAGGTCCTCGCCCTCGGCCAGTCCCTCGCTCAGGGCGTCGATGGCGCGCTCGGTCGTCTCGTTGCGGGTGGTGCCGCCCTCGATGACCCGGCGGACCTTCCTGAACCCGGCCCGGGTGACGATCTTCTCGATGTCGGGCACGTAGCCGGGCGCCATCAGCACGATGACGTCGTCGATCGAATCGGCCTTCTCGAAGGAGGTCAGGGTGTGTTCGATGACTGCCTTGCCGGCGATCTTCAGCAGCTGCTTGGGGATCGACAGACCCACCCGCTGACCGGTGCCACCGGCCAGGATCACTGCGGTGGTACGGGGCTTGGCTACGTGCTGAGACACAGATGACCTACCTCGGGAGGGCTGGGAGCCGAGAAATCGTCCCACTGTCCGTCACCGCGGTGCAAGGCGGACGACCTTCACAGCATATGCGTCCGCAACCTGTCATTCACCCGGCCCGTCCGACGATTGCGAAGACCGTGCGTTCCGTCGAATTGCCGTGAGTTGCCCCACAGCAAATGTTCGATTACGTGACGTGATAGAGCCGTCGCGGAACGCGGAACTCCCCCCTGCGAACCCTTCCGTTTCAGCCGCCCCACCTGGGGCTTTCCCGCGTCGGCGGCCACCACGGCCGCGGGCGGCGATCCGGCCGCCCGCGGCCGTCGCCTCTCTTTCGGGTACTCCGTACACCGGCCGCGTCCCCGCACGCAGGGGCAGGTCTTCACGCCCCGGGAGGAAGGGCTCCACCCGTTCTCCGAATACCGGGGCGGCCCGAATTCACCTCCGCCGTCACTATCCGCCGAGCTCCCCCGCTGCTTCCGTAACGGCGTCCGCCGCGGAACGGTACGGCTTCGGCCTTCCGAATCGGCGGGGCGATGCGGCCCGAATCGCCACGGCCCCGGTGCCTGACCGACATTCCGCGGCCACGCGCCCACCCGGCCGCTCGCCCACCCGGCCGCTCGCCCGCACGACCGCTCGGTCGCTCGCCCGCCCGGCCTCCCTGCTGCCCGGCCGCTCGCCCGCCCGGCCGCTCGGCACGGGCATCAGGCCGGCAGGGCCGCAGGCGCGGGCGGCAAAGCGCCCCCTCGGCAAGGGAACCGAGGGGGCGCCCCGCGGCCGGAGGCCGGGGAAGGCGGCACGGGCCGCCGGGGTCCGGGACGGGGCTCTGCACCCTAGGGCGTGTTTCGAAAGTAGCGTCGTCTGCCCGAAGGGCAGGCCTGGCGGCGTCTGGTGCGTGCGATCGCAAGGCGGAGGGTCGCCCCGATACTGGATGTACCGGGGCGAGCCCGACAACGCGGCGAGCGTGCGTGCCAGACGCCGCCAGGCAGGCGGGACTTTCGAAACACGCCCTAGAAGGGCTCGAAGTCGTCGAACTCGCGCTGGGAGTCGTCGCGTTCGGCCTGCTTGTCCCGGCGTCGCTGGGCGGCCGGGCGCTGCGCGTCGAAGCGGTGGTCCTCACCGCGCCGTCCCAGCATCTCCGCACCGGCCATGACGGTGGGCTCCCAGTCGAAGACGACCGCGTTGTCCTCGGGGCCGATGGCCACGCCGTCGCCCGTCCGGGCTCCGGCCTTCATCAGCTCCTCCTCGACACCGAGGCGGTTGAGCCGGTCGGCGAGATAGCCGACGGCCTCGTCGTTGTTGAAGTCGGTCTGGCGGACCCAGCGTTCGGGCTTCTCGCCGCGCACCCGGAACAGCGGCTCGCCGCCCACGTCCTCGCGTACGACGGTGAAGCCCGCGTCGTCCACGGCCTTGGGCCGGATGACGACCCGGGTCGCCTCCTCCTGCGGCCTGGCGGCACGCGCCCCGGCGACCAGCTCGGCCAGCGCGAAGGACAGCTCCTTCAGGCCGAGGTGCGCCACCGCCGACACCTCGAAGACCCGGAAGCCGCGCGCCTCCAGGTCGGGCCGCACCATCTCGGCGAGGTCCTTGCCGTCCGGCACGTCGATCTTGTTCAGCACGACCATGCGGGGCCGGTCGTCCAGGCCGCCGTACTGCCGCAGCTCCGCCTCGATGACGTCGAGGTCGGAGAGCGGGTCGCGGTCCGACTCCAGCGTCGCCGTGTCCAGGACGTGCACGAGCACCGAGCAGCGCTCCACGTGCCGCAGGAACTCCAGGCCCAGCCCCTTGCCCTGGCTGGCGCCCGGGATGAGGCCGGGGACGTCGGCGATGGTGTAGACGGTGCTGCCGGCGGTCACCACACCGAGGTTCGGCACCAGCGTGGTGAACGGGTAGTCGGCGATCTTCGGCTTGGCCGCGCTGAGCACGGAGATCAGCGAGGACTTGCCCGCGCTCGGGTACCCCACCAGAGCCACGTCGGCGACGGTCTTGAGCTCCAGCACGACGTCTTGCAGGTCGCCGGGCTCACCGAGCAGCGCGAAACCGGGCGCCTTGCGGCGTGCGGAGGCCAGGGCCGCGTTGCCGAGCCCGCCCCGGCCGCCCTGCGCGGCGATGTACGAGGTCCCGTGCCCCACCAGGTCGGCCAGGACGTGGCCCGCCCTGTCGAGCACGACCGTGCCGTCCGGTACCGGAAGGACCAGGTCCTGGCCGTCCTTGCCGGACCGGTTGCCGCCCTCGCCGGGCTTGCCGTTCGTGGCCTTGCGGTGCGGGGAGTGGTGGTAGTCGAGCAGGGTGGTCACCGACTGGTCGACCGTCAGGATGACGTCGCCGCCCCGCCCTCCGTTGCCGCCGTCCGGGCCGCCGAGCGGCTTGAACTTCTCGCGGTGTACGGAGGCACAGCCGTGACCTCCGCTACCCGCGGCGACATGCAGTTCGACGCGGTCCACGAAGGTGGTCATGGTTCGGTGCCTCCAGATACGTACGCGATGGTCTACTGCTTAACACGCGAAAGGCGGACCCGCCTTCCCGACCGGGAAGTGAGGTCCGCCTCGCGAGAGTGTTCCGGTCAGGCGACCGGGACGATGTTCACGACCTTGCGGCCGCGGTGGCTGCCGAACTCCACCGCACCGGCCTGCAGGGCGAACAGCGTGTCGTCGCCGCCACGGCCGACGCCGGCGCCCGGGTGGAAGTGGGTGCCGCGCTGGCGGACCAGGATCTCGCCCGCGCTGACGACCTGACCGCCGAAGCGCTTGACGCCGAGGCGCTGGGCGTTGGAGTCGCGGCCGTTCCGGGTGGACGATGCGCCCTTCTTGTGTGCCATTGCTCAGTCCCTCTTTACTTCGCGGCCGTCGGGATGGACGTGACCTTGATCGCCGTGTACTGCTGACGGTGACCCTGGCGACGGCGGTAGCCCGTCTTGTTCTTGTAGCGCAGAATGTCGATCTTCTGGCCCTTGTGGTGGTCCACGACCTCGGCCTGGACCTTGATGCCGGCCAGCACCCACGGGTCGCTGGTCACGGAGTCGCCGTCGACAACGAGCAGGGTCGAGAGCTCGACCGTGTCGCCAACCTTGGCAGTGGAAATCTTGTCAACCTCGACGACGTCGCCGACAGCAACCTTGTGCTGGCGACCGCCGCTGCGCACGATGGCGTACACGCGGATCTCTCTCTCGCTCGGAAACGGCACCCCCGAAGGCCAGCCGCCCGGCACGGAGCACGGGCGACCTCTCCCTGCCGCCGTGCAGCTCGGGGCGGCTCGGGAGGAGAGGTTTACGGGGATGTAGGCGTGTTCAGTGGACACGCCGACGGTCAAGGTTACGGGGCGGCGGCCTGGAGGGTCAAACCGGGCCGGTCCCCCCGCGCGTGCGCTCGGTCACGCCACCGCGCGCCCGTCACGGCGGAGCGCCCCGCGCCGCCTCCGCAGGGGCACGTCGCGGCCCCGGCGGCGCCGCGCGACGAGGGCCCGTACCGACCACGGGCCGGGACGGGACGGGACGGGCCGGGACGGGCCGGGACGGGCCGGGACGGGCCGGGACGGGACGGGTATCGCGGCCCGGCATCAGCGGTCCGGGCGCCGGGGAGGCGGCCGCGGACAGCGGCCGGTCCGGGCGGGCACCGCGGGGGTGTCCGCCCGGACCGGTTGCCCGGACCGGTTGCCCGGACCGGCCGGGGGCCCGGCCGGGCGGCGGCTCAGTCCTCGTCGGTGGAGGCCGTCACGGTGGGCAGCGTCGGCTGCGCCGCAACGGTCTTCTTCGACGCGGTCTTCTTCGCTGCCGTCTTGGCGGTCGCGCTCTTCGCCGCCTTCTTGGCCGTCGTCTTCTTGGCGGCGGTCTTCTTCGTGGCCGCCGTCTTCTTGGTGGCGGCCTTCTTCGCGGTGGCCTTCTTGGCCGTCTTGCGCGCCGCCGCCTTCTTGGCCGGAGCGGCCTCCGCCGAAGCCTCGGCGGACTCGGCGGACTCGGCGGACTCGGCGGATCCGGCGGCCGGTGCGGTCTCACCGGCGGCTTCGGCCGCGGGGGCCTCGCCCGCCGGGGCCTCACCCGCCGGGGCCTCACCCGCCGGGACCTCCGCCGCGGGAACGACCACGACGGCCGTGTCCTCGGACGTGGTCGGCGCGGTGGCCTTGCGCACGGCTCGGCGCCGCGGACGAGCCGGAGCGGCGTCCTCGGCAGGTGCCTCGGCCGGTGCTTCGGCGGCCACCGGTGCCGCCTCCTGGGGAGCGTCCGGTGCCGCCGGCTCGGCGACCGTCACCACGGCGGCCTCGGCGCCCTCGGGCGATCCGGCCGGCGCGGACACCTTGCGGGTGGCACGGCGCCTGGTGCGGCCCTGGGGAGCGGCCTCCTCGGCCACCGGAGCGGCCGGGGACGCCGCGTGCAGGACCGGGTCCTCCACGGCGGCCGGCTCGGCCTGCACCTGTGCGGCGGACTCCGGCTGCACCGGGCGCTCCACCTCTTCGGCGACGGTCACGTCCTCGGCCGTGGACGGCGCGGACACAGCGGACGGCGAGGCCGTCTCGGCCGCACGCCGCTGACCGGCTCCGGACCGGGGCGCGGTCTCCGCCCGGGGCGCACCGGCCGGAGCCGAGGCGCGCCGGCCGGTGCGCCGCCGCGAACGGCCGCGGGAGGCCGCGGCCTCCGCCTCGGCGACGCTGCTGTACAGCTCCTCGTCCGGCGCGAACGTGTCCGCCGCCGGCTCCGCGGCGGAGGCCACGGCGGCGGCCGGAACCGTCTCCACGGGCGTCTCGGCCTCGCTCTCCGCCTCCTGCTCGGCGGTCACCGCCGGCTGCTCCGCGGCCACGGCCTCGTGCTCGTGGTCGGCGGCACCGGCGCGGGCGCGCTTGCGGCGCTTGCCGCCGCCCCCGGCCGCCGTGGCCTGCTCCATGTGCACGATGACACCGCGCCCGTTGCAGTGGACGCAGGTCTCCGAGAACGACTCCAGCAGCCCCTGGCCGACCCGCTTGCGGGTCATCTGGACCAGGCCCAGCGAGGTCACCTCGGCCACCTGGTGCTTCGTACGGTCCCGGCCGAGGCACTCCAGCAGGCGGCGCAGCACCAGGTCGCGGTTGGACTCCAGGACCATGTCGATGAAGTCGATGACCACGATGCCGCCGAGGTCGCGCAGCCGCAGCTGGCGCACGATCTCCTCGGCCGCCTCCAGGTTGTTCCTGGTGACGGTCTCCTCAAGGTTGCCGCCCTGGCCGGTGAACTTGCCGGTGTTCACGTCGACGACGACCATGGCCTCGGTCTTGTCGATCACCAGGGAGCCGCCGCTGGGCAGCCACACCTTGCGGTCCAGCGCCTTGGCGAGCTGCTCGTCGATCCGGTACGTCGCGAAGACGTCGACCTCGGAGGTCCACCTGGACAGCCGGTCGGCCAGGTCGGGCGCGACATGCGAGACGTAGCCGTGGATGGTCTGCCAGGCGTCGTCACCGCTGACGACGACCTTGGAGAAGTCCTCGTTGAAGATGTCCCGCACGACCCGGACGGTCATGTCCGGCTCGCCGTAGAGCAGCGTCGGGGCGTTGCCGCTCTTGGCCTTCTTGCGGATGTCCTCCCACTGCGACTGGAGCCGTTCGACGTCGCGGCGCAGCTCGTCCTCGCTGGCGCCCTCGGCGGCGGTGCGCACGATGACGCCCGCGTCCTCGGGGACGATCTTCTTGAGGATGGTCTTCAGCCGGGACCGCTCGGTGTCCGGCAGCTTGCGGCTGATGCCGGTCATGGAGCCCTCGGGGACGTACACGAGGTAGCGGCCCGGCAGGGAGACCTGGCTGGTCAGGCGCGCGCCCTTGTGCCCGATGGGGTCCTTGGTGACCTGGACGAGCACGGACTGGCCGGACTTCAGCGCGGACTCGATGCGGCGCGGCCCGTTGGACAGGCCGAGCGCCTCGAAGTTGACCTCGCCGGCGTACAGGACGGCGTTGCGGCCCTTGCCGATGTCGATGAAGGCGGCCTCCATCGACGGCAGCACGTTCTGCACCTTGCCGAGGTAGACGTTGCCGACGTACGAGGTCGACTGCTCCTTGTTGACGTAGTGCTCGACGAGCACGTTGTCCTCGAGGACGCCGATCTGGGTGCGGTCGCCGTGCTGGCGGACGACCATCACACGCTCCACGGCCTCGCGCCGGGCGAGGAACTCGGCCTCGGTGATGATCGGGACGCGGCGGCGGCCCTGCTCGCGGCCTTCGCGGCGGCGCTGCTTCTTGGCCTCCAGGCGGGTGGAGCCCTTGATGGACTGCACCTCGTCGGACGGCTCGGCGGCCTTGCGGGGCTCACGGACCTTGACGACGGTGCGCTCGGGATCGCCCTCGCCGGACTCGGCGGCGGAGGAGCCGTCCCCGGCGCGGCGGCGGCGCCGACGGCGCCGACGGCTGGAGGCGCTGGAGCCGCCGGCCTCGTCGGCCTGCTCGTCCTCGGCGTCCTCTTCCTCCTGCTCGGCGGTGTCCTCGGCGTCCTGCGCGGCCTGCTCGGCGGCGGACTCCTCGGTGTCACCGGCGTCGGCGGACTCGACGTCGGCGGAGTCGGCGTCGGCGGAGTCGCCGCGACGGCGACGGCGGCCGCCGCGACGGCGGCGACGGCGCGAGCCGGTCTCCTCGGAGTCGTCGTCGCCGTCCGCGGCGTCCTCGGCGGAGGTCTCGTCCTCCGCGTCCTCCTCGGCGGCGGGCGCGGCCGGCTCCGCCGGCCGGGCGGGCTCACCGTCCCCGTCGGCGGCGCGGCGGCGGCGCCGGCGGCGCGGCGCGGCCTGCTCCTCGGCGACCTCCTCGGGCTCCGTGCTCTCGCTGTCCCCGGTGGTCTCCTCCGCGGCGGACGCGGCGGCCTCGGCCGCGGCGCGCTCGGGCGTCTGGAACTTCGGCTCGGCGAACACCGGCGCCTGGAACACCGCGACCGCGGGGCGCGCCGGACGGCGGCGCGACGGCTGGGGTGCGGCGCTCTCCTCGGCGGCGGGCTCGGCGGGTGCGGCGGCCCGGGCGGCGGGCTCGGAGAAGCCGGCCGCCGCCTTGCGGACGGCCCTGCGGCGGCGGCGCGGCGCGGCCGTGTCCTCCGGCGCGGGCTCGGCCGCGGCGGGCTCGGCCGGCCGGTCGGTTCCGGCGGGCTGGGGCGCCTGCGGCGCCTCCGGGGCCTGCTCGGTCCCGGCGTCCTGCCCGGCCTGCGCGGTCTCGGCGGAAGCGGCCGGAGCCGCGACGCGACGGGTGGCGCGGCGACGCGCACGGCGCGGTGCGGCGTCCTCCTCCGCGGCCGGGGCGGTCTCGGTCCCGGCCTCGGTGGCGGGCGTCTCGGGGGCCGTCACGGTCTCGGCCGCCTCCGCGGCCTCGGCTGCCTGCGGGGCACCGGCGGGCGCGGACGCCCGACGGGCGGCACGACGCCGCGTACGCGGCGCGGACGCCTCCTCGGGCTCCGCAGCCTGCCGGGCGACGGGCTCGGGGGCCTCGGCGGGTGCCGGGGCCTCGGCGGCGTCGGCGGCCTGCGGAGCACCGGCCGGTGCGGACGCCCGACGGGCGGCACGACGCCGCGTACGCGGCGCGGCGGCCTCCGCCGTCGCGCTCTCCACCGTCGCGGTCTCCACCGTCGCGGTCTCCGCCTCGGCCACCGGCTCGGCCGCCTCGGTCCCGGCGGAGTCCGGTGCGGCGGCCACCACGACCTCCGCGGCTTCCGCGGCCTGCGGGGCACCGGCGGGCGCGGACGCCCGACGGGCGGCACGACGCCGCGTACGCGGCGCGGACGCCTCCTCGGGCTCCGCAGCCTGCCGGGCGACGGGCTCGGGCTCGGCCCCGGCGTCCGGCTCCGCCTCGGTGGGGTCGGCCGGGTCCACGGGCGCCACGATCTCCTCGGGCGTGTCGGCGGTCGCGGCGGGCGGGCCCGCCGGTCGGGAAGCGGCACGGCGCCGACGACGCGGCGGCAGGGTGTCGCTGGGGGTGTTCGGTTCGGAACCCTCGACGGGCTCAGTCGGTTCGAGCATGCGGGCTTGTCTCCCGTCAGGCTCCCGGGCGCCGCGCCGAGGTCCGGCGAATGCCGGTGACGTCCGCGGCTCGCGCGGTGCGCGTGTGCCGCCGTCCGGGGCGCGGGCGCCGCACGGGAGCTCTCTGTGTCCTGTCTCGCCGGTTCCGTACGCCTTGTCGCTTACGGCCTGGCGAAAGTCTTCTGGTGGGTGCGCTGCCCGACCCAGGTGGCTCCCGAGTACGAGGGCGGCGCTTCGACGTCCGTCCCTTCGCGGGACTTCCCTACGCAGGCTCCTTCGCGGCGGCAGTCGCCGCGGCCGGATGGGCCGCTGCTGCCTCGCGGTCGGGCGCGAGCGGGTCGGTCACCGTGCCGGTCTCTTCATCGAACAGCCCCTGCGCCAGCCTGGTCACCGCTGCGGGGACCGGCGGCGCCAGGTCGGCCACGGCGCGAAGACCGGACAGGACGTCGTCGGGTCGCACGGCAGGCGTCACGTGCCGAACAACCAGCCGCAGTATCGCACAGGGCCGGTCGCTCGGCCTATCAGCCGGCGAACGATGCGTTTCCGAGCGGTCCCCGCCGGTCTCCGGCGCGGTCTCCGCCGCGCTGTCCAGGGCGACTACCGCGGGGCGGGCGTCGAAGACGCGGATGCCGTTCTTCGTCATCCGCTCGACCTCGACGGTCTCGGCGCCGTTGAAGGCGGCCACCGCACGACTCGCGTCCGCCGGGTCCACGCCGTCCAGGCGCAGCTCCCACACGGAGGCGGTGAGCCGGTCGGCGAGCCCCGGGGTACGGGCCTCGACCGCCTCGGTCACGTCGAGCCCGGGGGGCAGCGACGCGTCGAGGAGGGCGCGCAGTGTCTCCGGGTCGCGCGCTTCGGCGAGCGCGATCTCCAGATACTCCGCCTCACTGCCCGTGCCGGTGGGTGCGGCATTGGCGTAGGACACCTTGGGATGCGGCGTGAAACCGGCCGAGTAGGCCATCGGGACCTCGGCGCGGCGCAGCGCACGCTCGAACGCGCGCTGGAAGTCGCGGTGGCTGGTGAACCTCAGGCGGCCGCGCTTGGTGTAACGCAGTCGGATGCGCTGCACCGCGGGTGCCGGCGGCGGGCCTTCGGGCTGTCGCTTGCCCAGTGTCCTAGTCCTTCGTGAGAACGGTCGTACTGCTACCTAGAGTACGTGCCTCGCGGGCCTCGGGTTCCCGCCGGACCTCTTCCACCCTCTGCCGGGGCTCTCCGAAGAGCACCCGGCGGACGTCTGCGCGGGCCTGCCGGGCGGCTTCCCGTGCCGCCGCGAGGGCCTGCCCGGCGGTTTCCCACGCCACCGCGAGGGTCTGCCGGGTCACCCTGCCCACGGTGCGCGCGGCCTCGGCGGCAGGGCGCAGCACGATGTCGCGGACGGCGTGCCCGACGGGTGTGAGGACCGTCCGGTACACCCAGCGCACGGGCTCGACGACGATCCTCCGGAAGGCGGCGGCGAGGAACCGGCCGACGGCGCGCGACAGGTAGCCCGCCACCCGCCAGGCGTGCCCGAGCGCCTCGCCCGTCTCCCGCGCCACGACCGCGAGCAGGCGGCCCGCCGGCACCAGCACGTGCCGCCACAGGGCGGCCAGCGGCAGCGCGACCAGCACCCGCGCGGTCCAGTACAGGGCGGCCCCGGTCGCCGTGGCGGCCGTGACGAGCACCCGCCACAGGCCGCGGGCGCACCAGGCGGTCACGTGCCCCAGCGGCGTGAGCACCCGGCGGTACAACCACCCGGCGGGCACCACGACGAGGTATCGCACGACGAGGACGACGACGGCGAGCACCGCCGCCACGAGGTACAGCGCCCCGCGCCCGGCCGGCACGAGCAGCCGCGCGCAGAGCCGGCCGAGTGCGGCGGCCGTCCCCCGCAGCGCCCGGGCGAGGACCGCGGCGACACCGCGCACCGCCCGGGCGAGGACCGCTCCGGCACCACGCACCGCCCGGGCGAGGACCGCACCGGCACCACGCACCGCCCGGGCGACGACGTGCCCGGACGGCACCAGCACGGTCCGGTACAGCCACCCGGCCGGCACGGCGACGAGCACCCGCCCGAGCCGGGCGAGTCCGGCGCCGAGCCGGCGCAGCACCCAGCCGAGGGCGTGCCCGGACGGCGCCAGCACGTACCGCCACAGGGCGGCCAGCGGCAGGACGAACACGGCCCGCCCGGCCCACAGCAGCGCCCGGCCCAGAGGCCGCAGCACGGCGTCGTTCAGCAGCCGTCCCGCCGCGACCAGGACGTCCCAGGCCATGCGCACGGGAACGACCAGGACGAGCACGACGATCCGCACGGGCAGGCGGACGGCGGTGACCAGGCACCCCTCCGCCCCGCGAGGAGGCTCGGGCGACGGCTTCTGCGGTTCCATACCCCCAAGGACGCGTCTCCCGCCCCTGCGGATCACCGCCCCGCGTTGCGAAGCAGTCACGGCCCCGCCGCTCCTTGGCGGCCACCACCGGCGGCAGCCCGGCGAGGGCGCAGCGGCAGGGCCACGGCCCACGCCGACGGGCCCGTGCCAGGGCTCGCGCCGGGAACGAGGCGGTGGCGCGCGGGGCGTGGGGCGTGGGGCCCGGGGCCTGGGGCGTGGGGCTTGGTGGTCAGGCCGGGGAGTAGGAGAGGCAGTCGATCTCGTTCTCGTGGAATCCCACGGTGATCGCCGACGCGTGGCACTCCAGGCCGACGTTGTGCCGGCAGTCGGCCATCTTGCAGGCGCCCACACGGCCGGTGACGGACGGCTCGCCGCCCGCCATGTCCGTGCTCACGTACGTGTCGCAGACGGCGCTGCGGACGTCCCCGACCGTGATGGCCGCGGCATGGCAGGTGTGCTCGGTGTTGTAGGCGCAGTTCTCGGCCGCGCAGTCGTCGACGAGGGGCAGGTGCATCACCGGTGCGCTCGACATGTGACGTGGTCCTTCCGTGTCCGTCGCGGAACGGGCCGGCGTGGCCGCGCGACCGCCCGGCCCGGGCGGAGCGCCGTACGCCGGTGACGCCGGTCGACGACGTGCTCGTCCGCCGGACGGAACAGCCCCGCTACGCCGCCGGCCCCCGCCTCCACCCTCCGCCATCCGCGTCGCCACGGCATCCCGAACGCCCCGGCGGGCCCGCCCGTTGCACTCGCACCCCAGGACGACAGAGGCTCATCGGGCCAGCCGTCCTACGGATCTAGACGGTATTCAGCGATCACTTGTCTGAATTCGTCACGAACCAGAGGATCGACTGATTCGATTTCGACGCCATGACTCGACGCCCCTTGCCGCGACCCGTATTTCGTTTCCAGATAGGGGGCTTCTTTCGGCAACATGTCGAGCTTCAATACCGTCTGCGCAAATGGACCATCATCAAGCTTACTCCTGATCCAACTTTCAGGAGGAAAATCTCGCCGCGAGCAGGAGTTGAGAGAGGATTTCGCCCTGCAGTGCGCAAGCTTGGAGTCGCCACCCGGGGTGACCATGGAGATATACGCAGTCAGTCGAACCAGATCCTGCCGATGCTCTCGCGCATCGAAGACAAATGAACGAGATAGACTCTCTCCCGGACCCAGACTGTCTCCAGAAGCGAGAATGTCATCGGTCGTCAGAAGCGCAACGAAGCGACCAGGGTGCCGCCTATCCTTGCCTGACAGATCCAGGACATCTCGCGCCTGACTCCGCGCCATGTCGACCGGCGACCCGATCCGATGCTCAGTCACCACATAAACAGCCCGAAGAACCTGAGCAGAGGACTCGCCGTTGTTCTTCAGTGTGACGACACCTTTCAAGCGAGCGACACCGTTCACTGAATCCACTCTTTCAACATTTGTTGAAACATCTACACGGGGACGCTCATTGGCAGGCTTGTAGAACGCAGTATATGCGAACTGCAGGAACCCCAGCACGGGCAGGAGTGACCCCACGGCAATCCACCCGAATCCCACACGCCCCATCACTAGCGCCCGAACCAGCAATCCGACCGCGAACAGGAAACCCACACAGGCGGACGCCAACAGCATCCCGTCAGGCCTCCACTCCGTGGAAGGGCTTTTTAGTTCAATCCAGATAGGAATGAACAACATAGGAAGGGCGGCCGCTTCAGCGGCCAGAACGAGGGGGTCGGCCCAAAGGTCTCGTTTCCCCAATCCCGGCAAAACCAGCTGCCCAGGCTGCGCAAGCCCTAACAGTCGAGTCGCCACTCTGAAGAGAGCCGCGACACTGAGTACAGCGATCACGAATCGCAGGGTTGCAGAAATGACCGTATGCCTGCCATAATCGATGAAATCTACGTACGCACTGAAAGAGAACGCAATGGTATTGACAAGCAAAGACAGTACTAGGGCGGAGTTTTTCGCGATTTCCTTTACGTCATGCGCTGTCGGCATGCCACGAGCGTAAAGAAGGAACGGCTCTCACACTAGCGACACGCTGCAACTCCCCAAGCATGCAGCCAGACTCCAAATCTCGTTCAATGCTAAAGGAGTCAGATCGGCGTCCTGAGCCGATCTGGGAAGTCACTGAGCTTCTTCGACGTTGCCGCTCGAAGGGTGCTTCGGCGGCCGACGTCGTGCAGTTCCGGCCGCATCGGGATCGGCGAGTGATCCGCCATGACCTCGTGGCGTGATCCCGAACCCGTCGGCGATCCTCGTCGGTTGCCGACCCAGCCACCGCCGACCTACTCAGAAGCTGGCGGTCCGGTTGAAGCTGGTGATGTTGAGTGTGACGCCTTGCATGGTCTTGAGCGTCGTGGGGTACTCGCCCTGGGCCGTCTGGCCGGGTTGTACGTCGGTCTCCAGCTGACTCCCGTTCGCCAGTCGGGTTCCGTCGGCGTCGACAGCCTCCCAGTCCCATGAGTAGTCGGACTTCTCGCTGCTGCTGTTCTTGATCGTCCAAACGATCCAGATGTTGGTGATCCCGGCCTGTGAACGATCGTCCAGCTGGAAGCTGATGAGGTCCGCTCGCTCGCCCTGCGGCTCCTGCGAGGTCGTCGCGTTCCGCGGCGTGTCACGCGGCGTGGTGCTGCTGGGCGCCGGTGTCGTGCTCTCGTCGCCGCCGCCCCCTGCAACGACAAGCACCACAACCACGACGATGACGATCACCGCGGCCAGAGCTCCGACGCACCCCCACAGACAGCCACGACTCGGCCGGCTCTTCCGCGGCGGCGCGGCAGGGGGCTGCGGCTGCCCAGGAGGAAGGGAGCCGTCTCCCCTGCTCTCCCACCGGGAACTGTCCGCAGGTGGCTCGCGTTCCGGCATGGCTACCTCCTACGCAGCGCGTACGGCCACGCTAGGAATCCGCCGGAAGCCGTGCGAGCGGAAAGGGGCCACTCGGGCGACGGCAGCACCTCGTGCGCTGCCGTCGGGACCGGCAGCCCCCGGATCCACTGCACCTCCGCGTGGACGGTCGCGGACCCCGGGCGGGCGGCCGCGGCGGCGGCGCGCGCACGCTCCCCGCCGGCCGTGCTCGGCACCCGGCGCTCGCGGGACGGCTGCCGCTTCCGCCTCGCCGGCTCCCGCAGGGCACGCGCGAGGCGCCGCGACGCCTCGCCGCTCTCGTCAGTGAGTGTGTCCGCTGCCAGCCCCGGCGTCCTGCTTGACCGTCAGCGGGAGCAGCTTCTTGCCGGTCGGGCCGATCTGAATCGCCGTGTCCATGGCAGGACAGACCCCGCAGTCGAAGCACGGGGTCCAGCGGCAGTCCTCGACCTCTGTTTCGTCGAGGGCGTCCTGCCAGTCCTCCCAGAGCCAGTCCTTGTCGAGGCCGGAGTCGAGGTGGTCCCAGGGGAGGACCTCCTCGTAGGCGCGCTCGCGGGTGGTGTACCAGGCGACGTCGACGCCGAAGGGGGTGAGTGCCTTGTCGGCGCAGTTCATCCAGCGGTCGTAGGAGAAGTGCTCGCGCCAGCCGTCGAAGCGGCCGCCGTCCTCGTAGACCGCGCGGATGACGGCGCCCACGCGGCGGTCGCCGCGGGAGAGGAGGCCCTCGACGATGCCGGGCTTGCCGTCGTGGTAGCGGAAGCCGATGGAGCGGCCGTACTTCCTGTCGCCGCGGATCTTGTCGCGGAGCTTCTCCAGGCGGGCGTCGGTCTCCTCGGCGGAGAGCTGGGGCGCCCACTGGAAGGGGGTGTGCGGCTTGGGCACGAAGCCGCCGATGGACACCGTGCAGCGGATGTCGTTCGACTTGGAGACCTCGCGGCCCTTCTGGATGACGCGCGTGGCCATGTCGGCGATCTGGAGCACGTCGTCGTCGGTCTCGGTGGGCAGGCCGCACATGAAGTACAGCTTCACCTGGCGCCAGCCGTTGCCGTAGGCGGTGGCGACGGTGCGGATCAGGTCCTCTTCCGAGACCATCTTGTTGATGACCTTGCGCATGCGCTCGGAGCCGCCCTCGGGGGCGAAGGTCAGGCCGGAGCGGCGGCCGTTGCGGGTCAGCTCGTTCGCCAGGTCGACGTTGAAGGCGTCCACGCGGGTGGAGGGCAGCGAGAGGCCGATCTTGTCCTTCTCGTAGCGGTCCGCGAGTCCCTTGGCCACGTCGCCGATCTCGGAGTGGTCCGCGGAGGACAGCGACAGCAGGCCGACCTCCTCGAAGCCGGTCGCCTTCAGACCGCGGTCGACCATCTCGCCGATGCCGGTGATCGAGCGTTCCCGCACCGGACGGGTGATCATGCCCGCCTGGCAGAAGCGGCAGCCGCGGGTGCAGCCGCGGAAGATCTCCACCGACATCCGCTCGTGGACCGTCTCGGCCAGCGGGACCAGCGGCTGCTTCGGATAGGGCCACTCGTCGAGGTCCATGACCGTGTGCTTCGACACGCGCCACGGCACGCCGCTGCGGTTCGGGACGACGCGGCCGATCCGGCCGTCGGGCAGGTACTCCACGTCGTAGAACGCCGGGATGTACACCGAGCCGGTCTTCGCCAGCCGCAGCAGCACCTCCTCGCGGCCGCCGGGGCGGCCCTCCGCCTTCCAGGCGCGGATGATGCCGGTCATGTCGAGGACGGCCTGCTCACCGTCGCCGATGACGACCGCGTCGACGAAGTCGGCGATCGGCTCCGGGTTGAACGCGGCGTGGCCGCCGGCGAGCACGATCGGGTCGTCCAGCCCGCGATCCCGGGACTCCAGCGGGATGCCCGCCAGGTCCAGTGCGGCGAGCATGTTCGTGTAGCCGAGCTCGGTGGAGAAGCTGAGGCCGAACACGTCGAAGGCGCCGACCGGCCGGTGGCTGTCCACGGTGAACTGCGGCACCCCGTGCTCGCGCATGAGCGCCTCCAGGTCCGGCCACACGCTGTAGGTGCGCTCGGCGAGGACGCCCTCCTGCTCGTTGAGGACCTCGTAGAGGATCATGACGCCCTGGTTGGGCAGGCCGACCTCGTACGCGTCGGGGTACATCAGCGCCCAGCGGACGTCGCAGGACTCCCACGGCTTGACCGTGGAGTTGAGCTCTCCTCCGACGTACTGGATCGGCTTCTGCACATGCGGGAGCAGCGCTTCGAGCTGCGGAAACACGGATTCGGCGGCCGCAGCGGTTTCGGCAGGCATCTCGCGAACCTTCATGGGGCTGGACGGAACGGACAGGGGGTGACCCTCAAGACTAACGCGCCCGTCGGGCCGCCCCGCACGCTCAGACGCCGGTCCCCGAGGTGATCGCGGCCCACTGCTCCGGCAGCGCCTCCTCGTCCCGGGCCGCCCGCAGCTCCTCCCGCCCGTACAGCACGCCGTAGGTGAAGGAGCTCTCCTGCGCCGCCTGGGCCTGCGCGGCGAGCTCGCGCAGCGCGGCCCGGGTCATGACGCTGTCCTGGTGGTCGCCGAGGAGGTTCTGGAGGGACTTCATCGACTTCACCAGCCCGGCGGCCGGGTCCCCGAGCGCGGGCACCCCCGCCTCGGCCGCGTACCGGGTGCGCTTGGCCTTCTTGCGGGCCTCGTGCAGGGCGAGGTCGCGCTCGTGGCCGGGGGCCAGCTCCAGGGCGTGCTCGACACGGCGGGACAGCTTCCGCAGGTCCTTGCGCACGGCCTTGCGGACGGCCTTCTCCGGAGCGCTGGTGGCCGCCTTCAAGAGCGGCGGGTCGGCGATCAGCGCGTCCAGCGTGTCGAGGAGCCGCAGGTAGCGCCTGCCGTCCAGGACGGCGATCAGCCGCCGCCGTGATCCCCCGCGCCGGGCGTGCGTCCAGGTGCGCAGCCGGCCGCGCACGGGTCCGGTGAGCAGTGTGCGGGGCAGGTCGTCGAGAGCGGCGGTGATCCGCTCGGTGAGGACCTCCCGGTCGCGGTCGACGCCGAGCTCCCCGGCGAGCCACTTCAGCTCCTCGCCGACCGGGTCCGTCACCGAACGGTCGAGGATCCCCCCGAAGGAGCGGAAGGCGCTGCGCATGCGCCGGGTGGCGACGCGCATGCTGTGCACGGAGTCCTCCAGATCACGGCGTACGGCCGGGTCGTACGCGACGATCGCGTCGCGCTGGGCGCGGACGTACGCGAGGACGTGGTCGCCCGCGCTGTCCGCGGGTCCCGGTGTGCCGCCGCCCCCGCCGACGGCCCCCTCGGCGACGCCGGCGGCGACACCCGACGGCGTGGCCGCGGTGCCTCCGGCGGGCTTCCCGGCCGTCGTCGCCCTTCCGGATGCCGCGGCCTTCCCGGCCTTCCCGGCCTTCCCGGCTTTCCCGGTGCCCCCGGCCTTCCCGGCCTCGCCGCTCCCGGCCTTCGCCTCCTTCCTCGCCTTCCGCCGCTTCGTCTTGTCCTTGTCCTTGTCCTTGCCCTTTGCCTTTGCCTTCTCCTTTGCCTTCTCCTTTGCCTTCCCGTCCCTCCCGCTCCCGGTCCCGGCGTCTCCGCGCTCCGGTGTCTCGTCGGGCCGGGCGGTCTCGGCGAGGGCGCGGGCCAGCTTGGACGCCGACGAGGACGGTCGTACGCCCGCCTTGCCCAGCCGCTCCTCGACCGCGTCGAGGAAGGCCGGGTCCACGTCGTCGGCGAGTTCCACCTCGATCTCGGTCCACTGGGCCAGGCCGCCGCCCGGGGTGAGCCGCTCGGCGCGCACCGCGTCGACGCTGACCTCGGCCAGCAGCCTCCCCTCGGCGTCGGTCAGCTCGCGCACGTCGCGGTCGGAGCGCAGCCGGACGACGGGTTCCAGCGCGGCGTCCCGCACCCGTGAGCGCAGCAGTCCGGCGAGGGCGCGGGGCAGGGTGTCGGAGAGCGGGGCGCTGATCTCGTCGCGCACGCCGGGTGCGACGGGGAACTTGAGGTGCCAGCCCGCGTCGGAGCCTCCGGTGCGCCGGCGCAGGGTGATGGCGTCGGCGGCCAGCCGCTGGTCCGCCGTGTCGTAGTAGGTGGCGTCCAGGTGCGCGACACCCTTGTCCACCACGGCCGCGACTCCGGCGACGCCGGTCAGGTCGGGCAGGCCGCTGTCGTCGGATTCGTACTTCCGCTCGATCTCGCGCTTCGTGTCCGCCATGCACTGAATCTAGTGGCCGACAGGCCAGGACAACAGGGCAAGAAGCGTCAACGAACATCAGGGAAACAGCGGGAAAGCGGACGGCTACGCCGACAGGGGCCGTTGCACCCGGATGGACTGCAGCAGGCCGACCGCGACCCACACGGCGAACATCGACGACCCTCCGTACGACACGAACGGCAGGGGCAGGCCGGTGACCGGCATGATCCCGAGTGTCATCCCGATGTTCTCGAAGGCCTGGAAGGCGAACCAGGCGACAATGCCCGCGGCGACGATCGTGCCGTAGAGCTCGCTGGTCTCGCGGGCGATGCGGCAGGCCCGCCACAGCACCACACCGAGCAACAGGATGATCAGGCCGCCGCCGACGAAGCCGAGTTCCTCGCCCGCGACCGTGAAGACGAAGTCGGTCTGCTGCTCGGGCACGAACTGGCCGGTGGTCTGCGAGCCCTCGAACAGGCCGGAGCCGGTGAGGCCGCCGGAGCCGATGGCGATGCGGGCCTGGTTGGTGTTGTAGCCGACGCCCGAGGGGTCGAGGTCGGGGTTGGCGAAGGCGGCGAAGCGGTTGATCTGGTACTCGTCGAGGACGCCCAGTTGCCAGACGGCCAGCGCGCCGAGCACACCGGTGCCGAGCAGGCCGAACACCCAGCGGTTGGAGGCGCCGGAGGCCAGCAGCACGCCCAGCACGATGATGACCATGACCATGACCGAGCCGAGGTCGGGCATCAGCAGCACGATCAGCATCGGCACGGCCGCCAGGCCCAGCGCCTGGAGCACGGTCCGGTGGTCCGGGTAGGGCTTGTCACCGGCGTCCACTCTGGCCGCGAGCAGCATCGCCATGCCCAGGATGATCGTGATCTTCACGAACTCCGAGGGCTGGAGGGAGAAGCCGCCGCCGAGCACGATCCAGGAGTGTGCGCCGTTGACCGTGGAGCCCAGCGGGGTGAGCACCAGCAGGATGAGGAACACCGAGGCGCCGTACAGCAGGGGCACGGCCGTGCGCAGGGTGCGGTGGCCGAGCCAGACGGTGCCGGCCATCAGGGCGAAGCCGATGCCGGTGTTCATGAGGTGCCGGATGAGGAAGTAGTAGGGGTCGCCCTGGTTGATCTCGGTGCGGTTGCGGGTCGCCGAGAAGACCAGCAGCGAGCCGATGAACGACAGGGCGAGCGCGGCCGTGAGTATCGGCCAGTCCAGCCTGCGGGCGAGCGAGTCGCGGGCGAGCAGGCGCGTCCAGCCGGCCCGTTCGGGGCCGTAGCCGGAGACCTGGAAGCTGTTGGCGCCGGTCATGTGCACTTCCTCCGGCCGGGGCGGCGGGTGCGCCGCCTGCGCCGTGTCTCGCGGTTGTCGGCCTCGGGGGACGGCACGGTGGCCCCGGCGTCCTGCTGCGGGTCGGCAGCCGGGCCGGTCGTGGTCCCGTCGGGGCCGACGACGGCGCCGTCGGCCGTCTCGACGGTGCCCTGCTGGAAGGCCTGCTGGTCCTTCGCCGGGTCCTTGGACAGTTTCGGCGCGGAGATCGAGCCGTCCTTGCGGATCTTCGGCAGGGTCTTCTGCGGGGTCGGCAGCAGGGCGTCCTTGCTGCTGACGGCTCCGTCGTCGGCGACGCCGTACAGGGCGTCGTAGATGTTGCGGACGGCGGGGCCGGAGGCACCGGAGCCGGTACCGCCCTGGGAGATCGTCATGACGATCGCGTAGTCCCTGGTGTACGTGGCGAACCAGGAGGTGGTCTGCTTGCCGTAGACCTCGGCGGTACCGGTCTTGGCGTGCATCTCGATCTCGTCCTGCGGCCAGCCGCCGAACCGCCAGGCGGCCGTACCGCGGGTGGCGACGCCCGCGAGGGCCTCGTCCATCTGGCTCAGGGTGGCCCGGTCCACGGGGAGCTTGCCGTGCGCGCTGGGCTTGATGGGGGTGATGTCCTTGCCGTCGGCGCTGATCACGGCCTTGCCGATGGTCGGGTCGTAGAGCGTGCCGCCGTTGGAGATGGCCGCGTAGATCGTCGCCATCTGGATCGGCGTCACCAGGGTGTCGCCCTGGCCGATGGAGTAGTTGATCTCGTCACCGGCGCGCATCTTGTTGCCTTCGAGGCAGTTCTCGTAGGCGATCCGCTCGACGTAGTCGCCGTCCTTCTTGCCGCTCTTGCACCAGGCGTCCTTGTTGGCCTCCCAGAACCGCTGCTTCCATTCGCGGTCGGGGACCCGGCCGGTGACCTCGTTGGGCAGGTCGATGCCGGTCTCGTCGCCGAGGCCGAACTGGTGCGCGGTCTTGAAGAACCAGTCGTTGGGCTTCTTCTTCGGGTTGATGCCACCGTCCTTCTGCCACTGCGCGTGCGCGAGGCGGTAGTAGACGGTGTCGCAGGAGACCTCCAGGGCGCGGCCGATGCTGATGGGGCCGTGGTTCTGCGACTCGAAGTTCTTGAAGACCTGGCCGCCGACGTTGTACGCGCTGGAGCAGTCGTAGCGGCCGTTGAAGTCGTATCCGGCGCGGACGGCGGCGGCCGAGGAGACCACCTTGAAGATCGAGCCGGGGGCGGCCTGGCCCTGGATGGCGCGGTTCAGCAGGGGGTAGTTGGAGTCCTTGCCGGTGAGCGCGGCGTAGTCCTTGGAGGAGATGCCGCCGACCCAGGCGTTGGGGTCGTAGGTCGGGTTGGAGGCCATGGCGACGATCCGGCCGGTTCTGGCCTCCATCACGACGACGGCGCCCGCGTCGGCCTTGTAGCGCTCCTGGGTGTTGCGGTCCCACTGCTGGCGTGCCGTCTTCATGGCCTCGTTCAGCTCGTACTCCGCGACGCGCTGCACGCGGGCGTCGATGCTGGTGACCAGGTGGGAGCCGGGCTGCGCCGGGTCGGACTCGGCCCGGCCGATGACGCGGCCGAGGTTGTCGACCTCGTAGCGGGTGACGCCGGCCTTGCCGCGGAGTTCCTTGTCGTACTCCCGCTCCAGGCCGGAGCGGCCGACCTGGTCGGAGCGCAGGAAGGGGGAGTCGGTGTCCTTGGCCTTCTGGATCTCCTCGTCGGTGACCGGGGAGAGGTAGCCGAGCACCTGCCCGGTGTTGGCCTTGCCGGGTGCCGGGTAGCGGCGTACGGCCTGCGGCTCGGCGGTGATGCCGGGGAAGTCCTCGGCCCGCTCGCGGATCTGGAGGGCCTGGCGCGGGGTGGCCTCGTCGGTGATGGGGATGGGCTGGTAGGGCGAGCCGTTCCAGCAGGGCTGGGGGGTCTCGGCGTCGCAGAGCCGGACCTTCTCCTTGACCTCCTTGGGCTCCATACCGAGCACACCGGCGAGTTTGGTGAGGACGGCGTCGCCGTCGTCGCGCATCTTCAGCAGGTCGGTGCGGGAGGCGGAGACGACCAGCCGGGTCTCGTTGTCCGCGAGGGGCACGCCGCGCGCGTCCAGGATCGACCCGCGCACGGCGGGCTGGACGACCTGCTGGACGTGGTTGCCGGAGGCCTCCTTGGCGTAGGCCTCGCCCTCACGGATCTGGAGGTACCAGAGCCGGCCGCCGAGCGTGCCGAGCAGGGAGAGGACGAGGATCTGGATCACGACGAGCCTGGTCTGGACGCGTGGGGTCCGCCCGGTCTCGGGAATGTTGGTCACTGCTGCCTCCCCCTTTCAGCCGATGGCCGTGGATGCCGTCGTGCGGACGGCTCGCGCCGCACTCGCGGCCTCCGCCCCGGGCATGGCCTTCGCCCTGCGGACGGCTCCCGCCGTGTGTACGAGTGAGGAACGAAGGGCCGACGCCCGCCGGTTCCGTGCCGCCTCGCCCGAACGGGTGAACTCTGCCGTGCTCACAGCCGTTTGACCCCCTTGATGCGCCCGGCACGCGCCGTGCGCGCGCGGGCCGCCTTCACCTTCAGCCCGATACCGCCGCGCTGTCCGCCGATGCGCAGCCCGGTGCCGGAGGAGAGCCAGCCGGAGGAGATGTCCGAGGACTTGGCGGCCGAGCCCGCCTCGGTGAGCGGGTCGTGGTCGGCGCGGCGGGCCAGCGCCATCACCCCGGGCACCACGAACGGCGCGAGCAGCAGGTCGTACACGGCGGCCGTGAAGAGCAGTCCGGGCAGGCCCACATGGCGGGCGGCCGTGTCGCCGACGAGGGCGCCGACGAGGGCGTACAGCAGGGTGGTGCCGACCGCGGCGACGGCCACCACGGCCAGCGGGGCGGTGGCCGACTTCAGCCGGCCGTTCTCCGGCCTGACGAGTCCGGCGAGGTAGCCGATGACGCACAGCACGAGCGCGTAGCGGCCGGCCGCGTGGTCGGCGGGCGGGGCGAGGTCGGCGAGGAGTCCGGCACCGAAGCCCACGAGGGCGCCGCCGACATGGCCGTAGACCAGGGCGAGGCCGAGCACGGTGAGCAGTACCAGGTCGGGCACGGCGCCGGGCAGGTGCAGCCGGGCGAGCACGCTCACCTGGAGGACCAGGGCGACGACGACGAGGGTGGTGGCCAGCAGAATCCGGTTGAAGCGCATCGAGTTCGGCTCCCCTACTGCTGCTCTTGCTGGAACGGGCCGCCGACGGGTGCGGACGGGGTGACGGTGACCGTCACGGTCGGCGTCGGGGTGGGCTTCGGCTTGGCCGGGAGCACGGTGTCGCGCGGGTCCTTCCCCGGGGCCCGGACGACGACGCCGACGATGTCGAGCTTGGAGAAGCCGACGAACGGGGTGACGTACAGGGTGCGGGTGAGGTCGCCGCCGGAGGGGTCGACGCGGGAGACGACGCCGACCGGGACGCCGGGCACGAACGGCCGGTCGGCCTGGGAGCCGAACGTCACCAGGCGGTCGCCCTTCTTGATGTCGGCCTTGCCGTTGAGCAGTTCGACCCGCAGCGGGCGGTCGCCCTGGCCGGAGGCGAAGCCGAGTTCGTCGCTGCCCTCCATGCGGGTGCCGACGGTGAAGTCGGGGTCGTTGGCGAGCAGCACGGTGGAGGCGTCGGGGCCGACGGTGGTGACGCGGCCGACGAGGCCGTCGCCGTTGAGCACCGTCATGTCGCGCTGGATGCCGTCGTGGGCACCGACGTCGATGGTGATGGTCCAGGAGAATCCCTGGGCCGCTCCTATGGCGATGACCTGGGCGCCCTTGATGCCGTACTGGCCCTCGCCGGCGACCTTCAGCATCCGGTCGAGCTGCTTGAGGCGGCTTCGGTTGCGGTCGTCGCTGCCGAGCCGGGCCTTGAGCGCGGCGTTCTCCGTCTCCAGCCGGGCGATGCGGTCGTGCCGCTCGCCGGAGTCGCGGATGGCGGCGACGGCGTTGCCGACCGGGTCGACGGCCGAGGCGACGCCGTTCTCGATCGGGCCGAAGACGGAGGCCGCGGCCTGGCGGGCACCGTCGACCGGCGAGTCCTCTCCACCGCGGATGTCCACCGTGATCAGCGCGAACGCGATGGCGACCAGCAGCACCAGGAGCAGCCGGCTCTCTCGTGTGTCCCTCACGTGCGGCGGCCGTGCCCTTCTTCGATCGGAGTTCTCGGAGTTCGGGGAGCCCCGGAGGGTTCCGGGGCACTCGTTTTGTGGCAGCTTATGCCTCTATATCAACGATCCGCCGTACGAGAGCAGGTCATCTCGTACGGCGGAATCGAAGAGTTACGTCATCTGCGCGGCTGGGCGTCCAGGACCTGCTGGAGCGCCTCGAACTCCTCCACGCACTTGCCGGAGCCGAGCGCCACGCTGTCCAGCGGGTCCTCGGCGATGTGGATGGGCATGCCGGTCTCCCGGCGCAGCCGCTCGTCGAGGCCGCGCAGCAGGGCTCCGCCGCCGGTCAGCACGATGCCGCGGTCCATGATGTCGCCGGACAGCTCGGGCGGGCACTTGTCCAGGGTCGTCTTCACGGCGTCGACGATGGCGTTGACGGGTTCCTCGATCGCCTTGCGCACTTCGGCGGCGGAGATGACGACGGTCTTGGGCAGCCCGGAGACGAGGTCCCGGCCGCGGATTTCGGTGTGCTCGTCGGTGTCGAGGTCGTACGCCGAGCCGATCGTGATCTTGATCTGTTCGGCCGTGCGCTCACCCAGCAGGAGGGAGTACTCCTTCTTGATGTGCTGGATGATCGCGTTGTCCAGTTCGTCGCCCGCGACGCGGATGGACTGGGCGGTGACGATGCCGCCGAGGGAGATGACCGCGACCTCCGTGGTGCCGCCGCCGATGTCCACCACCATGTTGCCCGTGGCCTCGTGGACCGGCAGGCCGGAGCCGATGGCCGCGGCCATGGGCTCCTCGATGATGTGCACCTGGCGGGCGCCGGCCTGGGACGACGCCTCGATGACGGCACGGCGCTCGACGCCCGTGATGCCGGAGGGCACACAGACGACGACTCGCGGACGGGCCAGATACCGGCGCTTGTGGATCTTCAGGATGAAGTAGCGCAGCATCCGCTCGGTGATCTCGAAGTCGGCGATCACGCCGTCCTTCAGTGGACGCACGGCCACGATGTTGCCGGGGGTCCGCCCGATCATCTTCTTCGCTTCGGCGCCGACCGCGAGGATGCCACCGGTGTTGGTGTTGATCGCGACGACGGACGGCTCGTTGAGTACGATCCCGCGACCCCTGACGTACACCAGCGTGTTGGCGGTCCCGAGGTCGACAGCCATGTCACGGCCGATGAACGACATTGAGTTCCCCATCAGGATTCGTCTGGCCTTCCCACGAGCTTTTGAGGGCTTTTCAGGTTGGCGCGGTGGGTGCTGTGACGCGGAGGCTCCATCGTAGACGGGCCTTCGCGGACCCCGTGTGAGGGTCTTTGCCATTGTCAGCAGATGATGTGCGGGTTCGCTTCTGGAGACGGGCGTTCGGGGACTCACGTTCCCTCGATCGCCGCCCCCATGCCAGAAAAGTCCGGAGCATGCCCCGGACTTTTCGAGCGGCTTGCGGCGAAGAGTACGCGGTCAGGCGCGCCCGGGGAAGAAGATCTTGACCTCGCGTTCGGCGGACTCCTCGGAGTCGGAGGCGTGGATGAGGTTCTCGCGGACGATCACACCGTAGTCGCCGCGGATCGAGCCGGGCGCGGCGGCGACGGGGTCGGTCGGGCCGGCCAGCTGCCGCACGCCCTCGATGACCCGCTCCCCCTCGACGATCATCGCGACGACCGGGCCGGACAGCATGAACTCGACCAGCGGCTCGTAGAAGGGGCGGCCCACGTGCTCCGCGTAGTGCTGTTCCAGGGTGGCGCGCTCCAGGGTCCGCAGCTCCAGTGCCGTGATCCGCCAGCCCGCCTTGCGCTCGATGCGGCCGATGATCTCACCCGTCAGCGAGCGGCGGACGGCGTCCGGCTTCAGCAGGACGAGGGTGCGCTGGGTCATGGTGTTCGGCTCCTTGCAGGCCAGGGACTGTGCGATGGGGCCGAGGCTACCGGGTGGGGCCGAGCGGGCGGCACCCGGACCGCCGGGAGGGCGCCCCCGGGGCAGCGGGGACCGTGACCGGTCGTGCCCCCGGCACGGAAGACCGGTCGTGCCCCGCGCGCGAGGGAGCGCCGGCACACAGCAGGCACGGCGACACGAAGCCCGGGAGGCACCGGACGCACGGGAAGCAGCGCAGGCACCGGAAGCGCTGGAAGCACCGGAAGCACCGCAAGCGCTGGAAGCACCGGAAGCGCCGGAAGCGCCGGCAACTCCCCTACCGGGCCTCGGCCTCCGCCGCGAAACGGGCCTTCGCCTCGTCGACCTTCCGGCCGAAGTGCACCGATGCCCACCACAGCGCGGCGAACATCGCGCCCAGCACGAACATCATCGGCACCACGAGCCCGGACGCGATCAGGCCGAGCTGCAGCGTCCAGCCGAGCGCGACGCCGCCCGGCCGGGTCACCAGGCCGCACAGCAGCAGGCAGAAGGCCATGGCGATGCCGCTGACCGTCCAGACCGTCCCCATGGACAGATCCGGGTCCTTCATCGCGACGAGCGCGGCGAAGCCGATCACGAAGAACTCGCTGATCAGGGTCGAGGAGCACAGCGTACGCATCGGAGGGTTCAGCCCTTCCCCAGGAGCAGGCGGGCCTCGCCCACCGTGATGACGGATCCGGTGACCAGCACGCCGCCGCCGGCGAACTCGCCCTCCTCCTCGGCCAGCGTGATCGCGGCCTCCAGAGCGTCGGGCAGCCGCGGCTCGACCTGGACGCGCTCGTCGCCGAAGACCTCCACGGCGATCGCGGCCAGTTCGTCGGCGTCCATCGCGCGGTGGCTGGAGTTCTGGGTGACGACGACCTCCGCGAAGATCGGCTCGAAGGCCTCCAGCAGCCCGCGCACGTTCTTGTCGCCACTGGTGCCGACGACGCCGATCAGGCGGCTGAAGTCGAAGGCCTCCCCGACCGCGTCGGCGGTCACGCGGGCACCGGCGGGGTTGTGGGCGGCGTCCAGCACGACGGTCGGCGAGCGCCGCACCACCTCCATCCGGCCCGGCGTGGACACGGCCGCGAACGCCTTGCGCACGGTGTCGACGTCCAGCGGCTCGGCCCGCTGCGCCCCGACGCCGAAGAACGCCTCGACCGCGGCGAGCGCCACGGCGGCGTTGTGCGCCTGGTGGGCGCCGTGCAGCGGCAGGTACAGCTCGGGGTACTCGCCACCGAGCCCGCGCAGCGTGACGAGCTGGCCGCCGACGGCGACCTGCCGGGCGACGACCCCGAACTCCAGGCCCTCCCGGGCGACGGTGGCGTCGGCCTCGACGGCCTTCTTCAGGAGCACCTGGGCCGCGTCCACCGGCTGCTGCGCCATGATCACGGTGGCGCCGCTCTTGATGACGCCGGCCTTCTCGACCGCGATCTCGGCGGGGGTCCCGCCCAGCCGGTCGGTGTGGTCGAGGTCGATGGGGGTGACGACGGCGACGTCCGCGTCGATGACGTTGGTGGCGTCCCAGGAGCCGCCCATGCCGACCTCGACGACGGCCACGTCGACCGGCGCGTCCGCGAAGGCGGCGTAGGCCATGCCGGTGAGCACCTCGAAGAAGGAGAGCCGGAACTCCTGCTGGGCGTCGACCATCTCGACGTACGGCCTGATGTCGCGGTACGTCTCCACGAACCGCTCGGCGGAGGCCGGCGCGCCGTCGAGGCTGATGCGCTCGGTGATCGACTGCACGTGCGGCGAGGTGTAGCGGCCGGTGCGCAGTTCGAACGCGCCGAGCAGGGCCTCGATCATCCGGGCCGTCGACGTCTTGCCGTTGGTCCCGGTGATGTGGATCGACGGGTACGACCGCTGCGGCTCGCCCAGGACGTCCATCAGCGCGGCGATGCGGCTGACGGAGGGCTCCAGCTTGGTCTCGCCCCAGCGGGTGGCGAGCTCCGTCTCGACCTCGCGCAGGGCCTGGTCGACCTCGGGGTCGTCGGGCCGCCCGGGGACGTCCGCCTGCGGAGGTCCGCCCTGGGTGCGCAGGGTGCGGCTGCCGGCCTCGATCACCGCGAGGTCGGGGTCGCGTTCGGTCTCGGCCGAGATGATCTCGTCGAACGTGTCGAGGGGGTCGGGCTGGTCGTGGGTGGGGTCGCTCACGGAGCCAGTCTACGGAGCCGGGCCGGCGGCGGGCGCGTCGGCTCGACCCGTGCACGAGCTCCGCCCGGAGCCGGGGCTCTCGTACGCGGGTGGGCGGGGCGCCGTGAGCGGAGCGAGCGGCCGGCCCGGAGGGCGACCCGCGGGCGGCAGGCGACCCGCGGACGGCAGGCGGCCGACGGACGGCAGGCGGCAGGCGGCAGGCGGCAGGCGGCAGGCGGCAGGCGGACGGTGGGCGACCGACGGACGGTGGGCGACCCTCGGGCGGCAGGCGACCGACGGACGGCAGGCGACCCGCGGACGGCAGGCAACCGACGGACGGCAGGCGACCCGCGGACGGCAGGCAACCGACGGACGGCAGGCGACCCGCGGACGGCAGGCAACCGACGGACGGCAGGCGACCCTCGGGCGGCAGGCGGCAGGCGGGCGGTGGGCGACCGACGGACGGCAGGCGGCAGGCGGGCGGTGGGCGACCGACGGGCGGCAGGCGAGCGGGCGCACGGCTGCCGCGGGGGCGCCGCGCGGGAGCGTGCCCGTGCGCACATCGCTCCCGTGTGCCCGCGAGGTACGGCCCGCCCCGGTCGCCCCGTGCGCGCCGCAGCTTGCGTGCGGCGGTGCCGGGGCCGGGTCGTGGCCCGGCCCCGGTACCGCCGACGGACGCGTTACGGCCGGGGCAGCTTGTCCAGCTGGCTCTGGATCCGGGCGATGTCCTCGTCCGCCTTGGCGAGGCGGGTGCGGATCTTCTCGACGACCGGTTCGGGTGCCTTGGCCAGGAAGGCCTCGTTGCCGAGCTTGGCCTGGGCCTGCCCGCGCTCCTTCTCGGCCGCCGCGAGGTCCTTGGTGAGGCGCTTGCGCTCCGCGGTGACGTCGATGGTGCCGGACAGGTCCAGGGCCACCTCGGCGCCCGCGACGGGCAGCGTCGCCGTCGCCGTGAAGGAGTCGCCCTCCGGCTGCAGGCGCAGCAGCTGGCGGATGGCGGCCTCGTGTGCGGCGAGGGCCGTACCGTCGAGGGTGAGGCGGGCCGGGACGCGCTGGCCGGGCTGGAGGCCCTGGTCGGCGCGGAAGCGGCGGACCTCGGTGACGACCTGCTGGAGGTTCTCGATCTCGGCCTCGGCGGCCTCGTCGCGGAAGCCGCTGTCGGCCGGCCAGTCGGCGATGACGACGGACTCGCGGCCGGTCAGCGTGGTCCACAACGTCTCGGTGACGAACGGCATCACCGGGTGCAGCAGCCGCATCAGGACGTCGAGGACCTCGCCGAGGACCCGGCCGGAGACCTGAGCGCCCTCGCCGCCCGCCATGAACGTGGTCTTCGACAGTTCGACGTACCAGTCGAAGACCTCGTCCCACGCGAAGTGGTAGAGGGCCTCGCTGAGCTTGGCGAACTGGAAGTCGTCGTAGTGGGCGTCGACCTGGGCGACCGTCTTGTTCAGCCGGGACAGGATCCAGCGGTCGGCGGCGGACAGCTTCTCGGCCGGGGGCAGTTCGCCCTCGACCGTGGCGCCGTTCATCATCGCGAACCGGGTGGCGTTCCAGATCTTGTTGGCGAAGTTGCGGGACGCCTGGACCCAGTCCTCGCCGATGGGGACGTCGGTGCCCGGGTTGGCGCCCTTGGCGAGGGTGAAGCGGACGGCGTCGGAGCCGTAGGTGTCCATCCAGTCGAGCGGGTCGACGACGTTGCCGAACGACTTCGACATCTTCTTGCCGCGCTCGTCGCGGACCAGGCCGGTCAGGGCGATGGTCCTGAACGGGACCTGGCCGTCCATCGCGTACAGGCCGAACATCATCATCCGGGCGACCCAGAAGAAGATGATGTCGTGGCCGGTCAGCAGGACGTCGGTGGAGTAGAACTTCTCCAGGTCCGGGGTCCGCTCGGGCCAGCCGAGGGTGGAGAACGGCCACAGGCCGGAGGAGAACCAGGTGTCGAGGACGTCGGTGTCCTGGGTCCAGCCCTCGCCGGCGGGCGGCTGCTCGTCGGGGCCGACGCAGACGATCTCGCCGTCCGGGCCGTACCAGATCGGGATGCGGTGGCCCCACCACAGCTGGCGCGAGATGCACCAGTCGTTCATGTGGTCGACCCAGTCGAAGTAGCGCTTCGACATGTCGGCCGGGTGGATGGTGACGCGGCCGTCGCGGACGGCGTCCCCGGCGGCCCGGGCGAGCGGGCCGACCTTGACCCACCACTGCAGGGAGAGCCGGGGCTCGACGGTGGTCTTGCAGCGGGAGCAGTGCCCGACGGAGTGCATGTAGGGGCGCTTCTCGGCGACGATGCGGCCCTGCTCGCGCAGGGCGCCGACGACCGCCGAGCGGGCCTCGAAGCGGTCCAGGCCGAGGAACGGGCCGTGGACGGTGATGACACCGTGCTCGTCCATGATCGTCATGGCGGGGAGGCCGTGGCGCCGGCCGATCGCGAAGTCGTTCGGGTCGTGGGCGGGGGTCACCTTGACGGCGCCGGTGCCGAACTCGGGGTCGACGTGGGTGTCGGCGACGACCGGGATGGTGCGGTCGGTGAGCGGCAGCTTGATCTGCTTGCCGACCAGGTGGCGGTAGCGCTCGTCGTCCGGGTGGACGGCGACCGCGGTGTCGCCGAGCATGGTCTCCGCGCGCGTGGTGGCGACGACGACGGAGTCCTCGCCCTCGCCGTAGCGGATGGAGACCAGTTCACCGGCGTCGTCCTGGTACTCCACCTCGATGTCCGAGATGGCGGTCAGGCAGCGCGGGCACCAGTTGATGATGCGCTCGGCGCGGTAGATCAGCTCGTCGTCGTAGAGCTTCTTGAAGATGGTCTGGACGGCGCGGGAGAGCCCCTCGTCCATGGTGAACCGCTCGCGGGACCAGTCGACGCCGTCGCCGAGGCGGCGCATCTGGCCGAGGATCCGCCCGCCGTACTCCTCCTTCCACCGCCAGACCCGCTCGACGAACTCCTCGCGGCCCAGGTCGTGGCGGGACTTGCCCTCCTCGGCGAGCTGCTGCTCGACCTTGTTCTGGGTGGCGATGCCGGCGTGGTCCATGCCGGGCAGCCACAGCGCCTCGTGGCCCTGCATGCGCTTGCGGCGCGTGAGGGCGTCCATGAGCGTGTGCTGGAAGGCGTGGCCCAGGTGGAGCGAGCCGGTGACGTTCGGCGGGGGGATGACGATGGTGTAGGCGGGCTTGTCGCTCTTGGCGTCCGCGGTGAAGTACCCCTTGTCCACCCAGCGCTCGTACAGCGTCCCCTCTACCTCGGCCGGCACGTACTGGGTCGGCAGTTCGGTGGTGGGCGCTGGCGGCTGCTGCTGAGTGTTCTCGGTCACGGGGCTCAGTTTAGAGGTGTCACGGGCCCGTCCCGAAACCCGATTCCTTTGTAACGGTCGGCACCCTGCCCCCGTCGGCTTGGTGTGTCTGCGTCAGGATGGCCGGGACGCACAGGTATCCGGAGGGGAACCCCAGGGATGAGTCACAACCAGCCGGGCCCGTACGGCGGGCAGCCCCAGCAGCCGGGCCCCTACGGCGGGCAGCCCCCGCAGCAGCCCGGCCCGTACGGCGGGCAGCCGCAGGCGCCGCAGCCCGGCCCGTACGGCGGGCAGCCGCAGGCGCCGCAGCCCGGATACGGCTACCCCCGGCAGCCGCCCGCACCGCAGCAGGGCTACGGCTACCCGCAGCAGGCGCCCCAGGGGGTGCCGCCGCAGCCCGGTTACGGCCAGCAGCCCCCGTACGGCCAGGCCCCCTACGGCGTCCCGCAGCCGCCGGCTCCCGGCGGCGGCAGGAACAGGACCGGCCTGGTCGTCGGCGCGGTCGCGGTCGTCGCGGCCGTCGCGGTCGGCGCGTACTTCGTCCTCTCCGGCAGCCCCGGCTCGGACATCGCGGACGACGGCCCGCACAAGCTGATCACGCCGCAGACGGTGCTCACCGACTACCGGCAGTCCGACGACGCCGACAGCGGAGGCTTCGACGACCTGAAGGACGCCGAGAAGCACGGCGTCACGAACGCCAAGGACGTGCACTCGGGGTACCAGGCCGGGGACGAGTCCAACCCGCTGGCCATGAAGGTGCTCAACTTCATGGGCGTCTACGGCGAGATCGAGGACCCCGAGAAGGTCGTCGACGGGATGTTCGTCGAGATCAAGAAGGAGGCCTCCGCGGACACCGGTGAACTGGTGGGCTCACCGGAGGCGTTCGCCCTCGACGGGGCCGTCCTCAAGTGCCAGGCGACGACGATCAAGGACGACTCGGGGGAGGGCCCCGGGGAGATGAGCGTGCCGATCTGCATCTGGGGCGACCACAGCACCATCGGAGTCGCCATCCACGTCGAACTGGCCGACGCGCTGGCCGGCAAGCCGGCCGACCTGAAGGCGTCCTCGGAGCTGACCGCGAAGCTCCGCGAGGACGTCCGCGTCAAGGCCTGACGCCGCCGTACCGGCACCCGGACAGGGCCTCGGCCGACCGGCCCGGCCCGTGACGCCGCGGTGCGGGCGGGCTGTTGGCACGCGACGTACGTCCTTGGGCCGGCACCGGCGCCGGGAAGCACCACCCGGTCCGGCCGTGCCGGCCCGGCCCGAGGCCGTCCGGCAGCTGCGCGAGGGGCGCCCGGTGGGTGTCCACCGGGCGCCCCTCGCGTCGTGCCGCCGCTACGCCGACTTCTGCTCGCCCGAGCCCCGGCCGCGCGCGTCGCGCGGGATCAGGGTCGGGTTGACGTTGGAGTGCACCACCTCGGCGGTGATGACGACGCGGGCCACGTCCTTGCGGGAGGGCACTTCGTACATCACCGACATCAGCACCTCCTCCATGATGGCGCGCAGCCCGCGCGCGCCGGTCTGGCGGAGGATGGCCTGGTCGGCGATGGCCTCCAGCGCCTCCCGCTCGAAGTCCAGTTCCACGCCGTCGAGTTCGAAGAGCCGCTGGTACTGCTTGACCAGGGCGTTGCGCGGCTCCACCAGGATCTGCAGGAGCGCCTCGCGGTCGAGGTTGTGGACCGAGGTGATGACCGGCAGACGGCCGATGAACTCGGGGATCATGCCGAACTTGACCAGGTCCTCGGGCATGACGTCCTCGAACTGGTCCTTGGACTCCAGCTCGCGCTTGGAGCGGATCGTCGCGCCGAAGCCGATGCCCTTGGCACCCGCGCGGGACTCGATGATCTTCTCCAGGCCGGCGAAGGCACCGCCCACGATGAACAGCACGTTCGTCGTGTCGATCTGGATGAACTCCTGGTGCGGGTGCTTGCGTCCGCCCTGCGGCGGCACCGATGCCGTGGTGCCCTCCAGGATCTTCAGCAGCGCCTGCTGGACGCCCTCGCCCGACACGTCGCGCGTGATGGAGGGGTTTTCACTCTTCCGCGCGACCTTGTCGATCTCGTCGATGTAGATGATGCCGGTCTCGGCCTTCTTGACGTCGTAGTCGGCGGCCTGGATGAGCTTGAGCAGGATGTTCTCGACGTCCTCGCCCACATAGCCGGCCTCGGTGAGCGCGGTGGCGTCGGCGATGGCGAACGGCACGTTCAGCATGCGCGCCAGGGTCTGCGCGAGGAGGGTCTTGCCGGAGCCGGTGGGGCCGAGCAGCAGGATGTTGGACTTGGCGAGCTCGATGGCGTCCTCGCGGCCGGCCGCGCCGCCGTTCTCGCCGGCCTGGACCCGCTTGTAGTGGTTGTAGACCGCGACCGACAGGGCCTTCTTGGCGGCCTCCTGGCCGACCACGTAGCCCTCCAGGAACTCGTAGATCTCGCGCGGCTTGGGGAGTTCCTCCCAGCGCACCTCGCTGGTCTCCGCGAGCTCTTCCTCGATGATCTCGTTGCAGAGATCGATGCACTCGTCGCAGATGTACACACCAGGGCCTGCGATGAGCTTCTTGACCTGCTTCTGGCTCTTGCCGCAGAACGAGCACTTGAGCAGATCGCCGCCGTCACCGATGCGTGCCACGGTGTGCTTCCCCTTCGCCTGGGAGACGCCTGGAGGCTTTCGCCGCCAGCGGCTCCTGGTGCTGCCTTATTCCGACGGTACCTTGCCGAGCCCCCCGTTCGGGCCCCCCTTGGCAGGGTTCACTTTGACGTGCACCTTGTCGCGCACCGGGTGAGACCCTGCCGAGGGGCGGCAGACGATACTTCCGTGCCCGCCTCAGCGGACGGAGCCGTTGTTCATCTTCCGGGTGGAGATGATCTGGTCGACCAGGCCGTACGACAGCGCGTCCTCGGCCGTGAGGATCTTGTCGCGCTCGATGTCCTCGCGGATCTTCTCGATCGGCGTGGTGGAGTGCTTGGCCAGCATCTCCTCCAGCTGCGAGCGCATCCGCAGGATCTCGTTGGCGGCGATCTCCAGGTCGGAGACCTGGCCGCGGCCGGTCTCGCTGTAGGGCTGGTGGATCAGCACGCGGGCGTTCGGCAGCGCCATGCGCTTGCCGGGCGTGCCCGCGGCCAGCAGCACCGCGGCGGCGGAGGCCGCCTGGCCCATGCACACCGTCTGGATGTCCGGCTTGACGAACTGCATCGTGTCGTAGATCGCCGTGAGCGCGGTGAAGGAGCCGCCGGGGCTGTTGATGTAGATCGAGATGTCCCGGTCGGGGTCCATCGACTCCAGGCACAGCAGCTGCGCCATCACGTCGTTGGCGGACGCGTCGTCGATCTGGACGCCGAGGAAGATCACGCGCTCCTCGAAGAGCTTCGAGTACGGGTTGTACTCGCGGATGCCCTGGGAGGTCCGCTCGATGAAGCTCGGCAGGACGTAGCGGGACTCGGCGGCCGGACCCGTGTACTCGGCGCGCATGCGGTCGTACAGGCCGCTGCCGGGGAACTCGTTCACTGTGTGTCTCCTAGGGGCTGAAGCGGTCGGCTGGGGGCTGTGCAGGGGGCTCAGGCCCCGGTGCCGCCGCCGCCCGGCATACCGGCGGCCGTCGGGATGACGTCGTCGATGAGGCCGTACTCCTTGGCCTCGAAGGCGTCGAACCAGCGGTCGCGGTCCGAGTCGCGGGTGATCTGGTCGACCGTCTGGCCGGTGTGCAGGGCGGTGAGCTCGGCCATGCGCTTCTTGGTGTGCAGCAGCCGCTCGGCGTGGATCTTGATGTCCGAGGCCGAGCCCGCCAGACCGGCGGAGGGCTGGTGGATCAGGATCTCCGCGTTCGGCAGCGCGAACCGCTTGCCCGGCGTGCCGGCGCTGAGGAGGAACTGGCCCATGGACGCCGCGAGGCCCATGGCGATGGTGACCACGTCGTTCTTGATGAACTGCATGGTGTCGTAGATCGCCATGCCGGCCGTGATCGAGCCGCCGGGGCTGTTGATGTACAGGAAGATGTCCTTGTCCGGGTCGGCGGCAAGGAGCAGCAGCTGCGCGGTGATCTTGTTCGCGATGTCGTCGTCGACCGGTTGGCCGAGGAAGATGATCCGCTCGTTGAGCAGCCGGTTGTAGACATGGTCGCCGAGGCCACCGCCGATGGAGGGCTCGCCGGCGGCGGAGGGCATCAGATTCGTCACGTATCCACCTGCTCGTCTTGCGACGGCGCCGGGCCGTCTCACGTGTACTACGTATTCATGGACCCTAACGCCGGAGCCGTCCGGGGGAATCCCGGTAACGGGAGTGTTCGCCGGGGGCGTAGCGGGGTCCGGCCGCCGGCGACGCGGCCCGTGGCGGCAGCCTCGGCCGGGCGGGCCGGGACACGCCGGGGGCGCGGCGCGCGGGGCGGCGGGTGGGGCGGCGCGGGGCGGCGGGTGGGGCCGCGTCCGGCGGACGGGACCGTGCGGGGTGCCGCACGGCGCGGATGTCCGGGCCCCGGGGCGCGCGGGTGGGCGCGGTGGGGCGGGGTGGGGCGGGGTGGGGCGGGGTGCGCCGGTGCCCCGGGGCACGCATCCGGGTGTCCGGGGCCGCGTGCGCGGGCCCGGCTGTGCGGCTGTGCGGCTGTCCGGCTGTGCGGACCCGCCCGAACGGTCCGGGCCGGGTGCCGGAGACCGGGTCCGGGCCGGGGCCGCCGGGCAGGTCCGGCACCTGGACCGGGCCGGCCGGGGGCCGGCCGGGCCTGGCTGCCCGGACAGCGCACGGACCCCGGGTCACATGTACCCGGGGTCCGTCCGAAGCGTGCTGCTCAGGTGCCGTGCGGCTCAGATGCCGTGCGGCTCAGGCCTCCGGCTTCTCCTCCGCGGCGGGCTGGGTGCCCTCGGCGGCCTCGACGGTCTCCGTGGCGGCCTCGGTCTCGTCCTCGTCCTCCAGGTCGACGACCTCACCGTTGGTGTCCTTGACGGTGGCGGCCTCGACGACGACGGCCAGGGCCTTGCCGCGGGCGACCTCGCCGACCAGGAGCTGCACCTGGTTCTGCTGCACGACGGCCTGGGCGAACTGGTCCGGGGACATGCCGGAGGAGGCGGCCCGGCGCATCAGGTGCTCGGTCAGCTCGTCCTGGTTGACGTTGAGCTTCTCGGTCTTGACGAGCTCGTCGAGGACGAACTGGGTCTTGATGCCCTTGACCGCGGCCTCGCGGGTCTCGGTCTCGAACTCCTCGGCGGTCTTGCCCTGGAGCTCCAGGTACTTGTCGAGATCGAGGCCCATCTGGCCGAGCTGGTGGTGCTCCAGGCTGTGCTTGCGGGTGTTGATCTCGTCCTCGAGGAGCTTCTCGGGGACGGGCACCTCGACGAGCTCCAGCAGCTTCTCCAGGACGCGCTCCTGGGCCTGCGTGGCCTGGTCGAACTGCTTCATCCCGGCCAGCCGCTTGCGGCTGTCGGCCCGCAGCTCCTCCAGGGTGTCGAACTCGGAGGCGAGCTGCGCGAAGTCGTCGTCCAGCTCGGGCAGTTCACGCGCGGCGACCTGGGTCACCTTGACGGTGATCTCGGCCTCCTTGCCGGCCGCGGAGCCGCCCTTGAGCTCGGAGGTGAAGGTGGCCTCGCCACCGGCCTCCAGGCCCTTCACGGCGTCGTCGATGCCGTCGAGGAGCTCGCCGGAGCCGATCGTGTAGGAGACGCCGTCGGCGACACCGTCGGCCAGGACCTCTCCGTCGACCTTGGCCTGCAGGTCGATCGTGATGACGTCGCCGTCCCCGGCGGCGCGCTCGACCGGGGAGGTGGAGGCGAAGCGCTCGCGGAGCTGCTCCACGGCCTTCTCGACGTCCTCGTCGGTGACCTCGACCGCGTCGACCTCGACCTCGATGCCGGAGTAGTCCGGGATCTCGATCGCCGGGCGGACGTCGACCTCGGCGGTGAAGTTCAGCGTCTCGCCGTCCTTCAGCTCCGTGATGTCGACCTCGGGCTGGCCCAGCACGTCGATCTCGGCCTCGCCGACGGCGGCCGTGTAGAACTTCGGCAGCGCGTCGTTGACGGCCTCCTCCAGCACGGCGCCGCGGCCGAACCGCTGGTCGATGACCCGGGCGGGGATCTTGCCCTTGCGGAAGCCCTTCACCGTGACCTGCTGGTTGATCTTCTTGTACGCCGCGTCGAGGCTGTCCTTGAGCTCCTCGAAGGGCACCTCGACAGTGAGCCGAACCCGGGTCGGGTTCAGGTTCTCAACGGCGCTCTTCACGGTTCGGTCTCCTTGATGGCTGACTTCTGGATTCTGCCGGGGCCAGACTGGTCCGGCGGATTTCGCCGCCCGGAGGACTTCGTACGAGACATACGGGGTACGAGACATACGGGCGCGCAGCTTGCATAGTAACCGCAGCCGCCGAACGCCCCAAAAGGCGATCACCGCGGGCATCGCACGGACGAGCGCGCGAGGGGAACGCGGGAGAAGCCCGGAGAGCGTCCGCGGGATCAGGCGGCGGGAACGCGCGAGTGGTCGGGGTGGCGGGATTTGAACCCACGGCCTTCCGCTCCCAAAGCGGACGCGCTACCAAGCTGCGCCACACCCCGTCTGGTGCGACACGTAGGGTACATGCCCGCAGGCAGCGGGGCCGCCGCATTCACGCAGGTGCCCCACGGGTCTCGCCGCCGGGCCGGAAACGGGTGTGCGGCCACGGGGTTCGACCCGCTACGATGCCTGCAGTGCCGCGGCCTTCGGACCTGCGGCGCGTCCCGTGCGGGCGTAGCTCAATGGTAGAGCCCTAGTCTTCCAAACTAGCTACGCGGGTTCGATTCCCGTCGCCCGCTCTGTAGGGCTCAGGGCCAGGTCGGAGGATGTCTCCTCGGCCTGGCCCTGAGTGTTTCCGGGACCTCGGCCGGCCCGTCGTGTCCCTCGTGTGCCCCGTGTGTCCCGTGTGCCCCTTCGGCTTCCGGCCTCGCGGTCACGGCCCGGCAGACACGACGTCGGGCCGTGACCGTCGAGGCCCGCCCCTCCCCGGGCGGCTCTCCCCCGACGGCGCCCCGCCGTCCTGCCGCCGGCGCCCGCCGGGCGTCCCGCCGGCCGCGACGCCCGGAGGAGCTTCCCGGGGCGCCCTCGGCAGGGCGGCGAAGCGGGCGGCGGCCGCGGGGACCGGACCCCGGGCGGCTTCCTGGAGGCTCGGCGGGCGTGGGTGACCGGTGCCCCGGGGTGGTACGCGAGCCACGGCCAGGAGTTCCCGCCCCGGGGACCGGACATTCCCGGCCCCGGCCCTGAGCGCAGCGCGGTTCCACGGGTGACGCCGCGTCCTTGGCGGTCCCCCGCAGGAGCGGCGGCACGCCGCGCCCCGGGCCCGGGGGGGGTCCGAGCAGCGCCGTCCCCCGCACGGGGGACGGCGAGCCGTGCGGGCCGCCCGGGCGCCGCAGACGGCGGGTCCGCTCGCGGACGGCGGCACGGTGCCGCGCGCGGGTCGGCCTCCCGCAGCACCCTGTCCGCGCCGTCCCGGTCCCGCCCGGCCCGTGACCAGGTCCGGGCACAGCCGCATCGCGCCGGGGACCGGCCCGCGCACCGGGTCAGAAGCTGATCGAGTTGATCGTCTCCGCTATCGAGTCGAGGAAGCGCTGGATCGACGGGGCCATCCCGGTGGAGGCGAGGAAGAACCCGAAGAGCATCGCGACGATGGCCGGCCCGGGTTTGATGGAGCCACCCCGCATCAGCACCACCAGGATGATCGCCAACAGCAGCACCACTGACAGCGAAATGGCCACAACTGATCACACCCTTGATCCGGTCCAGCTCTCCCGCCGGAAGCGCTGCTCGGACGCGCCCCCGCCAGAACCATCGTGCCACCAACCACATCAGGCTATGCGGCCCGTGACGCATCGTCGGCAGACCGGTGTTCGACCGGAGGCGCCACCGCCGCCCGGCCGGGGCGCGGCCGTCCCGCGATCTGCGGGCGAAGGGCGCGTGCGGAACGGGGCGTTGCGCGGCGGCCGGTACGGGAATGCGATTCCCTGTCCGCGGTCGGCCCCCACCCCCTCCCGGCCGCCTCCGCCGGCCCGCTCTCCGACAACTCCCCTGCCGCTTGCGCCCGACGGCATTCCCGCCGTCCCGCGAGATCCTTTTCCCGGCCCGACCCGCCGTCGTTCCGGATTCCGCACATCGTTTCCACGGGAGATCCCAAGACGCGCACACCTCTCGCACAGCTGACTGTTATGAGCGCTTTACCCCGGGCGAACAAGGACACTTCGGGCGGGAGTCGGGAACACGGCCACGGAAATCGGCTCTGACGTCGGGAGTTGTACGCCGTCGCCGATACGACGCTAGGCTCCCTCAGATGTTCCACGCTGTGACGACCCCCCACCACACGCACGGCCACCACAGAACATCCCTTCCCCCACACCGCGACGCGTTCTTCGACAATGCGAAGTACCTGGCGATCGTGCTGGTGGCCGTGGGCCACGCCTGGGAGCCGCTGAACGGTGACAGCCGGGTCCTGGCGGCCGCCTACACGGTGGTGTACGCGCTCCACATGCCGGCGTTCATCGTCGTCTCCGGCTACTTCTCCCGGAACTCCGACCTGCGCCCGGACCGCGTCAGGCGACTGGTCACCGGCATCCTCGTGCCGTACCTCGTGTTCGAGACGGCGTACTCGCTGTTCGCACGGTTCGCCGGCGACGAACCCGGCCGGCCGGTCTCGCTGCTCGACCCCTGGTACCTGACATGGTTCCTGGTCGCCTTGTTCGTGTGGCGGCTGACCACACCTGTGTGGAGGCTGATCCGCCACCCGGTGCCGGTCGCGCTCGGCATCGCCATGCTCGCGTCCGTCTCCCCGGAGATCGGCAACGACCTGGACCTCCAGCGGGTGCTGCAGTTCCTGCCGTACTTCGTGCTGGGGCTGTGCCTGAAGCCCGGGCACTTCCGCGGGGTGCGCCGCCGCGCGGTGCGGTTGGCCGCGCTGCCCGTGTTCGCCGCCGCGTTCGCCGCGGCCTGGTGGATCGTGCCGCGCACCACGACCGCGTGGCTGTACCACCGCGACTCCGCACAGGAACTCGGCGCGCCCTGGTGGTACGGACCGCTGCTGCAGCTCGCGCTGTTCGGCTGCTCGGTGGTGCTGGCCGCGGGGTTCCTCGCCTGGGTGCCGGGCCGCCCGCTGTGGTTCACCGCGTTGGGCGCGGGCACGCTGTACGGCTACCTGCTGCACGGCTTCCTCACCAAGTCCGGCGACTACTACGGCTGGTACCGGCCGGCCTGGCTGCACGGGCCGCTCGGTGCACTGACCGTGACCGTGGTGGCGGCCGCCGCCGTGACGGTGCTGTGCTCGCCGCCCGTCCGGCGGGTCTTCCGGTGCGTGGTCGAGCCGCGGATGGAATGGGCGTTCCGCCCGGACCCCGCGGAGCCGGCCCGGGAACGGGAACGGCAGCCGGACCGGCGGCCGGGGCGGCAGGAGGACCAGCGGCCGGGGCAGCCACCGGGTCCGGTGCGGGCGCGGCAGTCGGAGCAGCCCGCCCCGCACCGGGAGCGCCAGCGCGTGTGACGGCCGGGGCCGGCGTGCGGCGCCCCGCCCGCGCCCGCGTCCCGGGAGCCCTCACAGGCCGAGCAGCCCGCGCGTCCTCGCGTACTTCTCGGTCAGCCGCAGCCGTGTCGGGGCGTCCAGGCGGGCCAGCCGCACCGGGTCCGTGTTGTGGGCCAGGTCGGCCTGTTTGACCAGGAGCGCGCCGGGGGTGGCGAGGACACGGGCGGCGTAGTCCTGCGGGGACTCCCCCGGCCGCTTGGTGACGGCGAGCACGATGTCCCGCGTGCGGCGGCTCAGCGCGGCCTCGGCGAGGCCCTGTTCGGACAGCACGTCGTCCTCGACGGCGTCGTGCAGCCAGGCGGCGGCGATCTGGTCGCGGTCGCCGCCGAGGGCGCGGACACCGGCGGCGACCGCGGCGAGGTGCTCGGCGTAGGGGCGACCGGACTTGTCGGTCTGGGACGCGTGGAGGTCCCGGGCGAGGGCCTCCACCTCGGCAAGGGTGAGCACGTCGGGCTGCTCCCGTCAGGCGGACTGGGCTTCGGGCGGACTGGGCTTCGGACGGAACGGGCTTCGGACGGAGCGGACTTCGGACGGAACGGGCTTCGGACGGAACGGGCTTCGGGCGACCCGGCTTCAGGCGGAACGGGCGGGCGGAACGGCTTCAGGCGGAACGGGCTTCGGGCCAGCCGGCTTCAGGCGGACTGGGCGGTCGGGCCCTCGCGGCAGATGAGCAGCAGGGCGCGGTCGTCGTTGACGTCCTTCGCGACGGCCTCGATCAGATGCCAGGCGGCGCCGCGGAATCCGGCGGCGACATAGCGGTCGGCCTCGCCGGTGAGCCGGTCGATGCCCTCGACGATGTCCCGCTCGGCGGTCTCCACCAGCCCGTCGGTGAACAGCATGAGGACGTCACCCGGGCGCAGCACGCCCTTGACGGGGTCGAACTGGGCGCCGTCGTACACGCCGAGGAGCGGCCCTTCGGCGGCCTTCTCCTCCCAGCGGCCGCTGCCGGCGCTGAGCTGGAGTCCGGGCGGGTGGCCCGCCGAGTACAGCTCGTAGTCGCCGGAGTCGAGGTCGAGGACCAGGTGGATGGAGGTGGCGAAGCCCTCGTCCCAGTCCTGGCGGAGCAGGTAGCCGTTGGCGGCCGGCAGGAAGGCGTGCGGGGGCAGGGAGCCCAGCAGGCCGCCGAAGGCCCCGGACAGCAGCAGGGCGCGCGAGCCGGCGTCCATGCCCTTGCCGGAGACGTCGGTGAGGACGACCTCCAGGGTGCGGCCGCCCCCGGTGCGGGCCGCGACGACGAAGTCGCCGGAGAAGGACTGCCCGCCAGCGGGCCGCAGCGCCATCTCGTGGTGCCAGCCGCGCGGCAGCTTGGGCAGCCGGCTCTGGGTGCGGATGCGTTCGCGCAGGTCGAACAGCATGGTGCCGCCGCGCCGCCAGGGCACGCCGACCCGGCTGCGGAACTGGGCGATGAGCAGCCCGAAGAAGCCGCATGCGGCGACCACCAGCACGACGCCCGGGGTGACCCGGGACGGGCCCTGGGTGTACGGGCCGAGGCGGACGGACTCCACGATCAGCGCGGTGGCAGCGGCCGCGTACAGGCCGAGCAGGCTCGCCGGACGCAGCAGCAGGCCCCCCGCGACGATGGGCAGAACCAGCGCGGAGGGGGCGCACCAGACCGGGTTCGCGAGGGTGGTGGCGGCGATGAGCGGGACGGTCAGCAGCAGCCCGGCCAGGGCGACCCAGTCGGAGCCGTCGCCGCGGAAGTAGTCGACGGCGCTTTTGCGCAGGCCGACGCGGGCCCGGTGCCACAGCACGCGCACCCGGGCCGGGAACGTCTGGGCGGCTGCGCGCCGCTGTCGTCCTGCCATCGTCCGGACCCTATCCACCCGACCGGCCGCCTGGCACGGGAGGTCCCACTTGTCCCCCGTCCGGGACCGGCCACAGCCGTGGGTCCCAGTGAACTGCACGGGCGGCCGGCCTGCCCCGCACACGCGGAAAACGAATAGCTCGTCCCGCATTGCGCTGATAGGGATGGCGGTATGACGTTCAAGAACACGGTGACGACGCGTACGGCGCCGGTGGTACGGGAACTGCGGCCCGACGAGTGGGATTCGTGGTACAGCCATCTGATGCGCGCCTTCGGCGGGCCCCCGGAGCCGGCTGAGGAGCAGCGGCTGTGGCGGGACCTTTCCCGGCCCGATCTGTCCGGGCCCGCCCGGTTCCTGGGCGCCTGGGACGGGCCGGAGTGCGTGGGCACGGCCGGGGCGTTCACGTTCCGGATGACGGTGCCGGGCGGTGCCGCGGTGCCGGCGGCGGGGGTCACGGGGGTGAGCGTGGCGGCCACGCACCGCCGGCGGGGGCTGCTGACGGCGATGATGCGCCGGCAGCTGGACGACGTCCGCTCCTGGGGCGAGCCGCTGGCGGTGCTGACGGCGTCGGAGCCGGACATCTACGGCCGGTTCGGCTACGCCGCGGCGAGCTTCTCGCTCAGCGCGGAGATCGACACCGGCCGGGTGGTGCTGTCGGCGCCGGCCGGGACCGACGAGGTGTCGGTGCGGTACGCGGAGCCGTCCGCGGTGCTCGACGCGTGCGAGGCGGTCTACGCGGGGCTGGTGCCCGGCCGTCCGGGGATGCTCGTGCGGCATCCGGGCTGGGAGCGGCTGGGGCTGCTGGACGGGGACGCGCACCGGGAGGGCGGCTCGCCGCTGCTGTGCGTGGTCGCGGAGCGGGACGGCGCGGTGGCCGGGTACGCCCGGTTCCGTACGAAGCCGCAGTGGGGGCCGGCGGGCCACGACGGCACGGTGACGCTGTCGGAGCTGGCGGGGGCGGATCCGGCGGCCGACGCGGCGCTGTGGCGGTTCCTGCTCGGGATGGACCTGACGACGCGGCTGGTGGTGCGGGGGCGGCCGGTGGACGAGGCCTGGCAGTACCAGGTGTCGGACATCCGACGGTGTCTGCCGCGCACGCGGGACTCGTTGTACGTGCGTCTGGTGGACGTGGGGGCGGCGCTGGAGGCGCGCACGTACCAGGCGCCGGTGGACCTGGTGTTCGAGGTGGAGGACGCGTTCTGCCCGTGGAACGGCGGGCGTTGGCGGCTGTCCGGCGACTCCAAGGGCGCGGTGTGCGAGCGCACCCGGGACGCGGCCGACGTCGCCCTGTCGGTGCGGGAGCTGGGCGCGGCCTATCTGGGCGGGGTTTCGCTCGCGGCGCTGGCCGCGGCGGGCCGGGTCCGTGAGCTGCGGGAGGGCGCGCTGACGCAGGCCGCGGTGTCCTTCGGCTCCCCGGTGGCCCCCTGGCTCCCGCACGGTTTCTGACCGGAGGGTCGCCGGGCGCGGCGGCCCTCCCGAGGGGCGCGGGGAACGGCGCGGCCGGCCACGGCGGCGGGTCGCCGCAGGACACCGGCTGCCGGACACCGGCTGCCGGACGCCGCGCCCGGCCCCCGCGCTCCGATGCCGGCCCGGGCGACACCCCGTGGGGCGCGGGAAACCGCGCGACCGGCCACCACGGCGAGCCGGCCGGAGAACCACCGGCAGCGGGTCGCCGGGGCGAGCACGCCGGCACCGGCCCGGCCGACGCCCTCCAGGGGGCGCGGGGAGCCGGCGCGGCCGGGCCCGGGTCCGGCCGGCTTCGTGCCGTCGGCCGCAGGCCCGCGCCGCGGTCGGCGGCGCGGCCACCCGCGGGCGGACCGGGTCAGCGCCGCTGGCAGCCCGGGCACCAGAAGAGGTTGCGGGCGGCGAGAGCGGCGGTGCGGATCTCGCCGCCGCAGATGTGGCAGGGCCGGTTCGCCCGGCGGTAGACGTAGACCTCGCCGCCGTGGTCGTCGACGCGGGGCGGGCGGCCCATCGCCTCGGGGGTGTGTTCCGGGCGGACGGTGTCGATGCGGTTGTGCCGCACGCCCTCACGCATCAGGCCGGCCAGGTCGGCCCAGACCGCCTCCCACTCGGCGGGGGTGACGTCCCTTCCGGCCCGGTAGGGGTCGATGCCGTGCCGGAAGAGGACCTCGGCGCGGTAGACGTTGCCGACCCCGGCGATCACCTTCTGGTCCATCAGCAGGGCGGCGATCGTGGTGCGGCTGCGGGAGATCCTGCGGTACGCGGCCGCGGGCTCGGCGTCCGCGCGCAGCGGGTCGGGACCGAGCCGGTCGTGTATCGCGCGCTTCTCGGCGTCCGTGATCAGCGCGCAGGTGGTGGGCCCGCGCAGGTCGACGTACGAGGCGTCGTTCGCCAGCCGCAGCCGGACGGTGTCCGTGGGCGGGGGTGCGGGGGCGCCGCCGAAGGCCACCTTGCCGAACAGGCCCAGGTGGATGTGGATCCAGGACGCGGCGAAGCCGAGGAAGAGGTGCTTTCCGTGGGCGTCGGCGGTGTGCAGGACGCCGCCGTCGAGGAGGGCGGCGGCGTCGCTGAACTTGCCCTGGGGGCTGGTCACCCGGGAGGCGGTGCCGGAGAAGGCGGCGGCGTAGTCCTCGGCCAGCCGGTGGATCGTGTGCCCTTCCGGCACGGTGTGTTCCGCCTTCCTGCGTCCGCGGGCGGGGTGCCCCCGATGCCTACTGCTGCGGGTGGTGGGCCGGGATCGGCGGGAGGTCGCCGGTGGTCTCGTACGCCGAGAGCATGTCGATGCGGCGGATGTGCCGCTGGTCCTCGGAGAACGGCGTGTTCAGGAAGATCTCGACGAACTTCGTCGCCTCGTCCCGGGTGTGCATGCGCGCCCCGACGGCGACGACGTTGGCGTTGTTGTGCTCGCGGCCGAGCGCGGCGGTCTGCTCGCTCCACGCGAGGGCCGCGCGGACGCCCTTGACCTTGTTCGCGGCGATCTGCTCGCCGTTGCCGGAGCCGCCGATGACGATGCCGAGGGTGCCGGGGTCCGCGGCGGTGCGCTCCGCGGCACGCAGGCAGAACGGCGGGTAGTCGTCCTGGGCGTCGTAGATGTGGGGCCCGCAGTCGACGGGCTCGTGCCCTGCCGCCCTGAGCCATTCGACGAGGTGGTTCTTGAGTTCGTAGCCCGCATGGTCGGAGCCGAGATACACGCGCATGGGAGGAGTGTGTCATGCGCGGGCGGTGGGCGGCGGGCCGGGTGCTGGACCGGCATGGCCGAGATGGAACCTGTAAAACCTCAGGAAAGCCTCAAGTAGCGATCAAGTTTCGAAGGTTCACTCATATCGTTACCTCCGATTCACTGGATCGACTCGTGATCCGGTCCCCTGATCGCACACGAGGACTTTCTCTCCCCCGGCGCAAAGGAAATCCATCCATGACCTCGCAGCCGACCCCGGCGAAGGCCGCCGGCGATCCCGGCTCCGGCCTCCAGGCGGGACTCAAGAACCGGCATCTGTCGATGATCGCCATCGGCGGTGTGATCGGTGCCGGACTGTTCGTGGGCTCCAGCTCCGGCATCGCCGCGGCCGGCCCCGGCATCCTGCTGTCGTACGCGCTCGTCGGCACGCTCGTGGTGCTGGTGATGCGGATGCTCGGCGAGATGTCCGCGGCCAACCCGTCGTCCGGCTCCTTCTCCGCACACGCCGACCGGGCGCTCGGCCGCTGGGCCGGCTTCTCCATCGGCTGGCTGTACTGGTTCTTCTGGGTGGTCGTGCTCGCCGTCGAGGCGACCGCGGGCGCCGCGATCCTGGAGGGGTGGATCCCCGCCGTCCCGCAGTGGGCGTGGGCGCTGATCGTGATGGTGGTGCTGACCGCCACCAACCTGGTCTCGGTGGGCTCCTACGGCGAGTTCGAGTTCTGGTTCGCCGGCATCAAGGTCGTCGCGATCGCCGCGTTCGTCGTCGTCGGCGGCCTCGCGGTGTTCGGGGTGCTGCCCGGCGCGGACAGCGACCGGGCAGGGCTGTCCAACCTGACCGGGCACGGCGGCTTCCTGCCGAACGGGCCCGGCGCCGTCCTGACCGGTGTGCTGCTCGTCGTGTTCTCCTTCATGGGCAGCGAGATCGCCACCCTGGCCGCGGGCGAGTCCGAGGACCCGCAGCGCGCGGTCACCAAGTCGACCAACAGCATCATCTGGCGCATCGGCGTCTTCTACCTGGGCTCGGTCTTCGTCGTGGTGTGCCTGCTGCCGTGGAACGACCCGGCCATCGAGAAGGACGGCTCCTACGTCGCCGCGCTGGACTCCCTGGGCATCGCGCACGCCGGGCAGATCATGAACTTCATCGTGCTGACCTCGGTGCTGTCCTGCCTCAACTCCGGCCTGTACACGGCCTCGCGGATGGCGTTCTCGCTCGGCCGGCGCGGTGACGCGCCGCAGGCGTTCGCCCGGACCACCGCGAGCGGTGTGCCGCGGACGGCGATCCTGGTCTCCGTGGTGTTCGGCTTCGTCGCGGTGTTCTTCAACTACAAGTTCCCCGACTCCGTCTTCCTCTTCCTGGTCAACTCCTCCGGAGCGGTCGCCCTGTTCGTGTGGCTCGTCATCTGCTTCTCGCAGCTGCGCATGCGGAAGATCCTCCAGGCGGAGGCGCCGGAGAAGCTCGTGGTGCGGATGTGGCTGTACCCGTACCTGACCTGGGCGGCGGCCGCGCTCATCGTGTTCGTCCTCGGCTACATGCTCACCGACACCGAGCACGACGGCCGCGAGACGGTGCTGCTGTCGCTGCTGGTCGCCGCGGGCGTGCTGGCGGTCGGTGCGGTCCGGCAGCGGCGGGGCGCGGGCCGTCCCGCCGCCCCGGCGACGGTCACGCACGGCACGGCCGACGGCACGACGGCGCGCACCACGGCGGGCACCACGGCAGGCACCACGGCAGGCACGACGACGGGCACCGCGGCGGCAGGTACGGCCGACGGCACGGCGGCAGGTACGGCCGACGGCACGGCGGCAGGTACGGCCGACGGCACGGCGGACCGCGTCCGCACCGGCTGATCCCGGCCGGATCCGGTCGGGCGAGCGGCCCGGCGAAGGGCCCTGCGGCGGTGCCGGACGCTCTTGACCAACAGCGTCCGGTGCCGCCGCGGGGCCCTTCGCCGGGCCGGACCCACCGGACCGCGCCCCTCGGCGGCCCGCCGGGCTCACAGGACGGTGAAGGTGTCCCTGACCTCCTCGTAGACCTCCAGCGCCCGCGGCTCGGCGTGCGGCTGGTACCAGGTGTTGATCTGGTACGACGTGCCGTCCTGGTCGAACCCGAGCAGCCGGGCGTGCCAGGGGACGCCGCCGAGGGTGAAGGTGTACTCCCACACGACGGCCGGCCGGCCGCGGAACTCCGTCTCCGCCAGGCGGATCTTGCGGTAGTCCCGCCCCTGGTGGGCGTTCTGCTCCGAGGTCCGCCAGGTCTCCATGAGGTCGCCGCGGGCCAGGGCGGACTTGGCCACGAGTTCCTGGGTCCCGTCGGGGGCGGTGTAGTGCACCTCGGCGCCCGTCTTCACGTCCCGCCGCCACCCCTCGGGCGGGACCCAGGCGTAGCCGCCGGCCTCCCGGCGCGCCCCGGGCGGAAGGCTCGGCGGCCGGGAGGTGCCCTCCACGGTGGCCGGCCCGGAAGCCCCGGTCGAGGCGGGCCCCCCGGACGCCCCGGACCGTGCCGGGGCCGCCGACGCCGTGGCGGTACCGCCGGGAGCGCGGCCGTCGCCGTGCGGCGGTCCGGAGGTGGTCGCGGTGAGGGCGACCGCTGCGACGGCCGCCACGGCGGCCGCACCCACCACGGCGGCGACGGCGACACGGCGGCGAACGCGCGGCCGGGCGGCACCCGCAACGGGCGCCGACACCACAGGCGGGGACACCACGGGCGGGGACACCACAGGCGGGGACACCACGGGCGGGGACGCCACGGGCGGGGCGGGCGAGTGCGGCTGCGGCTGCGGCGGGTGCGGGGGCGCAGGCCGGGTCAGCGTCACCGTCGGGGACTGCTCCGGATGCGCGAGCGGCCGGAGCGCCGCCTCCAGGTCGTCCAGCGTCGGCCGGGCGTCGGGGTCCTTGGCCAGCAGCGCGGTCAGCACGGGCCGCAACGGGCCCGCGGCGGCCGGGATCCGGGGCTCCTCGTGGAGCACCGCGTGCAGAGTGGCCAGGGTGGTGCCCCGGGAGAACGGCGAGCTGCCGCTCAGCGCGGCCGCGAGGGTCGCGCCGAGGGACCAGAGGTCGGACGGCGGGCCCTGGGGCCGCCCCGAGACGCGCTCGGGAGCCATGTAGTCGGGCGAGCCGACCAGCATGCCGACCATGGTGAGCGCCTTGGCGTCCTGGATCGCGGCGATGCCGAAGTCGGTGAGCACGACGCGCTGTCCGGCCGCCTCGATCAGCACGTTGCCCGGCTTGATGTCACGGTGCAGCACTCCGCGGGCGTGCACCTGGCACAGCGCGGCGACCAGGCCCAGTCCGGTGCGGGCGGCCTCGCGCGGGCCGAGCGGGCCCTGCTCGGCGATGATCCGCTCCAGGGAGCGGCCGGCCACCAGTTCCATCACGATCCACAGGCGCTCCCCCTCGTCCACCACGTCGTACACGCGGACCACGTTGGGGTGGTCGATGCGGGCGGTGGCCCGCGCCTCGCGCAGGGTGCGCTCGCGGCGGGTGCGCGCGTCCTCGGGGTCCTCGGGGCCCCGCCCGCCGATGCGGATCTCCTTGATCGCGACCGACCGGTCGAGCACGGCGTCCGCCGCTCGCCACACCCGCCCCATTCCGCCCTGGCCGATGCTCTCCACCAGCCGGTAGCGCCCGCCGACCGCCGTTCCCGAAGGCCCGCCCTGCCGCGCACCCCCCGGCGCCCCCGCGCTTCCCGGGTTTCCCGCGCTTCCCGCATTCTCCGCGTTTCCCGGGTTTCCCGCGCTTCCCGTATTCCCCGCGTTTCCCGCTTCTCCCGTACCGCCCGGCAATTCGCTGCACCCCCTCAACGACGCCTCGCACAGCCCCTATTGAAACACAACGGTCACACATGGAGGCATAGCGGCCGAAGTCCGGGAAATCTTGTGGTACCTCTTCGAGTACGTCGAATTCAGGCGCGGGACAAGGGGGGCGAACATGGGTTCACGTCGTAGGGCCGTGACGGGCTCGCTGGTCACGGCGGCATTCTCGGCGGTGGTGATGCTGTCGGCGACGGCTGCCGCGGATGATCAGGGGTCCGGGAGCGACAAAGGAGGAAAGCCGGTCGACACAGCGCCGGACGGTGTCGAACTGACGACTCTGCTGCCCGAGCGGATCTCCGTCGACAACACCACGGAAAAGACCAGGATCACCGCCACGGTGAAGAACGACGGCACAGCACGGAGCGGTGACATCAGGCTTCTCGTCGTCGGTTTCAACGGTCTTGAGGTGAAAGGAGTGAAGGGCTGTTCGCGGTTGGCCCGGGGCGACCTCCCGGAGGGCTCGAACAGCGGTTACAGCTGTGCCGTGGGCGGGCTCGCGGCCGGGGCGGCCATGACGTACACGGTCGACGCGGTGTACGACCTGGACGGGACCGGGAAGATCTGTCTGCCGGTGCAGAGCGCCGACGGCAGCCGGACGTTCTGGCAGCAGGGGCCGGTCCCGTTCGGCACGGTGAACCCCTCGCCGAACGCGCCCGCCACGCCCCTGCTGCTGGGCACGGACAACCAGCCGGTGGTGCCGGGCGGCGAGGAGCTGCCGCGGACCGGGGCGGCCGGGAAGCAGGTGCTGCCCCTCGGCGCCGCGGGCGCGGGGCTGCTCGTGGCGGGCGCGGCCGGGCTGTGGTGGTCGCGGCGGCCGCGGCACACCCTCGGTGCGGCCGCCGCCGGCCCCGCCGGGGGCCCGACCCCGGAAGCGGACCCGGGCGTCTGACCGCCGCCTCGCCCCGGGAAGCGGCGTGGAGGCCCGCCGGGCGCTCCGGCGGGCCTCCAACGCAGGCCGGGCGGGGTACGGACGGTCAGCGCCTCACCAGCTTCCAGGCGGCGGGCAGCAGGCCCATCGCCAGGGCGGCCTTGAGGGCGTCGCCGATCAGGAACGGCACGAGGCCCGCGTCGATCGCGGCCGAGGCGGACATGTCCTTGGCCAGCGCCAGGTACGGCACGCCGACCGCGTAGATGAGCGCCTCGCCGAGCAGCATCGCGCCGGCCGTGCGCAGCACCGAGCGGTCGGCGCCGCGGCGGGCCAGGGCGCCGACGACGGTGGAGGCGAGGACCATGCCGAGGATGTAGCCGAAGGAGGGGATGCCGGCACCGGAGGCACCGTCGGCGAACCACGGCACGCCCGCGACGCCCGCCAGCGCGTACAGCACGAGGGAGAGGAAGCCCCGGCCCGCGCCGAGGGTCGTGCCGACGAGCAGCGCGGCGAAGGTCTGGCCGGTCACCGGGACCGGGGTGCCGGGGACGGGCACCGCGATCTGGGCGGCGAGGCCGGTCAGGGCGGCGCCGCCGACGACGAGCGCGAGGTCGCGGACACGGGTGGCCGGCAGCAGGTCGGCGAGGACCTGCCCCGGACGGACGGGGGCGGCGACGGCGGTGCTCATGGGGACTCCGCGGAGGGTGGGGGCAGTTCGGGGACACGGCGACGCTATCCCAGCGCTCTCGGCACGATCACCGTCAGCGATCGACAAAGGGCCGAGCGCGAGCTTGGTGGGCTCTCGACAAAGGCGACTCCTGACACCCGGTGCAGGGTGATGCTGATCACTGAGGCAGTGGCGTTGCCCTCACACAAGAGGCGGTAGGGCACCGCATGGCGCTCTGTAAGGTCTCACCAAAGGTACCGACGCGCGCCTCGGCCCGCGCCTCACCGCGGGGCGCCCCGGGCGGCGCTCCGTCCGGACCGCGGGACGGTCACCGGGTCCTCACCCTCCGGGGTCGAGGTGTCCGGATAGTGGGCATCGTGCACCGCTGAGCGGGGCAGCTGCCCAGACTGTGGGACCTTTCCCGCGCGTGGCGTCCCCGCGGGGGCGCCCGCACCCTCCTGCCCCCCTGCGCCCAGCGCCGCCGTGCCCCTCGAACCCCTCCGGTTCCCGTGACCTCTCCCGCCCCTGTCCCCTGCCTCACGTAACGGACGTTCCGCTCCATGCCCAGCACCACCACCACCGCCGGGACCACACCGGCGGCGGACGCCTCCCTCACCCACGGCCTGAAGCAGCGCCATCTGTCGATGATCGCCCTCGGGGGCGTCATCGGGGCCGGCCTCTTCGTCGGCTCCGGCGCCGGCATCGCCGCCGCCGGTCCCTCGATCGTCCTCGCCTACGCCCTGTCCGGCCTCCTGGTGATGCTGGTGATGCGGATGCTGGGCGAGATGTCGGCGGCGTATCCGTCGTCGGGTTCGTTCTCCGCCCACGCCGAGCGGGCCTTCGGCCCCTGGGCCGGGTTCACCGCGGGCTGGTCGTTCTGGGTGCTGCTGTGCACGGCCGTCGGCCTGGAGGGCATCGGCGCGGCGAAGATCGTGACGGGCTGGCTGCCGGGCACCCCGGAGTGGGCCTGGGTCGCCCTGTTCATGGTCGTCTTCTGCGCGGCGAACCTCGCCGCGGTGAAGAACTTCGGCGAGTTCGAGTTCTGGTTCGCGGCGTTGAAGGTGGGCGCGATCAGCCTGTTCCTGGTGCTGGGCGGCCTGGCGGTGCTCGGTGTGCTGCCGGGCACGGACTCGCCCGGCACGGCACACCTCACGGACTTCCTGCCGAACGGCGGCGAGGGCCTGGTCATCGGTCTGCTCGCCTCGGTGTTCGCGTACGGCGGCATGGAGACCGTCACCATCGCGGCCGCCGAGTCGGAGGACCCGGTGCGCGGCGTGGCGAGCGCCGTCCGGACGGCGATGTGGCGCATCGCGCTGTTCTACATCGGCTCGATGGCGGTCGTCGTGACGCTGGTGCCCTGGGACTCCCCGGCCGTCGTGGAGAAGGGCCCCTACGTCGCCGCCCTGGACGAGCTCGGCATCCCCGGTGCCGGCCAGCTGATGAACGTGGTGGTGCTGGTGGCGCTGCTGTCCGCGATGAACGCCAACATCTACGGCTCCAGCCGGATCGCCTACTCGCTGGTCCGGCGCGGTCTGGGCCCCGAGGCGCTGGGCCGGGTGGCGGGCGGGGTGCCGCGGACCGCGGTGCTGGCCTCCTGCTCCTTCGGCTTCCTCTGCGTGGTCCTCAGCTACTGGCGGCCGAACGACGTCTTCGCCTGGCTGCTGAACATGATCGGCGCGGTCATCCTCGTCGTGTGGATCTTCATCGCGGCGTCCCAGCTGCGGCTGCGGCGGCGCCTGGAGAAGGAGGCGCCGCAGCAGCTGACCGTGCGGATGTGGGCGTTCCCGGTGCTGACCTGGGTGGCGCTGGCCGGGATGGCTGCGATCTTCGTGCTGATGGCGCGCGAGTCCGGCACGCGGGTGCAGCTGCTGTCGACGGGCGGGATGACGCTGTTCCTGGCGGCGGCCGGTTACGCCCGGCAGCGGTCGCGCGCCGCACGGGCCTGAGCCCTCTCCCCCTTCCCTCCCGCCCCCTCCCCGGCCGGACGGGGATGGGGCGGGCCGGACGCCCAGGCGGCCGTCCGGCCGACCCCGCCCTCCCGCCCTCCCGCCTTCCCGCCGGCTCGCCCGGTCGGCGGCACGCAGGCCCCCGTGTGATCCGCACGGGGGCTTTTTGCTGTTAGCTTGTTGTTGCGCAATACTTGCAATAAGAGGCTCGGAGGGGACCCTCATGTCCGTGTACACGCTGCCCGAACTGCCGTACGACTACTCCGCGCTGGCCCCGGTGATCAGCCCGGAGATCATCGAGCTGCACCACGACAAGCACCACGCGGCGTACGTGAAGGGCGCCAACGACACCCTGGAGCAGCTGGCGGAAGCCCGGGACAAGGAGCAGTGGGGCTCCCTGAACGGCCTGGAGAAGAACCTGGCCTTTCATCTGTCCGGCCACATCCTGCACTCCATCTACTGGCACAACATGACCGGCGAGGGCGGCGGCGAGCCGCTGGCCGCGGACGGTGTGGGTGAGCTGGCGGACGCCATCGCGGAGTCCTTCGGGTCGTTCGCGGGCTTCAAGGCGCAGCTGACCAAGGCCGCCGCGACCACCCAGGGCTCGGGCTGGGGCGTGCTCGCCTACGAGCCGGTGAGCGGCCGTCTGGTCGTCGAGCAGGTCTACGACCACCAGGGCAACGTCGGCCAGGGCTCCACCCCGATCCTGGTGTTCGACGCCTGGGAGCACGCCTTCTACCTGCAGTACCGCAACCAGAAGGTGGACTTCATCGACGCCATGTGGGCCGTCGTCAACTGGCAGGACGTGGCCCGGCGCTACGCGGCCGCCAAGTCCCGGGGGGACAGCCTGCTGCTGGCTCCCTGACCGGAGGTCCTGCTCGTGATCGTCTTCTCACCGCTCACCGGGCAGGCACCGGAAGAACAGGAGGGGCCCCCGCGAGGACGTGACGCGCGAGGGCCCCTTCTGCGGTCACAGATTGCTGAAGTCCGGGCCCTTGGTGCGGGTCCGCTTGATCTCGTAGAAACCGGGAACCGAGGCGACCGCGACGGCGCCGTCCCACAGGCGGGCCGCCTGCTCGCCCTCGGGGGCCGGGGTGACGACCGGGCCGAAGAAGGCGATCTGCTCGCCGTCCGGGCCGGGCAGTGCGATGACCGGGGTGCCGACGTCCTGGCCCACCAGCTCGATGCCCTCCTTGTGGGAGGCGCGCAGTTCGGCGTCGTAGACGAAGTCCTCCTGCCCGGCGTAGTCGATCAGGCCGGCGGGCAGTCCGGTGTCGGCGAGCGCACCCGCGAGCGCCTCCAGGGTGGGCCCCTCGCCCTTGGTGTGGATGCGGGTACCCAGGGCGGTGTAGAGCGGGCCGAGAACGGCGTCACCGTGCTGCTGCCAGGCCGCGGCCACCACGCGGACCGGCGCCCACGCCTTGGTGGTGAGCATCTCCCGGTAGTCCTCCGGCAGCTCGTCCAGTTTGTCCTCGTTGAGGACGGCGAGGCTCATCAGGTGCCAGCGGACCTCTATGTCGCGCAGCTTCTCCACTTCGAGCACCCAGCGTGACGTCATCCACGCCCAGGGACAGAGGGGATCGAACCAGAAGTCGACGGGGGTCTTGGCGGGCGCGGTCTCGGGCATGACTCTCCTTGTGGTACGGGCTTCTCACCTCGCAACACCCCGGTTCGGCCGCGCCATTCCCGGCTACCCGGCCTCCTGGGCACGTGGCAGGATCAGTTCCGTTCCGCATCCGGGACGCCGGTGTCCCAGGGGGCCGGCGCCCCGCCAGACCGGCGTCGACCACGACGTACGTCCGTGACGATCCAAGGGAGTGCCGCCTGTGCCCGGTGAGAACCTGTCCCGCGACGAGGCCCGTGAGCGGGCCGCGCTGCTGTCCGTCGACGCCTACGAGGTGTCGCTCGACCTGCGCTCCGCGGTCGGCGAGCACAGCGGCGACGGACCACGGACGTTCAGGTCCGTGACGACGATCCGGTTCCGCTGCGCCGAGCCCGGCGCGGGCACCTTCGCGGACCTGATCGCTCCGCGGGTGACCTCCGTCTCCCTCAACGGGCGCGACCTGGACCCCGGTGAGGTGTTCGACGGCGCCCGCATCCTGCTGGAGGACCTGGCCGCCGAGAACGAGCTGGTCGTCGACGCCGAGTGCGCCTACTCCCGCACGGGTGAGGGCATGCACCGCTTCGTCGACCCCGAGGACGGCGAGGTGTACCTGTACACCCAGTACGAACCGGCCGACTCACGCCGGGTTCTCGCCAACTTCGAGCAGCCCGACCTCAAGGCCCCGTTCCGGTTCGAGGTGCGCGCGCCGGAGGGCTGGACGGTGTGGAGCAACGGCGCCGGCCGGCTCGCCGACGGGGTGTGGCGGTTCGCGGAGACCAAGCCGATCTCCACGTACATCACCTGCGTGGTGGCGGGACCGTACCACTACGTCACCGACAGTTACTCCCGGACGTTCGACGACGGGACCACGCTGGAGATCCCGCTGGGCGCGCTGTGCCGCAAGGGTCTCGCCCCGTACTTCGACGCGGACGACGTGTTCCTGATCACCAAGCAGGGCCTGGACTTCTTCCACGACCATTTCGACTACCCGTACCCCTTCGGCAAGTACGACCAGGCGTTCGTGCCCGAGTACAACCTGGGCGCGATGGAGAACCCGGGTGTGGTGACCTTCCGCGAGGAGTACATCTTCCGCGGCAAGGTGACGCAGGCGTCGTACGAGGCGCGCGCCAACGTGGTCCTGCACGAGATGGCGCACATGTGGTTCGGCGACCTCGTCACCATGGAGTGGTGGGACGACCTGTGGCTGAAGGAGTCCTTCGCGGACTTCATGGGCTCCTTCGCGCTGGTGGGCGCGACCCGGTTCAGCGACGGCTGGGTCACCTTCGCCAACCGCCGCAAGGCCTGGGCCTACCGGGCCGACCAGCTGCCCTCCACGCACCCGGTCACCGCGGACATCCGCGACCTGCAGGACGCCAAGCTCAACTTCGACGGCATCACCTACGCCAAGGGCGCCTCCGTGCTCAAGCAGCTGGTGGCGTACGTCGGCCAGGACGCGTTCCTGGAGGGCGCGCGGCGCTACTTCAAGCGGCACGCCTACGGCAACACACGGCTCGGGGACCTGCTGTCGGCGCTGGAGGAGACCAGCGGTCGGGACATGGCGGCGTGGGCGCGGTCCTGGCTGCAGACGGCCGGCGTCAACGCGCTGACCCCGCAGGTGCTGCTGACGCCCGAGGGCCGGGTCGAGGAGCTGGCCGTGGTGCAGGAGGCGGCCGAGTCGCACCCGGAGCTGCGGCCGCACCGGGTCGCCGTCGGCCTGTACCGGCGGTCCGAGGGCGCCGAAGGGCCGGTGCTGGAGCGGTACGCGCGGGCCGAGGCGGACGTCGCCGGGCCGCGCACCGTGGTGGCGGACCTGGCGGGCGCCGAGGCGCCGGACCTGGTCCTGGTCAACGACGACGACCTGACGTACTGCAAGACGCGCTTCGACGAGACCTCGCTGGCCGCGCTGCGGGAGAACCTCGGCGACATGACCGACCCGCTGGCGCGGGCGCTGTGCTGGTCCGCGCTGTGGAACATGACGCGGGACGCGCTGCTGCCGGCCCGGGACTTCATCGGCCTGGTCCTGAGGTTCGCCGGCCGGGAGAGCGACATCGGCGTGCTGCAGACGCTGCACACCTGGGCGGGTTCGGCGGCGGTGGGCTACGTGGCGCCCGAGCGGCGCGAGGCGGCCGGACGCGAGCTGTCGCAGGGCGCCTCGGACCAGCTGCACGCCGCCGCGCCGGGCAGTGAGCACCAGCTGGCGTGGGCGCGGTTCTTCGCGCAGACGGCGAACACGCCGGCCGCGTTCGAGCTGCTGGCCGCGCTGCTGGACGGCACCGTGACGCTGCCGGGACTGGAGGTCGACCAGGAGCTGCGCTGGGCGTTCCTGGAGGCGCTGGCCGTGCACGACGTGGTCGGCGAGAAGGAGCTGGCGGCGGAACTCGCCCGGGACGACACCGCGTCGGGCAAGCGGCACCAGGTGCGCTGCCTGGCGGCACGGCCCAGCGCCGCGGTGAAGGCGCAGTGCTGGGCGCAGGTCGTGGAGTCGGACGAGTTGTCCAACGCGCTGGTGGAGGCGACCATCGCGGGCTTCGCGCAGCCCTCGCAGCGGGAACTGACCGCGCCGTACGCGGCGAAGTACTTCGCGGCGATCGACCGGGTGTGGGCGGAGCGGTCCATCCAGATCGGCATGGACGTGGTGCGCGGGCTGTTCCCGCTGCTGCAGGACCCGCCGGAGACGCTGGCGGCGGCGGACGCCTGGCTGGCGGAGCACCAGGACGCGCCGCCGGCGCTGGTGCGGCTGGTGCTGGAGTCCCGGGACGACCTGGCGCGCTCGCTGCGCGGCCAGGCCTGCGACGCCGCCGCGGGCTGAGCCCTGCGGCCCGGATTCCCGGGCGCGGCGCGACCGACGCCACGCGGTCGCACCGCGCCTGCGGGGGGCGGGCGGGGGCGGCACACAGCGCACGAGTCCGCGCAGCAGGGGCCGGCAGTGCAGCACGGCACCTGCCTGTTCCGAAACGTGCCGCAGCCGCTGCCACGGCGCATCCGCCCCCGGCGCGTCGGCGCTGATCACGTCAGCACCGCTGTGGTGATCAGTCTCTGGAGGCGCCTTCAGGCCAGAGCACCTTCACGGGCACTCCCTTCTCCTCGGCACAGGTGACAACGTCGGCAGTGCCGCCATGGCCGCGGGCCGGTTGTCCGTCCCAGACGGCGAGGAGTTGGTCGACCTGGTCGACGAGGAGTTCGCTCCCGGCCATGTGAGCGTGGGAGTCGGAGGCGTCCAGCCTGGTGCGGTGGATCTCGGCGGCGCGGGCCAGGAGGTCGTCATAGACGGGATGGTGCCAGTCGGGGAGGTCCGCGCGGTACTGCTCGGCGGGAAGGACGACCTCGATGCGTCCGCCATGGTCGAGTACGGCCTGCGCGAACCAGGCGTCCGGGCCGTCGGCGATGCAGCTGATGCCGACCAGGTCGGTCGCGTCGTATGCCTTGACCGTCTCGGTGAGGGCGTGGCGGACCTGCTGTCCGACCTCGGGGGACAGGCCGCGGTGTCCGGTGATGCCAACTCTCATGTCTGGAGGGCTCCGACTTCTTGTCAGGGGCTGGGCGACTGCGCTGCTAGGGCGTGTTTCGAAAGTAGCGTCGTCTGCCCGAAGGACAGGTCTGGCGGCGTCTGGTGCGTGCGATCGCAAGGCGGAGGGTCGCCCCGATACTGGATGTATCGAGGCGAGCCCGACAACGCGGCGAGCGTGCGTGCCAGACGCTGCCAGGCAGGCGGGACTTTCGAAACACGCCCTAGAGACAGGCGTCGTTGAGGCGCGCGTCGAAGTCGCGGACGACGGTCGGCGGGGTTGGTGAGGAGTAGGCGCGGCGGAAGACGCGAGCGCGTTCGACAATGCGGCCGGAGCGCAGACGCAGGCCGGTGTCGAGGGCGTGGGTGGCCAGGGCGAAGGCGGTGTCGAGGTGGCCGGAGGACATGTGGCCGCAGGCAACGTCCAGGCCGAGCAGGGCGCGCTGTTTCTCATGGGTTGAGGACAAGGCCGCCGTCGCGTCGTCCAGGGAGCTGAGGACCCAGCGAGGTCGAGCGAGGCGGGCGCCACAGGTAACGCGTGCGGCGGCAACCTTGCGCTGGTCGAAGGCGAACACCCAGGGCCATGGGGGTGCCTCCTCGCCGGGAATCAGCTCGACCTCGGCCGCGCTGGTCAGGAGGGCACGGTCGGCGGCACGCTCGTCCCCTGCGGTGGCGTGTGCGACGGCCTCCAGGGCGGACAGCCATGCGGAGGCGATCCCGGGGCGGTCGACGCCGAGTTGGCGGCGGGTACCCTGGATCAAGCTGAGCCCCTGGGCGGCGTTGCCGGCTTCGACTTCGAACTGAGCCAGGCTGCCGCGCTGGTAGGCGATCAGCAGCCGGTCACCGGATCGCCGGGCGGCCTTGATCGCCGATCCGTACCAGGTGCGGGCAGAACCGGCGTCCGCCAGGTCCCAGCTCAGCCATCCCGCCAGACCGGCCGCTTCGCTTCCCGCTGCCGCCAGCCGAGCCCGGCTGACCTGATCCGGTGCCTGCGCGGCGATCGCACGGATCAGGCGCATGTGGCCCTGCACGGCGTCGGAGAGCTGCCGGGCGGGGACGGTGGCGTCCATGCGGCGGTAGGAGCTGGTGGCGATGCGCAGCACAGCGGCCTGTTCGATTCCCCGATCCCGATCGGGGAATCGAGGCGATGAGCCTTGCAGGGCGGGGGTCGCCGTGGTCGCGAGGGCCCCGGCGAGGAACTGACGCCGTTGCACTGGATCAAGTCCTTCTGCTGGTACGGCGGGTACCGCACCGATGTCCGCGAGACCGAGCAGCGTCGGCGGAATGCCGAGATGACCGGCGGCTCTCGCGAGGGTGGTCATGTTGTAGTCGCCGACACCCCGCTTCTCCATTCGGGAGATCGCGGGCTGTGACAGGCCGCAGGCATCACCGAGTTGCCGCTGGGTCATCCGCGCTGCCCGCCGGGCCAGCTCGATGACCCGTCCGTAGTCGCCGGCCCGTGATGCCTCCCGCGCGGCGCCTTCCGCCCAGTTCAAGTCTGCCTGCTCCTCAGGGTAGGTATCACGCCAGTGGTTTGCGAGCCGGGACATGCATCCCGCGCATACGCGCATCATCGCCGTGCATCAACGCTGGCCGCTCCTCCGCCGGCCGCGTTTCCCTCGTGACGCGGCTTCACGCACCGGCCGCAAAGGATCGAGGAGGGAGCACCTTCGATGCGGGCCAGGCAGACCACCCCCACCCCATCCGGCTGGGCGCGAAATCTCTGTCAGCCAAGGCTACTTGCGGCCGGAGAGGAGTGGGACGCCGTCTGCGTCGAGGCCGACGTCGGGGTACGTGCGGTGAGTCTCCTGGACGCTGCCGGGGCTCCGGTGGGACCCGTGCTGCACGACCTGTGCAGCAACAGGACGTACTTCCTCACCCCACCGGGTACGGCGGGCTCCTGGCAGGAGCCGGGCACGCGCGCGCTCGGATCGGGATCATGGGTCGTCCTGGCCCCTCCCGCATGGGACGGCCTCCTGCGCTGGGTCATCGAGCCGACCACAGGACCCCCGCACACCCCGATCGAGGACCTCAGGCCCGCTCTCCAGGTGGCGTTCGCGACAGCGCAGCAGCGAGATGAGCTCGCGGCCCGGCTCATCGCCAGAGGCCGCACGGTGCGCTCGCGGGACATACATACCCGGTGACCACTGACGGGCCGCGGGACGCCTTCGGCAGTTGGGCTGGACCGCCCATGAACCGCTGGAGCGGTTGGTCGAGATGGGCTGCCTGAAAGAGACGGCCTGATCGGCTTCCTGCGACAGGAGGAACCCGTCGCGCTCGGGCTCTCCCGAGGAGCACCGCCGCGAACGGGAGCAGCACCCGGCGTGGGACAGAGTCTTCCGGCCCTTCCCTCACGGCAGGACGCGTCTCCGTGCCGGGCCCACCCTGCCGCCCGGTGTCCTCTCATCCGGGTGGCAGAGAAGCACACAACCTGGCGTTCCCTACCTTGGGAGAGGCACTATGCGAACGGTGCTCGTCACAGGCGGAGCCGGCTTCATCGGCTCCCACTTCGTCAAGCGCCTCCTGCGGTCCGAGGACGTGGCCGCGATCACCGTCCTCGACGCGCTCACCTACGCCGGCCACATCGAGAACCTCGGCGAGGCGTTCCTCGACCCGAAGCTGGACTTCGTGGAGGGAAACATCCTGGACACCGATGTGGTGGACGACCTCGTAGCCCGGCACAGCCACGTCGTTCACTTCGCCGCGGAGTCCCACGTCGACCGCTCCTTCTACGAAGCCGGCAACTTCCTGACCACGAATGTCCTCGGTACCCGGACGCTTCTGGACGCAGCCTGCAGGCTGCCCGTGGACAAGTTCGTGCACGTCTCGACCGACGAGGTCTACGGGCCGCTTCCGACAGGCTCGGCGGACGAGTCAGCGCCACTGCGGCCAAGCGTTCCCTACGCCGCATCGAAGGCAGCCAGTGACCTGGTGGCCCTGTCGTACTTCCAGACCTACGGGGTTCCGGTGTGCATCACACGGTCCTCCAACAACTACGGTCCCGGTCAGCACCCGGAGAAGATCATCCCCCTGTTCCTGACCCGTCTGCTGATGGGCGAACCGCTCACACTCCACGGACGCGGCCAGCACATCCGCAACTGGCTCCACGTGGAGGACAACTGCGCCGGTATCGAACTCGTCCTGGACTCCGGTGTGCCCGGCGAGATCTACAACATCGGCGGCGGCACAGACCTGACCAACAAGGAACTCACCAGGCACATCCTGCGGGTGTGCGGCGCCGACTGGAGCGCGGTGACGTACGTGTCCGACCGCCAGGCCAATGACCTGCGCTACGCGATGGACTGGTCGAAGATCGTACGCGAACTCGGCTACCAGCCCACCCGTCCGCTGGAGAGCGGCCTCCGGGGGACCGCCGACTGGTACCGGGCCAACCCCGGACGATGGGCTCCCCTGCTGCGCAGCCCGAAGGCGTGTGCACCGCAGGTCCGTGTTCCCACCTCGGAAGGAGCATGAGACGCATGGCCCAGCACATCCTCGTCACCGGCATCGGCGGCGCGCCCGGCTTCGATCTCGCGCGCAGTCTGATCACGCTCGGCTTCAGAGTCATCGGTACCGACAGCGACCCCCTCGCCTACGGGCTCGCCCTGGAAGGCATCACAGCCCGTACCCTGCCGCCCGTCGGCCACCCTGACTACGCGGCCCGGCTGCTGGACCTGTGCCGCACGCTGCGGCCCCGTGCGCTGCTGTCCACCGTCGAGGCCGAACTGCCGATGCTGCTCACCCTGCGAGCGTCCCTCGGGGCCTTGGGCGTACGTACCTGGCTGCCCGGCCCGAGCGCTGTACAGGCGTGCGGTGACAAGGCCCGCTTCCACGACGTCATGGCCCGCAACGGCATCCCCACACCGCACAGCGTCGGTCCCGAGGCGATCGACGATCTGCCGGACGGCCTGCTGGTCGTCAAGCCGCGCCGAGGCCAGGGCGCGAAGAACGTGCACGTCTGCCAGACACGACAGCAAGCCCGCGTCCTGTGCGAACTGGTACCTGACCCCATCGTGCAAGAGCACGTCACTGGGCAGGAGTTCACCGCAGACTGCCTCATCGACCGGGCCGGCCGGGCCTCGGTCATCCCGCGGTGGCGGCTGCTGGTGAAGGCCGGGCTGTCGATGGTGTCGGCCACCTTCGATGATCAAGGGGTGGTCGACCAGGTGAGGCACGCGCTGGACGCCGTCGGAATGGAGGGCGTGTGCTGCGTGCAGGGCTTCGTCTCCGGGGACCGTGTCGTCCTGACCGAGATCAACGCCCGTATCGCAGGTGCCTTTCCGTGTGCCGAGGCGGCAGGCGCGGCGCTCGTCGAGCAGACCGTCAACGGTCTCTTCGGCCGGCCTGTCGACCACGACCGGCTCGCTTACAAGCCCGGCCTGTACCTCACGAAATGCTTCGAGACGCTGAGCCTGCAGGTGAGGGGTGCCCGATGACGCTGTCCGCCGAAGCCGGTCGCAACGCCCGCCCGTACCTGCACGGCCCGGAACTCGAGGCCGTGGCCGAGGCCATGCGCATCGGCCAGTACGGGCACTCCGAGACCACCGAGCGATTCGAGACCGAGCTCGCACGATACCTCGGTGTTGCCGACGTGGTGGCGGTCGCCTCGTGCACTGCCGCGCTTCACCTTTCACTGCTGGCCGCCGGAGTCGGACCGGCCGACGAGGTGGTCGTCCCGTCACAGACGTTCTGCGCGACGATTCAGGCGATCATGTCCGTCGGCGCTGTCCCACGCTTCGTCGAGGTCAGCTCCCGCACGATGTGTGTCGACAGCCGCACGGTACGCGACGCCCTCACGTCGGCGACCCGCGCGGTCCTGCCGGTCCTGTACGGCGGCCGAGCCGTCGACCTGAAGGACATCCGCCCCATCCTGCAGGAACGGGGCATCACCGTCATCGAAGACGCTGCACACGCCTTCGGCTCTCGTGCCGGCGACGTAGCCGTGGGCGCCACCGGCGACCTCACCTGCTTCAGCTTCGGCCCGATCAAGAACCTGACGTGCATCGAGGGCGGCGCCGTCGTGCCACGCGACCTGGACGAGGCAGACGTCCTGCGCGAATTGCGCATGCTTGGCATCACCCAACCGCAGGCTGAGCGCATTCGTACCACAACCTACGCCGTAGCCCGCCACGGCCTGCGCGCTACGATGTCCGCCGTGCACGCCGCCGTCGGGATCGCCCAACTTCAGCAGTTCCCGGCTGTGGCCCGGCGGCGCCGAGAGCTCTGGCGGGCGTATGCAGCCGAACTGGCGGGCATCGGCGTGGACGTGGTCGACGTCGACATCGACCGCACGGTGCCGTTCAACTGCGTCGTCCGCGTGGTGCAGCGCGACCGGGTGCACGCGATCCTGAACGGTTGGGGCGTCGGAGTCGGCGTGCACTACCCACCCAACCACCTTCAGCCCGCGTTCGCCCCATGGCGGCGCAGCCTGCCCGACACCGAGCAACTCGGGCGCGAGATCCTGAGTTTGCCCTTCCACCCGGCCATGACGACCGCAGACGCGGCCGACGTGGTCTCGATGCTGGACCTGGCCCTGGAAGAGGTGCGATGAGCCGCCGCCGTATCCTGACCGTGTGCTACGGCAACATCTGCCGATCACCCCTCGCCGCTGCCGTACTCGCCCGGCTCGGCGGAGACGCGGTCGAGGTACGGTCCGCGGGCATCCGGGACAAGTGGGCCGGTAGCCCCGCCCACCCCGCCATGGCCAAGGCCGCCGCCGAGCACGGCTACGACCTCGGCGGACACCGCGCCCGCCAGGTCGACCGCGAGCTGATGCGCTGGGCCGACTCCATCCTGGCCATGGACGCCTCGAACCTGGCGGCACTGCGCGATCTGGCCGACGGGCACATGATCGCCCGACTCGCGCTCTACCTGGGCGACCGCGATGTGCCCGACCCGTTCGGAAAGCCGGACGGCGCATTCGACGACTGCATCGAGCTGGTCGTCGCCGGCGCCGCCCGCCACGTTCAGCGCCTGGACGGCTGACCTGCGGCCGACAGGACCGCATCTACCAGCCGGTCCGCCGCATCGGGACGGCCATGAGCTCGCGCCCGCCCGGCGACGCTCGCGCGCTGTTCGCGGTCGGTGAGCAATGGACCGACCGCAGCCTGCAGGCTCGCCGGTGACACCTCGTCCAGCAGGGCGACGGCGGCACCGGCATCCTGCAGATGGCGCGCGTTGTGGGCTTGCTCGTTGCCGGCCGACGACGCCAAGGGGACGAACACCGCAGCCTTGCCGAGTGCGGTCAGCTCGGCGATCGTCCCGGCACCGCTGCGGGAGATCACCACATCGGCCAGGGCCAGCACGTCGGGCAGTTCGTTGCCGACGAACCCGGTCAGGTAATAGCGGCCCGCCAGCGCGGACGGCAGGGTGAGCGCCTGCTCTCGCATGGCGGAGAGGTTGGCCTCGCCGCACTGGTGGATGACGTTCGCGTGGCTCAGCAGCCACGGGAGGATTCCGCCGACCGTCCGGTTGATCTGGGCGGAGCCCTGCGCGCCACCGGTGACGTACACAGTGGGCGAGGAATGGTCGAACCCGGTGAGCTGCAGGAGGTCCACGGCCTTGCCCGCCTGTCCCGCGAGCACCTCCGGCCGTACCGGGTTGCCTGTCACCACTGCGGTCGCCCGGGCTGCCTCCGGCAGCAGCGGCAACGTGGACTCCGACGACACCGCGACGACCGCCGCAGCCCGCGCGAGAGCCTTGTTGGCCAGGCCGAGACGGACGGTCTGCTCGTGCACCACCAGCGGCCGTCGGCACATCTTCGCCGCGAGCCCCACCGGCACAGCCACGTAGCCGCCTGTGGCGAGCACCACGTCCGGCCGGAAGTCAGCGACGATCTTCCGTGCCTGCCCCACGCCACGCGGCACGTTCGTCATGTCCTTCACGTTGGCCGGCGAGACCAGCTTCAGCGGGTTCTTCGAACGACGGATCTTGCCCGTCGCCACCTCGACGAACGGAATCCCCTCCGAGGCGGCGACACGGGCCTCCAGACCGCTCGCCGTGCCCGCCCACAGCACATCCAGAGCCCTGCCTGCAGCGGCCAGACGCGCCTGCAGAGTCCGAACCGCCGTGAGGGCCGGGTACGTGTGCCCGCCGGTGCCGCCGCCCGTGACGATCAGGCGGAACGCTGCAGGGCTGGTACCGCCGCCCGTGAAGAAGTCAGCCATTCCGGGAGGGTAGCGCGGTGACCACAAGAGACGTCGCGGGTCGGATACCCGCCCGCCAGTCCCGGACGCCTCGCCCGCCCGTCACCGTCTCGGCGAGCAGCGGTGTTGGGCTGTGCAGCGGACACCGTGACGTTCAACTCCATCGCCTTGAGATCGGATTGCCAGGGATCTGACGCCATGTCCTGGTCCGGGTTGCTTCCGTGGTGAACCCGCAGGTTCAGCCGCCGCCCCCGTCATTCGATCCTGTGGCGCCGTTACTCGGCATCCGAACATCCGTCCTTTAGTGCGGGGTTGTCCTGGTTTGTCGACGGGCGTGTAACAGGGGTTCGCGGGCGGTCCGGGTGCGGGAACCTCACCGGCATGAACCACAACACCCCGCTCTCCTCCCGCCCCCTGCGCCACCTGTCCGAGGTGCACCGTGGAGTGCTGAGCGCCGCTCAGCTGCGCGCGCACGGGTTCCCGGCTGCCGCGGTCGCCGAGCGGTGCCGGCCCGGCGGCCCCTGGCAGCAGCTCCTGCCCGGTGTCTTCCTGCTGCATCCGGGGCCGCCGACCGGTGAGGAGCGGCTGCACGCGGTGCTGGCGTACGCCGCCCGCGCGATGCCCGCGGTCGCGGTGCCGGTCCAGCCGGGTGCCGGGAAGCCGCACCGGGGCGGGTACGCCGGGGGGCCGCACCGGGTCGGCTACGCCGAGGCGATGGTCACGGGGCCGGCGGCGCTGGCCCTGTACGGGTTCGCCGCCGCCCCCGCACTGACCTCGCTGGAACGGATCGACGTCCTGGTGCCGCGGGCGCGGCGGCTGCGGTCGGCGGGCTGCGCCCGCCTGGTGCGCACACCGGAGCTGCCGGCGCCGTGCACGGTGACGGGGCTGCCGGTGGCGCCGGTGGCGCGGGCGCTGGCCGACGCGGTGGCGCGGCTGTCGGACCCTGGCCTGGTGCGGCGGCTGCTGACCGAGGCGGTGCGCGGCGGGCACTGCGAGGCGGCCTCGGTGGTCGGGGAGTTGAGCCGGGCGCGGCTGCTGGGCCGCCCGTACGTGGTGGACGCGGTGGACTCGCTGGTGGCCGAGGGGCGGGCGGTGGCGGAGGAGCGGCTGTACCGGATGGTGCGCGAGTTCGGCCTGCCCGACCCGGTGTGGAACGTGGACCTGCGGCTGCCGGGCGGCCCCCCGCTCGGCGGGGTCGACGCCTACTGGCCCGAGCAGGCGGTCGCGGTGGAGCTCGACGCCCGCGGCGTGCGCCAGGGGCCGTTGCAGGACGAGGACGCCCAGTGGTCGGAGTACGCCAGCAAGCGCGAGCATCTGGAGCGGCTGGGCATCACGGTGGTGCACCTGACGCCCCGCAAGCTGCGGGACGGGCTGGAGCAGCAGGCCGCGGTGGTGCGGACGGCGCTGATGGCGTCGGGGGAGCGTGATCCCGCGGCGTATGTGGTGGTGCTGCCGCGGTAGCGCGCCCCGGCGCGCACGTCGTGGTGCTGCCCGGCCGTCCGTGGCCGGGAGGGCATCAGGAGGGGAGAGGAGGGGCCGTCGGGCGACCGGCGGTCCCTCCTCGTGTCCGGGCCCGGACCGGGGCGGTCAGCGCTTCTTCAGCACCAGTTCGGTGTTGCGGTCCCGGGCGGCGCCGGCGAGGTCGGTGCGGCCGCCGGGGGCGTTGAAGGAGATCTCCCGGTAGAGGGCGGCGAGCCCGGTCTGGGAGAGGTCGGCGAAGTCGGTGCGGTGGGGCGCGGCGGACTCCACCAGCGTGGTGAACAGCGACAGGGTGCCGTCGTGGTTGTCGGCCAGCTCGACGACGCGGGCCAGTTGGGGGAACTCGACGTGGGAGGCGGTGGAGATCTCCCAGAAGGAGCCGCCGCCCGAGGCCGGGTGGGCGAGGATCTCGTTGCGGTGGATGTGGCCGTTGACCCAGGCCAGCACGTTGCGGTGGCGGCCGAGCAGGGCGACGAGTTCGGCCCCGTCGTGGCGGCGCTCGTGCGGGCGGGCCGGATCGGGCAGCGGGTTGTCCATGGACGCGCTGGTGTGGTGGCTGAAGACGACGGCGTGGTCGTCCTCGTACTGGTTCAGGGTGCGCTCCAGCCAGTCCAGTTGGGCGGTGCCGATGGAGCCCTGGTAGTGGCCGCCGGGGTCGGTGGTGTCGAGGCTGATGCCGATGACGCCGTCGGCGATGCGGAAACCGTAGTACTGGGTGCCGGTCTCCACGTTGGCGGTGGAGTAGCCGTGGCCGGCCGGACCGGGACCGGTGTGCGCCGGGTCGAGGTGGGCCCGCAGCCAGTCGGCGGGGGTGTAGGGGGCGCGGCGCTCGTCCGGGGTGACGGGGCGCAGGTCGCGGGCGTGCGCCCGCAGCAGGTCGCCGAGGGCGAGGCCGCGGGGGTCGCGGGCGCCGCGGATGGCGTCCTGGAGCTTCCTGGCGTCGGCGGGGGCGAGGTCCATCAGTTTGCGGCCGCCGGCGGCGAACTCGGTGAGGTAGGGGTCGTTCTGCCCGTAGCAGCCCAGCGGCAGGGAGTCGTGGTTGCCGACGGTGGAGTACCAGGGCAGGTTGAGGCCGGGGCTGCGGACCTCGCGGACGGCGGCGTCGAGATAGCCCGCCAGGTGCGGGAAGCCGCGCTGCTTGTCGTCGTCGCGGACGGGCGTGTCGGGGTGCCAGTACCGGGCCAGGCCGCTGTTCTGGACGCCCTCGTAGTGGCCCGGGTCGCCGGAGTCGGGGGTGATGCGGCCGCCGCTCATCACCGTGAGGTACCACTGCAGTTCGGTGTGGGCGTTGTTGTCGGTGTTGTCGCCGGTGGTCATGGCGAAGTGCAGGGGGGCGCCGGTGGCGGGGCCGCCGCGCAGCGCGTTGATCCGCTCCACCAGCGACACGGCGCCCTGCACGGTGAGCGCCTCGTGCGGGCGCCAGGCACGGATGTCCGCGGAGCGCAGGAACTCCAGCCGCAGGGGGTGTTGTACGTCGGTCAGGTGCAGGTCGGTGAGCTGCACGAACGCGGCGAGAGGGGTGCGGCGGTCGGCCCGGCCGGGCCGGGGCGGCGCCAGGTCGTCGCGGACCACGCGGGCCCAGCCGGGTCCGTCGCCCAGCCGCCGGTAGCCGCCGTCGGTGCGGGGCGCCGCCACCGCGGCGGCGGTGGTGCCGCGGGAGTAGGGGGCGAGGGCGGCGGCGGGGGCCCGGCGGGAGGAGGCGACGGGCGCCTCGCGCCGGGCGGGGACGGCGGCTGCGGCCCGGCCCTCGGTGGGGCGCAGGGCGTGGCCGATGCCGGCGGACAGCGACACCGCGCCGGCGGTGGCGAGGAGGGTGCGGCGGTCGACCGCCGGGGCGAGGACGTCGGAAGCGGCGGCAGAGTGTGAGCGCGGCATGGCGCGGTCTCCCCGGGTGCGAACGCGTGGGCGATGGTCGCGGGGCGGGCCGCCGGGCGGTCCTCCCGCTCGCTTCGGATCGTTGGCACCGGGAATGGCCCGCGTGTGAACGCGGCGGCAACGAGCGGCACCGATACCGGTACGTGGATCACGTACCGGCGGGTTCGTCCCGAGCGGCTCGTCCGGCGGCCCGGAACCGGTCACTCAGGGTTCATCCGAGGGGAGAGTGCCGGGTGTGCGGAAGCCCGCGCCGCGGGGCGTGACGGTCGGACCGAAGGGAGCCCACGAGATGTCCGCAGACCCCCGCCCCCTGACCGGCGAGCCACTGGCCCTGGATCCGCTCAACACGCGGTGGATGCGCGACGGCACCCTTCAGGACCTGCTGACCGGCACCGAGGGGCTTGCGGTGTGGCTCGCGGTGTGGCTTGCGGTCTGGCTCGCCGCGAACGGGCCGGCGGAGCGGTTCCCGGCCGGCGAGGCGACCCTGCGGCACACCCTGCGGGCGCGCGAGGCGCTGCGGGCGGCGGTGGACGGCCCGCCCGGCGGCCCGGGGACCGCCGCCATGGACGCGGTCCTCGCGCACGGCCGGATCCGGCCGACCCTCGGCCCGGACGGCCCCGGCGAACGGCCCGAGTCCCGCGACGCGTCCTGGGGGCCGGCCTGGCGCGCCGCGCGCGACTGCCTCGCCCTGCTCGCGACCGCCCCCGACCGCATCCGCGCCTGCGCCCACGAGGCCTGCGTCCTGCACTTCTTCGACACCGCGCGCAACGGAACCCGGCGCTGGTGCTCGATGGCGGTGTGCGGCAACCGGGCGAAAGCCTCCCGGCACCACGCCCGCGGCACGGACTCCTGACCCAAACCGCCCTACCGGGACCAACCCGCGCGAAACCCATAGCGGGTTTTCCCCATACATCCATTTCGATTCGGTCAACTCACCCCGAACACCTGTCCCTTGCGCCAGGCTGAGCGATCGTCCGGGACCGCATTCCGGACTCCTCCGTTCCTTACGTGCAAGGGATGCCGATGACCAACACCCCCCAGCGCGAACCGAATCCGGCCACCAGACGCGCGGCTCGCATAGCCGTGGCCGCGGGTCTGGTGGCCGCTCTGTGCGCGCCGATCCCCGTGGCCTTCGCCGGCGACCAGGACTCCCCGGTCGCCGACCCCGGCGTGAAGTCCGCCCACGCCAAGCTGGGCGCGGACGACGCCGACGTGCTCGCCGAGGCCAAGGCCGAGGGCGAGAAGACCGTCACCATGATGGTCGCCACCGCGCCCGGCCAGACCGAGCAGGTGGCACGGCAGCTGGACTCCGTCGAGGGCGGCCTGGTCGGCCGCACCTACGACAAGCTCGGCTACGTCCGGGCGACCGTGCCGACCGCGAAGGCGGACGCGGCCATCGCCGCCGCGGCCAAGCTCTCCTCCGTGCACGGCATCGACCTGCGCCAGGAGATCGCCCTGGACGACCCGACGCCGGCCGGCGACCGCGCCGAGGGCGCCCCCTCCGGGTCCCGCGGCCACTACTCGGGCCCGGGCAGGAAGACCCCGGCGAAGAACCCGTACAACCCGTCGTTCGAGACGGGCGCGGTCGACTTCGTCCGGCACAACCCGAAGGCGGACGGCCGGGGCGTCACCATCGGCATCCTCGACTCGGGCGTGGACCTCGGGCACCCCGCGCTGCAGAAGACCACCACCGGCGAGCGCAAGATCGTCGACTGGGTGACGGCCACCGACCCGGTCTCCGACGGTGACGCCACCTGGCGCCGGATGAACAACCCGGTCAGCGGGCCCACCTTCGCCATCGCGGGCGCGACCTGGAAGGCCCCCGCGGGCGACTACCAGTTCAACCTGTTCCGCGAGTCGTACACGGCCGGCGGCGACGCCAAGGGCGACGCCAACCGCGACGGCGACACCACCGACGTCTGGGGCATGCTCTACGACGCGGCCGCGGGCACCGTCCGGGTGGACCTGAACAACAACTTCGACTTCACCGACGACACGCCGATGAAGCCGTACAAGGACGGCCACCAGATCGGCTGGTTCGGCACCGACGACCCGTCGACCGACGTCGCCGAGCGCCAGCCGTTCGTGGTCGAGATCCGCAAGGACGTCGTCTACAACGGCGCCGGCGCCACGTCGGACTACGTCAACATCGGTGTCATCGAGTCCGAGCACGGCACCCACGTCGCCGGCATCACCGCCGCCAACGGCCTGTTCGGCGGCCGGATGAACGGCGCCGCCCCCGGCGCGAAGATCGTGTCCTCGCGGGCCTGCACCTGGTCCGGCGGCTGCACCAACGTCGCGCTCACCGAGGGCATGATCGACCTCGTGGTGAACCGCGGCGTCGACATCGTCAACATGTCGATCGGCGGTCTGCCGGCGCTGAACGACGGCAACAACGCGCGCGCCGAGCTCTACACCCGCCTGATCGACACCTACGGTGTCCAGCTGGTGATCTCCGCGGGCAACTCCGGCCCCGGCGCCAACACCATCGGCGACCCCGGCCTCGCCGACAAGGTGATCTCGGTCGGCGCGTCCGTCTCGCGCGAGACCTGGGCCGCCAACTACGGCTCGATCGTGAAGAGGCGCTACCAGATGCTGCCCTTCTCCTCGCGCGGCCCGCGCGAGGACGGCGGCTTCACGCCGACCCTGGTCGCCCCGGGCGCCTCGATCAACACCACGCAGACCTGGCTGCCCGGCAGCCCGGTGGCCGAGGCCGGCTACAGCCTCCCGGCCGGCTACTCGATGCTGCAGGGCACCTCGATGGCGTCCCCGCAGGCCGCCGGCGCCTCGGCGCTGCTGCTGTCCGCCGCCAAGCGCAAGGGCATCGAGCTGACCCCCGCGACGCTGCGCACCGCGCTGACGTCGACCGCGGACCACATCCGCGGTGTGCAGGCCTACGAAGAGGGCGCCGGCCTGATCAACATCGTGGACGCCTGGAAGGCGATCCGCCGCGGCGTCACGGCCCACGAGTACACGGTCAAGGCTCCGGTCGACACCGCGATCGACCAGTTCCTGAAGACCCCGGGCTACGGCACCGGCCTGTACGACCGTGAGGGCGGCCTGAAGGCCGGCCAGAAGAAGACGTACGAGATCACGCTGACCCGTACGACCGGCGCCGACCGCCCGGTGCTGCACACGCTGCGCTTCGTGAACAACGCCGGACGCACCTTCCGCGTCCTCGGCGGTCACGTGGTGCGTCTGCCGCTGAACGAGCCGGTCACCGTCAAGGTCCAGGCCGCGCCCCGCTCCGGCGGCCTGAAGAGCGCGATCCTCGAGGTGGACGACCCGCGCACCAGGGGCGTCGACAAGCAGGTCCTGACCACGGTCGTGGTCTCCACCCCGTTGAAGTACACGTACTCGGCGTCGTCCAGGGTGGCGCGCAACAGCACCACGTCGTACTTCGTGACCGTGCCCGAGGGCGCCAAGTCGCTGGAGGTCGCGATGAGCGGCCTGGCCGGCAAGAGCCAGACCCGCTTCATCGCCATCCACCCCTACGGCGTGCCGGCCGACACCACCAGCACCCCGTACTGCTACAACAACTACCTCGACGGCAACGGCTGCCGCCCGGACGTGCGTTCCTACGCCGACCCGCAGCCCGGCGTCTGGGAGATCGAGGTCGAGGCGCGGCGCACCTCGCCGCTGCTGTACAACCGGTACACGCTGGACGTCTCCGTGCTCGGCGCGGCCTTCGACCCGGAGACCGTGACCGTGGCCGAGGCCCAGGTCGGCACCCCGGCCGCCGTCTCCTGGGACGTGACGAACGGGTTCGCCGCGATCGACGGCAAGCTCGTCGGCGGCCCGCTGGGCTCGTCGAAGTCGGCCCGCCCGACCATCGCGACCGGTGAGACCCACACCACCACCGTCGAGGTGCCCGAGGGCGCCACCTCGCTGGACGTGGCCATCGGCAACGTCTCCGACGCGGCCGCCGACCTCGACCTGACGGTGTACGACGCCGACGGCAAGGTCGTCGGCCAGTCCGCCGACGGCGACTCGGAGGAGTCCGTCTCCCTGGCGGACCCGGCCGCCGGCACCTACACCGTCGAGGTGTACGGCTACGCGGTCCCGGCCGGCTCCACCCTGTACGACTACCGTGACGTGTTCTTCTCCGCCGCCCTCGGTTCCGTCGCCGTCGACGGCGCGGGCTCGGTCGAGCTCGGCACGGGCGCGTCGGCGAGCGTCTCCGGCAGCGTCACCGCGAGCGCGGCGGCGCCCGAGGGCCGCGAGTTCTTCGGCCAGGTGTCGCTGGTCAACGCGCGCGGCACGGTCGCGGGCGTGGGCAGCGTGAAGATCGAGAAGGTCACGCCGTGACGGCCTGACACCTCCGCGGGCGGGCGTCCAAAACGGGCGCCCGCCCTTCCTCCTCCCGTACGGGCGGCCCTCCGGGCGGCCGGGCGAAGAGCCCCGGCGGCGCCGGGAGGGCCGCCCGGCCCCGTTCCCTCACCCGCAGCCGGCCCCGCCGGAGGGCGGCTGCGCCTCGGCGATCCAGGCCCGGGCGCGGGCGACCTCCCGCTCGCCCACACCCCACACGTCCGGTGCGGCCGCCCCCTCGGGGACGGCGACCAGGGCCAGGTCGCCCGGGTGCAGCCGGGGGTCCTCGGCGCGGTCCCGCAGAAAGGTGACCTCGGCGGCGCCGTGGCCGGGCTTGAGGTGACGGGTGACGCGCAGGACGACACGGTCCTGCCGCCCGCCGGGCGCCGCCTCGACCGCCGTGACCTCGCCCTCGGCGATGAGCCGGGCGCAGGCGACGTAGCCGTACGGGCCCGTCGACGCCGTGTCCCCGCCGGGCTGCCCGGACTCACCGGACTGCCCGCCGCCGGAGTTCCGGTCCGCCGCCGCGCCGGCATCGGAGTCGGACCTCTCACCCCCGCCCGTCTCCAGGACGACCCACCCCAGGACACCGAGCACCCCCACCGCGCACGCCGCCCCGGCCGCGCGCACCGCGAACCGCAGCGGGCGCCGCCACCGCACGGGCGTCGGCCGGAGCACCGGATCGGGCACGGCCTCGGACGCCGCCCCGGGGTCCGCCACGGGTCCGGGCACTCCCGGTGCTCCCGGTGCTCCTGGTGCTCCCGGTGCTCCCGGTGCTCCCGGCACTCCTGGAACGTCCGCCGCTCCCGACGGCTCCGCCAGGACCCGCCCGAGCACCCCCAGCTGCTCGCGCAGCAGCATCACATCGGCCTCGGCGGAGCGGTGGGCGGCCAGGAGGGCCGCGTCCGACCGGGCGTGCTCCGGCAGCGGCTCCCCGGTGAGCACGGCCATCAGCGGATCGGGGGCGGGCGCGGGACCGCCGCCGCGGCTCCCGGGACCGGCGGGGACACCGCGGCCGGGCCGGCCGCCGGGGACCTCGCCCGCGCCGCGGGTGTCTCCGGCACCGCGTCCGGCACGGGTGTCGCGCCCCTCGCCCGCGCCGCGGCCGCCGGGGCCGCCGGGGCCGCCGCCGTATCCGTCGTGTTCGGCGGTCACGTCACACCACCTCGTCCTCGTGCAGCCGGGTGCGCAGGGCCCGGACCGCGGTGTGCAGCCTGCTCTTGACGGTGCCCTCGGGAATGCCGAGCTCCTCGGCGATGCCGCGCACGGGCAGATCGGCGTAGAAGCGCAGGACGAGCACCTGCCGCTGGGCGTCGGGCAGTTCGTCCAGGCCCTGGGCCACCGCGAGGGAGAGCACGCTGGTGTCCTCCCCCGAGGGGTGCTCGGCCTGCCGCAGCGAGGCCAGCCGCTCCCCGAGCCGCTCCTGGCGGCGCTTGGCCCGATGCCAGTCCATGGCGAGGTTGGAGGCGACCACCGCCGCCCACGCGGACACGTCCCGCGGCGCCTCGCGGCCACCGGCGGCCCGCTCCAGCAGCCGCAGGCGGACCTGCTGCACCCCGTCCGGCAGGTCCGCCTGCGGTACGCCGCCCAGGGCGAGCACCGCCCGCACCCGGCGCTCCTGGGCCGCGTCCAGGGGATCACCCACCGCGTGGTCCGCCCCCTGGCCGCGACGGGCCCTTCTGCGCAGCACAGCCACCCCTCTCCTCGCCGCGTTTCCCCTATGACGCGGGAGGCGGCGGAAACGTTCGCCGCCCGCCGGCCCGCAACGAGACAGCCGCCCGCCGGCCCGGAACGAGACAAAGGTCACCCCCGGCCGGGGACGCGGCCCGCGCGGTCCTCGCCGGGACCCGCGCCCGCCGCGTACGCGGACCGCCGAACGGCGCCGGGGACCGGGGCCGAAGGGGCACGGGTCCGGGCGCGCCGCGCGGTTCCCGCAGGCGGTGCCTGCCCGCGGGCAGGCACCCCCCGGACGGCCGCACGGCGGTCCCGGGAACCGCCGGAGTCCATTCCTTGGTCATGGACTCCAAAGAATTGGACAGGAGGACCGGGGGCGGCCGCATCATGGAAAAGCGCAGGCCGCAGAGTCGCCATACCCGTCACACCCGTCACACCCGTCACATTGAGGAGTCGCCGTGAAGGTAGGAATCGTCGGAGCCACCGGACAGGTCGGCACGGTCATGCGCAGGATCCTGGCCGAGCGGAAGTTCCCGCTCGACGAGCTGCGCCTGTTCGCCTCGGCCCGCTCGGCGGGGACGGTCCTGGACGGCGTGACGGTGGAGGACGCGGCGACGGCCGACTACACCGGCCTGGACATCGTGCTGTTCTCGGCGGGCGGCTCGACCTCCCGGGCGCTGGCGGAGAAGGTCGCCGGGCAGGGCGCGGTCGTGATCGACAACTCCTCGGCCTGGCGCAAGGACCCCGAGGTGCCGCTGGTGGTCTCCGAGGTCAACCCGCACGCGATCGCCGACCGCCCCAAGGGCATCATCGCCAACCCGAACTGCACCACGATGGCCGCGATGCCCGTGCTGAAGCCGCTGCACGAGGAGGCCGGCCTGGAGGCGCTGGTCGTCGCCACCTACCAGGCGGTCTCCGGCTCCGGCCTCGCGGGCGTCGCCGAGCTGCACGGCCAGGCCCAGAAGGTGGTCGCGGACGCCGACCGGCTCACCCACGACGGCGAGGCGCTCGAGTTCCCCGAGCCGGGCGTCTACCAGCGGCCCATCGCCTTCAACGTGCTGCCGCTGGCGGGCTCGATCGTCGACGACGGCCTGAACGAGACCGACGAGGAGCAGAAGCTCCGCAACGAGTCCCGCAAGATCCTGGAGATCCCCGGCCTGAAGGTCTCCGGCACCTGTGTGCGGGTCCCGGTCTTCTCCGGCCACTCCCTCCAGGTGAACGCGCGCTTCGCCCGCCCGATCAGCCCCGAGCGGGCCACCGAGCTGCTCGGCGGCGCCCCCGGCGTGGTCCTCACCGACATCCCGACCCCGCTCCAGGCGGCCGGCAAGGACCCGTCGTACGTGGGCCGCATCCGCAGGGACGAGACGGTCGAGCACGGCCTCGCCCTGTTCGTCTCCAACGACAACCTCCGCAAGGGCGCCGCGCTGAACGCGGTCCAGATCGCGGAGCTGGTGGCCGCGGAGCTGAAGGGCTGACACCGGGCGCCGCAGGAGGGCGTTCACCGTCGGTGACGGTGAGCGCCCTCCTCCCTCGGAGCGCCAGGTGCCCACCCGGCGCGGCGCCGAGCGGCCGCGCGGCGCACCCGGGCAGGTCCTCCGCTGCCGAGAACACGGCGTCCACCCGGTCGCCCGCGGCCGGCCGGCGGCGCGCCCCGCCCCGGCAGAGGGTTTCCCCTCGCCTCCGCCGGGGCGGGCCCGGACCAGCCCGAATCGGCTCCCTCGCATGGAAGGATGGCCCGACCGAAACTCACGAGGGTGGACCGAGGAGATGACCGCGTGCCTGGCACAAACCTGACTCGCGAAGAGGCGCAGCAGCGGGCGGAGCTGCTCACCGTTGACTCGTACGAGATCGATCTCGACCTCTCCGGCGCGCAGGAGGGCGGCACCTACCGGTCCGTGACCACGGTGCGCTTCGACGTCGCCCGGGACGGTGCGGAGTCCTTCGTCGACCTGGTGGCGCCCGCCGTCCACGAGGTGACCCTGAACGGCGACGCGCTCGACCCGGCGGAGGTCTTCGCCGACTCCCGGATCGCGCTGCCCGGCCTGCTCCGGGGCCGCAACGTGCTGCGGGTCGTCGCCGACTGCGCGTACACCAACACCGGTGAGGGCCTGCACCGGTTCGTCGACCCGGTCGACGACCAGGCCTACCTGTACACCCAGTTCGAGGTGCCGGACGCCCGGCGGGTGTTCGCCTCGTTCGAGCAGCCCGACCTGAAGGCCACCTTCCGGTTCACCGTGAAGGCGCCGGAGGGCTGGACGGTCGTCTCCAACTCGCCGACTCCGGAGCCCAAGGACAACGTCTGGGCCTTCGAGCCGACCCCGCGCATCTCGACGTACATCACGGCCCTGATCGTGGGCCCGTACACGTCCGTGCACAGCGTGTACGAGAAGGACGGCCGGACCGTGCCGCTCGGCATCTACTGCCGGCCGTCGCTGGCCGGGTTCCTGGACTCCGACGCCATCTTCGAGGTGACCCGGCAGGGCTTCGAGTGGTTCCAGGAGAAGTTCGACTACGCATACCCGTTCGCGAAGTACGACCAGCTGTTCGTGCCGGAGTTCAACGCGGGCGCGATGGAGAACGCGGGCGCGGTGACCATCCGCGACCAGTACGTGTTCCGCTCGAAGGTGACCGACGCGTCGTACGAGCTGCGCGCGGAGACCATCCTGCACGAGCTGGCCCACATGTGGTTCGGCGACCTGGTCACCATGGAGTGGTGGAACGACCTCTGGCTGAACGAGTCGTTCGCCACCTACACCTCCATCGCCTGCCAGGCCCACCACCCCGACTCGCGCTGGCCGCACTCGTGGACCACGTTCGCGAACTCCATGAAGACCTGGGCGTACCGGCAGGACCAGCTGCCGTCGACGCACCCGATCATGGCGGAGATCCGCGACCTGGACGACGTGCTCGTCAACTTCGACGGCATCACCTACGCCAAGGGCGCCTCGGTCCTCAAGCAGCTCGTCGCCTACGTCGGCATGGACGAGTTCTTCACCGGCGTGCAGGCCTACTTCAAGCGGCACGCGTTCGGCAACACCCGCCTCGGCGACCTGCTGACGGCGCTGGAGGAGACCTCCGGCCGCGACCTGAAGACCTGGTCGGCGAAGTGGCTGGAGACGGCCGGCATCAACGTGCTGCGCCCGGAGATCGCCACCGACGCCGAGGGGGTCGTCACGTCCTTCGGCATCCGCCAGGAGGCCCCGGCCCTGCCCGCCGGCGCCAAGGGCGAGCCGGTGCTGCGCCCGCACCGTGTCGCGGTCGGCCTGTACGACCTGAACGAGGCGGGCCGGCTGGTGCGCACCGAGCGCGTCGAACTGGACGTGGACGGCGAGCTGACCGAGGTCGCGGACCTCGTCGGGCGCCGCCGCCCGGACGTGGTGCTGCTCAACGACGACGACCTGTCGTACGCCAAGGTCCGCCTGGACGAGGCGTCGCTGGCCTTCGTCACCGAGCACCTGGGCGACTTCGAGGCGTCCCTGCCGCGCGCCCTGTGCTGGGCGTCCGCCTGGGACATGACCCGCGACGCGGAGCTGCCCGCGCGGGACTACCTGTCGCTGGTGCTGTCCGGCATCGGCAAGGAGTCCGACATCGGCGTGGTGCAGTCGCTGCAGCGGCAGGTGAAGCTCGCGATCGACCTGTACGCCGCCCCCACGTCCCGTGAGGCGCTGCTGACCCGCTGGACGGACGCGACGCTGGCGCACCTGCGGTCCGCCGAGCCGGGGAGCGACCACCAGCTGGCGTGGGCGCGTGCCTTCGCGGCGACGGCCCGGACGCCGGAGCAGCTGGACCTGCTGGACAGCCTGCTGGACGGCTCCCACACCGTCGAGGGTCTCGCCGTGGACACCGAGCTGCGCTGGGCGTTCGTGCAGCGGCTGGCGGCGGTGGGCCGGTTCGACGAGACGGAGATCGCCGGCGAGTACGAGCGCGACCGCACGGCCGCCGGTGAGCGGCACGCCGCGACGGCCCGTGCCGCGCGGCCCACCCCTCAGGCCAAGGCGGAGGCCTGGGCGTCGGTCGTGGAGTCCGACAAGCTGCCCAACGCCGTGCAGGAGGCCGTGATCGCCGGCTTCGTGCAGACCGACCAGCGTGAGCTGCTCGCGCCGTACACCGAGAAGTTCTTCGACGTGGTGAAGGACGTGTGGGACTCGCGTTCGCACGAGATGGCGCAGCAGATCGCGGTGGGCCTCTACCCGTCGGTGCAGGTCTCCCGGGAGACCCTGGACCGCACGGACGCCTGGCTGGCCTCCGCCGGCCCCACCGCGGCGCTGCGCCGTCTGGTGTCGGAGTCCCGCTCCGGCGTCGAGCGCGCCCTGAGGGCGCAGGCGGCGGACGCGGCGGCCGCAGCGGCCGCCGTCTGACGCACCGCTGAACCGCCGGGGGGGCGGGCGACCGGACGGGTCGCCCGCCCCTCAGGCGTTGTCGCCACGGGCCGGGGGGACCGAGCGGGCCGGGGGGACGGCGTGGGCCGGGCGGACCGAGCGGGCCGGGGGGACGGCGCGGGTCCGGCGGGGTGCGGCCGGGCCGCCCACCCGCCGCCGTCCCGGTGCCGCCCGGTTCCCCGGCGGGCGGGGTCGGCTGCTGTGCGGGCGGGCTCTGCGCGGGACGGCCGCCGAGCTGCCCGGCGACGGTCGCGCCGAACGCCAGCGCCATGCCCGCCAGCTGGAGCGGGGTGAGCGCCTGGCCGAGGGCGGCCCAGCCGACGGCCGCCGCGGTCAGCGGGGAGAGCGGGCCGAGGAAGGTGACCTGGCCGGCGGACAGGCGGCCGATGCCGCGGAACCACAGCCAGTACGACACGGCCGTGTTGCCCAGCGCGAGGTAGACGTAGCCGCCGACCGCGGGGCCGTCCAGGGCGGGCGGGGCGCCCTCCACCAGCAGGGCGAGCGGCGCGATCAGCAGGCCGCCCGCGGTGAGCTGCCAGCCGGTCAGGGCGAGCGGGCCGACGCCCTCGGGCCGGCCCCAGCGCTTGGTGAGGACCGTGCCGGCGGACATCGACGCCGTGGAGGCGACGGCCGCCAGCACGCCGACCGGGTCCAGGGCTCCGGCCGCGCGCAGCACGACCAGGCTGACCCCGCCCGCGGCCGCGATCCCGGTGAGGACCGAGCGCACGGTGGCCCGCTCACCGAGCAGCAGCGCGGAGAGGGCGATCACGAACAGCGGCGCCGTCGAGCCGACCACCGCGGCCGTCCCGCCGGGCAGCCGGTAGGCCGCCAGGAACAGCAGCGGGAAGAAGGCCCCGATGTTCAGGGTGCCGAGCACGGCGGCCCTGCCCCACCAGGCGCCGCGCGGCAGCACCCGGGAGAGGCCCAGCAGGAGCAGCCCGGCGGGCAGGGCCCGCACCAGCCCGGTGAACAGCGGCCGGTCGGCGGGGAGGAACTCGGTGGTGACGGCGTAGGTGGTACCCCAGGAGACCGGGGCGAGAGCGGTGAGCAGCACGGTCGCGGAGCGCTTCATGGGGGGGTCCTGCCTTTCGGGGAGGGGGCGGGGGACGCGGGGCCGACGGACCGTCAGGCCGAGGGAGGCTTCGGGCCGACGGAAGGCTCCGGGCTCCGCGGGGACGGCCGGCGGCGGCCGGTCAGACGGCCCGGCGGGCTCCGGCCGGAGCGGGGGCACCGGTGGCGGCCGGAGCGCCGGCGGGGGCCGCGGCGCCGCGGGCGGCCGGAGCCGTGCCGGTGACCGGCACCGTGACCGGGAGGGGCCGTACCGCGTCCGCCGGCAGGCGGTGCTCGACGCGGAGCAGCAGGACGGCGGCGAGCACGCAGGTGGCGATGAGGACGGCCCAGGGGGCGCGGCCGTCGAGGGCGAGCAGGGTGGTGAACAGCCAGGGCGCCAGGGCCTTCGCCAGCGACCAGGAGACCTGGTAGACGGCCATGTAGCGGCCGCGGACGGCCTCGGGTGCCGCGGAGACGGCGAGCACCTCGGCGGCCGGGCTGTGGATCAGCTCGCCGACGGTGTAGAGGACGACCACGGCGGCCAGGGCACCGCCCAGCACCGCGGTGTTCTGCGGGCGCAGTGTGCCCAGCACGATCTGCGCGGCGAAGGCGGCGGCGAACAGCAGGCCGCCGAGGGCCGCGGCCCGGGTGCGCCGGGCGCCGGTCCGCCGGACGCGGGAGCCGACGTACACCCCGGCGGCCGCGCACAGCACGGTGTTGAGGGTGAACGCGGAGCCGGTGAGGACCGGCGGGGCGGCCAGCCACTGCACGAGGAACAGCGGGAAGAGCACCGACAGGGCGGAGTAGTTGAGCGCGTTGAGGAAGTTGGCGCCGGTGACGACGAGGAACGGCCGGTCGGCCAGGACGAGGCGGTATCCGGCACCGGCCGGGCGGACGGGCGCGGTACCGGCCGCCCGCACCGGCTTCAGCGGGTGGACGAGCAGCGCGGCGAGCGCGAAGCACAGCGCGTTGCCCCAGGCGGCGTACACGTAGCCGGACGGGCCGGCGAACGCGATGACGAGCGTGACCAGCAGGGCTCCGGCCCCGTTGCCGCCGTTCTGGAGGGCGCGGGTGGACGCCTGGAGGCGGTCACGGCCCTCGCCCCGGGCCACCTCGCCGATCAGCGACTGGTTCACCGCGGGGAAGGCCCGGTCGGCCGCGGCGGTGATCAGGGCGACGGCGGCGAAGGCGGGCAGGGACCGGGCGAAGGGGTACAGCGCGAAGCCCGCCACGCGGACGCCGTAGAGGACGTACAGCATGCGCTTGGCGCCCCAGCGGTCGATCGCGGTCCCGGCGAGTGGCAGCGCGGCGAGGCCGGCCAGCCCGGTGACGGTGAGCACGGCTCCCACGGCGGCGAACGACAGCCCGGTGACGTGGTGGAAGAAGACCAGGGTGAACGGGACGTACAGGCCCATGCCCACACCGTTCACCGCGGCCGTGACGGGCAGCACCCACTCCCCCGGGACCCGCTCGCCCGGATCGTGCCTGTCCTGTGCGCGCATGCTGGCCCCCTGCTCCCCCGACGGGATGACGTGACGCACCAGAAGTGCCTTACGAGAAAGTAGCTTAACAGTAAGCAACTTTCTCGTCAGCTACTTTCTTGCGGCCGACCGAAGGCGGGCGGATACTGCTGCCATGGACCCGAACTCCGAACCTCAAGGGCCTCAAGGGCGTCAGGGGCGTCAGGGGCCTCAGGACCGCGGGGACGCGGTCGACGCGATCATCGGTCAGTGGGCCGACGTGCGCCCCGACCTGGACACACGCGCCATGGAGGTGTTCGGCCGCGTCTACCGGCTGGCCCGCACGATGGGCGACCGGATGGAGAAGGCCTACGAACGCTTCGGGATCTCCCGCGGCGAGTTCGACGTCCTGGCCACGCTGCGCCGCTCCGGGGAGCCCTACACGCTCTCGCCCCGCCAGCTGTCCTCCACTCTGATGCTGACCACGGGCGGCATGACGGGCCGCCTGGACAAGCTCGAACGCGCCGGGCTGCTGCGGCGCTCCCCCGACCCGCACGACCGCCGCGGTCTCCAGGTCACGCTCACCGCCGAAGGCCTCGCCCTCATCGACGAGGCGGTCGGCGCCGGACTCGCCGTCCAGACGGAGGCCCTCTCCGAACTGACCCCCGACCAGACCGCCCGCCTGGCCGCCCTCCTGCGCCATCTCCTGGCGGGCACCGAACCCCCCGCCTCCTGAGCGACGCGGACCACCACCCGGCCGGCCCCCAGGGGCTCGACGGACGGCGCGACCGGCCCGGCAACACCCCCGAAGGAACGCGGGGAACCACACAACCCGCCGGGCAGCGCCCCGAGGGACGAGGGGGACCACACAACCCGCCGGACAGCGCCCCGAGGGGCGCGGGGTACCCCGCGGCCGGCCACCACGCCGCCGCACGCGCCCACCGCGGCCGGGTCACTCCCGGGGACGCGGGGAACCACGCGGCCGGCCACGACGGCGCGCAGCCGTCAAGCGGGGCCGGCCGCGCCGGAGAGCCGGCCGAACGAACGAGGGCGCCGCTCCCGGCCGGACACGGCGGGAGCGGCGCCCTCGAAGAAGCGCGGGCTGCGAAGGATCAGGCGCGCGCCCCGGCCTTCGCCTTGGGGGCCCGGTCCGTCGAACGGTCCAGGACCATCACCAGGCCGACGATGACCCCGAACAGCACGAGCGGGGCCAGCACGAACAGACCCAGCGTCTCGACGACGCTCAGTCCCGTGCCGGGGTCGTCACCGTCGTCGCGCGTCAGCGCGAGCGCGGGAGACGACATGAGCAGCATCATCAGCGTCGTACCGGCGGCCAGGGCGCCGGCGCGCAGGGCGTTCTTCTTGTCCACGGTGCAAAAGTAGCGAACGCCCTGCGCGGCCGCGCGGCCGGGGGGTCCGTTGTGAGGACGCGCCACGTCAGGGGCCGTGGCCCGGGGGGCGCTGCCCGGAGGGACCGCCCCCGGCCACCCCCCGTCGCAGCAGTTCGGCGAGCGCCCGCACGCGGTCCGAGGCGGCCAGTTCCTCCAGGGTCACCGGTCGCCCCGCCGCGTCGGCGACGGGCAGCCGCCAGTTCGGATACTGGTCCCACGTGCCGGGCAGGTTCTGCGGGCGCCGGTCCCCGACCGCGTCCGGCAGCCACGCCCCGACGAGCCGGGCGGGCGTGCGGAGCAGGAACCGGTGCACGGCCTGCACCTCGGCCTCCTCGGCGGGCGGCCCGTCGCCGGGGTCCACGAGCAGGCCCAGGCCGGTGAGCAGGGCGAGCCACTCGGCCGTGTCGGCGGCGGCCTCGGCGCGTTCCTCGGCGAGGGTGCGGGTGAGCAGGCCGAGCCGGTCGCGGAGTTCGACGTGCTCGCCGGTGAGCCGGGCGGCGGTCGGCGGGAGGTCGTGCGTGGTGGCGGTGGCGAGGCAGTCGGCCCGCCACGCCCCGGGCGGCAGCGGCCGCCCGTCGCCCTCCCAGTCCCGTTCGAACCACAGCACGGACGTCCCGAGCACCCCCCGCTCGCGCAGCACCTCCCGCATGCCGGGCTCGACCGTCCCGAGGTCCTCGCCGATGACGGCCGTGCCCGCCCGGGAGGCCTCCAGCACCAGCACGGCGAGCATGGCCTCGGCGTCGTAGCGGACGTAGGCGCCCTCGGACGGCGGCAGACCCCGGGGCACCCACCACAGCCGGAACAGGCCCATGACGTGGTCGATGCGCAGGGCGCCGGTGTACCTCAGGAGGGCGCGCAGCAGAGCGCGGAAGGGCGCGTAGCCGGACTCCGCGAGCCGGTCGGGCCGCCAGGGCGGGAGCCCCCAGTCCTGGCCGCGGGCGTTGAACGCGTCCGGCGGGGCGCCCACGGACATCCCGGCGGCGAAGTGGTCCTGCCCGGCCCAGGCGTCCGCGCCGCCGGGGTGCACGCCGACCGCGAGGTCGTGGACGATGCCGAGCTCCATCCCGGCGTCGCGCGCGGTGCGCTGCGCGGCCACGAGCTGGGTGTCGGTGAGCCAGGCGAGCCAGGTGTGGAAGTCGACGCGGTCGGCGAGTCGGGCCCGTTCCCGGGCGGTCCCGGCCGACCGGGGGTCCCGCAGCCGGGCCGGCCAGAGCGCCGTGTCACCGCCGTGCGCCTCGGCGAACGCGCACCAGGTGGCGTGGTCCTCCAGGGCGGGCCCCTGCTCGGCGCAGAAGGCCCGGTAGGCGGCCTCGCGTCCGGGCCCGAGGGGCACGGCGCGGACGAGTTCCAGCGCCTCGCGCTTGAGGCTCCACACGGCGTCCCGGTCGATCAGGGCGCCCTTGCCGAGGACGGACTCCCGGAGCCGGGTGGCGCGCTCCAGCAGCGCGGTCACCCGGTCGCGGTCCTCGACGTGGGCGTACTCGGGGACGTTCTCCACGCGCAGATGCACGGGGTCGGGGAAGCGGCGGGAGGACGGCCGGTAGGGCGAGGGGTCGGTCGGAGTACCGGGTACCGCCGCGTGCAGCGGGTTGACCTGCACGAAGCCGGCGCCGAGCGTCCGCCCGGCCCAGCCGGCCAGCTCCTGGAGGTCGCCGAGGTCGCCCATGCCCCAGGAGCGGCGCGAGAGCAGGGAGTAGAGCTGGACGAGGAAGCCGTAGGAGCGGCCGGCGGGGGCGGGCAGCCGGGCCGGGGCGACGATGAGGTGGGCCTCGGCGGTGCGCCCGTCGGGTGCGAGGGCGGTCAGCCGGTGCACCCCGGGCGGCAGTCCGGCGACGGTGGTCCGCAACGGCCGGTCTCCCGGGGCCTCCCCGGCTCCGGGGGCGTCACCCGAGCGGTGGTGGCCGTCGCGTCCGGTGCGGGTACGGGTCCGTTCCCGTTCGGTCCCGACGCGCAGCCGGGTCCCCGCGGGCAGTGCGTCCAGCGCCGCCGGAGCGCCGCCCTCCCAGGCGACGACCGTCGGCGGCAGCAGCCGCGCGTCCCGCTCGCGTTCGCCCGCGGTGAGCGAGGCGCGTACCGCCCGGGGCGTGCTCGCGTCGACTCCCAGCGCGGCGAGGACACGGGTGACGGTGGCCGGTGAGGCGGTGACCGTGCGGTCGGGGGCGGGGCGGTAGGACGTGGCGACACCGTGCAGTTCGGCGAGCCGGGCCAGGTCGTCGGGCAGCGGCCCGTGGGGGCCGGGTGCGGTCATCTACGGCCTCGTGGTGTCGGCGTCCGGGGCGGCGAGCGGCGGTTCGCTGGTGAGGGGCTCGGCGTAGGGCAGCGGGGGTTCGCTGGTCAGTGGGGTCTGGGCCCAGGCGCTCTCGGCGGAGCACACACGCGCGGACTCGGCGGTGGGCTCCGCCGGGCGTTTGGACTGGGCGGGCAGCAGAAGCCCGGTCGAGGCGGCCATGAGGGGTCTCCTTCGTCCATCTCGGAACACGGAACAAGAAAGCCCTACCCAGCGCGCGCGACGGCAGACGTACGAAAGACGAATCCCGCGTGTCGCCGCAATCTCCGTCGGTTCCGCGTCCGTGTCCCGCATATCTTTCCGCCCCGCACCTCTTTCCGCCCCGCGCCCCGGGCACCGCCCCCGGCGACGGCGGAGACGCACCCCCGGCCGGGGGTGGCCGGGGGTGGCCGGGGGCGGCCGGGGGCGGCCGGGGGCGGCCGGGGGCCGGTCCCGGCGGCGCGCCAGGGCCCGGCGCCGGCGCAGGCCGGAACGACGGCACCGCGGAGCGGGGAGGACAGCGGGCCGGGACAGCGGGCCGGGCGAACGGGCCGGGACAGCGGACCGGCCCGGCGGACCGGAACGGCGGACCGGAACGGCGGACCGGAACGACGGGCCGGAACGACGGGCCAGGACAGCGGACCGGGACAGCGGGCCAGGACAGCGGACCGGGACAGCGGACCGGAACGGCGGGCCGGGGCTTCGGGCGGGAGAACGGGCCGGACGGGACGACGGGCCGCAGCCGCAGGCGGGTGCGGCGCGGCAGACCACGACGGCCGGAGGCCCTCGGCCCGGGTCGGGGCGTCCGGCCCCGGTCGCCCGGCTCCGGACCCGCCGCGGGCGGGCGCGGAGCGGGCCCGGGCCCGGCCCCGGACCCGGGCGCGTGGGAGTGCGAAGGCCCGGATCGTCAGGCGGAGATGCCGTCGATCCGGGCCAGGGCGTCGTCCGCGCCGTACGGCTGCAGGTACGGCAGCCAGCGCGGATCCCTATGGCCGGTGCCGATGATGCGCCAGGCCAGGCCGGTGGGGGGAGCGGGTTTGTGGCGCAGGCGCCAGCCGATCTCGCCGAGGTGGCGGTCGGCCTTCACGTGGTTGCAGCGGCGGCAGGACGCCACCACGTTGTCCCAGACGTGCTTGCCCCCGCGGCTGCGCGGGATGACGTGGTCGACGCTGGTTGCGACACCACCGCAGTACATGCACCGGCCCCCGTCGCGGGCGAACAGCGCCCGGCGGGTGAGCGGAACGGGCCCCCGGTAGGGAACCCGGACGAATCGCTTGAGCCGGACCACGCTGGGTGCGGGGACGGTGACGGTCGCGCTGTGCAGGAAGGCGCCGGACTCCTCAAGGCAGACGGCCTTGTTCTCCAGGACGAGGACGAGCGCGCGGCGGAGCGGTACGACGCCGAGGGGCTCGTACGACGCGTTGAGGACCAGGACATGCGGCACGGATGCCTCCTTGTACGCCGGCGGCGCGTGGCTCGCGCCGGGACGATCTGCAGTCAGTCTCCCCTCATGCCTGGTGAACGCGCCACCATGTCCCGGTAACGGGCTGGGAGTGTTTTGGACCACATCTGCGTCGTCCCCGGGACCGCACCGGGCTGATCCCCCCTGTTCATCCCCTGGTTCACGCGCTTTCTCCCTCGAACGACGCGGCGGGAACGGGCGCAATGCCCCGATAGTGTGGTGCCGCTGCCCTCCGGTGACCTTTTCGTGACCTTTACCAGTTCGACCAACGGTTCGACCAATGGTTCGACTGACGGTTCGACGGCCGTACTGAAGGGTGGATCGAAGCATCTGGAGGTACCGACGTGTCGTCCCTGTCCGTTGCGCCGGCCGCCGCGGCGAGCCCGCCCCCGTCCCCGTCCCCGTCGGACACGGCCCCTGCCGTCCCGACGCTGCAGGACGCCCACGAGAGCGCGACCGAGGCCGCCGGCTGGGTCGAGCAGAACTGGTCGACGTGGCTCGCGATCGGGCTGCGGGTGCTGCTGATCCTGGTGATCGCGGTGGTGCTGAGAGCGGCCGTCCGGCGGGCGATCACCAAGCTGACGGAGCGGATGAGCCGTGGCAGGCAGACGGTGGACGGCACCGCGATAGGCGGCCTGCTGGTGAACGTGGAGCGGCGCCGGCAGCGCTCGCAGGCCATCGGGTCGGTGCTGCGCTCGGTGGCGAGCTTCCTGATCCTGGGCACGGCGGGCCTGATGGTCCTGTCGGCCTTCGACATCAATCTGGCCCCGCTGCTGGCGTCGGCCGGTGTCGCGGGCGTGGCGATCGGTTTCGGCGCGCGGAACCTGGTGACCGACTTCCTGTCCGGGGTGTTCATGATCCTGGAGGACCAGTACGGCGTCGGCGACCAGATCGACGTGGGGGTGGCCTCCGGCGAGGTCATCGAGGTGGGGCTGCGCGTGACGAAGCTGCGCGGCGACGGCGGCGAGATCTGGTACGTCCGCAACGGCGAGGTCAAGCGCGTCGGCAACCTCTCGCAGGGCTGGGCCACGGCGGGGGTCGACGTCACGGTCCGCCCCACGGAGGACCTGGACCGGCTCAGGGCCGTGCTGACCGAGGCCGGCGAGCGGATGGGCAAGGAGGAGCCCTGGAACGAGCTGCTGTGGGGGCCCGTCGAGATCCTCGGCCTGGACAACGTCCTGCTGGACTCCATGGTCGTCCGGGTGTCCGCCAGGACCATGCCGGGCAAGGCGCTGACGGTCGAGCGGGAGCTGCGCTGGCGCATCAAGCGGGTCCTCGACCGGGAGGGCATCCGCATCGTCGACGGCCTGCAGCCCGAGGGGGAGGCCTTGGCCAAGGCCGATCCGACGGCCGGCATGGCCGCGCCGTCGGCGTACGCCCTCTCCACGTCCCCGCAGTCGGTCGCGGCGTCCCCCCTGACCCCGCCGAACACGACGAAGTAGCCCGCCGCCGAGCGGTTCCGCGCGGCGCGGCGCGGCCCGTGCCCGGGGCCGTGCCGTACGGCCCCGGGCACACCGGCCGGCGGCGGGAGCCTGCCCCTGCCGGACCCGTGTCCGACCCGCGGCACCTCCCCGTTCCCGGCGGCCCGACCGCCGGCCACCGCCGCCCGCCGCCGCCCGCACCGGCATCGCACCCTCGGTGCCGCCGCCCGCACCGCACCGGGCCGCGCACCTGCCCGCACCCCGTGCCGCCGCTCTTGACGCCCGCTCCCCGGCCGGCATACGGTCCTGCGACTGACAGTAAACCTTCTTAACAGTTCTCTTGCGCAGCACAGCCCCGGCCCCCGGGCGCCGCGTGAGAGGCCGGCCCCGAAAGGCAGGTGTCGACCGTGGCAGGTGCGGCCGGTACGCCGGGCACCCCGCGTGTGCTGCGCGCCATGAACGACCGGGCCGCGCTGGATCTGCTGCTGGAGCACGGGCCGTTGACCCGGACCCGGATCGGCAGGCTGACCGGCCTGTCCAAGCCGACCGCCTCGCAGCTGCTGGCCCGCCTGGAGGCCGCCGGGCTGGTCCGGGTGACCGGGACCAGCGAGGGCCGGCCGGGCCCCGGCGCCCAGCTGTACGCGGTCGACCCGTCCGCCGCCCACGCCGCGGGGCTGGACGTCACCCCCGAGCGCATCCGCGCCGCCGTCGCCGACATCACCGGCCGCACGGTGGGCGAGTACGAGATCGCCACGCCGGGCCGCCGGGCCGCCCGGCCCGTCGTGGAGCAGGTCACCGCCGCCCTGGACGGCGCGGCGAAGAGCGCGGGCCTGACCCGGGCCGGCCTCCACCGCCTGGTCATCGCCACCCCCGGCGCCTTCGACCCCTCCACCGGCCGCCTGCGCTACGCCTCCCACCTGCCCGGCTGGCACGGTCCGGCCCTGCTCGGCGACCTCGCCGCCGCGCTGCCGATGCCGGTGGAGTACGAGAACGACGTCAACCTCGTCGCGGTGGCCGAGCAGTGCCGCGGCGCGGCCCGCGGCCACGGCGACTTCGTGCTGCTGTGGAACCAGGAGGGCCTCGGCGCCGCCCTGGTGCTCGGCGGCCGCCTGCACCGCGGCTGGACGGGCGGCGCCGGCGAGGTCGGCTTCCTGCCGGTGCCGGGCACCCCGCTGGTCCGCCGGGTGACCCGCGCGGGCAGCGGCGGCTTCCAGGAACTGGCCGGCTCCCGGGCGATCCCCGAACTGGCCCGCCACCTGGGCGTCGAGGACATCCCCTCCGGCCCGCCCGCCGACGTCGCCGCCGCACTGGTCGCCCGCGCCGCCGACCGCGCCGACGGCCCCGACCGCCGCCTGCTGGAGACCTACGCGACCCGGCTCGCCACCGGCCTGGCCTCACTGGTCTCGGTCCTCGACCCCGAACTCGTCGTCCTCAGCGGCTCCTGCCTGACCGCGGGCGGCGAGGTGCTGCGCGGCCTGGTCCAGGCGGAGCTGACCGAGCTGGCCGCCGCCCGGCCCCGCCTCGTCGTCGGCGAGGTGACGCAACACCCGGTGCTGCGCGGCGCGTTGGAGAGTGCCCTCGCGACCACCCGCGACGAGGTCTTCGACACCACCCGCTGAGCACCACCCGCTGAGCACCACCCGCTGAGCACCACCCCGAGTCCTGTCCGCCCCCGAGCCTCGTGCGCCCCCGGCCCCCGTCCGCCCCGAGCCCCGTCCGCCCCTGCGCTCCGGGACCCCCGCCGCCCGGCCCCCGCCCCACGGCCTGGAGTCCCTCACCGGCGCGCACCCACCGACTGGAACCCCACCACGGCCGCCACCGTGGTGGTCATGGCCCCGTGACCCTCGTGCCCCTCTCCGCGCAGAAGGCGTTCGCCGCGGGTGTCACGCTCACCGGAGTGAAGGATCAGACACGTGAAACTCACCGTGGTCGGCGGCGGTTCGACCTACACACCCGAACTCATCGACGGCTTCGCCCGCCTGCGCGACACGCTGCCGGTCGAGGAACTGGTACTGGTCGACCCGGACACCGAGCGCCTGGAGCTGGTCGGCGGGCTCGCCGCGCGCATCCTCGCCCGGCAGGACCACCCCGCCCGGGTCGTCACCACCGGCGACCTGGACGCCGGCGCGGACGGGGCGCACGCCGTGCTGCTGCAACTGCGCGTGGGCGGACAGGCCGCCCGGGAACAGGACGAGACCTGGCCGCTGGAGTGCGGCTGCGTCGGCCAGGAGACCACCGGGGCCGGCGGCCTCGCCAAGGCGCTGCGCACGGTACCCGTCGTCCTGGACATCGCCGAACGGGTCCGCCGGGCCAGCCCCGACGCGTGGATCATCGACTTCACCAACCCGGTCGGCATCGTCACCCGCGCCCTCCTCGGCGCCGGGCACCGGGCCGTCGGGCTCTGCAACGTGGCGATCGGCCTGCAGCGCAGGTTCGCCGCCCTGCTGGACACCGAGCCCGCCCGCCTCCACCTCGACCACGTCGGCCTGAACCACCTCACCTGGGAGACGGGCGTACGGCTGGGCGGGCCCGGCGGCGAGGACGTGCTGCCCCGGCTGCTCGCCGAGCACGGCGGGGCCCTCGCCGCCGACCTGCGGCTGCCCCGCCCGCTGCTGGAGCGGCTCGGCGTCGTCCCGTCGTACTACCTGCGCTACTACTACGCGCACGACGAGGTCGTCGGGGAACTGCGCGCCAGGCCCTCGCGCGCCTCCGAGGTCGCCGAGATGGAACGGCAGCTGCTGACGCTGTACGGCGACCCGCACCTGGACACCAAACCCGCGCTGCTCGCCCGGCGGGGCGGCGCCTTCTACTCGGAGGCGGCCGTCGACCTCGCGGCCGCGCTGCTCGGCGGCTCGGGCAGCCCCCACCAGGTGGTCAACACCCTCAACCGGGGCACCCTGCCGTTCCTCCCGGACGACGCCGTGATCGAGGTGCAGGCCGCGGTCGGTGCCGAGGGGGCGGTGCCGCTGCCGGTCCCGGCCGTGGACCCGCTCCACGCGGGCCTGATCGCATCCGTCACCGCCTACGAGGACCTCGCGCTCCGAGCGGCCCTGCACGGCGGCCGCGAGCGGGTCTTCCGGGCGCTGCTCGCCCACCCGCTGATCGGGCAGTACACGTACGCCGACCGGCTCACCGACGCGCTCCTCGCCCACAACCGGGAGTACCTGACGTGGGCGTGACCGCGGCCGTGCTCGCCGTGGACGCGGGCAACAGCAAGACCGACGTCGCCGTCGTCACCGCCGAGGGGGAGGTGCTCGCCACCGCCCGCGGCGGCGGGTTCCGGCCGCCCGCGGTGGGGGTGCGGGCAGCGGTGGACAACGTCGCGGCGGCGGTGGAACGCGCCTTCGCCGAGGCCGGGGTGAGCGGCGTGGCGCAGGTGTCCGCCTGCCTCGCCAACGCCGACTTCCCGGCCGAGGAGGCGGAGCTGGCGCAGGCGCTGCGGGCCCGCGGCTGGGGTGCGGCCGTCGAGGTGCGCAACGACACCTTCGCGATCCTGCGCGCCGGGGTCGACGAGCCGCGCGGAGCGGCCGTGGTGTGCGGGGCCGGCATCAACTGCGTCGGCATGCGCCCGGACGGACGTACCGCCCGCTTCCCCGCGGTGGGCCGGATCTCCGGTGACTGGGGCGGCGGCTGGGGCCTGGCCGAGGAGGCCCTCCACCACGCGGCGCGCGCGGAGGACGGCCGCGGCGGGCCCACCGCGCTGGCGTCCGCCCTGCCCGCCCACTTCGGCCTGGAGAGCATGTACGCGCTGATCGAGGCGCTGCATCGGGGGCACATCCCGCCGCGGCGGCGGCACGAGGTGACGCCGCTGCTGTTCACGACGGCCGCCGCCGGCGACCCGGTCGCCCGCTCACTCGTCGACCGGCTCGCGCACGAGGTGGCGGCCATGGCCGCGATCGCGCTGGCCCGGCTGGACCTCCTCGGCGAGGAGACGCCCGTGGTGCTCGGCGGCGGCGTCCTCGCCGCCCGGCACGCGTTGCTCGACGACGCCGTCCGCGAACTCCTCGCCGCCCGCGCGCCCGCAGCGGTCCCGCGCGTGGTGACCGCCCCGCCCGTGCTCGGCGCGGCCCTGCTGGGCCTGGACCGGGCCGCACCGGGCACGGCGGCCCGGGAGAGGGTGCGCGCGCACTTCGGCTGACCACCGGTGCGTGCGCGCTCCGGCCGGCCGCGAGCACACGAGCCACGACCGGCCGCAGGCAGACAGGCAGACAGGAAGGCCTGCAGGCAGGTGTACGACGGGCGACTCCTCGTGCGGGCGGACGCGCTCCGGCCGGCCGGCGGTCCGCACGCCCGGGGCCGCCCGCGCACGGCATCCCGTCCGCGGGGAACCGAACCGGCGCGCGGGGCGTATTCATGGGCAGGGGGTGGTGCGGGACCGGCCCCACGCTGCGATCCGATCAAGATCGGGGCAAGGCCGGTGCACAGGCCGGTGCCGGACAGCGATACTTGCGGCGACGGATGACCCTGGGGGAGGTCAGCAGTGACACACCCGCCGAAGAGCAGCGCCCCGCCACCGGCGGGCGTGGGCGCGCCCACGCCGGCCGCCGTACCACCGCAGTCGGGACCGGGAGCCGGGCACGGTACGCCCCCCGGCCCGCACGGCCTCGGCCCCGACGGCGTCGGCCGGCCGCGCCGGACCGCGTTCGCCGAGGGCGTGGACCGGGTGCGGGCCGCCGCGACCACCGAGCCGGGCCGGCTGCGGGTGATCGGCGCGGTCCTCGCCGCCCTGGTCGTCGCGTTCGGCGCCGTCACCGCCGTGCAGACCGGCGAGCGCGCGGACGCCGCCGACGCGGTGCTGCACGAGAGCCAGCCGCTCAGCCTCGCCGCCGCCGACATCTACCGCTCCCTCGCCGACGCCAACACCGCGGCCTCCAGCGGCTTCCTGGCGGGCGGCGCCGAGAGCAGGGCCACCCGCGAGCGGTACGAGAAGGACATCCGCACCGCCGCGGCCGGACTCGTCGACGCCGCCGGGAGCACCGACCCGGACTCCCCCGCCGCCACCACCATCGCCGAACTCAACCGGCTGCTCCCCGAGTACAAGGGACTCATCGAGGCCGCCCGCGCCAACAACCGGCTGGGCTACCCGCTGGGCGGCGCCTACCTGCGCTACGCCAACGACACGATGCAGACCAGGATGCTGCCGGCCGCGGAGAAGCTGTACACCTCGCAGAACCGGCGCCTGGACGACGACTACGCCGACGCCACGCCCTACCCGTGGATCGCGATCGGCCTCGGCGCCGCCGCGCTGACCGCCCTCGGCTGGGCGCAGCACCGCACCTACCGGCGCACCCACCGCGTCCTCAATCCCGGCATGGCCGCCGGGACCGTCGCCACCGCGGTCGTGCTGCTGTGGCTGGTGGCCGGTCACACCCTGGCCCGCGCGGGCCTGAACGACTCCTACGACCACGCGGTGCGCTCGCTGAACGTGCTCAACGACGCGCGGATCGCGTCGCTGAAGGCGCGGGGCGACGAGAACCTGACGCTGGTGAACCGGGGCGCGGAGACCGTCGAGGTCGAACCGGGCCGGTTCCGCGACAAGTTCGACGTCGCGTTCGAGGACTCCCTCAAGGCGCTCGCGGACGGGCTGGCCACCGCGGAGCGGCTCGCCGACGACACGTCGGGCGCGCGGCCGGTGCAGGCGGCGGGCGCCGGCATGGAGGAGTGGCGCGTCCGCCACCGGGAGGCCCGCGCCGCCGACGACGCGGGCGACTACCAGACCGCGCTGGACCGGATCATCGGGACCGCCGAGGACAAGCCGACCCGCGAGTGCTTCGACACCGTCGACCACCAGCTCGACATGGCGTTGCGGCACGAGCGGAGCGAGTTCCGGCAGGCGGCGGGTGACGGGCGGGCCGCCCTGACCGGTCTGGCGGTCGGAGCGGCCGGGCTGGCCGTACTGGGCGCCGCCGGGGCGCTGCTGGGCATCGGGCGCAGGCTGTCGGAGTACCGGTGAGAGGGGGCGTGAGGATGCGGGCACGACGGTTGCGGGCCGGGCTGAAGGGCTGGGGCGGGGTGGGCGCGATGGCCGTCCTGTGCGCGCTCGCCACGGTGTTCGCGTTGCTGCTGCCGCTCACCCAGCCCTCCGGGGACGGCAGTACGGGCCTCGGCGGGCCGGGGCGCGCCCGGGGCACCCAGGTCCGGGCCGACACGTGCACGGCGCCGCAGGACCGCAGTCCCGCTCCCTCCGCCGCCGAGGGCGCCTCCGTCGCGGCCATCAGGAAACGCGGCTACGTGTCGGTCGGCGTCGACCAGAACAGCTACCGCTGGGGCTACCGCAATCCCCACAGCACCGGTGACGACGTCCGGCTGGAGGGCTTCGACATCGACCTGGCCCGCCGGATAGCCGACGACCTGCTCGGCTCCCCGGAGCGGATCCGCTTCAAGGCGATCCCCACCAACCAGCGGGTGCCCGCCATCCGGAGCGGCCGCGTCGACATGGTGGTGCGCACCATGACCATCACCTGCTCCCGGCTGGAGCAGGTGGCCTTCTCCGCACCGTACTTCGTCACCGGGCAGCAGGTGCTGGCCCCGATCGGCTCCGGCATCGAGGGCTACGACGACTCCCTCGCCGGGCAGCGCATCTGCTCGGCGGCCGGCTCCACCGCGCACGACAAGCTCGACGCGGACCGCAGGGCGGGCCGGCTGGCCGCGACCGCGGACATCTCCACCAGCGTTCCCAACCAGCTGGACTGCCTGGTACGGCTCCAACTCGGCCAGGTGGACGCGGTGGTGACGGACGGGGCGCTGGCCGCCAGCCAGGCCGCGCAGGATCCGACGGTGGAGCTCAAGGGCGAGCGGTTCACGACCGAGTACTACGGCGTGGCGATGAACCGGAAGGCCACCGATCTGGTCCGGCGGGTGAACCGGATACTGGAGGAGTACCGCGCCGACCCGGACGGCTGGCGCGCCTCGTACGACACCTGGCTGCGGCCGACGCTGGGCGCGGACTCGGAGTCCGCGACCCCGCCGGTGCCGACGTACCGGTGACCGGGCGGCCACCGGATCCGGGACACGGACCACCGGGCGCCGGGCACCGGCCGGACGTCCCCGGCGGCGACGCGGCACGGCGGAGCGGGCGCAGCGGAGGGAACGGACGGACGCAGGGGACGGACGGACACTGCGGACGGACGGACGGAACGGACGGACGGAACGGACGGAAAAGACCAGGGCGGAGCGGACGGAACGGACCAGGGCGGAACGGGCGGGCGCAGCGGACGGGCTGAACGGGCGGAGAGGCGGGCCGACCGGCCGGAGGACGGGCCGGCGGGCTGCCGGACGGGTAGGCAGGCGCGCGGTCGGGCCTGGGGACACGAGAGCGACGAGGGGTGATCATGGGCGCGGGACCCACCGGGCCGGTGCTGGACCGGGACGAGGTGGACCGTGCGCTGGCGCGGCTCGGCGCGGAGCACGAGGCGATCGAGACCTCGCTCCTCGCCCTGCAGGACCACGCGGGCCGCAGACTCCTCGAAGGCGCCGAGCTCACCGGCACGACCAGGGAGCGCTGGCAGCTGACGGAAGCGTCGATCACCCGGCTGTGGGCGTACTTCGACGCCTACAGCGGGGCGCTGCGCGCCGCCCGCGAGATCCGCTCCCGCCGCCGCTGGTCCAGCCGCGATGACCTGGCGGAGCTGACCGAGCTGCTGCGCGGCGAGTCCGTCACCGTGGCGGACTCCGCCCTGGCCGCGGTCCCCGGAACCGGTCCGCAGGGCTCGGGCCGGCTGAGCCACCGCTTCACGCTGGCCGCGCTGGTGGACCGGATGAACGAGCTGTACGCGGGCGCCCTGGACGTGGTCGTCGCCGCGGACGCGGTGTGGTCGGCACTGCCCGCGCGGATAGACCTGCTGTCCGCGGAACTCCAGCGCACCCGGCGGCTCGCGCACTCCGTCGGGGTGCGTCCGGGCGAGCACCCGGCGGGGGACGACCTGGAGCGCATCACCCGGACCCTCACCCGGCTGCGCTCGGAGGTGGTGTCGGACCCGCTGGCCCACTGGACTCCCGCCGAAGGCAGTTCGGCGCCCGGCGGCGGCCGCCCGGACACCACGGTGTACGACCGTGAGGCGCGCGCCCTGGAGGAGGTACGGCGGGAGATCGACGCCGTGCTGACGGTACGGCAGGACGCCGAGCAGCGGCTGATCCGGCTGCGGGACGTGCTCTCCCGCGCGGACCGGACCCTCGCCGAGGCGCGGACCGCGCGCGGTGAGGTCCTGGCGAAGATCGCGGCGACCGAGGTGCCGGTCGTCAGCGGCCCGCCGACCGCGCTGCAGGAGCAGTTGTCCGCGGCCGCCGAGTACCGGCGGCACGCGCAGTGGCACCGGCTGTCGCCGCTGCTGGAGTCGCTGGAGCGGAAGGCGGAGGACGAACTGCTGCGCGCCCGCGCCTCGCTGACCGCGGTCACGGCACCGCTCGCGGTCCGTGCGGAGCTGCGCGGCCGGCTGGACGCGTACCGGGCGAAGGTGGCCCGGCACGGACTCGCGGAGGACCCGCTGCTGATCGAGCGGTACGACGCGGCACGCCGGATGCTGTGGAGCGCGCCGTGCGACCTGCGGGTGGCCGAGCAGGCCGTGCTGCGCTACCAGCGGGCGGCGTCGGAGCTGCTGGGCGGGCCGCGAGTGCCGGAGCAGGGCGGACCCGAGGACCGCGGAGAGCAGGGGGGTTGGTCATGAGCCAGGAGGGGCGCGGCTGCCAGCGGCCGGGGTGCGAGGGGTCGTACGAGGACGTGGGCGGCGGCGAGCTGTACTGCGACACGTGCGGTCTGGCCCCGGTGGTGGCGGCGCGCGGCGCGGGCCGCCCGGCGGGCGACGGGCCGCAGGCGGGACCGGGCGGCACGGGACCGGGCGGCACGGACGGGACCGGTGCGCACCCCGGCGGACCGGCCGGCTCGCAGGCCTCGGCACATCCGTCGCCGTCGTCACCGCCGTCACCGCCGTCGCCGTCGTCACCGCCGTCGCCGTCCTCGTCGCGGTCGTCGCAGTCGTCGCAGTCGTCGCGGTCGTCGCGCTCGTCGCAGTCGTTCAGGTCGCGGCGCTCGGTGTCGGGCCGGCTCTCGCGTTCGCTGCCGGGCGCGGCGACGGGCCGTTCGGTGTCGGTGCGCGGCTCGTCCTCCTCCTCGTCGTCCTCGGGCCGCGGCCGGCTGGGGGCGGGGCTGGTGCAGGTGCCGCAGATCCCGCGGCCGGACCCGCGGGTGATGGTGCTGGAGAACCCCGAGGTGCCCGAGCGGAAGCGGTTCTGCTCGCGCTCGGACTGCGGTGCGCCGGTCGGCCGGGCCCGCGGCGACCGGCCGGGCCGCACCGAGGGGTTCTGCACCAAGTGCGGCCACCCGTACTCCTTCGTGCCCAAGCTGAAGGCCGGAGACGTGGTGCACGGCCAGTACGAGGTGGCGGGCTGCCTGGCCCACGGCGGTCTGGGCTGGATCTACCTGGCGGTGGACCGGGCGGTCGCCGACCGCTGGGTGGTGCTCAAGGGCCTGCTGGACACCGGCGACCAGGACGCGATGGCGGCCGCGATCTCCGAGCGGCGTTTCCTCGCGGAGATCGAGCACGCCAACATCGTGCGGATCTACAACTTCGTGGAGCACCTCGACCAGCGCACCGGCTCCCTCGACGGCTACATCGTCATGGAGTACGTCGGCGGCAAGTCGCTCAAGGAGATCGCGAACGCGCGACGCACCCCGGAGGGGCGGCGCGACCCGCTGCCGGTGGAGCAGGCCTGCGCCTACGGCATCGAGGCGCTGGAGGCGCTCGGCCACCTGCACAGCCGCAACCTGCTGTACTGCGACTTCAAGGTCGACAACGCGATCCAGACCGAGGACCAGCTCAAGCTGATCGACATGGGCGCGGTGCGCCGGTCGGACGACGAGGAGTCCGCGATCTACGGCACGGTCGGCTACCAGGCGCCCGAGGTCGCCGACGTCGGACCGTCGGTCGCCAGCGACCTGTACACGGTGGGCCGCACCCTCGCCGTCCTCACCTTCGACTTCCAGGGCTACACCGGCGGGTACGTCGACTCGCTGCCCGACCCGGACACCGTCGAGGTGTTCCGCCGGTACGAGTCCTTCTACCGGCTGCTGGTGCGCGCCACCGACCCGGACCCGGCCCGCCGGTTCGCCTCCGCCCAGGAGATGAGCGAGCAGCTGACGGGCGTGCTGCGCGAGGTGGTCTCCCTCCAGACCGGCCGGGCCCGCCCGGCGCTGTCGACCCTGTTCGGACCCGAACTGCGGGTGACGGACACGGAGTTGGTGCCACCGCTGGCGGAGGACGTGTCGCGGCTGGGGATGCGCGCGGAGCGCGGGCGCCGGGCGCGGCGGAGACCGGGCGGTCCGGCCGGGCTTCCCCCGGTCCCGCCCGCCCCGGGTGTGCCGCCCCCGGTGGCACCCGCCCCGGTCGTGCCGTCGGCGAGTGCGTCCGGGCCGGCTGCGTCCGCACCGCCGGCGGGGCTGGTGAAGCCGGTGGACAGTGCGGCCGCGGCCCTCGCGCTGCCTCTTCCGAGGGTCGATCCGGCCGACCCCAACGCCGGGTTCCTGTCGGGTCTTTCGGCCACCGCCCCCGCGGAGCTGCTCATCGCGCTGGCGGCGGTGGCGGCCCCGTCGGTGGAGTCGCGGCTGCGGCAGATCCGGGCGCGGCTGGAGGCCGGCGACCTCCCGGCCGCGCTGGGCGCGCTGGACGCGCTGGAGGGGGAGCGGCCGGACGACTGGCGGGTGGTCTGGTACCGGGGGGTGGCCGCGCTGGCGACCGGTGACCTGCGGAGCGCGGCCCCCGCGTTCGACGCGCTCTACGACGCCTTCCCCGGGGAGACCGCACCGAAGCTGGCGCTCGGCCTGTGCGCGGAGCTGCTGGGCCAGGCGGACAACGCCGCCGAGTACTACCGCCTGGTGTGGGCGACCGATCCGGGTGTGGTCAGTGCGGCGTTCGGGCTGGCCCGGGTGCAGCTCGCGACCGGGGACCGGGTGGCGGCGGTGGCGTCGCTGGAGTCGGTGCCGGAGTCGTCCATCCACTACACGGCGGCCCGGGTCGCCGCCGTACGGGCCCGGCTGCGGCGGCGGTCGGGCGACGCCGCCGGCGCTCTGCTGCCGGACGACCTGTCGGCCGCCGCGCGGCAGACCGAGGCGCTGGACGCGTACGGTCTGGACCCCACGCGGCGCGAACAGTTGTCGGCCGAGGTGCTCGGTTGCGCCCTGGACTGGATACTCTCCGGTGGCCAGGGGTCCGCCTCCCCCGCCGCCGGGGGACGGACGCTGCTGGGCAGCGCGTGGGACGAGCGGGGCCTCAGGTTCGGCCTGGAACGCTCGTACCGTGTGCTGGCCCGGCTGGCGCAGGGCGGCGAGGAGAGGATCCAGCTGGTGGAACGTGCCAACCGTTACCGCCCCCGGACTTGGGTGTAGTTGATGTCGCAGATGTCCGAGCAGGCGTCGGTGTCGAGGTGTCCGAGCTGTGCGGAGCCGCTGGAGCGGGGGGACCGCTTCTGCGGTGCGTGCGGGTACGACCTGTCGGTCGTGCCCGAGCCGCCGCGGGACCCGCCGACGCTGGCCATGAACGGCCCCGGCCCGCAGGCGCCGGCCGGTGCGCCGGGCTGGCCGTCGGCCGCCGTCCCGGACCCCTCCGGCACTCCGCCCGCGGTGCACCTGTCCGCGGACATCCAGGGCACGGACTCCGGCGGCGGGCCGCTGGACGCGCCGCACCACGGGGTGCCGCGGGCCGCGCGGGGGGACGGGGACGAGCCGGCCGGGCATCCCGCGGCCGGCCCGCAGGGCGTCGCCGGCCCGCAGGGCGTCGCCGGCCCGCAGGGCGTCGCCGGCCCGCAGGGCGTCGCCGGCCCGCAGGGCGTCGCCGGCCCGCAGGGCGTCGCCGGCCCGCAGGGCGTCGCCGGCCCGCAGGGCGTCGCCGGCCCGCAGGGCATGGCGGGCGCTCCGCGGGCGGCGGGCCGGTCCGCTGCGCCCGCGCCCGCGGCCGGCCTGCGGTTCGATCACCGGGCCGAGCCGGACGAGTACCGCCTCCAGGCCCCCGGCGCCCCTCAGGCGCCCGGCATGCCGGCGTCCGGCCCGCAGACACCCGGTCAGGGCTCCGGCCCGCGGGTTCCCGACCCGCGCCCGGCCGCCGCCGGGTCGGCTGCCACGGAGGCGGCCGGCCCGGTGGCGGCCGGCCCGCGGCCGGGCGGCCCGGCTCCGCAGGCCTCCTGGCCGGATGGCCGGGGCGGTCCCGGCGGCGCGCCCACTGCCGGGACCGGCACCGGGTCCGGTGACGGATCCGGCGGCGCACCGGGGGACGGTCCGGCACTGTGTGTGGCCTGCCGGGCGGGACGGGTCGACGGGGACGGCTACTGCGAGAACTGCGGCCACGCGCAGCCGCGGGAGCGTGACCACCAGGAGCGGGAGTGCGGTCCGGTGGCCGCGGTGAGCGACCGGGGCCTGCGCCACCACCGCAACGAGGACGCGTTCACGCTGGCCGCGTCCGCACTGCCGGACGGCTCCCCGGCGGTGCTGGCGGTCGTCTGCGACGGCGTGTCCTCGGCCACCCGGCCCGACGACGCCTCCGCGGCGGCCTCGCACGCGGCGAGCGAGTCGCTGCGGGCCGCCCTGCCCCGCGGCACGCATCCGCAGACGGCCATGCACGAGGCGATCCTGGCCGCGTCCCGGGCCGTCAACGCGCTGGCCGCGGAGCCGGAGACGATCCGCGGGCAGGCCCCGCACCAGAACGCCCCAGCGTGCACCCTGGTCGGCGCGGTGGTCACGGCGGACCTGCTGGTGATCGGCTGGGTCGGCGACAGCCGCGCCTACTGGGTGCCGCTGGACCGGTCCACACCCGCCGCCCGGCTCACCGAGGACGACTCGTGGGCCGCGCAGATGGTGGCGGCGGGCCTGATGAACGAGGCCGAGGCGTACGCCGACGAACGCGCCCACGCGATCACCGGCTGGCTCGGCGCCGACGCCTACGAACTGGAGCCGCACACCGCGTCGTTCAAGCCGGACCGGCCCGGCGTGGTGGTCGTCTGCACCGACGGCCTGTGGAACTACGCCGAGACGGCGGAGGAGATGGCGGGTGCCGTTCCGCCCGACGCCGCCGTACGGCCGCTGCACAGCGCCCGGGTGCTGGTGGGCCGGGCCCTGGACGGCGGGGGCCACGACAACGTAACAGTGGCGGTCGTGCCGTTCCCGCTCCCGCCGCAAGGGGCAGGATCGGCCTGAGGCCGCGCGCGGCCGTGCACCACGGGGAAGCGGGGACGGACCGGAGGGGACCGGTCCGCCCACAGTCAACGCCCCGCCGCTGCGGGGTCGTCAAGGGGGATGTGACAGAGCATGGCCAATTTCGCAAAGCCGAGCGTGCCGCAGTTCTCGGTGGACGTGTACCAGAACGCGTACCTGCCTCAGGGCGGCCGCGAGGTCAACGCGATCGTCACCGTCACCGCGACCGGCGGCGGCACGACCGGCGGCGCGGTCACCGCGCCCCACCTGTACGCGCCCGGCCGGGGCCCCTCGGCGGCCGTGGCGCTCATGGTGGACTGCTCGGGCTCGATGGACCACCCGCCCACCAAGATGCGCAACGCCCGCGACGCCACGGCCGCCGCGATCGACACGCTGCGCGACGGCGTGCACTTCGCGGTGATCGGCGGCACACACGTCGCCCGGGAGGTCTACCCGGGCGGGGGCCGGGTCGCACTCGCCGACGCCACCACCCGCGAGCAGGCCAAGACGGCGCTGCGGCGCCTCGGCGCGGGCGGCGGCACCGCCATCGGCACCTGGCTGCGGCTCGCCGACCGGCTGCTGTCCTCGGCGGACGTCGACATCCGGCACGGCATCCTGCTGACCGACGGCCGCAACGAGCACGAGGCGCCGCAGGAGCTGCGCGCCGCGCTGGACGCGTGCGCGGGCCGGTTCACCTGCGACGCGCGGGGCGTGGGCACCGACTGGGAAGTGAAAGAAGTCACAGGGATCGCGTCGGCGCTGCTCGGCAGTGCCGACATCGTCGCCGACCCGGCCCACCTGGCGGCCGACTTCACCCGGATGATGGAGACGGCGATGGGCAAGGAGGTCGCCGACGTCGCGCTCCGGCTGTGGACGCCGGTCGGCGCCGCCGTCCGGTTCGTGAAGCAGGTGGCGCCCACCGTCGAGGAGTTGACCGGCCGCCGCACCGAGGCGGGCCCGCGTGCCGGGGACTATCCCACCGGTTCCTGGGGGGACGAGTCCCGCGACTACCACGTCTGCGTGGAGGTTCCGCCCGCGCAGCTCGGCCAGGAGATGCTCGCCGCGCGGGTCTCGCTGGTGGTGCCCGAGCCCGGCGGCGGTGTCCGCAGCCTCGGCGCGCAGGGCCTGGTGCGGGCGGTGTGGACCGACGACCTGTCCGCCTCCACCTCGATCAACCCGCAGGTCGCCCACTACACCGGCCAGGCCGAGCTGGCCCAGGTCATCCAGCAGGGCCTGGACGCACGCAAAGCGGGCGATATCGACGGTGCAACGGCCAAACTGGGCCGGGCCGTTCAGCTCGCCGGAGCGTCCGGCAACGCCGACACTGCGAAACTGCTTTCGAAGGTGGTGGACGTGGTCGACGCGGCGACGGGTACTGTGCGACTGAAGGCGCGGGTGGCGGAGGCCGACGAGATGACGCTCGAGACCCGGTCCACCAAGACCGTCCGCGTGAAGAAGTGACGCTGTCCGACCGACTGCCCGACGAACCGATGCCCGACCGACCGACCGATCGACTGCACGACCCGTGCAGGCCATGAAGGAGAGGGGGACGCGCCGACATGCCGACCTGCCCGAACGGACACCAGTCGGGTTCCGACGACTGGTGCGAGGTCTGCGGTCACCGCATGGCCGGTGCCGTACCGCCGCCGCCTCCGCCGCCCGGCGGCTACGGCTTCCCGCCGCCGCCCGCGACCGGCGGGGGCGCCCCGCACCTGTCCGTGGTGCCGGACCGGGAGCCGGAACTGTGCCCGCAGTGCCGCACGCCGCGTGAGGGCGGGGCGCCGTTCTGCGAGGAGTGCCGCTGGAACTTCCTCACCAACACGGCGACCTCGTACACCCCCGCCGCACCGCGCCCGCCGGCCGGCGGCGGACCGGGCGCGCCGTACCAGCCGCCCGCCGGGCCGTCGTACGGAGGGACCGACTCCTACGAGTACCGGGGTTCGCGGCCCTCGCAGGTGAACCGGCCGGCGGAGCCGATCCCGCCCGGTCCGCCCTTCGGCGGCGAACCCTCCCGCCCCGTCCCGCCCCCGCCGGGTCCGGCTCCGGGCGCACCCGGCGTGGGCCCCGGCCGGCCGGGCATGCCCGGCGGCGGGCACCCGGGCACGTCCGGCGGCGCCGCGGCGGGCCCCGGCGCGGCCCAGGCGTTCCAGCAGTCCGCCCCGCCCGCACCCGGCTTTCCGCGGGAGTCCGGACGGCCGCAGGAGCCGGCGCCGGCCGCCGACGACTGGCTGCTCCCGCCTCCGTCGACGGGCGCTCCCGCCGGACCGGGCGCACCGGCCGGCCCGCCGCCGACCAGCGGCTACGGCTATCCGCAGCCCGGCGGCCCGGCCCAGACCGCGCCGCCGCGCCCGCTGACCTGGACGGCGACGATCGGCCCGGACCGTGAGTACTTCATGGCGATGATGCAGCGCTCCGGCCCCGAGGCCGCGGGCCTGAACCTGCCCGCGTACTCGCCCGAGCAGCAGCGCACGCTGACCGGCAGCCAGATCAGCATCGGCCGCCGCCGCCACTCCACCGGCGAGACGCCCGACATCGACCTGTCGGTCCCGCCGGAGGACCCGGGTGTCTCGCACCAGCACGCGGTGCTGGTGCAGCAGCCGGAGGGCAACTGGGCGGTGGTGGACCAGAACTCCACGAACGGAACCACGGTCAACGGCGGGGAGGACCCCATCCAGCCGTTCGTGCCCGTCCCGCTCCAGGACGGCGACCGGGTCCACGTGGGGGCCTGGACGACGATCACGATCCGGCGCGACTGAGCGGAGCGGCCCCGAGGGTGCCGGGCACGCCCGCCCGCCCGGCACCGTCCCGGCCCGCGGCACCGGCCGGGCCCGCGGCATCGTCCCGGCCCGAGGTACCGTCCCGGCCCGAGGTACCGGCCCGGCCCGCGGTACCCACCCGGCCGGGCCCGCCTCCGGGACGTGCCCGGGAGGCGGGGGGCCGTCCGCCGGGTCCTAGGCCTTGAGTCCTCGTCCCCCCTGTCTGAGAGCATGGGTGCGTGAGAGAGATTCGGCGCGGCACACTTCAGGAGCAGACCTTCTACGAGCAGGTCGGCGGGGAGGAGACCTTCCGCCGTCTGGTGCACCGGTTCTACGAGGGGGTCGCCGGGGACCCGCTCCTGCGGCCGATGTACCCCGAGGAGGACCTGGGTCCGGCCGAGGAGCGCCTCGCACTGTTCCTCATGCAGTACTGGGGCGGCCCCACCACGTACAGCGAGAACCGCGGCCATCCCCGGCTGCGGATGCGCCACGCGCCGTTCACCGTCGACCGGGCCGCGCACGACGCGTGGCTGCGGCACATGCGTGCGGCCGTCGAGGACCTCGGACTGTCCGAGGACCACGAGCGCACCCTGTGGAACTACCTGGAGTACGCGGCCGCCTCCATGGTCAACACCCCCGACTGAGCCCCGGCGCCGGCTCCCGGTGGCGCTCCCGTCATGAGCGGCCTCCACCGTTCGACGCGCTCGTCGCCGCTCCTCCCGGGCACCTCCGGTCGTACGGCCGCCGGAGAAGCGGCGACGTCCGGTGCAGGCGGGCGCGGGGCGCCGGAACACGCTCGGAGCGGAGCCACTGCGTGCCGTGACCGGCCCGGCCCCGGCCGCAGCGAGTCAGCACGGGGGTCAGCACGGGGGTCAGCGCGGAGGTCAGCGCGGGGTGAGTCCGAGCGGCCCGAGTCCGGCCGCGGCCCGGCGGACGGCGACCGACCCGTACGGGGTGCGCAGCCGCAGCCAGCCGCCGGACGCGAACAGGGCGGGGTCTTCGCCCCGGAGGAAGCCCAGGGACTGCGCGGCGTGCACGGCACGCACCGGCAGTCCGGTGTCGGTGACGGTCCGCGACCAGATGTCCCGCCCGATCCGGTCGAGTGCGGCACGGGTGCGCTGCTCGGGCGGCAGTTCCTCGGTGCGGGAGCGGAACTCGGCGACGACGCCGGCGACCATGGAGCGCAGCGCGTCCGCGGCGGGCAGTCCGCCGCGGGGCTGCCAGCCGCCGCGCGGGGGCAGCACTCCGGCCCAGGGCGGCCCGGTCACGGCGGCGGGCACGGCGGCGGTGGCCGCCGGCTCGGCGATGCCGTCGAGGAGTTCACCGGCGGAGACGGTGACGTCGAGGGTGATGTCCAGCCCGTTCTCGTACGGCTTGGCGAGCCGCGCCGAACGGATCGCGAGCACCTCGAAGGACGGCGGCCGGCCGAACACGGCCAGTGCCGTGCCGGCCGCCTGCAGGCGCACCGAGGCCGCGCGGTCGTAGTGCAGCAGGCGTGAGAGGAAGGCCGCGAGGTCCGCCGCCTCCCCCTCGTCGGCGAGATGGAGCACCGTCATGCGGCGACGGCCTCCTCCTCGTCGCCGCGGCCGGAGCCGTCCCGGGCGTCGTCGTCCGTGTACTCCCCAAGGAACGCGCGTTCCTCCGCGGTGATACGGCGCGGACGCTGGGCCTCGAAGTCGAACGGCACGATCACCGTCGAGGCCCGTACGTAGACCTGGTCGTCGTCCTTCACCTCGTAGGTGAGGGTGAAGGACGCCGCCCGTATCTCGGTGACCCACAGCTCGATGTCCACGGGCGCGTGCCGGTGGACGAGCTGGCGCTTGTAGTCGATCTCGTGGCGCGCCACCACGGACCCCTGCTGGAAGTCCTTGTCCGGGCGGAAGAGGAAGTCGATACGGGCTTCCTCCAGGTAGCGCAGGAACACCACGTTGTTGACGTGGCCGTACGCGTCCATGTCCGCCCAGCGCAGCGGGCAGCGGTAGAGGTGGCGCAACGAGATCAGCCCCGGGTCAGCTTCTTGTAGGTGGCGCGGTGCGGGCGTGCCGCGTCCGGGCCGAGACGCTCGATCTTGTTCTTCTCGTACGACTCGAAGTTGCCCTCGAACCAGAACCACTTGGAGTCGCCCTCGTAGGCCAGGATGTGGGTGGCCACGCGGTCGAGGAACCAGCGGTCGTGGGAGACGACCACGGCGCAGCCGGGGAAGTCCAGCAGCGCGTTCTCCAGCGAGGACAGCGTCTCGACGTCGAGGTCGTTGGTCGGCTCGTCGAGGAGCAGCAGGTTGCCGCCCTGCTTGAGGGTGAGCGCCAGGTTGAGGCGGTTGCGCTCGCCGCCGGACAGGACACCGGCCGGCTTCTGCTGGTCGGGGCCCTTGAAGCCGAACGCGGAGACGTAGGCGCGCGAGGGCATCTCGACCTGGCCGACGTTGATGTAGTCGAGCTCGTCGGAGACGACGGCCCACAGCGTCTTCTTGGGGTCGATGTTCTCGCGGCTCTGGTCGACGTAGGAGATCTTGACGGTGTCGCCGACCTTGATGGTGCCGGAGTCGGGCTGCTCCAGGCCCTGGATCATCTTGAACAGCGTGGTCTTGCCCGCGCCGTTGGGGCCGATGACCCCGACGATGCCGTTGCGCGGCAGGGTGAAGCTGAGGTCGTCGACGAGGACCTTGTCGCCGAAGGCCTTGCTGAGGTTGTTGACCTCCACGACGACGTTGCCCAGGCGGGGGCCCGGCGGGATCTGGATCTCCTCGAAGTCCAGCTTCCGCATCTTCTCGGCCTCGGCGGCCATCTCCTCGTAGCGGGCGAGGCGGGCCTTGGACTTGGCCTGGCGGCCCTTGGCGTTGGAGCGCACCCACTCCAGCTCTTCCTTGAGCCGCTTCTGCCGCTTGGCGTCCTTCTGGCCCTCGACCTTCAGACGGGTGGACTTGGTCTCCAGGTAGGTGGAGTAGTTGCCCTGGTAGGGGAAGGCGCGGCCGCGGTCGAGCTCCAGGATCCACTCGGCGACGTTGTCCAGGAAGTACCGGTCGTGGGTGATGGCCACGACGGTGCCCGCGTACTTGGCGAGGTGCTGCTCCAGCCAGTTCACCGACTCGGCGTCGAGGTGGTTGGTGGGCTCGTCGAGCAGCAGCAGGTCGGGCTGCTCCAGCAGCAGCCTGCACAGGGCGACGCGGCGCCGCTCACCACCGGAGAGGGTGGTCACGGGCCAGTCGCCGGGCGGGCAGCCCAGCGCGTCCATGGCCTGCTCCAGCTGCGCGTCCAGGTCCCAGGCGTTGGCGTGGTCGAGCTCCTCCTGGAGCTTGCCCATCTCCTCCAGCAGCGCGTCGGAGTAGTCGGTCGCCATCAGCTCGGCGATCTCGTTGAACCGGTCGAGCTTGCCCTTGACCTCGGCGACACCTTCCTGGACGTTCTCCAGGACGGTCTTCTCCTCGTTCAGCGGGGGCTCCTGCAGCAGGATGCCGACGCTGTACCCGGGTGACAGGAACGCGTCACCGTTCGAGGGCTGCTCCAGCCCCGCCATGATCTTCAGCACGGTGGACTTGCCGGCGCCGTTCGGGCCGACCACACCGATCTTCGCGCCGGGCAGGAAGTTCAGCGAGACGTCGTCAAGGATGACCTTGTCGCCGTGAGCCTTGCGCGTCTTGCGCATGGTGTAGATGTACTCAGCCAAGAGAAACCGTCCGGCAGCTTGAAATCTGGCAGTGGGCAGATACACCCCATCTTGCCGTACCGCTAGGCCTGGGCGGAAACGCGTACGGCCGGGCGCCCCTGACCTGCGGCGGAACCGGCTTGCCGGGTCGCAGGTCAGAGCCTGTTCCAGGGTCTGCAGTCATGATCTCGGCCACGCGGCGCGACCGGCGACAGGACGAGGGCGTCAACGCAACCCCGGCACGGCGGCGAACGTAGCTCTGGCCGACGTCTCTCCTGAAGCGGCCCTGGCCGCCGCCTCCGTCCGGCCGAACGGGCCCGGCGTCGTGGTCGTCGGCGACTCCTCCGGCGGCTGGTCCCGCGTCCGTTCGCCTCACCTGCCCCTCGACGATGCGGCGGCCGTCTGCCGTGACACCGCCGCCCTGGTGCCGGAACTGCCCCGGCCGGACGCCGCCTTCCGGCCCGCCGTCGCCGTCGCATCGGCCGAGCCGTCCTCCCCGGCTGCTGCCGTGCCCATGGTTCGCCCGGCAACCGAGAGCCGCATCCCCTGGGGCTACTCGTGCGGGTCGGGGTGGCGCTCGCGGAGCAGGAGGAGGGCTGCGCCGCCGATCAGGACGAGGAGGATCGCCGCGCCGCCGATCAGCGGGGTGGTGTCGGTGCCGCCCGTGGAGGCGAGGTTGATGTCCCCGGTGGTGCCGCCGACCGTGGCGGGGCTCGGCCCGGTCATCAGCCGGGTGCGCTCGTCGGTGGTGGTGTCGCCCTGGACGCGGCAGTCGAGCGTGCCGGTGAAGCGCTTGGCGAACCCGTCCGGGCCGGTGATGGTGAAGTCGTAGGCCTGGTCCTCCTGGAGCGGGACCGCCACCGTGCGCTTCGTGCCCGCCGGGACGGTGTGCTCGATGTCCGTCAGCGCGAAGGTGAACGCCTCGTCGCCGGTGTTGTCGACGGTGAGGTCGACGCCGCCCTCGGCGCAGTTCTCCCGCGCCGACAGTGCGGGTATCGCCCCGCTGTCGGCCCAGTTCGCGCCGGCCGCGGCCGAGACGGTCGACTCGCTGGAGCCGGCCAGGATCTGCGTCTGGCTGCGGCTCTCGGCGGCGAAGGCCCGACCGACCGGGACGGTGGTCGAGGCCTGCACGGTCAGCTCGGCCGAGCCCGGCCCGGTGCCCTCGGGGACGTCGAAGTAGAGCCGGCTGCCGTTGCGGGCGGCGGTGACCGGCTCGCCGTCCTCGCCGACGATGCGCACTCCGTCCGCGACCGCGTCCGCCGGCGGGGTCAGGGTGACGCTCTCGGCGTTGGTGTGCACGGTCACCGGGCCGAGCAGCCCGCCGGACCGGCCGGCCACCGCGGGCGGGTCCAGGGTGAGCGAGGCGTGCGGCTCCGCCAGGGAGCGGGCGCTGCTCTGCAGGTAGTCGGCGAGTCGCTCCGCCTCCGGGTCCACCGCGTCGACGTCGGCGCCGTCGGACCAGCGCCAGATCGCCACCTGGGTGCCCGCCGCCGCGTCCTGCTCGGTCAGGCCGGCGCCGATGCCGGCCCGGCGGGCCAGCTCCGCCAGGTCGTTCACCTGCGGATAGGAGTTCTGCAGGATCCAGCGGATCTTCCCGGAGTTCTTGTTGCCGCCCAGCGAGGTGCTGCTCCAGGACGTCTCGCGGTACTTCGCCTCCCGCTGCGTCGGGTGGTAGAGGTCCACGCAGTACGTCCGCAGGGTGCCGCCGCCCTCGACGGACATCTCGAACAGGCCCGCCGGGACCTCCTGGTCCCCGCCCTCGCCGTGGATGACCGCCGTGCCGTACGTCTCCAGGCCGCCCATGGTGGCGACCGCCCCGCCCGGTCCGCGCTGCGGCCCGCCGTCGGCGGCGGCCGCCGGCTCCGCGACGGTGAGCGTTGCGGCCGCCACGAGTCCCGACGCCAGCGTCGCCACGGCCAGGCGCACCGCGCCCCGCCTGAGCGCGGATGCCGCGACCGGCACGGAGAGCCAAGACATCACACACATCCCCTTCGAGCAGGACCCGTTGAGCCGCAGGTCACACCGGCCTCAGGTCTCGCCGGCAGCATCAGCGGCCCCGAGCGCCACCCCCGGCATCCTAGGGAGACGGCACACCGCACTTCCCTGTCATATCGTCCGACCGGTGATCCGACTCGCAATCGTTATCGCCGGAACCGGCCTGCGAGCTGGGCATATCGACAAATCCACCGCTTGACGCCCCCCGGAGACGGGCCGCGGGAGGGCCACAGGCGCCGAGTCGGGAGCCGGCGCCGGACTCCGCCGCCGCGATCCCGTCCCCTTCCCCTGACGTCACGTCACCGCCGCCAGCTCGGCCTCCTGTGGGGACCCGGAGCCCGCCTCACCCGCCGGGCCGGCCGCAGGCGTCTCCCAGTCGGGCTCCGGACGGCGCACCACCCCGGGCTCACCGCTCTCCGCCCGCGCCCCGCCGCGCCGGAAGGCCGACGTGCCCCGCGCCAGGTCGTGGCCGATCGCCACGGCGTCGATGTCGGCCGACGTCCGGCTCTGTCCCTCGCGCAGGTCCTGACGCACCTTCAGCCTGCCCTGTACCACGACCGGGTCGCCCACGTTCAGCGAGGCGGCCGCGTTCGTGGCGAGCTGGCGGTTGGCCCACACCGTGAAGAAGCTGGTGTGCCCGTCCGTCCACACGCCCTTCTCGCGGTCCCAGTAGCGCGCGGTCACCGCCATCCGGAACCGCGCCGAGGGTCCCGACGCCGGCTCCCGGTACACCGGCTGCGTCGCCACCCGGCCCACCGCGCAGATCATCGTCTCGTTCATCGCACACCCCTCCAGCGCCCCGCCGTCTCCGGCCGGGCCTGCTTCCGTGCGAGCCGCTCCCGCACGTCTCGAAGCCACCCTGCCCGGCGGCCACGGCCCCCGCCGCGGCCTGTGCACAGGCCCCGCCCTGTGGAAAACCCCGTCACCCGGCCGAGTGACCCGTATCGGCGTGCGCGTCCCTCACCCGTGCCGAAAGAGCACGCGGCGGGCGCGGACGCCGCCACCCCACCGTGGCCTGCATCGCCGACGCGGCCGGCCCGGCCCGCCTGGCCGACACGTCCGCCGCGCCCGTGGTGTCCGCCGCGCACGCGGTGCCCACCGTGTCCGTCGCGCCCCGCACCGCCCCGTCCGGGCCACGCCCTCGCGGCCCGCCCGTCCCGTACGCGCCACCCGCACCGCTACACGGCGCCGAGGACCCTCGCGTACTGCTCCCGGACCTCCCGGTAGCGCAGCAGTTCGGCCGCGATCGGGTCCAGCACGCGTGCCCGGCCGCAGCCGGCGGCCGCCTCGCGCAGCCGGCGCTCGGCCTCCTGCCCGTAGCGCCGGGCGGGGCCGCGCGCGGCCAACCGGCAGCTCCACTCCACCAGCGGGCCGCCCACGATGCCCAGCACCATCAGCAGCACCGGCACGCCCAGGTTCGGTGCCATCGCCCCGGCGATCTGGCCGACCAGCCACAGCCCGCCGACGGCCTGGAGGAGCGTCATCCCCGCCTGGGTGAGGACGGCTACCGGCCACCAGCCGGGCCGCGGCGGCCGCCCCGGCGGCAGTCCCGCCCGGGTCGCCAGTTCGTCCAGCGCCTCGGGCAGGCCGTGCGCGCCACGTGCCGCGGCCTCGCGCACCGTCTGCGCCCAGGGCGCCGGCAACCCGTCCGAGGCGCGGTCGGCGACGATCCGCACGGCCTGCTCCACCCGCTGCCGGGCGGTGGCCTCCTCGTCGGCCTGCGCGCGCAGCGGCTGCCGCCCGGTCGGAGGGTCGCGCCGGTCCTGGTACCAGTGCCACAGCCGCAGCCACGGCGTCCCGCAGGCCCGGTTGGCGTTGCGCAGCCAGGCGCGTTCGGCGGCCTCGCCGGCCGCGGTCGCACCCACCGCGTCGGCCAGCCGGGCGGCGAACTCGTCGCGCGCCTCCTCGCTCAGCGCGGCCCGCCGCCCGTTGGCGTAGACGGGCCGCAGCCCGGCCGCGGCGGCGTCCAGGTCGGCCGCGACACGGCGGGCCGGTGCGCCCCGCTCGGCCACGAACTGACCGAGCGCCTCACGCAGTTCGCCCAGCCCGTCCCCGGTCAGCGCGGACAGCGCCAGCACGTGCGCCCCTGGCTCGCCGTACTCGCCGAGCGCGATGCCGTCCTCGTCGAGCAGGCGGCGCAGGTCGTCGAGGACCTGCTCGGTGGCCTCGCCGGGCAGCCGGTCGACCTGGTTGAGGACGACGAACATCACCTCCGCGTGCCCGGCCATGGGCCGCAGGTAGCGCTCGTGCAGCAGGGCGTCGGCGTACTTCTCCGGGTCCACGACCCAGATGACCGCGTCGACGAGGGCGAGCACCCGGTCCGCCTGCTCGCGGTGCGCCACGGCCGCGGAGTCCAGGTCGGGCAGGTCGACCAGGACCAGGCCGCGCAGCTGGGCCTCCGCCTCCGGGCTCTGCACCGGCCGGCGGCGCAGCCGGCCGGGGATGCCGAGCCGGTCGATGAGAGCCGCCGCCCCGTCGCTCCAACTGCACGCGATGGGCGCGGACGTGGTGGGCCGCCGTACCCCGGTCTCCGAGATCGCCACTCCGGCCAGCGCGTTGAACAGCTGCGACTTGCCACTGCCGGTGGCGCCCGCGATGGCCACGACCGTGTGCTGCCCGGAGAGTCTGCGTCGGGCGGCCGCCTCGTCCAGGACGTGTCCGGCCTCGGAGAGCATGCGGCTGTCGACCCGTGCGCGGGAGAGGCCCACCAGTTCGCGCAGCGCGTCCAGACGGGAGCGCAACGCGCCGTCGTACGCCAACGGGGCGGGGGTCTGGGGCGCGGACGCCCGGGGCTCCGTCACCGCTGCCGCCGCCTGCTCGCCCTCACTCACCCGCCGCGCGATCAGCCCGTCGTCCCAGACCCCGGCGGCCCCGGGGGTGTCGGAAGCCTCGGAGGCGTCGGGGGCGTCCGTCGGACCCGCGGCCTCCGTGGCCCGCGCCGCCCGGCCGTGGACCGCGGGCCGGTCACCGGGCTCAGTCCCGCCGTCGCCGCTTCGTCTGCGGTCGGCGCCCCGGCCGGTGTCGGCGGCCCGCCCGAGGCGTGTGCCCCGGCCGGCGCCGGCGGCGGCCCCGCCGGTCGTGCCACGCGGGCCGCCCGTGCCACGCGGGCCGCCCGTGCCACCGGAGGGGCTGCCCCCACCGTCCGCACGGCTCACGCCGCCGGTGCCGGCCGCGCCGCCGACGACGCATTCCGGTACGTCGGAGCTCCGCGCGCCGTCGGTACGCGGACGCGCGTCGGCACGCCGGGACACACCGTCCCCCGCCGTGCCCCCGGACCCATGGCCGTCCTCCCCCGCCGCGCGCGCGGGCCGGCCGTCAGCCGCCTCGCGGGCGCCCGCGGCGGTGTCCTCGCCGCCACCCGAGGCGGCCCTGGCTCCGGCTCCGGCCTCGTCTCCGTCTCCGGCCCCGTCTCCGGCCCCGTCCGCGGCCCCTGGCTCAGGCCCCGCCCCCGGCGACCCGGCGTCGGACCCGCTCCGGTCGCTGTCACCGGCGGGGCCGGTGGGGCCGGTGGGGCCGTCAGGGCAGGTGGGGCCGTCGGGGCCGGTGGGGCCGGTGGGGTCACCGGGATCAACACCTTCGGCCCCGTCCGTGCGACCGGAGTGGGCGGAGTGGTCCGTGTGGACGGAGTGGTCGCCGCGCCGAGTGCCGTCGGTGTGACCGCCGCTGTCGCCGTCACCCGTACGACCCGGCTGATCCGCACGACCCGGGTGAACCGTCTGATCCGGGTGATCCGTCTGATCCGTCTGATCCGGGTGATCCGGGTGGTCCGTCTGATCCGGGTGGTCCGAGCGACGATCCGAGTGGTCCGTGTGATCGTGATCCTGGTCAGTGAGGGCGGTCACCGGTCACCTCTCCTTCTGCAGTACGGACAGCGCGGCGATGAGCTCGGCCTGTGGCTCGGGGTGGACTTCGAGGCCGTCGAGGGGGGCGAGGCGGCGCTCACGCTCGGTGTGCAGAACGCGGTCGGCGAGTTCGGCGAGCAGGCGCCCGCCCCGGTCGCGGAGCCGCAGCGCCCCGTGCGCGCCCAGCCGCTCGGCGAGCCGTTCGCCCGCGGAGCGTGCCCGGCGGCCGCCGAGCAGCACGGTGGCGACCAGTGCGGCGACCGTGTCGGGGTCGGGAGCCTGTCCGCGGTCGAGTTCGCGGATCTCCTCCTCGGCGTACTCCTCCAGCTCGCGCCGCCACCGCCGTACGGCCATCCCGATGCGGTGCTCCGCGGTGTCCAGGCCCGGTTCGGGGGTCCGGAGCTCCGGCGCGGCGGAGGCGGGTTCGCGCCGCCAGGCGTCGTCGACGCGCTCGTCCGCGGCGGTGACGGCGCACAGCAGGAGGGCGCTGAGGCTGTCGACGAGCGCGTCGAGCAGTTCCGAGGCGGTGCAGTCCAGGGGGAAGGCCCGCCAGCGTTTGAGGGCGCCCCCGGCGAGGACCGCACCGGACTGGAGCCGCCCGCGCACACGGGTGTACTCGCTGTCGTAGGCCGCGTCGACGGCGGCGGTCAGCCGCAGTGCGGCGGCGTACTGCGCGGCGGCTGCGCCGGCCAGCTCGGGCATGCGGGCCTTGAGCGAGTCGAGGACGCCGTGGGCGGTGCGGGCCATGACGTGCCGGCGGGCGCCGGGGTCCTGGGCCTGGTGCACCAGCCAGGTGCGGAGCTGGGCCACGGCGCTGGCGGGCAGCAGACCGCCGCCCCAGGCGGACTCGGGCAGTTCGGGCACCGTGAAGCGGGGCACGTCGCCGAGGCCCGCCTTGGTGAGCAGGGCGGCGTACTGCCGGGAGACCTCGGAGACGACCTGGTGGGGTACCCGGTCGAGCACGGTCACGAGGGTGGCGTCGTACTCCTTGGCGGTGCGCAGCAGATGCCAGGGCACTGCGTCGGCGTAGCGGGCCGCCGTGGTGACCATCACCCAGATGTCGGCGGCGCAGATCAGCTCGGCGGCCAGGATCCGGTTGCCGGCGACGAGCGAGTCGACGTCGGGCGCGTCCAGCAGGGCGAGGCCCGGCGGGAGCGTGTCGGCGGTCTCGATGCGCAGGACGCGCCCGGGGTGCTCGTCGGCCGGCAGGAGGTCGTCGCCGGGGTCCCGCCGGGGCACCCACACCCGCGTGAGGTCGGGCAGGACGCGCATGCCGCTGAACCAGTGATGGTCCTCCGGATGACACACCAGCACCGGTGTACGCGTCGTCGGACGCAGCACTCCCGCCTCGCTGACGCGCCGTCCGACGAGGGAGTTGACGAGGGTCGACTTGCCCGCGCCGGTGGAACCGCCCACGACGGCGAGCAGAGGCGCTTCGGGATCTCTGAGCCGGGGCACCAGGTAGTCGTCCAGCTGGGCGAGCAGCTCGTCGCGGTTGGCACGCGCGCGTGGGGCCCCCGCCAGGGGCAGCGGGAAGCGTGCGGCGGCGACACGGTCGCGCAGGGCGGAGAGTGCGTCGAGCAGTTGAGGCCGTACGTCCAAGGTCACCACATGCGAAGAATGCCCAATTTTAGGGGAATTCTGAAGCATATAGGCATCTCTGCGCGCCGAAGGACACAAGGGGCGGAAGGGACGTCCGGGACACGCGCCGAGGCCAGGCATAACGAGTGCACAACACCCGGGGCCCCCGACGTCAAAAGCGATGCACGATTCGTCACTGGCTGCAATTATCAGGATCGTTTCACCGAACCTCCACATCGAGCCACGGAGGCGAGGCGACAGGGACGAGGATCGGGGAGCCCTATCCTTGTCTCCGGCGACGTCAGGGAACAGCCCGTATCCGGGCACCACGACCGAGGCCACATCCGGCCCCCGTAGCTCAGTGGATAGAGCAGGCGCCTTCTAAGCGCTTGGCCGCAGGTTCGAGTCCTGCCGGGGGCGCCCAGTCCCAGCCCTCCCTCGGGGAGGGCTTTTCTGCTGGTCGACGCCGGTGCATCCACCCACAGGGCGGCGCCGGCCCCCGCACCGGGGGGGCGCGAGCGGGGTCCCGGCCCTCGTCGCAGGCTCCCGCCGCACGCTCGCACACGGACTGGTCGACGACTCCCGCACCGGCCTCGGCCCGTTCCCCGCACTGTGCCGGATCCCGCCGGATCCCGCCGGATCCACGGCGACGGCGGTGAGACCCGTGGCTTGAAGTCGGACGCCACGATTTTGCCCGCCACGGCGCGGACGCAGCCTGAATCCGCCGGGATCCGCCGGGATCCGCCGGGATCCGCCGGGATCCGCACGCCAGGATGTCCGGAAGACGAGCCTCCGGCGCCGGGCGAAGGGAGTGCCCCGACGGCGCCGGTCCGCCACGGCGCCCGGCCCCCGCAGCGGTCGGCCCGCCGCCCGCGCACCCGCCGGGACGGGCGGGGGTGTGATCCCGGTCCGCTGTTCAGAACGAGTGATCCGTACGGCTGCACCGTGACCCGCTCCCACCGGCCGCGTTGAACGGGAAGTGCGGCTGCGAGTCCTGCCGCCGCGCCTATCGAGTCGAGCAAGAAGGAGAACGTGATGTCTCGCATCACGAAGGCGACCGGCGTCGCCCTCGGTACGGGTGCCATGGTCATCGGCGGGGCCGGCCTGGCCCTGGCGGACGCGGGCGCCCACGGCGAGGCCGTCGGCTCGCCCGGCGTGCTCTCGGGCAACCTCATCCAGGTTCCCGTCAACGTCCCGGTCAACCTGTGCGGCAACACCGTCGACCTGGTCGGCCTGCTGAACCCCGCGTTCGGCAACACCTGCGCCAACATCGGCGGCGACACGGGCCACGGCGGCTACGGCGGCTGACCTCCCGGACCGTACGCGGAAGCCCCGGCACTCCGAGCGCCGGGGCTTCCGCACGTCCGGGCGGCACCGCGGTCGGCCGAGAGGGCCCGTTCACGCCCGGGTCCCGCCCTGCAGCCGCCCGGAGCCCACCGGAACGGCCGGCGGGCGACGCCGACGGACCGACGCGGGCGGGCCGACGGAGGCGGACCGACGCGGGCGGACCGACAGAGGCGGACCGACGCGGGCGGACCGACAGAGGCGGACCGACGCGGGCGGGCCGGTCAGGCGTAGCGGTAGAGGTGGCTCACATCCTCCAGCCGGTCCGGGGTCACGTCCCACGGCGGCAGCTTCTCGTGCCGGGACACGATCCGGCCGCGCTGGCGGTCGCCGGGCGGGGGAGGCTGGGCGGGCAGGTAGCGGTGCGGGCTGTGCCGCCGCTGCCAGCGGTCCCACTGGAGGTCGACGAACGCGTGATGCAGCCAGAAGACCGGGTCGTTGACGGAGGCGCCGCCCACCATCACGCCGCCCACCCAGCGGTGCACCCGGTTGTGGTTGCGCCAGGACACGCTGCCGCGGCCGGTCCCCCAGCCCTCCAGCTTGTTGCGGAACCCCCGGTCGACCGTGGAGTCCCAGGGCGCCACGTCGTACACCGGGTCCTGGAGCGCCCCCTCCAGTTCGCTCCCGGTGGGCAGGTCGAGGGGGTTGCGGGCCCGGCCCAGGTCCCGGGTGAGGTACTCCCCGTCGGTGACGCCCTCCCTGAGCGTCCAGTCACCCGTGCGGTACGCGAACGGACCGGTCGTCACCTGCCGGTCCCAGCTGCGCCCGTTGCCGCCGAGCAGGTCCTCGGTCCACGGCACGGAGGTGGCCGTGCGGTCCCGTGTCCAGTCCCAGTACGGCAGCGTCACGGACGCGTCGACGCGCCGCAGCGCCTTCTCCAGCTCCAGCAGGAACTGCCGGTGCCAGGGCAGGAACGAGGGGGCCATGTGGGCGGTGCGCAGGCCGCCCTCGCCGTCGGAGACGTAGTACTCGATGTGCATCCGCACGAACTCGTCGTACTCGCCGCGCCGTTTCACCTCCAGCATCGCCTGGACGAACCGGCGCCGCTCGGCGCGCGTCAGGGTGCTGACGTCCTTACGGACGTACGCCATGGTGGTGTCCCCCCTGGTGTGTGTCGTGGTGGGTACGGGCCGCGCGGCCGGCCTCCTCGCGCAGCCGCTGCGCCGGGCCGAGTTCCTCCACGGCGGCTCGGGCGGCCTCCAGCGGTGTGGCGTAGGAGGCGTAGTGGTCGACCATGGTGAGCCAGGTGCCGTCGGCGCGGCGCATCAGGTGCAGTGGGCGGCCGTCCACGGTGACCCGCCACTCGCCCTCGCCGAAGGTGCGGCCGGGCAGCGTCTTGATGCCGCGGATGTGGTGACCGAGGTACAACTCGTCGAAGGCCTCGTCGCCCGGTCTGCCGTCGGCCGGTTCCCCGCGTCCGACCGGCCGGGACGCGGCGACCACCGGAGCGAGCGCCAGCGCGCCCGCCGCCGCGGCCAGCCCGCGCAGTACCTCCCGCCGTGACCCGCCCGCCCGCCGCGCGGGCCCGGCGGCGCCCGGCTCCGCCCCGACCGCCACTCCGCCGACACCGACACCAACGCCCACGCCCACGCCCACGCCCACGCCCATCGTCTTCTCCTCGTCCGGTTCGGTGTGCTGTGTTCGCTCCGTACCGGTAACCGCCCGCCGCGCCGCCCGGTCACCGCCCGTACGTCCATATGAGGAACGGTCCGGCGGCATGAGGAACGGTCCGGCGACGGAGGCGGGCGCCGCCGAACGCGGGAGGCCCGGACGACGCGCCCGTCCGGGCCCCACGCACACCGGCCGCGGCCGCACGCCGCTCACAGGCCGTCGGCGACTCCGAGGTCGGCGGTCGGCACGGCCTGCAGGGCCGGTGTGAGCACACCCGCCTCGGGGAGCTTGGGGGCGGGCAGGCCGAAGGCGTCCGGGTTCGGCGGGGTGAGGGGAGCCTCCAGGGTCAGGCCCGGTGCGAGGGTGTGCAGGTCGGCGGCCGGGGCCTCGGCGGCGACGTGGTCGAAGTCGTCGCCGAGGACGTGCGGCAGCGGGGCGCGCAGGTCCGCGCCGGGCAGGCCGCCGGCGACCGGGAGCTGCGGCAGCGCGCGGTCGGGCAGCACCCGGCCCGGGACGTGGCGCGGGCCGTCGGGCACGCCGGGCTCGGGCACCGGCAGCTGTCCGGAGGCCTCGGGCAGTTCCATGCCGAGGGACTGCTCCACGCCTTCCAGCGGCACGGGGACGGGAACCGTGCCGGCCGCGGCGGCGGGCGTGGCGGAGGCGGCACCCACGGCTGCCGCGACGCCGGTGAGGACAGCGGCAAGAGTGCCTCGTGTGCTCGACTTCATCTCAGGTACGGTCCTTTGCAGGCTCGACGGGCTCATCGTCCGTACCGCGTAACGAGTACGGACGGGTCGGGCGCGCACAATTCGCCCGAAAGCCGCAGTCGTACGACCGGTCGGCCCGTCCAGCCCTCTCGTCGGTAGCGGTGTGCCGGCCACGGCCGTCAGCAGCGGCGGTGCATGGCCGCGGCCGGCTCCGGCAGTGCCGTCCGCCAACTGTCCGGGGAGGCGGTCACCCGGTGTCAGGCGCGCAGGCTGCGGGCCGGCAGGACGACGTGCGCGGCGGCGGTCAGGGTCTCCTCGGCACCCGCGAACGCGGCCAGCGCCTCGGGCTCGATCGCCGTGCCGGGCTCGGCCTCGGGCCAGGGGCGGGTGGTGAACACCAGGTAGGCGTAGCCGCGTTCGGCGACGGCGGCCAGCCACTCCGGCGGGGCGGGGCACTGGGCGTTCAGCGGGGCCATGTTGAGGACGGCCTGGCCGGCCTCCACGAGCAGGCTGACCGGCAGACTGGGCGTGGCGTTGCCGTCCACGAGGTCGCCGCCGACGGGCAGGTTGTTCCGGGCGAGCAGCTGCGCCACGGCCTCACTCGTCGCGTCGGGGCCGTCGGGGCCGTCGCCGAGGGTGTAGGCGAGGAGGTAGGGCATGTCGCTGCCGTCGGGGGCCTCGCCGCTCCAGGCCATCACGACGAGCGTGCCGAGATCGGTGAGGCGGAAGGGACGGTCGGTGCTGGGGGTTGTGGTCACCGCGCGACCCTATCGACGGGGCGGGGAGCCGCCGGGCGGGTTCTCACCCGACCGGGGGACACTGCCCGCCCGCTCCACACGATCGGGGGACAGCGCCTCCGGAGTCCCGGACGGGTCCGCCGGGGCCACGGGAAGCCGCGGGACGCGGGAGGCCCCGCGGCCCCTGCGCACCGCGGACCCTGCGCACCGCGGACCCTCACGGATACGCGGGCACGCCCCGGACACTCCGGGAGCCGGCGCCGTACGGTGCGTGCGGCGCACCACGGACGGGTGGACCGCTCCGTAGGGAGCCGGCTCCGGCGGAGGGCCCTCGCCCAGGGTCCCGCCGGGCCCTCAGGACCCGCAGGGCCGAGAGGACCGGCAGGACGGAGAGGCCTGGGAGGACCCGCGAAGACCCGCGAGACCCGCGAGACCCGCGAAGACCCGTGAGGACCCGGGCCGCAGGGCGCCCGGGCCGAGGGCTGGACGGGGTGGTGGGGGCGGCTCAGCCCTGGAGGGGCAGGCCGCCGAGGAGGCCGCCGGCGGAGTTCAGCGCGGTGGTCGCGCCGTTGACCGTGTTCAGCACGGAGTCGGGGTTCTCGGTGTTCAGCGCGTCCGACTGGTGCTGGAGCGGCATCACGTCGGCAGGCTGGAGCTGCGTGCTGGTGAGGGTGTTCACGGCGCCGTCGAGGCTGGAGGGGGTGAGCTCGGCGGCGTTGTGGGCGAACGCGGGCGCGGCGGCGCCCGCGAGGGCCAGGGAACCGGCGGCGACAGCGACAGCCTTCAGGGACTTCATCGGGTTCCTTTCTTCGACGCTCTCGGACGTCCTCGGACGACGCCGGACGGCGTGCCGTCACGCCGGGTGCGGCGTGCGGCCACATCGGGTACGGCGGGCGGCGGCGTCGGACGTCCTGGGGCAGCGTCAGACGGCTATGAGACGGCGCTCCGGCGACTCGTGTCGCCGGAGGCGTTTCCGACGCCGTGCACAACGACCGGGCCCCGGACCGGAAACCCCGCGCGGAGAAGAAATTTCTGCACCGGTGATCCCTCATACGAGATACGCGCCACACGGCGACCGGCCGCTCCCTCCACGCCGGGCTGAACAGGGCGGACGCGGGTCCGCCCCGACAGCCGCGGGCGCACCCGACAGCCGCGGGCGCATCCGGCAACTGCGGGCGCATCCGACGACCGCGGACGCACCCGACGGCCGGGCAGACGGACACGACGGCCGAGCGGCCGGAGGACGACGGCCCCACGGCCGGACACGACGGCGCGGCCGCAGCCGCGGGCCCGCCTGCGAGGCGGGTCCGGCGGCGACGGCCGCGGCGCGCGTCGGGGCGCGGTGTCAGGTGCCCGGCACCAGCCCCGAGACCGGCAGCTGCGCAGTCGACACCGGCAGGGCCGGCGGGGCGACGGGCAGCTCCGGCGCGGCGACCGGCAGTTCGGGCGCCGCCACCGGCAGTTCTGGTGTGCCGACCGGCAGTTCTGGTGTGCCGGCCGGCAGCTCCGGGGTGCTCACCGGTAGTTCGGGGAGCTCCGGCAGCCCGGGCAGGCCGGGTACGGGCAGTCCGCCGCCCAGCAGGGTCGCGGCGAGCAGGTCGACCAGGCCGCCCACCACACCGGTGGCCGCCGGGACGACCCCGCCGACGGCACCGGAGGTGACGGCCGCGAGCAGCGTGTCGAGCGCCTCACGCAGGGCGGTGAGCGCGTCGCCCGGGAGGTCGGCCGGCGCCTTGGCCGCGCTCCGGCCGGGCGAGGGCAGCCCGGGGACGGCCGGAGCGTCGGGCAGCGACGGCACGTCGGCCACGGACGGCACGCTCGGGACCGACGGCACGCTCGGGACCGACGGGGCGCTCGGAACCGACGGCACGCTCGGGACCGACGGGGCGCTCGGGACGGCGGGCGTCAAGGGCAGCACGGGCGTCTCGGGCAGCGCGGGCGCCGCGACCGGTGCGGCGGCGCTCACCTCGGCGAGCGCGGACCTGGCCGCGTCACCGAGCCTGATCGCCTGGCCCGACGTCAACTGACCGTTGTCCGCGCCGAGCGCGGCGTCGAGCAGGTCGGTGACGGGGGTCAGTACGCCACCCAGCTCGCCGAGGCTCCGGACCTGGGCGGCAAGCGCGTCCGCGCCGGCGACGGGCGCTCGGGGGGCCACCTGGGCGCGCTCCCGGACCGGACCGCCGTCGGCAGCGAACGCGGCCGGGCCGGCGATTCCGAGGACGAGGGTGGCGCACAGAGCGGTGGAACCGATACGCCGTACGGGCAGACCACGCATGAGTGTTCCCTTCGGTGGTGCGTCGGGTCTTGGCTCCACCGTGGGAGTGATGTTCGCCCTCTGCAACCGATCGGTTACACCACGTGCCACGTCCGTCACGGCCGTGGGCCTCCCGCACCCCCGTTTCGCCTGGTCGGAGGCCGGATGGGGGGCGATTCCGGAGGCCTGCTCCCCCATCCCCCGTTCGGCTCAGCGGACCGTACGCACCCGCAACGACGAACCGGCCGCACTCCTCGTCGAGGAGTGCGGCCGGCCACGCCGGGAACCGCGTCAGTCGTTGACGCAGGTGTTGCCGAAGGCCGGGTTCAGCAGGCCGATGACGTTGACCGTGTTGCCGCAGACGTTGACCGGCACGTGGACCGGAACCTGGACGACGTTGCCGGACAGCACACCCGGGGAGTGGGCGGCGGCACCGGCCGCCTCGGAGTCGGCGGCGGCCACACCGGCGCCGCCGGCGACGGCCGCGACGGCGGCGGAGGTCAGGACCAGGCCCTTCGCGATACGCGACATGGAGAGGTGCTCCTTGGGGTTGACGCAAACATCCGGGCGGGGATGCCCGGCGCTGTGAAAACGCGCGGCACGCCGGGTGGTTGTGCCGCCAATGGAGTGATCTCGCGGGTCACCGCACTTCACCGTTCCGACACACTTGTCCGGTTTCAACGGATTAATACGGATAGCAGTTAGAGTTGCGGATCTCCCGACCCACCCCTATAGCAAGCAAATCGCACGAAAGGGCAGTCGGTCATGCGTCTTTGCCTGGGTCCGCCGCCGCGCCGCGCGACGCCGGACGCGCTGCCCGCCGCACGCGCCGCCGCGCCGCCCGGCGCACCCGTCGCGGTCCCCGCCGCGTCGCCCGGCGCCCCTTCGGACGCGCCCTCCCCCCGACGCCCCCGACGCCCCGCCCGGCTCCCCGTCCGGCCGCCCGCCACCACCGCACGGCCGGCCACGTCACCCGGTCCGGCCTGCGCGTTCTGGCGCACGGAGCGGGCGACGGGAGCGCGCGGACCGGCGTGCGCGCACGCACGCGCCCCCGGCGCGGCGGCGTTCGAACGGAACGGGGGTCCGCGGCGTGGCGGTGACCAGCCGCCCGTCCGGCTCGTTCCCCCACGGGACGCGGGGTGGAACGGCGCGCTCTTCGCCGCCGTCGACGCCCACCACTGAAGCGCGTTCCGGCACCTGCCCAGCGTCACCCGTGAGCGAGGAAGCCGCGTATGCACCAGCCAGCAACCGACCCTCCGCCGCGGGTCCTGCCCCGGGGCCTGCCGCGGGTCCTGTCCCGGGCCCTTCCTCGGGGCGTGCCGCATGTCCTGCACGTGACGCAGCCCGTGGACGGCGGGGTCGCCCGGGTGGTCGCCCAGCTGGCCCGCGCCCAGCTCGCGGCCGGCCTCCGGGTGACCGTGGCCTGTCCGGACGGCCCGCTGACCGGCGGCCTGCGCGCGGCCGGGGCCTCCGTTCGGCACTGGCCCGCGACCCGCTCGCCGGGCCCCTCGCTCGCCCGTGAGGTGCGCTCCCTCGGCCGTCTGATCGAGGAGACGGGCCCCGAACTGGTGCACGCGCACAGCGCGAAGGCGGGCCTGGCGGCCCGGCTGGCGGTGCGCGGGCGGATCCCGACGGTGTTCCAGCCGCACGCCTGGTCGTTCGAGGCGGTCACCGGCACCACCGCCGCACTCGCCCTCAACTGGGAGCGCCTCGGGGCGCGTTGGGCACACCGGACGGTGTGCGTGAGCGCCGCCGAACAGGAGCGCGGGGTGCGTGCGGGCATCCGGGCGCGGTGGAGCGTGGTGCCCAACGGTGTGGACCCCGGGGTGTTCCACCCGGCCTTCGTGGACACCGTACGGGCGTCCCTGCTGCCCGCCGCCGGGCGGGCGGACGCGCTGGTGGTGTGCGTGGGGCGGCTGTGCGAGCAGAAGGGGCAGGACGTCCTGCTCGACGCCTGGCGGCGGATCGCCCGGCGGGTGCCGGGAGCCCGGCTCGTGTTCGTCGGAGACGGGCCGGACCGGGCAGGGCTGGCCGCCGCCGCGCCGGAGTCGGTGCTGTTCACCGGGGCCGTGACCGATCCCGTGCCCTGGTACCAGGCCGCCGACCTGGTGGTGCTGCCCTCCCGCTGGGAGGGCATGGCTCTGGCACCGCTGGAGGCCATGGCGTGCGGCCGCCCGGTGGTGCTGACCGACGTGGACGGCTCCCGCGAGGTACTGCCGGCCGCGCTCGCCGGCCGGTGCCTGGTGCCGGCGGATGATCCGGCCGCGCTCGCCGGGGCGGTCACCGGCCTGCTGCTCGACCCGCTGCTGCGGGAGTCCCTCGGCCATCAGGGCCGCCGCCATGTGCTCGCCGCCCACGACGTGCGGCGCGCCGCCGAAGGCGTCGAGCGCGTCTACCACGAACTGCTGAGCGGTGTACGGGCCACGGCGCGCGCCGCGGCCGCCGAGGCGAGAGTCACCCGCGCCGAGGACGCCGAGGACGCCGAGGACGCCATGGACGCCAAGGACGCCGAGGACCCCGAGTACAGGGAGCACATCCACTCGTGACCGCGGAAAGCACCGTCCCCTCGCCCGGCGCGCAGCCGCGGGGCCACGGACCGACGCCCCTCACCCTCCTTCCCCCGCGCGGCAACGCGGAGGGCTTCCGGCTTCCCGCCCGCAGGCCGCCCGCCCGCCCCGAGTCGCCGCTGCCGCTGCCGGCCTCCGACGGCACGGCCGCGCTGCTCGGCACGCTGGCCCTGACCGACCGTCACCCGGTGCTGGTGGCGCTGCTGGTGGCCGCGGCGGTGGTGCCGTACCCGCTGCGCGGCCGTCGGGTGCAGGGCGTGCTGGACGAACTGCCCGCCGTGTGCGCGCGGATCGCGGTGACCTGGCTGGCGCTGGCCGCGCTGCTCGCCGCGTACTCCCCGCAGCACGCGCTGTCCGGGCGGACCCTGGTCACCGGGATCGCCGTCCAGGCGGTGGCGGGCTGCGCCGGGCGGGCCGTGGTGCACTGGCGGCGGCGCGCGGCGCTGCTGCGCCGTCCGCGCGCGGCGCTCGTGGTCGGCCCGGCGGACACCGCGCAGCGGGTGGCGGCGGCCGTGCTGCGGCACCCGCGCTGCGGGGTGCGGCCGGTCGGGGTGGTGGCCGGCCGGACGGACGACGCGGCCGGGCTGCCGGTGCTGACCAGCGGGGCGGAGGTCCAGCGGGCGCTCATCCAGAACGCCGTGCAGGACGTCCTCGTCGTGCACCCCTCGGCGCGGGTGCGGCAGGCCCCGCTGCTGCGGGCGCTGGCGGAGTCGGGCTGCACGGTGTGGGAACTGGACCCGGACTCACCCTCCCACAAGGCCCGCGACCTGCTCGCCGGGTTCTCCTGCCGCAGGCTGCGGCTGGCCCCGGGGCTGCACGACAGCCCGGGGAAGCGGACCCTGGACATGGTGGTGGCCGGGGCGCTGCTGCTGGCGGTCAGCCCGCTGCTGCTGGTGTGCGCGGCCGTGCTGCGGCTGACCGGGGGGCCCGGCGTGGTCTTCCGCCAGGAACGCGTCGGCAAGGACGGGCGTCCCTTCACGCTGCTGAAGCTGCGCACCCACCGTCCGGCCGACGAGCACGAGGCGGCCACCCGCTGGAGCGTGGCGAACGAACGGGACATGCCGTGGTTCTGCCGCTTCCTGCGCCGCACCTCCCTGGACGAGTTGCTCCAGCTGTGGAACGTGGTCCGCGGCGACATGAGCCTGGTCGGTCCCCGCCCCGAACGCCCCTACTTCGTGGGCCAGTTCAGCAAGACCTACCCCGGTTACGCGGCCCGCCACCGGATGCGGGCCGGGATCACCGGGCTGGCCCAGGTCAACGGGTTGCGCGGCGACACCTCCATCGAGGACCGGGCCCGCTTCGACAACGCCTACATCGACAACTGGTCGCTGTGGCAGGACATCTGCATCCTGCTGCGGACCGCGGTCGCGCTCGTGCGTCCGACGGGGAGCTGAACCGATGGCCCTCGCTCTGCCGCCGACGCCCCGCCGGACACCGTCACCGGTGTGGCCGGTGGTGGCCGTGGTCGCCCTGCTCGGGCTGCCGCCCGCCCCCGGCGCGGAGGGCGGCGCGGGCCCGGCCGACGCGCTGTCGGCACTGGTCGTCGCCTTCTGCGTGGTGCGGCTGCTGCGGCAGCGGCGCCGCCCGCTGAGCCGTACCGCGGCCGTCGTGCTGGCCCTGCCGGTGGCCGGTCTGGCGGTCGCCGCGATCGGCGCGGCCTCGCCGGGGGAGGCGCTGACCGGCCTCGGCCGCTACCTCCAGGTGTTCGTGCTGGTCCCGGCGGCGGTCGTGCTGCTGATCCGCGACCGGGCCGACTTCCGGCTGCTGGCCTGGGCGTTCGTGGCGCTGGCCGGGTGGGAGGGCGCGGTCGGTGTCCACCAGTACGTCACCGGCACCGGGGCCTCCTACCAGGGCCAGCAGATCCGCGCCGTGGGCACGTTCGGCGCGCAGGACGTGATGGGCATGGCGACCGTGGTGTCGTTCGGCCTGGTCTGCGCGGTCGGCCTCGCTCTCGGCCGGGCCCCCCTGCGGCAGCGGGGCGTCGCCCTGGCGTGCGCGCTCGGGCTGCTGCTGCCGCTGGCGCTGTCCTTCAGCCGGGGGGCCTGGATCGCCACGGCCGTGACCTGTGCGGCGCAGCTCTGCCTGGCGGGGATGCGGCGGGCGCTGAAGACCGGCGCGGCGGTCCTCGCCGCGGGTGTGCTGCTGGTCGGCGGGTTCGGCGTCGGCACGGCGATGTTGCAGGAGCGCATCGCCAGCATCACCCGGGTCGCCGACGCCCCCGACCAGTCCGTCACCGACCGCTACACCATGTGGGCGGCGGCCACCGGGATGTGGCGCGAGCGGCCGCTGACCGGCGTCGGGCTGAAGGGCTTCCCCGAGCACCGGGACGCGCACGCCTCGCTCGCGCTGTCCTCGGGCAGCGACATCGAGGGCGCCGGCGCCGCGTTTCAGAAGCAGCCGCTGCTGTCCCCGCACAACATGTACCTGCTGGTGCTGGCCGAACAGGGCCTGCTGGGGCTGCTCGCCCTCGCCGGGAGCTGGCTGGCGCTGCTGGTGTGCGCGCTGCGCGGCCTGGTCCGGGTGCGCCGGGCCGACGGCCCGGCCCGTACGGCCCGTACAGCCGGTACAGCCCGTACGGCCGGTGCGGGCAGCCCGGCGGGTGCGGGCCCGGGGGCGGGCCTGGACTGCGCGCTGGTGTCCTGCGGGCTGCTGGTGTGGCAGCTGACGGACTTCGTGTACGCCGACATCGGGGGCCCGGCGACCGTGCTGACGGCCGTCTGCCTCGGGCTGGCGGCGTGGTGGGCGCTCGTCGGCGCGGCCGGCGGGCCCCTGGCACCCGCTCCGGAGGGCACCGCGCCCGCGACGAGGACACCCGAGGCGTGCGGGCGCGTGGCGTACGGGGCCGCGGCCGGAACGCCCACGGCGTACGGTTCCGCGGCACACGCTGCCGCGGCACACGGCCGCGCGAAGCACCAGGCCTCGGCGGACGGGTCCGCCACGGGCGGCTCCACGGCGGACGGACCCACGCCGTGCGGCTCCACCACGGACGGCACCCCTGCGGACGGCACCACGGCGGGCAACTCCACGGCGGGCGACTCCACGGCGGGTGCACCCGCCGGGAACGGCCCCGCCGCATCCCTCGCCCTCGCCCACGAGGCCGCCGCGCACACCCCCGCCGCGCAGGCACCGGCCCCGCACCCGCAGGTACCGGCCCCGCACGACGCCGCGGTGAGCGCCCACCACGAGGCCGCCCCGCACGACGCCGCCCCGGTGAACGCCCACGACGCCGCCGCGCGTCCACGAGGAGGCGCGGCGCGATGAACGTGACGCCCTCCCGGCCGCCCCGGGCCGAGCCCGCGGGCACCGTGCCCGCGGCACGGCCCGTCCCGCCGGCCGAGGAGACGGGCGGACTCCCCGCCGCCTCCGGCCGGTTCCTCGCCCGCGCGGCGCTGGTCACGGCGTTCCTGTCGATGGCCGGGGCGCTGCTCGGGCTGGTCCGCGACCAGGCGCTCGCCCAGCTGTTCGGGGCGGGCAGCGACACCGACGCCTTCCTGGTGGCCTGGACGGTGCCGGAGTTCGCCGCGACCCTGCTGATCGAGGAGGGGGTGGCGTTCGCCCTGGTGCCCGCGTTCAGCGTGGCCCTGGCCCGCCGGGCCCGCGACGGCCGGGACGACCCGGTGCGGGCGCTGGTGCGCAGCACCCTGCCCCGGCTGGCCCTGGGCTTCGTCGCCGTCGGCGGCCTGCTCGCGCTGACCGCCCCGTACCTGGTCCGCGCCCTCGCACCCGGGCTGCCCGACCCCGGCCTCGCCGTCGACTGCACCCGGCTCACCGCCACCTGCGTGATCAGCTTCGGCCTCGCCGGGTACTGCAGCGCGGCGCTGCGCGCGCACCGTCGCTACGTCGCCCCGGCGGCGATCTACGTCGCCTACAACACCGGCATCATCACCGGCATGTTCGTGCTCGGCGGCCGCTGGGGCGTGCGCTCCGCCGCGGTCGGCGTGGCGGTCGGCGGCTGCCTCATGCTCCTCGTGCAGCTCCCTTTCCTGGTGCGGCAGTTGCGGCGCGGCCCGGCAGCCGCCCCGGCCGTCGCCGGGCCCGGTCCCGGGGCCGCTCCGGAACCGGGGGCCGGGACCGGGGCCGAGGCCAGGGCCGGGGCCGGGCGCGCCGTCGGCCTCGCCCTGATCTCCACCGTGCTGCTGTTCGCGCTGTGCCGGCAGTCCCAGGTCCTCATCGAACGGTTCCTCGCCTCGCACCTGCCCTCCGGGGCCATCTCGCACCTGAACTACGCCCAGAAGGTGGCGCAGATGCCGATGGTGCTGTCGATGATGCTGTGCACGGTCACCTTCCCCGTGGTCGCGCGGGCCCTCGCCGACGGCGACACCGAACGGGCCCGCACCCGCGTGGAGCGGGATCTCGCACTCGCCGCGTGCGTGGTGCTGCTGGGCACCGCCGCAGTCCTCGCCTGCGCTCCGCAGATCGTCGAACTGCTCTTCCAGCGCGGCGCGTTCACCGCCCGGGACACCACCGCCACCGCCGCCGTGATGCGGGTGTACGCCCTCGGCCTGCTCGGCCAGACCCTGGTGGGGGTGCTGGCCCGCTCCTACTTCTCCGCGGCCCGCGCCAGCTGGTACCCGCTCGGGGCGATGGCTCTCGGCATCGTCGCCACCTCGTGGATCGGCGCGCTGACCGTCGGCCCCTGGGGCGTGCTCGGCATCGCCGCCGCCAACGCCGCCGGCATCACCCTCACCGCCGCGCTGATGCTGGCCGGCATGCCCTCCCGCAGCGTGCCCGTCGACGTGCGCCGGGTGCTGCGGGAGCTGGGCCGGCCGGTGTGCGCGGCGGCCGCGGCCGGGGCGGCCGGGGCGTTCGCCGCGGGCCGCTTCGCCGGGCCCGCGGCGGGCCTGGCCGCCGGCGGCGCCACCGCCACCGTCGTCTTCGTCCTGCTGGGCTGGACGCTCGGCGCCCAGGGCATCGCACCCGTCATCCGATCCGTACGTTCCGCGACCCGAAGGCTCCCGCATGGCCGTAACCGCTGAGACCGAAGGACTCCCCTCGACCGCCTCCGCCCCCTGGGTGGCCATGTACCACTCGGTGGCCGACTGCGCCGACGATCCCTATTCGATCACCGTCACCCCCGACCGGCTGGACCGGCAGCTGGCCTGGCTGCGCCGCCGCAGGCTGACCGGCGTCTCGGTGCGCGAGCTGCTCGCCGCCCGGGCCCGCGGCCGGGCCCGCGGCCTGGTCGGCCTGACCTTCGACGACGGCTACGCCGACTTCGTCACGGCCGCCCTGCCGGTGCTGCGCCGGCACCGCTGCAACGCCACCCTGTTCGTGCTGCCCGGCCGGCTCGGCGGCGAGAACGCCTGGGACCCGCTCGGCCCGCGCAAGCCGCTGCTCACCGCCGACGGCATCCGCCAGGCCGCCGCCGAGGGCGTGGAGATCGGCTCGCACGGGCTCACCCACATCGACCTCACCACGGCCGACGAGCCGCAGCTCACCGCCGAGGTCAGCGACAGCAGAACCCGGCTCGCCGAGCTGACCGGCACCCGGGTCGCCGGGTTCTGCTACCCGTACGGCGCGGTCGACCGGCGGGCCGTCGACGCCGTCGCCCGCGCCGGGTACAGCTACGGCTGCGCCATCGACCCCGGCCGGCTCACCGGCCCGCTCACCCTGCCCCGGGTGCACATCGGCCAGAAGGACACCGCCGTACGCCTCTATCTCAAGCACCGGCTGCACCGGTGGCGCCGCCGGCCCGTCGGAGGTGCCGGATGAAGGCCCTGCACGTGATCACCGGGCTCGGGGCGGGCGGTGCCGAACAGCAGCTGCGGCTGATGCTGCGGCATCTGCCCGTCGCCTGCGACGTGGTGACGCTCACCAACCCCGGCGCGGTCGCCGACGGCCTCGCCGACGACGGGGTCCGCGTGACGGACCTCGGCATGGCGGGCAACCGCGACCTGGCGGCCCTGCCCCGCCTGGTCCGGCTGATCCGGGCCGGCGGCTACGACCTCGTCCACACCCACCTCTACCGGGCCTGTGTCTACGGCCGTCTCGCCGCCCGGCTGGCCGGGGTCCGCGCGATCGTCGCCACCGAGCACTCCCTGGGCGACTCCCAGATGGAGGGCCGCCCGCTCACCGCGGGCGTCCGCGCCCTGTACCTGGCCAGCGAACGCCTCGGCCGCACCACCGTCGCCGTGTCCCCCACGGTCGCCGGCCGGCTGCGCCACTGGGGGGTGCCCGCGCCACGCATCGAGGTCGTCCCCAACGGCATCGACCTGGACCGCTTCCGCTTCGACCCGCTCCGGCGGCACCGCACCCGCCAGCGCCTCGGCCTGCCGGAGAACGCCTACGTCGTCGGCGGCATCGGCCGCCTCGCCGCCGGCAAGCGCTTCGACGTCCTGGTGCACGCCCTGGCCCGGCTCCCGGCGGACCACTGGCTGCTGCTGGTCGGCGGCGGCCCCGAGGAGAACGTGCTGCGGCGCACCGCGCACGAGGCGGGCGTCGCCGACCGGGTGCTGTTCACCGGCGAGCGCCCCTACCTGCCCGACGGCTCCCCCGGCCCCGACCTGCCGTCCCTCGCCTCCGCCATGGACCTGCTGGCCTCGCCGTCCTCCGAGGAGGCCTTCGGACTGGCCGTGGTGGAGGGCCTCGCCTCGGGCCTGCCGGTGCTCTACGCCTCCTGCCCCGCCGTGGAGGACCTGCCCCCGGGGGCCGCGCCCGCCGCCCGCCGGGTCACCGGCGGCGCCGAGGAGTTCGCCCGCGCGATCGCCGAGGCCGCCACCACCCGCCCCGGGACGCGCACCGCGCCCGAGGCGGCCCAGCACTACAGCATCACCCGCAGCGCCGACCGGCTCATGGCCGTGTACACGGGCGCGGCGGCCCCCGCGACCTCCCCCACACCCCAGGAAGCAGTCCCCTCATGACCGACAGCACCCTGACCGGCACCACGACCGCCCCCGACACGCACACCCCCGGCCCGCACCCCCACGGCGCCGGGGCCGGCGGCGCGGAGCCCGCCGGCGGCACCGCCGCGCAGCACCGCGCGTCCCGCACCGCGACCCGGCCGCTCGGCCCGCTCGTCCGCCGCCTGGCCCGTGCCCGGCGCCTGCCCCCCTGGACGCTGATCGTCGCGGGCGCCCTGGCCGGCGGAGTGCTCGGCGGCGCCTACGGAGCGCTCAAGGCACCCTCCTACACGGCGACCGCCTACGTCGTCGCCGTGCCCACCGAGAAGTCCGAGCCGGCGTCCGCCCTCGGCTTCGCCCAGGCCTACGGCCGCGTCGCCACCCAGCTCGCGGTGCTCGGCGACGCCCAGGTCTGGGCGGGCGTCCCCGTAGACACCCTCAGGTCCAGCGTGCAGACCTCCACCTCTCCCGACGCCCCGATGGTCGCCGTCACCGCCACGTCGGCCCGGCCCGGCCTCGCCGCCGACATGGCCAACGCCGTCTCCCGGGCCCTGACCCTGCACGCCGACCACACCTCCGACGCCACCCACGTCGAACTCCAGCAGTTCGCCCGCGCCACCGAGCCCGCCGCCCCGTCCTCCGCCTCCCCCGCCCTGACCGGACTGGTCGGCGCGAGCGCGGGCGGCCTGCTCGGCGGCATGCTGCTGCTGGCCCGGCCCCGGCGCGCCCCGCGCCCCGGTGAAGGCGCCGCCTCGCTGCCCGCCCCGGCCGCCGCAGCCGACTCCCGCGGCGCGCTGTGACAGCCCCCTACCGCACGGAACCGGTCACCACCGAGGCCGCGTTCGCCGCCCTGGCCGCCGACTGGGCGGGCCTGTACCGGCGCTGCGCGGCGGCGACCCCGTTCCAGAGCCACGCCTGGCTGCACTCGTGGTGGGTGTCGTACGGCAGACGCGGCCGGCTCCGGCTGTTCCTGGTCCGTGACGCGCACGGGCGGCTGGTCGGCGCCGCGCCCCTGATGGCCGTACGCCGCCCCGTGCCCGCCCTCGTACCGCTCGGCGGGGCGATCTCCGACTACGGAGACGTCCTGCTGGACGAGGAGCACGCCGACGGCGCGGTCGCCGCCCTCACCCAGGGCCTGGCCGGAGCCGCCCGCGGCGCGCTCGTCGACTTCCGCGAGGTGCGGCCCGGCGCCGCGGCCGAGCGCGTCTACGACCGCTGGAGCGGGCCGCGCCGTCGCGTCAGCGACTCGGTGTGCCTGGAGCTGCCCGCGCTGCCCATGGACGGACTCGTCGCCCGGCTGCCGTCCGCGAAGGCCCAGCAGCGGGCGCGTGCCAAGCTCCGCAAACTGCACGCGCTCGGCGTGCGCCGCAGCGTCGTACGCGCCGACGGGGTGGACGACGCGCTGCGCCGGCTGCTGGAACTGCACCGGCTGCAGTGGCAGGGCCGCAAGGTGACCGGGGAGCATCTGCGGCCGCGGTTCGGCGAGCACCTGGTGCGCTCGGTGGGGCCGATGGTGCGCTCGGGGGACGCGGTCGTCACCGAGTTCCGCCTCGACGACGACGTGGTCGCCGTCGACCTGACCCTGACGTCGCCGCGCCTGGCCGGCGGCTACCTCTACGGCGCCCATCCGAGCCTGCGCGAACGCAAGGCGGACGTGGCGGTGATACTGCTGGACGCGTGCGCCGAGCGCATCCGCGAGGGCGGGCACGGCACGCTGAGCCTGCTGCGCGGCAACGAACCGTACAAGCATCACTGGCGGCCCGAGCGGGTCGTCAACCAGCGGCTGCTGATGGCCCGCCGGCGCACCGCCCCCCTGCTCGGGGCCGCGCTCGCCCAGGACGCGGCCCGCAGAAGGGCCAAGGCGCTGCTGCACCGCGGGGAACACGCCGGCGGCGGCGGGTCCTGAGGGAACCCACCGCCGCCGGGGCGCATCCGGTCGGCGCAGCCGGTCAGCGCAGCCGCGACCACCAGTCGAACCTGATGCACAGCTTCCCGCCGAGCCAGTACTCCACCCAGTCGCCCAGTTCCAGCGGCGAGCAGTTCACCGGCGGCTGTCCGGGATCCTGTGGCGTCGGCACCGTGGGCGTCGGTTCGGGTGTACCGGGGACCGGCGTGTCCGGTGCCGTGGGCTCCGGCGTCGGCTCGGGCAGCGTCGGCTGCGGTGCCGGCTCGTCGGGCCGGCCGGACAGCACCGACCGGAACACCTCGGCCGACCGCGGGTTCTGCCGGCACTGCCACACGCCGTGCGGGCAGTAGTCCGTCACCGTGTGGTAGAGCGCCCCGTGGTCCTCCATCCAGGCGAGCATGCGCCGCATGTACTCGGCGTTGTCGCCGTTGCGGAACAGGCCCCACTCGGGGAACGAGATCTCCTTGCCGTGGGCCTTCGCGAAGTCCACGTGCGCCTGCAGCCCGTACGGCTCCGACACCTGCCGGTCGAAGGACAGCCCCTCCGGCTGGTCGTAGGCGTCCATGCCGATGATGTCGACCGTGGCGTCGCCGGGGTAGCACTGCGTCCAGGGGACGGCGTCGCGGCCGCGGCTCGGGGCGAAGTCGAACTTCAGCTGCTGGCCGGGCACCGAGCGCATGACGGTGACGATCCGGTTCCAGTACCTCTTCCAGGACGCCGGGTCCGGTCCGCAGCGGTGGGTGTAGGTGACGCCGTTCATCTCCCAGCCGAGCACGATCACGGTGTCCGGCACCTGAAGCTGCACCAGCCGCTCGGCCAGCCGCCGGAAGTGGTGGTCGTACGCGCCCGCCGCGCCCCACCGCAGCAGTCTGCGCACCTCGGCGTCGGACACGCCGGCCTCGTTCCGCTCCAGCATCGGCACGTTGAGCACGAGCATCCGGTCGGCCTGCTCGGTGCGCCAGTCCGCCCAGACGTCCAGGAAGCCCGGGCGGCCCTCGATGTTGCTCCAGCGGTCACCCGGCAGGTAGGTGTGGCCGACCCGGATCTCGGCGCCGTCCAGCCAGGTGCTGAGCTCCGCCATCCGGGCCACGCCGCGGGGGCCGTAGTCGAGGTAGGCGCCGAACGCGGGGCGCTTCCGCTCGGGAGCCGGGGCGTCCGGGGCCGGGCTGTCCGGGGCGGCGGCATCCGCAGCGGCGGGACCGTCCTGGACCGACGCCGCCGACGGGGGTGCGGGGACGGTGGCCGGGGCGGCCTCCTCGGCCGCCGCTGCGGCCGGCGCGGGAGCGGGAGGGTCGCCGACCGCCACCACCCCGAGTCCCGCGGCGAAACCGGGACCGGACGCCAGGGCGGCCGATGCCGCGGCCGTCGCTGCGATCAGCGCGAGCCGCCGGGACCGGGACCGACGTTGCTGTGGGGCCATGCCTGCTCCTTCCTCCACTCGTTCATGCTTGACACTCAGTCATATGAACGGGTGGGCCGCCAGTCCGCTACGGCGTCCGGGTGCCCTGCTCGCCCGCACGGGTGATCCCGGACACCGTGCCGGTGCCGGGCGGGCGGCGTGCCGGGCGCCCGGCACCGGACGCGGATGCGCCCCGGGCGACGACGGCGAGGTCGTCACCCGGGGCGCGCTTGACGGCGGCTCAGACGGGCCGGGGGTCCGCGGTCAGACTCCGGTCACCGCCGGGATCCGCGGCCCCGCCGGAACAGCACCGCTCCGGCCGCGATCAGCGCGGCGCTGACACCCGAGGCGGCCAACAGGGCCTGACTGCCGGTGTCGGGCAGGTGCGGCGGGTGCCCGTGGTCACCCCCACCGGGCGGACCCTCGTGCCCACCGCCGGGCGGCTGGGTGTGCGGGGGCTTGGTGGGCGGCGTGTGCGGCGGCTTCGTCGGAGGCGTATGCGGCGGCTTGGTAGGCGGCGTGTGCGGCGGCTTCGTCGGAGGCGTATGCGGCGGCTTCGTGGGCGGCGTGTGCGGCGGCTTCGTCGGAGGCGTATGCGGCGGCTTCGTGGGCGGCGTGTGCGGCGGCTTCGTCGGAGGCGTATGCGGCGGCTTCGTCGGAGGCGTATGCGGCGGCTTCGTCGGAGGCGTATGCGGCGGCTTCGTCGGAGGCGTATGCGGCGGCTTCGTCGGAGGCGTGTGCGGCGGCTTCGTCGGAGGCGTGTGCGGCGGCTTCGTCGGAGGTGTGTCGCCGTAGCCGCCGTCAGGAGGGGGCGCACCGCCGTGGTCGTCCCGGCAGTCACGGCCGTAGCCGCCGCCGTCCGGGCCGTTCATGCCGAAGCTGTCGTCGCACCCTTCGGGGCCGCCGTGACCGTCGTGTCCACCAGGACCGGGGCCCTCGGGGCCGGAGCTGTCCGCGCCATAGGCGTGGTCGTCGTCGGAGGGGGCTCGGTGGTGGCCCGACATGGCGCCGGGCGAGCCGGAGGCGGCTCCGCCGGCCACATGGCCGGCGAGGGCGGGGCTGCCGCCCAGGGACAGGATGCTCGTCGCGGCGGCGGCCGCGACCACTCCCCTGCTCAGGGTCTTTCGCACTCTCGTCGTCTTCCTGCTTGATGAGATGGGAAAGGCCGGCCCCGGAACGGTGTTGAGGAACGGTCCGAGGCCGGCCGTGTGCGCGGCCGCGCGGGTTACGTCACGACCCGAGAGGTCAGTCGTTGACGCAGATGTTGCCGAACGCCGGGTTCAGCGCCGCGAGGACGTTCACGGAGTTGCCGCAGACGTTGATCGGGACGTGGACCGGGATCTGGATGACGTTGCCGGAGAGGACACCCGGGGAGCCGATGGCGGCGCCCGCGGCGTCGGCGTCGGCGAAGGCCGGAGCGGCGGCGCCGAGGGCCAGGATCGCGCCCGCGACGAGGGCAGCGGTCTTCTTCATGGACTTTCCCTTCTTCTGCGGTCATGCCGTGTTGTCGGCCGAAGCCGAGCGGACCCAACAGGGAGGTCCGCACCATGACCGGCAGGCTGTAGAACGAGGGATAGACAGCTGAAGAAACTCATGAACGCGAGTCGCGGGGGAATTCACTCAAACGCCTTCGACCCTGCGCATTCGGGCGTCAGCAGGAGAGGAAACGCTTCGCCTGAGTGGCGGACATACGGTCGGTCATACGTTTACCGAAGCCGGTGGCGCGGTTCGGGGCGGTGTGCGAAACACCGTGCGCCCGAACCGCGCCTGACGGCGATTCAGCCGTTCTTCACCCCGTTGCCGGACAGCGCCGAGATGTCGCTGACGATGTGCGACAGCGGCTCGTCGCCCTTGGCCTGGGTGGAGTTCTCGGCGCACTGCTGGTTCTGCTTGGCCGACAGGACGTTGATGTCCTGGGCGGTGACCGGGACCAGCACACCGACCAGGGAACCGGCGTTCACCTTGACCGGGATGCCGGCGCAGAGCTTGTTGGCGGAGCCCTGCACCAGGGTGGCCTGCGGGCTCATGGAGCCCTTGGTCACCGAGTTGCCGAACGCCGACTTGGCGTCGTTGCCGCTGGCGGACTTGGTGCCGTCGCCGTCACCGATGGCAAGCGCCTGGGGGGCGGCCGCCGCCGACGCGCCCACGACGGACGCGGCGACCGCCGCCGCGGCCATTGCCTTCTTCAGCATTTCGCTTCCTTTCCTGCCCCACCACGCGGGATTCCTGACCCGCCACGCGGGTTCCTGCTGACCCATCAAGCGGGTGCCTGCTCCCGCATCAACCCGGTGCGGCCGGATTGGTTGCGGCCTTTCACCCGTAAGGACCGCTCCCCGGACGCGTTTTCAGGGAAGGCACCCCGTGCCCCCGGCAACAGAGCCGAGAGCATGCGCCATTCGAGTGAATGGGGGCAACCAAGCGGGACGGAGACAGGTTGATCAGGGCACTCCGGTGGACGGGGTTTCTCCAGAAGGGACTAGCAAGTGATCAAGAAGGTTCTGGCCATCGCCGCGGTCGCCGCTTCCGTAGCCGGTGCCGCCTCGCCGGCCATGGCCATCGGCAACGACGACGGCACCCACTCCGCCAGCGGCAACGGTGCCATGCAGTCGTTCGGCAACTCGGCCACCTACGGCAACATGAGCCCGCAGATGGCGCTCATCCAGGGCTCGCTGAACAAGCCCTGCATCGGCCTGCCGGCGAAGGTCAACGCCGGCTCCCTGGTCGGCCTGGTGCCGATCACGGTCCAGGACATCAACGTCCTGTCCTCCCCGCAGAACCAGCAGTGCGTCGAGAACTCCACCCAGGCCAAGGGCGACGAGCCGCTGTCGCACATCCTGGACGACATCTCGGTGCTCGCGGGCAACGGCGCCGGCAACCACTGAGCCGTCCGTACCGGACGGTCGGGCTCCGAACGCTGAGCCCTGGGGCGGCACCTCGCCGCCCCGGCCCACGGGCCGCCGAGTCTCTCGGCGGCCCGTTCGTCATGCCCGGGGCCGGGTCCCGCGGGGCCGCCCGCCCGCTCCCCGACCCGCGGGTGGCTCCTACGACGGGCGCGGGGCGGGCTCGGGACGGGCGCGGGACGGGCGCGGGGCGGGCATGGCACGGGCGGGGCATGACACGGGACGGGCGTGGGGCGGGGCGGGCCCGAGGCGGGCGAGGAGCGGGTGAGGGGGTGCGGGGGTGCGGGGAGGCACCCGGGGGCGCTCATCGCATGATCCGAATGCGCTGCGCCGATCGGGTCCCTCCCCGCAACCCGGGCCGCCTTCATGCCGTTGACGATCACGCAACTCCCCACCGGAGTCCGCTTCTCGAAGGGAAAGATCATGAAGAAGCTGTGGGCAACCGCGGCTGTCGCCGCTTCCGTCGTCGGCGCCGCCTCCCCCGCCATGGCCATCGGTGACGGCGACGGCACCCACTCCGCCAGCGGCAACGGTGCCATGCAGGAGTTCGGCAACTCGGCCACGTTCGGCGACATGAGCCCGCAGCTCTCGCTGGTCCAGGGTTCGCTGAACAAGCCCTGCATCGGCCTGCCGGCCAAGCTCAACCTCGGCTCCCTCGTCGGCGCCGTGCCGATCACCGTCCAGGACATCAACGTCCTGTCGGCGCCGCAGAACCAGCAGTGCGTCGAGAACTCCACCCAGGCCAAGGGCGACGAGCCGCTGTCGCACATCCTGGACGACATCTCGGCCCTGTCGGGCAACGGCGTCAGCAACGGCTGAGCCGGCCTCCCGCACCCCCGCGACGGCGGGCCCCCGGTTCCGGCCGGCGGCCCGCCGTCGTGCGTTCCCCCGGGGCGGGCCTCACGCCCCGGGGCTCGTTGCGCTAGGGCGTGTTTCGAAAGTCCCGCCTGCCTGGCGGCCTGCCCTTCGGGCAGACGACGCTACTTTCGAAACACGCCCTAGGAGACGATGTCCTTGCGCGCGAAGCCGCGGAAGGCGAGCGCGAACAGCACCAGCGCGTACGTGACCGACAGCGCGGCCCCCTGGATCATGCCGGACCACTCCGGGTGGGGCTGGAGGGCGTCGGCCCAGGCGAACTGCCAGTGCGCGGGCAGGAAGTCGCGCCAGTCGCCGAGGGCGGTCACCGCGTCCAGCACGTTGCCGACGATGGTCAGGCCGACCGCGCCGCCGACCGCGCCGAGCGGGGCGTCGGTCCGGGTGGACAGCCAGAACGCGAGCCCCGCGGTGACCAGCTGGGACACGAACAGGTAGCCGACGACCACCACGAGGCGGCCGGTGGCGGTACCCGGTTCGAGGGCGCCTCCGGTGGGGATCTGCAGCGGCCCCCAGCCGTAGGCGGCGGTACCGACGGCGAGGGCGACGACCGGCAGCAGCACCATCGCGGCGAGGCTGGTGGCCAGCCCGACGGCCAGCTTGGACCACAGCAGGCGGGCCCGCGGCACCGGGGCGGCGAGCAGGTAGCGCAGGGAGGACCAGCCGGCCTCCGAGGCGACGGTGTCGCCGCAGAACAGGGCGACGGGGATGACGAGCAGGAACCCGGCGGACACGAACAGGTTGACGGCGGCGAAGTTGGCACCGGAGGCGGTGGCCGTGTCCAGCAGGGTGACCCGGCCGTCCCGGGCGTCGGGTTCGCCGCCGATGGCGAAGGCGGCGACCAGCACGAACGGCAGCGCGGCGAGGATCACGGCCATGACCGCGGTGCGGCGGCGCCGCAGCTGGCGGGCGAGTTCCACGCGCAGCGGCAGGGTGCGGCCCGCCCGGTAGCCGGGGGCGGCCTCGGTGAGGGTGCTCATGCGGTCCCTCCGATCAGGGTGAGGAAGGCGTCCTCCAGGCGGCGGTGCGGGCCGACGGAGGTCACGGGCACGTCCAGCCGGACGAGTTCGGTGACCAGGTGCTGCGGGGTGGAGCCGGCGGCGAGGCGGACCAGCAGGCCCTGCTCGGTGCGGGTGGCGGCGGCGACGCCGGGCAGCGCGGCCACCTTCTCGACGACGGCGTCCGCGACCGGCGCGGGCGTGCCGACCAGCAGCGTGTCGCCGTTGCCGGTGATCTCGCCGACCGGGCCGGCCTGCACCAGCCGGCCGCGGTCCATCACCACGAGGTGGGTGCAGGACTGCTCGACCTCGGCCAGCAGATGGCTGGAGACGATCACGGTGCGGCCGGCGGCGGCGTAGCGGATCATCACCTCGCGCATCTCGCGGATCTGGGGCGGGTCGAGGCCGTTGGTCGGCTCGTCCAGGATCAGCAGGTCGGGCAGGCCGAGCATGGCCTGGGCGAGGGCGAGGCGCTGGCGCATGCCCTGGGAGTAGGTGCGGACCGCGCGGGCGAGCGCGTCGCCGAGCCCGGCGATCTCCAGGGCCTCCGCCAGGTGGGCGTCCCCGGGCGGCCGGCCGGTGGCCCGCCAGTAGAGCTCCAGGTTCTCCCGGCCGGACAGGTGGGGCAGGAAGCCGGCGCCCTCCACGAACGCGCCGACCCGGGACAGCACGGGCGCGCCGGGCCGGACGGCGTGGCCGAACACGCGGATCTCGCCCTGGTCGGGCCCGATCAGGCCCATCAGCATGCGCAGGGTGGTCGTCTTGCCGGCGCCGTTCGGCCCGAGCAGGCCGAGCACCTGGCCCTGTTCCACCCGGAAGGACAGGTCACGGACGCTGTAGCGGTCGCCCTTGGCGTACTTCTTGCTGAGGTCCGTGATCTGGAGCGGTACGGCGGCGAGCGCCGGGTCGGGGGCGGGGGCGGCGGTGCGGCGGCGGGAGAGGACCGGCAGGGCAAGGGCGGCGGCGGCCGCGGCGGCGGGCAGCCACCACACCCAGCCGGGCAGCGGCGCGGCCGCGGTGCGCACCCCGGGCGCGGTCGGCACGGACAGCGGGCTCTTCACGGCGACGGTGTAGGTGGCGGGGGCCGCCGGGGAGGCGTAGCCGAGGTCGGTGGCGGCGACGGTCAGGCGCAGCCGGTGGCCCTTGTCGAACTCGTGGTCCACGGCGGGCAGGGTGAGGGTGACGTCCTTGCCGCCGCGGGCGTCCTCGACGCGCACCGGCGTGACGAGCTGGGCGGGCAGTACCTGGCCGGTGCCGTCCGGGCCGACGTCGTACACCTTGGCGAACAGGACGGCGTCGGCGCTGCTGGAGCCGACGTGCACGGTGACGGTGGGCGTGCCGGTGACCCGCAGCGCCGACGTCAGGGGCGCGGAGTCGAAGCGGGCGTGCTGGCCGGGGAAGTCGAGGGAGACGCCGACGCCGAGGGAGGACAGCTGGGCGAGGCCGCCGCCGGCGCCGAGGCCGGGCAGCGCGGACACGGCGGGCGGGCTGCCCCCGGCGGGGTTGGCGAAGGTCTGCTCCCGGCCGGTCAGCGCGATCCCGCGCGGGTCGGCGCGCAGGCCCGGGTAGCTGCCGGCGCTCGCGCCGCGCAGCTGGGCGGTGCCGTCGGTGGAGTCGACTCCTCCGGTGCGGGTGACGCGGAAGGCGGGGCCGGTGTCGGTGGCACGGTCGTCCTTGAGGTGGCGGTCGAACCAGGCCGTGACCCGGTCCCGGATCCGGTCCTCCTCCAGGTCGCCGCCGTCGTGGCCGCCCGCGATCCAGTCGACGGCGACGGGTGCGCCGTTGGCGCGGATCGCCCGTGCGGCGGCGTCGGCCTGGCCGAGCGGGAACAGCGAGTCGGTCTGGCCCTGCACCAGCAGGGTGGGCACCTTGACGCGTCCGGCGACGGCGGCCGGGGAGCGGGTCCGCAGGAGCTCGCGGGCGGCGGCGTCGGGCGTGCCGGTGCGGGCGACCCGTTCGTACATCGCGCACAGCCGGGGCTCGAAGGCCTGGCAGCCGCCGCCGGAGGTCACGAACACGCCCGCCCACAGCTTCTTGAACACGCCGCCGGGGAACAGGGCGTCGGCGAGGTTCCAGTAGGTGACGGCCGGGGCGACGGCGTCCACCCGGTCGTCGTGCCCGGCGGCCAGCAGGGCGACCGCGCCGCCGTAGGAGGCCCCGGCGACGCCGACCCGTGGGTCGCCCGGCGCGTCCAGCCGGACCTGAGGGCGGGCGGCGAGCCAGTCGATCAGCCGGGAGACGTCGGTGACCTCGCCGGCGGGGTCGTTCAGCCCGATCTTCCCGGTGGAGGCGCCGAAGCCGCGTGCCGACCAGGTCAGCACGGCGTACCCGTCGCGGGCGAGGTCCTCGGCCTGCCCGCGGACGTCGTCCTTGCTGCCGCCGAAGCCGTGCGCCAGCAGCACCGCGGGGCGGCGGCCGGACGCCCCGGACGTGAAGTACGAGGTGTCGAGCCGCACTCCGCCCGCCATGGTCATGACCTGGTCGGTACGGTGCACGCGGGGCGGGTCGCCGGCGGCGGCCGAGGCCGCCGTCCAGGTGCCGGCCCCGGCGAGCACGGCGAGGGCCGCCACGGCGGCCGCGGGCCGGCGCAGCACGCGCGGCGGTTCGCGCCGGCGCAGCCGTCGAAGATCCATGCCGCCCACGGTACGGGGCCCGGGCGACGCCCCGGAACAGCCCGCGGACGGAGCCGCCCCCCTCCCCCGGACGTACGGCGGCGGCTCCCCCGTACCGCGCCCGCGGTACGAGGGCACCTGACGCGGGACCGGAGCGCGCCCGGCAACCGCCCCGGGCGGCGGGCCCGGTGTCGCGCCCGGTGCCGCGCCCGCACCACGGCCCGCACCACGGCCCGCACCACGGCCCGGCGTCGGTCCCGGGGATGCCCGGCGGGGCGGCGTTCCCCGGCGGGGGGCGGTACGGGCGGTACGCGACGGCGCCCCGCCGCCTCCTCCGGGGCGGGAGGGGGTGCGGGGGCGCTGCCGGCGGCTGCCGCCGTCGCCGGCCGTTGCCGACGGGGGGTCAGTGGTTGCGGGGGAAGCCCAGGTCGACGCCCGCCGGGGCATCGGAGGGGTCCGGCCAGCGGGTGGTGACGACCTTGCCGCGGGTGTAGAAGTGCGTGCCGTCGTTGCCGTAGATGTGGTGGTCGCCGAAGAGGGAGTCCTTCCAGCCGCCGAAGGAGTGGTAGCCGACGGGCACCGGGATCGGCACGTTCACACCGACCATGCCCGCCTCGATCTCCAGCTGGAAGCGGCGGGCGGCGCCGCCGTCGCGGGTGAACACCGCGGTGCCGTTGCCGAACGGCGAGGCGTTGATCAGGGCCACGCCCTCCTCGTAGGTGTCCACGCGCAGCACGCACAGCACCGGGCCGAAGATCTCGTCCTGGTAGGCCCTGGCGCCGGTGGGCACCTTGTCCAGCAGGGAGATGCCGATCCAGTGGCCGTCCTCGAAGCCGTCGACGGTGTAGCCGGTGCCGTCGAGCACCACCTCGGCGCCCTCGGCGGCCGCGCCCTCGACGTAGGCGGCGACCTTGTCGCGGTGGGCGGCGGTGATGAGGGGGCCCATCTCGGAGGCCGGGTCGTCGCCGGGACCGATCTTGATCTTCTCGGCGCGCTCGCGGATCTTCTCCACCAGCGTGTCGCCGATGGAGCCCACCGCGACGACGGCGGAGATGGCCATGCAGCGTTCGCCGGCCGAGCCGTACGCCGCGGACACCGCCGCGTCGGCGGCCGCGTCGAGGTCGGCGTCGGGCAGCACCAGCATGTGGTTCTTCGCGCCGCCGAGCGCCTGCACGCGCTTGCCGTTGGCGGAGGCCGTGGTGTGGATGTGGCGGGCGATGGGGGTCGAGCCGACGAACGACACGGCCTTGACGTCCGGGTGCTCCAGGAGGCGGTCGACGGCCACCCTGTCGCCGTGCACCACGTTGAACACGCCGTCGGGCAGGCCCGCCTCGGTGAGCAGCTCGGCGATGCGGACCGCGGCGGAGGGGTCCTTCTCGGACGGCTTCAGCACGAACGTGTTGCCGCACGCGATGGCGATCGGGAACATCCACATCGGGACCATCGCCGGGAAGTTGAACGGCGTGATGCCCGCGACGACGCCGAGCGGCTGGCGGATCGCGGCCACGTCGACCCGGTTGGCGACCTGGGTGGACAGCTCGCCCTTCAGCTGCACCGTGATGCCGCAGGCCAGGTCGACGATCTCCAGGCCGCGGGCGACCTCGCCCAGCGCGTCGGAGTGCACCTTGCCGTGCTCGGCGGTGATCAGCTCGGCGATCTCGTCGCGGTGGGCGTCCAGCAGGGCGCGGAACCGGAACAGGATGGTCGTGCGCTGCGCGAGGGAGGACTGCCCCCAGGTCGCGAAGGCCTCCTTGGCGGTGGCGACCGCCGTGTCGACCTCGCCGGCGGTGGCGAAGGCGACCTTGGTGGTGACCTGGCCGGTGGCCGGGTCGGTGACCGGGCCGAAGCTGCCTGACGCGCCTTCGACGGTGCGGCCGCCGATCCAGTGGTTGACGATCTTCGTCATGCCCAGTTGCTCCTTCACAGATGGCGGCGTCGGGTCGAGACGTGCCGGTCGTACTCCTCGCGGGCCGCGACCGCCGACGCTCGGGTCGCGGTCTCGGCCACAGGAACATCCCACCAGGCCTGCGCGGGCGGCGCGCCCGACACTGTGTCTGCCGTTTCGGTCTCGACGTAGACACATGTGGGAGTGTCCGCGGCGCGCGCCTCGGCGAGGGCCGCCCTCAGCTCGGCGACCGTGGCGGCGCGCAGCACCCGCATGCCGAGGCTGGCGGCGTTGGCGGCCAGGTCGACGGGGAGCGGCGCCCCGCGGTAGGTGCCGTCGGCGGCCCGGAAGCGGTAGTCGGTGCCGAACCGCTCGGCGCCCACCGCCTCCGACAGGCCGCCGATGGAGGCGTAGCCGTGGTTCTGCACCAGTACGATCTTGACGGCGATGCCCTCCTGCACCGCGGTGACGATCTCCGTGGGCATCATCAGATACGTGCCGTCGCCGACCAGCGCCCACACCGGGCGCCGGGGCGCGGCCGTCTTCACCCCGATGGCGGCGGGGATCTCGTAGCCCATGCACGAGTACCCGTACTCCACGTGGTACTGGTCGCGGGACCGGGCGCGCCACAGTCTGTGCAGGTCGCCGGGGAGGGACCCGGCCGCGTTGACGATGATGTCGGTGGCGTCGACGACGGCGTCGAGCGCGCCGAGGACCTGCGCCTGGGTGGGGCGCGCGGTGGGGTCGGGGGCGGCGAGGCAGGCGTCGACGCGGCGCTCCCAGTCGGCCCGGCCGGCGGTGTACTCGGCGCGGTAGGCGTCGGTGACGCGGTGGGCGTGCATGACGAGGGCCTCGGTGAGTTCCTCCAGGCCGCTGCGGGCGTCGGCGATCAGGGTGCGCCCGGCCATCTTGTGCCCGTCGTAGGGGGCGATGTTGAGGTTGAGGAAGCGGACGCCGTCGCCGGTGAACAGGGTCGCGGAGGCGGTGGTGAAGTCGGTGTAGCGGGTGCCGACGCCGATGACGAGGTCGGCGGTGCGGGCCAGCCGGTCGGCGACCGCGCTGCCGGTGTGGCCGATGCCGCCGACGTCCTGGGGGTGGCCGTGGGGCAGGGAGCCCTTGCCGGACTGGGTGGCGGCGACGGGGATGCCGGTGGCCCGCGCGAACTCGGCGAGGGCGTCCTCGGCGCGGCTGTGGCGGACGCCGCCGCCGGCGACCAGCAGGGGCCTGCGGGCGCCGAGCACCGCGCGGACGGCCTCGGCCTGTTCGGCGGGGTCGGGGCCGGGCCGCCGTACCGTCCAGGTCCGTTCGGTGAAGAAGTCCTCCGGCCAGTCGTACGCCTCGGCCTGTACGTCCTGCGGCAGGGCGAGGGTGACCGCGCCCGTCGCGGCGGGGTCGGTGAGCACGCGGGCCGCCTGCAGCGCGGCGGGGATCAGGGCCTCGGGCCGGTGTACGCGGTCGAAGTACCGGGACACCGGGCGCAGGCAGTCGTTGACGGAGACGTCGCCCGCGTACGGCACCTCCAGCTGCTGCAGGACGGGGTCGGCGGGGCGGGTGGCGAAGGTGTCGCCGGGCAGCAGCAGCACCGGCAGGTGGTTGACGGTGGCGAGGGCGGCGCCGGTGACGAGGTTGGTGGCGCCGGGGCCGATGGAGGTGGTCACGGCGTGGGCGGAGAGCCGGCCGCGCTGGCGGGCGTAGCCGACGGCGGCGTGCACCATGGCCTGTTCGTTGCGGCCCTGGTGGAAGGGCATGGCGTCGGCGTGCTCGACCAGGGCCTGGCCGACGCCGGCGACGTTGCCGTGGCCGAAGATGCCCCAGGTGGCGGCGATCAGCCGGTGGCGTTCGCCGTCGCGTTCGGTGTACTGGGCGGCGAGGAAGCGGACGAGTGCCTGTGCGACGGTGAGCCTGACGGTCATCGGTACCCCTGGGTGTGGTCCGGGTGGAAGCAGATCCGCCACTCCCGGGTGGCGCCCGGCCCGGCCATGACGTTGAGGTAGTACAGGGCGTGGCCGGGCTGGGCGACGGACGGGCCGTGCCAGCCGTCGGGGACCAGGACGGCGTCGCCGGAGCGGACCTCGGCGAGCACGTCGGCGCCGCCCTCCCGGGAGGGCGACACGCGCTGGTAGCCGTAGCCGTGCGGGCCGTCGACCTCGAAGTAGTAGATCTCCTCCAGCTCCGACTCCAGGCCGGGCCGGTGCTCGTCGTGCTTGTGCGGCGGGTACGAGGACCAGTTGCCGCCGGGGGTGACGACCTCGACGGCGATGAGCCGGTCGCACGCGAAGGTGTCGGCGGCGGCGAAGTTGCGGACCTCGCGGGCCGAGGTGCCGCTGCCGCGCTGTTCGACGGGTACCTCCGGCGCGGGGCCGTGGCGGGCGGGGAGTCGTCGCTCGCACTTCGCTCCTGCCAGGGCGAAGCGGCCTCCCGCGCCGGAGGCGATCTGCACCCGGGCGTCGCGGGGAACGTACGCGAAGTCGGTGACCGACGCGAACACGCTGTCCCTGCCCAGGAGTCGGACGACCCCGTCGGTGGTGCGGACGGTGCAGCCGCCGCTGAGCGGCAGCACGATCCATTCGCTGTCCCCGGTGTCGAAGGCGTGCGTGTCGCCCGCGGCCAGTTCCAGCACCCGCAGGCTGCTGTGGGTCCAGCCGGCCCGCTCGGGGTCGATGTCGACGCTGTAGGCGCCGTGTCCGGTCGTCCCCCGGGGGATGTGGAGTTCCCTGCTCATGTCGTTGCTCATACGGCCCTCACAGCGGTCCTGCGGCGGTGTCCCCGGGGGACGACCGGGGGACGGGTGACGGAGCCGGTCGCCAGATCGTCGCGCGGCCGCCCTTCGGGGGCGCGACGGCAGATGAACGGCCCGGCGAACACGGGGAGTCGGCGGGCACCCGGCCCGCCACCGGCGGGACCCGCCGCCGGCGACGTCCCGGTACCGCCCGGGGCGGCGCCCTCGGAGTGCGCCCCCGGCGCGCACAGCAGGCCGGTACGCGCCCGCGTGCTCCCGCCCCCGCCCCGCCCGAGGTGGCCCCGGCCCGGCCCGGCGCGCCTCATCGGACCGCCCCTCGGCTCAGGGCGGCCTCCACCTCGGCGGCGGTCGGCATGGCGGAGGAGCACTCCAGGCGGGAGGCGACGATGGCGCCCGCCGCGTTGGCGTGGCGCAGGGTGCGCTCCAGGTCCCAGCCGGCCAGCAGACCGTGGCAGAGGGAGCCGCCGAAGGCGTCTCCGGCGCCGAGGCCGTTGAGGACGGTCACCGGCAGCGGCGGCACCTCGGCGCTCTCGCCGTCGGCGGCCACCGCGAGCACGCCCTTGGGTCCCTGCTTGACCACGGCGAGCCGGACGCCCGCACCGAGCAGCGCCCGTGCGGCCGCGTGCGGCTCCCGCCGCCCGGTGGCCACCTCGACCTCGTCGAGGTTCCCGACGGCGACGGTGGCGTGCCGCAGGGCCTCCGCGTAGTGGGGGCGGGCGGCGCCGGGGTCGCGCCAGAACACGGGCCGCCAGTCGAGGTCGAACACGGTGGTGCCGGACTTCGCGCGGTGGGCGAGCGCGTCGAGGGTCGCGGTCCGGCTCGGCTCCTCGCTCAGCCCGGTGCCCGTCACCCAGAAGACGCCGGCCGCGCGGACGGCGTCCAGGTCGAGTCCGGCGGTGTCGATCTCCAGGTCGGGGGCCTTGGGCCGCCGGTAGAAGTACAGCGGGAAGTCGTCGGGCGGGAACACCTCGCAGAAGGTGACCGGGGTGGGCAGCCCGGCCACGGGTGTCACCCACCGCTCGTCCACGCCGAACTCCCGGAGCGTGTCGCGCAGATAGCCGCCGAAGGGGTCGTCACCGGTACGGCTGATCAGCGCGGTGCGGCGGCCCAGGCGGGCCGCGGCGACGGCGACGTTGGCCGCGGAGCCGCCGAGGAACTTGCCGAAGGACGTCACCCGCGCCAGTGGGACGCCCGTCTGCAGCGGATAGAGGTCCACGCCGATCCGCCCCATGGTGATCAGCTCGTACGCCATCGCCTTCCCTTCCCACCGCCGGCCGGCCTCGGGGAGGGTCCTCCCCGCCGGTCCGGACCGACCCTGCCGATACGGACCGCCCGTCGGATGCGGACCATCCGACAGGCGCGCGGGCGCCCTCGCCTCCCGCCTCTCCTCCCGCCCCGCCTTCCCGCATCACCCTTCCCGCATCGCCCTTCCCGTCTTCGTGCCGTCCCGGGCGTCCCGGGCGTCCCGGGCGTCCCGGGCGTCCGTCCCGTCCCCGCTGTCCTGCCCATCCTGCCCGCCCGCACGCCCCCTTGTCCGGACATTCGGACCAGTGCTTGACACTCCGTTCCGGGCGACCCCAGGCTGGCGGCCATGACGTCGACGACGCCCGCGCGGTCGCCCTCCCCCTCACTGTCCCGCATCCGCATCGGTTCGGCTCCCGACTCCTGGGGCGTGTGGTTCCCGGACGACCCCCGGCAGGTGCCCTGGCCGCGGTTCCTCGACGAGGTCGCCGAGGCCGGGTACGAGTGGATCGAACTGGGACCGTACGGGTACCTGCCCACCGACCCGGGCGTACTCGCCGAGGAGACGGCGAAACGGGGCCTGAAGGTGTCCGCCGGGACCGTGTTCACCGGCCTGCACCACGGCCCGGCCGTGTGGGACCGCACCTGGGCGCACGTCGCCGAGAACGCGGCGCTGGCCCGGGCCGTGGGCGCCCGGCACCTGGTGGTCATCCCCTCCTTCTGGCGGGACGACAGGACCGGCGAGGTGCGCGAGCCGGACACGCTCACCCCCGCGCAGTGGCGCGATCTCACCTCGCTGACCGAGCGCCTGGGTCGCGAGGTGCGCGAACGCTACGGCCTGACCGCCGTGGTCCACCCGCACGCCGACACCCACATCGACAGCGCCCGGAACGTCGCCCGCTTCCTCGACGGCACGGACCCCGACCTGGTCTCGCTCTGCCTGGACACCGGCCACTACGCCTACTGCGGCGGCGACAGCGTCGAGCTGATCGAGACCTACGGCGAGCGCATCGGCTACCTGCACCTCAAGCAGGTCGACCCGGAGATCCTCGCCGAGGTGCGGGAGCGGGGCACGCCGTTCGGACCGGCCGTCGCCCGGGGCGTCATGTGCGAGCCGCCGGGCGGAGTGCCCGAGCTGGGCCCCGTACTGGAGGCCGCCCGGCGGCTGGACGCCGACCTGTTCGCCATCGTCGAGCAGGACATGTACCCCTGCGCCCCCGACCGGCCGCTGCCCATCGCCCGCCGCACCCGGGCGTTCCTGAGGTCCTGCGGGGCGTAGCACCCCCTCCGCGCGCTGTCGCGCGGTTTCCCGGCCCCTCCGCTCGCCCCTTCGCATCACTTCTGTCACGAACACCACCGTCCTGTCACACATGTCCCGTGTACGCACGCCGCTCGTCACACTCGGTTCACAACCGCTCCCCCTCTGTCACCTCGGGTCGTTCACGGGGCACAGGCTTGATGATCGCCAGCACCGCGCCCCGGCTCCCCCGACGGCCGCCCCCGGCCGCGCCGCGGCGCACCGCAGGGAGGTGCGACTCATGACCGACCGACGGCTGTGGTCCTACAAGGAGATCGCGGCGCACATCCGGGTCCAGCCGGACACCGTGCGCTCCTACCGCAAGCACGGGCTGCTGCCGCCGCCCGACCACGTGGAGGGCGGCAAGCCGTACTGGTACGCCGACACGGTCCGCGCCTGGGTCGCCTCCCGGCCGGGGAACCGGGGCCGCCGCGCCGACTGACCTCACGGACATCCGCATCCGCGCCGTGCCCCGCCGCCGAGGCGGGGCACGGCGCGGCGCCCGGGCCGGTCACACACCGCAGTGGATCTGCGACAACGGGACACTCCACATAAAGTGCGGACAAACCGCTCCGCCCGAGCTCCAGGAGTACGAGGGGACCCGCAGTGACCCACTCCCAGCCGCCCGGTACGCCGCGCGCCCGCATCCCCGGCCCCCAGCCCCCTCCGGACGACCTCCGGCTGCGCGGCGGGCTGTGGCGGCGCTGCCTGTGGTGCGGGCCGGCCCTGTGGGTGCTGACGGCGCTGGCGACGTACACGACGCGGAACACCGCGCTGCTGCCGACGCTGATCCTGCTGGGCAGCTTCCTGATGCCGGTGGTCTTCGTGCTGTGGGCGTACGAGCGGCACGGCCGGGACCTGGGCACGGGCACGGTCCTGGGCTGCTTCCTGACCGGCGGCGTCCTCGGCGTGCTGGGCGCGTCGCTGATGGAGTACCACCTGCTGCACCCGTCCCCGGCGGTGTTCGCCGGCGTGGGGCTGGTCGAGGAGGCCGCGAAGCTGGGCGCGCTGGCGTTCGTGCTGCGCTCCCGGCCGCGCCTCCGCGGGACGCGCGCGGGGCTGGTGCTGGGCGGGGCCGTCGGCTTCGGGTTCGCGGCCCTGGCGAGCGCGGGCCACGCCTTCCACGCCGCCGTGTCCCCGGCGGGGGCGGATCCGAGGGCCCTGCTGGAGACGGAGATCCTGCGCGGGATGCTGACGCCCTTCGGGCACGGGCTGTGGACGGCCGTGGCCGGCGGGGTGCTGCTGGCGCACCGTCGCCCCGACGGCCGCTTCCGCCTGTCGGCGCCGGTGCTCGGCACCCTTCTCGGCGTCTCGCTGCTGCACGCCCTGTGGGACTCGACGCACGGGATCGCGCTGTGGCTGGTGGCGCGCCTGACCGGCATCGGGGCGCGGCCGGAGCTGTTCTCGCAAGGGTATCTGCCGCGGCCGACGGCGGCGCAGCAGCACATGTTCGCGGTGTTCTCGATCGGCGGACTGGTGTGCGTGGCCTTCCTCGGCGTGCTGTGGGTGCGGGCGCTGACACGCCGGGACCCTTCTTGGAGAGGTACCCCCTAGGGGTATAGAGTCGGAGTGTGCCGCGGGGGCCGCACCAGCCCCCACACCTCGACAAGGAGCAACGACATGACCGCCCAGACCGACACCGTCACCACCGTCTACCAGGTCAGCGGCATGAGCTGCGGACACTGCGAGGGCGCCGTCTCCGCCGAGATCTCCCAGCTCCCCGGCGTCACCTCGGTGAAGGCCGTCGCCGCCGGCGGCGAGGTCACGGTCGTCTCCGCCGCCCCCCTCGACGAGGAGGCCGTCCGTGCCGCCGTCGACGAGGCCGGCTTCGAACTCACCCCCCGCCCCTGACACCCCCGCCCCGCCCCCTCTCGACGCCCCTCACCCCTCGCCCCCTCGGGGCGACCGGCTTCCGGAGGATCGCGGCCGCCCACCCGCCCCCCGAGGCCTGCTTCCGGGGCCCCCACAGCCGGCCCGGTGGCCCGCTTCCTCCACACACCCCCGCCCTGGGGGCCCCGGGGGGCGCCCGGGGGGCGCCCGGGGGGGGGTGGCTGGATTCGGGGAATGGTGGGGGGGCTCTGGAGTCCGGGGCGGGCCTCACATAAGCTCTTCACAAGTCTCGCGCATCTTCCCTACGCTGGGGCATCGTTCGCCGAACGGACCTCTTGCGTACTCAATGGGACATTTGCAAGAGACGCAGATCACAGTGACGCGAACGTAACCATCGAAGGGGTTCGAAGGTCTAAGTTGGCGATGTCGGAAGGCGTCTTGGGGGGCGCCGACCGGCAGCTGGGGATGTCTTGGGGGACTTCCTCAGAGATTGCGTTGCCGGGGCACGCACACCGGGAAGCCTTGAGCGGCCCTCCCCGTGTGTGCGCTGTCCCGGCAGACCGCACCTACAAGAGCAGTGCGGGCGTACGCGCCTGCCCTGTACGACAGCGATTCAGGCGCTGTGTCCTCACAAGCGCCCGGCCGGATCCCGTGGGGGGAATCCGTACCGGGACATGGGAAGGCGCCCTGGTCGTCGGCCCGTGGGGGGACCGACGCACCGGGGCGCCTTCCGCTTCACCGGCCTTCGCCGGCCTTCGCCGCTCTACCGGCCCTCGCCGGCCTTCGCCGCTTCACCGGCCCTCGCCGCTCTACCGGCCTTCGCCGTCCTTGGCGCCGCCGCCGTCCCCGGTCGTTCGCGGTGGGGCGCCGCCGCCCCTGGTGCTCCCCGGTGGTGGTGCCGCCCCTGACGGTCGCCGGCGCCTGCCGTCGCCGCCCCCGGACACGGCGAGACCCCGCGCCGGGCGACCGGGCGGGGTCTGACGTGGTGGGGTCGGGGCGCGGAGGTCAGCGCTCCTCGACCGGGACGAAGTCGCGCTCGACGACGCCCGTGTAGATCTGGCGCGGGCGGCCGATGCGGGAACCCGGCTCCTTGATCATCTCGTGCCACTGGGCGATCCAGCCCGGCAGCCGGCCCAGGGCGAACAGCACCGTGAACATCTCGGTGGGGAACCCCATGGCCCGGTAGATCAGGCCGGTGTAGAAGTCGACGTTCGGGTAGAGGCTGCGCGAGACGAAGTAGTCGTCGGAGAGCGCGTGCTCCTCCAGCTTCAGCGCGATGTCGAGCAGCTCGTCGGACTTGCCGAGGGCCGACAGGACGTCGTGCGCGGCCGCCTTGATGATCTTGGCGCGGGGGTCGAAGTTCTTGTACACCCGGTGGCCGAAGCCCATCAGGCGGACGCCGTCCTCCTTGTTCTTCACCTTGCGGATGAAGGAGTCGACGTCGCCGCCGGAGTCGCGGATGCCCTCCAGCATCTCCAGCACGGACTGGTTGGCGCCGCCGTGCAGGGGCCCCCACAGGGCGTTGATGCCGGCCGAGATCGAGGCGAACATGTTCGCCTGCGAGGAACCGACCAGGCGGACGGTGGAGGTCGAGCAGTTCTGCTCGTGGTCCGCGTGCAGGATGAGAAGCTTGTCCAGGGCGGAGACGACGACCGGGTCGAGGTCGTACTCCTGGGCCGGGACCGAGAACGTCATGCGCAGGAAGTTCTCGACGTAGCCGAGGTCGTTGCGCGGGTAGACGAACGGGTGGCCCACGGACTTCTTGTAGGCGTACGCGGCGATCGTCGGAAGCTTGGCGAGCAGGCGGATGGTGGAGAGGTTGCGCTGCTGCTTGTCGAAGGGGTTGTGGCTGTCCTGGTAGAACGTGGACAGCGCGGAGACCACCGAGGACAGCATCGCCATCGGGTGCGCGTCGCGCGGGAAGCCCCGGTAGAAGTTCTTGACGTCCTCGTGCAGCAGGGTGTGCTGCGTGATGTCGTTCTTGAACACCGTGAGCTCGTCGACGGTCGGAAGCTCACCGTTGATCAGCAGGTAGGCCACCTCCAGGAAGGTGGACCGCTCGGCGAGCTGCTCGATCGGGTAGCCGCGGTAGCGCAGGATGCCCGACTCGCCGTCCAGGTAGGTGACGGCCGATTTGTAGGCGGCGGTGTTGCCGTAGCCGCTGTCCAGCGTCACGAGACCGGTCTGGGCGCGCAGCTTCCCGATGTCGAAGCCCTTGTCCCCGACGGTGCTGTCGATCACCGGGTAGGTGTACTCGCTGCCGTCGTACCGCAGTACTACAGAGTTGTCGCTCACGTCTTCCCTCACCGACGTAGTGCCTCATCTTCGAGGTGCCCTGACTGTCTCTACCATCCCCCATTTGGCTCAGGAGAGTGCACTCGGGGTCGACCATTGGGCTTATGGACGGCACTGAGTGCCGCCAACTTGCCCATCCTGCCCGGTTCACCGGGCGACGGGAAGTGCTCTGTGACCTTTACGACTCGTTTGATCGATCATTTTTTTCGCGGAGGCCCCGCCGGGCGTTCCGGGCGCTCCCGGGAGCCCGCGGGACGGCGCCGGGACCGCCTGTGCCGGGTCCGGTGTGGGCCGGGTCCGGCGTGGGCCGGGTCCGGCGTGGGCCGGGTCCGGTGTCGTGCACCGGTGCCGGCGTGGGCCGGGAGTCAGCCTCCCGCGAGCCGGAAGTCCAGTGCGGTGCAGCGCCGGCCGGCCGAGACGGTGCGCACCGCCTGGGCGATCGCCCGGCGTGAACCGACGAGGACGACCAGCTTCTTGGCCCGGGTGACCGCCGTGTACAGCAGGTTCCGCTGCAGCATCATCCATGCACCGGTCGTGACGGGGATCACCACGGCGGGATACTCACTGCCCTGCGAGCGGTGAATGGTCACGGCGTAGGCGTGGGCCAGTTCGTCCAGTTCGTCGAAGTCGTAGGGCACCTCCTCGTCCTCGTCCGTCAGCACCGTGAGGCGCTGGTCGACCGGATCGAGTGAGGTCACCACGCCCACGGTGCCGTTGAAGACACCGTTCGCCCCCTTGTCGTAATTGTTGCGGACCTGGGTGACCTTGTCGCCCACACGGAAGACGCGCCCGCCGAACCGCTTCTCGGGCAGGTCGGGCCGGCCGGGGGTGACGGCCTGCTGGAGCAGCCCGTTCAGCGTGCCCGCGCCGGCGGGGCCGCGGTGCATGGGCGCCAGGACCTGCACGTCCCGGCGGGGGTCCAGCCCGAACCGGGCCGGGATGCGGCGCGCGGCCACGTCGACGGTGAGCCGGCCGGCCTCCTCGGTGTCGTCCTCGACGAAGAGGAAGAAGTCCTTCATGCCGTCGGTGAGGGGGTGCCGCCCGGCGTTGATGCGGTGCGCGTTGGTGACCACCCCGGACTGCTGGGCCTGCCGGAACACCCGGGTGAGGCGGACGGCGGGGACCGGGCCGCCGTCGGCGAGGAGGTCCCGCAGCACCTCACCAGCGCCGACGCTGGGCAGCTGGTCGACGTCCCCGACGAAGAGGAGGTGCGCACCGGGCGGCACGGCCTTCACCAGCTTGTTGGCGAGCAGCAGGTCGAGCATGGACGCCTCGTCGACGACGACCAGGTCGGCGTCGAGCGGCCGGTCCCGGTCGTAGGCGGCGTCACCGCCGGGCTTGAGCTCCAGCAGGCGGTGCACCGTGGACGCCTCGGCTCCGGTCAGCTCGGCCAGCCGCTTGGCGGCCCGCCCGGTCGGCGCGGCCAGCAGCACCTTCGCCTGCTTGGCGCGGGCCAGCTCCACGACCGACCGCACGGTGAACGACTTGCCGCAGCCGGGCCCGCCGGTCAGCACCGCCACCCGCTCGCTCAGCGCCAGCCGTACGGCGGCCTCCTGCTCGGGCGCGAGCTCCGCCCCCGTACGGGTCCTCAGCCAGCCGAGCGCCTTGTCCCAGTCGACCGAGGCGAAGCCGGGCATGCGGTCCTCGTCGGTGCGCAGGAGCCGCAGCAGCTGGGCGGACAGCGACAGTTCGGCGCGGTGGAAGGGGACGAGGTAGACGGCGGTGACGGGCTCCCCGTCGGGGTCCGGGCCGGGCACCTTCTCGCGGACGACGCCGGGCTCCTCCCCGTCCGGGCCGGGCTCGGCGAGTTCGGCGAGGCACTCGATGACGAGGCCGGTGTCGACCTGGAGCAGCTTCACCGCGTCCGCGATGAGCCGCTCCTCCGGGAGGAAGCAGTTGCCCTGGTCGGCGGACTGCGACAGTGCGTACTGGAGTCCGGCCTTGACCCGCTCCGGGCTGTCGTGCGGGATGCCGACGGACCGGGCGATCTTGTCGGCGGTGAGGAAGCCGATGCCCCAGACGTCGGCGGCCAGGCGGTAGGGCCGCTCCTTGACGACCGAGATGGAGGCGTCCCCGTACTTCTTGTAGATCCGCACCGCGATCGACGTGGAGACCTCGACGGTCTGGAGGAAGAGCATGACCTCCTTGATCGCCTTCTGCTCCTCCCAGGCGTCGGCGATCTTCCTGGTGCGCTTGGGGCCGAGCCCGGGCACCTCGATGAGGCGCTTGGGCTCCTCCTCGATGACCCGCAGCGTGTCCAGCCCGAAGTGCTGGGTGATCCGGTCGGCGAAGACCGGCCCGATGCCCTTGACCAGGCCCGAGCCGAGGTAGCGGCGGATGCCCTGGACGGTGGCGGGCAGCAGGGTCGTGTAGTTCTCGACCAGGAACTGCTTGCCGTACTGGGGGTGCGACCCCCAGCGCCCCTCCATCCGCAGCGACTCCCCCACCTGGGCGCCCAGCAGCGCGCCGACGACCGTGAGCAGGTCGGCGGCGCCTCTGCCGGTGTCCACGCGCGCGACCGTGTAGCCGTTCTCCTCGTTCGCGTACGTGATCCTCTCCAGCACGCCTTCGAGCACGGCCGTGCGCCGCTCGCCGGAGGGGTTCGCGGTGTTCTGGGACATGGTCCGACGTTACCGGTGAGGTGTGACAGTCAGTGGGCCCGTCCCTCTTTGAGCGCCCGGAGGAAGGGGGCGAAGGCGGCCGGGCCGAAGGTCAGAGTGGCCGCCGCCGGGGCCTTGGAGTCGCGGACGCCGATGCGGGTGGGGGTCGTGGCGACCTCCACGCAGTCGTTGCCGTCGCCCTCCCCGGAGAAGGACGACTTCCGCCAGTTGTTAGATGCGAACATGCAGAGCCTCACAGTTCCTTCGCCAACTCATGGATGAAATCGCGCGACCGTGCCGGATCGAGGGATACCTCTTCCATCATATGGAAGCGCGTTCGGTAGGCATTGAGCGTTGCCTCAGCGTCCAGGAACAGCGAGCCGTGCGGGGCATCACGGATCACCGTGTCCAGCTTGCGCAAGGGGCCGCCCAGGTAGGTCATCGTCGCCGATGCCCTGGTGAAGCCGTCGAGGTCGAACGGAACCACCTTCAAGGTGATGTGGTCGGCCTCCGAGCGCTCAACGAGCCGCCTGAGTTGCGACCGAGCAGCTGCACGGTCTCCGGCTCTGATGCGGAGCGCCGCCTCGTGGATCACGACCTCGTACGGGAAGACGGCCTGCTGCCGCCTCAGCCGATGCTCAACCCGCAAGTCCACCTCGTCAGGGACGAGTTCCGGGATTCTCGACGAGAACACGGCACGGGCATAGGACTCCGTCTGCAACAGGCCGGGCACGTAGAGGATCGCGACCTCGTTCCGGAACCTGGCATGGTGCTCCAGCTCGGCCAGATCGAGGAACGAGTTCGGCAGTGAGCCGCGGAACTCCTCCCACCAGCCCCGCGTACGGTCGGTCGCCATGGCGACGAGGGCGTCGACGAACTCGGTGTCCGTGCAGGCGTAGTGGGAGGCCAGGCGGCGGAGCCGCTGTTCGCTCACTCCGGCAAGTCCGGACTCGATGTGGGTGATCTGGGTGGGGCTCACGCCGAGCAGCGCCGCGGCCTGGCGTGCGTTGAGGCCCGCCGCCTCGCGGAGTCTGCGCAGCTCTGTGGCCAGACGAAGCTGCCGTGCCGTTGGTTCGCGCCTCAAAGCCCTCGACCGCTCCTTGTCTCAACGCGCCCGCAGGCACGACTCGTTCGGATTCAGATTACGCGATCGGCTTGCAGTGTCTCTACATTTAGATCTACCGTCGGTGACGCGACGCACACATTCTGGCATTCCGGGGCGCCGGAAGCGCACCGCACCGTCCTGCCGCGGCGGCTGCGGCAGGACACCGGCGAGCCTCCTCTTCGACGCCTCTGACTCCCCTCCCTACGAACGGAGTTGACGCATGTCCGGAAGCGAACCGTGGGAGTACACCCTGTACATCCCGCACGACGTCCGAGCGGTCACCGTGAGCCGCAGGACGCTGCGGCTGATCCTCACCCTGCACGGCCTGATCGGGCTGGTGGACACCGCCGAGCTGCTGGCCGCGGAGCTGGTGGCCAACGCGGTGCGGCACACGAAGGGGCCGGCGGCGTTGCGGGTGGGGTGGGTGCCGCCGGGGACCCTGCGGATCGGGGCGTGGGACGCCGATCCCGAACCTCCCGAGCCGCCGGGGGCGTTGGCCGCGCTGGTGGAGGCGGAGGAGGGGCGGGGGCTGGCGCTGGTGCGGGCCTGTTCCGATCTGTGGGGGTGGCAGCCGCTGTCGCGGCACGGCAACCCCGGCAAGTACGTGTGGTGCGAGCTGGCCTCGGCCTGAGTCAGGGGCAGCCGGACGCGGACCCGGCCGGGCCACCGACCACAGCCGGGCCACCGACCACAGCCGGGCCACCGACGGTGGGCGGGGCTACCGACCACAGGTGGGCTACTGGCCGACCCTGCCGTCCACGCACTCGCGGAGCAGGTCGGCGTGGCCGCAGTGGCGGGCGTACTCCTCGACGCGGTGGACGAGGAGTTCCCGGATGACGACGTCCTCGCGGCCGACCCGCTCACCCAGGTCCGTGAAGCGCGCCAGTTCCGCGTCGGTCGCGGCCTGTTCGCGCTCCAGGTCGCGGAACGCGGCGTCCACGGCGGCCTGTTCGGCGACGGCACCGAGGAAGTCCGAGTCGCGCTCGCCGTAGAGCTTGGGCAGGGGGTCGCCGTCCGCGATCCAGTTGCGCCAGTCCCGTTCGACCTCGGCGAGGTGCCGGACGAGCCCGAGCAGCGACATCGTCGACGGCGGGACCGACCGGCGGGCGAGCTGCTCGGGGTCGAGGCCCTCGCACTTCAGGCGGAGCGTGAGGCGGTAGTTGACCAGGTAGTCCTGGAGGGTGGCCGACTCGCCCTCGGGACCGGGACCCTCCATGTTGCGGGGGTCGTCGTCGGGGTCGGCCCACATGTCGGGGTAGACGGTCGCCCGGGTCCACCGCTCGGGCTGCTCGCTGTGGTCGGACTGCTCGGACTGCTCGGACTGCTCGGACTGCTCGGACTGGCCGGGGCGTTCGGAGAGGTCGGTCATAGGCGGCATGCTCGGGGATCCAGGGCCGGGACGCCACCGAATTCCGGCTCCCCCCGCCGCCACGGCCACGCGCACCTCGCGGCGGCCCTTCCTGAACAGGCACAAGGGGCGTGCCCGGTCCGTCGGACCAGGGGCACGCCCCTTCGCTCTCCCTCCCCGTCAGGGTTCCGTGACATCCCCCCGGATCTCCCCCCAGGAACCCTGATGCCATGTACGACACACAGGGCACCGAAAGGGTTGCACCCGGACGGGATGAATTTTTCCCGCGGCTGCGGCATCCCTAGGATGTGGCGTGCTCAAGCAGGAGCCGTGCGTTACGCGTTGGGGGCGTGGCCATGCTGGTGAACGAGTACCGGACGGACGTCGTCCCGTCGCACGAGCGCTGGGACCTCTGGCAGGACATCGTGGCCCGGACGCATCTGCCGATCCTGCTGCGCAGCGGGCAGGACGCCGACTTCCGGGCGGTGATGCGGGTGCTGTCGCTGGGCGACGTACAGGTGGCGGACGTGTCGTTCCCCGACCTGGAGTCGGCGCGGACCCGCCGGGCGATCCAGCGCTTCGACCCCGAGGTGTACCAGATCAACTGCCAGTTCACGGGCACGGGCGGGGTCGCCCACCACGGGCGGCGGTCCTCGTTCGGGCCGGGCGACCTCGTGATCGTCGACAGCAGCACGCCGTACGAGGCCCGGCACACACCGCCGCCGGGGCGCCGGGAGGGCTGCTCGGGCAGGACGGGCGGGCCGGACCGTACCGGGGGCACGGGCGGGGCGGACGGGGCGAGTGGTGCCGACGGGGGCGGAGGCGGAGGCGACCGTCACGCCGGAAGCGGCACCGGCGCCGACACCGACACCGGCGCCGGAGTCAACGCGGTGTCCGTCGTCGTCACCGTGCCGAGGGCGCTGCTGCCGCTGCCGCCCCGGACGTTACGGCGGGCGCTGGCGGTGCCGATCCCGGTGGGCCGGGGCATGGGCGGGGCGCTGCACCGCTGGCTCGCCGATCTCACCGCCCGCGCCGACGAGTTCGGCCCCGGCGACGCGGCCACGCTGGGCGGGGTGACCACGGATCTGCTCACCTCGGTCCTCGGGCACGCGCTGGACGCGGAGGACACCATGAGCCCGGAGTCGCGGCGCCGGGCCCTGCACACCCGCACACTGGACTTCATCGACCGCAACCTGGGCGACCCGGCCCTGTCCCCCGCCACCGTCGCCGCCGCGCACGGGGTGTCCGTACGGCATCTGCACCAGGTGTTCGCGGAGGAGGGCGACACCCCGGCGGCCTGGATCCGGCACCGGAGGCTGGAGCACTGCCGGCGGGACCTCGCGGACCCGGGTCAGCGGTCCCGGCCGATCGCCGCGCTCGCCGCCCGCTGGGGCTTCCAGGATGCCGCCGCGTTCAGCCGCCAGTTCCGCCGGGCGTACGGCATGTCGCCGAGGGACTACCGGCACCGCCCCTGATTCACCCTCTGGTTCACCTGATGCGGCTTCACCTGACGCAGCTGCATCAGCCGGCTCGCGGCTCGATCGCCTCCGACCGCCGGCCCGGGGACCGTCGGCCCGGGGACCGTCGGCCGGGCACATTCCGTTTCCCCGTCGGCCGCACGCGGTCCGTGACGGAAGGAACGCGTGCAGAAATCGCCAAGATCCGTGCAGGCTCGGCCAACGAAGTACGGAGCCCGGCGTGGTCACCTTTTCCCTCCGCCCCCCTTCCTTCTCCGCACGGTCAGGGGGAAGCGGGGGGAAGTCGGTGTGCGGCGCGCCCGGAACACGGTCGGGGCACCGCACGCACCGTACGGGGTGATGGACATGCGTGTGGGGATCACCGTGGAGAGCCGGGCGACCGGTTCCGGTGTGCACGAACTGTGGCGGCGTCTCGCCACCGAACCCGCCCTGCGCGGCCGGGTCCGTACCGACGGCGCAGGCGTCCTGCCGACCGGAGCGCCCGACGCCCGGCCCCCGTCGCTGCTGGTGGTGCTCGAACCGGGGGCGGTCACCGAGGCGTTCGCCGGGAGCCTGGTCGCCTGGCTGGCGGCCCGCCGCGAGTGCACCGTGCACCTCACCCGGGCCGACGACACCCGGATCGTCCTCACCTCGGCGCTCGTACGGCGGTTCACCTTCCTGGAACGGGCGGCCTTCGTCCGCGACCTCGGCACGGTCCTGGAGGCGGCCGCCCGCGGCACGGGGTGCTGACCGACGGCCGGATCCGGCCGGGGGCCGGCCCGGCCCCCGCTCGCGTCGGGGCCTCCGTCCGCGTCGGCACAAAGGCGCCGTCCGTCGTGATGGGGGGCCGGCCCCTGGTCGTCGGACCGGCGGGGCTGCGACCCCCTCGATTTGATCAAGAGGGCTCGCCGCGGGGGCGGAGGGCCGTAGGGTGCACGCAACCCGCTGCCCGCACCGCACGTGTCGCGTGGCTCCGTGGCCCGGTGAACCCCGCGGCCCCGGGATCCGTGCTCCGTGATGCCGTGCCCCCCGCGACGCCGGGCGGCCCTGCACGACCGGAGGACGACGAAGGATGACGGTGACCCTGGCGGACGTGGCGGCCCGCGCCCAGGTCTCGCCCGCGACGGTGTCGCGCGTGCTGAACGGCAACTACCCCGTCGCCGCCGCCACCCGCGAACGCGTCCTGAAGGCGGTCGACGAACTCGACTACGTCCTCAACGGCCCCGCCGGCTCCCTCGCCGCCGCCACCTCCGACCTGGTCGGCATCCTCGTCGACGACATAGCCGACCCGTTCTTCGGGATCATGGCGGGCGCCATCCAGTCGGAGATCGGCGGACCCTGCGGGCGGGCGGGCGGCGAGCGGCTGGCCGTCGTGTGCAACACGGGCGGGTCGTCCCGGCGCGAGCTGACCTACCTCACGCTCCTCCAGCGGCAGCGGGCCGCGGCCGTGGTGCTCACCGGCGGCACCGCGGTGAACCCCGCGCACGCCGCCGCCGTCGCGGCGAAGCTGCACCGGCTCGCGGACGCCGGGACGCGGGTGGTGCTGTGCGGGCGGCCGGAGATGCCCGGCTCCGGCGCCGTCTCCCTCGCCTTCGACAACCGCGGCGGCGCGCAGCGGCTGACCGGGCACCTCCTCGACCTCGGCCACCGGCGCATCGGCTGCGTCGCCGGCCCGGAGCAGCACACCACCACCCGGCACCGGCTGCAGGGCCATCGCGCGGCGCTGGCGGCGGCGGGGATCGACGACGATCCCGCCCTGCTCGTGCACGGCCGCTACGACCGGCCGTCCGGCTACGACGCCACCCTCGAACTCCTGCGCAGGGACCCCGGTCTGACCGCCGTCGTCGCCGCCAACGACACGGTCGCGCTCGGCGTGTGCGCGGCGCTGCGCGCCATGGGCCGGCGCATCCCGGACGACGTGTCCGTGGCCGGCTTCGACGACCTGCCGTTCAGCGTGGACGCCGTGCCCGCCCTGACGACCGTACGGCTGCCGCTCGCCGAGGTGGGCGCCCGCGCGGGCCGCATCGCGACGGGACGCGAGGGGGCGCCGCCCGGTGGGGTCGGCATGGTGCGCGGGGAGCTGGTGGTACGGGGGTCGACGGCGGCGGCCACCGGGTGCGCGGGGGCCGCCGGGTGCGCGGGCGGTTAGGGCCGCGCCGCGCCCGTGGGCCGCGCGCGGGTCACGAGGTGGCAGGCCGCGCGGTTCCCGGCGCCCCTGGGGGTTGACGCCGGGGCCGCCGTGCGCCGGGGCCGTGCCTGCTTCGAGCGGAGGAACTGCCGGCAGCCGGCCGGACAGGCCGGTCACACCCGGCGCGGGCCGCCGTGGCGCCGCCCGCGCCGCACCCGCTGGGACGCCGACGCTGTCCGCGACGGCGTCAACGGCTCGATCCGGTCCCACAGCGCATCGGTGATCACTGTCGGACGGGCCCATCCGGTCGACCGACCTGCCGGCCGTGGAGACACGCGCTGGGTCCCGTGACGTGTTCGCGTCGCCGGTGTCACCGTCGAGGTCAGCTCTCGACCGGGTACCGGCTGGTGATCGCGACACGGTTGAGCATGTTCATCAGGGCTGCGAGCCAGGAGACGGCCGAGACCTGGTCTGCGGTGAGTACCGCCGCGGCAGCGTTGTAGTCCTCGTCGCCGACGTGTCCGTCCGGCACGTGTGTCACCGCCTCGGCCAGGCGGAGGGCACCGCGGTCGGTCTCGGAGAAGTAGCCGGTCTCTTCCCATCCGGGCAGTACGGCGATCCGGTCGGGGTTCTCGCCCTTCTTCAGGGCGTCGCGGGTGTGCATGCGCAAGCAGAACGCGCAGCCGTTGATCTGGGAGACACGGATCTTCAGCAACTCGACGAGGAGCGGGTCGAGGCCCGCTGCGGCAGCGGCCTCCTCCACCTCCGACGACAGGGCGACGAGGGCCTTGTAGGCGGCCGGGTGCTGCTTGCCGATGTGGACTCGCTGGGGATCGTTCACTGTTCCTCCGACTCGTCGCTCGTTCGCTGTCTCGTCGCTCGTTCGCTGTCTCGTCAGGGAGACGACGCAGCCCCCGCGGGTGTGACAGTCAGACGCGCACGAGTTTCAGGGGATTGACGACCCGGCGGTACTCGGTGATCAGACCGCCTGTGATCTGGACCGTGTCCACGGAGTGGACCCTGCCTTCGCGGCGGAACACCAGGGCGAGTTCGCCGCCGACCTCCGCCAGGCCGACACGGTCCAGCCGCCGTTGGCGCCCCACGCGCAGCATGACCTCGGCGATGCGCTCACCGCCGTGGATGGCCTTGCGTGCCGCGGACACGTTGCCGCCGCCGTCGGTGACGAACACGGCGTCCGGGTGCAGGAGCCTGACCAGGCCGGCCAGGTCCCCGGCCTCGTACGCGGCGCGGAAGACTCCAAGGACACGTGCGCGCTCCGCCTTCGACGCCTGCGGCACGGACTGCTTCGCCCTGGCCACCCGCCGTCGCGCCCGCGAAGCGAGCTGCCGGGCGCCCGGCACGGAGACGTCCAGCACTCCGGCGATCCTGCCGAACTCGACACCGAAGACATCGTGCAGGACGAAAGCCACCCGTTCCGGCGGGCTCAGCTCCTCCATGATCAACAGCATCGCGGAGCTGACGGACTCGTCGACGAGTACCGGCTGTGACGCGTCCGGACCCGTCAGCAGCGGCTCCGGAAGCCACGGCCCGACATAGCTCTCCCGACGGACACGGGCACTCCTGAGAATGTCGTACGACCGCCGCGCGGCCACCGTCACCAGCCAAGCCCGCAGGTCACCGACGTCCCGCAGATCCGCTGCGGCCGCCCTCAACCACACGTCCTGAGTCACGTCCTCGGCATCGGCCACACTCCCCAGCAGCCGGTACGCCGCACCGAAGACCGCGGGCCGGTGACTCTCCCATCCGGCTCCGAGCGAGTCCTCCTGCTCGGACCACACGGACCCGTGCCCGTCGCCCATACAGATCGCAACCTCCTCCGGCTCGCCGATCCAGCGTAGCCATCCGAACCCGGCCCGCCTCCGCGCACCCGACGAGCGCAGCTCCGCTCCCCCGGCTGCGAGGACGGGAGAGGGGCATGCTCCTCCCGGGCCACCCGCAGCCACCCGCGGGGCCGGGAGATCCGTGCGGTCGTCCGGCGGCCTTCCGGCCAGATCGGCCACCGGCATCGGCGGGCCGCCGCGGCGGCCGACCGCACCACTTCCTCGTCTGGACGGGACACCGGCCGGAGAGACAGGCCCCGGCCGGGGCGTGGCGCCGGGGCCTGATGCCGGGGCCTGGCGCCGGTGAGCCGGGTGAGCCGGTGAGCCGGTGAGCCGGGGGCGTGCCTCCGATGCCGTTGCCCCGCCGCTCACCTGCGGGGTGCGGGCCACGTCGTGGCTCGTCGCCCAGTGCCCCGCTCCCTAGGGCGTGTTTCGAAAGTCCCGCCTGCCTGGCGGCGTCTGGCACGCACGCTCGCCGCGTTGTCGGGCTCGCCCCGATACATCCAGTATCGGGGCGACCCTCCGCCTTGCGATCGCACGCACCAGACGCCGCCAGACCTGCCCTTCGGGCAGACGACGCTACTTTCGAAACACGCCCTAGATGAATGAGTCCGATGTCCGTGCTGGTCGCGACCATGGCGAAGGGCGCCCGTTGGTCAGTGTGTGAAGACAAACCTGGACGCCCTTCTTGCGGCACTGTACGTGTTCATCGACGACCACGTGGCGCCTTGTCGCCGGATCGGGCGACCTCCGAAACTGACGGACGCCGAACTGCTGTGCCTGGCCGTCGCCCAGGTCCTGCTCGGTTTCCCCTCGGCCCGGCACTGGATCCGCTTCGCCCACGCCCGGCTGGGGCACCTGTTCCGCTATCTGCCCCAGCAGTCCGCCTACAACAAGCGCCTGAACGCCGCAGGTCCGCTGATCAGCCAGGTGATCGAGGCACTGGCCCGGCAGGTCCCGACCTGGCACGACGACCTGCGGCTGATCGACTCCACCCCGCTGCCCTGCGCGGCCTCCCGCGAGACCGTCAAACGCTCCGCCCTGGCCGGGCACGGCAGCTACGGATACTGCCGCAGCCACTCCCGTTTCTTCTGGGGCCTGCGCCTCTACCTGGTCACCACCGCCGAGGGCATGCCCGTCACCTGGTGCCTGGCCAACCCGAAGATCGGCGAACGCGAGGTGATGGCGGCGCTGCTGGAACGCGACCACCACCTCGTCCGCCAGGGCCAGGTGATCCTCGCCGACAAGGGCTTCGCCGGGAAGGAGTTCGAAACCTTCGTCAGCGAGCGCCTCGGAGCCCACCTCGTGCGGCCCGACCGGAAGGACGAGCCGGTCCGGCACGGCAAGATCGCCCGGGTCCGGCAGTGGATCGAAGCCGTCATCGACACCCTCAAGGGCCAGCTCAGCCTCGAACACCACGGTGGCAGAACCCCGGCCGGAGTCTTCGCCCGCACCGGACAACGACTCCTCGCCCTCGCCGCCGGCATCTGGCACAACTGGACCACCGGCGCCCCAGTCAAACGATCACTGATCGCCTACGACCACTGAAGACATCGGACTCATTCATCTAGGGGATCGGGGCCGGGGGTGGTACGTCGTGGGGGACGGGAGTGGCGGTGGGGCGGGCGCGTTCCGCGGCGCTGCGTTCCACGCAGAACACGTTGCCCTCAGGGTCGGTCAGGGTCACCCAGCCGGTGCCGTCCGGGCGGCGGCGGTCGCTGTGGAGGGACGCGCCGAGGGCGAGGAGCCGGTCGACCTCCTCGTCGCGGGTGCGGTCCTGGGGCTGGAGGTCCCAGTGGACCCGGTTCTTGACGGACCTGGCGTCGGTCACGCGGACGAACAGCAGGTCGGCCGTGGCGGTGGTGACCGCCGCCTCGGGGTCGCCGGGCAGGTCGTCGTCCCCGAGCCTGCCGTCGAGGGCCTCGGCCCACCAGGTGGCCAGCGTGCAGGGATCGGTACAGTCCACGGTGAAACGGCGGATGAGTGAGGTCACGCCGGATACCGGACCACGGCCCGGCATATCGGTGCAACAGGATTGCGGCTCGGCCGGGGCCGGCCGCCGGCACGCGACAGGCCGTCGGTGCGGCGCCCCGCGCCCCGCCGGCCGCGCGAGGGCGTGCGCGACGCCGGGACGCGCGGGGCCGCCGTTCGGGGGTGTTCCGGCGCGACCGCCAGTAAGGTCGCGGGCATGAAGCTGGCGTTCTCCACTCTCGGCGTTCCCGGTCTGCCCCTGCCCGATGTCCTGCGGCTCGCCTCGGACCACGGCTTCCACGGCGTGGAGCTGCGCGCACACGCCGGGGAACCCGTCCACCCGGGTCTCGGCCCCGCCGAACGCGGCCAAACCGCAAGCCGGTTCAAGGCGTCCGGCATCGAGCCGCTCTGTGTCGCCGGGTACGCGCGCGTCGCGGCGGCGGGGCCCGACGAGCCCGTCCTCACCGAGCTGCGCGAGCTGGTGGACCTGGCCCACGACCTCGGCGCCCGCTACGTGCGGGTGTTCCCCGGCGCCGCCGAGCACGACCCCGCCGAGGAGGCCGACGCCCGGGCCGCGCGCCGCCTGGCCACCGCCGCCGAACACGCCGCCGACGCCGGGGTGCGGATCCTGCTGGAGACGCACGACTCGCACCGTACGGGCGCCGACGCGATCCGCGTCCTGGGCCTGGTGGGGCACCGCAACGCGGGCGCCCTGTGGGACGTCATGCACACGTGGCTGGGCGGCGAGGACCCGGCACAGTCCTACGCCGCCCTGGCCCCCTACCTCGGCTACGTCCAGGTCAAGGACATCGCGTCCGCCGACGACACCGCCCCGCTGCCCCTCGGCTCCGGCGTGCTCCCCCTCACCGAGTGCGTGGACGTCCTGGCCCGGCACGGCTGGGACGGCTGGCTCTGCTGGGAGTACGAGAAGCAGTGGTACGAGTCGGCCCCGCCGCTCCCCGGCCTCCTCACCGCCGGCCACGACCACCTGAGCCGACTGCTCAACGAGTCCGCGTAGAGGGCGCGCTTCGCCGGAACCATCTGGTCCGGCCTCCGGCCTCCGGGCGGCCGCGGTCCGGACCGGCCGTGCGGAACGGTTGACCGGGCGTGTCGGACGCGCCTAGCTTGACCGGCGGAGCGTCCGCACGCCAGTTCTCCGAACGCCGTGACCGACGTACCGGCGTACCGACGTACCGACGTACCGACGTACCGGTGTACCGGTGTACCGGTGTACCGACGTACCGGTGTACCGACGTACCGGTGTACCGACGTACCGGAGACACGGGAAGCGCGGAGGAAGCGGGCGATGACGAAGGACGACGGGCAGCGTGCCGAGAGGCTCGATCCGGAGGTGCTGGAGGCGCTCAGGGTCCTGGGCGGGTATCGCAAGACCGCCGTGCTGCGCAACCGCATCGCGATCGTCTTCCTCTGCATCGCGGTCGGCCTGACGGTGTTCGCGATGGGCACCCTGCTCTACTGAGGGGCTGCCTGCGCCCGCCGGCCGGGTGCGGGCGTGCGCTCCTTCCGGCCGCGAGGAGTGCCTCTTCATCTGCGAAGCGTCGGCGGTCACGTCGTCGAGTCGGCCATGTCGTGAAAGCCCCCCTTCTCCGCCTTGTCCACCCGTCGTGCTCGGCGGCCGCGAGGGCGTCGCGGAAGCGGGTGACGCCGGGCGGCCGAGTTCTTCCTGCACGGCAACCCCCACGAGCCGCGCATCGACCCTGCCTGCCAGCGGCGGTCGCGACGGCTGCACAGACGTCCGAGTGTCCGGAAACGGCCGGGCCGAGATGACGCAGGGTCTCGAACCAGAACTGCTGATCGTCCTGGAACATCAGCTGCCGCGTATCTCCCTCTCAAGGAGGGCCCGGAAGGCGCGTGGGGGCCGACCGGTGAGGCGCTGGACGGTGTCGGTGATGCGGTCCTCCGCGCCGTCGGCGATGGCGCGGTCCATGCCGGCCAGCATCGCGGCGAACTCCACGGGCATCTGCGTCATGAGGCGATCGCGCATCTGCGCGTAGGACAGACGGCGGTGGACCACTGACCGGCCGGTGACCTCGGTGATGATCGCGGCGATGTCGTCGTAGCCCAGCGCCTCGGGTCCGGTGAGGAGGAGACCGGTGTTGGGGGCTTGCTCGTCGGTCAGCGCGCGGACGGCGACGGCCGCGATGTCCTCGGCGTCGACGAAGCCGACCCGGCCGCTTCCGGTGGCGGTCCGGATGATGCCCTCGTCGCGGATGCTGCGAGCGTGCGCGTGCGAGCCGGTGAGGTTCTGCATGAACCACGAGGGCCGGAGTGCCGCCCACTGTTCGAAGAGATCGGGCAGGGCCTGGTGGACGGTTCCCACCGCCGGACCGCCCTCGGGGATGGCCGAGGAGCTCAGCAGCACCGCGCGGTGCACACCGGCCGTGCGGGCCTGGTGGAGGAACGGCAGCATGGTCGCCGCGGGGTCGGAGTCGCCCGGGGGCGGTATGAGGTAGACGCGGTCGACGCCGTCGAGGGCGGCTGTGTGGGTGGCAGGGTCGTACCAGTCGAAGGAGACCGGCTCGGTGCCGGCGACCGGGGTGGCCCGGCGGCTGGCGGCCTTGACGCGGTGACCTGCGGCCGTCAGCTGTGCGGCGGTGCGGCTTCCGGTGGTGCCGGTGGCGCCGATGACCAGTGTGGTGCCGGTGGTGGTCATCGGCTGCTCCCGGTGAAGTCGAGGCCGGGCTCCTGGACGGCGAGGGGGTTCCAGTAGTCGCGGTAGGAGGTGAAGTGTCCGTCTCGAACGGTCACGACGGCGATGTAGGTCATGTCGAAGGGAGCGCCGCTCTCCACCAGGCGGCCCACGCCACGCATCTCGACCACGATGGTCCGAGGATCGGTGGTCCGGTGGATCCGCAGGTCGGGGAAGTCGTGCAGGTCGATGTGGTCGGGGTGGTGGCGCATGTAGGCGGCGATGGCCTCCTTGCCCTCCAGACTCCGCGGCCAGCCGTCGGGCGCGAAGGGGAACTCCATGAGGCCGTCCTCGGCCCACAGGGCGACCCACGCGGCAATGTCCTTGTCGAGCAGCAGTCGCAGGCTGTGGCGGTACAGATCCGCCGGGGAGGTCGATGCGGACACGGATGTCCTCCAGTCGTAGAATACGGACCAAGGGTCCGCTTCAACGATATGGACCGCGGGTCCGCTTTGCAAGTGGAAGGTGCCTGTATGCCCGAACGCCAGTCGTCTCGCAAGGACGCCATCCGCAACCGGGAGGCCGTGCTCGCAGCCGCCGACGCCCTCTTCACCCGCCGGCAGAGCCCCGAGGACGTCACCATGGCCGACGTCGCGGCAGCGGCCGGCGTCGGCAAGGGCACGCTCTTCCGGGCCTTCGGCAATCGCGCCGGGCTACTCCGCGCGCTGTACGAGGCACGGCTCGAACCGATCAGGCAGGCCGTCGAGTCCGGCCCACCGCCTCTGGGGCCCGCGACCCCGCCACGGGATCGCGTGCCCGCCCTGCTCGATGCCGTCCTGTGCTTCAAACTCGACAACCGCCGCCTCGCGCTGGCCCTGGAGGAGGGCGGAAGCGGCAGCCCGTACCGGGCAGAGCACTACGAGCGGTGGCACAGCCTGCTCCGGGCCGTGCTGGAGCAGATCCCCGGCCTGACCGACAGCGACTTCACCGCCCACGCCCTGCTCGCCGCCACCCGAGCCGACCTCGTCGAGCACCTGGCGGGAGAAGAGCGCATTCCGCGGGAACGCATGCGGCCGCAGTTGGCGAACTTCGTCACCAGAGTCCTGGCCTCCGGCCACCGGCAAGGCTTGACCGCCGAGGAGTGACCGGGAGGAGGGCGACCCCATGATCGGCGGGCCTCCCGCGAACGGCCCCTTCCGGGAGCAGGGCCGGAAACGGCCGTCAGGGGCGGCCCGGGTGCCCGACCGGTTCTCAGCACCTGTTCCCGGCCGAGACCATGCGGTGCCTTGTGAAGTCCTGCGACGTGGTCAGCCCTCGCCTCGCGGGAAGGAGATCTCCACCCGGCGGTTCTTCTTCCGGCTGGCCTCCGTGGCGTTGGAGGCGATGGGGTACTGCTCGCCGTAGCCACGGACCTCGAAGGTGACGCCGGCGTCGTTGAGCGCGGCGTCCAGTACGTCGTGCACGGCGTTGGCGCGCTGCTTCGACAGCACGTCCCCGTGCGCGGCGGAGCCGAGGTTGTCGGTGAAGCCGAAGACGCGGATCCTCGTCGCGTTCTGCGCCCTGATCTCGCGCGCGATCGCCGTGATACGGGCCTTCGCCTCCGGGTCGAGTTTCGCGCTGTCCTTGCCGAACAGCACCTCGGCCTGGAGGGCGAACTTCACGTCCGCGTTGGTGTCCTCGCGGCGTTCGTCGCCGCTCTGCTCCTCCACCACCTGTTTGATGTCCAGCACCTTGGGCTCGGCCAGCGTGGCCCCCTCGGGGAGCCTCAGGTCGGGGTCGTTGCCGTCGACCTCCACCGGTGCCGCCGCCGTGGGTTCGGTTCCGGGCGGCACGCTGGGGCTGTCGTCGGCCCACGCGGGCGTGGTGGTCGCCGCGAGGACGAGTGCCGTCGCCGGCAGGGTCAGGGCGAGGGTGAGGCGGGTTCCGGTCATCTTGGCCTCATCCGGAGATCTGGATGGGGGCGGAGGCGAAGGTGGGGAGCTGGAAGGTGACTTCCGTGGTGCCTTCGGGGGGTGCGGGGAACTGCATGAAGACGGGGATCGAGGCGCCGGCCGCGATGCGGGGCATGTTCGTGGTCGCCAACGGGCGGCCGTCGGTGTCACGAAGGACGTAGAAGCGCTTCTTGGTCACCGAGTCCACAAGTGTGGCTCCGCCGAGGGACTCGCCATGGCGAATGACCTCGGTCTCGTCACCGCGGGTTTCGATCGGCACACGGGCGGGTGCTGCTCCGTCGTTCTTGATCTCCCCACTGACGGTCACGAACCCACCCGCGTCGCGTTCCACCGAGGCAATCCTCAGGATCAGACCGCCCTCACCTTTGAGCTCGGCCAACGGAGTGTCCGTGCCCTGCTGCGTGTCCGGGTCGGACGCCTCGTTGTGTTTCGTGACGGAAGCCGAGGCTTTGGGGTCTTCGTTGCCGCCCTGCCCGCCACTGCACCCGGCCACACCAAGGGCCATTCCCACCGCAACGATGAATGCGGCCGACCCTCTGTAAGCCTTCGTTGTGAACCGCATGCTCATGTCTCTGCTTCCTTCACCCTCGTTCGTCACTCGCTCGTCAGTCGGCCAGATGGACGTCGAACAAGTCCTCCGGTTCGGGAAGGACCCGGAGATCCTTGGGGTCGAGGTCCCAGATACGGCCGTCGTCGCACGACAGGGAGGGCAGCACATCCTCGTCGGCCTCCTCGCCCGGCGGGTCGAAGCCGCAACGGGGTTCGATCACGGCGCGGGCGGAGGCCGTCGCATACATGTACTCCGTGTCCGGAACGATCGAGTCCCCCACCGAACGGGTACTCCTGACCGTCACCTTGAAGCTCAGCGGGCCGTCCGGGGAGCACTGCGCAGTGGCGTCGTTGCGGGCAGCCAGGTCGTAGGCGCGCCAGCAGGAGTCGTCGACCGGCGCGACGCCGCTGAAGATGGCCTGCCACTCGGCGGGGTCGAGGACCACATCGACCCAGGAGTCCGCGAGTTGGTCCCGCTTCTCCTGGGCTGCCGCGAGGGCCGCCGCGTCGGCCGCTGTCTGGGCACCGTTCCGGTTGGCCGCCGCCTGACCGACCGCGAGGTAGGCGAACGCAAGAAGAAGCAGGCCTCCCACCACCGTGATGTAGACGGGGAAAGCCTGCCCGGCATCGCGAGTTCCGAGACGGAGCGTCAGCCTCCGGTGATCGCGTCGATCTGACTCACGATGGCCGCGTAGATGGTGCTGCCGATATTCGTCCCCGTGATCGCCAGCACGATCGCGACGACCACCGCGATGATGCCCAGGTACTCGACCGCGGTCTGTCCCTTGTCGTTGCGCATGGCGCTCCCCTCCGGCGGCACCGGAAACTCTGTGGTCATGTGCGTCGTCCTCGATAGCAGTACCCCGGGACGCGGCGGGGCGGGAGGGCCCGTGGGCCCAGCCGGGGGCCCAGGTTCGGGTCATGCCGGGCCTCCTCGGTGGTCCGGTGCGGTGCCGAGCCATTTGGCGGCGGCTTCGCCGCGGGTGGTGCTGTGCAGTTTGGCGAAGATGCGGTTGATGTGGTTCTTGACCGTCTTCTCGGAGATGAAGCAGGCCGCCGCGATCTGGTGGTTGGTCATTCCGGAGGCGATGAGGTCCATGATCTCCGCCTCTCTGGCGCTGAGCCCGTGACTCGGCCTGTCCGGGCTGCGTACGGTCGACTGTCTCATAGATGCTTGCAGTTGCGAAAGATTCTGGGATCCTAAAACCCTTTTATCGTCCGGGGTTTGCCTGTCGTGCATTGCAGTCGCACCTCCTCGCAACTGGGCGAGCACCACCGCTCCGGCGCTCGGGGTGAAGTGCGGCCGGCCGCGTCTGACGTCGCGTACGGCGGTGATGAGCTCGTCCGCGGTGAACTCGCCGTGGACGAGGTAGCCGACGGCTCCGCTGCGCAGCGCCTGGTGGACGGTCTCCGGGGCGCTGCTGTAGGTGAGCATGAGCACGGGGGCGAGGCGGGCCAGGTGCGGGAGGGCGGCGAGGCCGTCGAGGCCGGGCATGCGGACGTCCAGCAGGACCACGTCGGGACGGTGACGTTCGGCCGCGGTGCAGGCCTCGCGGCCGTCGGCGGCCTCGGCGACGACGGTGATGTCCTCGCGGGAGGAGAGCAGGGCGGCCAGGCCGGCCCGGACGACGGGGTTGTCGTCGGCGATGACGACGCGCAGGTGCTGCCGCGGGTCGGCGGTCATCGCGGCTCCTCTCCGCCGGGCGGCGGGGGCGCCCCGGGCGGCGGGGGCGCCCCGGGCGGCAGGGGGACCCGGAGGCGCACCCGGGTGCCTCGGCCGTGTCCGGCGGGGCCGAGGGTGAGGGCGGCGTCGAGGAAGTCCGCGCGTTCGGCCATGCCGAGCAGGCCGAAGTGGCCCGCGTTGCGCAGGTTCCGGAGGGTGGTCCCGGGAGGCAGGCCCACTCCGTCGTCGGTCACGGTGATCTCCAGCGCGTCGGCGTGCACCGCGGTACGTACCCGTACGTGCCGCGCCCGCGCGTGGCGGGCCGCGTTGTCCAGGGCCTCGCCGACGATCGCCAGGACGTGGCGGCTGCGGGTGCGGGTGAGGGCCGCGGGCGGTGCGGTCGGGGCCACCGTCGTCTCGTAGGTCGCCCGCAGGGCGGTGCGGGTGTCGAACTGCTGGATCGTGGCTGCCAGTTCGGCGGCCAGGTCCACTTCCGTGACGTCCTGGGCGTCCGGCGCGCGGCGCAGGTCGCAGAGCAGTTCGCGGGACTGTGCGGCCGCTCTGCGCGCCGACCGGGCGACGAGGTCGGCCTGGGCGCGGAGCGCGGCGGGGTCGGGGGAGGCGGCGGAGGCCGAGCGGGACAGTGCCTCCGCGGCCAGGGCCACCCCGTGCAGGGTCTTGGCCACCGAGTCGTGCAGTTCGCGGGCGAGCGCGGCGCGTTCCTCGGCGATCGCCAGCCGGGACCGTGTCGCGGACAGGGCCTCGGTCGCCTCACCGAAGCCGAGCAGCAGCTTGCGCAGACTGGAGCCGACGGCGCCGGTGACGACGCACAGGCCGGGCAGGAGGAGGGACTCGGCGGGGCCCTCGCCGGTGCCCAGGGCGGCCTGGACCAGCAGCAGGATCAGGCCCTGCAGCGAGGCGAAGAAGGCCGCGCCGCGCCAGCCGTAGACGATGCCGGCCAGCAGCGGGGTGCAGACGCTGACGTAGGCGAGGGTGGTGCCGGGGCCCGCCGAGACGAGCAGGAGTGCCCCGGCGAGGGTGTCGGCGGCCAGCAGGGCGGGGTGGCGCAGCAGGAGCGGCCCGAAGCGCTCCCAGTCGCGGAAGCAGACGTAGGAGCCCATGAAGGTGAGCACGACGGCGGCGCCGACCAGGCGTACGCCCAGGCCGGGCCCGGCGTTGAGGAGCGCGGCCGGGGCCGCCACGGCGATCATGGCGAGGCGGAATCCGAAGACCTGGCGGCACAGCGCCTGCACGGCGTTGGTCTGGAGGGGCAGGGCGGCGGGAGGGGCCTGACGGGCACCCCTGGCCCTGGCGCTCCGCGCCGTACCGCCTCGCGCCGTGCCGGCCCGTGCCGTGCCCGCCCGCACCGCACCGGCCCGGACCGCGTCGCCCCCGCCCAGGCGCCTGAGCAGCCGGGCGGGGCCGCGCCTGCCGGGGTGTTCGGGTGCGGAGGTGCCGGGGTGCTCCGGCCCCGGCGTGCCGCCCGGCGCCGGGCCGCCCGTGCGGGCGGGTCCCGGCCCGCCGGCCGCTCGGGCGGGAGCGGGGCCCTGGCGCGGGGCCCCGGGGCCGCTGCGCGGGGTGCCGTGCGGGGTGCCGTGCGGGGTGCCGTGCGGAGTGCTGGTGAGGGTCGCCACGGTCCGTCTCCTCCCTACCGGCCCGTGAGGGAGCCGAAGTCGGTTCCGGAGCCCAGGAGCAGGCCGGCGGCGAGCAGCAGCATCGTGGCCGGGACCATGAAGGTGGTGATCATCATGGTGGCCTTGGGGACCGCGCGGGCGGCCTTGCGGCGGGCGTTCTGGGCGTCGGTGCGGCGCATGTCCTTCGCGAGGGAGACCAGGGTGTCGACGATCGGCGCGCCGAGTTCCTCGCCCTGCTGGAGTGCGGTGACGAACATGGCGACCTGCTCGCTGTCGTTGCGGCGGCGCAGTTCGGCGAAGGCCTCGCGGCGGCTCATGCCGAGGTCCATCTGGCGCAGGGTGATGCGGATCTCGTCGGCCCAGGGGCCCTCGTAGCGGGAGGCGACGCGGTCCAGGGCCTGGCGGAAGCCGAGGCCGGCGCCGACCACGACGGCGAGCACGTCGAGGAAGTCGGGCAGGGTGCGTTCGATGACGTCCTTGCGGATGCGGATCGCGGACCAGATGCCGACCTCGGTCCAGAACGCGCCGAACGCGAGGAGCAGCAGCGCCACCAGGTAGTCGCCGCGCAGCAGGAACACCAGCGCGCCGACGCCGCCGAGGGCGCCGTAGACGGCCCGGCGGGCGGCGTAGCGGTTGATGGTGAGGCCGCCGGGGTTGCCCGCGAGGTCGATGCGGCGGCGGTACTTGGCGACCTGGCGGGGGCCCATCATGCGGAGCACGGCGGGTGCGTAGCGCATGCCCATGCGGTCGACGAGGGAGTCGACGGCGCCGGTGCGGGTGGCGCCGACCTCCAGGGCGAGGGCGAGGTCGCCGGGGAGTCTGGCGTCGGCCCGGTACAGGCGGATGCCGGCGATGGCGCCGACGACGCTCAGGGCGGTCAGCAGGGCGAGCAGCAGTGCCATGGCGGCCTCCTCAGACGTCGATGCGGGACAGGCGGCGGATGAGGACGAAGCCGACGGCGTACAGCCCGAAGGCGATGAGCACGCAGGCCTGGCCGGCCGGGGAGCCGGTCATGCGGTCCAGGGCGCCGTCCTTGACGCCGTTCATCAGGAACAGCGAGCCGACGCCCATGACGGGGACGGCGTAGGAGGTCATGCTGACCTGGGAGAGCTGGGTGCGGATCTCGCGGCGGGTCTCCTTGCGTTCCTCCAGGGTCTCGGTGAGGTTGCGCAGGGCTCCGACGACCTGGCCGCCCGCCCGGTTGGACAGGACGAGGGTGGTGACCAGGACGACGAGTTCGCGGGAGGGCAGCCGGTCGGCGAGTTCACCGAGGGCGTCGTCCATGGAGACGCCCATCGCCAGGTGGTGGTCCACCTTGGCGAGTTCCTCCCCGGCGGGTGCCTCCAGTTCCTCGGCGGCCATGCCGATGGCGGTGCGCAGGGAGAGGCCGGCCTGGGTGGCGTTGGCGAGGATGCGGGCGAGTTCGGGGAGTTGGCCGATGAACCTCTCGATGCGCTTCTGGCGTTGCCAGGTGAGGAACTGCCAGGCCGCCCAGACGCCGAGGAGCGCGGCGATCGGGCCGAAGAAGGGGGCGAGGGCGGCCTGCCCGACGAGCCACAGTCCGGCGACGGCGGTGAGCACGGCGGCGGCGAACTCGCCGGGGGTGAGGTCGAGTCCGGTGGCGGCCAGGCGGAGTTCGATGCGGCGGCCGAGGCGGGTGCGGCGCAGCCGGCGGTCCAGGCCGGGGAAGTGGTGGCGGCGGCCTGCGGGCGGGGTGTGGCCGCTCTCCAGGGAGAGCCGGTCGACGAGGGCCTGACGCTGGGCGCGGCCGGAGGCGTAGGTGTGGACGCCGAGGACGGCCAGGAGGCAGGCCAGCAGGGTGAGGCCGGTGGTCAGCCGGACGAGGTCGCTCAGTTCCATGGGGCGGTCCTACCTGGCTTCTCGGGTGGCGAGCTGGTCGTCGTGCAGGGCGACGCCGAAGGCCTGCGGGAGGGGCTGGCTCGCCATGTAGAGGCGTTCGGCGGTGCGGCGCGGCAGGGGGAAGCAGCGGAACGCGCCGGGCACGCGGCCGTCGGGCGTCATCGGCTGTGCCTCGAAGCGGGCGACGGTGACGAGGCGGTACGGTTCCCCGCCGTGGCTGTCGACGACGGCGATCTCGGTGACGCGGCGGGCGCCGTCGGCGAAGCGGGTGAGCTGGACGAGGACGTCGACGGCGCTGTTGATCTGGTCGTGCAGGGCGGCGAAGGGGATCTCCACGTCGGACATGGAGGCGAGGGTCTGCAGCCGGGTGAGGGCGTCCTCGGCGCTGTTGGCGTGGACGGTGGCGAGGGAGCCGTCGTGGCCGGTGGACATGGCCTGGAGCATGTCGAGGGACTCGCCGCCGCGGACCTCGCCGACGACGATGCGGTCGGGCCGCATGCGCAGCGAGTTGCGCACCAGGTCGCGGATGGAGACGTGGCCGCTGCCCTCGACGTTGGGCGGGCGGGACTCCAGGCGGATGACGTGGGCCTGCTGGAGCTGGAGTTCGGCGGAGTCCTCGATGGTGATGATGCGTTCCCCGGCGGGGATCAGCCCGGACAGCGCGTTGAGCAGGGTGGTCTTGCCGGTGCCGGTGGCGCCGGACACGATGATGTTGAACTTCGCCTGGACCAGGCCGGCGAGGAGGAACAGCATGTGCTCGTCCAGGGAGCCGAAGCCGATCAGCTCGTGCAGGGTGTAGGAGCGCGGGAAGCGGCGGATGGTGAGGATGGGGCCGGTCAGGGACAGCGGCGGGATGATGACGTTGACGCGCTCGCCGGAGGGCAGCCGGGCGTCGACCATGGGGTTGGACTCGTCGACGCGGCGGTTGACGGTCGACACGATCCGCTCGATGGTCTGCATCAGCTGGTCGGCGGAGGCGAACCGGAGCGGCAGTTGCTCCACCCGGCCGCCGCGCTCCACGAAGATCGCGTCGGGTCCGTTGACCATGATCTCGGTGATGGAGGTGTCCTCCAGGAGCGGTTCGAGGATGCCCAGGCCGAGGGCCTCGTCCACCACGCGGCGGATCAGCTGGGAGCGTTCCGCGGTCGACAGCACCGGGCCCTCGCGGCTGATGATGTGCCCGAGGACGCGTTCCAGCCGGACCCGGCGTTCGGCGGCCGCGAGGGAGCTCATCTCGGCGAGGTCGATCTCCTCCAGGAGCTTGGCCCGGTAGGAGGCGACCAGATGGCCGTCCTCGCGCCGGCCGCCCTGCTCCTCGGGGGAGTTGATGCGTGCCCGCAGGCTCATGGCTTCTCGTGCTCCCTCGGTCAGCGGTCCATCGGCATGGTGGCGGTCTTCGTGGCGGCTCCGAAGTCCCAGCCGGGGACCACGGAGGGGATGCCGATGCGGGCGGTGACGGTGACCTCGTCGCCGCCGTAGGCGGCCGGGCAGCTGGTACGGCCGGCGAGCCAGCCGCTCACCGCCCGCGCGCACGCGTCCTGCGCGCTGTCCTGGAGGGAGGCGCTGCGGGCGCCCGCGCGCGCGGCCGTCCCCGCCTGCTGTGCGGTGTAGGCGACAAGGCCGATCTGGACGCCGGCCAGGGCGACGAGGACCAGGATCGGCAGGAAGCCCAGGAACTCGATCGCCGCCTGCCCGCGGTCCCGCCCGGCGGCCCCGCGGTACGGGGCCGAGGCCCGGTCGCGCCGGGTACCGGCCCGCTCGTACGTGGCCCGGGCCCGGCGGCGCGGGGCCTCGGCCCGCTGATCCGAAGTCCCGGCCCCACCGCACGAGGCCCCGGCCCGCCCGTCCGAAGTCCCGGCCCCGCCGCGCGAAGCCCCACCCCGCCCGTCCGAAGTCCCGGCCCCGCCACGCGAAGCCCCACCCCGCCCGTCCGAAGTCCCCGCCCCACCACGCGAAGCCCCACCCCGCCCGTCCGAAGTCCCGGCCCCACCACGCGAAGCCCCACCCCGCCCGTCCGAAGCCCCCGCCCGGCCGGAAGGCCCTGCGGCCCGCCGCTCCCACGCCGCGGCCCTGACGGTCGCAGCGGGGTGGCCGGGCGCCGGGTCCGGCCGCTCGGGGGCGCCCTCGACCCGCCCGTACGGCGCCCCGGTCCGCTCGTACCCCATGTCAGTCCACCTCCTCCTCGACCGCGCCCGCGTGCCCCGTGACCTGGAACGGGAAGGAGACCGTTCCCGGGAACAGCACGGGTACACGCAGCCTGACGTCGGCGGTGACGATGCCGGTGCCCGCGCAGGTGACGGTGGCGCCGCCGGTCCAGGCTCCCGGCAGATCCTCGCGGCCCGCCGCCTCGCACGCGCCCTGCCGGGCCCCGGACGGGGCGGCGGTGGCGGCGCGCACGGCCTCGTCGGCGGCGTTGCCGGCGAGGGTGAAGGTGTAGCCGGCCAGGACGAACTGCCAGACGACGACGAGGGTGATCAGGATGGTGGGGGTCATGCCGAGGAACTCGACGGTGACCTGGCCGTGGTCCGCCCCGGGCCGGCCCGGCCGGCGCGCCGCCCGCCCGGCCGCAGACTGCCCCCGCCCGGCCGCGGGCAGCCCCCACCGGGCCGCGGAGAGCCCCCGCCGGGCCTCCGGCGCACACGTCCGGAGCCCGAGCCCCCTGACGTCCCCGACGTCCCCGACGTCCCCGACGTCCCCGACGCTTCCCACGCCGACCACGCCGACCGCGCCTGCCACGCCCCGGGCGCCTGCGACGTCCGCCGTCCCGGGCCGGCTCATCCCGCGCTCTCCTTGCGTCGCCGCAGTCCGCCGACCGTGCCGCGCTCGGCGCGCGCGGCCCGGTCGCCGCGCAGCCGGCCGTGCCGCTGGTGGCCGCCGGGTGGGGTCTTGACCAGGCCGAGTTCAGCGGCGAGGGCCCACAGGGCCTGGCGGATGTGGCCCTTGGCGTCGAGTTCGTGGACCCGCCCGGCGTCGACGACGGCCTGGAGCTCCTTGAAGCCGGCCGGGATCGTGGTGCCGGCGAGCGCGGTGCCGGTGATCCGCTGGATGAGGGGAGGCTGGATCTCCGCGCCGCGGCTGTGCCGGTTGACGACGACGGTGGTCTCCTCGGCCTTGCGGATCTGCAGCCGGTCCCACATCCGGACCACGCGCTTGGCTCCCCGTACGGCGATGACGTCGGGGGTGGTGACCAGCAGGGCGGTGTCGGCCAGTTCGACGACGGCCGCACCGGCCGCGCCGAGCTGGGCGCCGCAGTCGACGACGACGGTCTCGTAGCGGGCGCGCAGGGCGCCGATGATCTGGCGGGCGGCGCGGTCGGTGACCTCCTCGCCGCGTTCGCCCTCGGCGGGCGCGAGGAGCAGGACGAGGCCGCTGTCGTGGCGGAAGACGGCGTCGGCGAGGACCCGGGAGGTGATGTCGGTGATGGTGGCGAGGTCGACGACGGAGCGGCCGAACCGGACGTCGACGTAGGAGGCGACGTCGCCGGTCTGCAGGTCCATGTCGACCAGCGCGGTGCTGCGGCCCGAGGCCTGGGAGGCGAGGGCGAGCTGGACGGCGGTGAGGGTGGCGCCGACGCCGCCCTTGGCACCGCTGACGGTGACCACGGTGCCGCCGGTGCCGGGCACGGTCTCGGCGCCGTGGCCGAGGTGGCGGCGGACCCCGGCCGCCCACTGCGCGGCGGCGTGCACCCGGCTGGCCATCTCCTCGTAGACCAGGGGGAGGGTGACCAGGCCCCGGGCGCCGGAGTCCATGGCGGCGGAGAACAGGCCGGGGCTCGCGTCGGTGGTGACGAAGATGACGCCGACCGCGGGGAAGCGCAGGGCGACCTCGCGGATCAGCTCCAGCGCGGGGACGGGTCCGATGCGCTCGTGGACGACGACGACCTCGGGCAGTTCGTCGACCGACTCCGCGGCGAGGCGGGCGAGGGTGTCGACGAGCTGGGTGGAGTCGACGACGGGAGCCGCCGGTTCGGCGTCCGGAAGCTGGCTGAGCAGCGTCGTGAGGGACCGGACGGCGTCCGCGTCGCCGACGGCGGGGAGGATCCTCGTGGGCATGCCGGTCCTCTCACTTGTCCTGGGAGAGTTCGTAGGTGCGGTCCTTGTCGGGGACGGCGGTGTCGGTGCCGGGCGCGACCAGGGCGAGCCGGACGCGTGCGGCGAAGGACTCGGCGTACGTGAGGCGCTGGGCGTCGAGCGTGGACAGCGCGAAGGTGATGGGCACGGCTTCGGTGGGGCGGCGGGAGCGGTCGGAGGAGCCCGGTTGGAGGGCGGTGAGTTCGCCGACGTCCAGGACGCGCGCGTCGGTCACGATGATCTTGGACTGGTCGGGGTCGCCCTCGCGCTGTCCCTCGAAGGTGGCGTACACGTTGACCCGCGCGTCCGGGGTGATCTTGCCCGCCACCCCGGTCGCGGCGTCGATCATGATGGCGACCTCCTGCTCGCCGGGCCGCAGGGCGGGGCGGTCCACGATCATGTCGCTCTGGAGCAGGGAGCCCTTCTTCAGCGTGGTCACCGCGATCTTGCCCCGGATGGCGGAGAGGTCGGTGACGGCGTTGGCCGACAGCCACCGCTCGGGCATGCCGATCTCGCGGAACTGGCCCGGTTTCAGGGCCGTATAGGGTTCCACGTCGCTCTTGATCTCGTACGCCGTGACCTCGGGGCCGACCTTGGACTTCGCGTCGTTGACGACGGACAGCACGCCGCCGAAGGCGCCGAGGGCGCCGAGGACCGACAGGAGCAGGAGTATCACGCCGCGGCGCTGACGGGAGTTCATGAACCGTGCAACCTCGATGGGGGTGGACTCGACGGGGCGGGTGGTGCGGGGCTCTACCGGGTCGGGCGGGCCCGACGGGGCCGGGCTCGGCGGGGGCGGCGAGGGGTCGGCGGGGGGCGGCGGGCGGATCCGGTCGGCGGATGCCGCCCTTCGGCGGCCGGCCGGCTTCGGTCGCGGCTTCGGCTTCGGCTTCGGTCTCCCTGTCGGTCTCCTGTCTCTCTCGGCTCGGCGGCTGTCCCGGCTGTCCCGGCTGTCCGGGTGTCGTTCCGGGCGCCGGCCCGGGCGCCGGTCCCGGGGTCGGCGCGGGGGTCGGTCCGGCTCGGGGCCGGTGGGGACGGTCAGCCGGTGAGCATGCGGTGCTCCGGGGTGGGCGGGACGGCAGAGCAGAAGACGCAGCGGTCGCCGATGACGTCGAGGCCGCACCAGTGGCATACGTTCTGCCGTACCGAGGTGACCAGTTGGTAAAGGACGGACAGGTCGGGCAGGAAACCGCAGAACTCGGTCATCCGGCCGGTGCCCCACCAGCGGGGCGACTCCGCAGGCAGCGCCGTCTCGCGCAGGCCCTGGGCGTTCCAGGCCGGGGCCAGGGTGCCGGTGACCCAGTCGGCGGGCAGCTGCCCCTTGGCGACCAGCATCCAGGTGCCGAACTCCGGTCCGGCGAGGACGGCTTCGGGGCCGAGACGGACGAGCTGGGGTTCGGGGTGGGCGACCACCGCGAACTGGCTGCCGGGCACCCATGACTTGGCGTGCGCCCTGAGGGTGACGGGGACGTGGTCGAGCCGGGCCACCGAGCCGAGGACGGCGCCCGCGTGGATGTAGTGGGTCAGCAGCCGGCCTGCCGAGGCGAGCACGCCGGGGCCCAGGTCGCAGGAGCCGAGCTGACGCAACTGGCGGGCCAGGACGGCGATACCGAGGGGGGGCAGTTCGGGCCGGAACAGGGCGATGCGGTCGCTCTCCAGCAGGGCGCGCACCGTGCGCAGGCGGCGTTCGACGGCCGGCGGGACGGCCGGGGAGCACACCACGATCAGATGCCCGTGCTGTTCGGTCAGCGCGTACAGCCGGGCGACGGCCTGCTCCAGCGGCTCCCGGTCGATGTCCGCGAGGACGGTCGCGGGCAGGGTGCGCTCGTCCAGCGGCGGCAGCGCCAGGTCCGCACTGGTCACGGCTACGGCAGTTGGCACGCGCGGCTCCCCGAATCCACGCCGGTCGGCACACAGGGGGTTGCTCCGGCGCACCGAGATGACTTCATTGCGTGACTACCTGGGCACTTTACCCACGCCACTGTGACCGGAGAACAGCGTTTGGTGAGCTCCGGAGGAACTACTGACACACAAGTCGCGCCAAAACGGGTCAGGTTGCGCACCGCCGGGCCTCCTCCCCGGCCGGAAGCCGGGCCCACGGCACCCGCCCGGCACGGGTCCACCTGCCGACGGCTCCACCCGCCCGGCACGACCCGACCCGCCCGGCTCCACCCGCCCGGCACGGGCCCGCAGCCGGCTCCCCTCTCCGGGAGGCCGGCCGGTCCGGACTCTTGACAACTCCGATTGGTCTGGACCAACTTGGACATCCAACGGTGGCCACCGTCCTCCCTCCCTCCCCCCGCCCGCATCCCCACCCCCATCCCCATCCCCCTTCCCCACCGGAGGCCCCAGTGGACCGCGCACAGCACGCTCCGCCCGGCCGGAGGCGACGGATCAGCCTCTGGGCCGGCGCCGTCACCGCCGCGCTCGGCCTGTCCCTCCTCTCCGCCGGCCAGGCGTCCGCCGCCGACGTCAACAACGCCAGGAACGCCGGGTTCGAGTCGGGCCTGGCGAACTGGACGTGCACGGCCGGCAGCGGCAGCACCGTCGGCTCGCCGGTGCACGGCGGCGCGGCCGCGCTCAGGGCGGCCCCGGCCGGCCTGGACAACGCCCGCTGCAGCCAGACCGTCGCGGTCAAGCCGGGATCGACGTACTCCCTCAGCGCCTGGGTGCAGGGCAGCTACGTCTACCTCGGCGCGACCGGCACCGGCACCGGCGACGTGTCGACGTGGACGCCCGACGCGTCCCCGTGGAAGCAGTTGTCGACGACGTTCACCACGGGCGCCTCGACCACGTCCGTCACCGTGTTCCTGCACGGCTGGTACGGCCAGCCCGCCTACCTGGCGGACGACGTCTCCGTGTTCGGGCCCGACGGCGGCGGGGGCGGCGACCCCACGCCGACGGTCCCGGGCGCCCCGGCGGGTCTCGCCGTCTCCGCCACGACGTCCTCGTCGGTGTCCCTGGCCTGGACCGCCGTGTCCGGCGCGACCGGGTACCACGTGTACCGCGGCGGCACCGAGGTCACGGCGGTCACCGGCACCTCGGCGACCGTGACCGGGCTCGCCCCGTCGACGGCGTACTCCTTCCAGGTCACCGCCGCCAACGCGGCGGGCGAGTCGCCCAAGTCGGCGGCCGTGACCGCGACCACCGCGCCGAACGGCGGCGGGGGCGGCTCGCTGCCCAGGCACGCCGTGACCGGCTACTGGCAGAACTTCGACAACGGCGCCACCGTGCAGAGGATCTCCGACGTACCGGCTCAGTACGACATCATCGCGGTCGCCTTCGCGGACGCCACCGCCACACCCGGCGCCGTCACCTTCCACCTCGACTCGGCCGGACTCGGCGGCTACACCGTCGACCAGTTCAAGGCCGACATCCGCGCCAAGCAGGCCGCGGGCAAGAAGGTGATCATCTCGGTCGGCGGCGAGCGCGGCACGGTCAGCGTCAACAGCGCCTCCTCGGCCGCCAACTTCGCCGACTCGGTCCACGCGCTGATGCAGACGTACGGCTTCGACGGCGTCGACATCGACCTGGAGAACGGCCTCAACGCCACCTACATGACGCAGGCCCTGCGCTCCCTGTCGGCCAAGGCGGGCTCGTCGCTGATCCTCACGATGGCCCCGCAGACCATCGACATGCAGTCGACGTCCAACTCCTACTTCCAGACGGCGCTGAACGTGAAGGACATCCTCACGGTCGTCAACATGCAGTACTACAACAGCGGTTCGATGCTCGGCTGCGACGGCAGGGTGTACTCGCAGGGCTCGGTGGACTTCCTCACCGCGCTCGCCTGCATCCAGCTGGAGGGCGGCCTGGCCCCGTCCCAGGTGGGGCTCGGCCTGCCCGCCTCGACCCGCGGCGCGGGCAGCGGCTACGTCTCGCCGGCCGTCGTCAACAACGCCCTGGACTGCCTGGCCAAGGGCACCGGCTGCGGCTCCTTCAAGCCCTCTCGCACCTACCCCGACCTGCGGGGCGCGATGACCTGGTCCACCAACTGGGACGCCACGGCCGGGCACGCCTGGTCGAACGCCGTGGGCCCGCACGTCCACGCACTGCCCTGACGCGGCGGCGCGGACGGGGCCTCGGAGGTGGCGCCGCCGCGGACGCAGACGCAGACGCACCAGTGATGTGACGGTGACACGGCCGGCACCCGTTCCGCGAACGCTCCCGTTCCGCGAACGCTCCTGCTCCGCGGCCCGAGACGGCCGCACGGTGCCGACGGCCCGACACGGTCCCCACGGCGGCTCCGGACCCCGGCGGGTCAGGTGCCGCCGGAGTCCGGGCCGTCCGGGGACGGAGTCGCTCGGGTCCCCGGAGCCGCGGGCTACGGCTGTCGCCGACCGCAGCCGTCGCCGCGCGCGTCCACCGGTTCCGGGGCGTGTTCCGAAAGGAGCGCCGTCCGCCCTGCGGGCGGGCCCGGACGGGACTCCCGCAACGTGCCCCAGGCCTGACGGGCCGGGGCCGCCACTCTGTCCCTTCTTCCGCTCCTCCGCATCTCCGGCTCACACGAACGAGTGGACTTGTGCACAACTCCCCCACCGGACAAGAGGTCCACGTAGAATCCGCGGCCGATTTACGCACCGTACGAGCCGTCACACCCGGGCCCACTATTGACCCGAACATGCCATGCCCGCACCATGAGCGCCACACCCACACCCGCACCCGGACCCGGCCCGGCACACCCAGGCAGGCCCCACCGCCGAGGGCAGGGTCCGCGCACGTCGCACCGAAGCACCACCCCCCGCTCCACTCCCCTTCCGGAGACCCCGGAATCCCTGGAGACACAAGGAGACTTCATGCGACTCCGCATGCGCGGTCCGGGCGCCCGCGGCACCCGCAGGACCGCCGCGCTGGCCGCCGTCACGGCGCTCGCGCTCGCCGCCCCCGTCTCGGCCGGACTGACCGGTGCCAGTGCCGACAGCGCCGCCCGGCCCGTCCCCGCCGCCGACGCCGTCCGGCAGTACGAGGTCCACGTCCACAACAGCACCGCCGCCGAGCGCAGTGCCGTCATGACGGCGGGCGTCACCGTCGACGAGGCCGACGAGGAGGGCCTGGTCGTCTCCGGCCGCGCGGCGCAGATCCGCACGCTGCGCGCCCGGGGCTACGACGTCACGGCACTCCCCGACCCCTCCGGCCGGATCGCCGGCGACGAGGTACGGCTCCACGACTTCCCGTCCTCCGACTCCCGCTACCACAACTACGCCGAGATGACGGCGGAGATCGACCAGCGCCTCGCCGCCCACCCGGACATCATGAGCAAGCGGGTGATCGGCACGTCCTACCAGGGCCGCGACATCGTCGCCATCAAGGTCAGCGACAACGTCGCGGTCGACGAGGCGGAGCCCGAGGTGCTGTTCACCCACCACCAGCACGCCCGTGAGCACCTCACCGTGGAGATGGCGCTGTACCTGCTGCGCGAACTCGGCTCCGGCTACGGCAGCGACCCGCGGATCACCGGCATGGTGGACAGCCGCGAGATCTGGATCGTGCCCGACCTCAACCCCGACGGCGGCGAGTACGACATCGCCACCGGCTCCTACCGGTCCTGGCGCAAGAACCGCCAGCCCAACTCCGGTTCCTCGTACGTCGGTACGGACCTCAACCGCAACTGGGACTACCGCTGGGGCTGCTGCGGCGGCTCCTCGGGCTCGACGTCCTCGGAGACCTACCGGGGTACGGCGCCGGAGTCCGCGCCCGAGGTGAAGGTGGTGTCGGACTTCGTGCGCAGCCGGGTCGTCGGCGGCAAGCAGCAGATCACCGCGGGCATCGACTTCCACACCTACAGCGAACTGGTGCTGTGGCCCTTCGGGTACACCTACTCCGACACCACCACCGGGATGACGGCCGACGACCGCGACGCCTTCGCCACGGTCGGGCGGAAGATGGCCGCCAGCAACGGCTACACGCCGGAGCAGTCCAGCGACCTGTACATCACGGACGGGTCGATCGACGACTACCTGTGGGGCGCGCACAAGATCTTCGGATACACCTTCGAGATGTATCCGACGTCCCGTTGGGGCGGCGGCTTCTACCCGCCCGACGAGGTCATCGAGCGGGAGACCTCCCGCAACCGGGACGCGGTGCTGCAACTGCTGGAGAACGCCGACTGCATGTACCGGTCGATCGGGAAGGCCGCGCAGTACTGCAGCTGAGCCGCGCGGCTCCCCGCGCCGCCGTCCCTACCGCCGGGGGGCGCCGTCCGCCCGGTCCGCGGAGTCGTCCGGTGTCCGGGTCCCGGTACCGGTCCCGGTACCGGACCCGGCCGCGGACCCGTCCCGGCCGTCGCCCTCCGGACCGGCGGTGGTGTCGGCGGTGTCCGCCCCGTCAGCGGTGTCCGCCCCTTCGGCGGCCTCTGCGCCCCCGGCGCCTCCGGCGTCCTCGGCGTCCTCGGCGTCCTCGGCGCTCTCGGCGCTCTCGGCGCCGTCGGATCCACGGGCTCCTTCGGCTCCTTCGGCTCCGTCGGCTCCTTCGGCTCCGTCGGTCCCGTCGGCTTCGTCGGTTCCGTCGGCTCCGTCGGCTCCGTCGTCGAAGTAGGCGTCCAGGACCTCGTCCAGGAGGGCGTCCCACTCGGCGTGCCGGGCGCGGGAGGCGGCCTCGATCTCGATGGGGTACCAGCGGCGGTCGGGGGTGTGGACGGTGACCGTGAAGAGTCTGCCGAACCGGGCGGTCTCCGTCTCCACCGCGCCGATCTCCTCCCATCGGAACTCGCACTCCTGGTCGTCCAGGGCGAGCCGGACCCCGGAGGCGTCCGCGACGATCCGCGCGCGCCGGTCGGCGGCCTCGAACACCGGGCCGTCGGCCGGGGCCGCGTCGGCGGGCTCCCCGTCGGCCGGGCCGAACTCCTCCGCCTCCTCGGCGGCGGTCTCCGCCGCCACGGCGTCCGCGGCTGCACCCGTGTCCGCGACCGCGTCCGCACCCGCATCGGTGTCCGGGACCGCGTCCTCGGGCCCGGCCTCCGGCGCCTTCTCGGGCAGGGGGGCCGTGAGCCCGGGGATGTGCGCCGGGTTCACTCCGGCGTCCAGGGGCTGACTGCTCGAACCTATGCGCTGCTCCACAGCGCAGCAGTATGGTCGACGATCCTGTGCGGAGGACAGTCAGCCCCCGCTTCGTTACACGACTCCGTCCGATCGGGTGTCCGGCAGCCGCCGGACCGGACCGGCGGCCCGGCCGGACCGGCGCGTGCCCGGTGTCAGCCGAGGACGGCGAGAGCGTCGATCTCCACGAGCAGCCCGGCCGGGAGGCCGACGTAGACGGTGGTGCGGGCGGCCGGAGGGGCGGTCAGCCGCTGCTCCGCGAAGTAGGCGTCGTAGATCTCGTTCATCTCGGCGAAGTGCGCCACGTCCGTCAGGTAGACGCGGATCATGACCGCGTCGTCCCAGGTGGCGCCGCCCTCCTCCAGGACCGCCCGGACGTTGTCGAGGGTCTGCAGGAGCTGCTCGCGCAGGCCGGGACCGGCGGGCGCCGGGGGCCGGCCGCCGGTCGCGGGCCGGAAGCCGACCTGGCCGGCCACCTGGAGGATGGCGCCCTTGCGGACGCCGTGGGAGAACGTCGCGGGCGGGGCGGTGTGGGTCTTCGGGGTGAGCGCGGTCTTCTCGGTCATGGGGTGACTTCCTGGGCCGGGGTGGTTCTGCCGGAGTACTCGCCGCTGACGGCGTCCGCGGTGCGGCGCACCAGCGGGAGCAGGGTGAGGAGTTCGTCGGCGCCGGCCACGACGTTGGGCGCGGACACCGACAGCGCGGCGGCGACCCGGCCGTCGGCACCCCGGACGGGTGCGGCGACGCAGTTCACGGACTCCTCGTGGCCGCCGAGGTCGGTGGCCCAGCCCTGTTCGCGCACCTTCGCCAGCTCCTTGAGGTACGCCGCCGGGTGTGGTGTCGAACGGGCCGTGTACAGGGGGTAGTCGAGCTTCTCCACGAACGCCCTGCGCTCGGGCTCGGGCAGGTCGGCGAGCAGGAGCTTGGCGACCGCGGCGACCGTGATGGCGACGGGCCTGCCGATCCGCGAGTACATGCGCACCGGGTAGCGGCTCTCGACCTTGTCGAGGTAGAGCACCTCGCCCTCCTCGAACACCGCGAGGTGGACGGTGTGCCCGCACTCCTCGTTGAGGCGGACCAGGTACGGATGGGCGATCTCGCGGACGTCGAGGTTCTCCATCGCCTCCTGGGCGAGGCCGATGAGCCGGGCGCCGAGCCGGTAGCGCTGGTCGGACTGGCGGTGGACCAGGCCGTGTTCGTGCAGGGTGCGCAGCAGGCGCAGCGCGGTGCTCTTGTGCACGCCGAGGCGCGCGGCGACCTGGCCCAGGTCGGCCGGCCCCTCGGCGAGCAGCGGCAGGATGCTCAGCGCGCGGTCGACGGTCTGGCTCATGGCGTGGGTCCCTCCTCACGGTGCCTGGCCGGCCCGGGTCCAGCCGGGGCCGAGTCGCAGTGTCTCCCACGCGGCGTCGTCGAGCCCGGCGAGCCGGTCGGCGAGGTCGCGGGCGGGCGGCTCGGCGAGGTCTCCGGGCGCGGTGAGCGCGGCGGCCGCCCACAGGTGGCCGTGCCGCAGCCGGTCGCGGACGGGGAGCCCGCGCAGGGTGGCGGAGAGGAACCCGGCGGCGAAGGCGTCCCCGGCGCCGACCGCGGCGACGACGTCGACACGGGGCGCCCGCGCGTGCGTGACGAGGCGGTGGCGGCCACGGCGGCCGGCACCGCCGCCGACGCTGCCGGGGTCCTCTCCGGGGTCCCCGCCGGGGTGCTCGTCGAGGTCCCCGCCGGGCTGACCGCCGGGATCCCGGCAGAGGGCCGTCGCTCCGCCCGGGCCGTGCTTGACGACGACGGCCGCCGGTCCGTGCAGGGCCTCCCGGACGGCGCGCGAGCCGAGCGGGCCCCAGGCCTGGCGTGCCTCGTCGGCGCCGAGGAACACGAGGTCGGCGCGGCGGGCGAGTTCCAGCAGGACGCCGGCCCCGTCGCGGCCCCGCCACAGTGCGGGGCGGAAGTTCACGTCGAAGGAGACCAGGGGGCGCCCGGCGCGGGGGGCGGTGAGCTCCCGCAGCAGGTCCAGGCAGTCGGCCGACAGCGCGGCGGTGATGCCGGACAGGTGCAGCACCCGGCCGGCCAGGGCGGCGCCGACGTCCGTGTTCCCGGCGGACATGGCGGAGGCCGCGGAGCCCGCGCGGTAGTAGGCCACCTCGTGCGCTGCGGTCCCGCGCTCTCCCGCCGTGCGGAAGTACACGCCGGTCGGCCGCGCCGGGTCGCGGCGTACGGCCGTGACGTCGACGCCGTACGCCGCGACCGCGTCCACCAGGTGGTCGCCGAAGGCGTCCGCGCCGACCCGGCCGACCCAGCGCGCGGTGTGCCCGGCGGCGGCCAGGGCGCAGGCCACGTTGGACTCGGCTCCCCCGATCCCGCGCCGGTAGGCGTGCGCGTCGGCCAGCCTGCCGGGGCGGTCGGGGCGGAACGCCACCATGGACTCGCCGAGGGCGACGACGTCCACGGTCCCGGGGACGGCGTCCACGGCTCCGGTCCCCCCGGTCCCGGCACGGGCGGTGTCGGTGTCCGCGGTGTCGGGAAGGGGCTTGATGGCCGTCACGATGCTCGGATGCTCCTCGGGCCGCTGCTCCTCGGGCCACGCGGGTCGGTGCACTGATCCGGCCGCTGGTACCAGTGCCGGCCGACAGCTGATCGGCAGCCGGCCGGCAGCTGTCCGCGCGGCTGATCCTGTCGTTGACCCGGCGTCGGCGGAGATGCTAGACACCAGTAGCGCCATACGCAACGGCTGTTGCAGCTGATGCAACATGCCTGATCAGGGAGGTTCCATGAGCTCGGAGTCCGTCGCCCGGCTGGCCGCGGAACGGGTGGACCACCGCTTCAAGGGCCTCCCCCCGGACGCCGACGGGCTCACCGTCGGCGAACTGACGGCGCAGCGCCGCAACCTCTTCACCGGCGGCTTCACCACCCCCGTGCTGGCGCTGTCCGCCGAGCGGCTGGAACACAATCTGCGGCTGATGGAGACGTACGCCGAACGGCACGGCCTCGCCTTCGCCCCGCACGGCAAGACCACGATGGCGCCGCAGCTGTTCCGGCGGCAGATCGAGCACGGCGCCTGGGGCATCACCCTCGCCGTGCCCCACCAGGTGCGGGTGGCGCGGGCGTTCGGGGTGCGGCGGGTGTTCCTCGCCAACCAGCTGGTGGACCCGGCGGCCCTGGCGTGGACCGCCGCCGAACTGGCCGCGGACCCGGACTTCCGGCTCGTCGTGTACGTCGACTCCGAGCGCGGCGTCGCCCTGATGGACGCGGCCCTGAAGGACGCGGCCCCGGCGGGTGCCGCGCGTCCGGTGGACGTGGTGGTGGAGCTGGCGGCGGGCGCCGAGGCCCGGACGGGCGTGCGCACGGAGGCGGAGTGCCGGGAGGTCGCCGAGGCGGTCGCGGCCGCCGGCACGCTGCGCCTGGTCGGCGTGGCGGGCTACGAGGGCGAGGTCCCGCAGGCCACCGGGGAGCGGGTGAGCGCCTGGCTGCGCCGGCTGGTGGCGCTGGCGGCGGACCTCGACGGGGCCGGCCTGTTCTCCGACGCCGACGAGATCGTGGTCAGCGCGGGCGGCAGCGCCTGGTTCGACGCGGTGGCGGACGGGTTCGCCCGGATTCCGGAGCTGTCCCGGCCGGTGCTGAAGCTGCTGCGCTCGGGTGCGTACGTCTCGCACGACGACGGGCACTACCGCAGGCTGACCCCGTTCAACCGGATCCCCGAGGAGGGCGCCCTGGAACCCGCCTTCCGCCTGTGGACCCAGGTGGTCTCCCGCCCCACGGCCGGGCAGGCCTTCGTCAACGCGGGCAAGCGGGACGCGGCGTACGACCTCGGCCTGCCCCTCGCCCAGGTGGTGCGCCGCGACGGCACGGAGCGCCCGGCCACCGGCATCGAGGTGACGGCCCTGTCCGACCAGCACGCGTGGCTGCGCACCGACGGCACGGCGGATCTGGAGGTCGGGGACTGGGTCGGGCTGGGACTGTCCCATCCGTGCACGTCGTTCGACAAGTGGCCGCTGATCCCGGTGGCCGAGGAGGACGGCACGGTCGTGGACTACGTCCGCACCTTCTTCTGACCCGACCACGCGCCGCCCCGCCCGGGCCGGTACGTACGCCCCGGCACGTCGCACCCCGCCGCGGGGTGCGCGCACCCCGATCCGCCACGTCGTCCTTCCTTCTTCCCTTCCTTCTTCCATCTTCCATCTGCCATCTGCCCTTCCTTCGTCCGGCCGTCCGCGGACCTGCCCCCGGGGGTACCCATGACCGACCTGGTGATCCGCGGCGCGGACGTGGCCGACGGCTCCGGCGCGCCCGTGTACCGGGCGGACGTCGTGGTCGACGGCGGCCGGATCGCGTCCGTCGTCCCGGAGACGGCCGCCGCGGGCCGCCGGCGGCCCGCGGCCCGGCGGACGCTGGACGCGGCGGGCCTCGTCCTCTCCCCCGGCTTCATCGACATGCACGCCCACAGCGACCTCGCCCTGCTGCGCGACCCGGACCACAGCGCGAAGGCCGCGCAGGGGGTGACCCTGGAGGTCGTCGGGCAGGACGGGCTGTCGTACGCGCCGGTCGACGACCGCACCCTTCACCAGGTGCGCCGGGCGATCACCGGCTGGAACGGGTACGGCGACGACATCGACTTCGACTGGCGGTCGGTCGGCGGATACCTGGACCGCCTGGACGAGGGCGTCGCCGTCAACGCGGCCTACCTGGTGCCGCAGGGCACGGTCCGCGCGCTGGCCGTCGGCTGGGAGGACCGCCCGGCGGCGCCCGAGGAACTGGACCGGATGCGGCGGCTGGTCGCCGAGGGCCTGCGGCAGGGGGCGGTCGGCCTGTCGTCGGGGCTGACGTACACGCCGGGCATGTACGCCCCGGACGCCGAACTGGCCGAACTGTGCCGGGTGGTGGCGTCGTACGGCGGCTACTACTGCCCGCACCACCGCTCCTACGGCGCCGGGGCGCTCGCGGCGTACGCGGAGATGGTGGAGCTGGCCCGGACGGCGGGCTGCGCGCTGCACCTGGCGCACGCCACCCTGAACTTCGGGGTGAACCGGGGCCGGGCCCCCGAGTTGCTGGCGCTGCTGGACGAGGCGCTGGACGCGGGCGCCGACATCAGCCTCGACAGCTACCCGTACACCCCCGGCAGCACCACGCTGGCGGCGCTGCTGCCGGGCTGGGCGAGCGAGGGCGGCCCGGACGCGGTGCTGGCCCGGCTCGCGGACGAGGGGACCGCCGAACGGATCCGGCACGAGCTGGAGGTGGTCGGCGCGGACGGCTGCCACGGGGTGCCGGTGGAGTGGGGGACGGTCGAGATCTCCGGGGTCGCCGATCCGGCGTTCGACGGGTACGTCGGGCGTACGGTGCGCGAGTCGGCGGACGCGCGCGGCGAGACGCCGTGGGCGACGGCTCGGCGGCTGCTGCTGGCGGACCGGCTCGGGCCGACGATCCTGCAGCACGTCGGGCACGAGGAGAACGTGCGCGCGATCATGCGCCACCGGGTGCACACCGGCGGCTCCGACGGCATCCTGCGGGGCAGCAGGCCGCATCCGCGGGCCTACGGCACGTTCCCGCACTATCTCGGGCGGTACGTCCGCGAGCTGGGCGTGCTCACGCTGGAGGAGTGCGTGGCCCGCCTCACCGCGCGGCCCGCGGCCCGGCTGCGACTGCCGGACCGCGGGCTGGTGCGCGAGGGCTACCGCGCCGACCTGGTGCTGTTCGACCCGGCCACGGTCGCGGCCGGCGCCACGTACGCGCGGCCGCGCACGCTGCCGACCGGCATCCCGTACGTCCTGGTCGACGGCCGGTTCGTGATCGACGGCGGCCGCCGCACGGCCGTGCTGGCGGGACGGTCGGTACGGCGGACGCCGGTGTAGGAGCCGGCCGGGGCGGTGCGGCCGTCAGGGCGGTGCGGCCGTCAGGGTGCTCAGGGCCGTCAGAGCCGTCAGGGCCGTCAGGGCCGTCAGGGCCGTCAGGGCCGCCAGAGCCGTCAGGGCCGTCAGGGCCGTCAGGGCCGTCAGGGCTTGGGCAGGGTGCAGCCGGCCGCGGAGAGGTCGAGCTTGTTGCCGAGGCCGAAGCAGTCGGTCAGGGGGTAGGTCTGCTGGGCGTAGTTGATGCCCTGGCGGACCGTGATGCCGCCGGCCTCGTCGACCTCGCAGGGGTTGTTCAGGGTGCAGCGCCCGCCGTCCTCGTTGCCGGTGTTGTTGACGGCGACGACCCGGCCGGTGTTCCGGTCGACCACCGGCGAGCCCGAGGTGCCGCCAATGGTGTTGCAGGAGGAGGTGTAGCGGACGGAGTCCTTCCAGGTCCAGCCGCCCTCGCGGAGGCGGTAGGCGAAGCCGTCGACGGAGCAGGTGTAGATCCGCTTCCAGTAGCCGGAGACGACACTGATCGGGGTGCCCGCGGCCGGCCGGACGGCGTCGAGGGTGAGCGCGTCGATGCCGTAGGAGGCGCGGATGGAGGCGTAGCTGCGGGTGAGTTCGTAGACGGTGACGTCGGTGTCGGTCATCGTCGCGTAGGCGACCTTGGCGGCGCGCAGGGTGCCGACGCGGGTGCCGGAGGAGTTCAGCAGGCCGAAGGAGCGGCTGGAGCGCTGGTCGACGATCACCTCGCCGGGGTCGGGGAAGCCGGTCTCCAGGCAGTGGCCGTTGGTGAGCACGAGCGCGGGGTCGCCGTCGGTGGAGCCGGGCATGCGGACGACCGAGCCGGAGCAGTTGCTGAGCGCGACGGTGCCGGCGAAGGAGACGGCCCGCAGCGCGGGCGCCGTGTCCGGGGCCTGTCCGGCGGGGGCCGCGGTGGCCGCGCCCCGGGCCTGCTGGGCGGCGGCCGGTGCCGCGGGGCCGGCCGGCTCCGCGGCGGCGAGTGCGGGCGCCGCACCCGCCCCGGTGATCACCAGGGCGGCGAGCGCGGCGAGGAGAGGCTTGTTCATGTGGGGGTCCCCTCTGTGGGCGCGAGCTGCCGGAGGTCGTCCGGCCGCCCGCGTGGTTGTCATGCGCATTGTTAGTGCGGACACGAGAGGGGACAAGGAGCCGATTCCGGCCACGGAACGGCTCCCCGGAGCGGCGGCGTTGACGGTGTCCAGACATATCTCGGCATGCCGGGACGTGCGGGCCCGCGGACCGGGGCGGCACCCCGGCCGGAGGAGACGCGTTGTCTCGCGTGTCGGAAAACACCACGCGCGAAGCGTTACCGGGCCGTAAGCTCGCTCACATGCAGGTGATCCAGTCGACCAAGCTCGCCAACGTCTGTTACGAGATCCGGGGGCCGGTTCTCGAGGAGGCCATGCGGCTTGAGGCGGCGGGCCACCGCATCCTCAAGCTCAACACCGGCAACCCGGCCGCCTTCGGCTTCGAGTGCCCGCCGGAGATCCTGGAGGACATACTCCGCAACGTCTCCACCGCGCACGGCTACGGCGACGCGAAGGGCCTGCTGGCCGCACGCCGCGCGGTCGTGATGCACAACCAGACCCTCGGCATCGAGACGGACGTCGAGCACGTCTTCATCGGCAACGGCGTGTCCGAGCTGATCGTGATGGCGATGCAGGGCCTGCTGGACGACGGCGACGAGGTGCTCGTGCCCGCACCGGACTACCCGCTGTGGACGGCCGCGGTGTCCCTGTCCGGCGGCACGGCGGTGCACTACCGCTGCGACGAGCAGTCCGACTGGATGCCGGACCTGGCCGACATCGAGCGCAAGGTCACCGACCGCACCAAGGCGATCGTGATCATCAACCCGAACAACCCGACCGGCGCGGTCTACGACCGGGCGATGATCGAGGGCCTCACCGACATCGCCCGCCGCCACAACCTGCTGGTCTGCTCGGACGAGATCTACGACAAGATCCTCTACGACGGCGCCACGCACGTGCCGACCGCCTCGGTGGCCCCGGACCTGCTGACCCTCACCTTCAACGGCATGTCGAAGGCGTACCGGGTGGCCGGCTACCGGGTGGGCTGGATGTCGGTCTCGGGCCCGCGCACCCACGCCGACTCCTACATCGAGGGCCTGACGATCCTGGCGAACATGCGGCTGTGCGCGAACATGCCCGGCCAGCACGGGGTGGTCGCCGCCCTCAGCGGACGCCAGACGATCAACGACCTGGTGCTGCCGGGCGGCCGCCTCAAGGAGCAGATGGACGTCGCGCACGCGATGCTGACCCAGATCCCGGGCGTCTCGTGCGTGAAGCCGAAGGGCGCGCTGTACCTCTTCCCGCGCCTGGACCCGGCGGTCTTCAAGATCAAGGACGACCGGCAGATGGTCCTGGACCTGCTGCGCCGCGAGAAGATCATGGTCGTCCAGGGCACCGGCTTCAACTGGCCCGAGCCCGACCACTTCCGCGTGGTGACCCTGCCGACGGCCCGGGACCTGACCGAGGCGATCGAGCGCATAGGGAACTTCCTGGACGGCTACGGCCAGCCGTGACCCGGAGCCGTCCGTGCGGGCCGTGCGGACGGCTTTCCCGTCCCCTTCTCCCCACTTCCCTCAACTTTAGACTCGATCCAAGGTAGGATGACTTCTGTAGACACAGGAGGCCATCCATGTACGAACAGATCCGCACCGGCCCGCCCCGCAGGTCCGTGCCCAACTCGATGGCCGGCCCGTCCCGGGACTTCCCGCACCGCACCCGCGAGGAGGAACTGGACATCCAGCTCGCAGGCCACCTCGCCGCACTGCTCGCCGTCACCGACGAGCTGCGCGCCCTGACTCCCGGAGCCGACCTGGACCCGGCGGCGGACCGCCTCGCCGAACAGGTGGCGCGGCTGAGGGGCGGCACGGCGCCGTCCCGCGCGAAGGCGCCCGCCACGGGCGACCCGGTCGCGCTGCACCGCCGCGCCCACACCCTGGCCGGCCGGGCTCTGCTCGTCGCCGCGTCCCGGGCGGACACGGCCGCGGCCATCCTGGCCGCCCAGCGCATGGACGCCCACACCGCGGCCCTGCGGGAACCCGCCCTCCCCTGAGCCCCGGGGTGCCCGGCCCGCGCGCGGGCCGGGCACCGCTCACGGGCTCTCCTCGAACGGCCCCGGTCCGCGTGCGACCGCAGCGACGCGCGGACCGGGCGCCACAGCCTGCGCTCCGGCCCCGGACGCCGGACCCGGACCGAGGCGCTCTGTACCAGCGGCTTCGCACCCTGAGGGCGCGCAGGACGCGGGGACGCACTCGATCGCCTGAGAGCCGGGGTCGTCGCCGGCCGGCCCGGAAGGCCGTGGAGCGCCGGGACCCGTCCGGTCCTGCACCGTCCGTCCGGTCCTGCACCGGTCCGTCCGGTCCTGCACCGGTCCCGGCGTGCCCCTCGCAGCGGCATGTCCTCCGGTGTGCGGAGACGGCAGCACGGCCCCGCACGCCATTGTGCGGGGCCACGGTTCGTGACGGTGTGCCGCCGCCCGCGGCCGGCCGTGACGATCACTGGTCAGGGCTCCCATCGGGGCCGGCCGCGGGGGATCGTGGGGGCGCCGGCTCCTCGGCTGCGGGCCGAGGAGCGTCGCCCGTGCGGTGCGGGTGTCAGCCCAGGCGCTCGACCAGAGCGCGGTACTGGTCCCACAGCTCCTTCGGCGTGTGGTCGCCGAAGGTGTTGAGGTGCTCGGGCACCAGGGCGGCCTCCTCGCGCCACACGTCCTTGTCGACGGTGAGCAGGAAGTCCAGGTCGGTGTCGGACAGGTCCAGGCCGTCGGTGTCCAGGGCCGCCCGGGTCGGCAGCACCCCGATCGGGGTCTCGACGCCGTCGGCCTTGCCGTCCAGGCGCTCGACGATCCACTTCAGCACGCGGCTGTTCTCGCCGAAGCCGGGCCACACGAAGGCGCCCTCGTCGTTCTTGCGGAACCAGTTGACGTAGTAGATCTTCGGCAGCTTCGCCTGGTCCCTGCCCTTGGCGACCTCGACCCAGTGGCCCATGTAGTCGCCCATGTTGTAGCCGCAGAACGGCAACATGGCGAACGGGTCGCGGCGCAGCTCGCCGACCTTGCCCTCGGCGGCGGCGGTCTTCTCGGAGGCCACGTTGGCGCCGAGGAAGACGCCGTGGTTCCAGTCGAAGGACTCCGTCACCAGGGGCACGGCGGAGGCCCGGCGGCCGCCGAACAGGATCGCGGAGATCGGCACGCCCCGGGGGTCCTCCCACTCGGGCGCGATGATCGGGCACTGCGCGGCGGGGACGGTGAAGCGGGCGTTGGGGTGCGCGGCCGGGGTCCCGGAGGCGGGCGTCCAGTCGTTGCCCTTCCAGTCCGTCAGATGGGCCGGGGTCTCCTCCGTCATACCCTCCCACCACACGTCGCCGTCGTCGGTGAGCGCGACGTTGGTGAAGACGGAGTTGCCCCACAGCGTCTTCATCGCGTTGGCGTTGGTGTGCTCACCGGTGCCGGGCGCGACGCCGAAGAAGCCGGCCTCGGGGTTGATGGCGTACAGACGGCCGTCCTCGCCGAAGCGCATCCAGGCGATGTCGTCGCCGATCGTCTCGACCGTCCAGCCGGGCACGGTGGGCTCCAGCATGGCCAGGTTGGTCTTGCCGCAGGCGGACGGGAAGGCCGCGGCGACGTACGTGGACTCGCCGGACGGCGGGGTCAGTTTCAGGATGAGCATGTGCTCGGCGAGCCAGCCCTCGTCGCGGGCCATGACGGAGGCGATGCGCAGGGCGTAGCACTTCTTGCCGAGCAGGGCGTTGCCGCCGTAGCCGGAGCCGTACGACCAGATCTCCCGGGTCTCCGGGAAGTGGGAGATGTACTTGGTCCGGTTGCAGGGCCAGGGCACGTCCTGCTCGCCCGGCTCCAGCGGGGCGCCGAGGGTGTGGACGGCCCTGACGAAGAAGCCCTCGGAGCCGAGCTCGTCGAGGACGGGCTGCCCCATGCGGGTCATCGTGCGCATGGAGACGGCGACGTAGGCGGAGTCGGTGATCTCGACGCCGATCGCGGACAGCGGCGAGCCGAGCGGGCCCATGCAGAAGGGGACGACGTACATGGTGCGGCCCTTCATGGAGCCGCGGAACAGTCCCTTGTCACCGGCGAAGATCTCCCGCATCTCGGCGGGGGCCTTCCAGTGGTTGGTGGGACCGGCGTCCTCCTCCTTCTCGGAGCAGATGAAGGTGCGGTCCTCGACGCGGGCGACATCGGTGGGGTCGGAGGCGGCGTAGTAGGAGTTCGGGCGCTTGACCGGGTCGAGCTTCCTGAAGGTCCCCTTGGCGACCAGTTCCTCGCAGAGGCGCTCGTACTCGGCCTCGGATCCGTCGCACCAGACCACGTTGTCCGGCTGCGTCAGTTCGGCGATCTCGTTGACCCAGGAGACCAGTTCCTGGTGGTGGGTGGGGACGACGGAGGGAGCCGCGATGTCTCGCGCCACGATTGCTCCTAGGTGAGGGTTTTGTGTCCTTGTCTGCCCCGTGGGGGCCGCGACCCGGATGCTGTTCTGCGCTCATCCGGTGCCGACCGCACTCATTTGATCATCCGACGATACCGCGCATCTGTCCAGAGGGACTCACAGGTGAGCGGAGTGAGGATCGCCACGTGTAGCGGTGCATCTTTGCGTCCACATGACGTTCGGCAGGAATTCCTTTGCCCTGACGGCGGACGACGGGCACCCGGAACCGGGGGCGCACCCACGGCCGGGGCAGGAGCACCCGCCCCGGAGCCGGGCGCCCGCCCCCGGGCCCGTCCGGGGCTTCCACGACGTGACCTCGTACGCCCGCCCGTGACCACCGCCCCGGACGCACCCACGGCGGGGCCGGGGCGCGCCCGCGACGCGGACGGGCCGTGCACGCACGGCCGGGCCGGGGCACGCCCGTCACCGCGGCCGGGGGTGCGCTCGCCGCCAAGACCGGGGGCACGCCCATGAGATGATGGCCACTCTTCGCGTGTGGGACGGTCGGACTGACCCGTAACTTACGGACCCGTAGGTACGATGCGGCGCATGACTGCGTCCGCCACCGACGCGCCTCTGGACTCGCCGGCCGCCGGCCGCGGTTCCGTCGCGCCCTCACCGTCGCACCCGCTGCACACGCTCAAGCCCAGGCTCCGCGGTTGGCTGCACCTCGGCATGTTCCCGGCCGTCCTGGTCTCGGGACTGGTCCTGACCGCGCTGGCGGACTCCCCGCGCGGCCGGGTGGCCTGCGGGATCTACGTCCTCACGGCCTGTCTGCTGTTCGGCGTGAGCGCGCTGTACCACCGGGGCAACTGGAGCCCCCGGATGGACGGCGTGCTGCGCCGGCTCGACCACGCCAACATCTTCCTGATCATCGCGGGCACCTACACCCCGCTGACCCTGCTGCTCCTGCCCGGCGCCAAGGGACAGTGGCTGCTCTGGGGGATCTGGGGCGCGGCGACGGCCGGGATCGTCTTCCGGGTGTTCTGGGTCGGCGCCCCGCGCTGGCTGTACACACCGTGTTACATCGCGATGGGCTGGGCGGCCGTCTTCTTCCTGCCCGACTTCATGCGCAGCGGCGGCATCGCCGTACTCGTCCTGGTCATCGTGGGCGGCGTCCTCTACAGCGCGGGCGGCGTGGTCTACGGCATCAGGCGGCCCAACCCCTCGCCGCGCTGGTTCGGCTTCCACGAGGTCTTCCACTCGTTCACACTGGCCGCCTTCGTCGTCCACTACGTCGGCATCTCGCTGGTCGCCTACCAGCACGCCTGACAGCCCCGCCCCCCGCCTCCCGGCCACGGTTCACCCGAACCGTGGCCGTTTCTCGCGCACCGGCGGCCCGGCAGATTGACAGCACGTTGCTTTTGAAAGCTACTCTCATTTCATGGCCACTCCGCTTTCTCGCCGTCGCGGGTCCCCCGGCACCCGTCGCCGGACACGCGCCGCGGTGAGCGTGTGCCTGGCGGTCCTCGCCTTCACCACCCTCCTCACCGCCCGGACGACGGCCGACCCCGCGTCCGCCCTCACCCCGCTCTCCCTCTCCCGGGCCGCCCTCCGCCTCTGGCACCTGACCGTCCACGACCTCCCCGCCCCACCCCCCTGACCCCCCTGACCCCCCTGACCCCCCTGGCCCCCCTGACCCCCTGCCCCCCGACGCCCCTCCGGGCCCGGGTCCCCGGCGGCCGCGCACCCGGCCGCACCCCACCCGGGGACGCGAGCAACCGCGCACCCGGCCGCAACGGTGCGGCGCCTCCACACGGCGGGCCGGCCCAGGGGCGCGGAGAACCGCACGAGAGGCCGCACCGCACGCGCGGCCGGCCACCGACGCACCCCGGCCCGACGTGCCCCGCCCCGGCCCGGCCCCGGCCCCGGCCCCGCCGAAAACCCCTCAGCCGAGCCGGCGCAGGCATGCCATGCTGACCCCGTGAGCGCCAGCGAGATCCGCATCCACGTCAGCCCCGAACTCGCCGTGTTCGTCCCGCACCACCGCCGAGGCGACACCACCCCCCTCGCCGTGGACGGAGTCTCCACGCTCGGCCATGTCGTCGAGTCCCTCGGCATCCCCCTGACCGAGGTCGGCACCCTGCTCGTGGACGGCGGGGAGGTACTCCCCGGGCACATACCGGCGCACGGCGAGTCCGTGACCGTGCGCCCCGTCCCCCGCCCCCAGCAGGTCCCCGGCGCCCCCCTGCGCTTCCTGCTCGACGTCCACCTCGGCACCCTCGCCCGGCGGCTGCGCCTGCTCGGTGTGGACACGGCCTACGAGTCCACCGACATCGGCGACCCCGCGCTCGCCACCCGCTCCGCCACCGAGCGGCGCGTCCTGCTCAGTCGCGACCGCGGCCTGCTGCGCCGCCGGGAGCTGTGGGCCGGCGCCTACGTCTACAGCACCCGCCCCGACGACCAGCTCCGCGACGTCCTCGACCGCTTCGACCCCGAACTCGCCCCCTGGACCCGCTGCACCGCCTGCAACGGACCGCTCCGGGAGGCCACCAAGGACGAGGTCGCCGACCAGCTCGAACACGGCACCAGGCGCTCGTACGACGTCTTCGCGCGGTGCGCGGACTGCGGCCGCGCCTACTGGAAGGGCGCCCACCACGACCAGTTGGAGGCCATCGTCGAAGGCGCCCTGAGCCGGCGCGTCCGGCGAGGCTGAGCACCGCGGCGGAGCGGGCGCCCGGCCGGCCCCGCCGCCCGGAGCCGGGCCGCGCCGTCGCGGGCCCCCACGCACGGGGCGGACGCCGGCCGCGTCAGCCGCCGAGGGCCGCCCGCAGCCGCTCCGGGCCGGTGGCCGGGGCGTCGCAGGTGAAGCCCCGGCACACGTACGCCGCGGCCCCGCCGTCCACCAGCGGGCGCCCGGCGAGCAGCGGGAACTCGTCGCTGCCGGCCACGCCGTACGCCACGACGGCGCCGGGCGCGGTGGACAGCAGCGCGGTCCGGTGCAGGGCACGGGCGTCCGGGTCGTCGGGCGAGGAGCCGACCAGGGCGACCTCGCGCGGCCCGTCCAGCAGCGCCTCGGCGACGGCAAGCCCCCAGCCGATGAACCGGGGCACGCGCGGGCCGAGCGCCTTCACCACGCCCAACGCCCTTTCGGCGGCGGTGCGGTGGGGCTCGGACCCGGTGTGCGCGGCGTAGCCGAGCAGGGCGCCGGCGGCGGCGGTCCAGCCGGAGGGCGCGGCGTTGTCGGTGGGGTCCTGGGGCCGCCTGATCAGCCGCTCGGCGTCGACGGCCGTGTCGTACAGCGCGCCCGACTCCTCGTCGGTGAAGCGGGCCAGCACATGGTCGAGAAGGAGCCCGGCGAAGTCCAGCCAGACACCCTCGCCGCTGACCGCGGCCAGGGCGAGGAAGCCCTCGGCGACGTCGGCGTAGTCCTCCAGGACGCCCGCGTTGGCGCCGGCCCGGCCGTCCCGGCTGGTCCGGGTGAGGCGGCCGTGGTCGTCCAGGTGGACCCGGACGAGCAGGTCGGCTGCGCCCACGGCGGCCTCGACGAGGTCCGGGCGTGCGAAGCAGGCGCCGGTCTCGGCCAGCGCGGCGACCGCGAGGCCGTTCCAGGCGGCGACGACCTTGTCGTCCCGGCCGGGCGCGGGACGCCGGTCCCTCGCCGCGAGCATGCGCTCCCTGACGGAGCGGACCCTCCCGGCGTCGAACACGCCGTCCTGCTGCGGGAGTCGCAGCACGGACGCGCCCTGCTCGAAGGTGCCCTCCTCGGTCACGCCGAAGCAGCGGGCGGCCAGTCCGGCGTCCTCGGCTCCGAGGACGCCGGCGAGCTGGGCGGGGGTCCACACGTAGTAGGCGCCCTCGACGTGCCGGCCGGTGCCGTCGTCGCTGTCGGCGTCCAGCGCGGAGGCGAACCCGCCCTCGGCGGTGCGCAGTTCCCGCACCATGAACTCGGCCGTCTCCACCGCCACCCGCCGCGCGGACTCCGCCCCGGTGGCCCGCCACAGATGCGTGTACGCCCGGCACAGCAGGGCGTTGTCGTAGAGCATCTTCTCGAAGTGGGGCACCAGGGGGCCGTGGGCCCTCGGTGTGAGGACGTACCGGTGGAAGCCGCCTCCCACCTGGTCGTACAGGCTCGAACGGGCCATCGCGCCGCACAGCCCCTCCGCCATCTCCAACGCGGCCACGGAACCGGCCCGCGCGTGGTGGCGCAGCAGGAACTCGACGACCATCGACGGCGGGAACTTGGTGTCCCCCTTGAACCAGCCGCTCGCCGGGTCGATGTCCCGGGTCAGCTGGAGGAGGGCCAGGGCCTGGGTCTCCTCGGTGGGCGTCCCGGAGTCCCCGGTGCCCAGCTCCAGCTCCCGGCCGGCCAGGTCCCGGGTGATCTTCCCCGCGACCTCGCCCACCTCGTCCCGCCGGCTCGTCCAGGCACGGTGCACGCCTTCGAGCACCTGGCGGAAGGACGGCATACCGTGGCGCGCCTCGGGCGGGAAGTAGGTGCCGAAGTAGAACGGCTCCCCGTCCGGCGTCATGAACACCGACATGGGCCAGCCGCCCTGCCCGGTGGCGGCCTGCACGGCCTCCATGTAGACCGCGTCCACGTCGGGCCGCTCCTCGCGGTCCACCTTGACCGACACGAAGTGCCTGTTCATGTACGCGGCGGTGTCGTCGTCCTCGAACGACTCGTGCGCCATGACGTGGCACCAGTGGCAGGCGCTGTAGCCGACGCTCAGGAACACGGGGACGTCGCGCCGCCGTGCTTCCTCGAACGCCTCCGGCTCCCAGGGCCGCCAGTCGACCGGGTTGTCCGCATGCTGAAGAAGATAAGGCGAGGTCGCACCAGCCAACCGGTTCATGCGGCCCAGCCTCTCACAACGTACGACTCCAGCGACGAAGCCCGCGACCCCTTCCCCTGTGTGCCCGATGTGCACTCACGCGCCATCACGTGACGCGCTTGGTGCCGAGGGGCGGTAGTGGTGCTCGCCGTTACACCACTCTGCGGGACGCGATCCTCCGGCAGCGGCGCCTACCTGCTGAAATTGGGCCCCTCTCTGCCAGCCTTGGGTGAGACATCCCGCTTCGTCGGGTTAGCCTGAGAGGGCACGACAGGAGAACCATCCCCTCATGACCAGCACCACCCCCGCCGGATCCGACCCGGCGCCCCGGCCGAAGCGCCGCACGTTCAGTCCCGAGTACAAGCTGCGGATCGTGGCCGAGTACGACGCCGCGCCCAAGAACGAGAAGGGCGCGGTCCTGCGCCGCGAGCGGCTGTACCACTCGCACGTCAAGGAATGGCGGGCCGCGCGGGACGCCGGGGCCCTGGAGAAGCTGGTCGACCAGCGCACGAGCCCGGCGAGGCCGAAGAAGCCGGCTGCCGAGGCGGAGAACGAGAAGCTGCGCCGCCAGGTGGAACGACTGGAGAAGGAACTGGCCCGCAACAAGGCCGCGCTGGAAGTCATGGGAAAAGCTTCCGCGCTCTTGGAAATGATCTCCGAGGGCGCGGACTGAGCGCTGCCGCCGCCCCGGTCACCGACGATGCCTTCGCCGGCGTCGAGGACGCGCTGGGCATCACTGCCGCGTGCCGGCTGACCGGCCGCTCCCGGGCCACCCACTACCGCCGGCGGCGGCCCCCAGCGGAACGAAAGCCCAGGAAACCGCAGGTCCAGCCCTCGGCTCTGACGGTCGACGAACGGGCCGCGGTCCTGGAGCTGATGAACTCGGGCGAGTACGCCGAGCTGCCGCCCGCCCAGATCTGGGCTCGCGAGCTGGATGCCGGGCGTTACCACTGCTCCGTCTCCACGATGTACCGGATCCTGCGCGAGAAGGGGCAGTCCGGCGAGCGCCGCCGCCAGGCCACCCACCCGGCCAAGGCGGTGCCCGAGCTGGTCGCCACCGCACCCTCGCAGGTGTTCACCTGAGACATCACCAAGGCGGCCGGACCGGCCAAGGGCGTCTGGTATCACGCCTACGTCATCCTCGACATCTTCAGCCGCTACGTCGTCGGCCATACCGTCGAGCGGGCCGAATCATCCGTGCGGGCCGAGGAGTTGATCCGCGAGACCATCGCCCGCAACGGCATCGTGCCCGGGACCGTGCACGCGGACCGTGGCACCTCGATGACCTCGAAGAAGGTCTCGCAGTTGCTGATCGACCTCGGCGTCACCCGGTCGCACTCGCGGCCGAAGACCTCCAACGACAACCCCTACAGCGAGGCCCACTTCAAGACCACGAAGTACATGTCCGACTACCCCGAACGGTTCGATTCGCTGGCCCATGCCCGCGAGTGGTTCGACGCGTTCATCGCGTACTACAACCACGAGCACCGGCATTCGGGCATCGGCTGGCACACGCCCGCCAGCGTGCACTTCGGCACCGCCGAGGAGGTCCGCGACCAGCGCGCCGTCACCCTCGCCGACGCATACGCCCGCCACCCCGAACGCTTCGGCCGCCGCCCCCGACCACCCCGGATACCCCAGCAGGCATGGATCAACGACCCGGCCAAGCGCAGAGAACCCGCACCACAAACCTCATGGCGTCACGACCGTCTCACTGGACTTGAAATCTTCCGAGGCCCCGTTGGCTGCGAACGCGCGCGCTCTCTTCATACGCGTGGCGTCGAACGCGTCCACCGTGCCTGCTCCCTCATCGCCGGGCCCCTCGTCCCAGCCGCGGATCTTCCGGGCGACGCCCTTCAGCCTCGGGTGGCCCGGTGTGCAGGCGATCTGGAAGTGGGACTCCTTCGGTGTCCTCAGATCACCCCCCCACACGACGACGCCGTCCAACTCGGCCACGATGTCGCGTACGACGACCAGCTCATGCGGGTATAGGCCGCCCTGGGGGCCGACCGGGTAGGCGTGCGGGCGGATCGCTATCGCGGTGCCGGACAGGTGGTTCGACTCGTAGTTCTCCTGGATCCTCCGGTCGCCGGTGAAGCCGTGGACGTCGCCGCTGCGGAGCTGGTCGATCTCATAGTTCCAGCGGCGTGCGACGTGCAGCAGGACGGTCGCCGCGTCGCCCTGTGCCAGGCGAACCTTCTGGTCGCTTCCCTCGATGCCGAACGTCTGGGCCTCTGCCAGTACGGGCCAGCCGTTGGCCGACGTGTCTTTGGCCCAACGGTGATCCCCAGGTGTCTTCGCCGTCCTCGGAGCAGCGAAAACCTGTGTGGATGGCAGGGTGGCGAGGGCGGTTGCGATTCCGCCGCCGACGGCGAGTACGCGACGCCGGCCGATGAGCTGTGTCAAGAGCGTGTCCTTTTGTCGATGGCCACCCACACCGCTCCCAAGGCGGCGAGGAGCGCGAGGGCGGCACAGATCACAACGGTGGGGTTGACCCATGCGGGAACCAGATCGTGGTGGGCGCTGCACCAGTCGTGCAGCGGAAACAGTTGCCGGGAGTCGCCGGAGTGTGCTTCGGCGAACCCGCTGTCATAGTCGGCGCCGTCCAGTCGGCATGCATCCTCTTTGCCCATGAGACCGGACTGGGAGAACAGTCCGGACACCCACGCCACGGTTCCAGTGAACGTGAATGCGCAGGCGGCCTGGATCCACCAGCGAGGACGTCCCCATGCTCTGAGGAGACATCCCTTAACCGTCAGGACGATGCTTCCGATACCCACGACCGTCCACACGGCGAGGCCCAGCACGGCCATGAGTGCGATGAGACTACGGTCCGCCATGATGCGGCTACCGGCTGCTGGCGGTCGCCCGGGAGCCCGCCGCCCTCAGATACTTCTCATGGTTGGAGCTGAGCGTGGACAGGCTTCGGGTCTCCATTCCCATGCGTGCCAGCAGGGCGTCGACGAAACCCTGCTCGAAGCGCTGCAGCTTGTCGAATCCGCCGGGGGCGTTCTGGTAAACGGAGGGAAGCACAGCACCGCTATAGCTGATGAGTTGCTTGCGTGCGATGCCGAGTGTGGCGTCGGTGGCGGTCAGTGCGTTGTGTGCCGACATCTTGCAGTCGGAGGCGTTGCCCCAGCGGCCGGTCAGGAAGTTGTTGAAACGGCGCAGCCCCCCGCCGCCGTTGTAGTGATCGCGCACGGCCTGGGCGATGTTCTTGCCCCCGCGGACGGCTCGGGCGATGAGGTAGCCGTCCGCGTCTTCGATGAGGTCGCTGAAGCCGAAGGTGGAGGCGACACCGGGAACGGCGAGCTTGTCGTGGCAGAACTTCAAAGGGTCGGCGTACTGTTCCTCCGAGTTGCGCCAGTCGGCCCAGAACGTCATCAGGTCACCGGCCCAGCCGCCTACGTCACCTCCGTTGGCCGCCTTCTTGTTCGAAGGCTGGTCCGTCAGGTAGTGGGCATTACAGGTGGCCATCATGTGCTCAGCACCCAGCTCGTATCCCGTGAACGGGTCCTTGAATGCCTTCATGACGCTCATGCCCTTGGAGTTGGCGTATTTCACGAAGTCCTCGTCGAAGCCGCCTATGAGGTACCACCATCCCAGCTGGTTGAGAAGATCCTTGCTGCCGTACTCACGATGGCGGATGTACTCCATCACCAGCTGGGACGGGCTGCGGTCGGATGAGCCATAGGCGACCGCGATGTCGTACAGCCGCTGAACGTAGTTGATGAAGTCGTCAGCCGGACCGGTCTTTCCGTTCACCGACGATACGGCCGGGTCCGCTCCGGATATGACATCGCGGTCCAGGTCGAACGTGTCGGATCCGTTGGTGACCTTGAATTCCTTGATCTGGTTGAAGGACCAGTTCCTGGGGATCGGGAAGCCGAGGTTTCCGGAGAATCCCCAGGACATGCCGGATACGAAGGAGTAGCGGGCGAACGTCTTGTCAGTGACGTTGATGCAGACGTTCCGCGACCCGTAGACACCGTGGTTGTACTTCTTTCCCCTGCTGGCGAGCGCAGCTTGGACGCCGTGGAAGTAAGTGACGACCCCGTTCGGCTGGCCGTCGATGCCTTCCTGAGTGGCGTCGTAGTCGACGGCGAAGTAGATGGTGGTGCCGCGGTTGAAGCCGTAGCCGGACGCCAGGTCGTGGGCCTTGAGACCGTGCTGGTACCCATGGTTATAGGAGAAGTCGTCCAGCCGACGGGCATTATCCTGGAAGATTGGGAAGACCTTGAGCCCATTGCGGAAGATGGTGTCGAGTTCCCCCGGCTTGATTTCCTTGTCGAGGTCGGAGCCGGGCGGGTCGTAGAGGTAGCGGCCGACGACCTCGTAGCCGTGGGACCTCAGCCACTTGGCCCGGGAGTCGGTGATCTCGAACCGGGTGTCGGAACCAGTCGCGTGTCGGTCCGGGTCGCCCATGGAGACCAGAAGCTGTGCCCAGGTCTGGTAGTCGCCATGGCCGTTGTCGTCGAGCCTGTTGAACTGCTGGAAGATCTTGACCCACTCGACGAGCTTAGCGTCGTAACCGGTTCGCCACGAGGTGGTGACCGCTTTGCCCTTGGCGTCGTAGGTCGGGGAGTTGAAGAGGCATGCGGCGGAGAAGAGCTGCACGAAGACGCCGGAGTCGCCCTGGGAGAGGGTGTGTCCCTTCAGACCCGCCTGAGTGCCCGGCCCGAAGTTTCCATTGGGCGACGACAGACCCAGTTCGTACTGGAGGGCGATCATGAGTGACCTCTGCACATCTCGGGAGTAGACGCCGTCGCAGGGGCCGATGTTGTAGGCACTCTTCTGCCAGTAGCGGCTGTTGAGCCATCGCTGGATCTCCCGGACGCCGTCCGTGCCGCCTGCGACGACCACGTAGGCGTCCATGTTGAGGATGGCTTTGGCGAGCTTGGCGTTGATGACTCCCTCACCGCCGATGCCCATGTCGGCACGCAGTTTCTCCACGGCAGCCCGGGTGACGCCGGTGAACCATCCCTCGCTGCCGGGTTCGACGGCCCAGTAGCCCTTGCACCACAGGCCGAACTGGAGGATGGCCGTGATGTTGCGGTTCTTGTCCCAGTTGAATCCTATGTCGCCGAGCGCGGCAAACTTCGAGTAGGTACCAGGCCCGAAGCTCGCCACGACGGGACTGATGCCAAGTTCATGTTGGAGGCCCATGATGAGTGAGTACATGGTGGCCCATCCGGTGCGTCCGTCCTCTGGGCAGCGCTTGTAACCGGAGACGTCGCCATACTTCTCGTTGACCCACTTCTGTGCCCTGCGGACCTGCTCATCAGCCATGGGGGAACCTTTCGGGAAGGGAGAGGTGAAAGGACCACGGAAGCGGAAATGTTGTTCCAGCTCTCGGTGTGTCCAGGACGTGTTCGCCGTCTTCAGGGTTCGCGGCGCGTGTCGATGTGGATCACGGACGCGGCCCGCCTGGCCTTGCGTAGCGCGTTGTCGGCGCTGTCGGCGTGCGCGAAGACGAAGCCGACAGAAGTGGATGGGTCCAGTAGGGTGCCCGGATTGCCGCCGAATTCCGGGTGCAGGCTGATCCGCGCGCCGCGCTGGTGAATCTCTCTGAGGCCGCCGACGCCGATGAGTCGGCCGGGTTCGCCGGGGAAGAGGATCACGGCGGCCGCACCTCCGACGGGCCCCCTGTCGGGACGGCCTGGTGCGATGGGTTGGCCTAGGGCGAGCAACTGGGCATCCAGGTAAAGGTTCGTTCCGCAGACCTCCTCCACCAGCTTGGAGACCACGGGATCCGGAGGCCGCGTGTCGACGCTAGTGATACGCGGCCCGTCCTCGGTGATCACCACGCTGGTATGGGCCGGCCCCTGTCGGTACCCGATGGCCTTAAGCGTGCGCCGCACGCACTCCTGCACCTCGTTCCACACATCGGCGCCCAGGCCCAGCGGGAAGGAGTGCGCCTCTTCCCGTGTGGTCGCCTCGCACAGGTACGTCGAAGTCACACCGAAGAAGTGCGTCCGCCCTGCGAACGTGACCGACTCCACGCTGGTCTCCAGCCCGGTCACGCGTTCCTCGAACAGTACCTGACCAGCGCGGCGCTGACCGCGAGGTGGCCGCCGGGCGCGCGACAGCTCCTGCCAGGCGTGCATCGCCTCCCGCCCGTTGGTGCACACACGGACCTCGTTCGAGACGGCCTTTGACGCCGGCTTGGCGATGCACGGCAGACCGACGTGGTCCAGCGCTTCCCGTAATTCCCCGAGGTCCTTCACCAGCCGCCAGCGCACGTTCCCCGGGTCCCCAGCGAGCGCGGCCCGAAGCAGGTGGCCGTAGTTGGCCGCACGCAGTGCCGACAGACCTGGCGAGGGCAGACCGAGGTGTTCCGCTGCCCGCGCGGTGCCCTCGGCGTGGCGGTCGGATAGCGACAGCAGACCCTGCACCAACGGCTGACCGTCCGGGTCGGTTACGGAGTCGGCAATCGCCTGCCAGTCGTCGGTGTCGGCGTGCAGAACCTTGTCCACCCTGGCCTGCGGGCCCTCAGCGGACCGCCATCCCGAGGCGTCCCAGCCCTCGTCTCGAACAAGCAGCCAGATCTCGCACCCGAAGTCGCGTGCTACGTCGATGCCGTCGAAGAACATCTCGTGCACAAGCGGCTCGACGATGGCGAGCGCCTTGCCCGTGAAACGGGTGTAGTCGCTCGGCCGCTGCAAGAGCCTCTCCTGTCGCACAGAGAATCGAAACGGGGCGCCCTGAAGCGGTCATCCGTTGGCCTTCGCTTCCGCCGCTCTCCGGTGTTGCGGCCAGCCACGATGACGGCGTTGTTGCTCGGATCACCTGTCCGATCGCTGACGCCTTTGAGACTTCCGGGGTGGTCAGCCCAGGTCGTGTGTTTGAATTGCAGCCTAACCTAAACGTCCGTCAACTTCCAATCTTGTAGGATGAATGCGACCTTCCGGATGCCTGAATCGATGCCGGTCATCACCTCATGACTCCGCTGCAGGCAGGCCGCGACGATACCGTGCAACTCCGCCTCATCCGTCTTTGACGGGTACGTTGCGAACAACGCGAACCGCACCCGCGCCCTTTTCCTGTTCGATGCCCGAGCCGAGCCGGCGCTGGTGAGGGCAATCGCGGCACGTCCCCGGCTCGGGGCTGCCCCCCCGTGCACCGCCGCCTTCACGAGCATGGAGCCGATGGCCGTCTTGCCCGTCCGTTCGGCCTCCGCCCTGTCGTCGGCGCCGGTCACCTCCACCCGGATCAACTTCGAGGTTCCCTATTGATCCGAAACGGTTTGGATTCTGGGTCGTTGGTGGGGTGTGAGCGATCTGGTGGGGGACGCGCGACATCTGTCGCCGTCGGCGCAGGAGGCCCTGCGGCTGCGGGCGGTGGCCGCGTTGGTGGCGGGCCGGGACCGTGAGGACGTGGCGGCGGTCTTCGGGGTGTCGCTGAAGGCCGTCGACGGGTGGTGGGCGAAGTGGCAGGCCGGCGGGCGGGAGGCGCTGGTCATGCGGCCGCGGGGCAAGCCGGTCGGGGTGCACCAGGTGCTCGGGGAGGCCGAGCAGGCCGCCGTGCGGCAGGCGGTCCTCGACCACCGGCCCTGCGACGTGGGGCTGAGTGGGCAGTTGTGGACGCGGCGGCTGGTGGGCGAACTGATCGCGAAGCTGTACCGGGTGCGGCTGACCGAACCGGGGGTGGGCAAGTACCTCAGGCGTTGGGGGCTGTCCTTCCAGCGTCCGGACAAACGGGCCGTCGAGCAGGACCCGGAGGCGGTGGCGCGCTGGCATCAGGAGACCTGGCCGGAGATCCGTGCGAAGGCGAAGGCGAAGGTCGAAGGCGGTGAGATCCTCTTCGCCGACCAGGCCGGCATCCGCTCGGATCAGGTCACCGGCCGCACCTGGGGTGAGAAGGGGAAGACGCCCGTGGTGCGGCGGAGCGGGAACCGGTTCCCGGTGAACGCGATGTCGGCGATCAGCACCAAGGGCCGGATGCACTTCATGGTCTTCACCGAGAGCTTCACCGCGGAGGTGATGTGCCGCTTCCTGGACCGGCTTGCCGGCCACTTCGACCACAAGGTCCACCTCGTGGTCGACGGGCACTCCGCCCACCGCTCCAAGAGGGTCCGCGACTGGCTCGCCGCCCACCCCGACGACGTCGAACTGCACTTCCTGCCGCCGTACTCGCCAGAGCTGAACCCCGACGAGCTGGTCAACGCCGACCTCAAGCACAGCCTGCCCCGGCAGCACCGAGCCCGTGACCAGGCCGAACTCGCCGCCGAGACCCGCCGCTTCTTCCGCAGACGCCAGCGTCAGCCACACATCGTCCGCGGCTACTTCGGCGGCCCACACGTCCGCTACGTCCTGGACGAGAACCCCATGAGTTACTGATCAATAACTTCGGTGGAACTCCTGACGATGGCGATTCGGGGGTTCTCCGGAACTGGCTTGCCCGGATCGGCGAATGTCAGCTCAGTCGGCCACGACGCGCCTGGATAGACGCCTACTGTGTCGGTTTCCAAGGACCGTGTGACATCGAACCCACCCGGACCGGTCACCCGTACCTCAACCCGGTAGATCATCCTCTTTGTGCCTGTGTTCGTGATGTTCACGGGTACTGTGATTTCGTCGCTGCTCCTGACGGGGGGGAAGGCGGCCACGTCTCCTCGCTTCGCGACAGGGTCACCGAGGTCTTCGCCGCCTTGTGCCTTGCCGGGCGTGACCGGAACGGCACCGGGTACGGCTTCTCGTTCCGCCCGCTCCCTACTCACGTCGTCCTGCTTCTCCCCCTGCGACGGTGCTGCGGCAGGAGCAGGCGGGGCGGTTTCGGGGAGTGCCGCAGGCTGCTGCACCGATGGGGCGTCTGGAGGCGCTCCGCAGCCGGTGGACAGAGCGCCGAGTGCAACGGCCGAGATGAGTACGGCAGCCGATGTGTGGCGGGTTATGGAAGAAAGCATGACTTGCTCGCCCTCAGTTGCACCTTATGGTCCACGCGCGGTCGATCAGAGCCGCGGTGAAGGTCTTGTAGTGTTTCATGATCGCCGTGACACGAGAGCACCATCCGTTTTCAGCGTCGGCCCCTCCCTTGCCCTCTTCCTGCGAACCGCATCCGTCCACTCCAGGCGAAGACAGAGCGAGCATTGGGCTCGGCGGCACTGGAGCAGGCGGTGTTTCCGGCCCGAAAGCCGACGCGCAACTTCCGGACCAGCGCAGGAGCTACACATAACTCCGATTGCCGAGGCCGCTAAACTGGCCGAAGTGAGGGCTCGTCGCGAAGTTGATCGACCACCGTATCGTTTCTCTATTAGCCGCCCGCCTTCCCGCTAGTCGCAGAGGATACGGAACTGCCGGTCAATGAGCGCCTTGGAAGACGTACGTGAATCCTTCATGATCGCTGTCACCTGGGCGCAGCCGTCATCATTTACTCGCACAGGTCCCGCATATTGGCTGAAGGTTCCCTCATCCACAGCGCACGGCTTGGTGCGATTGTTGGGGCAAAGCTTAAGCTTCATATACTTAGCAACGCCCAGATTGTTGTCGAAAAGAGCGCATGCCTTAAATGGCTTTTCGTTAGTCAGATACGTGAACAGCGTCCCAAACCTGCGTGCATCAGGCAGGCGCTCCACATATTCGAGCCTGTAGCCAGTCCCGCAGATGTTGGCTGTCGCCCGAACGGCCTGAGGCTTGGAAGCCGCGATTGCGCGCGTGTCGGCCGATGCTGTAGGTGATATTTCGACGCCGGCCACCTCGGTGACGACGGTGGCACTTTCAAATCGTTCCTGTGCCGAGGCAGGGGCAGTTATGCCGATCGATACGAGGCCGACGGCAGCAGCTGCAGCCGCCAAACGCAGTCGACTGAACACCATGCAGGACTCCAGATTCAATAGCAATCGATTGCTCGGTAAAGATTGAGGTGACACCTATCCGGCCGCTATCGACAGAGGCCGACCCACCTCAAGGGTGGATCACTCAGAAACAGATAGTCGCACCTTGGAGCGCCTCTCCGGTCTCGTGCGGGAAGGATGCGGCGCGAGTGACTCAAACTGCACGCACATGTGACCTATTTGCGCATGGCATGCATGAACATGACATGATCTCGGCCGTGACGGGCCCCGACTACTGAGGTTGAACCCGCGATAGCGGGCGGGCTGGTCAAGCAGGCTCGATGATCAGGCTGATCCCGGCGAGGCAGCCGTCGAGCAGGTGCGGGCGGTACCTGACCTTCTTCAGCTAGCGCTCCATGACGCGGACGAGGTGATCGCGGTTGGCGGCGAAGTTCTCCAGCGACCGTTTGAGCAGGGACCACACCCCCTTGGTGGGGTTGAGGTCGGGAGTGTAGGAGGGCAACTTGAAGCACACGACGCCGGCTACGGAGCCTTGGGCCTGGTTGGAGCCACATACCCCCATCACCGGCGTCCTACCGCGCCGTGCCCTGGTACGTCCCTTCGGCGACCTCATGCCCTGGCCCGCTCGGGGACCTGTCCCGGGTGGTGGCCACCTCTGATCCCTGCCCCGGCAGGGGTCGGGTAGGAGGCATCTTTTATGGTGACGGATCCGAGCCATACCTTCGAGGGCATCGGCAAGGATCTGGGGATCAGCCGCGAGACGCTGCGTAACTGGGTGCGGGCCGAGCGGGCCCGCCACGGCGGGGGCAGCACGACGAGCACGGAGAAGGACACGGTGGATTCCCCGCCGACGGCCGAGGAACTTCAGGCCGTGAACGAGGCCCTGCGCCGCGAGCTGGCAGCGGCCCACAAGGAGATGCACAAGCTCGCCACCGAACGGGCCATCCTCCGCAAGGCCACGAAGTCTTTCGCACAAGAGATGACCTGGTGACCAACCGCTTCCAGTTCATCGAGGACCACCACCACGCCTGGGGCGTGAAGAGGTTGTGCGCCGTACCGTAGGTCGCCCGCTCCAGCTGCTACAAATGGCGGTCCGGCCGCGAGGCCCGCGCCGCACGTGAACGGGCGGATGCCGCTCTCGCCGCGCGGATCAAGGCCGTCCACGCCGAATGGGACGGCGCCTACGGCCGGCCCCGGATCACCGCCGAGCTGAGCGACGACGGCGAGCGCGTGAACCACAAGCGCGCCGGACGGATCATGCGCAAGTACGGCATCGCCGGGCTGCGGCTGCGCAAACGCCAGGTCACCACCCTGCCCGAACCGCCCGCCACATTGGTGCCGGACCTCCTGGGCCGCGACTTCACCGCGAGTGAGCCGAACACCAAGTATGTCGGGGCCATCACCTACCTGCCGGTGGGCGACGGCGAGTTCCTGTATCTGGCGACGGTGATCGACTGCTTCTCACGCCGCCTGGTGGGCTGGTCGATCGCCGACCACATGCGCGCCGAGCTGGTCACCGACGCACTCCAGGCCGCCGCCCGGACGCGGGGCAGCCTCGCCGGAGCCGTATTCCACAGCGATCACGGAGCCCATGACCCAGTTGTGGTGACGATCGCCCTTGGTCCCGTGGCCGGTGCGCATGCGCGTCCAGGCACGCCGCAGGATACGGGCGACGAGTTCGAGGGCGGTGAAGCGGCCGGCCGGCGTGCTGACGTGGTGGTCGGAGCGGACCGCGAGGGCGTAGTTGAAGCCCAGGAGACGTGCGGTGTGCCGCAGACTACCGCCGTAGACCTCGCCCCGGCCAGCGCCTTGACACCCAGCGCACGGGCACGCTGCAGTTCATTGGCACCAGTGGCAGGCGCTGTAGCCGACGCTCAGGAACACGGGGACGTCGCGCCGCCGTGCTTCCTCGAACGCCTCCGGCTCCCAGGGCCGCCAGTCGACCGGGTTGTCCGCATGCTGAAGAAGATAAGGCGAGGTCGCACCAGCCAACCGGTTCATGCGGCCCAGCCTCTCACAACGTACGACTCCAGCGACGAAGCCCGCGACCCCTTCCCCTGTGTGCCCGATGTGCACTCACGCGCCATCACGTGACGCACGCTGGAGGCACTGGAGAACCTCTGGACGGCCGTCTGCCACCGCCTGCGCACCTGACCAGCCGGACCGACTACCCGCCCACGACCCGAAGGACCTCAAAGACCCCGCCACCGGACCGGCCATCCGGCACCCGCCCCCGCCCGAAACCGGACACTCATCCGGAAAACGATCAGCAGACCCGATCAGGATTCACGCGGTGGATCCAAGCTGACAGCTCAGTAGGGTCAGTCACCCCTGAGCATCCACGACATGCCTCGATCTCGTGGTCTGCCACGGCCAATCGGCCGCTGTTCGGGAGAGACGACACGACTCAGGCAGTCCGATTGTTGATCACCGCCACGAGGGCGAGCAGCGCACCGGCGGCCCACTACGGAGTCCTGCGCATGGGGACGGCCCCGCCTGGATGATCAACGGCTGAAGCCCCTTCGGGCGCGCTGTTCGGATGCGCCCTGTGGCACTGGTGGCTGCTTCGGTTCGGAGCGCCCGCGATCAGAACCCGGGCTGGTTCCAGGTGATCAGGACGTAGCCGTCCCCGCCGTCCTGGCTGTTGGATCCGACCTTGCCTTCGGCGCCGTCGCGGCCCGAGTTCTCGGGTCCGCGCTGGTTCGTGGCTCCTTCGGCTCCTCGGCCGCCGTCACCGCCCCTGCCGCCGGTTCCGCCGTCACCGCCTCTGCCGACATACGACGGAGGTGCGATGTCGGAAGCCGGGACCGCGCCGCCCGCACCACCCGCACCGCCCGAACCGCCCGCACCGGGCTGCCCGGCAGGGGCAGCAGGCAGGTTCCCGCCAGCGCCGATGTACATGCCGCCGTCCCCGCCCTTCCAGCCGTGGGAACCGGGGTTGCCAGTCTGGCCTTTCCCGCCGTCACCGCCGCCATACCACTGGCCCTGGACGTTCGGGTCGACAACACCATTGCCCCCGCCCCAACCTCCCTTGCTGAGCGGGCCGCCCTGGCCCGGAGCGCCGCCGTCACCGCCGCGCATCGGGTAGGACGGCGGCTGATTCGGAATCGGGATGGGAGTGGGGGCGTAGACGGCGCAGTTGGGGCCGGTCCAGTCGCCGCATCCTCCCTCCCCGCCCTTGCCACCGTTGCCGTGTCCGCCGCCGCTTCCCCCGCCGATGTCCAGCAGCCACGTGCGGGCCTTGATGTCGGTGATGTTCGAGCCGCCGCCGTTGCCGCCGACTGCAGCGTTGTAGGCGTCCTTGCCCCCACCGCCCTTCTCGGCCTGGGAGCCGGCCCCGCCGGGACTTCCGGTGCCGCCCGCAGCGGCACCCTTCCCACCACGGCCGACGAACACCTTCAGCTTCTGCCCGGGAGTGACCTTGATCGTCCCGTACGCGTAGCCTCCCGCGCCGCCGCCGCCTCCGCCGGCACCACCACCTCCGCCTGCACCGCCGCCACCACCACCGTTGCGGACGTTCTTGACGAGGATCGACGACACATTGGTGCCGCCCCCGCCCCCGCCGCCTCCACCGGTGGCTCCGCTGCCGCCACCTCCGCCCGCGCCCCAGACGTAGGCGGTGAGACTGTGCACACCCTTGGGAACCGTGAACTCGACCCACTCCTGGGTCTTGGTGAACTCCGCACGGCACACACCGTCCGCGCACCGTCCGTCGGCGGCCTCGGCACTCAGCGTGCCGGCCGACAGCGACCCCGCAGCCAGCGCCGAGACCAGAACGGCCCGGACCACTTTCCTCGCCAACCCGAAACTCCATCCTGAACGTGTCCGCCCCGATGACGGACACACACAGTCAAAGTCGGACCCTGCCCGTCACGAACGGCCTTCGACCAAGATTCACCCAAACGCACGAACAGGTGCGCATGCGTCTGATAGCGGCGTTCGACTCTCAGCCGACGCCCACGGGCGGCCCGACACCTCGGAACAGTAGGCCGGGCGCAGCAGTGCCAGCCCTGACGAGGCTCCTCGAAGGAGGTGGCCCATGCCCGCCGAGAGGGTGGCGCCCGCGTGGATGCATTCGCAGATCAGCGCGGAGCAGTACGACTCCTGGTCCGAGGAGCAGTGCGCCGGCATGATCGGCGGCCGTCCTCAGGCGGCCGTGTCGATGGGCTCCTCGGCCCAGATGGACTTGCCGCGTGCGTGGTAGCGGGTTCCCCACAGCTCTGCGAGCTGGGCGACCATGAACAGTCCGCGCCCTCCCTCGTCCGTCTCCAGCGCCCGCCGCACGTGGGGTGAGGTGCTGCTGCCGTCGGACACCTCGCAGATGAGGTTGCGGTCGCGGATCAGGCGCAGCGTGATGGGCGGTTTGCCGTAGCGGATGGCGTTGGTGACCAGTTCACTGACGACGACCTCGGTGGTGAAGTCCAGCTCCTGGAGCTGCCAGTCGGCCAGCTGTCCGGAGGTCAGTTTGCGTGCGCGGGGGACGGACTCGGGGGCGGAGGCCAGTTCCCAGGTGACGTGGCGGCCGTCGTCCAGTGAGTGAACCCGGGTCACCAGGAGCGCGACGTCCCGGTGCGGGAGGGACGGGAAGAGACGGCGCAGGACGGTGTCGCACAGTGTGCTCAGCCCGGTGCCGGAGCCTGGCCGGTGGGCGGCGCGGGCGGCGGCCAGGACCTCGCTCAGCGGTGTGTGGCCGGAGTCGGGGGGCTGCCGGCCGTCGTGGCGGTCGAGGCCGCGGGTGTGCAGCACCAGCAGATCGTCGTCGGCCAGCTGCACCTCGTCGCTCGCGAAGGGGATGCCGCTGACGCCCAGGGGCGGCCCGTGGGGCAGCTCCAGGGGGGTGATCTCTCCGTCGGCCGTGATCCGCAGCGGCGCCGGGTGGCCGGCACTGGCCAGGGTGCAGCGCCGTGAGATCGGGTCGAAGGTCGCGTACAGGCAGGTCGTTCCGGTTGCCCCCACGGCCCCCGGCCCCTGTTCCTCCTGCCAGCGTTTGACCTGCTCGTCCACTTCGGTGAGCAGTTCCTCGGGTGGCAGGTCCATGTCGGCGAGGGTGCGTACGGCGGTGCGCAGGCGGCCCATGGTGACGGCCGCCTGGAGCCCGTGGCCCGGAGCGTCGCCGACGACCAGGCCGGCGCGGGCGCTGGAGAGGCGGATCACGTCGAACCAGGCGCCCCCCAGGGTGCCCCGGCCTCCGGCGGGCAGGTACCGCGAGGCCGTCTCCAGGCCGCTCAGCGCGGGCAGGCGCTGAGGCAGGAGGCTGTGCTGCAGCGCCAGCGCCGTGGTGCGTTCGTGGGTGTAGCGGCTGGCGTTGTCGAGGCACACGCCGGCCCGCGCGGCGAACTCCTGGGCGAGGAGGATGTCATCGGCCTCGAAGGGATCGGCCTGCCGGAACCGGGTGAAGACGACGGTGCCCAGCGCCGTGCCCCGCGCGTACATCGGCACCAGCATCCAGGAGCGCACCCCGTGTTCGCGGGTCAGGGTCGCCCGCCGGGGGTCTGCTGTGACGAACTCGTGGAACAGCTGCTCACCGGTCAGCAGCCGCGGCTCGCCGCTGGCGAGTACCTGGGCGACGAGCGAGCCGGGTGCGGAGGCGAAACGGTCGCGCTCCCCGCGGGTGACGCGGGTGTCGACGGGCCCTCCGGGGATCACGGACTGCGCCGCGCGGCGCAGCGGCACGGCGTCGCCCACCGGGCCGGGCTCCGGCTCCCTGCCCGCAAGCACCGAGTCCAGCAGGTTGACGTAGGCGTAGTCGGCGAACCCGGGGACGACGACGTCGGTGAGTTCCTGCGCGGTCTGCATGACGTCCAGGGTGCTCCCGATCCTCGCGCCGGCGTCGTTGACCAGGGCCAGGCGTTCTCGGGCGCGGGTCTCCTCGGTGATGTCGAGCACCAGGTGGGCCAGGGCGAAGATCTCTCCCGCGCCGCTGCGCAGCGGGACGATGGTCTCCGACCACACCGCGTCGCGGTCGGCTTCGGGGAGACGGCCGCGGACCTCGTTGGCGATCATGGGCTCGCCGGTGGCGAGAACGCGCCGCTGGCGCTCCTCCAGGGCGTCGAAGTCCAGCAGTCCGGGCGGGGCGGCCTCACGCATGGTGAGACCGGTGACACGATGGGTGAAGCCCGTGGCGCGTACCTGTGAGTGGTTCTGGGCCAGGAAGCGCAGCTGGTCGTCGAAGACGTCGATGATGTACGGGGACTCGGTGAACAGTCCCCGCAGCAGGGCACGGCGCAGATCGCCCTGGCGTGCGGCATCGGCGGTGTCCGCCTGGATGAGCCGGTAGTTCCCGCCGTCGGCGCCGAGAACGGAATGCGACCGCAGCACCATCTCGACGGTGGTGCCTTCTTTGCGGCGCATGCGGGCCGAAGTGACGGAGTCGGCCTGGCCGGGTGGACCGGAGCCGGTCAGCCGCGCGGCGGTCGCCGCGCCGTCGAACAGCTCGGACAGGCGAAGCCGCCGCAGGTCGGCCGCGGAGTATCCGAGGAGCTGCTGCATCCGGCGGCTCCAGCTCAGCAGGGCGCCCTGCGCGTCCACGAGAAGGTAGGCGGCCCCGCCGGGTTCGGGAAGGTCGCCGTAGGGAGCCAGGAGCGCGGTGTCGTTGTCCATGGCATGTCCGCGAGCTTGTGGGATCTTCTCGGTTCATTATCCCGCTCGCAGCCGCCCGCGTGCGGGCCGCGAGTGTCGGGACCGGTGGTCTCGGGACCGGTGGTCTCGGGACCGGTGGTCTCGGGACCGGCGGCGTCGGGACCGGTGGTCTCGGGACCGGCGGCGTCGGGACCGGTGGTCTCGGGACCGGCGGCGTCGGGACCGGTGGTCTCGGGACCGGCGGTGTCGGGACCGGTGGTCTCGGGACCGGTGGTCTCGGGACCGGCGGCGTCGGGACCGGTGGTCTCGGGACCGGTGGTCTCGGGACCGGTGGTCTCGGGACCGGTGGTCTCGGGACCGGTGGTCTCGGGACCGGTGGTCTCGGGACCGGTGGTCTCGGGACCGGTGGTCTCGGGACCGGTGGTCTCGGGACCGGTGGTCTCGGGACCGGTGGTCTCGGGACCGGCGGTCTCGGGACCGGTGGCGTCGGGACCGGTGGCGTCGGGACCGGTGGTCTCGGGACCGGTGGCGTCGGGACCGGTGGCGTCGGGACCGGTGGTCTCGGGACCGGTGGCGTCGGGACCGGTGGTCTCGGGACCGGCGGCGTCGCCGGCAGGGGTCCAAGCGGGGCGCGACCCGTGTGGACGTCCCTGACGACAGTACGGTCCACAGCCCCGTCGGTGTCCCTGGCATCGGCGGCAGCGCTCCGCCCGACGGCCTTGCCGGAACGGGGACGTCGTGGCGCCGGGCCTCCGCGAACGCCTCCGGCTCCCCTCGCGCCCTCCGGCGCACGGTGCGGCCATCCGGGAGGGGAGGGCGTCCGCGGCACGTGGCTCGAACCGAGCGCGTCACCCCTGCGGGCCGCCGCGCAGGGAAATAGAGTCAACTCATGAGTCTCACGCCACGGTTGATCGTCCCGGACCCCGACACCGCCGCGACCTACTACCAGAAGGCCATGGGCGCCCGGGAGGTCTTCCGCGCCCAGGACGACAGCGGCCGCGTGATGGTCGTCGTCCTGCAGGTCGGCGGTTCCCCGCTCTCCCTGTCCCCCGCGGTGCCCGAGTGGGGCTGGCTCTCGCCCGACGACGTCGGCGGCTCCCCGGTCCTCCTGGAGGCGGAGTTCACCGACCAGGACGCCGTCGCCGAGCGGATGGTCGATGGCGGCGGCACCGTGGTCGTACCGGTGGAGAACCGCCCCTACGGCAAACGGGAGGGACGCCTGCGCGACCCCTTCGGTCACCTGTGGATCGTCACCGGCGGGCTGCGCTGAGACGCCGGCCCCGGCGGACGACGGCAGCCGGCGGCCCTCCGTGCCGCCCGCGCCGGCCCTCGCGGGGGCGCGCCCCCGCGAGGGCCGGCCGCACGAGGCCCTGCGGCTGCTGCTGCCGCGCCCGGGTGCGTCTCAGCCGACCCGCACGGGCCACGGTGAAGGCCGGTAGGAGTAGGCCTCGGTGCCCTTGCGCACCCCCTGCCTGATGGCCACCGGCAGCATCAGGTCGCGTATCACCCGGGTGATCCACCGGTCGGGAGTCATCACCGCCCCCGTCTGCCGGGCCTGCTTCGCCAGCGCGGCGACCCGGTCCCGCCGGGACTCCTCGAACGCGGTGAACGCCTGCGGCGCGGTCGGGTGTTCGTGCAGTGCCAGGGCGAGCTCGTAGGCGTCCTCCATACCGAGCGCGGCGCCCGCGCCCAGGTGCGGGGCCACCGCGTGCGCGGCGTCCCCGAGCACCGCGGCGCTCCCCCGGTGCCAGGTGTCCAGGGGCGGCACCTCGTGGACCGGCCACCGGCCGACCGGTCCGGTGGAGGCGCTCAGGATGCGCCGGATCACGGCGGGGTCGGGGCGGTGCCGGTCGGCCAGCCCGGCCACCCACCGCGCGTCGTCGATCTCGGCGAGCTCGGCGAAGCTGCGTTCGCGGGTCTCCTGGTGGTTCTCGAACCACCACACCACCCCGGGCGACATCACCTGGTACCCGAAGAAGCCGCGCAGGCCGAAGACCATGTGGAACCGGCCGTCCACGGGGAGTTCCGCGGCGCCGGTGCGCGAACTGCCCCCGGAGCCGACCACCCCGGTGTAGGTGGGCCGCGGCGCGTCGGGGAGCAGCAGGCGGCGCGTGGTGGAGTTCACGCCGTCGCAGCCGAGCACGATGTCGGCCTCGGCACGCGCGCCGTCCTCGAAGCCGAGGTGCCAGTGGCCGTCGTCGTCCTCGTCCAGGGCGACGAGGCGCTTGGCGGTGTGCAGTTTCACCCCGCCGTCGACCGCCGCCTCGCGCAGGGCGCCGCTGAGCTCGCCGCGCATGATGTTGGTGGTGCGCTCCGGGTTCTGCACGAGTTCCCGGCCCCTGTGATTGGCGAAGCTGATGGAGTGCGCCGCGGTGCCCCGGGCGAGGATCCGGTCGGCCAGCCCCAGGCGCTCCAGTACGGCCCGCCCGTTCGGAGCGAGGTTGAGGAACGAGCCGACGTCCTGCGCCCTGCGTACGTAGGCCTCGTACAGGTTCACCTCGAAACCCAGCCTCGCCAGGCACAGGGACAGCAGGGGTCCGGTGATGCCGGCGCCGACGACGGCGGCCCGGCGGCTCGATGTGCTGTTCTCGTTCGTCATCGCGTGCTCCTGAGCATGACCGCGGCGGTCGGGGCGGTCGGTTCCCTTACGGGGTGTCTTGCCGATCACCGGGCGGGCCCATGCGACCATGTCGTGGTTCTTTCGGAGCCCCGCCGCGCCCCGCAGCGCCCCGCCCCGCCCCGCCGCGCCGCGCCGCGCCGCGCCGCAGGAGCGCGGCACGCTCGAAGCGGAATCGAGTTCCCGTCGAAGCGGAACCGACCCGGAACCGGCCTGGAATCGAGACCCGACAGGATCGGCGTCACGGGGGCCGGTGACGACGTCACGCGGGAACCGGCGTCGAAACCGGGCAGCAGAATCCTTCACGAGCGTCGCGGACCGGCTCCGCCGGCCCGTCGGCCGGCCGCTTCGGCGGCGGCGCCCGAGAGACGCTCGCCCGCCCCGACGACGCCGCGGGGTCCTCGACCACCAGCTGTCACTTGTCACGGGAAACGGGGTCACGACCATGGCCACGCTCACTCACCAACAAGAAGTCAGATTCCTGCGCTGGCCGGTGCAGAGCCGGGAACGGGACCAGCTGCGCGAGGCGGGACTGCCGTGCCTGCTGGTCCTGGAGGGCCGGACGGCACCGCCGAGCGACATCTCCCCCACCGAGGACTGGGTGCGCCCGCCGGTGGCCCGCCTCGACCTGGCGGCTCGCGTCCACACCCTGCAGCAACGCACCGGAACCGACTTCATGCCCGCGCTGGATCCGACGGGGGTGCTCTACTACGGCGGACAGTCGGTGCCCATGTCCGAGGCACAGAGCGAGATGATGCGCTGCTTCCTGGCCGACTTCGGCCACCTCGTCCGCCGGGACACGCTGAAGGAGGCCCTGGGCCGCATCAACAACGAGGCGGTCACCAGCAACGCGGTGGACCTGCACATCATGCGGCTGCGCCAGCGGCTGGACGGCGTCCGGCTGAGCCTGCGCACCGTATGGGGGCGGGGCTACATCCTGGAGACCGCCGGCTGACCCGACCGCTCCGGAACGCGCCCCGGAACGCGCCCCGGAACGGGCCCCCCGGAACGCGCCCGCGGGTGCGTTCCGGGGCTGTTCGCGCCGCGGTCAGCCCGCCGGCCGGCGCCGGCGCTCGTGCATCTTGCCGCGCAGTTCGTGGAGTTCGGTGAACGGCATCGTGGCGCGGTCCAGGAGGTGCGCCGCCCCCGAGGTGCCGGCGGTGCCCCGCTGTTCCCCGATCATCTTCATCACCAGGCCCACGTGCCCGATCTTCCACTGGAAGTAGCCGTTGCCGACCCTGAGCATCGCCTCCACGACCCGGTGGAACGAGCCCGCCTCGACACCCGCCTCGACGATCTCCTCCAGGTCGGCGCCGATCCGCTCCAGCCCGGAACGGAAGGCGAGGAACAGCGTTCCGGAGCGGCTGGCGCTGCCGAGTACCCGCTCCAGCTCGTGGGACTGGCTGGACTGGGCGCCGCTGGCCGTGCCGAGGTACTGCCGGAACCGGACGAAGTCCTCCAGCGGCAGCCGTTCGAGCGCCATCAGCTGCTCGTGCAGCAGCCCCAGCAGCTCACCGGACCGGTAGAGCAGGTCCACGGACCGCTCCAGGCCCGCGGTGGACATCGTCCGGAAGTGGCCCTCCACGGCGGCGAGGTCGCCGAGGATCTGCTTCAGCCACAGTTCGCAGGTCTGGTGGCTGACGATGAAGAACTGTTCGGAGAGCACCGTGGTGAGGTCCGCGTCCTCCTCGGGGGTACGCGGTTCCTGGAGGGTGAGCAGTGCGTCGAGTTTCAGGTAGGAGGCGTAGGTCACCTCGGTGGGTGTCACTGCTGCCTCTTCTCACGGACCAGTGCGACCAGACGTTCCACGCCGGTGACGAGCTGCTCGCGGTCGACACAGAACGCGATCCGGACCAGGCCGGACGCGACGCCGCCGGGCGCGAGCGGGCGCATCGTGCCGTCCGGGGCGAAGTCGGGCCGTGCGGAGAACCCGCTGCCGGGAACCACCACGACGTCGTGGCGGTGCATGAGTTCGGCGCTGAACTCCTCGCCGGTCAGACCGGTGCAGGAGATGTCGGCCATGGCGTACCAGCCGCCGCCGGGCAGCGCGGGCAGCAGTCCTTCGTCGACCAGCGGGGCGAGCGCGGCGTCGCGGTTCCCCCGTACGAAGTCGTGGTTGCCGGCGAGGGCTCCCGACGCGTCCAGGGCGGCCAGTCCGGCGTACTGGACGGGGGCGTTGGGCGCGATGATGCAGGACTCCTGGACCGCGCGCATGGCGTCGGCCGTCTCCGGCCGCGACACCGCGACGTAGCCGAGCCGGTAGCCGGTCATCGCCGGCCCCTTGGAGAAGGTGAAGACGCTGTTGACGATGCGCCGCGCCGCGGGGCGGTCGCGCTCCAGGGCGGCGATGGACCGGTGGGGGCCGGAGAAGGCGAAGTCCTCGTAGGCCTCGTCGCTGATGATCTGCCAGCCCCGCTCGTCGGCGATCGCGTACAGGGCCTGCTGCAGCGGCAGGTCGGCGACCGCACCGGTGGGGTTCGAGGGGGTGTTGAGCAGCAGCGCCCGGGTCGCGGGGGTGGCCGCCTGCCGGATCGACTCGGGGTCGGGTGCGAAGTGCTCGTCGAGCTGGTAGAACACCGGGCGGAATCCGGCGAGAAGGGCCTGTTGCAGGTGCACGGGCCAGTGGATCTCCGGCATCAGGATCTCCGCTCCCGAGCCGGCGAGGCAGCGCATCAGGGCGCTGAGCCCCTGGCACGACCCGGGGGTGACGAAGAGCCGGGAGGGCTCGGTGTCGATGCGGTTGACGGTGCCGAGCTTGTCCGCGAGACGCTCCCGGAGCTCCGGGAGCCCCTGCACGTCGATGTAGCGGGCCCGGCCGTCCATGACCGCGGCGGCGAACTCCTTGGCGACGGAGTCCGGCGGGCCGAAGGCGGGCTCACCCACGTGCAGCTTGATCTGGCCGGGGTGCTCCCGCTCGCGCTCGTTGGCGATCCGGAAGGACTCGTACAGCCAGGAGGAGGGGATCGCCGAGGCCGGGGCGAACCACGGTGAAGCTGTCTGCGTCATCTGATGCATGCCTTTCCGCTGAGGGCAGGACCGGCCGGACCGGGCCGGCCGGGTGGTGCTGCTGTGCCGCGTGGCTCAGGCCGTACGTCCGCCGTCCACGGACATCAGGGATCCGGTGACCCAGGACGAGGTCCCGGGGTCGACGAGGTGGCACACCCAGGCCGCCACCTCCGGCGCCAGACCGAACCGCCCCAGGGGGGTGCCGGCCACGATTCCTTCGCGCAGGGCGTCCGCGTCCTCGCCCGCGGCCAGGTCCCACAGGCCCGTGTCGACCGGGCCGGGCAGCACCGCGTTCACCCGGACCTCGGGCGCCAGTTCCACCGCGAGCGACCGGGTCAAGGAGTTCAGGGCGGCCTTGCTGGCCCCGTAGAACGACCGGTTCGGCATCGCCAGGACGCCGCCGACGGAGGACACGTTGACCACGCAGCCCCGGCTGGCGCGCAGCAGGGGCAGCAGCGCCCGGATCAGCAGGGCGGGAGCGACCAGGTTGGTGTCGACCATCTGACGCAGGTCCGCCTCGGCGGCGTCCTCCAGGCGGTCGAAGACCGCGTGCCCGGCGTTGTTGACCAGGGCGTCGACGCCGCCGAGCACGTCGCCGGCGTGCTCCGCGATCCGCGCGGCGGCGCCGGGGGCGGTGACGTCGACGGCGTAGGGCACCGCGGTGCCCGCGCCCTCGGCCCGCGCCCTCGCCGTCACCTCCGCCAGCCGGCCGGCCCGCCGGCCGACCGCCAGGACGTCGGCGCCCAGCCCGGTCGCGCGGGCGACCACGGCGGCCCCGATGCCCGAACCTCCGCCGGTGACCACCAGCCGCAGGCCCGCCCAAGGACTACTCATGCGCCGGACCGCCTCCCTTCGTGTGGGTGGGAACCCTCCGCGCCAGGCCCTCCAGCAGCGGCGCGGGGTCGTCGAAGACGTGGAAATGGGCTCCGTGACGGATGTCGATGCTGGTGTTACCGGTGGTCAGACGGCCCCAGTGGCGGCCGGCCGGGACCGGTACGAGGGGATCTCCCCGGGCCATGCAGACGTGCACGTCGCAGTGGAGCGACACCGGGTCCGGGCAGCCGAGGTAGCGCTCGTGCGCGGCGATGTCCGCACGCATCGCGGGCAGCAGCAGGTCGCGGAGCTCGGTCTGCGAGGCGATGCCGGGGTCGATGCCCCCGAGGGCGACCAGCCGCTCCCAGAGTTCCCCGTCGGGCAGCAGGTGTTCGCGGCGCGGGGGCCGGGCCGGGTCCCCCGGGGCCCAGGCGCTGGACGCGACGAGCAGGACGACGTCGATGCCCGCCCCAGGACACCGGCGGGCCACCTCGCAGGCGACCGCCGAGCCGAAGCTGTGGCCGAAGAGCAGCAGGTCCGCCGGGGGCAGCCGGGACAGGTCGGCGACGATCTCCTCGGCGATCGCGCCGACCTCCTTCAGCGGCGGCTCCGCCAGCCGGTCTCCGTGCCCGGGGTACTGCGCGGCGCACAGTTCCACCGCGGTCGCGGGGAACGCGGCGGGGAGCGCGTCGCGCCACCCGGTGAAGTTCTCCGCGCGGCCGCCGGAGTGCGGCAGCCCGAGCAGCCGGAGCCGGGGGCGGTCGGTGCCCGACACCGTGCGCACGGATCCGCGGTGCACGCCCATGGCCGATCTCCCCCTTCGCCGCCTCGGATGTGAGAATCGCACGCACGCCCGGGGCCGCAGCGGAAACCTTCATCATTCATTCAGGGCCGCCTCGGGCGCGGGCGGGAGAGGTGAGGATCGGGGCCGGAAACGAGCACCTCCGTACGGGCCCGGTGTCCAGGCCGAGCCCCTCGTGCAGGCCCGCTGTCCGGGCCGAAAGGAGTCTCCCGGTGGTCTCCTCCCGCAACGCCCCCGTCTTCGGCGGCCGGTACGACGACGCCTGCGGGGCGGCGCTCGACCTCGCCGACCCGGCCGCGTTCGTCGAGCACGACCCGTACGCGTACTGGGACCGGATGCGCCGCAGTGATCCGGTGCGCTGGCATCCCCCCGCGGCGGGCCGCCCCGGGTTCTGGGCGGTGGCCCGGCACCGGGACGTCCAGGACTGCTACAAGGACGCGACCCGGCTGAGCTCGGCCCGGGGGACGGTGCTGGACGTCCTGCTGAGCGGCGGCGACTCGGCCGGCGGGCGGATGCTGGCGGTGATGGACCGTCCCCGCCACCGGGAGCTGCGCCAGGTGATGCTGCGTGCCTTCTCGCCACGGGTGCTGCGGCACGTGGAGGAGGCGGTGCGGCGGCGGGCCGACGCCCTGGTGGCCGCCGTGACCGGTGCGGGCGAGGCCGACGCCGCCCGGGACATCGCCGAGCACCTGCCGCTGAACACCGTGTGCGACCTGCTGGAACTGCCCGTCGCCGACCGGCCCCTGCTGCTGGGCTGGAACAAGCGCGCGCTGTCGTCGGAGAGCGCCGAGGACGACCCCTTCGACGCGCTGGAGGCCCGCAACGAGATCCTGTCGTACTTCGTGGACGTGGTCCGCGAGCGCCGCCGCCGTCCCGGCGAGGACGTGATCAGCATGATCGCCGGCGCCCGGGTGGAGGGCGGGCCGATGACGGAGGACGATCTCGCCCTCAACTGCTACAGCCTGATCCTGGGCGGCGACGAGTCCACCCGGGTGACCACGATCGGCGCGTTGCACGCGCTGGGCACCCACGAGGAGCAGTGGCACCGGCTGCGCACCGGCGAGGCCGCGGTGCGCACGGCGGTGGAGGAGGTCCTGCGCTGGGTGACCCCGGCCATGCACTTCGCCCGCACGGCCACCGCCGACCTGCGGATCGGGGAGGCCGAGGTGTCGGCGGGCGACATCGTCACCCTGTGGAACATCTCCGCCAACAACGACCCCGAGGTCTTCGCGCGGCCCCGCAGCTTCGACGTCGGCAGGGAGCACAACCCGCACCTCGCGCTCGGGCACGGCCCGCACTTCTGTCTGGGTGCCTTCCTCGGCCGGCTGGAGCTGTCCGCGGTGCTGGACTCGCTGGTGCGCCGGGTGGACCGGATCGAGATCCTGGCGGAACCGCCGCGCCTCTACTCCACCTTCCTGTTCGGTCACAGCGCCCTGCGCCTGCGGCTCGACTGAGCCGCGTCCGGCCGCCTGCAGGTGCCGCCGGCCTCCGGGCGGGCCGCCCGGCCGGGGCGTGGGCCGCCCCGGCCCGGACCGGGCCCCGCGCCGGCCCGGGCCGCGCCCCGTCCCGGTTCAGTCCGCGGTCAGCGAGCCGGCCAGCTCCACCATGGTGGACCGCTCGAAGACGGCCCGCACCGGCAGGTTCATCCCCCACTCGTCCCGTACGGCCTTGGCGAGCCGCACCGCCAGGACCGAATGCCCGCCCCGGTCGAAGAAGTTGTCGTCCGGCGCGACCGCGGGCACCCCCAGCACCCCGGCGGCCAGTGCGCACAGCGCGGCCACCGGGTCGGACAGGCCGGCGGCGGGCCCGGCGGCGCTGCCGGCGGCGGGCCCGGCGGTGCTGCCCGCGGCGGGCCCGGCGGCGCTGCCGGCGGCGGGCCCGGCGGCCCGTTGCTCCAGGACCCGCCGGTCGATCTTGCCGTTGCTGGTCATCGGCAGGGACGCCACCACCTCGACACGGGAGGGCACCATGTGCGCCGGCAACCGCGCGGCGAGCCGCCCGCGCAGTTCCTCCGCGAGGCCGTCGGCCGGGTCCGTGCCGGGCACCACGAAGGCGACCAGGCGCGCCGAGTCCACCTCGCCGGTCACCACGACCGCCGCGAGGCGGACTCCCTCGCAGGACTCCAACGCCGCCTCCACCTCGCCCAGTTCGACCCGGAAGCCGCGCAGCTTGACCTGGCGGTCGGCGCGGCCGGTGAAGTAGAGCATGCCGTCCTTGTCCCGGTGGCCGAGGTCGCCGGAGCGGTACATCCGGCTCCCGGGCCCGCCGTACGGGTCCGCGACGAAGCGCTCCGCGGTCAGGGCGGGCCGGTTGAGGTATCCGTCGGCCTCGCCCTCGCCCACCAGGTAGAGCTCGCCCTCCTCGCCGGGCCGGCACGGCCGGAGGTCGGCGTCGAGCACCCGGACCTCGTTGCCCGGCCACGGCTCCCCGATGCTGACCGGCTCGCCCGGCCGCACCGGGCCCGCCATGGTCACTCCCACGGTCATCTCGGTGGGCCCGTACCCGTTGAACATGCGCCTGCCGGGCGCCCATCCGGCCACCAGCGCCGGGGTGCAGGAGTCGCCGGTGGAGAGCACCACCCCGCCGGGCAGGACGCCGTCCGGGTCGGTGGCGGTCAGGGCGACCGGGGGCAGCACGGCGTGGCTGATCCGCCGGTCGATCAGGGTGCGGCGCAGTTCCTCGCCGGGCAGCACGGCGCGGTCGTCGGTGAGCACCAGGGTGGCGCCCGACAGCAGGGCCAGCGTCAGGTCCCAGAAGCCCGCGTCGAAGTTGAACGAGGCCCACTGCAGCACCCGGTCGCCGGGGCCGGGGCCGATCCAGTGCCGCTGCGCCGCCGCGAGCGCCGCCATGCCCGCGTGCGGGATCACCACGCCCTTGGGCGTCCCGGTGGAGCCGGAGGTGTAGATGACGTACGCGGTGTCCCCGGAGTGCAGCGGCCGCCGCCGCTCCTCGTCGGCGACCGGCCGGGCCGGACGGGCAACGGGGTCGGGGGTGGTCGGATCGAGGGTCCGCGGACCGGTGACGTCCACCGGCGGGGGGCCGGTGTGCAGCAGGGTCCGCAGGCCCGAGTCGGCCGCCATGTGGCGCAGCAGCGCGGCGGGGTATCCCGGGTCCAGGGGGACGTAGCCCGCTCCGGCGGTCGTCACCGCGAGCGCGGCCGTCACCTGGTCGGTCCCGCGGGGTACGCAGATCCCGACGAGGTCGCCGGGTCCGAGTCCGGCCGCGATCAGCCGCCGGGCCAGCCGGTTCACCCGGTCCGCCAGTTCGCCGTAGGTCAGCGTGGTGCTCTCGCTCTCGACCGCGGGCAGGTCCCGGTGCCGGGCCGCCACCCGTTCGAAGAGCACGGGAAGGGTTTCGGCGGGGGAGGCGGGGGAGGCGGCGGACCCGGCCGCCGCGGGCGGGCGGCGGCGTACGTCCGGCCAGACGTGTTCGACGTGGGCGCGGGCGCGGGCGCGGGAGGTCGCGGGCAGTTCCACCGGCCATCCGGCGGGGGCCGGCAGCCGGGCGGGCCACAGCGACCGCTGGCCGCGCTCGTTGCACAGGACCAGGTAGCTCTCGTCCGGGTCTTCGAAAGGGTTGGCGGGCATCGAGCGACCTCCTGTGTGACGGTGCCGCTGGACGGGTCCGGCGCCCTGCGGGGGCGCCGCGCGCGACACAGGTGCCCCCACCCTGACCCGGGCGAGGGGCGGGGCCCGTGTGGCCGGAAAGGAAGCTGAAGGTCCTCTCAGCTTTCTTTCAGCGGCGGCCGCACGGGCGACGGCCGTCGTTACGTTGCCGGACGTGACAGCCACCGAGATCCGCCCGTCCGTGGGCCAGACACTGCTGTGGTTCCTCGACCGCTACCGGGGCGAGGAGGGCGCGCTCAACTGCCCGGTGCTGTGCAGGCTGCGCGGCCCGCTCGACCGCGACCGGCTCCGGGAGGCGATCGGCCGTGTGACGTCCCGGCACGAGGCGCTGCGCACCACCTTCACCGGCGGCGGGCGCCGCCTCAAGGCACTGGTGCACCCTGACGTGTCCCCGCGGATCCGCGAGGTGGACCTGTCCGGTGAACCGGATCCCGGTGCGTGCGCCGACCGGGAGGTGGCCGGGGAGCTGGGCACCCGGATCGACGCCACCGAGAGCGCCGTGCGCCTCACCCTGTGGCGGCTCGCCGAGGACCATCACGTGTTCTGTTTCAACATGCACCACATGGTGACCGACTCGTGGTCCTGCAATGTGATCTTCGAGGACCTGTGCGCCGCGCTGGAGGGCAGGCCGTGCGGCGACGCCGCCGCGTACTCCCGGTTCGCCGAGGAGCAGCGCGCGACCCTGGCCGGTCCGGCCGGGAAGCGGCTGAGCGCCTTCTGGGGCGAGCGCCTGAAGGACGTGACGCTGCCCCCGCTGCCGATCCGGCCGGCCACCGCGGGCGCGCCGCGCGACACCAGGCTCGTGCAGCACGTCCTGGACGCGCCGACGGTGGCCGCGCTGGACGCCCTGGCCAAGCGGGAGCGGTCGACGATGTTCGTGGCCCTGCTCACCGCCTACTACCGGGCCCTGAAGTCGGTCAGCGGGGCCGAGGACCTGGCGGTGGCGACCCTGTTCGCCAACCGCGGCGCCGAACACCGGCGCACCGTGGGGTTCCTGGCCAACATGGTGCTGCTGCGGACCCGGCTCGCCGGCGGCGACTTCGCCGCGCACCTGCGGGCCACGCACGGCACGGTGATGGAGGCGTTCGTCCACCAGGCGCTGCCGTTCCAGATGCTGCCGATCAGTCCCGGCGGCACCGACCGCCGGCTCGACGACGTGGTCTTCCAGATGATGGCGGACCCGGTGTACTCGACCCGGGCCGGCGGGCTGGACATCGAGGTCCTGGTGCCCGACGACGTCGCCACCCGCTTCGAGCTGGAGCTGGTCGCCGTGCCCGACCGGGACACGGTGCGGGTGCTGCTGTTCTACAACCCCGACCGTTTCGACCCGCGGTTCGTCGAGTCGCTGCTCGCCGCGTACGTCGACATCTGCACGACCGCCGCCCGCAGCGCGGCGCCCCCCACCGACCGCACCGACCACGCCGGGGCGCGCCCCCGGCAGCGCACGGGAGGCCACGATGACCAGTGAGGTGACGGCGGGACGGGCGCTGTCCGCCGAGGAGATCCGCGACACCGTCGCCGCGCGGCTGGAACTCCCGGTCGCGGAGATCGGCCTGGACGAGGACCTCGTCACGCTCGGCCTGGACTCCCTCGGGATGATGGGCCTGGCGGCCTCCTGGCAGGAGGCCGGCGTGGAGGTGACCTTCGGCGACCTGGTGGAGGAGCCCACCGTGCGCGCCTGGGCGGCGCTGCTGTCCGGGACCGACGACGCCGCGGGCCCGCGCCCGGGGGCGGAGCCGGACACGGCCGCCGGGACGGGCGAGTTCCCGCTGGCCCCGATGCAGCACGCCTACTGGTCGGGCCGTCAGCCGGGCATGCCGCTGAACACCGGGTCGCACTTCTACTTCGAGTTCGACGTCACCGCCGACGTCGCGCGCTGGGACGGCGCGGTGGCCGCGGTGCGCCGCCGGCATCCCATGCTGCGGGCGGCCGTCGGCGAACAGGGCCAGCGCATCCTGCCGGAGTGCCGGGGGCTGGACGAGGTCGTCGACCTGACCGGTCTGGAGCGTCCGGAGCGCGAACGGCGGCTGGCGCGGCTGCGCGAGACCCTGTCCCACCAGACGCTGCCGGTCTCCGAGGGGGGCGGGCTGGACGTGCGGCTGGCGCTGCTGCCGGCCGGGAAGGGCCGGCTCTGCCTCGACATCGACATGGTCGTCTGCGACGCGTCGAGCTTCCGGATCGTCGTCGCCGACCTGGCCCGCCACTACGAGGACCCGGCCGGCGCGCCCGCGCGGCCCGCCCTGACCTTCCCCGAATACCGCCGCCTGGTCGCCGAGCGCGGCCGGGAGCCCCGCCCGGCCGACGTCTCCTACTGGCGCGACCGCGCCGAGGACCTGCCCGAGGCGCCCCGGCTGCCGCTGGCCGCGCCGCCGGAGCGGATCGAGCGCGTGCGGACGGTCCGCCGGCACGCCTGGCTGGCCCCGGAGACGTACGAGCGGTTCACCCAGCACGCGCGCAGCAACGGCCTGACGGTGTCGATGGCCGTCGCCGCCGCCTACGCGGACGTCCTCGCCGCCTGGAGCGAGGAGCCGGAGTTCCTGCTCAACCTGCCGGTGCTGAACCGCGTCCCGGTGCACCCGGACGTCGGCCGGATCGTCGGGGACTTCACCGACCTGCTGCTGCTCCAGGTGGCGCCCGACACGCGGCGCACCTTCGTCGAGCGGGCCCACGCGGTGCAGGAGCAGTACCGGCGCGATGCCGCGCACGCGGCGTACGGCGGCACGTCGGTCCTGCGCGACCTGGCCCGGACCACCGCCGGGGCGAACCGGCGGGCGGGCGTCGTGTTCACCAGCGCGCTCAGCCTCGGTGAGCTGTTCGACGGGGCGACCCGCGCGGTGCTCGGCACCCCGGTGTGGATGAGTTCGCAGACGTCGGGCGTGTGGATCGACCTGCAGCTGACCGAGCACGACAACGGCATGATGATCAACTGGGAGACCGCCGAGAACCTCTTCGAGGCCGGTGTTCCCGAGGCGATGTTCGCGGCCTTCGTCAAGCGGGTGCGGCTGCTCGCCTCGCAGCCCAGCGCGTGGTGGGAGAGCCTGCCGGTGCGACCGCCCGCACCGCAGCTCCAGGCCCGCCGCAGCGCCAACGACACCCGCGCGGACCTGCCCCGCCGGGCGCTGCACGAGGAGTTCTTCCGGCAGGCGGCCGAGCGCGGTGGGGCACCGGCGGCGTTCTGGGGCGACGGCCGGGTGCTGACGTACGGGGAACTCGCCCGGCGGGCCCTGCGGCTGGCCCACGTCCTGCGCACCGCCGGTGTCACCGCGGGCGACCGGGTCGTGATCACCCTGCCCAAGGGCGTCGAGCAGGTGGTCGCGGTGCTGGCGGTGCACGCGCTGGGCGCGGCGTACGTGCCGGTGGGGACGGAACAGCCGGAGGCACGGCGGCGCACCGTGGAGTCGCTGTCGGGCGCCCGGTGCGCGGTGACCTCGGGTCCGGCCCGGGACGCGGCCGGCGGCCGGATCCCGCACATCGACGTACGGTGCGGCACCGACCGTGGGCTGCCGTCGCTGGACCGTCCGGTGGACGTTCCGCCGGACACCCCCGCCTACGTGATCTTCACGTCCGGCTCGACCGGGGAACCCAAGGGCGTGGAGCTGACCCACGCGGCGGCCCACAACACCGTGGCCGCGCTGAACGAGCGCTACCGGATGGGCCCCGACGACCGCACCCTGTGTCTGTCGGCGCTCGACTTCGACCTCTCCGTCTACGACATCTTCGGCCCCCTCGGCTGCGGCGGCGCGCTGGTCCTGGTGGACGACGAGGAGCGGCGCTCCCCCGAGACGTGGCTGCGCAGGGCGGCCGAGCACCGGGCCACCGTCCTCAACTGCGTGCCGGCGCTGCTCGACATGGCGCTGACCACGGCCTCGTCGCGGCCGGAGCCGGGCGGCTGGCCGTTCCGGCTGCAGCTCCTCGGGGGCGACTGGGCGGGGCTCGACCTGCCGGGCCGGGTGCACGCGCTGCGTCCGGACAGCGTGTTCGTGGTCCTGGGCGGCACCACGGAGACCGCGATCCACTCGACCGTCCAGGAGGTCACGGAGGTGGATCCCTCCTGGGTCTCGATCCCGTACAACGTGCCGCTGCCCAACCAGTGCTGCCGGATCGTCGACGAGCACGGCGGCGACCGCCCCGACTGGGTGGCCGGGGAGCTGTGGATCGGCGGGGCCGGGGTGGCCCGGGGGTACGTGGGCGCACCGGAGCTGACCGCCGCGAAGTTCGTGGAGGCGGACGGCGTGCGCTGGTACCGCACCGGCGACCGGGCCCGCTACCGGCCCGGGGCGGTGATCGAGTTCCTCGGCCGCGCCGACCTCCAGGTCAAGGTGAACGGCTACCGGATCGAACTCGGCGAGGCCGAACGCGCACTGGGCCTGCATCCCGGGGTGCGCGACGCCGTGGTGACGCCGGTTGCCGGGCACGGCGGCGCGCTGTACGCCCTGGTCGCTCCGGGCACGGCCGACACCGAGGACGTGCTGGCCACGGCCGCCCGGCAGGTGCCCGCGTACATGGTGCCCGCCCGGGCGGTGGCCGTCGGCGAACTGCCGCTGAGCCGCAACGGCAAGGTCGATCGCGCCGCGGCGGCGCGGCTGCTGGCCGCGATGCTGGGCGAGCGGACGTCCGGCGGCGCGGCCGACGCCCCGCGCGGCGCGGCGGAGGAGACGGTCGCCGCGCTGTGGGCGGAACTCCTCGGGTGCGGCCCCCTCGGCCGGAACACCAACTTCTTCCACGTCGGCGGCGACAGCCTGCAGGCCGCCCGCCTGCTGGCCGCCCTGCGCCGGCAGGGGTACGAGGCCAGGCTCGGCGACCTGTTCACCCGTCCCACGGTGAGCGGCTTCGCCTCGACGCTGACGCGCACCGGGGCGCAGGTGCCCGGCACGGTCCCGGCCGACCCGGAGCACCGGTACGATCCCTTCCCGCTCACCGACGTGCAGCGCGCCTACTGGCTCGGCCGCGACCCCGACTTCGTCCTCGGCGGCGTCGCCTCGTACTGGTACTGGGAGTTCGAGAGCGACCACGTCGACCTGGAGCGGCTGGAGGCCGCCTGGAACGCGCTGGTGCGGCGGCACGAGATGATGCGCGCCGTGCTGGACGGCGAGGGCGGCCAGCGCATCCTTCCCGAGGTGCCGCACTACCGGTTCGCGGTCACCCGCACCACCGCGGCCGACCACGAGGAGGCGGTCGCCGCTCTGGGGGACATGGCGCAGCAGGTGCTCGACGTGACCTCCTGGCCGCTGTTCGACGTGCGCGCCGTGCAGCGGGACGACGGACGCACGGTGTTCGGCGTGGGCTTCGACTACGTGGTGCTCGACGCGCTGTCCATCATGACCCTCTTCACCGAGCTGAACGCGCTGTACGCCGACCCCGGCCGGGAACTCCCGGCGCTGGAGCTGTCCTTCCGCGACTACCTGCTCGCCCGGCGGACCGACCCCGCGGCGAAGGCGCGGGACGAGGAGTACTGGCTGAAGGCGATCGAGGAGCTGCCCCCGGCTCCGGCGCTGCCCACGGCCCTGGACCCCGAGCACGTCGGCCGGCCGCGGTTCGTGCGGGAGGAGTTCCGCATCGACCCGGCGACCTGGGCGAAGCTCCGCCGCCTCACGGCCGACGAGGGGCTGACCGCGTCGACGGTCGTGGCGGCGGCCTTCGCGGAGGTGCTGGCGGCGTGGAGCGCCGAGACCTCGCTGACGCTCAACCTGACGGTCTTCGACCGGCAGGACGTGCATCCGCAGGTGAACCAGGTGGTCGGCGACTTCACCTCGCTGCTGCTGCTCGGCCACCACAGCCGTCCCGGGGATTCCTGGGCCGGCACCGTGCGCCGTCTGCAGGGGCAGGTCTGGGAGGGCATCGGGCACCGCGAGGTCTCCACCACCTGGGTGCTCCAGCAACTGGCCCGGCGCTCCGGGGGCGGACAGATGCTGATGCCGGTGGTGTTCACCTCCACGCTCGGGGTGAGCGCGGACTTCAAGGACCTCTCCTTCGGTTTCGGCGAGCTGCGCCGCGGCCTCTCCCAGAGCCCGCAGGTCGCCCTGGACTGCCAGGTGGTGGAGCGGGACGGCGGACTCGCCGTCAACTGGGACCATGTCGAGGGCCTCTACAGTCCCGGGGTGGTCCCGGCGGCCCTGGAGGCGATGCGCCGCCTGCTGGTCGCGCTCGCCGACAGCGACTGGTCCCGTCCGGCCCCGCCGGTCGCCCTCCCCGAGGCGCAGGCGAGGGTCCGCGCCGAGGCGAACGACACGGCCGTGGCCCGCCCCGCCCGTACGCTGCACGAGCCGGTCCTCGACGTGGCCCGCCGCACCCCCGGTGCCGTCGCGGTGCGCACGCCCTCCGGCGGGTCCCTGACCTACGGCGAGCTGGCCGGCCGGGTTCTCGGTGTCGCCGGACACCTGGTGTCGCTGGGGGCGCGGCCGGGCGACACCGTGGTCGTCTCACTGCCGAAGGGGCCCGACCAGGTGGTCGCGGTGCTCGGCGTGCTGGCCGCGGGCTGCGCGTACGTACCGGTGGGAGTGGGCCAGCCGGCCGCGCGCCGCAACCGGATCGTGCGGTCCTCGGGGGCGCGCCTGGCCCTGGTCGCGGACGGCCCGGAGCCCGGCGGGGACTGGGACGAGGCGGTGCGGCTGGTGCCGGTGGCCGAGGCGTCGGCGGCCGCGCCGCTGGCAGGGCCGGTGCCGGTCGACCCGGGACGGCTCGCGTACGTCGTCTACACCTCGGGCTCCACGGGCGAGCCCAAGGGGGTGGAGATCACCCACGCGGCCGCCGCCAACACCATCGACGACGTCAACGCCCGCTACGGGGTGGGGCCCGCCGACGTGGTCCTGCAGGTCTCGGCGCTCGACTTCGACCTGTCCGTCTACGACCTGTTCGGGCTGCTCGCGGTGGGCGGCACCGTGGTGACGCTCACCGAGGACGTCCGGCGGGAGGCGGCGGTGTGGGCCCGTCTCGCCGCCGAACACGGGGTCACCGTCTGGAACACGGTGCCCACCCTGCTCGACATGCTGCTGGTGGCCTGCGAGTCGGGCACGAGCCTGCCGCGGCTGCGCGTGGCGATCGTCTCCGGCGACTGGGTGGGGCTGGACCTGTGCGACCGGCTGCGGGAGAGCGCCCCGAACGCCCTGCTCGTCGCCATGGGCGGGGCCACCGAGGCCTCGATCTGGTCGAACGCCCACGAGGTGAGGGCCGTCGACCCCGCGTGGGTGTCGGTCCCGTACGGGCGTCCGCTGGCCAACCAGCGCTTCCGCGTGGTCGACGCGCACGGCCGGGACCGGCCCGACTTCGTGCCCGGCGAGCTGTGGATCGGGGGCTCGGGGGTGGCGCTCGGCTACCGCGGGGACCCGGACCGCACGGCGGCCTCCTTCGTCTCGGCCGGGGGCGAGAGGTGGTACCGCACCGGCGACCTGGGCCGCTACCACCCCTCGGGGATCCTGGAGTTCCTGGGCCGGCGCGACCACCAGGTGAAGGTGCGCGGGCACCGCATCGAACTCGGCGAGATCGAGACCAGGCTGCGCGAACTGCCCGGTGTCTCGGGCGCGGTGGCGTGGGTCGACGCCGGCGCCGGCGGGCACCGCCTGGCCGCGGTGGTCACCCCGGAGCAGGGCGCGGATCCCGCACCGGCCGCGGCTCAGGTGCGGGCGGCGCTGGCCGGGCACCTGCCCGCCCACATGCTCCCCGAACACCTCACGGTCGTCGAGCGGCTGCCGCTGAACGCGAACGCCAAGGTCGACCGCGCCGCCGTCGCGCGGACCTACGGGCTGCGTCACACGGCGCAGGAGCCCGCGGCGGACGACCGTCCGCGGGGGGACACCGAACGCGCGGTGGCCGAGGTGTGGGCCGATCTGCTGGAGGCCCCCGGGGTGGGCCGCAGCGCCGACTTCTTCGGCCTGGGCGGCGACAGCCTCACCGCCACCCGGATCATCCAGCAGTTCGCCCGGCGTTTCGGCGTGGAGCTCTCGCTGCGCCAGCTCTTCAACCACCCGACCGTCGCCGGGATCGCCGCCGTCGTCGACGCCGAGATCTCCGGCGGCCACCCGCGCCAAGCCTCCGTCCGACTGGAAGAAGGTGTCCTGTGACCGCCGCCTCCGACATCATCAGCGAACTCGAACAGGCCGGACTGCACCTGTGGGAGGACGACGGCCGGCTCCGGTTCCGGGGCCCGGAAGGGACCATGACCCCCGAGCGCCGTGCCCTGCTCTCCGGCTGCCGGGAGGACGTGCTCCGGGCGCTGCGCGAGCGCGGCCCGCAGCAGGTGCGGCCCGATCCCGACGCGGCCCACGAGCCGTTCCCGCTCACCGAGGTGCAGTCGGCCTACCTGCTGGGCCGCCGGGGCGCCTTCGAGTACGGTTCGGTGCCCTGTCACGCCTACGGCGAGCTGGAGTTCCCCGCGCTCGACCGGGACCGGCTGCTGCGGGCCTGGCAGCGGGTGGTCGACCGGCACGAGATGCTGCGCGTGGTCATCGACTACGACGGCTACCAGCGGGTGCTGAAGGATCCGCCCGCCCCCGTCATCGGCTGGCACGACACGAGCGCACGGCCCGCGGCGGCGGGCGAGGAGACGCTCCGCGAGGTCCGCGGCCGGCTCTCCGCGGAGTCCAAGGACGTCACCGCGTGCCCGCTGTACTCGCTGGAGGTCACCGAGTTCGCCGACCGGGCCGTCCTGCACTTCTCCATCGACTTCCTGATCGCCGACTACGTGAGCATCTACCGGCTGCTGGACGAGTTCGGCACGTTCTACGAGGACCCCGACGCCGCTCTCGCGGCCCCCGCGATCTCGTTCCGTGACTATCTGCGGGCGGAACGGGCGGTGCGCCAGGGGCCGGCGTACGAGCGCGACCGCGACTACTGGACGGCGCGCCTGGACCGTCTGCCGCCCGCCCCCGAACTGCCGCTGGTCGACCGGCCCAGCCGGCACGGTGCGGCCGGCTTCACCCGGCGCGAGCTGCGGCTCGAACCCGCGCGGTGGTCGGCGCTCAAGACCCGTGCCGGGAAACAGCAGGTCTCCGCCTCGACGGCGGTGATGGCCGCCTACGCCGAGGTGATCGGCCGCTGGAGCCGCAGCCCCCGGTTCACGCTCGACGTGACGGTGCTCAGCCGGCTGCCGCTGCACCCGGACGTGGGCGACATCGTGGGCGACTTCACCTCCGTCGAGCTGCTGCCCGTCGACGGCGGCTGCGCCGGCACCTTCGCCGGACGTGCCCGCGCGGCGGGCCAGCAGCTCTTCGAGGACCTCGACCACCGGCTGTTCTCCGGCGTGGAGGTGCTGCGCGAGCTGACCCGCCGCCGGGGCCAGCAGGGTTCGCTGATGCCGGTGGTGTTCACCAGCGCGATCGGGCTCTCCGACGGTCTCGCCCCCCGGGGCATGATGCGCTCCCGGATCCGCAGCGGCATCAGCCAGACGCCGCAGGTCTGGGTGGACTGCCAGGCGATGGAGGACCAAGGGGCGCTGCTCGTCAACTGGGACGTGCGCGACGACACCGTCCCCCAGCCGGTCCTCGACGACATGTTCGCCGCGTTCGGCGACCTCCTGCAGCGGCTCGCCGACGGGGACGAGGCGTGGCAGGGCGACCCGATCGCCCTGCCCGCGCACCAGGCGCGGCGGCGCGCGGCGGTCAACGACACGGCCCGGCCGGTGAGCGAGGCGCTGCTGCACCGGGCGCTGCTCGACGAGGCACGCCGGTGCCCGGAGGCGACGGCGGTGATCGACCACCGCGGGAGCGTCGACCGGGCGACGCTGACCGGCCGGGCCGCCGCCGTGGCCGCCGCGCTCACCGCGCGGGGCCACCGGCCGCACGAGCGGGTCGCGGTGGTGCTGGAGAAAGGCTGGGAGCAGATCGCCGGGGCGCTCGGGGTGCTGCTGGCCGGGGGCACGTACGTGCCGGTCGAGGCGGGCCAGCCCGACGCCCGACGCGACAGGATCATCGAGTCCGCCGGGATCGGCCTGGTCGTCGCGCACAGCACGGTCGGCGGCGAACTGCCCGCAGGCGTGCGGCGCATCGACGTGGACCGGCTGTCCACGGCCGCCCCCGACGAGGTCGCCGTCGAGGCGGGCGACTCGGCGTACGTCATCTTCACCTCGGGCTCGACCGGGGAACCGAAGGGCGTGGAGATCAGTCACCGTGCGGCGGTCAACACCCTGGACGACGTGTGCCGGAGGTTCGGGATCGGCGGGGGCGACGTCGCGCTGGGGCTGTCGAGCCTGGGCTTCGACCTGTCGGTCTTCGACGTCTTCGGCGTCCTGGGCCGGGGCGGCACCCTGGTGCTGCCCGACCCGGAGCGGCGCAGCGACCCCTCGCACTGGGCCGAGCTGATCACCGGGCACGGTGTGACGGTGCTGAACACGGTGCCCGCCCAGATGATGCTGCTGGAGGAGTACCTGCGCGCAGACGGCCGCGACTGCGCGAGCGTGCGCCTCGGCCTGATGTCGGGCGACTGGATCCCCGTGACGCTCCCCGACGCCGTCCGTGCACGGCTCCCCCGGGTGGAGCTGTACAGTCTCGGCGGCGCCACCGAGGCGTCGATCTGGTCGGTCTTCCACCCGATCGGCGAGGTCGACACGGCGGCCCCGAGCATCCCGTACGGCACTCCGCTGGAGAACCAGCGCTTCCACGTGCTCGACGCGTTCCTGCGGCCCAGCCCCGACCTCGTCGTGGGCGACCTGTACATCGCCGGCACCGGCCTCGCCGAGGGCTATCTGGGCGACCCGGAGAAGACCGCGGCGAGCTTCTTCGCGCTGCCGGACGGCGAGCGGGTGTACCGCACCGGCGACCTGGCCCGCTATCTGCCCGACGGCACCCTGGAGTTCATCGGCCGCGACGACCGGCAGGTCAAGATCCGCGGCCACCGCATCGAACTGGCCGAGGTGGAGTCGGCCCTGGCCGCCGATCCGCAGGTCGACGCGGTGGCGGTGACCACGCAGGGCGAGCGCAACGACCGCCGGCTGGTCGCCTTCGTCTCGCCCGCGCCCGCCGGCCCGGCCGACCACGCCGTGGACGCGGCCCTGGTGCCCGAGGTGCTCGCGGCGGCCGGGGAGATCCGCGACGGGGTGGACGTCGCGAAGGTGGTCGAGTTCGCGGCCGTCCTCGACGACGCGGCGCTGCGCCGCATGGTCGACGTCCTGCGCCAGGAGGGCGTGTGGCCGCACGCCGCCGCGCGTCACAGCACCTCCGAGATCATGCGGCTGGCCCGGGTGGCCGCCCGGCACGAACGGCTGGTGCGCCGCTGGCTGGCCGCCTGCGTGGAGAACGGCTACCTGGACCGCGCCGCGGACGGCACCTTCGGCTGTCCGCGCCTGGTCACCCCCGAGGACGTCGAGCAGGCGTGGGCCGAGGTCGACCGGCTGCTGCCGGAGGCCAACGACCGTCCCGAGCTGGTGAACTACTTCAAGCTCGCCGCCGCGCACCTGCCGGAGCTGATGCGCGACGAGCGGGACCCGCTGCGGATGCTGTTCCCCGAGGGCGACCTGAGCATCCACGAGGCCGCCTACATGGAGGGCTTCCTCTCCCGCTACCTCAACCGGCTGGCCACCTCCACCGTGCTGGGCGTGGCCCGGCGCAACACCTCCGGCCGCCCGCTGCGGGTGCTGGAGGTCGGCGCGGGCGTCGGCGGCACCAGTGCCGACACCGTTCCGGCGCTGGACGGCGAGAACGTCCGCTACACCTTCAGCGACGTGTCGCAGTTCTTCCTGAACAAGGCCGGTGAGCGGTTCGCCGGGCACCCCTGGGTGGACTACGCGCTGTTCGACTTCAACGAGCCCTTCCGGGAACAGGGCGTCAGGCCGAACTCGGTGGACGTGATCCTGTGCGGCAACGTCATGCACTACGCGAAGGACGCCCGCGCGGTCCTGCGCCGGATGCGCGAGGCGCTGGTGCCCGGCGGGTGGCTGGTCTTCATCGAGACGACCCGCGACAACTACCAGATCCTCACCTCGATGGAGTTCCTCTTCGACGCCACCGCCGGGGACTTCCAGGACGTGCGCCACGGCAGGGACCAGACCTTCATCGGCCGCGGACAGTGGTACGACCTGCTGGCCGAGGCGGGGGCCCGCCTGGAGCTGTGCGTCCCGGCACCCGAGGACGAGCTGGCCCGCATCGGGATGCACGTCTTCGCGGCCCGCTTCAAGACCGACCGCGCGCCGCTCGACACCGAGGAGCTGACCCGTCGGCTCGCCGAGCGGCTCCCGGCGGAGATGATCCCCTCGCGCTTCGAGATCCTGGACGCGCTGCCGCTGACCGGCAACGGCAAGGTCGACCGCGCCGCCCTGGCCCGGTGGGCCGAGGAGCACCGCGCGGCGGGCGCCGCGGTCGCCGGGGAGAGCGTGCGCGAGGCCGGCGAGCTGGAGTCGGGCGTCGCCGCGGTGTACGCGGAGGTACTGCGCGAGCCGGAGGTGCCGCTCGACACCAACTTCTATGCGCTGGGCGGGGATTCGCTGCTCGCCGCCCAGCTGGTCACGGCGCTGCGCGAGCAGGTGCCGGCCGCGGCCGAGGTCTTCTTCGACGAGCTGCTGCGCGAGCTGCTGGGCGGTGCGTCGGTGCGCGAGCTGTCCGCGTTCCTCCAGCAGGGGCAGGACGTGTCCGAGGAGAGCGGGGCCGGCGACGAGCCGGCGCTGACCGGGGCGGCGGACGCGCTCGGCAACCCGGTGCACGTCCTGGTCGGCGACGGGCTGGGCGGCCACGCGGAGCGGCTCGCCGCCGGCCTCGGCAGGCTCGACCCGGTGCTGGTGGTGCCGCCGGTGCGGGTCGCCGGGGGGCGGAGCCTGGACGACGTGGCGCAGGAGATCGTGGCGCGGGTGCGGGCGCTGAGCCCGGGTCCGTTCCATCTGGTCGGCGCGCACAGCGGGGGGGTGCTGGCGCTCGCCGTCGCCCAGCAGCTGGCCGAGTCCGGCGCCCCGGTGTGCGGGCTGACCGTGTTGAGCAGCTACCCGCTGCCCGCCACCGTCCGCGACGACGTCCTCGAAGAGGCGCTGCTCTGCCTGGACCTCGGGCGGGACCCGGCCGCCCTGGGCTACCCGGACGTCCCCGCGCTCGGGTCGGCGCTCGCCGCACTCGCCCCCGCCGGTGACATACCGCCGGGTGCGCCGGCCGCACTGGCGGACCGGAGCGAACCGGAGCTGCGGGCCGTGGGCGAGACGGCCGCCGCGCTCGGCGCGCTCCCGCGCGAGGAGCGGCTGGCCCGGCTCGCCGGGGCGCTGGGGCTCGGCGCGGACGAGCTCGCCGAACGCCTCGCGCGGGGGCGGGCGCTGGCGGCCTGCGTCGCCGCCCACGACCCCGGCCTGTACACCGGGGAGGCCCGGCTGCTGGTGCACGACGAGGAGTCCCCCGTCTGGCCCACCATGGCCGCCGACATGACCGCGCTGTGGGAGTCGGTCTGCGTGGGCGGACTGCGGTGCCGGACCGTGCCGGGCGACCACTTCACCTGCCGCGAACTGGTCACCTCCGATGTGATCGACCTGCCCGATGAGGAGAACGCGTGAGCGAGCACAGCACCCCGTCGGTCGCGGTGGTCGGCGCCTACGGCGCCGTCGGCGCGGCCGCCGTACGGGCCGTCGCCGACCGCCTTCCCGACGCCGTCGTACGGCTCGGCGGGCGCGACCGCGCCCAGGCCGAAGCCCTGCTGGCCAAGTCCGGTCTGCGCGGCGAGGCGGTCGAGGTGGACCTGTACGACGGCCGGTCGCTGGCCCGGTTCTGCCGCGGCGCGCGTGTCGTCCTCAACTGCGCGGGCCCGTCCTACCAGGTCCTCGACCGGGTGGCCTGGGCCGCGGCGGCGGCCGGCGCCGACTATGTCGACCCGGGCGGCGACGAACCGCTGCTGGAGGCACTGACCCGGCCGGGCACCTTCACCGGTACCGCCGTCATCACGGCGGGCATGCAGCCGGGCCTGACCGGTCTGCTCCCCCGCCACCTGTGCTCCGCCATGAGCCGCCCGCAGCGGCTGACCGCCTACGTCGGCACGATGGACCGGCTCACCCCGGCCGGCGCCGCCGACTACCTGCTGTCCATGGGCGGCGCGTACGGGGAGGCCCGCGGCGCGATCCGGGGCGGCATCCGCGTGGAGCGCGAGCTGGAGCCCCGCACCGGCGTCGAACTGCCCTACGCGCAGAACCGGGTGGACGTCTACCCGTACCTGAGTTTCGAGTCCGCGCGGCTCCCCGAGGTCACCGGGCTCACGGAGATCGACTGGTACAACGTCTTCGACGGCGGCGCGCACATGATGAGCTGCCTGAGCAGACTCCAGGGCGCGATGCGCGGCGAGTCCGCTCTCGCCGAGGCGGCCGGGGAACTCACCCGTGCCGCGGCGCTCGACCTGTTCGGCAGGGACCCGTTCCAGCTCATGCTGTTCGAGGTCACCGGCACCGACGGCACCGGACGCCCGGCCACCCGCAGCCTGGCCCTGCGGGCCGGCGACACGTACGCCCTGACCGGCCTCGCCGGCGCGCTGGCCGTGCTGGCGGTGCTCGGCGGCACGACCGGACCCGGGGTGCACTTCGGCTCCGACGTACTCGACGCCGAGACCGTGCTCGCCGCCCTGCGGGCCGAGCCGGCGGTCGGGCTGCTGGAGATCACCGACCGGCCGATCCTCGCGGCCCGCGCCATGGAGGAGGGCGAACTGTGACCCGCCCCCGCGTCCTGGTGGCCGGTACCGGCTTCGGCCGCGCCTACCTGGCGGCCTTCGAGCGGCCGGACTCCGGCTTCGAGCTGGCCGGGATCCTCGCGTCCGGCAGCGCCCGCAGCCGCGCCTGCGCCGCGCACCACGGCGTACCGCTGTGGTCCACGGTCGAGGAGGTGCCCGATGACGTCGACCTGGCCTGTGTGGTCGTCGGCGGGGTGATGAACGGCGGGCCCGGGCCCCGGATCTCCCGGGCGCTGATGCGCCGCGGTGTGCACGTGCTGCAGGAACACCCGCTGCACCCGGACGAGTTGGTGGCGTGCCTGCGCGCGGCCACCGAGTCCGGGGTGGTGTTCCGGCTGAACACCCACTATCCGCACGTGGAGCCGGTGCGCCGGTTCATCGGCGCCGCCCGCGGCCTGGTGGCCCGGCAGCAGCCGCTGTTCCTCGACGTGACCTGTGCCTTCCAGGTGCTCTACACGGTCTTCGACATCCTGGGCCGGGCCCTGGGGTCGATCCGCCCGCACGGCGTCGACGGGGCGCTCGCGGAGACCCCGGGGGCACCGTACCGGAGCCTCACCGGGCGCTTCGCCGGTGTGCCGATGTCCTTCCGGCTGCAGAACGAGCTGGTGCCCTCCGACCCCGACAACTACAGCCACCTCTTCCACCGCATCACCCTGGGCACGGACGGCGGGCACCTCACCCTGGTCAACACGCACGGCCCGGTGCAGTGGAGCATGCGCCCGCACATGCCCGGCGACATGAGGGAACTGGTGCGCTTCGGCGACTGTGCCGCCCCGCACCTGGACGTGCCGAGCGTGGAGCACCTGGGTCCGGCGCAGGGCGCCTCGTACCGCGAGGTGCTGCGCGACCTGTGGCCCGAGGCCACGGCCCGGGCCATCGCCGCGACCTGGGACGCGGTCCGGTCGGGTGCCGACAGCCGGGGGCACGTGCAGTACCACGTGGCCCTGGCGAAGCTGGCGATGCGCGTGAGCGAGGCCTGCGGACCGGTACGGCTGCGCCACCCGAAGGCGCCGCCGGAACTGCTCGCCGCCTCGGATCTGCCGGAGGTCCCGGCATGAGCACCGATGTCCCGAGCCCCTGGCTGCGCGGCTACTTCCCCCGGCCCGGGGCCGCGCGCCGCCTGGTGTTCCTCCCGCACGGCGGCGGGGCGGCGAGCTTCTACCGCCCGCTGGTGCGCGACCTGCCCGAGGACGTCGAGGGCCTGGTGGTGCAGTACCCCGGCCGGGAGGACCGCATCGGCGAGCCCTGCTGCACCGACATGCCCGGCCTCGTGGAGCCGCTGGCCAAGGCGCTGACCACGCTGGACGACAAGCCCGTGTGGTTCTTCGGGCACAGCATGGGCGCCTCCGTCGCGCACGAGGTCACCCGGCTCCTCGGCACGGCGGGCGAGGCGCTCCCGGAGCGGCTGGTCGTCTCCGGCCGTCCGGGACCCTCCCGGCAGCGCCCGGACGACAAGCACCTGGACGACGAGCGGCTGTGGGCCGACGTGTGCCGGCTCGGCGGTACCGACGCGCGGTTGCTCCAGCTGCCGGGCCTGCGCGAGATGGCGCTGCCGATGCTCCGGGCGGACTACCGCCTGGTGGGCACCTACCGTCCCGGGAGAGGCCGCGACCTCTCGGTGCCGGTGAGCGTCTGCTACGGCGCCGAGGACCCCGAGGTCGACGCGGCGGACGCGGCGGCCTGGGCGGAGGTCACCTCGGCGCAGACCGAGCTGGCGGCGTTCCCGGGCGGCCACTTCTATCTGCGCGGGCCCGGCCGGGACGGGCTGGCGCGCTGGCTGGCCGGGCGGCTGCGCGGCCGCCCCCGGCACCCCCACACCGACCCCGCGGGAAGGAACCGAGGATGATCGTGCGACCCGTCGTGGAGAAGTACGCCGAGGAGGTCTCCTCCCCCGCGCCGTCCCGGCTGGCGGCCCTGGTCGCCGACACCGAGGCCGAGACGGACCTGCCGGCCATGATGGTGGGGAGTCTGGAAGGGGAGTTCCTGGCCTCCCTGGTGTTCGCCCTGCGGCCCCGCCGCATCCTGGAGATCGGCACCTTCACCGGCTACTCCGCGCTCTGCATGGCCCAGGCGATGCCGGAGGGCGCCGAGCTCCACACCTGTGAACTGAGCCCGCTGCACGCCTCGATCGCGCGCAAGCACTTCGCCGCCTCCCCCTGGGCGGACCGCATCCACCTCTGGGAGGGCCCGGCCCTGACGTCGGTCGGTGACCTGCCCGGTCCCTTCGACCTGGTCTTCGTCGACGCCGACAAGCCCGGGTACATCGACTACTACGAGGCGGTGCTGCCGAAGCTGTCCCCGCACGGTCTGCTGCTGGCCGACAACGTCCTGCAGTTCGGAGGCGTCGCCAACGAACGGGACCAGCAGCCCGACACCGTCGCGATGCGCGCGTTCAACGCGCACGTCGCGGCCGACCCCCGGGTGCGGCAGAGCGTGCTCACCGTGCGCGAGGGCGTGAGCGTCATCCGGCGGGCCGGCTGAACCCACCCGCGCGCACCCGACGGCGCCCGGACCCCCGCACGGGGTCCGGGCGCCGTCGCAGGCCCGCCCGGGTGGAGCGGGCGGGCCCGCCCGGCTCAGGTCGCCGGCTTGATGTTGTTGTTCGTGTGGAAGAAGTTCTCGGGGTCGTAGACCGCCTTGATCCGGGTCAGCCGCTCGTAGTTCGCGCCGTAGGCGTCCTCGATGCGCTCGGCGGAGTCCGCGCCCAGGTGGTTGGCGTAGACCGCGCCGGTGGTGTACGGCAGGAGTTCGGAGTACACCTTCTCGGTCCACTCGACGGCCTCCTCGTCCTTGGCCGGGTCGGTCCAGGAGGTGAGGATGCTGGTCAGGTAGCCCTCGCGGTGCAGGAAGGGGGTCTCGGACGCCGGCACGTTCGACATGACGCCGCCCATCAGGCCGCCGCCGACCAGGCTCCGTTCGGAGGGGGCGTTGACGAACCCGTCGGCGAGGATCTGCAGCGGTTCGTCGCGCAGTTCGGGCAGCAGGAACGAACGCGGGTAGTACCGGTGACCGGCGACGGTGTTCTCGTCGAGCATCCGCTGCACGGCCACGTACGGCATCAGGCCGCAGTGGTCGAGGAGCGCGCCGGTGCCGAGGCCGCGCATCCGGCCGATCAGGTCCTCGGTGGAGTCGTCGGGGGCCGCGTGCACGAAGCCCAGGCCGATCGCCGGTGCGCCGCCCGGGGCGGTGAGGAAGGCGAAGGAGGTGGTCAGCTCGTCGGGGGCGGTCCGGTTGAACTCGTCGAGCCGCCGGGCCACGTCCACCGTCTGGTCGATGGGGAAGGCGAGCAGCCCCGCCATGCAGTCGCCCTGCGGGTACAGGTCGAACTCGAAGCGGGTGGCCACGCCGTAGTTGCCGCCGCCGCCCCGGATCGCCCAGAACAGGTCGGGGTGGTCCTGCGCGGTGGTGGTCACCAGCTCGCCGCTGGCGAGCACGATGTCGGCGGAGACCAGGTTGTCCACCAGCAGACCCCGGTAGCGGGCGAGCCAGCCGAGGCCGCCGCCCAGGGTGAGGCCGCCGATGCCGATGTACGACTCCTGGGAGCCGGTGACGGCGAGCCCGAAGCTGGTGGTCTCGGCGTCGACGTCGCCCTGCTCCAGGCCGGGCTGCACGACCAGGCGCCGCCTCGCCGGGTCGACCCGTATGCCGCGCAGCCGGGAGGTGTCGAGCAGCAGTCCGCCCTCGACGGTGCCGGTGCCCGCGAAGCAGTGGCCGCCGCCCTTGACGGCCAGTTCGATGTCGTTCTCACGCGCGAAGTTGACGACCTTGATCACGTCGGACGCGCCGTCCACCTGGACGATCGCCCCGGGGCTCTTCTGGAAGTACCCGTTCCAGATCTGCTTGCGCTCGTCGTAGTCGGTGTCCTGCGCGGTGATGGTCCGGCCCCTGATCGCCTCCCCCAGCTCCGCGAGCCTGGATTCCGGGATGGCCGTACCGGTCGCGGTGACGAGTCCCACGTCAGTCCTCCTTCGGGGTTGGCGAGTTCGGCCGGCGCGCCCTCGCGCGCAGGGAGGCCGGTGCGAGGAGAACGTACGGCCGCCGGAGGGTCCGCGACGCGGGGGTGAAAGAGGGCGGAAAGGCCCCCGGGGCCGCGGGGCGCGGTGGTTACGCTGGCGCACATGTCTGCACTCCGCGCGATGCCGCTGCTCACGGTGAGCGATCTCGATTCCGCAGTGGAAGCCCACGTCCGGGTCACCGGAATGGAAGTGATCATGAATCACGGCTGGATCGTCACCCTCGCTCCGCCGGCCGACCACTCCGTGCAGGTCAGCCTGATCACCAAGGACCCCACCGGGCCGGTGAACCCGGCGGCCTCCATCGAGGTGGCGGACCTGGACGCGGCGCTCGCCGGAGCCCGTGCCGCCGGCCTGGAGATCCTGTACGGCCCCGCGGAGGAGGAGTGGGGCGTACGGCGCTTCTTCTACCGGGACCGCGACGGCAACGTCGTCAACGTCCTCGCCCACCTCTGACCGCCGTGGCACCCGCCTTCCGCACCCCCTCCCCCGCCCGGCCGGGGAGACCGGCCGCGCCCGCGGCGGACTCCCCGCAGGCGTTCTCCCTGCGGCTCTTCGGCGCCGGGCTCGCCTCGGCCGAACTGATGACCTGCTACCTGGGCCTGGAACTGGGCCTGTACGAAGCCCTGCGCCGCACCGGCCCCGCCACGGCCGCACAGGTCGCCGCGGAGAGCGACCTCGACGCCCGGATGGTACGGGAGTGGCTGGAACAGCAGACCTGTGCCGGGGTGCTGACCGTCGACGCACCCGACGCGCAGCCGGAGACCCGGCGTTTCACGCTGCCGCCCGCCCACGCGGAGGCGCTGCTCGACGCCGGCAGCCCGCACTGGATCGCGCCGCTGGTGGTGATGCCCATCGGCGGCATGGCGGCCGTGCTGCCGCAGCTGACGGACGCCTACCGCGGCCGCCGGGGCCTTCCGTACGCGGCCTACGGCGAGGCCCTGCGCGGGGGGCAGGCGGGCCTGAACCGCGGTGTCTTCGAGCACCACCTGCCCGGCTGGATCAGCCGCCACCTGCCCGACATCGACGCCCGGCTGCGGGTGCCGGGGAGCAGCATCGCCGACGTGGCGTGCGGTTCCGGCCTCTCCACGCTGGCGCTGGCCCGGATGTTCCCCGACGCCGAGGTGCACGGGCTCGACCTGGACGAGGCGTCGATCAGGGACGCCGAGGCGAACCTCGCCGCCGCCGATCCCGCGGAGGGGCTGGGCGACCGGGTCCGCTTCCGCGCCGGGGACGCCGGTGAGGCGGGGGGAGAAGGGCCGGCGGGACACACCCTGGTGTGCGTGTTCGACGCCCTGCACGACATGTCGGCGCCGGTGGACGTGCTCCGGGCCTGCCGCCGGCTGATGGCGCCCGGGGGTGCGGTGCTGCTGATGGAGCCGTCCGTCGGCGAGCGGTTCACCCCGGCGGCACCGGACAGCGAGCGCTTCCACTACGCGGTCAGCGTGCTGCACTGTCTGCCGGTCGGGATGAGCCGGACGCCGAGCGCGGCCACGGGCACGGTGATGCGGCCGGACACCGTGCGCGGATACGCCGCCGAGGCGGGCCTGGACACCCGGGTGATCGACGTGGGGCACCCGTTCCACCGCCTGTACCGGCTCACGGCCCGGCCGTAGGGCGTGTTTCGAAAGTAGCGTCGTCTGCCCGAAGGGCAGGTCTGGCGGCGTCTGGTGCGTGCGATCGCAAGGCGGAGGGTCGCCCCGATACTGGATGTATCGGGGCGAGCCCGACAACGCGGCGAGCGTGCGTGCCAGACGCCGCCAGGCAGGCGGGACTTTCGAAACACGCCCTGGCGCGGCAGGGCAACGGCTCCCGGCCTCTCACGGAGGCCGGGAGCCGTCCCGTTGCGGGAGGTCTCCGCCGTCCCGGCGCCGCCCCCCTTCCGCCCGGGCGTCAGCTGTCTTGCGTGCGGCTCTCTTCCGTACGGTCCTCGGAGAGCCGGCGTGAGCCGCGCGGGGTACCGACCCTGCCCGAGCGCAGGTAGTCGGCGACCAGCGCGTTGACCTCGGTGGGCTTCTCCAGCAGGCAGGCGTGCCCGCAGTTGCGGATCTCGGTGTACTCGGCGGTGGGGATCAGGTCCGCCAGCTCCCGCGACAGGTGCCGGGGGGCGACGATGTCGTGCTCCATGCCCACGACGAGCAGCGGCACCCGCACCGCGGCCACCTCCTCGTCGCCGGGCCGGAAGGCGGTGCTCGCCTCGGCGTGCCCGATGGCGCCGTGCCCGCCCGACTCCGCGAGGCCCGCCAGCCCGTCCAGGTAGGGGGCGATGAACTGGTCGCGGTTGAGCGCCCGCGGCCCGAACAGGTACATCGCCCGGAAGACGCCCTCCAGCAGGGCCGGCACCTGGTGCCCGTTCCTGAGCCGGTCCACCGCCTCGGCCTGGATGGCCTGCTGCAGTGTGCCGGGCTTCCACGGAACCCCGATGAGCGCGGCGCGCTCGATGAGTTCGGGGCGCTTCATCGCCAGTTCCAGCAGGATCATCGCGCCCACCGAGTAGCCGATGTAGGTGCAGGGGCCCAGCTCCAGCGCCTCGTTGAGTGCGGCCAGGTCCTGCCCGAGCAGTTCCACCGTGTACGGCGGAGCGGTCTCCTCCGAGGGGTGCACACCGCGCAGGTCGAAGGTGACCACGCGGTGTCCGGCCTTCGTCAGCTGCGGCACCTGCATGGTCTCGAACAGGGACGCCTGGTGCTGTCCGGGCACGAGGACGACCACGGGGCCGTCCTCGGGGCCGTAGATGTCGTAGCTCAGCGTGACGTCCGTGGGCAGGGTGACTTTCATCGTGTTCCCTTCTGTGGGCGCTCAGCCGGTGACCAGGCGCTCGAAGTCCTGACGGCTGGGTCCGACGTGCTCGCGCCGGAGTTCGGGGTGCTCCCGCAGGAACGCGAGCACCCGGCGGGCCACCTTGCGGTCCCGCATCAGCTCGGCCGGGGTGAGCAGCATGTGGTAGACGCGCTCGGCGGCGACGCGCACGTGCGCGTCCTCCTCGCGCAGGACGGCGAGGGCGGTGAGCACGCGGGCGGTGAGCGAGTCGTCGTGCGCTCCGCCCGCGAGTTCGGCGAGCCGGGCGGCGTCGGTGGCGACCTGCTGCTCGAACCACAGCCCCAGGCACCGTTCGGTGGCCTCGTGGGTCTCCACCGCCCAGTCCGGCGGGTCCCGGTCGAGGCGGCCGAGCTGGTCGGCGACGGTCCTGGCGTGCGCCAGGGCGAGGGACACGCCGCGTCCGAAGGTGGGGTTGGTCTGGACGCAGGCGTCGCCCACCAGCGCGAACCCGGTGACCAGCGGGGCGCCGTCCGCGACCAGCGACCGGCGGCGGTTCTCCAGACCGGCCATCGGCATCGGGGCGCCGACCGGCGTCGCCCCGTCCAGCCAGTCGCGCACCGGAGCGACGCTGGCCAGGAACCGCAAGTAGACCGGGAGTTGCAGCAGCCGGGTCCGTGCGGGGTCGTGGGAGGAGACGGTGGTCGACAGGTGGAAGCGGCCGTTGTCGCCGGGGAAGGCCAGCACGGTGGCGAAGTCGAGTTCGTGCACCACCGGGGCCCGCAGGGACGGGAAGCGGCCGCCCGCGTCCAGGGCGAACTCCTGGGCGATGTAGGAGAACCCGCACGACTGGACCGTCTCCCGGGGCGGGGTGCCACCGATCGCGGCGAGCCAGGCGGCCGCCGGGGACCTGCGGCCGGTGGCGTCCAGCACCACGTCGGCGGCCACCTCGCCGCCGCCCGCGAGGCGCACCCCGCGCACCCGGGGAACGCCGTGCGGCGTCCCGGCGCTCAGCAGTCCGGTGACCCTGTCGTGCAGCAGCGTGACCGCGGGGCCGGCGGCAGCCCGGCGGCGCAGCGCCGCCTCGAAGACCAGCCGGCGGCTGAGCAGGCCGAGGTCGTCGCCGCCCGTCTCCAGGGGCACGGCGACCGCACCGCGGCCGGTCAGCTCCGCCAGCACCTCGGGGCACTCCTCGCGCAGCACCCCGATGCCCAGCCCCAGCAGGGCGTGCCCCTGGCGGGCGTGCGGCACACCGCGCCGCTCCCAGTCGGCCACCTCGGTGTGGGGCCCGCCCCCGGGGGGCGGGCCGTCCCGTTCGACCAGCGTCACCCGGTGTCCGCGGCGGGCGGCGAAGACCGCGAGCCCGAGACCGGCCACTCCCCCGCCCAGTACGACGACGTCCGCCACGGTCAGCCGCGCTTCACGAGCGTCGAGAAGCGGCGCGTGGCGACGCCCGTGCACACCGCCGTGACGCCCAGGGTCCAGGCGGCGGTCCCGAGCACCGGCGCGGTCAGCGCGCCCTGGTGGGAGAGTCCGGCCAGTGCGTCGGCCGCCAGCGAGACGGGGTTGACGCTCACCGCCGGCCGGATCCAGCCGGGGAACGCCTCCAGCGGTACGTAGCCGCTGGACATCAGGGTCAGGACGAGCGTGGGCATCTGCACGTAGCGCACGATGACGCCCGGGTGCTGGGCGACGAGGGCGACGGCGACGGCCAGCGCGCTGCACATCATCCCGAACAGCGCCACGATCCCGAAGAAGCCGAGCGCCGCCAGCGGCCCCCGGGAGAACCGGAAGCCGACCGTGTGGGCGACGAGCGTGACCAGGACGGCCACCCCCATGATGCGTACGAAGTCGCCGCCGATCCGCCCGAGGACGTAGGCCCGCATGTCCAGCGGCATCGCCCGCAGCCGGTCGAACACCCCGCTGCGGATGTCGCTCCACAGGGCGATCGCCGTGGTGAGGACCGAGGAGAACGCCGTGGTGAGCACGATCAGCGGGGCGAGCCGCCGCACGTAGTCGACGTCCTGGGTGTCGCGCACCAGCACGTCGAAGGCGGCCAGCAGCATGAAGAGCTGAAGCAGCGGGAAGGCGACGGTGACGATGATCATCATCCGGTTCCGGACGAACTGGCGGAGCACCCGTCCGGCGATGACGACGCAGGCTCCGGCCAGAGTGGCCGGGTCGGGCGAGGGGGACGGCGGCACCGACGGTGCCGCCGTCCCCGGCGACTGCACGGTCATCGGATGGCCACCTTCCTGAAGGCGACGGTCGTGGTCCGGAAGAAGAGGGCGAGGAGACCCGCCACCCACGCGAGGCCGGGCAGCATCGCGCCCCAGGTGAGTTCGGCGGTCGACAGGGCGCGCAGCGCGTCGATCACCGCGGACACCGGGGAGGCGGTGACGACCGGCTGGAGCCAGCCGGGGAAGAGGTCCGCCTCGACGAAGCCGGTGGAGAGCACCAGCAGCGGCAGATACGGCAGGTGGAGCACCGCGCCGAGCGCCTCCAGGTTGCGCAGGCGCAGCGCGATGGTGGCCGTGGCCAGCGACAGGGCCACGGTGAACGCCACGGCGAACACCGCGAAGCCCAGTGCGGCGAGCACTCCGTGGTCGAAGCGGAAGCCCGCCGGGAGCCCGGCGAGCACGATGGCGACGCTGGACAGGAGACCCTGCAGCGCCACCACGGCCAGATGCGCCAGGCTCATCGCGCGCAGGTCGACCGGGCTGGTCAGCAGGCGGGTGAAGACGCCGCTGGAGCGGTCGGCGGCCAGGTCGGTGGCGCTTGCGATGGCCACGAACATCAGGGCCTGGACCAGGACGGTGGGCGTGACGAAGCGGCCGAACTCGATGCCCCGGGCGTCCAGCATTCCGGCGAAGGTGCAGTAGAAGACGGCGAAGAAGAGCAGCGGCTGCACCACGGTGGCCACCAGGCCGCCCCGGGAGAACGAGCGCGTTCGCAGCCGGTCGAAGAGCACCTGGAAGTCGTGGTGCCGGCCGGCCGGACGGCCCGGCGGCGGGGCGGCGGGCGCCGCCGCGGCACCGGGCGCGGTGCTCATCGGGTGGCCTCCTTCTCCATCGGCTCGGTGAGGGCGAAGAAGACCTCGTCGAGCGTCGGCTTGGTCACCTCGATGTCGGCGATCCGCAGTCCCCTGCCGTCCAGCCGGCCGAGCACCGTGCCGACGTCCTCGGGGCGCGCCACGGGCACGGCGACCTTGTCGCCCTCGGCCGTCACCCCGGGGAGGTCGCCGAGGGCCCGGCGGGCCGCTGCGGTGTCGGCGGCGCCGGTCAGGGTGAGGCGGCACATGAGGCCGCCGACGTCGAGCTTGAGGTCGTGCGAGGAGCCGTCCGCGAGGACCCGGCCCCGGTCGATGACGACGATGCGGTCGGCGAGCTGGTCGGCCTCCTCCAGGTACTGCGTGGTGAGCAGGACGGCGACGCCCCGTGCGGCCTCGGCCCTGACCATGTCCCACAGGAGTCTGCGGCTGCGCGGGTCGAGGCCGGTGGTCGGTTCGTCCAGCACCAGCACCGGCCGCGGGACCACCAGGCTCACCGCGAGGTCGAGGCGGCGGCGCATGCCGCCGGAGAGGTATCCGACGGGGGTGTACGCCGCTTCGCCCAGCTCGAACCGCTCCAGCATCTCCCCCGCCCGCTGCCGGGCCGGGCCCCTGCCGAGGCCGAGGAGCCGGCCGAAGAACACCAGGTTCTCGCGCGGGCTGATCTGTTCGTCGAGGGCGGCGAACTGCCCGGTGACGGCGATGTTGGCGCGCACCAGGGACGGGTCGGTCGCGGGGTCGTGGCCCAGGACGCGGACGGTGCCGCCGTCCGGCCGCAGCAGCGTGGTCAGGCAGTTGATGAGGGTGGTCTTGCCCGCTCCGTTGGGGCCGAGCAGGCCCAGCACGCATCCGGCCGGTATCCGCAGCGACACCCGGTCGAGTGCGGTCTGCTCGCCGAATCGCTTGGTGAGGTCCGAGAGGAGGATCGCCTCGGTCATCGTGGCTCCTTCATTCCTTCATGACGTCGTCGTGCTCGGGGCGGTGGCGGCGCTCACGACGGTGTCCGGACCTCGACCTGGCTCAGGACGTAGCTGAGCACCTGTTCGGTGGTCTGGATGGCGCGTCCGGTCTGCTCGTCGATCGGGGGCAGGTCGAAGTCGTCCTCGATGGCGAACGCCATCTCCAGCAGGGCCAGGGAGTGGAACCCCAGGTCCTCGACCAGACGCATGTCCTTGCCCGGCTCGAACCGCTCCCGCTCGGGGGCGAGCTGCTCGATGATCGCGAGCACGGTCTCGCGCACCTCTTCACTGGAGTAGGACATGTGGTCTCCTGTTCTGGGGCCGGTCGGGCAGGGGTGTGCGGGGCCGGTGAGGCGGGCCGGTGAGGCGGGGCCGGTCAGGCGGGGCCGTCGCTCGCGGCGGGCACCGCGTCGAGGACGTGGTCCCGGCTGAGGTGCTGCCACAGCTGACGGCGGCGGCTCTTGCCGCTGCTGGTACGGGGGATCGCGCCGCGGGGCACCCGGGCCACGTGCCGGCGGGTGCCGGGGCAGGCCGCGGCGAGCACGTCCGCGGCCACCTCGGCCGCCCGGGTGTCGAGTCCCTCCAGCACGGCCACGGCGTGCGGGCGGCCGTCCGCCTCGCCGAGCACGACGCAGACCCTGCTCAGGTTGAGTCCGGCCCTGCCGAGCATGAGCTCGACGTCCTCGGCGAAGAGCGAGCGGGCGTGCACCTTGACGCTGTCGCCGGCCCTGCCCAGCACGTAGAACTCGTCCGCCAGCCGGAAGGCGACGTCGCGGGTGAACAGCCGCCCGTCCGCGAAGGCGGTGCCCCCGGCGGAGCCGTCCGCGAGGTAGCCGTCGGCCAGCGAGGAGCCGGAGAGGGCGAGTTCGCCGACGTGGCCCTCGGGCAGGGGCTCTCCGTCCTCGCCGACGACCTCCACCGTCAGGCCGTCCAGTGCGCGGCCGCAGCTCATCACCTGGACCGTCGCCCGGTCCGTGTCCTGGGCCGCGAGGCTCACCTCCGCTCCGATGCGCAGGTCGTCCCGGTGCACCAGGACCGCGCGCGGGACCTCCTCGACGGGCACCCCGGTGACGGCGAGGGTGCTCTCGGCCAGCCCGTAGGCGGGGGTGAGGGTGTGCGGGGACAGGCCGTGCGGGCGCATCAGCTCCGTGAAGCGGGTCACCAGTGCGGGGTCGATGCGCTCGGCCCCGACGATCACCGCCCGGGTGCGGGAGAGGTCGGCGCCCGCCAGGTCGGCGTGGCCGACCCTGTCCACGATGCGCTGCAGGCCGAACGCCGGGGTGGCGGTGATCGTGGCGGGCTGCCCGACCCGGTTGGCGTCGAAACGGGTGACGTACGACAGCGGATGGCGCAGGAACGTCTCGGGCCTGCACACCGCCAGCCGGTTGTTGCCGGAGACGGGCACCACCAGGCAGCCGATGAGCCCCATGTCGTGGTGCATCGGCAGCCAGGAGCACCAGGAGTCGTCGCGCCCCGCACGCTCCCAGGAGCGGATCGCCGCGGTGTTGGCGTCGAGTGCGGCATGGCTGATCCGCACTCCGCGCGGGCGGCCCGAGCTGCCCGAGGTGAACTGGACGAGGGCCTGTTCGGCGGGGTCCCGTCGGCCGGGATCGCCGGCGGCGAGCTCCTCCAGGGCCAGGACGCGGGTGCCCGGACCGGTCTCGGCGAGGACGTCCACGGCGTAGTCGTGGTGGGCGGCGTCGACCACCACGGTGCCGGCGTCCAGCGCGGCGACGACGGCGCGGACGTGGGCGCGGGCGGCCTCGCCCGACATCCGGGTGGGGGGCGCCAGCACGCTCACCGCGCATCCGGCGGCCTGCACCCCGTAGAAGGCGGCGACGAGGTCGGGGCCGGTCGAGCACAGCAGCGGCACGACCGCCCCGCGGGGCACGCCCCGCGCGATCAGCCCGCCCGCGATCCGGAGCGCCGCGTCGGCGAGTTCGGTGTAGGGCCGGTAGGTGTGGGAGACCTCGTCGAACATCTCCACACCGCTGTCGTCGCGAGGTGCGTCGAGCCAGCTCAGCGTACGGGGACGACTCATCCATCACTCCTAGGCGGGGCGTCCCGGGGGCCGGGATCTCGTCGGCGACGCTGGTGACGATAGGAGCGATCGCGGTGGCGCCCCCCGTCTCTTTCACGGCTCTGTTCGTCCCGGCCGGCGCGGCCCCGGGCGCCGGGACACTGGCTGTCATGGATGAGTTCACGCCGTGGAGCGACGAGGACGCCGCCCGCTACCGGGCCGCCGGGATCTGGCGGGGGGTGCCGCTGGGCGACGCGCTGACGGAGACGGCGCTGGCCTTCCCCGGCCGGACCGCGGCCGTGGACCGCACGCGCCGCGTCACGCACGGCGAGGTGCGCGCCGAGGCCGACGCCGTCGCGCGCGGTCTGCTGGCCCGGGGCGTGAACCCCGGGGACCGGGTCATGGTCCAGCTGCCGAACGTCGTCGACTTCCTCACCGTCACGGTGGGGCTGTTCCGGGCCGGGATCATCCCGGTGTTCGCGCTGCCGGGACACCGGGAGAGCGAGGTGCGGCACCTGATCGAGGCTTCCGGGGCGGTCGGCTACGTGACCGCCGGCCGCTTCCAGGGCTTCGACTACCGCACCCTCGCCCGGCATGCCGCGTCCCTCCCCGGCGTCCGCACGGTGGTCGTGGCGGGTGACGGCGCGGGCCTCACTCCGCTGTCCGAGGTCCGCGCGCAGGGCGCAGGCGGCGGACCGCTGCCCGAGGTCGATCCCTCGGGTGTGGCGTTCCTGCTGCTCAGCGGCGGCAGCACCGGCAGGCCCAAGCTGATACCGCGGACGCACGACGACTACCTCTTCAACATCAGCGCCTGCGCCCGGGCCCTGGAGTTCGGCGCGGAGAGCGTGTACCTGGCGGCGAACCCGGCGGCGCACAACGCCGCCCTGGGATGCCCGGGGGTGCTCGGCGCGCTGCTGGTGGGCGGCACGGCGGTCCTGGCCGCGAGCCCCTCCCCCGACGAGGTGTTCCCGCTGATCGAACGGGAGGGCGTCACCCATACCACCGTGGTGCCCGCCCTCGCGGCGCTGTGGTCCAGGGTCGCCGCGCAGCGGCCGGTGGACATGAAGGGCGTCCTCCTCCAGGTGGGCAGCTCCAAGTTCGACGAGCAGGCCGCCGGCCGCACGCAGTCCGCGCTCGGCTGCCGCATCACGAACTGGTTCGGCATCGGCGAGGGCCTGCTCACGTACACACGCCTGGACGACCCGGAGGAGGTGGTGCACGGAACCGAGGGGCGCCCCCTGTCCGAGTTCGACGAACTGCGCCTCGTCGACGAGGAGTTGCGCGAGGTGCCGACGGGCGCCGTGGGCGAGCTGGTCACCCGCGGCCCGTACACGATCAACGGCTACTGGAACGCGCCGGAGGCCAACCGCACCGCGTTCACCCCCGACGGCTTCTTCCGCACCGGTGACCTGGCCAGGCTCACCCCCGAGGGCAACCTGGTGGTCGTCGGCCGCGCCAAGGACGTGATCAACCGGGGCGGCGAGAAGGTGTCGGCGGACGAGATCGAGGGGCACCTGCGCGGCCACGAGGCCATCGACGACGCCGCCGTGGTGGCCCGGCCGGACGCCGAACTCGGCGAGGCCGTCCTCGCGTTCGTGGTCCCGGGCGGCGGGCCGGGGCGGGCGCCCACGCTGACGGAGATCAAGCGGTACCTGGCGGGCAGGGGGCTGGCCGCGTTCAAGCTGCCCGACGAGGTGCGCGAGCTGCCGGCGCTGCCGCGCACCCCGGTCGGCAAGATCGACAAGGTGGCGCTGCGGGCGACGGCGGCATCCGGTTGACCCGCGGCACGGCGTTCCCCGGCCCGGCCGGTGGGGCGGCGCACTCCGGTACGGCCCGTGCGGCCCGTGCGGAGCCGGGCACCGGCACCGCCCGTGCGAGGGCCGTCCCCGGTGTGATCCGGACGCTGCTGCCCGCGTACGCGGCGGCCCTGGAGAGCACCCGGGAGCTGACCGGCCCCGCGCTCTTCGAGGCGGAACGGCGGCAGGTGGCCGACGCGCTGCCCGCGCGCCGCGCGGAGTACGCCACCGTCCGACGGGTGGCGCGCGCCTGTCTGGCCGAACTGGGCGTCCCGCCCGCCGCACTGGTGCGCGGCACCGGCGGTGCGCCCCGGTGGCCGGCCGGGACGGCCGGCTCCCTGACGCACTGCCGGGGCTACCGGGCGGCGGCGGTGGCCCGGTCCCGGGACGCCGACGGTATGGGCATCGACGCCGAGCCGTGCGCCCCGCTGCCCTCCCGGGTGCTGGCGCAGGTGACCTCGGCGGCCGAGCGGGCCCACCTCGCCGAGCTGGGCGCGGCCCGGCCCGGCGTGCCGTGGTGCCGGGTCCTGTTCAGCGCCAAGGAGGCGTACTACAAGGTCTGGTATCCCGCAACGGGACACTGGCTGGGCTTCGACGACGCCGAGGTGGTCCTCGAACCCGGCCCGGGCCGGGGCACGTTCGCGGTGCGGCCGGTCTCGGGCGGGGTCCGCCGGGCCCGCCGGGCGGACCCCGACTTCGACCCGGCCGCCACCGGCTTCCCGGCCCTGAGCGGACGGTGGGCCGCCGGTGCGGGCCTCGTGGTGACGGCGATCGCCGCGCCGGCGGGCTCCCTGCCGCGCCGGGCTCAGGCGGGCCGGACCGCCACCGGCACGCTGCGGTGGGCCCAGTAGGGGAAGCGGAAGCCGCCCGCGCTGGGCTCCCACTCGCCCTCGCCCGCCGACTCGATGTCCGCGAACCGGGCGACCAGCCGCTCGAAGACCACCGCCCCTTCCACCCTGGCCAGCGCCGCGCCGAGGCAGTGGTGCACTCCCCCGCCGAAACTCAGGTGCGGGTTGGGCGACCTGGTCAGGTCGGCCCGGTCCGGATCGTGGAACACCCGCTCGTCGTGGTTGGCGGAGGCGAGCAGCAGCACCACCACGCGTCCTGTGCGGACCGTCAGTCCCGCGACCTCGATCGGCTCCAGGACCATCCGGGTCGTGGCGTGGATGGGCGCGTCGTAGCGCATGAACTCCTCCAGCGCGCTGCCGACGACGCCGGGGTCCTCCCGCAGCTGCCGCTGCGTGTGCGGCTGCCGCACGAGGAGGTCGCCGCCGGTGGCGATGGCGTTGGTGGTCGTCTCGAAGCCCGCGTAGTAGACGAACAGCGCGTTGTCGATGATCTCCTCGTCGGTCAGCGGCTCCTCGCCGTCCTTGACCGCGGCGAGCATCCGCGACAGCAGGTCCTCGCCGGGGCGGCGCCTGCGCTCGCGGACCAGCTGGGCCATGTAGTCGCGCAGTTCGACCACGGCCCCGTGCGCCTCACGCTGCTTCTCCGGCGGGATGAACACCGCGAAGGCCTGGGCGAGCGAGGTGGCCAGGCGGGCGATGTCGGCCCGGTCGGGGCGGGGGATGTCCAGCAGCTCGCTCATCACCGTCATCGGTACGGGCACGGCCAGGTCGGCGACGAGGTCGAGGCGGCGCTCGTCGGCGAACCGGTCCAGCAGGCCGTCGACGAGCCGGGCGACGGGCTCGCGCAGCCCGCGCACCATCGCCGGGCTGAGGGACTTGACGAGCAGTCGGCGCAGCCGGGTGTGGCCGGGCGGGTCGCGGTCGACGACGATGCGCCGCAGGTAGTCGTTGGCCGGCCCCGCGCCCACCGACACCGCCTGGTACTCCTCGGGGAACTCCCGGCCGAGCCGGGGGTCGCGGAGCAGCGCGGAGACCTCCTCGTGCCGCGGGAAGACCCACTGTCCCGGACCGCCCCGGCAGACCGGGCCGTACGCGCGCAGGCGGCGGTAGACCGGGTAGGGGTCGCGCATGGCGCGTGCGTCGTCCAGCAGGAAGCGCGGCATGTTCAGCACGGTGTTCAACGCTGCGTCACCTCCCGGCACCCTCGGGTGCGCGGCTCGGGTCCGGTGGTTGCCTGGCCCGCCCAGTCTGCGAGCCCGCTCCGGGGCGCCGGACGGCGGTGAAGGACTGGCGACAGGTTCCCCCGCCCCCGCTCCGGAGCTGTCAGGCTCACCGGACACCACGCGCAGTCACAGGAGGTGCCGGACGCATGCGAGAGCTGCCCGTCAAGTTCGACTCCCGCGATCCCTCCGTGGTCGCGGACCCCTACCGGGTGTACGCCGGTCTCCGCGCGGCCGGCCGGCTGGCGCGCGGCGCGGCCGGCCAGTGGGTGGTGTCGCACCACCAGGACGTCAGCCGGCTGCTCAAGGACCGTCGGCTCGGGCACGAGTACCCGCCGGAGTACCACGAGTTCTCCACCGGGGCGGGGCCCGCGAACGAGTTCCTGAAGCGGATCGTGCTGGACCAGGACGCGCCCGCGCACACCTTCCTGCGGGGCATCATGCAGCGTTCGTTCAGCCCGGGGCTGATGCGCAGACTGGAGGACTACGTCGCAGCCCAGGTGGACCGGCTGATGGCCGGGGCCCAGGACCGGGCGGGCCCGGGCGGGGTGCTGGACGTGGTCGGCGACCTGGCCTTCCCGTTGCCGGTCACGGTGGTCTGCGAGCTGATCGGCATTCCGGACGTGGACCGGGACGCGGTGCGGCCGCACGCGGTGGAGCTGGCCAAGGCGTTCGCCCTGTACGTGCCCGTGGAGGAGCGGGCGGCGGCGCACGAGGCGGTGACCTGGCTGCGCGACTACGTCTCGGCGCTGGTCGACGAGCGGGCGAAGCGGCCCGCCGACGACCTGATCAGCAATCTGCTGGCCGCCCGGCGCACGCATCCCGGCTTCGACCGGGAGACGCTGGTCGACAACGTGGTGTTCCTGTTCTTCGCGGGCTTCGAGACCACCACCAACCTGATCTCCACGATCTTCTCCGCGCTGCTGCGGCACCCGCAGCAGCTGGCCCTGTTGCGGGACCGGCCGGAGCTGGCGGTCCCGGCCGTGGAGGAGTTCCTGCGCTACGACGCGCCGATCCAGGCCACCGCGCGCTATGTGAGGGAGGCGGTGGAGATCGACGGCCGCACCGTGCGCGCGGGCCGCATCCTGGTGCTGCTGCTGGGGTCCGCCAACCACGACCCGGCCCGGTTCGCCGACCCGGGACGGCTCGACATCACCCGCGACCCCAATCCGCACGTGAGTTTCGGTGGCGGGGTGCACCACTGCCTGGGCGCGGCACTGGCCCAGGTGGAGGGGCGCGCCGTGGTGCGGTGGCTGGCGCACGCACCGGCCACGCCGACCGCGGCCGGCGTCGTGGAGCGGCGGCCCAGCGTCACCTTCCGGGCCTACCGCAGCATTCCGGTGAGGTTCGAGCCCGCCGAGCGGCCGCGGGTGGCGTCCGCGCCCTGACTCCCGCCCGTCCGGCCGGCGCGGGGTGCGCCGACGCCCCGGCCCCGGCCGCTTTCGCGCCCCGCCGCCGCCGACCGCACCGCCGCGCCTGCGGCCTCCCCGGGCCCGCGCGGGCCCGGCCCGGAGGATCCGCCCGCGGCGGGCCCGGTGAGGAGGATCCGCCCGTGCGGGCCCGGGAGGACGTCGCGCCGCACCCGTGCGGTCCGGACGGCCCGGCTACGGCGCCCGCTCCCCGGAGCGGGCGCCCCGGGTTCCGGCCGGGCTCATCGCCGCGGCGGTCAGCGTCGCGCTCTGCTCCGGCAGGCCGATGTCCCGGCAGACGGCCGCCAGACCGAGCAGTGCCGTGCGGTACGCCTCGGCCTCCCGGGAACCGGTGGCCCCGCCGTCGTGCTCCTGGCTCCTCTCCTCCTCCTTCCCGCAGGCGCCGCCGCCTTCGGGTGACAGGACGAACCGCAGGTTGCGCGCGAGCTGCGCGGCCGGGCCGAAGAACTCCTCGTGCCCGACGGCGCACAGCGTCTCCACCATGGCGGGCAGTTCCCGCTCGCAGATCTCCGCCGCCTCCTTCCGGCTGCTGATCCCGGGGAGCGCGGGGAGCACGGGGAGGTGGGGGAGGCAGGGGACGGCGTCGGGTCCGGCACCGGACCCGACGTCCGGCCGCCCGAGCAGGAGGCGGCTCCGGGAGGTGACCGCGAGGTGGTGGGCGAGCAGCCGACGGAGCGCGGAGTGCCGCCCGCCGCCGCGCAGGAGCTGCTCGAACTCCCTGGTGCCCGTCGTGACACCGGCCACGAGCCCGTGCAGGGAGTACCGGCCGATGCGGGGCTGTTCGAGGAGGTTCACGTCGACCAGGCCCTCCAGCAGCAGCTCGGCTTCGGCCGGGCCGGTGCCGAGCAGGGCGGCCGCCTCGTACACGTCCGGGCTCGCGTCCGGCACCAGGGCCAGCACGCACAGGGCGTGGTGCTGCGCCGCGGTCAGCGCGTCGAAGGAGAGCCGGAGCACCGACCGGACGCTCCGGTCGCCCGCCTGGAGTTCGACGGGGCGGCGGCGCATGTCGCCCATCCGCTCCACCAGATGGCGCAGCGTCCAGGTGGGGCGGCTGCGCAGTTTGGCGGCGGCCAGGCGCAGTGCCAGCGGGAGTCCTCCGCAGTACGCGACGAGCCGTTCCGTCGCCTCGGACTCCAGTTCGCCTCCGAGCAGCCGCTCGACGAGTTCCCGGGAGTCGCCCGCGTTCATCCGGGTCACCGGGCAGGGCTCGGTTCCGTCGAGGCCGTAGAGGCGACGGCGGCTGGTGATCAGGGTGAGGGAGCCGTTGCCCGGCGGCAGCAGCGGCACGATCTGCGCCTCGCTCGCGGCGTTGTCGAGCAGCAGCAGCACCTTGGAATCGGCCAGCCGGGCGCGCCACATGGCCACCTGGCTGTCCAGGTCCGCCGGGATGCGCTTCGCCTCGACCCCCAGTGAGCCCAGCAGCACCTGAAGCGCCTCGGCGGGTTCGCGGGACCGCTCGCACGGGCTGAAGCCGTGCAGGTCGACGTAGAACTGACCGTCCGGGAAGTCCTGGGCCAGCCGGTGGGCCGCGTGCAGGGCGAGAGCCGTCTTGCCGATGCCGCCCATGCCGTCGACGCAGATGAGCAGCGGCCCCGTGCCCCGGGAGCCCGCCCGGGCGGTCCGCAGCAGGGTGCCCACCTCCTCCCGGCGGCCGACGAAGTCGGTCAGCTCGTGGGGCAGGGTGCAGGTGGCCCGGACGGGCACCTTCCGGACCGGTGGTGCCACCTGCTGTCCCCCCACGACCAGTTCGGCGGCAAGGGGCTGTTCGTGGTCACGGGGCGGGGCTCCGGCGCGCAGGTAGGCGAGCGCGTCTCCGCACAGCACCGCTTCGTGCACCCGGGCCAGCGAGTGATCGGGGTCGATGCCCAGTTCGTCGCGGAGCAGGGTGCGTATCTCGGCGTACTCGGCGAGCGCGTCGGCCTGCCTGCCCGAAAGGGACAGCGCGAGCATGAGCTGGGCGCGCAGGTCCTCCGCGAGCGGGTGCTGCGCCACGAGGTCCCGGAGGTCCTCTATCACCAGCGCCGGCGCCGACGAACGCAGCCGCAGCGAGATCAGTTCCTTCTGGACCGCGAGCCGCCGCTCCTCCACCACCCGTGCGGCCGCGCGGATCAGGCCGTTCTCCAGCTCGTCGCCGTCGACGATGTCGGCCGCGACCTGACCGCGGAAGAGGGACAGGGCCGTCTGCAGTTCCTGCACGAGCTGGGCCTCGCCCGCTCCGCCCGCCGCGAGCTTGCGGGCCCGCAGGCGGCGTTGGTTGAACTCCACCAGGTCGGACTCACTCGCGCCGACCTTCAGCCGGTAGTTCGGGCCGTCGGTGAGCAGGTGCGCGCCCGCGCCCGGTATCGACTGGCGGAGCTGGGCGACCGCCTTGCGCACCTGGTTGGAGGCGGTCGCCGGGCAGCACGAGCCCCAGACCGCCTTGGCGAGGCGGGGGGTGCTGAGCACTTCGCCGGGGGACAGCATCAGCACGGTGAGCACCCGGCGTGCGACGGTGCCGGGCAGACGGGCGGGGGAGTCCCCGCAGCGCACCGCGACCGACCCCAGCACCTGGAAGCGCAGGCCCTCTTCCCGCGAGGTCATGCGGCCGGCTCACAGGACGCGGGCCGTGCCGTCCACCGTTCCCCCGCGGCGGTGACGGCTCTCGGACATCGGGGGCCGGCCGACGGTGTGTCACCCCCCGCCGTGCCCGGGTGCTCTTCGCGACGCTCCGCGACGGCATCTTCTTCCAGCCCCATGCCATCCCCCAAACCGCCTGAACCACGACAGAAAAACTGCCCCACCCCTTGACAAGAAGACAGAGGCATCCCACACGGGAAGACAGACACGGCGACCCCGGTGGCCACCGAAGCCACGCAAATCTGACACAAGAAGCACACAAACGTGCAAGGCGTACCCACGAACGTCATTCGCAAACGTGTCCGAATCAGCCTCGCCGCCCCTCGGGGGCAAATGGGGCCACAGACACGTGATTCGCCTGCCCCGATGGGCGGAATCCTCCATTCTGTCGCACGCTGCCGATGCCGGATCGACTGAAAGCGTGCAGTCTCCGCGCGTTCCGGCCCCGTCCGGCGCCGTCGTCGCCGGACGTCGTCCGCCGTCGTCCGCCGTCGACCGCCGTCGACGAGAACCGGGGGACGACCGTGGTGAGCCTCCCCCGGGACGACTCCGACCGGCCATTTCACAGGGCGACATTTTTGGACGTCGCGGAGGGCGCCTTCGCGTGACGCGCCGCTTGGCGCGGGGAGCCCGGAGCGGACGCCCGCACGGCCGGCACGGCCCCCTCGTTCGCAGCGGCCCCGTGCGGAAACGCGGTGCGGAGACGGCAGCTCGGCCCCCCGTGGCCTCCGCGTTCGGGGCCCGCGGACGCCGTGGGGTCGTCCGGTGCTCGCGGGGGAGGACGACCGGGTACTCCCCGCCGGGGATCACCGACGGTCACGACACCGACGGTCACGACACGGACGACGACGGCCACGGCCGCGGTCCGTCCACACCGATGCCACGCCGCACCGCCCACCGTTCCCGTGGCGCGGTGAGCGCCCCGTGCGGCCGGACCCGCCGGGCTCCGCCACGGCGCAGTGTCCCCCTCCCCCTGCCACGTCCCCGTACGCGGGCCCCGCGCCTCCGGCCGGAACCGGCACATCGTCCCGGCGCATGCGGAGATGCACGCGGAGAACACCGGGCCGACACTGGGAGGGGGCCAAGACCGCGCCCGGAGCCGAGGTGACGCCATGAGAGAGCAGCCGGCGCCTCGGGACGACGCGGAACTCCAGACATTCCTCCTCGGCCTCGGCTATCTGGCGTCCCCTGCCGACTCGTCCCGGCCCGAGGCGTCCGCCGGACCGAGAGCCGTCGCCTTCCTGGCGCGGGCAGGCGGTCATGATGCCGCCACCAGGGCCGCGTTGGCCGCGTTCCAGGCCGACCACGGGCTGCCGCCGACAGGGGACGTGGACACCCCCACGCAAGAGGCGATCCACAACGTCTTCTGCCGTGAAGGCCACAGCCGGGTGCTCGATCTCGCACTCCCAGGACCGGAGGAGAAACGCGTCTACTCGTACCGCATTCTGAACAACCCGCCGCGGCTCCCGGCATCCGACGTGTCGCACGCCGTCGCCATGGCGTTCTCCATCTGGGCGCTGCACACACCCCTGGTGTTCCCCCAGGTGCCCGAGACCACGGACTCCGACATCACGATCAGCTTCACCCGGATGGACGGCCCCGGAGGCGTCTTCGGGAACGCCCTCATCGAGCTGGACGTGGACGAGCCCTGGAGTGTGACCCCGGTTCCGGGACTGGCGACCGTGGACCTCACCTCGATCGCCCTGCACGAGATCGGCCACCGGCTCGGCCTGAACCACAGCGATGAACCGGGCTCGGTGATGTGGGACTCGTACTCGCCCGGCGATCGCTACCGCCGGCTGCATTCCTCCGATGTGACCAGCGTGCGCGCCCTGTACGGCAGTCCGGCCGTCCGCGAGATGGTGTGGAGCCACGGTGCCTCGGTCACCCCTGAACACCCGGAAGCGCTGGCTGACTTCAGACCGAGGGGGTTCAGGGCCGTCGCCGCAGGGCTCTCCGGAACCAGTGAATGGTTCCATTTCCCCCTGCCCACACCGGTGTTCCGTGACGGTCGGGCCAGCCGCCTGCACGGGATCCATCTGCGACTGCTGACGCACTCTTCCGTGGAGATCGAAGAAGTGCACATCTGGGACGGAGACCGTCTTCTCGCCAAGCACCGGCTCGACTTCGCCGGTCACGCGAACGCCGAACTTCCGAGGCGGTGGGACCTGCGACTCGGAGTGGCCGACAAACCCCTGCTCTACGGCGGGGTGAACGTCTCGGTCCTGATCGACTTCAAGTTCGGGAGCACGGCTCGGCGGCGCACGGTGGAGTTCGCGGGAGCCGGCCTGGCCCTCATCGACCCCGAGGTGCGCCGATTCCCTCCCGACCGGACCCACGCGCCCGGATGGGAGCAAGCCGTCGGCCGACCCACCCGACCGAGCCCCTGACCGTCGGCACCGGCGGCAGGTGTGCCGCCCTCCCGGTGCGCGCGGATGCCGACGTGGCGCTCGGATGCCGGCCGGGAGCGGCAGTCGACCGAGGAGGGGGACGGGCCGTGACCCCGTTCCTGGCCCAGGGTTCTGTGCCGGCCGGGCCGTTGATCCACGCCCCCTGTCGCTGCGGCCTCGGCGGAAGGACACTCGTGGGCAAGGGAGTTGCCGCAGGAGGGGGACGGGGCGTGCGGGACGCACATCGGGTGGAGGCGGAGCGGCTGCTGGCGCGGGCCGTCGAGGAGGAGGTGCGGCGGTCGGGCGGCGACGGGCAGGTGCTGCTGACCCGGGCGCGGGGCGCCCTGGACGCGATGGCGCAGGCGGCCGCGGAGGAGTACGAGGCGTTCGTGCGGGCGCTGGACGAGGCGGACGCGGGGCGGCTGACGTTCGCGCAGCGGTACGCCCGGTCGGGTGGCGGGACGCTGCTGGTGGCGGCGGTCGCCGCGGGCTCCGCGGTGGTGGCCGACCTCGCGCTGGGCACGGCGGCCGGGACGGCGTTCGGCGCGGGGGCCGCGGCCGGCCTGGCGGGGGCCGCGGCCACGGTGGTGCGGGTGGCCGGTCGGCATCTGCCGGCCGCGCACCGGCGGGCGGGCGCCGCGGGCCGGCCGGGCGGCCCGCAGCAGTTGCGGCTCCAGTGGCTGACGACGCTGGAGGTACGCGGCATCCGGCCGTATCTGGACCAGCAGCGGATGCTGGCGGCGTCGACGGGCACCGGGAAGGCTCCGCCCGGACTGCTGGGTGCGGACAAGAGCGGGGCGGCGCGGGTGCGCAGGGTGCTGGAGCAGTCCTTCGGGCAGCTGCCTCAGGGGTCGGGGCCGTTCGCGGGGCGCCGGGCGGAGCTGGCCCGGATCCGGCAGTGGGTGCAGGCGGGCCGTGCCCACACCAGCACCCGGCCCACGGTGGTGGTGCTGCACGGGGAGCCCGGCAGCGGCCGTACGACGCTGGCGCTGCGGGCGGCGCACGATCTGCGCGACCAGTTCCGCGGGGCCTGCCTGGTGGACCTGCGCGGCGGCGGCTCCGGGGAACGTCCGCTGCCGACGCGGGACGCGCTGCTGCATCTGCTGAACCGGCTGGGCGCGCCGCGCGAGCAACTGCTGTTCCGTGAGCGCTCGGCGGCCGACCGGCGCCAGAAGCGGCTGGGCGAGCTGTACCACCAGCATCTGACGGGCGTCCCCGTGATCGTCGTCCTGGACGACGCGTCCGATCCGGAGCAGGTGCGCACCCTGGTGCCGGAACGCTCGGACAGCCTGGTGCTGGTGACCGCGCGGCAGCCGCTGGACCTGGGGGCGGACCTGCCCGCCTGGGTGCACGCGCTGGCGGTGGAGCCGCTGACGGCCGAGGGCGCCACGGAGCTGCTGGGAGCACGGGCGGAAGGAACCGGTGACACGAAGGCCGCGCCGGACGCGGCGGCCGTGGAGCGGATCCGGACGCTGTGCGGCGGGCTGCCGCTGGCGCTGCGGATCGCCGGGTCGGCCCTGGACGTGCGGCCGGCCGGGGAGGCGCCGGGCAGGCGGTCGGCGTCGGAGCTGGCCGAGGATCTCGGCGCGTACGGGCCGGTGCAGCCGGTGGAGCGGGCGCTGTGGCTGCGCTACACCGACCAGCCGGAGGCCGCGCGGCGGCTGCTGCGGCGGCTCGCGCTGGCGGGCCGGGCCTCGCTGGGCGCGGCGGCGGCCGCGGCGCTGCTGGCGACGGACGAGGCGGAGGCCGCCCGGCATCTGGTGGCACTGGCCCGGGCGAACCTGGTCGACCATGTGCGCGGCAGCCGCTACCGGCTGCACGACGCGGTGCGGGCGTTCGCAGGGGCCCGGCTGCTGGACGAGGAGGACCCGGCCGAGCGCACGGCGGCGCAGGAACGGCTCATCGTGAACTACGCCGATCTCGCCGATGCGGTGCTGCGGCTGGTCGACGGCAACATGTCCACGCGTTCCGACCGGTTCGGCCCGCACGGCTTCACCTCGCTGGAGGAGGCGCTGCGCTGGCTGGACGACGAGTCGAGCTTCATCACGTCGGCGCTGCGGCACGCGGAGGGCGTGGACGAGGCGGCCGTGCTGAACCTGCTGGGCGCGCTCTGCGACTACTGCCTGCTGCGCGGCGACCTGTACCGGCTCGGTGAGATCGACGAACTGGCGCAGGCGGTGGACCAGGGGCTGCTGATCCGCTCGGTGCAGTGGCGCACCGGCATCGCGGCGCGGCAGCTGGGCGAGCTGGACCGGGCGCGGACCACGCTGTCGTCGGTGGTCGGCCTGTACCGCGAGGCGCGGCACGAGGCGGGTGTGGCGCGCGCCCTGTGCTCGCTGGGGATCACGCTGCACCATCAGGGACAGCTGACCGAGGCGGCTGCGCGGCTGCGCGAGGCGCTGGATCTGCAGGCGGCGCCCCGGCTGGCGACGGACCGGGCGTGGACGATGCACGCGCTGGCGGCGGTGGAGCGGGACCGGGCGCATCTGGCGGAGGCCCTGGAGCTGCTGGACCGTTCGCTGCGGCTGCACCGGGCGGGCGGGTCCGTGCACGGAGAGGCGTGGGCGCACTTCCAGCTGGGGCAGCTGCGGCTGCGGCTGGGCGATGTGCCGGCCGCCGAGTCGGAGCTGCGGTCGGCACGGGAGCTGTACGGCAGGACGCGGGACGCCCGCGGTGAGGCGTGGGCGCTGACGCAGTTGGCGCGGGCCAGGCTGGTGGCGGGCGACGCGGCCGAGGCGGTGCGGGCGCTGGGTCCGGCGCAGACCCGCCACCGGGAGAACGAGGACGCGCGCGGTGAGGCGTGGACCCTCTACTACCTGGGCCAGGCGCTGGAGGAGTCCGGCGACCTGGACCGGGCGGTGCGTTCGCTGGAACGTTCACGCACGATGTTCTCCCGGATGCGGGACGTGTACGGGCTGGCCTGTGCCCGGCATCACTCGGCCCGGGTGACCCGTGACCAGCGGGCCGCGCAGACCGGTTCGCTGCGCAACTCGGGGTTTGCGCGCCAGCTGCTGGTGGACGCGCGGGCCGACTTCCAGCGGATCGGGGTGGCGCACGGCGAGGCGTGGACCTGTCTGGAGCTGGCGGTGGTGGACGCGGGCAACGCGCGGGCCGGGCAGGCGCTGGCCCTGTGCGACGAGGCGATCGGCCTGTTCGCCGGGTACGGCGACCGCCGGGGCGAGGACTGGGCGCGCTTCCTGCGCTGCACGCTGCTGCCGTACGCCGCACCGGGCGGGGTCGAGGTCGGTACCGCGGTGGCGCAGGAGGAGCTGGCCCAGTTGTCGCGCGGGGGGCATCCGCTGCGGGACGAGAAGCTGGAGGACTTCGTGGAGGCCTTCGGGCTGCTGCTGGAGCGGGGGGTCTCGCTGGAGGCGGGCTGGGAGGCGTGGCGGCTGCGGATGGTGCCGGACCGGCATGCCCGCGAGGTCATGGGCGTGACCGCGGCGGTGTCCTAGGGCGTGTTTCGAAAGTAGCGTCGTCTGCCCGAAGGGCAGGCCTGGCGGCGTCTGGTGCGTGCGATCGCAAGGCGGAGGGTCGCCCCGATACTGGATGTATCGGGGCGAGCCCGACAACGCGGCGAGCGTGCGTGCCAGACGCCGCCAGGCAGGCGGGACTTTCGAAACACGCCCTAGCCAGGCGGGGTTCGGCGGGGCGTCGTCCGCCCGCAGGGCGGGCCCGCGGCGTCCGGTGCGGGGAGGCGTACCTCCCACGCCGCCGAGGCGGTGCGGGAGCGGCGCACGGCGGAGGGCCGTCCGCGTACCGAGCGTACGCGGGCGGTCCCGACGACGCGGCGAGGTGCCGTGCCGGGCGCCGCGGGCCGGGCGGGATCTGCGGCACACGCCCCGGTGCCGCGACCGGCCGGGGCGTGTGCGGGGCGGAAGCGGTGGGGCGACCCGAGGGTGCCTTCACAGGCGGCGCCGGCGGGGGCGCCCCGGTGCCGGGAGCCGGGTCGGGCGGCCGGGCCGGGCGGCCAGGCAGGGCGGCCGGACAGGGCAGCCGGACAGGGCAGCCGGACAGGGCGGCCGGACAGGCGGTGTCGCGGCTCGGCGGGCCCGGGGCGGGAGGCCGCCCGGGGTCACCGAGCCGCGTCGCGGCGTCACGCCCGGCCGTCCGCGGGGCCGGCCCCCGGCAGGGGACCTCAGCGGGCGACGTCCGGCGGGGGTGCGGCTTCCCGGTGGGGTGCGGCTTCCGGTGGGGCCGGGGCCGGCCCGCTGCCGGTCAGCTCCGGGACGAGGGGGTGCCGGAGGAGGCGGAGGCGGGGCCGTCGTGCTCCTCCGGCTCCGGGGCCTCCTTGAAGTCGACCTTGCCCATGTGGCGGTTCATCGACTTCATCAGGCCCCACACGGCCAGGGCCATCACCGCGAACACGATGAAGCCGAGGACGCCGGGGGTCACCTTGTCCTTGTCGAGTTCCTCGGCGAGGGGGACGAGGTGGGTCATTGCCAGGCTTGCGGTCATGTCAGGCATTGTCGCGGATGCCCGCGAAGAGGTCGTCCTCGGGGAGGGAGGTGTCCACGAGGGACTTGGCGAGCTCGTACTCCTCGGTCGGCCAGACCTGCCGCTGGATCTCCATCGGCACCTTGAACCAGCCGCCGTCGGGGTCGATCTGCGTGGCGTGCGCGATCAGCGCCTTGTCCCGGATCTCGAAGAAGTCGGCGCACGGAATGTGTGTGGTGAGGGTGCGCTCGGCGCGCTGGAACTCGTCCCACCGCTTGAGCCACTCCCCGTACGGCGACTCCAGGCCGCGCTCCAGCATCGCGTGGTGCAGTGCCTCGGTGCGGGGCCGGTTGAAGCCCTGGTTGTAGTAGAGCTTCAGCGGCCGGTGGGCGGGGCCGAACTCGCCCTCCGGGTACTTCCCGGTGTCCGCCGCCCCTTCGAACGCCACCATGGAGATCTTGTGGGTCATGATGTGGTCGGGGTGCGGGTATCCGCCGTTCTCGTCGTAGGTGGTGATCACCTGGGGGCGGAACGCGCGGATGCTGCGGACCAGCTCGCCGGCCGCCTTGTCGACGTCCTCCAGCGCGAAGCAGCCCTCGGGCAGCGGCGGCAGCGGATCGCCCTCGGGCAGGCCGGAGTCGACGAAGCCGAGCCATTCCTGGCGCACGCCGAGGATCTCCCGGGCCTCGTCCATCTCCTTCCTGCGGACCTCGTGGATGTTCTGCTCGATGTACGGGTCGCCCTGGAGCTTGGGGTTGAGGATGGAGCCACGCTCTCCGCCCGTGCAGGTCACGACCAGCACGTCCACCCCCTCGGACACGTACTTGGCCATGGTGGCCGCGCCCTTGCTCGACTCGTCGTCGGGGTGGGCGTGGACGGCCATCAGTCGCAGCTGGTCAGTCAAGACTCAATCCTCAAGTCGATGTCGGCGCCCCGGGTGCGCCGGTACGGTGGTCGGGTGTCGTCCGGTGGGTCGTCGAGGGGCGGCGGTCGGCGCCGTGCGGGCGGCTTCTATAGTGACCGAATCGGGGGGCGAATAATTCCGGGTCCGGGGGCCGGATCCCCTATCGGGACACTCGTCCCGCACAGCCGGGAGGACGATCATGGGTACGGCGGGTACGCGAGTGCCGGAGGGCCGCTACGGCCGCTCCTCGGACGCGCGCACGGACCGCAGGCTCACGGTCCTCGGAATGGCGCTGGGCGGGGTACTGGTCGTCGTGGTGGGCTGGTTCGGCTACCACCATGTGGTGGGCGCCGGCATCAGCGCCGAGGTGATCACTTTCCGGACGGAGGACGACCGGGTCCAGGTGCATCTGGAGGTGCGCAAGGACTCCGGGACGACCGGCTACTGCACCCTGCGGTCGCAGTCCGCGGACGGCGCCGAGGTCGGCCGTGCGGACTTCCGCTTCTCCGGGTCCGGCACACGGATCGACGAGGTGGTCACGCTCCGCACGACCACTCGGGGCACGACGGCGGAGCTGGTCGGCTGCCACGAGGACTGATGTCAACCGGGCAATGCCGTCGCCCGCTCGGATACGGGCCGCTGACCTGCATTGACGGAATTTTAGTGACGTATGTCCTCCCCCTTGGGCCGCTGAATTGTTAGGCTCGTGGTTTCGCCCACTCTTGAAGGAACATTCTTCTGGGTAGGGCGATGCTTTGTATTCCCAGTACCGACGAGGAGCACCTGTGACCCAGACCAGCGAGAACGTCACCTGGCTGACCCAGGAGGCGTACAACAAGCTCAAGGACGAGCTTGCGCACCTTACTGGTCCTGCGCGCACGGAGATCGCCGCCAAGATCGCGGCCGCGCGCGAGGAGGGCGACCTGCGCGAGAACGGCGGGTACCACGCGGCCAAGGAGGAGCAGGGCAAGCAGGAGCTTCGTGTGCGCCAGCTGACCCAGCTTCTGGAGAACGCTCAGGTGGGCGAGGCCCCGTCCTCGGCGGACGGCGCTGTGACGCCCGGCATGGTCGTGACGATCGCGTTCGACGGCGACGAGGACGACACGCTGTCCTTCCTGCTCGCCTCCCGTGAGTACGCCAGTGCCGACATCGAGACCTACTCGCCGCAGTCTCCGCTGGGCTCCGGCGTGATCGGCCACAAGATCGGCGAGGACGCCGAGTACGAGCTGCCGAACGGCAAGAAGGCCTCCGTGCGCATCCTCAGGGCCGAGCCCTACCAGAACTGACCCTGCCGACTGTCTTTCCGACGGGCCCCCGGCGTCCTGTGGCGACGCCGGGGGCCCGCTCGCGCCCGGGGCGGCCGGTCAGGCCGCGGAGCGGTACTTGCGCACGGCCAGGGTGCGGAACAGAGCGATGATCAGCACCGACCAGATCAGCGAGGCCCACACGGGGTGCTGCATCGGCCAGGCGTCCGGCGTCTGGAAGCCCGGGGGGAGGTTGCCGAAGAGTTCGCGGCACGCCTGCACGGTGGCGCTGAACGGGTTCCACTCCGCGATGTGGCGCAGGAAGGACGGCATCTGGTTCGCGTCGACGAACGCGTTCGAGATGAACGTCAGCGGGAACAGCCAGATCAGACCGCCCGACGTCGCCGCCTCGGGGGTGCGCACGGTCAGGCCGATGAGCGCGCCGACCCAGGTGAAGGCGTATCCCAGCAGCAGGAGCAGGCCGAAGGCTCCGAGCACCTCACCTATGTTGGTGTGGGTGCGCCAGCCGACGAGCAGCGCGACCATGGCGAGGACGAGCAGCGTGAAGGCCGTCTGCACCAGGTCGGCGAGGGTGCGGCCGGTGAGGACCGCGCCGCGGGCCATCGGCAGCGAGCGGAAGCGGTCGATCAGACCCTTGTGCATGTCGTCGGCGATGCCCGCGCCGGCTCCGGCGGTGGCGAAGGTGACGGTCTGGGCGAAGATGCCCGCCATCAGGAACTCGCGGTAGACGGACGACTCCGTCGAGCCGCCGATGTTCATGGAGCCGCCGAACACATAGCTGAACAGCACCACGAACATGATCGGCTGGATCAGGCCGAAGATGATCACTTCGGGGATCCGGGTCATGCGGATCAGGTTGCGCTGGGCGACGACGAGTGAGTCCCGGATGGACTGGACGAGCGGGTTCTGCCCGGTGGTGACCGGTGTGGCGTCGGTGACGGCACTCACTGGCCGTCCTCCTTTCTGGTGGTGCGGGAGCGGGGGCCGGCGGTGGCGCTGTCGCCGTCCGCCTCGTCCTGGGTGCCGCTCTCGGCGACGTGGCCGGTCAGGGAGAGGAACACGTCGTCGAGGGTGGGGCGCCGCAGACCGATGTCGTCGATCTCGATGCCCCGCACATCCAGCTCGCGGATGACCTCGGCGAGCAGCTTGGCGCCGCCGGTGACGGGCACGGTGAGCTTGCGGGTGTGCTCCTCGACGGTGGTGTCGCCCTTGCCGAAGCCGGTGAGGACCTCCGCGGCGGGGGCTATGTCCTCGCGCTCATGGACGACGACCTCGACGCGCTCACCGCCGGTGCGGGCCTTGAGCTGGTCGGAGGTGCCGCGGGCGATGACGCGCCCGTGGTCGACCACGGCGATGTCGTGCGCGAGGTGGTCGGCCTCCTCCAGGTACTGCGTGGTGAGCAGCAGGGTGGTGCCGTCGGAGACGAGCTGCTTGATGACGCCCCACAACTGCTGACGGTTGCGCGGGTCGAGGCCGGTGGTCGGCTCGTCCATGAACATCACGGGCGGGGAGACCACCAGCGCCGCCGCCAGGTCGAGCCGACGGCGCATACCGCCGGAGTAGGTCTTGGCGGTGCGGTCGGCGGCCTCGGTGAGATGGAACTGGTCGAGCAGCTCCTCGGCGCGGATCTTCGCGGCCTTGGCCTTCATCTGGTAGAGCCGGCCGACCATCTGGAGGTTCTCGCGTCCGGTGAGCAGCTCGTCGACGGCGGCGAACTGGCCGGACAGGCCGATCGAACGGCGGACCTCGTTGGGCTGCCGGAGCACGTCGAGGCCGGCCACGACGGCCCGGCCGCTGTCGGGGCGCAGCAGTGTCGTCAGACAGCGGACCGTCGTGGTCTTGCCCGCGCCGTTGGGCCCGAGCAGGCCGAGGACGGTGCCCTCGGGGACATCGAGGTCGACGCCGTCCAGAGCCCTTACGTCGCCGAAGGTCTTGACCAGACCTTCGGCATGAATGGCGCCTGGCATATGAATCTCCACGTCGTTGAGGTGTGTCGGAAAGGCTGATGGGTGCGTCTCGTCCTGCTCTGCGGTACGTCAGGCCCGTCGGAGCGCGGCCACGAGGAGACGTTATCGCGATGTATCGCGTTGCTCAATCGAATTTCCCCGAACGAGTGACCGCGGCGCCGCCTGTGGGCCCCGGCCTGCGCGGATGCCCGCGCCCACCTCAGCCCACGCCCGTGAACGCCCGGCCGATGAGCCGTGAACACCTCGCCCCACCGGATCCCGCCGGCCGGATCGGGGCCGGGTGTCGGCAGCGTCCGGGGGCCGGCGGCCTGGCGCGGACGGCCCGGCGGACCGGCCCGGCGCCCGGTCACCGGCCGCGGCCCGTCCCCGGTCCGTCCGCCGCGGCCCGCCGGCCACGGCCCGTCCGCCGCAGCCCGCTCGCCACGCGCCCGTGCACCGCGGCCCGCCGTCCGCGAACTCCCGCGTTCCGCGGCCGGCCCGCGCGGCCGCCATCGCCCGCTCGGCCCGTCACGCGGCGACGACCGGCCGGCCGCGCACGCCGCTCGCCCGGCACCGCGCACCGCGCACCGCGCACCGCGCACCGAACACCCGGCACCCGGCACCCGGCACCCGGCGCCCCGGCTGCCCACCGCCCGGACGACCGCCACCGCCCGGACGAGCACGACCGCCCGTGCGGACACCGACCGCGGGCGGTCGCGCCGGACCGACTGCGGGCGGTCGCGCCGGCCGGCTCAGCCGATGACCGTGTATCCGGCCTCGCGCAGCGCCCGGCCGACCTCCGCGCAGTGGGCGGGGCCCTTCGTCTCCAGGTGCAGATCCACCTCCGCCTCCGTGAGCCCGAGTCGTGGGTCGGTCCGTACATGACCCACATCGAGCACGTTAGCGTCGGCCACTGACAACACCCCCAGGAGCGTGGCGAGCGCCCCGGGACGGTCGGTCAGCCGCAGCCGGACGGCGAGGTAGCGGCCCTGGGCGGCCATGCCGTGCCGCAGCACCCGCTGGAGCAGCACGGGGTCGACGTTGCCGCCCGACAGCACCGCGACCACCGGCCCCTCGAAGGCGGCCGGGTCGCTCAGCAGGGCGGCGACCGGACTGGCGCCGGCCGGTTCCACCACCAGCTTGGCCCGCTCCAGGCACAGCAGCAGGGCGGTGGCCAGTTCGTCCTCGCTGACCGTCCGCACCTCGTCCACGAGGTCGCGGATCAGGGCGAACGGCAGGTCGCCGGGCCGCCCGACGCGGATTCCGTCGGCCATGGTGACCGGGTTCGGCAGGCTCACCGGGCGCCCCGCGGCGAGCGAGGGCGGGTAGGCGGCGGCGCCCTCGGCCTGCACGCCGACGATCCGCACGTCGGGCCGCAGCGCCTTCACCGCGACGGCGATGCCCGCGGCGAGCCCGCCGCCGCCGACTCCGACGACGACCGTGCGCACCTCGGGGCACTGCTCCAGGATCTCCAGACCCACGGTGCCCTGGCCCGCGATGACGTCGGGGTGGTCGAAGGGGTGGATGAGGACCGCGCCGGTCTCCCGGGCGTACTCCTCCGCGGCGGCGAGCGTCTCGTCGACCACCTGGCCGTGCAGCCGCACCTCGGCGCCGTACTCGCGGGTCGCGCTGATCTTGGGCAGCGGGGCCCCCTGGGGCATGAACACGGTCGCCCGCACCCCCAGCAGCGCCGAGGCCAGGGCGACGCCCTGCGCGTGGTTGCCCGCACTGGCCGCCACCACGCCGGCGGCCCGCTCCTCCGGCAGCAGCCCGGCGATCCGGACGTAGGCGCCGCGCAGCTTGAACGAGCCGGTCCGCTGGAGGTTCTCGCACTTCAGGTGGACGGGGGCGCCCACCAGCTGAGTGAGGTGCCGGCTGCCCTCCATCGCGGTCAGCCGCGCCACCCCGGCGAGCATCTTCCGCGCGCCGCGCACGTCGTCGAGGGTGACCGGCGGCAGCGGATCGGCTGTGAGGCGGTTCATCTCTCAAGTCTCGCAGTTCACCCGCGGCGCCGGCGGGTGTGACCAACCTCCGAGACCGGATTGTGCAGCCCCGGTACGACCCGTCCGCCATCCGCGTACTCTGTCCCCCGACTCAGCCGCCCCATCATGAAGTGAGCTCTTGGCCATGCCCAGAACACCTGACATGTCGATGGACGTGACGACCGTCGGTGACACCGGCCTTCTCGACGCTCTGCAGCACGAGGTGGCGCTGTTCGCCCGTCGCGCCGAACAGACCCGGCTCGGCGGGGTCGGCCAGCTGCGCAACTCCATGGACCGCGCCGCGTACCTGCTGCTCAACCGGCTCGACAAGGAGGGACCGATGGGGGTCAAGGCGCTCGCGGCGAGCATGGGCATCGACTCCTCGACGGTCACCCGGCAGGTGGCTCCGCTCGTCGACACCGGGCTCGTCAAGCGCACCTCGCACCCCGACGACGGTCGGGCCGTGGTGCTTCAGCTGTCTCCCCGCGGGATGTCGCGGCTGGCGGAGGTCCGCTCCTCGCGGCGTCAGCTGATGGCCGAGCTGACACACGACTGGGCACCGCAGGAGCGCGAGTCGTTCTGCACGCTCCTGACGCGCTTCAACGACGCGCTGTCCGCCCGCATGGCCGCGCACGACGTGGTGCCGGGCGAGGAGACGGCACAGCAGGAGGAGTCCCCCGCGTCCTGATGGCGGTCCGGGCCGCTCACGCCGTGTCCGCGCGGGTGCGTGCCTCCACGCACCTTCTCCCCCGCCGCACCTCCCTTGGATCTTTTGGATCCCTTGGATCCCTTCGCTCCCTTCGCTCCTTTGGGATCCCTTCGGTCCTTTCACCCCCTTCACGACGACAAGCGCCTGCACGCACTGGTTCACGCCGGTACGCGCCCGTGCCCGCCCGCGCGCTCGGCGTGCGCGCCGTGTCCGCCGTCCGCACGCCGGGTCGCTGCGTGGCTCTTGACCGAAAGGGCACCCCTGGCCTCATATGAGACGGGGACGGCCGACGGGCCGTCGCCACACCGGGGTCCGCCGCACGTGGGGCCGGCTCCGGCGGGGTTCGTCGGTGCGGGTCGGGGCGCTCCCAGGGGGAGGTGCGGTGCGGGATCGGCAGGCGGCGCAGGACGCGCGCCGCGACCGGGAGTTCGGGGCGTTCGTGGCGGGTGCCGCGGGGCGGCTGCTGCACACCGCCACCCTGCTGACGGCGGAGACCCCGGCCGACAACCCGCGCGCCCGGCAGTTGCTCACCCGCGCACTCGCGCACACGTACGCGCGCTGGAACCGGCTGCGCGGCGAGGATCCGTACGCCCGCACCCGGCAGTGTCTCGCCACCCGCTTCGCCCGTACGGCCTGGCACCAGTACGGCGCTCTCGGCCGGGCCCGTCCGCGGCCCGGCAGCGTGCTCGCGGCGCTCACCCCGCAGGAGCGTCTCGTCCTCGTCCTGCGGCTGTACGAGGGGGTCGCGGAGGAGCAGACCGCCGCACTGCTCGGGCTGCCCGTGGAACGGATCCGGGCGGTGTGCGACCGCGCGACGGCTACGCTGCTGCATCCGCCGCGGGGTCCGGCCCCGGCGGTCCGCGGCACACCGGCGGTGGCCTCGTGAGCGGGCGTCGCGGCCCGGTGAGCCCGGGCCGCGGGGCAGGCGGCCCCGTGGGAGACGCGGGAGCGGACGCGCCGGCCGACGGGGGGAGACGGGCGTGAGCCGTGCGGACCGGGAGGCGGCGGCGCGGCGGATCATGGAGCGGACGCCTCCCCCGGTGCCGCCGGAGCTGCACCGCGACGCGGTCCGGCAGGGCGGCCGGGTGCTGCGGCGGCAGGCGCTCGGGCGGCGCCTGCTGTGGCTGCTGCTGTGCGCGGCGGCCGCCGCGTTCGCCGTGTGGGCCGCGGTGGCCCAGCCGTGGGTGGCGCCGCCGTCGGAGACGACGCCACCGCTGACCGGCTGGTGAGGGTCAGCCCAGCGCCTGCTGGAGGTCCTCCAGGAGGTCCTCCACGTTCTCGATGCCGACGGACAGGCGGACGAGGTCGCCCGGGACCTCCAGGGCGGAGCCGGCCGTGGACGCGTGCGTCATCCGGCCCGGGTGCTCGATCAGCGACTCCACGCCGCCCAGGGACTCGCCCAGGGTGAAGATGCGGGCGCGGTTGCAGACCTCGACGGCCGCCTCCTCGCCGCCCGCCACCCGGAAGGAGATCATGCCGCCGAACGACCGCATCTGCTTGGCCGCGATCTCGTGGCCGGGGTGGTCCGGCAGGCCCGGGTAGAGGACGCGCGTCACGCGCGCGTGCCGGGTGAGCATGTCGGCGACCTTGGCGGCGTTCTCGCTGTGCCGGTCCATGCGCACCGACAGCGTCTTGGCCCCGCGCAGCACCAGCCAGGAGTCGAACGGCCCGGCGACGGCGCCCATGGCGTTCTGGTGGAAGGCCAGTTCCTCGCCGAGCGCCTCGTCGGCCACGACCAGCGCGCCGCCGACGACGTCGGAGTGGCCGCCCATGTACTTGGTGAGGGAGTGCACCACCACGTCGGCCCCGAGCGCGAGCGGCTGCTGGAGGTAGGGGGTGGCGAAGGTGTTGTCCACGACCAGCTTCGCCCCGGCGTCGCGGGCGATCTGGGCGACGGCGGCGATGTCGGTGATCCCGAGCAGCGGGTTGGACGGGGTCTCCACCCAGACGGCCTTCGTGCGGGCAGTGATCGCGGCACGGACGGCGGCCGGGTCGCTGGTGTCGGCGACGGACCACTCCACGCCCCAGCGGGCGACGACCTTGGCGAACAGGCGGAACGTGCCGCCGTACGCGTCGTTCGGGATGACCACGTGGTCGCCGGGGCCGAGCAGCGTGCGCAGCAGGCAGTCCTCGGCCGCCAGCCCGGACGCGAACGCGAGACCGCGACGGCCTCCCTCCAGCGCGGCGAGGTTCTCCTCCAGCGCGGTCCTGGTGGGGTTGGCGCTGCGGCTGTACTCGTAGCCGCCGCGCAGGCCGCCGACGCCGTCCTGCTTGTAGGTGGAGACCTGGTAGATCGGCGGTACGACCGCCCCGGTGAGGGGGTCGGCCGTGTTGCCCGCGTGGATGGCGAGCGTCTCGAAGTGCTGACTGATGTGCCTGTCGCTCATGCGGCTGAGCGTAGTCGGCCGGACGGTCCGGTGCCGGGCGAGTCGACCGGCACACGGCAGTCCGGTGGGCCGGGCTCCGCGGGGACGGGGTTATCCACAGGCCGGGGGGCAGGTTGGCCAAGTGTCGGTGGCGTCTGGTTCGCTTGAGGCATGGAGATTCTCTGGGTCCTGATGGCGCTGCTCATGCTGAGCCTGGTGCTGGGTCCGTTCGTCCTGCGCCGGCGACGCGGTGTCGAGCGGGTGGCCCCGGGACACCCGGACGCCGCCGACCCCGCGACGTACGGGTTCGTGCGGCAGGAAGACCTCGACGTGCGCATGCCCGGCCCGGACGGGGACCTGCTGGACGTGCTGGATCTGGTGCAGCGCACTCAGGACCACCGGGCGGCGGCCCAGCTGCTCGCCGGGACCGAGACGGAGGGCGAGCGGCGCTGGCAGCGGGTGCAGGCCTTCGCCGGGGCGGCGGCCCTGGAGCTCCAGCAGCGGCCGGGCGGCGTGAGCGACACCCCGGGCGGGCAGTGGCTGCGGGTGTGGCGGGCTGAGATGCCCAAGGACGCGGGCGGGGCGGCGGTGCACGCCGAGTTCCTGGTGCAGCAGGCGTGGCGTACGGCCACCCCCGGCACGGACGACTTCCGGATCATCATGGAGGAGGCGAGAGCGGCGTGCGGCGAGGCCGCGCTGCTCTCCCCCGGCGACCCGGTCCCGTACATCGTCGAACTGTCGGTGGCCCGCGGGCTGGGCTACTCCGGGCCGGAGTTCGAGCAGCTCTGGCTGAAGATCCTGGACCGTGCGCCGGCCCACATGGGGGCGCACCTGGCGGCCCTGCACTACTGGTGCGAGAAGTGGCACGGTTCGCGTGAGCAGGCGTACGCCTTCGCCGAGGCCGCGGCGGCCCGGGCGCCGCGGGGCTCGCTGCTCGCGGCGATGCCGCTGTTCGCGGTCTTCGAGCACCTGCCGGAGGTCAACCTGGTCAGAGGGTTCTACCAGAGCGAGGTCGTCACCAGAGCGGTGCACGGCGCGCTGTACGCGGTGCACTCGGCGCGGCAGGACGACCCGATGCTCGCGCACGTCCGCCACATGCTGGTGTTCTTCCTGGTGCGGGGTGAGCGCTGGGCGGAGGCGATGAGCCAGCTGGTCCAGGTCGACGGACACGTCGGCGCCCTCCCCTGGACCCTGTCCGGTGACCCGGCCGCGGAGTTCGCGGTCTACCGCGCCCTGGCGGTGGCGGGCTTCGAGGCGAACGGCGGGACGCCCGCGACACTGCCGCACTGACGCGACGCCCGCGACGCTGCCGCACTGAGGAGCCGGGCCCGCGTCCGCGAGGGCACCCGCCCGCTCAGCGCCGGCCCCGGAACGACACCCCGGACCAGGATCGCGCACCGCCCGGCCGTGACGCCCTCCGACGCGGGGCGACCGCGCACTCCCCGGCCTCGGGCAGGCGCCCTTGCGCGCTGCGGCGGACACCCCGTCGGCAGCGTGTGGTCGGCCTCACGGGGGCGGCGGCTCGGCCGCGGGGCTCCGGGCGGGCCGGGGCCGCGGCCCCGGCGAACGGGGCCGCGGCACGGGGCCCGGTCAGGTGCGCGGCAGGACGCGGCCGGTGGCGGTCAGCCCTCCGTGCGCGCGGGGAGCCGCCATCCGGGGCGGGGGAAGTGGCAGGTGTAGCCGTCCGGGTAGCGCTGGAGGTAGTCCTGGTGCTCGGGCTCGGCCTCCCAGAAGGGCCCGACCGGCTCCACCTCGGTGACGACCTTGCCGGGCCACAGTCCGGAGGCGTCCACGTCGGCGATGGTGTCCTCGGCGATCCGCTTCTGTTCGTCGTCCACGTAGTAGATCGCCGAGCGGTAGCTGAGGCCGATGTCGTTGCCCTGGCGGTTCCTGGTGCTCGGGTCGTGGATCTGGAAGAAGAACTCCAGGAGCGTGCGGTAGTCGGTCTGCTCCGGGTCGAAGAGGATCTCGATGGCCTCCGCGTGCGTGCCGTGGTTGCGGTACGTCGCGTTCGGCACGTCACCTCCCGTGTATCCGACCCGGGTCGCCGTCACGCCCGGCAGCCGGCGGATCAGCTCCTCCATGCCCCAGAAGCATCCGCCGGCCAGCACGGCCCTCTGCGTCTGCGCAGCCATCTCGGCCCCTCCATCACTCGTCGGTTCGGTCGCTGGTGCCGCGGCACCAGGGCTGTTCGGCTCGCACATCACCGGCAACCGATGCCCACCCTCCTCAACGCGCGGGGGTTCCCGGCGATTCCGGGCCCCTCCCCGCCTCCCCGGGGGATCGCCCCGCCGGTCCGGTGCGGACGGCCGACGGGATGCCTACGGGATGCCGACGGACCTACGGGATGCCGACGGAATGCCCACGGAACGCCGACCGGAATGCCGACGGGAATGCCGACGGGATGCCGACGGGATGCCGACGGGATAAGGTTCCGCTTCACATGATCGGGAGGGGAACCCAGCAGATGAAGAACCGTCTCACCAGGGGGATGGCCACGCTCGTCGGCCTCGCGCTCGCCGGCACCGGGCTCGGCGCCGCCACCGCGGCCCCGGCGGCCGCCGACTCGTACGACTGCCCGGCGGGCTACTTCTGCGGCTGGAGCGGCGAGAGCACCAGGGGCACGCTGTGGAAGACCACCAAGAGCGTCGCCGACCTGGGCAGCTGGGACAACAAGGTCCGCTCCTACGTCAACCGTACGAAGCTGATCGCCTGCCTCTACGACGACAAGAAGTACGTGCCGTGGGGTGGTTACGCGCCGCTGGAGCCGAACGACCCCGGCGAGTACACCTCGGACCCGGTCGCGACCATCAGCTCGATCAAGTTCGTCCGCACCGAACGGGAGTGCGCCGGCCCCGCCTATCCGCGCTGGTACTCCTCTCCCTCACCGGAGAACCTCGGCTTCGGCGACATGAACGGCGACCGCGCCGCGGACGTGATCACCCGCGATGAGGCCGGCCGGCTCTGGTTCACCCCGGGCGACGGCACCGGGCGGCTCATCGGCGCGGGCGGCTGGAACAGCATGAGCGCCCTCACCCGGCACGGCGACTTCAGCGGCGACGGCCGGGAGGACCTCATCGCGCGGGAGGCCGCCACCGGAAAGCTCTGGCTCTACCCCGGCACCGGCACCGGCTCGCTGGGCTCCCGCCGCCTCATGGGCGCCAGCGGATGGAACGGCATGCGCCTGATCACCGCCTACGGCGACCTCACCCGCGACGGGCGCTCCGACCTGGTCGCGGTCGAGAAGTCCACCGGCAAGCTGTGGCTGTACCCGGGCACCTCCACCGGGAAGCTGGCCGCCCGCAGGCTGATGGGCTCCCGGGGATGGAACGCGATGAACGCGCTCGTCGGCATCGGTGACGCGAACGGCGACGGGCGGCCCGACCTGTACGCGCGCGAGGCGGCCACGGGCAGGCTGTGGTTCTACCCCGGCACCGTCACCGGGCGGCTCGGGGCCCGGGTGCTGATCGGGTCGGGCGGGTGGAACGCGCGGCAGAGCGTCTTCGCCGTGGGCGACTTCTCCGGCGACGGGCGGCCGGACCTCGTCACCGTGACGAACAGGAAGTACGCGATCGACGGGTTCGTCGGACATCCCGGGTGGCTGGTCACCTACCAGGGGCTGGGCAACGGGCGCGTGGCGAGCGGGGTGCGGGTCGACGGTGAGTGGTGGCGGCTCAACGGCTTCTGCTGAGCGATCCACTGGAGCCGGAGGGGGCGGGGCTGTGTCGGGGACCGGCCGCGTCTCCTGCCGGCCGCGTCTCCTGCCGGCCGCGTCTCCTGCCGGCCGCAGGGCCGTGCCGGCCGAGCGTGCCGTTCCCCGCGCGCCCCGGGGGAGAGCGCGGAGCCCCGCAGGCCCGTGCTCGGCGCGCCGCCCCGGCCCCAGGGACCCACCGCGGTGCCGGCCGGGGAGCCGCGCCGGCCACGCGCCGGTCCCCGCGCGCCCCGGCCCGGCGGGACTGTGCCGGACGGCTCGCCGGACCGGCGGAGGGGGCGCCGCACTACTCAAGGTCTGTCCGGCGCGGGTCAGGAGGAGGGCTTCGGTGAACCGGGGGGCATCACGCGGGCGGCGAGGGCGGTGAGGAGGACTGCGGCCACCGCGCTGCCGACCGCCGCCCAGCGCAGTACGCCGTCGATCGCGGCGGAGAGGCCGACATGGGAGGTGCGGACCTCGATGACCGTCGCCGTGGCGGCCACGCAGACGCCCGCCACGCCGATCACGATGGCGAGTTCCACCCCGGAGGCCTGGCCCACCCGCTGGGCCGGTACGACCGCCTGGGTGCCGCTGCTGCCCAGCGTCCAGCCCATCCCGTACCCGAACCCGGTCAGCGCGAGGCCGGGCAGGTAGGACCAGAGGGCGCTGCCGGACGAGACGACGAACAGGCCCACCGCGCCGACCAGGGTCACGACACCCATCATGCGCGGGACGTCGAAGCGCTCACCGAGCCGGCCCGACAGCGGCGCGGCGACACCCGCGGCGACGGAGGCGGCCAGGAAGATCAGCCCGGAGTCCAGCGGCGAGCGGTCGGTCACCTCCTGCAGGTAGATCGTGATGCCGTACATGGCCACGACGAAGCCGATGTTCGCCACGGTCGACATCAGTGTGATGATCACGAAGGGCCGGTTGCGGAACAGGTCGAGCGCGACCAGCGGCCAGCGCGCCACCCGTTCCCGGAACACGAACCCCACCAGCAGCAGCACCCCCGCCACCGCGACCCCCGCGACGACCGCGGGCGGCCACGCCTGCTGACGGTCCACCGTCAGCGTCACGGTGGCGATACCGGCCGTCACCAGGGCCAGCCCCGGTACGTCGAGGGAGTGCGGCACCGTGGTGTCGCGCGACTCGCGCACCCCGAGGACCACCATGACGACGGCCGCGATACAGGTGGGGACGTTGACGAGGAGCACCACACGCCAGCTCAGCAGCTCCGTGACCCCTCCGCCGAACACCGGCCCGAGCGCCAGGGCCAGGGCGCCGATGCCGTACGCGTTGCCGATGGCCCGCATCGTCTGCTCCGGCGGGTAGGCGTCGGTGATCACGGCGACGGCCAGGGGGAAGAGCACGCCCGCGCCGACGCCCTGGGCGATGCGGAGCACGATGACGGGGACCGGCTCGGAGGCCAGGCCCGCGCCCAGCGAGCACAGGGCGAAGACGACGAGACCTGCGATCAGCATCCGCCGCCGGCCGAAGATGTCGCCGAGCCTGCCGCCCGGGATGAGGACCGCCGCCAGCGCCAGCATGTAGCCGCTGATCACCCACTGAAGGTCGGTGGTGGTGGTGTGCAGGTCCGACGCCATCCGGGGCAGCGCGAGGTTGAGCGCCAGGAAGTCCAGCTGCACGACGAAGATGCACAGCGAGGAGGCGATCAGCGTCAGCCGCAGCCGGGGCTGACGGGAGGAGTGGCCGGGCGCGCCGTCCGCCGGGGCCCGGCCTCGGCGGGAGTTCCGGTGCGGCGGACCGACGTGCATGGCGTTCTCCCCTGTGCTGCGCCCTGGTCGCGACCCGGCCGTCGGGCGGCCGTGGAACGGCTCGCCCCTGAAGGCCGGGAAACCTCCGTGCATGCCGGGACATCACTGAATGCCGGGAAAGCGGCGTTGTGAGGGTATCCACTCCGTCCGCCGCCGGGCGCCTCCCCGCGGCGCGTGTCTCCTCGGGCGTGCCACCGCGCGGCGCGGGTGCCTGCGCGGGCGTCACCCCACGGGGCGGGTCTGCCCCGCTCAGGCCCCGCTGCCGTAGGGGCGGGTGAGGATCTCCAGGTTGTGGCCGCTGGGGTCGTCGAAGTACGTGCCCCGGCCGCCGTCGTTGTGGTTGATCTCGCCGGGGCGGGAGTGGTGCGGGTCGGCCCAGTAGGTCAGACCGGCCGCGCGGACCCGGGCGAAGATCGTGTCGAAGTCGGCCTCGGAGACCAGGAAGGCGTAGTGCTGCGGGGTGATGGCGCCGGAGACGTCCATGTAGTCGAGGGTGACGCCGTTGGGGATCTCGACGGGGATGAACGGCCCGTAGCGCGGGCTCACCTCCAGGCCGAGGAGGTCGGCCAGGAAGCGGGCCGAGGCCTCCTTGTCGTGCGCGGCGACGATGGTGTGGTTCAGCTGGACGGTCATCAGGCCTGCCTCCGTGTCGGTTCGCGCCCTCCGCCTCAGCCGCGGCGTGCACCGTCGGTCCCGGCGGGCTGCTCCCTTCCACGCTAGGGCGTGTCGCGAAGGTCCCGCCTGCCCCGCGGCGTGCGGCGCGAGTACCCCGCCGCGTCGTCGGGGTCATCCCGTCCGCGTACGCCCGGTCCACGGACGGCCCTCCGCCCTGCGATGCTCCCCCACTGCCCCGGCGTGGGAGGTGCCCCCGGCATCGGACGCCGCGGGCCCCGCCCTCCGGGCGGACGACGCTGCCTTCGCCACCCGCCCAGGTGCGGTGACCCGGGGGGCCGCGAGCCGGTGGACCGTCCCGGTCACCGCTCCGGGCCGCCCCGGCCCTCCGGCACCCCGGTCCGCGGACCCGGTCCGCACCGGGCGCGGGGCCTGCGCCGAGCGCGGACCCCGGCGGCTGCACCGCCCGGGCACGGACCGGATCCGCCGAAGCACGGCGGCGCAGGTCCGCCGAAGCACGGCGGCGCGGTGCGCCCGGCCGGCGGGCCGGGCGCCCCGCGCCCCGAGGGCGTGCCCCGACGCCGCTTGGACGGTCGTCAGACGGTCTCCGGACGGACTCCGACGGACTCCGACGGACTCCGACGGGACTCGGGCGTCTCGGACGCAAGGCGGACCGTCTCCGACGGTCCTCGACTGATGTCGGGCGCTCTCGGACGGCCTCCGTCGGACTCACACGGACTCCGACGGACTCCGACGGACTCCGACGGACTCAGACGGACTCAGACGGACTCAGATGGTCGAGGTGTCGATCACGAAGCGGTAGCGGACGTCGCTGTTCACGACGCGTTCGTAGGCGTCGTTGACCTCGTCCGCGCGGATCACCTCGATCTCGGCGCCGAAGCCGTGCTCGGCGCAGAAGTCCAGCATCTCCTGGGTCTCGGCGATGCCGCCGATCATGGAGCCGGCGAGGGTCTTCCGGTTGCCGATCAGCGAGAAGAGGTTGAGGGAGACCGGCTCCTCCGGGGCTCCGACGTTGACCAGTGCGCCGCCGGTCCTGAGCAGGCCGAGGTAGGCGTTGAAGTCCAGCGGCGCGGAGACCGTGGAGACGATCAGGTCGAGGCTGCCGGCGAGTTCCCGGAAGGTCTCCGGGTCGCTGGTGGCGCGGTAGTGGTCGGCGCCCAGCTTCAGGCCGTCCTCCTTCTTGCGCAGGGACTGCGACAGCACGGTCACCTCGGCGCCCAGCGCGTGCGCGATCTTGACGCCCATGTGGCCGAGGCCGCCCATGCCGAGGACGGCGACCTTCTTGCCGGGCCCGGCGCCCCAGCGCCGGAGCGGGGAGTACAGCGTGATGCCCGCGCACAGCAGCGGCGCGGCCTGGTCGAGGCCCAGGCCGTCCGGGATCCGTACGACGTAGTTCTCGTCGACGACGATCTTCTCGGAGTAGCCGCCGTAGGTGGGCTCGCCGTTCTTGTCGAGGCCGTTGTACGTCATCACGGCGCCGCCGGTGCAGAACTGCTCCTCACCGGCCCTGCAGTTGTCGCAGACGCGGCAGGAGTCGACCATGCAGCCCACGCCGACGCGGTCGCCGACGGCGAACCGGGTCACCGCGGAGCCGACGGCGGAGACGACGCCGGCGATCTCGTGGCCGGGAACCATGGGGAAGATCGCCTGACCCCAGCCCTCGCGGACCTGGTGAATGTCCGAGTGGCAGATTCCGGCGTACTTGATGTCGATCAGGACGTCGTGCTCGCCGACCGGGCGGCGCTCGACGGTGGTGCGCTCCAGGGGCGCCTTGGCGGCGGGAGCGGCGTACGCGGCAACAGTGGTCATGGCGGGGGATTCTCCTCGCAGAGTGGTCCGCGCCCGGCGGCCATCCGGCCGGGCACGCACCCCAGCCTGCCGCCCACGGCCGGATCCACCCAGACCACGGCTCTGCCTACGTCCGGCGTTCCTACCACCGGCAAGGTCAGGCTCCTGCGCGTACGTCCGGGAATACTGGACGCATGGACGCACAGCACGACTCCGGCGCGGCTCTGGACCGCAGGGCCGAGCTCAGCACGTTCCTGCGTACGCGGCGGGCCCGGCTGAAGCCGCAGGACGTGGGCCTGCCCGAGTTCGGCCGGCACCGCCGGGTGCCGGGGCTGCGGCGCGAGGAGCTGGCCCAGCTCGCCGGGGTGTCGGTGGCGTACTACACGCGGCTGGAGCAGGGCAACGGGCGGAACGTGTCCGCGGAGGTCCTGGACGCGATCGCCCGCGCGCTGCGGCTCACCGACGCCGAGCACGCGCATCTGACGCACCTGGCCAGGCCGAGGCAGCTCAAGAAGAAGGCCGTGGCGCGCAGCGAGCAGGTGCGGCCGTCGCTGACGCAGCTGCTGGACGCGATGGACGCGGTGCCGGCCTATGTGGTGGGGCGGCGCTCGGACGTGCTGGTGTGGAACCGGATGGCGGCGGCCGTGTTCGGGGACTGGGCCGCGATGCCGCCGGCGGAGCGGAACTGGGCGCGGATGGTGTTCCTGCGGCCGGAGTACCGCGAGCTGTTCGTGGACTGGGAGCAGAAGGCGATCGACATCGTCTGTCTGCTGCGGATGCACGCCGGGTGCTATCCGGACGATGCGCGGCTGGCGGCACTGGTGGGTGAGTTGTCCGTGAAGAGCGAGGACTTCCGGCGGCTGTGGGCCACCCACGACGTCAAGGAGAAGAGCCACGGCGTGAAGGAGCTGCGGCATCCGCTGGCGGGAGAGCTGTCGCTGCGCTTCGAGTCGTTCCGGCTGTCCGACGGCAGCGAGCAGGCGCTGGTCACCTACCACGCCGAGCCGGGCACGCCGTCCGCGGAGGCCCTGCGCCTGCTGGCCAGCTGGGGCGCGGACGCGACCCGGGCGGGGCAGGACAGCCCGACCCGGCGGGGCTGAGGGGCGGGGCGCCGTACCGGCCCCGGTCCCACCGGGCCCGGGTCCGGCCCCCGGTCCCACCGGGCCCGAATGCGGCCCGGACGGCCCGGATCCTCCACTCGCGCGCGCCTCGCCCCCGCACGCGCACGAACGGCCCGGCGGAAGCGGGTGCTTCGGCCGGGCCGTTCGCTCAGCGGTGGGCGGTCCGGAGGATCAGGGCCGCGGCCGCGTGCGGCTCACTCGCCGCGGTGCGCTGCTCACTTGCCGTAGTAGGCGTTGTAGATCGACACCGTCGACTTGTTGTTCTTCTTGTCGGTGATCCGGGCGCGGAACGAGACGGCCTTGTTCCTGGCCGGGTTCTTCACCGTGATCCTGCCCTTGGTGACGGTGACCTTCTTCCAGGTCTTGCCGTAGTCGTACGACACGTACACCGCGAGCGACTTCAGGTTCGAACCGCGGGCGGCACCCTGGACGGAGACCGGGACGGTCTGCTTGACGCCGGCCTTGACCCGGCCGTCGGAGCCGGTCCTGGCACCGAAGCGGACGCTGGAGGCGGGCAGGGACACCATGTCCTTGGCGGACTTCTTGGAGCGGAAGGTCCAGCTGGCGTCGATCCGCGTGGAGGCGGCGGCGACCTTGGAGCTGCGCCTGACCGAGGTGGTCAGACGGTACTCGGCGTCGCCGGGCGTGACCGTGAACTCCTTCTCGCCCAGCAGCGGGTCGTGGTGCGAGCCGACCTTGTGGCCGTTGCGGTACAGGCTGGTGGTGGCCGAGGTGAAGGCCGTGAACCCGGTGTGGCCCGCGGAGTCGGCGAACAGCGGCAGCATGCCGCCGATCCGGTTGCCCGCGCGGTACAGGCCGTACTCGGACGACAGCTTCGGGCCGAAGACCGGCTTGTTGAAGGTGGTGGCGTACTTCCTGCCCGGCCGGTAGGTCTGCAGGCGGTCGAGCGTGTAGTAGGCGTCGGCGACCGGGAAGCCGTCGGGGTCGCGGCCGCCGTACTGCTCGAAGTCCACGCCCCACATGATGCCGCCGGCCGTGGACACGTACGCCGTGCGGGTGCCGGGCAGCTTCTGCTCCACCGGCATGCCGCCGACGAAGGCCTCCGGGAAGACACCGTAGAGGGAGACCGCTCCGGTCTTGCCGGGGGTGGCCGCCGCGAGGGTGCTCTTCACCGTGGCGAGTTCACCGGAGGTGAAGTGCTTGGTCCGGGCCCCGACGACCTTGCTGACCTTGGAGGTCAGTGCCACGTCCCACTCGGTGCCCCGGCCCTTGGTCCACTGGCCGAACCAGGTCTGGGCCAGACCGGTGACCGACGGTCCCATGTGCGCGATGCGCATGTCGCCGAAGGACGGTGCGACGAAGCCGATGCCGAAGCCGCCGGCGTCGTAGGAGTAGGAGACGGACGCCAGCCGCGGCTTGGCGGCCCGGTCCGGCACGGTGATGTCGGCGGCCTTGGCCCTGCGGGCGTCGACCGTCAGCGTGAGGTCGCGGGTGACGACGAGCTTCGGCTGGACCAGCCAGTCGATGCCGCCCTTGAAGTTCTCGAGGTCCTCGGTGATCCAGGCGTCCATGCCGTAGGTGCCGCGCGGCACGCGCACCGTGGTGACACCGGACTCGGCCTGCGGGACGTCGAGGTAGCGGCCCGAGGCCAGGCCGCCGTAGCCGAGCAGGGCGGTGACGTACTTGCCCGTCGGGCTGCCGTCCTTGCCGACGTGCCGGATCCTGACGTCGTAGGACTCGACCTCGCGGTTGACCGCCGCGGCGGTACGGACGGACTGCCCGCCGCCGGTCGCGGTCACGTACGCGGAGTACGCGCCGTCGACGGTGCCGCCGAGCCGGGTGTTGACGGTGACGCCGACGGAGGCCGTGCCGCCCGCCGGGACGGTCACGCGGTCGGCCGCCAGTGCGAAGAAGCCGGCCGGGGCGGTGGCGCCCTTCGGGTTGGTGGCGCTGACCTTGAGGTTCAGCGTCACGTCCCGGGTGCCGAGGTTGCGGTACGTGAGGTTCTTGGTGACCGGGGTGTCGTCCGTGTGCGGCCACTGCTGGGTGCCGAAGCCGACCGACACCGGCTCGGCGATCACCGACTGCTTCAGGGCCCTGTCGATCTGGACGCGGCCCGCACCCTGCTCGAACGCGGTGTACTTGCCGCCCTTGGTGGAGGCCGTCAGTACGCCCTTGAGTTCGGCGTAGGTCCACTCGGGGTGCTGCTGCTTGAGGATCGCGGCGGCGCCCGCCACGTGCGGGGTCGCCATCGACGTGCCGGAGATGGTGACATAGCCGGCCGGCTTCTCGCCGGTCTCCTGGGCGATGACGCTGCCCTTGGCGGACGCGGCGGTGATGTCCACGCCCGGTGCGGTGACGTCCGGCTTGATGGCGCCGTCGCCGACGCGCGGGCCGGTGGAGGAGAAGGGGGCGAGCCGGTCGCGGTCGTCGACGGCGCCGACGGTGAGCGCGGCGTCCGCGCTGCCCGGCGAGCCGACGGTCTCCGGACCGGAGTTGCCGGCCGCGATCGCGAACAGCATGCCCTTCTCCGCCGACAGCTTGTCGACGGCGGCCTCCAGCGGGTCGACGCCGGGGCCGTCCGGGCCGCCGAGGCTGAGGTTGACGACGTCGGCGCCCTGTGCGGCCGCCCACTCCATGCCGGCGAGGATGCCGGAGTCGTCACCGGAGCCCTCGTCGTCGAGGACCTTGCCGTTGAGGATCTTCGCGCCCGGCGCCACGCCCTTGTACGTGCCGCGGGACTTGGCGCCGGTCCCGGCCGCGATGGAGGCGACGTGGGTGCCGTGGCCGAACCTGTCGGTGGCGGTCGCGGCCGACGTGAAGTTCTTGGACGCGATCACCTGGGACTTCAGGTCCGGGTGGGTGGCGTCCACACCGGTGTCCAGGACGGCGATCTTAACGCCCTTGCCCGTGTATCCGGCCGCCCACGCCTTGGGGGCGCCGATCTGCGCGGTCGACTTGTCGAGGGTGACGCGGCGGACCCCGTCGAGCCAGACGTGTGCGACACCGGCCGCGGTCCGGTCGCCGTCGGTGACCGCGTCCCACAGCTCGGGCGCGTCGGCCTCCGGCGTCTGCACCGCGTCCGCGTTGAGAGTGCCGAGGCTGCGGCGCAGGGTGCCCGCGTCGCGGACCTCCTGCTTGGCCGCCCTCGCGGCGCCCCGGTAGCCGACGATGACCTTCAGGCCGTGCCGCTGGGACGCGCGGGTGGCCGGCTTGTTCAACTCGGTGATGTCGAACAGCCGCTGGTCGAGCTTGCCGGTGGCGACCAGCCGGGCCGCGTCCGCCGGGATCACCAGGGTGTGGCCCTGGACGTTGCGGACGGCGACGGGTATGTCCTCGCGGCCCTCGGCGCGCTGGAGGCCGATGACGTGGCCCCCGGCGTCCACGGTCACACGGTCACCGGTGATCAGGGTGATCCGGTGATGGGGCGTCAGCTTCGCCGCGGCAGCGCGGTGCTGCGGCGAAGCGGTGGTGCCGGCCGCCGCCGGGCTGGTCAGGCCCGCGGCGAGCGCGACGGCGGCGGCACCTGCGACGGTGGCCGCTCCGACCTTCTTCACTTGTCTGCGCAAGACTCCCCCTGGGAGATCGGATACCGGGCGAATTCCCCTTCACCCGGCCGGGGGTCGTCTGGCACACGTGTACGCCATCCCCCCGGAGCACGCAGTATGCCGGGCGGTGATCGTCCGGCTCAATACGAGGTCTGTCACGACTCCGTCATAAACAGGGGTGTCAGGGGTGATTTCCGGACACGTGAGGTTCGGTGAGGGGATCGGACACGGCCCTTGCGGTGGTGCCGTCCTCGGTGACGGAGCCTCCGGTGACGGCTCGTCCGCTGACGGCGCCTCCGGTGACGGCTCGTTCGGTGACGGCTCGTTCGGTGACGGCTCGTTCGGTGACGGTGATGGCGCCCTTGCGGATGGTCGCGAGCCGCGGGGCGCGACGGGCGATGGCGGAGTCGTGCGTGACCATCACGAAGGTCAGGCCGTGCTCCCGCCACATGCGCTCCAGGACCTCCATGATCTCGTCGCGCATCGACTCGTCGAGGTTGCCGGTGGGTTCGTCGGCGAGCAGCACCTTGGGCCGCTTCACGAGCGCGCGGGCGATCGCGACGCGCTGCTGCTGACCGCCGGACATCTCGCCGGGCAGGTGCCCGAGGCGCTCACCGAGCCCGACGGACTCCAGGGCCTCCGCGGCCCGTTCGCGGCGCTGCCTCGCCCTGACGCCGAGGGGGACCAGGGCGGTCTCGACGTTCTCCTGGGCGGTCAGGGTGGGGATGAGGTTGAAGCTCTGGAAGACGAAGCCGATGCTCTCGCTGCGCACCCGGGTCAGCCGGGCCTCGGGGAGTACGGCGAGGTCGGTGCCGTCGAGGAGGACCTGGCCGGAGGTGGGACGGTCGAGGCCGCCGAGCATCTGGAGGAGGGTGGACTTGCCGCCGCCGGTGGGGCCCTGGATGACGAGGCGGTCGCCGTCCTTGATGGTCAGGTCCACGCCGTCGAGGGCCCGGACGGTCTCCTTGCCTCGTGTGTAGTGCTTCGTCACCGCTGTGAGGTCGTACATGGTGTTCCTTGTCTGCGGGGAGGTCGGAGCGGACGGCCGGTGGTGCGGAGCGGACGGCCGGTGGTGCGGAGCGGACGGCCGGTGGTGCGGAGCGGACGGCCGGTGGTGCGGAGGGGATGGCCGGTGGTGCGGAGGGGGCGGGCGGCGCCGCTGCGGGCGGCCGTACGGACGGTCGTCGCGGGGGCGTCGCGGGGTCGGCCGGTGTGACCGCCGCTCCTCCGGGGCCGGTTGGGGCGGTGGTCGGGCGGCCGGGGCGGGGACGTCCCGGCCCGTCGGCGGTACGCGGCCGGGGAGGCTGCGCCGGGGGCCCGCCCGCCGGGGGCCTACTCGACGCGGCGCAGTGCGTCCGCCGGGCGGAGCCGCGAGGCCCGCCAGCCGCCGAAGGCGCCCGCGACGAGGCCGCCCGTCACCGCGAGACCGACCGCGAGGGCGATGGTGGTGACGCTGACCGGGGCCGTGAGGGCCACCTCCAGCGTGCGGCCCGCCGCCTGCGGGCCGCCGCGCAGGCCGCCGAACCCGCCACCGCCGCCGGGGCCCTGGCCGCCACCGGCGCCGAGGTCGGCCTCCAGGGTCGGGCTCACCGCCGTGACCGCGTATGCGCCGGCCAGGCCCAGGGCGATGCCCAGCGCCCCGCCCACCAGGCCGTTGACGACGGCCTCGCCGACGACCTGGCGGGTGACACGGCCGGAGCGCCAGCCGAGGGCCTTCAGGGTGCCGAACTCCCGCACGCGGCGGGAGACGGCCGAGGAGGTGAGCAGTCCGGCGACGAGGAACGCCGCCGCGAGGACCGCGGCGGACAGCCACGTGCCGACCCTGGTGGCCAGGTCGGAGGCGGTGGACAGGGAGCCGGAGACGGTGTCGGCCAGGTCCGCGGAGGTGGTCACCGTGGTGCCCTGGATGTGGGACTGGATGGCCGACTTGACCGAGTCGATCCGCTGCGAGTCGGTGGCCTGGACGTAGATCGTGGTGACCTCGTCCTCGGCGTCGGCGAGGGTCTGGGCCTGCTGGAGCGGGATGTAGAGGTTCGCCGCAGAGTCCCCGCTGTCGGCGGTCGCGATGCCGATGACCTCGAACCCGACGCCCTTGACGGTGACCGTCGAACCGACCTTGTACTCCTTCTCCTTGGCGTAGGCGGAGTCGACGACGGCGACCTCGGCGTTCGTCTCGGACGCCTCGAAGGTACGGCCGCTGGTGATCTCGGAGGAGGTCAGCGGGCCGAGGGCGGGTTCGGTGACGTCGGTGCCGTAGACCGAGTAGTTGTCGACGTCGAAGTCGGCGCCGCCACCCTCCACCTCGCCCTGCGGGGTCTGCGGCCGGCCGGCGGCGCCGCCGCCCTGTCCGCCGCCGTTCGGCCGCTGCTGGAACTGGCCGCGCGTGAACTCGCCGCTGACCCGGACCACCTGGAGGCTGAGCCCGCCGACCGCGTCGGCGACGCCGTCCTGTCCGGCGACCTGGCCCACGGTGGACGAGGCGAGGGTCGTCAGGCCCTGGACCCGGACGCGGTCGCTGCTCTGCTCCTCGCCGGAGTCCTCCGCACGGGCGTCGAAGCGGAAGCGGGGGCGCCCGCCGTCCTCTCCGTTCTGCGCGGCGGCGGCCTTGGTGACCGTCATGTCGGTTCCGAGCCCGTACAGCGACTCGAGGACCCTGTCCTGCGCCTTGCCCATGCCCGAGGACACGGAGGTGACCACGATGACGAGCGCGATACCCAGCGCCAGGCCGGAGGCGACGACGAGGGCCGCCTTTCTGCGGCGGCGCAGTTCGCGCCTCAGGTAGGTGAAGAACATGCGCCGCAGGCTAGGAGCGCACCGTGATGGGCCCATAAGGCCCGCATAAGAGACCGATGAGAAGCACCCGGCCCGCAGCGCCCGCAGCACCCTCACGGGCCTGCCACGGGCCCGGTCCGGGGATCCGGCCGGGGCGGCACCTGCGGGCACCGGAGTGACGGCCCGGAGGGCGGCCCCAAGGACGGGCCGGGGGGTGGGCCGGGGGGGGCCGGGGGGTGGGCCGGGGGCGGACACACCGATGCCGCCCCCGGGAGGAGGGGGCGGCATCGGTGGCGGTGCCGGGAGAAGCGGCGGGTCAGACGGCGGAGCCGGCCTTCCACTGCGCCCAGTCCATGTTCCAGCCGTTGAGGCCGTTGTCCGGCGAGACGGTCTTGTCGCCGGTGTTCAGCACGACGACCACGTCACCGACGATGGAGTTGTCGTAGAACCACGCGGCCTCGGTGTTGGGGTCGCCGGCGCCCTTGGTGTCGTTCAGGCCGACGCAGCCGTGGCTGGTGTTGACGTTGCCGAAGACCGAGTCGGCGCCCCAGTAGTTGCCGTGGATGAAGGTGCCGGACGTGGTCAGGCGCATGGCGTGCGGCACGTCCTTGATGTCGTACTCGCCCTTGCCGTCGTCGTCGGTGAAGCCGACCGTGGCGCCGTTCATCCGGGTCTCCTTGAACTTCTCGGAGATCACCATCTGGCCTTCGTACGTCTTGTTCTCGGGCGAACCGGCGGAGATCGGGATGGTCTTGACGACCTGGCCGTTCCGCATGACCTTCATCTGCTTGGTCTTGGCGTCGACGTACGACACCTGGTTGCGGCCGATCTTGAAGGTGACCGTCTTCTGCTGGACGCCGTAGACGCCGTCGGCGCCCTCGACGCCGTCGAGCGCGAGCTTCAGCGTGATGGTGGAGTTCTGCGCCCAGTAGTCCTCGGGGCGGAAGTCGAGGCGGTTGGCGTTGAACCAGTGGCCGACGACCTCCTGACCGCTGCTGGAGGTGACGCTGATGGCCTTCTGCACGTCGGCCTTGTTGGTGATGGCCTTGTCGAAGTTGATCGAGACGGGCATGCCGACGCCGACGGTGGAGCCGTCCTCCGGCGTGAAGTAGCCGAGGAAGCTGTTGGCCTGGGACACGGTGGCGAAGGAGGCGTTCTCGTGGGCCTTGCGGCCCTCCGCGTCCTCGGCGGTGACCGCGATCTTGTAGGTGGTGGCGCGCTGGAGCTGGCCGTTCGGCTTCCAGCTGGTCTTGTCGGCGGATATCTCACCGGCGACGGCCGTGCCGTCCGCGGTCGTCATCGCCACGTCGGTGAGCGTGCCCTTGCTCACGGTGACGGCGGCGGAGTTGTTGAGGGAGGCGTTGGTGGAACCGTCCACGGGTGTGATCTTGATCTGGGCCTCGGAGGTCTTCTGCGCGGCCGCCTCGTCGACCTTGGCCTGCGAGGTGTCGTTCCCCCCGTCGCCGCCCGCGGCCTTGGCGTCGTCGCCGCCGGAGCACGCCGACAGCACCAGCACACCGCCGAGCAGAGCGGACGCGGCCATCAGGCCCCTGCGCCGCTTACCGTCCGTCATCACACGCTTCTCCATCGTTGCCGAATCCCCGGAAACCCCGAGAGTTCCCCGCCACAACCTTCAACGCTACGGCCGTCCCGCCCCGTTCCACATGTCCTTTATGTGTGGGGCGTGCCACTTCCCGGCAGGACCGGTGGCAGCGGCAGTCGGCCGACCGCCCCGTGAGACGACGAAACCCTGGACGGTGGTTGCCGTCCAGGGTCACGATCAGGGTCACGATTTGCCCACGTCCGGATCAGCGCGGCGGCCGCTCGCCGTGACCCGCGCCGTCCCCCCTGCCGCGACCGCCGTCCGCGTCGCTCGCTTCCGTACCCTCTTCGTCCTCCCGGCCGCCTGCCTCGTCCCCGGTGCCCCCGTCGTCCTCTTCCCCGTCCTCCCCGGCCTCATCCCCGTCCGGATCGTCCTCGTCGAGATCCCAGCCGGGGGTATCGGGGTCGAAGTCGATGAGCTCACTGCTCCAGGAGGCCTGCCGGAGCTCGACGCCCGGGAGGTCGCCCAAGTGTCCTCGCGCACGGAGTCCTCGGCGTGCGCGCGCTCCGCCTCCGGCATCCCCTCCTCCTCGGCGACCCGGTGCAGTGCCGCGCCGGTGACGGCGTCGACGTCGTCCACTTCGAGGACGAGTTCCACGCGCAGCCGTACGAAACGTGATGTCCCTGGAGTACTCATGACGGGAGCGTACGGCTCCCCGCCCGGCCCATCCGCACGCCGCCGCGACCTCCCTGCGACTCTCGCGCCGTTCTCCTCCGCCTTCCCCGCGACTTCTCTGCCGCCCTCCCCGCGACCTCCCCGCGACTCTCGCGCCGTTCTCCTCCGCCTTCCCCGCGACTTCTCTGCCGCCTTCCCTGCGACTTCCCCGCGGCTTCTCTGCTGCCTTCCCTGCCGCCTTCCGCCTGCTTTCCCCCGCCTCGCCGATGACTTTCCCGCCAATTTCCGGTGACATTCGGGTGACGCCGGAAGGGCCTTTCCCGCACACTCCATGCAGGGTGAACACATCCGATCGCGACGGACCGGAGCGGATTCGCCCGACCGGCGCACGGGGCCACGCCGCGCGGGGTGGAGCCGCCGGGCGGCACCCGACCCGCGCCGTCACGCCGGCCCGCACGGCTGGCCTGATCCGGCCGACAGGCCCTAGCATCGCCCCACACGGCCAATTCGCCAGCGCCACAAGGGGATCGATATTCCGTGTCATCCGCTCGCCGTCCGTTGCTGACCGCCACCGCCGCGGCCACCCTGCTGGGCGCCCTGTGGTTCGTCCCGTCCGCGAACGCGTCGGGCGACTCCGCGGCGAGAGGGCGTCCGGCGACGGCCACGACGACCACCGCGACGACCGCGACGACCGCGACGTCGACGCAGGGCCGGGCCGTCACCGCGAGCGCCGACGGCTCCTCGCCGGGCGGCACCGAACTCGCCGACACCGGAAGCTTCGACAGCACGCCGTACGTCGTCGGCGGCACGCTCTTTCTGACCCTCGGTGCCGGTTTCGTCGTGTATTCGGTACGTCGAGAGCGACTTGGGTTCTAAATACCGAAGTTTGACCGGCCTTTGACCTACCGCCGATAGTTTCGTCCATGAACAGGACTACGGGGGCGCGACTGCGCGCCACGGCCGTCGTCGGTGCGCTTTCTCTGGCACTGCTCACGGGCTGCTCCGACAACGGCTCTGACGACAACAAGAGTTCCGGCGGCAATTCCGATTCCACGGCCGGCTCCGGTTCGTCGGAACAGGGCACGCGTGCGAAGGCCCCGGGCAAGGCCGAGCTGGACAAGCTGATCATCGCCAAGGGCGAGGTGGCCGGCTACGAGGTCGCTCCGGTCGGGAAGACCCGCACCACGGAGAAGGGCAAGCTCAAGAGCGACGAGAAGTGCCTGCCGCTCGTCTACGTGATGAGCGGGCTCGCGCCCGTCGACGCACCGGCCGAGACGAACGTCATGGCCACACAGGAGAAGAAGCCCGGCGACGCGGCCTCGCCGTCCCTGGAGGACCTGGCCGAGGGTCCGGGGGCCATGTACGAGGCGATGAACACCGACGTGACGATCGTCGCGCTGTCGTCGTACGACGGTGAGGGCGCCGCGGACGCGTTCCGGAGCGTCTCCGACGCGGTCGGGAACTGCTCGGGCGGCTTCGAGGTCGACGACGGCAGCGAGCCGACGAAGGCGACCAAGGTCACCGAGGACAAGACCGTCGGCGCCACCGGCGACGAGGCGGTCGCCTTCGCGGTGACCACCGACATCGATGACGACCAGAGCGGCGTGGTGCACGCCCAAGTGGTGCGGCACGGCAACGTCCTCGCGTCGTACTTCACCATGAACATCGGCGCGCTGATGACGGACAAGGACTACACCGTGTCCGCCCCGGTCGTCGACGCCCAGGCCGGCAAGCTCACGTAGGTCCCGGCCCGGACCCGGCGGCCCGGACAGCCCGGACAGCCCGGACAACGGAAGGGCCCCGTCCTCGGCGGCGAATTCGAGGGGCCCTTCCGTTGTCCGGCCGGGGGCGTCAGCGCAGCGGACCGGTCACCGTCTCCGCGGCCGCGACCAGGGAGCCCGCGGCGACGAACGCGTCCGCCGCGGCCAGGTCGGGCGCGAGGAAGCGGTCGGGGCCGGGCCCGGCGACACCGGCCGCGCGCACGGCGTCGATGACCGCGCGGGTGGCCGGGGCCGGGGTGAGGCCCTCACGCAGCTCGACCGCGCGGGAGGCGGCGTAGAGCTCGACGGCCAGGACGCGGGTGAGGTTGCCCACAGCGGTACGCAGCTTGCGCGCGGCCGACCAGCCCATGGAGACGTGGTCCTCCTGCATCGCCGAGGACGGGATGGAGTCGGCCGACGCCGGTACCGCCAGCCGCTTCAGCTCGCTGACCAGAGCAGCCTGCGTGTACTGGGCGATCATCAGGCCGGAGTCGACACCGGCGTCGTCCGCGAGGAACGGCGGCAGGCCGTGACTGCGGTTCTTGTCCAGCAGCCGGTCGGTGCGGCGCTCGGCGATCGAGGCCAGGTCGGCGACGGCGATGGCGAGGAAGTCCAGCACATAGGCGACGGGCGCGCCGTGGAAGTTGCCGTTGGACTCCACCCGGCCGTCGGGCAGCACCACGGGGTTGTCGACGGCCGAGGCCAGCTCGCGCTCGGCGACCAGGCGGGCGTGCGCGAGGGTGTCCCGGCCGGCGCCGGCGACCTGCGGGGCGCAGCGCACCGAGTAGGCGTCCTGCACGCGCGGGGCGTCGTCCTGGTGATGGCCGGTCAGGCCGGAGCCCTTGAGCACGGCGAGCATGTTGGCGGCGGAGTCGGCCTGCCCGGGGTGCGGCCGGATGGCGTGCAGTTCGGGGGCGAGGACCTTGTCGGTGCCGAGCAGCGCCTCCAGGGAGAGGGCCGCGGTGATGTCGGCGGACTTGTAGAGGGTGTCGAGGTCGGCGAGGGCCATGACCAGCATGCCGAGCATGCCGTCGGTGCCGTTGAGGAGGGCCAGGCCCTCCTTCTCGCGGAGTTCGACGGGGGTGATGCCGTGCTCGGCGAGCAGCGCGGCGGCGGGGCGGACGGTGCCGTCCGGTCCCTCGGCCTCGCCCTCGCCCATCAGGGTCAGCGCGCAGTGGGAGAGCGGGGCCAGGTCGCCGGAGCAGCCGAGGGACCCGTACTCGTGCACGACCGGGGTGATGCCGGCGTTCAGCAGGTCCGCCATGGTCTGCGCGACCTCGGGGCGGACGCCGGTGCGGCCGGAGCAGACGGTCTTCAGGCGCAGGAACATGAGCGCGCGGACGACCTCGCGCTCGACGCGCGGGCCGAGGCCTGCGGCGTGCGAGCGGACGATGTTGCGCTGGAGCTGGGCGCGCAGCTCCGGGCTGATGTGCCGGGTCGCCAGGGCGCCGAAGCCGGTGCTCACGCCGTAGACGGGCTCCGGCTTGGCGGCCAGCGCGTCCACGATCCCGCGGGCCGCGGTCAGGGCCGCGACCGCTTCCGCGGAGAGCGCGACCCGGGCGCCGCCGCGCGCCACGGCCAGAACGTCGGACGCGGTCGTGCCGGACGTCCCCACCACCACAGTGTGCATATCCATATTCAGGAGCGTACGCAGTGAATTCGAAAATGTCACCAGTGGTGGAGGGGTTCACTCCTTACCGCCGGACCGGGTGCCGCGCGGGGCCTTGGCCACGCGGGGCCTTGGCCGGACCGGGCTCCGCCGGCCGCCCTCCCGGCCGGACTCCCGGGCGGCCACGCGGTCCCGCACCCGCACCCGCACCGGCACCGGCACCGGCAGACTGCCCGCCTCAGCCGCGGCCGCGGAAGCTGCGGCGTTCGGCTCCGGCCCGGTGCGAGGGCTCGTCGGCGAGGCGGACGACCGGGTCGTCGGGCCCCTGCCGGCCGGCCACCACGGGCCGGGCCGCACGTACCGCCTTGGCACGGTACTGGGCGGCGTCCGCCAGCCGGAACAGGCGGCGCGCGGAGCGGACCGGGCCGATCGGGTCCTCGGTGGACGCCACCCCGCAGGCGACGCCCTCGCCCAGTTCCAGCTCGGCCGCCCGGCGGCACAGCTCGTCGGCGGCCTTCACCACGTCGTCCGCCGGCGGGCCGACCGCCACCAGGCAGAACTCGTCGCCGCCGAGCCGTGCGGCCAGCGCGCCGGGCAGCATCGCGCCGCACAGCGACAGCACCGAGCCGAACCGTTCCAGCAGACGGTCGCCGACGGCGTGGCCCTGGGTGTCGTTGACCTGCTTGAGCCCGTTGAGGTCGCAGACGACGAGGCTGACCACCGTGCCGTCCGCGCGATACCGCTCGACCGCCTCGTCCAGGCGCATGTCGACGGCCCGGCGGTTGGCGAGTCCGGTGAGCGCGTCGGTGAAGGCCAGCCGGCGGGCCTCCTCCAGCCGCTCGGTCTGGGCGAGGCCGGCGGCGACGACAGCGGCGAGCACGGTGGCGAACTCGGCGTCGGCCGACTCGAACACCGGCGCCCCCGAGGGACGGGCCACGTAGAGCTCGCCCCAGGCCCGGCCGTGCAGCATCACCGGGGCGACGACGCAGCTGCCGCGGCCGCGGCGGCGCAGGGCGGCGACACGCTGGTGCACATAGCCGGGGCGGCCGGCGGCGGGGCCGTCCGCGGTCTCCACCCAGGCGTTGGGGCCGCCGCCGCCCGCCCAGCGCTCGTGCAGGAACTCGGTGATCTCCGGGAACTGGTGCACGGGATAGGTCTCGTCGTCGGGGAACTCCCGCTCGTCCGCCACCCGGTCCCCCACATTGACCAGGACCCGCAGCCTGCCGCGTTCCCGCTCCCAGGCGGACAGCGCCGCGAAGCTGCCGTCCAGCGCGCGGCGGGCGCCCTGGGCGGCGGCCCGCCAGGACTCGCGCGGGGCGTGTGCCGCCGCCATGCCCTGCGCCAGCGCGACCACGGCGGACAGCCGCTCATCATCACCCATTACTCCAGGTTAGGGAGCATCTGGGCGAGATGGGACGGTTTACGTGGCGAACAGGTGGGAGAAGGCCGCTCACTCCCCCGGCCACACCGGGGTGCGCTTCTCGTTGAAGGCCCGCACGCCCTCCGCGCGGTCCCCGGAGAAGGCGACCGAACGCCAGGCCGCGTCCTCCACCTCCAGGCCGGCCGCGAGGTCCAGACCGTGCCCGAGCCGCAGGGCCCGCTTGGCGGCGCGCAGGCCCACGGGGGAGTTGGCCGCGATCCGGGCCGCCAGGGCGAGCCCCGCCGCACGGTCCCGGCCCTCGTCCACCAGCTCGTCCACCAGGCCCAGGGCGTGCGCCTCGGCGGCCTCCACCCGGCGGGCGGTGAAGATCAGCTCGGCGGCTCGGGCGGCGCCGACGCGGCGCGGCAGCAGTTGCGTACCGCCGCCGCCGGGGAGGACGCCGACGGACACCTCGGGCAGCCCCACGACCGCCGTACGGTCCGCCACGATCACGTCGCAGGACAGGGCCAGCTCGAAGCCGCCGCCGAGGGCGAAGCCGTGCACCGCGGCGACCGTCGGCACCGGCAGCTCCAGCACGCCGGTGTAGGCCCCGCGGGCCACCGGGCGCTGGCGGACCAGCTCGGCGTCGGTGAAGGAGTTGCGCTCCTTGAGGTCGGCACCGACGCAGAAGGCGCGCTCGTGGGTGGAGGTCAGCACGACCGCGCGCACGTCCCGGTCCGCGCCCAGGGCCGCGCAGGCCCCGGCGAGGGAGCGGGCCATCCCGGTGGACACGGCGTTCATGGCCTTGGGCCGGTCGAGGGCCAGCTCGGCCACATGCCCCCCGTCCCCGTGCCGCCGTACGGCCACGAACTCCCCGAACCGCTCCTCGCTCACAGCACCCTCCGGTTAACGCGGGTTAACAACGACGCCCCGATCATCGCAGCCCGCTCCGTCCGGGGAAAGAGCCGGCCGGCCGGCCGAAGCGCCGCGCGCGGACCGGACGCCGGTCCCGGCTCCCGCCGCGCGTCACCCCCCGACACCCCGTTCGAGTGACATGCCGCCGAAGCCGCGCCCCCGCACCCGCCCGAGCCCGTAGCGTGCCTGCGCCACGCGCCCCGGGGGCGCGCGGCGGGGAGGGATCCACGATGACGACGTACGGCAGCACCACCGCCAGAGGCACGACGACCACCCGCGCCACCGGGACCACCGGGAACGGCGGGACCACCGGGACCACCGGGACCACCGGGAACGGCGCAACCGCAGCAACCGGCACCACCGTCGAGGAGACGGTCAGGGGTCCCGGCCTCGCGGACCTCCCGCGGCCGGCGGCGTTCGCCCGGCGGCGGCTGCGCGGCAGGCACCGCAGGCCCCGGCCCCGCAAGGTGCTGTTCGCCGCGGGCGGCTGCCTGGTGCTGGCGGCCGGGGCGCTGAGCCTCCTGCGGCTCGCGCCGGGGCCGGGGCTGGGCGGGCCCGGGACGGCGGAGGCCGAGCCGTGGCCGCTCCCGCACCGCGGTGCCGACCGGTCGACCCACGCCGGCGCCACCGTCCCCGACGCCCCGCGGGCGAACCCCTCGGCGTCCGCCCCGCTCGTCGGGGCACCCGCGCCGCGCAGCGCGAGCCCGGCTCCTCCGGCGCCCGCCCCGGTCCCGGCCCTGATCCCGGTGCCGGGCGCGAGCGGGACCGCGCCCCGGCCGGGCGCGGTCCGCCCGCCGGGCGGAGTGACCCGGACGGCTCCGCCCGCCCCGCTCGCGCCGACCGACACCGGCATCCCCCGGCAGCCCGGCGGCACACAGCCCGGCGGCACGGCAGCCCCGGCCGCGCCGGACCCGGGCACCGGAACGCCCGCCCCGGGCCCGGCCCGCACGGCCCGGCCCGCCCCGTCCCCGACGCCCGCTCAGCCGGCCCCCGAGCCGACCGCGACGCCGCACCCGGGCCTGTGCGTCCCGTTCATCGGACTGTGCCTGTTCGGCGGCTGACCCCGCCTTCCGCGGGCGTCGCCCGCCCGGGGGCGCCGCGGTTCCCGCCCGGGGGCGCCGCGGTTCCCTCCCAGGCGCTACGGCGCCTCCTCGCGGCGGTTCAGCAGCCACGGCTCGACGACGCCGAGGCCGCGCACCGGGCGCTGCCACATCGGCTGGAGGGCGAAGCGGTAGTCGGGTGCTTCCTCGCCCTCCTTCTCCGCCGCGGCCGCCACCTCCGCGGCCAGGGCCTCGGAGGCGGGCGCCTCGCCGGTACGGACGAGCTCCTCGGCCAGGGCGCTGTCGACGAGGACGGCGTCACGGGGCGCTATCGAGGTGAGCCGGGAGGCCAGGTTGACCGTGGTGCCGAAGACGTCGCCCATCCGGGTGGTGACCGTGCCGAAGGCGATGCCGACACGCACCTCCGGCATCGTCTCGTCGTTGGCCATCGTCTCGATGAGGCGCAGCGCGATCTCCGCGGCCGTGCCGGCGTCGTCGGCGGCGTAGAGCACCTCGTCGCCGAGGGTCTTGACCAGTCGCCCGCCGCGTGCGGCGACCAGGTCCGCGGCGGTGGTCTCGAAGGCCTCGACGAGCTCGCCGAGTTCCTCCTCCTCCAGACGACGGGTGAGGCGGGTGAAGCCGACCAGGTCGGCGAAGCCGACGGCGAGGCGGCGGTCGACCATCTCCTCGTCGTCGGCGGCCTGCACGACCCGCCCCGTCGCGGCGGCGAGCTGGCGGCGCCAGACGTAGACGAGGAACTCCTCCAGTTCCGGCAGCAGCAGCTCGACCAGGGGGTAGGTGACCTCGGTGCGGGTCATGCCCGGCTCGGGCGGCTCGGTCAGGCCCTCCAGGAAGGAGTCGATCTGCCACTCGGCGAGCCGGTTGGTGGTCTGCCCGGTGGAACGGGCCACCTGTACGGCCATGGCCTCGCTGAGCAGCCCCGCCTCGACCAGGCCGGCGAGGCGGCGCAGGGCGAGCACGTCGGCCTCGGTGAGCGCCTTGGCCTGGCCGATGTCGGCGAAGCCCATGGCCCGCCAGAACCGGGACGCCAGCTCCATGGAGACACCGGCGCTGCGGGCCGCCTGGAACGGGGTGTAGCGCCGCTCGGCGCCGAGGATGAGCTGTTCGAGACGGAGCGCGAGCGGGTCCTCACCGGTGTCGGTGCCGTCGGGCGCTGGGGTACGACCCATGCCGGAGCCGGTGTCGTCGACGGTCACGCCTGCTGCCCTTCCGATCTGCCGCGGTCAGGTATCGACCGGCCTCAACTGTACGGCAGGTGTGGGCCACCTCACTCCGCCAGGTGAGCCGGTCGGGGGCGGTGCTCCGCCGGTCGGGGGCAGTGCTCCGCCAGGTGGGAGCGATGCTCCGCCGGTCGGGGGCGGTGCTCCGCCGGGCGGGAGCGGGACGGGAGGGTGCCGCCGCTCCCTGCGGGGGACCGGCCCCCGCTGACACGGCGCCCCCGCGCCCCGCGGACCCGGCCGGTCTCCGTCGCGCCTCGCGGGGCCGTCAGGCCGGACCCGTCAGGCCGGCCGCAGGTGCACGATGTCGCCGGCGCCGATGGGCTCGCGCACTCCCTCCCGGGTGGCCAGCACCAGCCGGCCGTCCCCGTCGACGGCCACGGCCTCCCCGACGACCGAGCGGTCTCCCGGAAGTTCCGCCCGCACGCTTCTGCCCAGCGTCGCGCATCCGGCGGCGTACGTCTCCTGGAGCCCGGACGCGGCGGGGTCGCCGCCTGCCGCGCGCCAGCGGCCGTACCAGTCCTCCAGGGAGCGCAGCACGGCCCGCAGCAGCGGGTCGCGGTCGGTGCCGGCGGCTCCGGCCAGGGCCAGTGATCCGGCCTGCGGGACGGGGAGTTCGTCCTCGCGGAGGGAGACGTTGACGCCCACCCCGACGACGACCATGTCCGCCCCGGCCCGCTCGGCGAGGATGCCGCCCGCCTTGCGTTCCTCGCCGCCCACGGTCACCAGCAGGTCGTTGGGCCACTTGAGTGCCGTGTCCACCCCGGCCGCCCGGGACAGGCCGGTCGCCACGGCGACTCCGGTCAGCAGCGGCAGCCAGCCCCAGCGGTCCACGGGCACCTCTGCGGGCCGCAGCAGCACGGAGAAGAACAGGCCGGAGCGGGGCGGAGCGGTCCACTGCCGGTCCAGGCGGCCGCGCCCGGCGGTCTGCTCCTCGGCGACGAGGACGCAACCCTCCCGCGCCGTGCCCGCGACGGCGCGGGCCACCAGGTCGGAGTTGGTGGAGCCGGTGGCGTGCACCACCTCCACCTCGCGGTACAGGCCGCCCTCGCGGACCAGCCCCCGGCGCAGGGAGGCGCCGCCCAGCGGCGGCCGGTCGAGGTCGGTCCAGCGGTCGTCTGAGTCATCGTGCGACGTCATGCAAGTCACCCTAGGTGTGGTGTACGCCGCAGTGCTCGCCGTCGGGCCCGCCACTACGCTACGCATGAGTCACCTGAGTCACCTGAGTCATCGTCCCCCCGTTTGAGCAGGCAGGGAGCCGCGTCCCGATGTCCGAGCCGGAAGAGATCGACCTTCACACGACCGCGGGCAAGCTCGCGGATCTCGAGCGGCGCATCCAGGAGGCGACACACGCCGGCTCCGCACGCGCCGTGGAGAAGCAGCACGCGAAGGGCAAGCTGACGGCGCGTGAGCGCATCGGGCTGCTGATGGACGAGGGGTCCTTCGTCGAGCTGGACGAGTTCGCCCGGCACCGCTCCGTGGACTTCGGCCTGGACGCCAACCGCCCCTACGGAGACGGTGTGGTCACCGGCTACGGCACGGTCGACGGCCGCCCGGTCGCGGTGTTCTCGCAGGACTTCACCGTCTTCGGCGGCGCGCTCGGCGAGGTGTACGGCCAGAAGATCGTGAAGGTGATGGACTTCGCGCTGAAGACGGGCTGCCCCGTCGTCGGCATCAACGACTCCGGCGGCGCCCGCATCCAGGAGGGGGTGGCCTCGCTGGGCGCCTACGGCGAGATCTTCCGCCGCAACACCCACGCCTCCGGGGTGATCCCGCAGATCAGCCTGGTGGTCGGCCCGTGCGCGGGCGGCGCGGTGTACTCGCCCGCCATCACCGACTTCACCGTCATGGTCGACCGGACCAGCCACATGTTCATCACCGGGCCCGACGTCATCAAGACCGTCACCGGCGAGGACGTCGGCTTCGAGGAGCTGGGCGGGGCGCGCACCCACAACTCCGTGTCGGGCGTGGCCCATCACATGGCCGGCGACGAGAAGGACGCCATCGAGTACGTCAAGCAGCTGCTGTCGTACCTGCCGTCGAACAACCTCTCCGAGCCGCCGGCCTTCCCCGAGGAGGCCGATCTCGCCGTCGGGGAGGGGGACCGGGAGCTGGACGGCATCGTCCCGGACTCCGCGAACCAGCCCTACGACATGCACACGGTCGTCGAGCACGTCCTGGACGACGCGGAGTTCTTCGAGACGCAGCCGCTGTTCGCGCCGAACATCCTCACCGGTTTCGGCCGGGTCGAGGGCCACCCGGTGGGCGTGGTCGCCAACCAGCCGATGCAGTTCGCCGGCTGCCTGGACATCACCGCCTCCGAGAAGGCCGCCCGCTTCGTGCGCACCTGCGACGCGTTCAACATCCCGGTGCTGACCTTCGTGGACGTGCCCGGCTTCCTGCCCGGGGTGGACCAGGAGCACGACGGCATCATCCGGCGCGGTGCCAAGCTCATCTACGCCTACGCCGAGGCGACCGTCCCGCTCATCACGGTCATCACCCGCAAGGCCTTCGGCGGCGCCTACGACGTCATGGGCTCCAAGCACCTCGGCGCGGACCTCAACCTGGCCTGGCCGACCGCGCAGATCGCGGTCATGGGCGCCCAGGGCGCGGTCAACATCCTGCACCGGCGCACCCTCGCCGAGGCGGAGGCGATGGGCGAGGACCTCGAAGCGGTGCGCGCCCGGCTGATCCAGGAGTACGAGGACACCCTCCTCAACCCCTACGTGGCGGCCGAACGCGGCTACGTCGACGCCGTGATCACCCCGTCCGACACCCGCCGTCACATCGTGCGCGGCCTGCGCCAGCTGCGCACCAAACGCGAGTCCCTGCCGCCCAGGAAGCACGGCAACATCCCCCTCTGAGGCCGCGAAGGAGCGCCGCTGTGACGATCAAGGTCGTACGGGGCAACCCGACACCGGAGGAACTGGCCGCCGCCCTCGCGGTGGTCCGGGCACGCGCCGTCGCGGCGGACGCAGCGGCGCCGGGCCCCCAGGCTCCCCGGGCCGCATGGTCCGACCCGTCCCGCATCGCGCTGCGCCGCCTGCCGCAGCCGGGCGGAACGGCGTGGGCGAGATCCTTCTGGCCGGCCTGACCGGCCCCGGCGCTGCCCGCCGCGGTCGGGCAGCGCCCTGAGGGGCGCGGGGAACCACGTCGGCGTCCGCCGCCCGGCGGCGCGGCAGAGCCGGTGGCCGGGCCGGGCGGAACCGGACGTCCGACTTGAGTACGCGTACTCAGGTGCCTTCCCCGGCCCGGCCCCACGCTGGTGACATGCTGTGGTCCGACCCCGACGACGAGCCGCCGGAAGAACTCCGCGAGATGCAGAACATGCTGCGGCGGCTCGGGATCCTCATGGCGGTCGCCATGGTCCTGGCGATGGTGGCCATCGGTCTGCGGTGAGGTCCCGGAGAGGTCGCCGCAGCGGCCTGCGGCGAGGTCGCCCGTCGTGCCCCGGCGGGGTCCGCGGGCGGGCGTGCCCGAGGCGGGCCGGGCGGGACGGCGGTGAGCCGTGTGGGGGCCGGGGCGGGCCGGGCGGGGGTCGCGCCGATACGCTGACGGCATGACAGCAAAGCCCCGCCGACGGCTCGTCCTCGCCTCCCGGTCCCCCGCCCGGCTCGGCCTGCTCCGCCAGGCCGGTCTCGCCCCCGAGGTGATCGTGAGCGGCGTCGACGAGGACGCCGTGACCGCCCCGACCCCGGCCGAGCTGGCCCTCGCCCTCGCCGAGGCCAAGGCCTCCGTGGTGGCGGCCCGGCCCGACGTGCAGGGAGCGCTGGTGATCGGCTGCGACTCGGTGCTGGAGCTGGACGGGCGGGCCCTCGGCAAGCCGGCCGACGCCGAGGAGGCCACCGCCCGCTGGAAGGCGATGCGGGGGCGCGCCGGCGTCCTCCAGACCGGGCACTGCGTGTGGGACACGGCGGCCGGCCGGTACGCCTCGGCGACCGCCTCCACCGTGGTCCGCTTCGGCGAGCCCACCGACGACGAGGTCGCCGCGTACGTGGCGTCCGGGGAGCCCCTGCACGTCGCGGGCGCCTTCACCCTGGACGGCAGGTCCGCCCCCTTCATCGACGGCATCGACGGCGACCACGGCAACGTGATCGGCATCAGCCTGCCCCTGGTCCGCCGCCTCCTGGGCCGCCTGGACGTCTCCATCACCGACCTGTGGACCTGACCGCGAAGGTCCGCCGGACACCGCGCACCGCACCCGTCAACCGCGCCGCCCGCGCCGCCCGCACCGCCGGTGCCGGGCACCGGCACCCGGCCCGGCCGGTACGGTCCCCCCGTTCCGCGCCCGGAACGGTTCAGCAGCCCGCGAGGCCCGGCGCCCCTCTCCGGTCGCGGCGGCCGGCGGGCACGGGCCCGCTCACGGCCCCGGCCGAGTGCGGAGGCACGTCCCCGTTCGCCGGCGGGGCGGGCGGGGCGTCCTTGCGCGGGGCCGGAGCACCCGGAGCCGGAGTGCCCGGAGCCGGAGTGCCCGGAGCCGTGTGACCCGGCCCCTCGCGGTCCGGACCCTCGCCCCCGGGAGCGCGGTGCCCGGGTGCCGGGCCTGCGGGCGGATTCGCGCCGGGCTCCGGCTGCGCGTCGGGGCGGTCGTACGTCATCAGCAGCAGCACCAGCAGCGCCAGTACGACGGCCAGGCAGCCGAACGCGCCCGGCCCTATCAGGCTCCACGTCAGCGCGGCCAGCAGCCCGTGCACCACGGCCGCACTGATCAGCGTGAGGCGGCCGAAGCCGGCGGGCGCCCGGTCGCGGAGGGCGACGAGCAGGGCGACGTAGGCGCACAGCAGGAAGTACAGGCCGAAGACGACTCCGCCGATCTTGGACGACAGGGCCATCGCGTCCGGGTCGAGGCCCGCCAGGGACATGTTCTGGCGTTCGACGACGACCCCCAGGAACCAGTTGACGGCGGCCACGCCGAAGCCCTCGGCGAACAGGACGACCGCCAACAGCCAGGCCACCGGTCTGCGCATCACGGGTCCCCACCCTCTTCCGCCGTTCGCGAGCCGCCCGGTCCGCCCGGGCGGAGACCTCGACTACGCCGAGTACGCCGAGTACGCCGAGTACGCCGAGTACGCCGAACACACCGAACACACCGGGCATCTCGAGTACGGTCGAGTCATCGCGAACGCTACTCATGGGTAAACCTTCGGACAAGAGTTCTGCGACCGGCAAAGATTCGTTGGGCCGTTCGTAGGGACTCGACAAAGAATCCGGGGGCGGCGCGGCGCGCTCTCACAGAGACCCTGACCGGGGCGGACGGCTAGGGTTTCCCGAAGGAGTCCTGCGCATCCGTGCGCGACAAGGGATTTCGCGGGTCGAGCAAGCCTCGAATCACGCTCCGTGTGGGCAAGCTCACCATTGGGGACGGGTCGAACTGTCGTGTCGGCAGTCCCTAAACTCGGCTTGTTTCAAGGAGGGAGCCTCAATCGTGCGCAAGGTGCTCATCGCCAACCGTGGCGAAATCGCTGTCCGCGTGGCCCGTGCATGCCGGGACGCGGGGATCGGCAGCGTGGCCGTGTACGCCGACCCGGACCGGGACGCTCTGCATGTCCGCGCGGCGGATGAGGCGTTCGCCCTGGGCGGTGACACCCCGGCGACCAGCTACCTGGACATCCAGAAGGTCCTGAACGCGGCCCGCGAGTCCGGCGCGGACGCCGTCCACCCCGGCTACGGCTTCCTCTCGGAGAACGCCGAGTTCGCCCAGGCCGTCCTGGACGCCGGCCTGATCTGGATCGGCCCGCCGCCGCAGGCGATCCGCGACCTCGGCGACAAGGTGGCCGCACGCCACATCGCCCAGCGCGCGGGCGCCCCGCTGGTCGCCGGCACGCCGGACCCGGTCAGCGGCGCCGACGAGGTCGTCGCGTTCGCCGAGGAACACGGTCTGCCGATCGCGATCAAGGCCGCCTTCGGCGGCGGCGGCCGCGGCCTGAAGGTCGCCCGCACCCTCGAAGAGGTCCCCGAGCTCTACGACTCCGCGGTGCGCGAGGCGGTCGCCGCCTTCGGCCGCGGCGAGTGCTTCGTGGAGCGCTACCTGGACAAGCCCCGGCACGTCGAGACCCAGTGCCTGGCCGACCGGCACGGCAACGTGGTCGTGGTCTCCACCCGTGACTGCTCCCTCCAGCGCCGCCACCAGAAGCTGGTGGAGGAGGCCCCGGCCCCGTTCCTCAGCGCCGAACAGAACGCCGAGCTGTACCGGGCGTCGAAGGCCATCCTCAAGGAGGCCGGCTACGTCGGCGCCGGCACCGTGGAGTTCCTCGTCGGCACCGACGGCACGATCTCCTTCCTGGAGGTCAACACCCGCCTGCAGGTCGAGCACCCGGTCACCGAGGAGGTCACCGGCATCGACCTGGTCCGCGAGATGTTCCGCATCGCCGACGGCGAGGAGCTGGGCTACGACGACCCGGTCGTACGCGGTCACTCCTTCGAGTTCCGTATCAACGGCGAGGACCCGGGCCGGGGCTTCCTTCCGGCACCGGGCACCGTCACCGTGTTCTCCCCGCCGTCCGGGCCGGGCGTGCGGCTGGACGCCGGCGTCGAGGCCGGTTCGGTGATCGGCCCGGCCTGGGACTCGCTGCTGGCCAAGCTGATCGTCTCGGGCGCCACCCGCGAGCAGGCCCTGCAGAGGGCGGCACGGGCGCTGGAGGAGTTCCGGGTGGAGGGCATGGCGACGGCCGTCCCGTTCCACCGCGCGGTGGTGCGGGACCCGGCGTTCGCACCGGAGCTGACCGGCTCCGACGCCCCGTTCACGGTCTTCACCCGCTGGATCGAGACCGAGTTCGTCAACGAGATCAAGCCCTTCACCGCTCCCGCCGACACCGACACCGACGAGGAGCCGGGCCGGGAGACGGTCGTCGTCGAGGTCGGCGGCAAGCGGCTGGAGGTCTCGCTGCCGTCCTCGCTGGGCATGTCGCTGGCCCGCACCGGACTGGCGGCCGGCGCCAAGCCCAAGCGCCGCGCGGCGAAGAAGTCCGGCCCCGTCGCCTCCGGCGACAGCCTCGCCTCCCCGATGCAGGGCACCATCGTGAAGATCGCCGTGGAGGAGGGCCAGGAGGTCAAGGAAGGCGACCTGGTCGTCGTCCTGGAGGCCATGAAGATGGAGCAGCCCCTCAACGCCCACAAGTCGGGCACGGTCAAGGGCCTGAGCGCGGAGGTCGGCGCGTCCATCACCTCCGGCTCGCCGATCTGCGAGATCAAGGACTGACCCCGGGATCCGCTGGTGCCCCCGTACCCGCCGCGACGGGTGCGGGGCACCGCACGGCCGCCCGGTCCCGCCGACGTGCGTGGGCCGGGCGCGGCACACGGGCCGAACGCCCCGTCCTCTGAGCCCGGCGGCCGGGCGTACGGCCCGGGCCGCCCGGCGCGGCACACACCCCCGGGCGCCCCCGGGCACCGTCGCCCGGCACCCCGGCACCCCGGCACCCTGGTCGGCACTCTCGCCGGCAGCGGCGTCCGGGCTTCGGCGCCGGGCGCCGAAGCGGCCGCACGGGCGGAGCCCCGCCCTCGTGCCCGGCGGGTGCCGCCCGGCTCAGCGGCGCCGCATGTCCGCCACGCGGGCGGCCCGCTCCGCCCCGCCACCGGTGGGCGGGTCGGTGAGCACGGACGAGGCACGCAGGGAGGCCGTTCCGGGGGCGCCGCGGCGGGGAGCCGGCAGCGGGACGTCGCGGCGCGGCTGGCGCGCCGCGGCGGCGTCACCGCCCGGGCCCGTTCCCGCCGTGCCCCCCGGGGCGTTTCCCGGGGCCCCGGCCACGGTGATCTGGACGCCCTGGTCGGCGAGGGCCTGGAGCTCGGTGCCCGCCCGGTCGTCGTGGGCGGGCGGTTCGTCGGTGACGAGCCGGGTGATCACGTCCGTCGGCACGGTCTGGAACATGGTGTCCGTGCCCAGCTTGGTGTGATCGGCGAGGACCACGACCTCCGCGGCGGCCTGCACCAGGGCCCGGTCGACGGACGCGGAGAGCATGTTGGACGTGGACAGTCCGCGTTCGGCGGTGAGACCGCTGCCGGACAGGAACGCCCGGGACACCCGCAGCCCCTGCAGGGACTGCTCGGCGCCGGAGCCGACGAGGGCGTAGTTGGAGCCGCGCAGGGTGCCTCCGGTCATGACGACCTCCACGCGGTTGGCGTGGGCGAGGGCCTGGGCGACGAGCAGGGAGTTGGTGACGACCGTCAGCCCGGGGATGCGGGCGAGCCGGCGGGCCAGCTCCTGGGTGGTGGTTCCGGCCCCGACCACGACGGCCTCGCCCTCCTCGACGAGGTTCGCGGCGAGGTCGGCGATGACCGTCTTCTCGGCGGTGGCGAGATGCGACTTCTGCGGAAAACCGGACTCACGTGTGAATCCGCCCGGCAGGACCGCACCGCCGTGCCGGCGGTCGAGGAGTCCTTCTGCCTCCAGCGCGCGCACGTCCCGCCGTACGGTCACTTCGGAGGTCTGGACGACGCGGGCGAGCTCACGGAGCGACACGGCTCCGTTGGCACGCACCATTTCGAGGATCAATTGGCGACGTTCTGCAGCGAACACGAAACTGACAGTAACCCCAACGACCGTCTGCTTTCAGCAGTTTGCGCCGAATAACAGAAGTTGTTCGCAGCGGGTGGCAGGAGGTGGTATACGGGGCGAACCCCCGTCACTCCCGTCCCCGCGGGACCCGGCACCCCCGTGCCGGGAGGGAGAGCCGGGTTCCGGTCGCGGCGGCAGGTCAGGCCTCTCCGGTGGCCTGGCCGGTGGCCTTGCGGGTGTGCAGCTGCCGCGCCACCTCGGCGATCGAACCGGACAGGGACGGGTACACGGTGAACGCGTTCGCGATCTGTTCGACCGTCAGATTGTTGTCGACGGCGATCGAGATGGGGTGGATGAGTTCCGAGGCGCGCGGCGCGACGACCACACCGCCGACCACGATGCCGGTGCCCGGCCGGCAGAAGATCTTGACGAAGCCGTCGCGGATGCCCTGCATCTTCGCGCGCGGGTTGCGCAGCAGCGGCAGCTTGACGACCCGGGCCTCGATCTTGCCCGCGTCGACGTCGGCCTGGGTGTAGCCGACGGTGGCGATCTCGGGGTCGGTGAAGACGTTCGAGGACACCGTCTTGAGGTTGAGCGGGGTCACCGCGTCGCCGAGGAAGTGGTACATGGCGATGCGGCCCTGCATGGCGGCGACGGAGGCCAGCGCGAAGACGCCGGTCACGTCGCCGGCCGCGTACACGCCCGGAGCGGTGGTGCGGGAGACCTTGTCGGTCCAGATGTGCCCGGTGTCCTTGAGCCTGACCCCGGCCTCCTCCAGGCCCATGCCCGCGGTGTTGGGGATGGCGCCGACCGCCATGAGGCAGTGCGAGCCGCTGATGACGCGGCCGTCGGAGAGGGTGACCTCGACCCGGTCGCCGACCCGCTTGGCGGACTGGGCGCGGGAGCGCGCCATGACGTTCATGCCGCGACGGCGGAAGACGTCCTCCAGCACGGCGGCGGCGTCCGGGTCCTCGCCCGGCAGCACGCGGTCCCGCGAGGAGACCAGCGTCACGCGGGAGCCGAGCGCCTGGTAGGCGCCGGCGAACTCGGCGCCGGTGACGCCGGAGCCCACCACGATGAGCTCCTCGGGGAGCTCGGTGAGGTCGTAGACCTGCGTCCAGTTCAGGATGCGCTCGCCGTCCGGCTGGGCGTCGGGCAGCTCGCGCGGGTGGCCGCCGGTCGCGATGAGCACGGCGTCGGCCACGAGGGTCTCCTCCGAGCCGTCGGCCGCCGTCACGACGACCTTGCGGGAGCCGCCGAGGGCCTGCACGCCGTCCAGCCGGCCCCGGCCGCGCAGCACCCGCGCGCCCGCCCGGGTGACGGCGGCGGTGATGTCGTGCGACTGCGCGAGCGCCAGCCGCTTCACCCGCCGGTTGACCTTGCCGAGGTCCACCCCGACCACCCGGGCGGGGGTGTCGACGTACGGGGTGTCGTCGGCGACGATGATGCCGAGCTCCTCGTAGGAGGAGTCGAAGGTGGTCATCACCTCGGCCGTGGCGATAAGGGTCTTCGACGGGACGCAGTCGGTCAGCACCGACGCCCCGCCCAGGCCGTCGCAGTCGACGACGGTCACCTCCGCACCGAGCTGAGCCGCCACCAGGGCTGCTTCGTATCCGCCGGGTCCGCCACCGATGATCACGATCCGAGTCACGTACTCCATTGTCCCGCACCTTCGAGGCGGCACCGCCCGGGGGGTCCGGCGTGGCACGTCCGTGACACGACGGCCGGACAGCCGTCACCCGGAGGGGTGGCCCGGTGACGGAGAGGGACGCGTGAGGGCGGCGGTGACACGTGGTGCGGCTGCCGTACCCTCTCCCCATGTCGCTCTACGCCGCCTACGCGGGAAACCTCGACGCGCGGCTGATGACCCGCCGCGCCCCGCACTCGCCGCTGCGCGCCACCGGCTGGCTGAACGGGTGGCGGCTGGCCTTCGGGGGCGAGCAGCTGGGCTGGGAGGGCGCCCTGGCGATGCTCACCGAGGAACCGGGCGCGCAGGTGTTCGTCGCGCTGTACGACATCGCCCCCTCGGACGAGGACTCCCTGGACCGCTGGGAGGGCGTGGGTCTGGGCGTCTACCGGCGGACGCGGGTGCGGGTGCACACCCTGGACGGCGAGGAACCGGCCTGGACGTACGTCCTCAACGGCTACGAGGGCGGCCTGCCGTCGGCGCGCTACCTCGGCGAGATCGCCGACGCGGCGGAGTCGGCGGGGGCGCCCCACGACTACGTGATGGAGCTGCGGAAGCGTCCCTGCTGAACGGGCTCGGCTCCTGGACCCGGGACGTTCTCCGTGTCACGGCCCAGAAGCTCCACCGGCGACGGCCGCACGATCCGCCTGACGCGGAGCGTCCTCGTCGAGTACACCGTCAGCCGGGGCCGACCGCTGGTCTTCGACGGCGAAGTCTTCGACGTCGAGGTCTCCGACGGCAAGGTCTCCGACGGCAAGGACATCCCCGTCACCGACGCGCAGCGCCCCCGCTCCCCGGGCGCGCCCTTTCGTCGGAAACGACAAGACAACGATCGCCATCCCGTGACCTCTCTCATCTACGCGCGTAGGCGATGACCGGCTACTCTCGTCAGCGTGAACGCATCTCTCCTTCCGGACGACATCCAGGGCGACCCGTACGCCGCCGCCGACGCCGCCGCCGCGCGCCTGCGCGAACTGACCGGCGCCGAGTCCCACGACGTCGCCCTCGTGATGGGCTCCGGCTGGGCACCGGCCGTGGACGCACTGGGCGAGCCCGACGCCGAGTTCCAGGTCACCGAGCTGCCGGGGTTCCCGCCGCCGGCGGTCGAGGGCCACGGCGGCAAGGTCCGCTCGTACACCGTCGGCGACAAGCGCGCCCTGGTCTTCCTCGGCCGCACCCACTACTACGAGGGCCGCGGCGTCGCCGCCGTCGCCCACGGAGTGCGCACCGCCGTCGCGGCCGGCGCCAAGACCGTGGTGCTCACCAACGGCTGCGGCGGCCTGCGCGAGGGCATGCGCCCCGGCCGGCCGGTGCTGATCAGCGACCACATCAACCTCACCGCCACCTCCCCCATCGTCGGCGCCAACTTCGTCGACCTGACCGACCTGTACTCCCCGCGCCTGCGGGCGCTGTGCAAGGAGGTCGACCCGTCCCTGGAGGAGGGCGTCTACGCGCAGTTCCCCGGCCCGCACTACGAGACGCCGGCCGAGATCCGCATGGCCCGCGTGATCGGCGCCGACCTCGTCGGCATGTCGACCGTGCTGGAGGCCATCGCGGCCCGTGAGGCGGGCGCCGAGGTGCTCGGCATCTCCCTGGTGACCAACCTGGCCGCGGGCATGACCGGTGAGCCGCTCAACCACGAGGAGGTCCTCCAGGCCGGCCGCGACTCGGCGGCCCGGATGGGCTCCCTGCTGACCCAGGTCCTCGGCCGCCTGTAACCCGCGGCCGCCGCGGCCCCGGGCCCGCGACACCGGCCGGTACGCGGTGCCGGCCGGCCGTACGCGGTACCGGCCCGGCACCGGACCCCGCACGGGTGCGGAGCACCGGCCCGGTGCCGCACGGCGCGCCGAACGGGTGCCGTGCCGCCCCCATGGCCCGGCACGGCATCCGGGTGCCGCGACGCGTCGGCCGTACGGCGTGCCGTGCGTGCGGCGCACCGGCTGCCCGCCGCCCGGGCCGACCGCAGCGGCGACCGCACCCACCGCACCCCGGCGCCACAGCCGCACGGCTCCCACCGGTCGGCACCCGTCCGGACCGCGCCACGGCCGGCTGGACGGACGGCTGGACGGTCCGGTCGCGGAACTGTCCGGTCACCGGCACGGCGCAACCACCGGCAGGGGACGCGACCACCACACGGGACGCGACCGCCGCAGGGCGCGACGGCCGTGCGGCCCCCGGCGCCGGGGGCCGGCGCCGGTTCGGCGCGACGGTCGCGCGAAGCTTCAGCCGTACCGCGTCACGGAAGTCATGCGAGACGACCGTACGGCGCACCGGGGTGGGCCCCGGACCCGGGAGGACGGACCGCCCACCCCTGATCCCACTCACACGCACGAGAGGTTGACCGCACGTGACCGACGATCTCATGGCACGGGCCGAGGCGTGGCTGGCCGAGGACCCCGACCCCGAGACCCGCGAGGAGCTCGCGGCGCTCATCGACGCCGAGGACGTCGCCGAGCTGGCCGCCCGCTTCGGCGGGACGCTGCAGTTCGGCACCGCCGGGCTGCGCGGTGAGCTGGGGGCGGGGCCGCAGCGGATGAACCGCTCGGTCGTGATCCGCGCGGCCGCGGGGCTCGCCGCGTACCTGCGGGGCAGGGGCGAGACCGGCGGACTCGTCGTCATCGGCTACGACGCCCGCTACAAGTCCGCCGACTTCGCCCGGGACACCGCCGCCGTGATGACCGGCGCGGGTCTGCGGGCGGTGCTGCTGCCGCGGCCGCTGCCCACGCCCGTGCTGGCCTTCGCGACAAGGCATCTGGGCGCGGTCGCCGGCGTCGAGGTCACCGCCAGCCACAACCCGCCCCGCGACAACGGCTACAAGGTCTACCTCGGCGACGGCTCGCAGATCGTGCCGCCCGCCGACGCGGAGATCGCCGCCGAGATCGACGCGGTCGCCGCGCTCGCGGACGTGCCCCGCCCGGACAGCGGATGGGAGGTCCTCGACGACGCCGTCCTGGAGGCGTACCTGGCCCGCACCGACGCCGTCCTGGCCCCCGGCTCTGCGCGCACCGCCCGCACCGTCTACACGGCCATGCACGGCGTCGGCAAGGACGTGGTGACGGCCGCGTTCGCCCGCGCCGGGTTCCCCGAGCCGGTCCTGGTCGCCGAGCAGGCCGAGCCGGACCCGGCGTTCCCGACCGTCGCGTTCCCCAACCCGGAGGAGCCGGGCGCGATGGACCTGGCGTTCGCCCTGGCCCGCGCCACGGAGCCCGACCTGGTCATCGCCAACGACCCGGACGCCGACCGCTGCGCCGTGGCCGTTGGCGACGGGGCCGACTGGCGGATGCTGCGCGGTGACGAGGTGGGCGCGCTGCTCGCGGCGCACCTGGTGCGGCGCGGCGCCCGGGGCACCTTCGCCGAGTCGATCGTGTCGTCCTCGCTGCTCGGCCGGATCGCCGAGAAGGCGGGCCTGGCGTACGAGGAGACCCTCACCGGCTTCAAGTGGATCGCCCGGGTGGAGGGCCTGCGCTACGGCTACGAGGAGGCGCTCGGCTACTGCGTGGACCCCGAGGGCGTGCGCGACAAGGACGGCGTCACCGCCGCGCTGCTGGTCGCCGAGCTGGCCTCGGAGCTGAAGGAGCAGGGCCGCACCCTGCTCGACCTGCTGGACGACCTCGCCGTCGAGCACGGCCTGCACGCCACCGACCAGCTGTCCGTGCGGGTGCAGGACCTGTCGGTCATCGCCGACGCCATGCGGCGCCTGCGGGAGCAGCCGCCGACCCGGCTGGCGGGCCTGGCCATCACCCGCGCCGAGGACCTCACCCGGGGCACGGAGACGCTGCCGCCCACGGACGGCCTGCGCTACACGCTCGACGGCGCCCGCGTCATCGTCCGCCCGAGCGGCACCGAGCCGAAGCTGAAGTGCTACCTGGAGGTCGTCGTCCCGGTCGCCGACCGCGCCGCTCTGCCGGCGGCCCGCGCCCGCGCGGCGGAGCTCCTGGCGGCGGTCAAGCGCGACCTGGCGGCGGCCGCCGGGATCTGACCCGCCCGTGGCCCGCCCCGGGGCGGGCCACGGCCTCGGCATCACCGGCCCCGTCCGCCCGGCGGCGGGCACCGGGCCGCACGGCGGCAGCGCCCGGCCAGGCCTCCGGTCGCCCTGCCCGGGACATGGAACCGCGTCTCCGGTTGCCCTGCCCGGGGGGGAGGAACCGCCGGGCCGGGCCTCCGGCCGCTCAGCCGAGGAGGGCGAACACCACGAGGAGCACGGCCCCGGCGAGGGTGGGCGCGATGATCTCGTAGGCCCGGCGCACACGGACCTCGCCCTGCGAGGTCCCGGCCTTCTCGCGCGCCTCCAGCATGGCGCGCAGCTCGTCGACGATCCGGTCGCCCTGGTCGGCGACCGGACCGTCGTCGATGTCCCCGGCCGGTCCGAAGAGGCTGCCCCGGACCCGTTTGCCCTGTGCCGCGGCGGCCTCCTGGGCGTCGCGCCGCTGCTGGCGCCGTACGGCCCGTTTGCGTCCCTTGAGGGAGACGGGGACGGCCCACAGCTGGAAGCGGTCGCCGGACCTGGCGACGACCTCGTTGGTGTAACCGGAGCGCAGCGAGGCGACCTCGCCCCAGGGCAGCGTGACGTCCCGCAGCGGGTTGCGCACCCGCAGCCGGTTCTCGTCGGCGAACACGGCGGGCCGGAGCGTGTAGGCGGCGGCGAGCGGCATGAACGTCAGCATCGAGGCCAGGGCCAGCCACGGTGTGCTGCCCTCCCCCCGGACCATGGCGTCGATACCCAGCCACCCGGCAAGCCCCAGCAGGAGCGCTCCGCCGGCGAGTGCCATGGGCGAGCGATAGATCCGGTCGGAGGAGGTCATGCAGCCGATTATGCAACCTCCCCACCCCCGCCTCCCCACCCGCCCACGTCCCCGCCACCCCGCACAACCGGCCACACCGAACCCGCAGGCACCCACCGGCAGCCCCACCCCCGCCCCGGCCGCGCGGGGCACCGCGCGACCGGCCGCAGACACGCCCGCACACGCCCCGGACACCCGGCCCCGCCACCCCGGGGGCGCGGGCCACCGCGCCATCACCCCGACGCGCCCCGCCCCTCACCTCCCCGCACCTCACCTCCCCGCACCTCCCCGCCCCTTCCCTCACCTCACCTCACCGGCGGGGACTCCTCACCCCGGGGCCCGCCCGCCCGTCCCGCACAAGCCGCCCCCGGTGGGATACCCCGATATGTCTCCGGGGCTGTACAGCCGCTACGCGCGTAGATATGCTCACCTGGTGACCATGCCCACCAACGCACCCACCGCAGCCACCCCCCTCGCGGACGCCACGTCGTCCAACAGCACGCTGCGCCGTTTCCTCCACGGGCTGCCCGGCGTCGACGCGGTCGGCCTGGAGGCGCGCGCCGCCTCCCTCGGCACCCGTTCCATCAAGACGACCGCCAAGGCGTACGCGATCGACCTCGCCATCTCGATGGTCGACCTGACGACGCTGGAAGGCGCGGACACCCCGGGCAAGGTCCGGGCGCTCGGCGCCAAGGCGGTCCTGCCCGACCCGACCGACCGGACGACCCCCACCACGGCCGCGGTCTGCGTCTATCCCGACATGGTGGCCGTCGCGAAGGAGGCCGTCGCCGGCTCGGGCGTGAAGGTCGCCTCGGTCGCCACCGCCTTCCCGGCCGGCCGCGCCGCGCTGGACGTGAAGCTGGCCGACGTGCGGGACGCGGTCGCCGCGGGTGCGGACGAGATCGACATGGTCATCGACCGCGGAGCGTTCCTGGCGGGTCACTACCTGAAGGTGTACGACGAGATCGTCGCCGTGCGGGAGGTCTGCGGACCGGCCCGCCTGAAGGTGATCTTCGAGACCGGTGAGCTGTCGACGTACGACAACATCCGGCGGGCCAGCTGGCTCGGCATGATGGCCGGCGCCGACTTCATCAAGACGTCGACCGGCAAGGTCGCCGTCAACGCGACCCCCGCGAACACGCTCCTGATGCTGGAGGCGGTCCGCGACTTCCGCGCCCAGACCGGGGTGCAGGTCGGTGTGAAGCCGGCCGGCGGCATCCGCACGTCGAAGGACGCGATCAAGTTCCTGGTCCTGGTCAACGAGACCGCGGGAGCGGACTGGCTGGACAACCACTGGTTCCGCTTCGGCGCCTCCTCGCTGCTGAACGACCTGCTGATGCAGCGCCAGAAGCTGGCCACGGGCCGCTACTCCGGCCCCGACTACGTGACGGTGGACTGATCGACATGACTTTTGAGTACGCACCGGCGCCCGAGTCCCGCTCGGTCGTCGACATCGCCCCGTCCTACGGCCTGTTCATCGACGGCGAGTTCACCGAGGCGGCCGACGGCAAGGTCTTCAAGACGGTCTCGCCGTCCACCGAGGAGGTCCTGTCCGAGGTCGCCCAGGCCGGCGAGGCGGACGTGGACCGGGCGGTCGCCGCCGCCCGCAAGGCGTTCGAGAAGTGGTCGGCGCTGCCCGGCTCCGAGCGCGCGAAGTACCTCTTCCGGATCGCCCGGATCGTCCAGGAGCGCAGCCGCGAGCTGGCCGTCCTGGAGACGCTGGACAACGGCAAGCCGATCCGGGAGACCCGGGACGCCGACCTGCCGCTGGTCGCGGCGCACTTCTTCTACTACGCGGGCTGGGCGGACAAGCTGGGCCACGCCGGTTTCGGCCCCGACCCGCGGCCGCTGGGCGTGGCGGGCCAGGTCATCCCGTGGAACTTCCCGCTGCTGATGCTGGCCTGGAAGATCGCGCCCGCGCTGGCGGCCGGCAACACGGTCGTACTGAAGCCGGCCGAGACCACGCCGCTGTCGGCGCTGTTCTTCGCGGACATCTGCCGCCGGGCCGGCCTGCCCAAGGGCGTCGTCAACATCCTGCCGGGCTACGGCGGCGCGGGCGCCGCGCTGGTCGCGCACCCGGACGTGAACAAGGTCGCCTTCACCGGCTCCACCGCGGTCGGCAAGCAGATCGCCCGCACGGTGGCCGGCACGGACAAGAAGCTCACGCTCGAACTGGGCGGCAAGGGCGCCAACATCGTCTTCGACGACGCCCCGGTCGACCAGGCCGTCGAGGGCATCGTCAACGGCATCTTCTTCAACCAGGGCCAGGTCTGCTGCGCGGGCAGCCGGCTGCTGGTGCAGGAGTCGGTCCAGGAGGAGCTGCTGGAGTCCCTGAAGCGGCGGCTGTCCACGCTGCGGCTGGGCGACCCGCTGGACAAGAACACCGACATCGGCGCGATCAACTCCGAGGAGCAGCTGGCCCGGATCACCTCGCTGGTGGAGCGCGGTGAGGCGGAGGGCGCCGAGCGCTGGTCGCCGGCCTGTGACCTGCCCGAGAGCGGCTACTGGTTCGCCCCGACGCTGTTCACGAACGTCACCCAGGCGCACACCGTCGCCCGCGACGAGATCTTCGGCCCGGTCCTGTCGGTGCTGACCTTCCGCACGCCCGACGAGGCCGTCGCCAAGGCGAACAACACGCCGTACGGCCTGTCGGCGGGCATCTGGACCGAGAAGGGCTCGCGCATCCTGGCGGTCGCGGGCAAGCTGCGCGCGGGCGTGGTCTGGTCCAACACGTTCAACAAGTTCGACCCGACCTCGCCGTTCGGCGGCTACAAGGAGTCGGGCTTCGGCCGCGAGGGCGGCCGCCACGGCCTGGAGGCGTACCTCGATGTCTGACGCGACCCGTCTTTCCGTCCTCAAGACCTACAAGCTGTTTGTCGGGGGCAAGTTCCCCCGCTCGGAGAGCGGCCGGGTGTACGAAGTGACCGACTCCAAGGACAGGTGGCTGGCGAACGCCCCGCAGGCGAGCCGCAAGGACGCCCGGGACGCGGTGGTGGCCGCCCGCAAGGCGTTCGGCGCGTGGTCGGGCGCGACGGCCTACAACCGCGGCCAGGTCCTCTACCGCGTCGCCGAGATGCTGGAGGGCCGCCGGGACCAGTTCGTGCGCGAGGTCGCGGAGGCCGAGGGCCTGTCGAAGTCCAAGGCCGCCGCGCAGGTCGACGCGGCGGTCGACCGCTGGGTCTGGTACGCGGGCTGGACCGACAAGATCGCCCAGGTGACCGGCGGCGCCAACCCGGTGGCCGGCCCGTACTTCAACCTCTCCTCCCCGGAGCCGACCGGCGTCGTCGCCGTACTGGCCCCGCAGGAGTCGTCGTTCCTGGGTCTGGTGTCGGTGGTCGCCCCGGTGATCGCCACCGGCAACACGGCGGTCGTCGTGGCCTCGGAGCGGTCCCCGCTGCCGGCCCTGTCCCTGGGCGAGGTGCTGGCCACGTCCGACGTGCCCGGCGGTGTCGTCAACGTGCTGTCCGGGCGCACCGCGGAGATCGCGGCACCGCTGGCCGCACACCAGGACGTGAACGCGATCGACCTGGCGGGCGCCGACGAGGTGCTGGCGAAGGAGCTGGAGGTCGCCGCGGCCGACAACCTCAAGCGCGTTCTGCGTCCACAGCCTGTGGACGACTGGTCGGCGCCCGCGGGCACGGACCGCATGACGGCGTTCCTGGAGACGAAGACGGTCTGGCACCCGACGGGCGGCCTGGGCGCGTCCGGCTCCGCCTACTGACCCCGCCCTTGGTCCCGCGCCCGCGGGGACGCGCCCCCACCGGGCGCCCACCGGCCCGCCCCACCGGCCGGGCCTGCCGCCCGGCCGGGACCCGTGCCACCCCCCACCGCGCCGCGCCGCCCCTCCGTCCGGGGGCGGCGCGGCCGCATGCCGTCAGCCGCCCAGCAGGTGCGTGACCTGTCCGACCACCGGCATCGACCCGATCGAACGGGCCTGCGCCACCGGCGCGGTCAGCGCCTGCGAGGTCAGCGGCCGGAAGTCGGCCAGCTGCGTCCCCACGCCGTTGTCCAGCGGGTCCACGCCCGTACCGGCCAGCGGGTTGGGCTGGAGCCCCGCCACCGCGCCCGTGGCGTACCGCAGGGACATGCCGAGCGCGTCCACCCCCGCCAGCGGGTCGACCTGGCCGAGGGACGTCGGCTGGGTCCGCATCACGTCCACGACCGGCTCGGCGTCCGCCGCCGCGGCCGCCGTGGCGGAGGCGCCCAGGGCCACCCCCGCCGTCGCCAGGGCGGCCAGCGCGCGCCGGCCGGTCGGGTGCGGGGAACTGTCGTGTCGGGCCATCGCTCGCCACCTTCTGCTGCGTAACGTAGTCGGTACTCCACGCAGGGTAGTTGACGTGTGATGCGGGCTTCAAAGGCGACCCGCGAGTGGGTGAACGGCAGGTGAATGGCTCAGACTGGTGACCCGTGAGTTCCCATCCGCCCGTACCCGCGCGCGTCGTGCTGCTCTGCGGCCCCTCCGGCTCCGGCAAATCCGTGCTGGCCGCCCGCTCCGGTCTTCCGGTCCTCCGGCTCGACGACTTCTACAAGGAGGGCGACGACCCCACCCTGCCGAGGGTGGCGGGCACCGGGGACATCGACTGGGACCACCCGGACTCCTGGGACGCGGACGCCGCGATCGCCGCGATCGCCGCCCTGTGCCACACCGGCCGGACCGGCATCCCGGTCTACGACATCTCGCTGAGCGCCCGCACCGGCACCGGCAGCGTCGACATCGGTCCGGCGCCGCTGTTCATCGCGGAGGGCATCTTCGCCGCGGAGATCGTCGGACGCTGCCGGGACCTCGGGCTCCTCGCCGACGCGCTGTGCCTGAGCCGCGGTCCGGTCACCACCTTCCGCCGCCGCTTCCTGCGCGACCTGCGCGAGGGCCGCAAGTCCGTGCCGTTCCTGCTGCGCCGCGGCTGGCGGCTGATGCGCGCCGAGCGCTCCATCGTGGCCCGGCAGACCGCCCTCGGCGCCCACGCCTGCGACCGCGAGGAGGCGCTGGACCGGCTCACCGCCGCGGGAGCGGCCGGCCTCACCGCACCGCGCACCGCGGCCTGATCGCCGTACGGACGGGCCGGGCGCCCGTACGGACGGGCCGGGCGCCCGTACGGACGGGCCGGGCGCGGCGGTCGTGCGGCCGGGCCCGGTGCGGCCGCGGCTGCGCGCCCCACGCTCCGGTCACCGCGGGACAGCCGGGACACCCGGCAGAGACCACGGCCGGGGACGCCCGGCACAGACGACGGGCCGCAGGCCACGGCCGGGGACCACGGGCGGAGGCGACGCCCGGGGACGACCGGCACGGACGGCGGGCCGGCCACGGGCCCGGAGGTGAACCGGGGCCGGACGGACCCCGGCCCCCCGGACCCCGTTCTCGCGGCCGCACGCGGGAGCGGGGCTGGACGGACCCCCCGGCCCTCCAGCCCCGCTCCCTCTGTGCTCCCCCGTCGTCCCCCGTGCTCTCCCCCGTTGCTTCCCCCGTGTTTCCCTTGCCTGCCCGCGGGTCGTGCTTCCCCCCGTGCCCCGCGGGCGGTCCGTCCCCCGTGTCTCCCGGACCTGTGAACAAGACCCCCGTACCGTCCCCCTGATACACCCCCGGGGAACTTTTTTCCGTCCGCCTCAGGCCACCAGCTCGCCGAAGGCGTCCGTCTCGTCACGGCCGAGGCTGAGGGCCTCGTCGTCCCGCAGTCGGCGCAGCGACCGCCAGATGCTCGACTTGACCGTGCCGACGCTGATGCCCAGGATGGCCGCGATCTCCGGGTCCGTACGGCCCTCGTAGTAGCGCAGGACCAGCATGGTGCGCTGGAGTTCGGGCAGCCGGGACAGCGCCTGCCACAGCACCGTGCGCAGTTCCGTGCCGCGCATCGCGTCCGTGTCGCCGGGCGTCTCCGGCAGCTCCTCGGTCGGGTACTCGTTCAGCTTCCGGCGGCGCCAGGCACTGATGTGCAGGTTCGTCATGGTGCGGCGCAGATAGCCGCCGACCGCCGCCTTGTCGCTGATCCGGTCCCACGCCCGGTAGGTCGAGAACAGTGCGCTCTGCAGCAGGTCCTCGGCCTCGAAGCGGTCACCGGTCAGGTGGTAGGCGGTGGCGTACAGGGAGGCGCGGCGCTCCTGGACGTAAGCGGTGAACGCCGCCTCGGCGTCCGCCGCCCCCGCCGTGGCGGGCCGCTCCCCCGTCACCTCCCGGTACGCCTCTCCCCCGTGCTTCTCCCCCGTGACACCGTCGACGACCGTCATCCGGGGCACGGCCCCCTGCGGCGCGTACGCGGTGTGCTGACGCCCGGTGCCGCGAGCGCACCCCCGCCCGCTCACCGCACCGGACTTCTCGGAACCCCGGTGCAGGTTCACGTCGTGCAGACGCGTGACCACTGCGTTGGTGCTCGTGGCGTGCAGCGTGTTCATCCCGCGCCCCCCGTCGTGGACTTGCCGGCGTTCTGCCTGGCGTTCTTCCTGGTGCCGAAAATCCTGCCGAAGCCACTTCATCGCCGTGTCCGCCGACTGTCACAGACCTGTCACAGGGCCCGGCCGCCCGTGACGTACGCGATCACGCACCGGAATCGCGCGTGAGGGCAGGGTTCGCTCCGGTCCGCCGGTTCATCCGTACGGCATCCATGGGCCAGAATGAGGCCGTGCCTTCCCTGTTGCTGATCGAGGACGACGACGCCATCCGGACGGCCCTGGAGCTCTCACTGACGCGCCAGGGGCACCGCGTGGCGACCGCTGCCAGCGGTGAGGACGGTCTGAAGCTGCTGCGCGAGCAGCGCCCGGACCTGATCGTGCTGGACGTGATGCTGCCCGGCATCGACGGTTTCGAGGTGTGCCGGCGCATCCGGCGCACGGACCAGCTGCCGATCATCCTGCTCACCGCGCGCAACGACGACATCGACGTCGTCGTGGGCCTGGAGTCGGGCGCCGACGACTACGTCGTCAAGCCGGTCCAGGGGCGCGTCCTGGACGCCCGCATCCGGGCCGTGCTGCGGCGCGGGGAGCGGGAGTCGAACGACGCGGCGGCCTTCGGCAGCCTGGTCATCGACCGCGCGGCGATGACCGTGACGAAGAACGGCGAGGACCTGCAGCTCACCCCGACCGAGCTGCGGCTGCTGCTGGAGCTGAGCCGCCGGCCCGGGCAGGCGCTGTCCCGGCAGCAGTTGCTGCGGCTGGTGTGGGAGCACGACTACCTCGGTGACTCGCGGCTGGTGGACGCCTGTGTGCAGCGGCTGCGCGCCAAGGTGGAGGACGTGCCGTCGTCACCGACCCTGATTCGTACCGTGCGCGGTGTGGGCTACCGGCTGGATCCGCCTCAGTGACGAAGCGGCAAGGGGGCCTCGGCGGCTGGGCCGCCAGGCGCAGGGGAGTGTTCTCACGGCTGCGCTTCACCAGCCTGCGGCTGCGGCTGGTGGTCGTGTTCGGGCTGGTCGCGCTGACGGCCGCGGTGTCCGCCTCGGGCATCGCGTACTGGCTGAACCGGGAGGCGGTGCTCACCCGCGCCCAGGACGCGGTGCTGCGCGACTTCGAGCAGGAGATGCGCAGCCGCGTCGGCGCCCTGCCCGACCGCCCCACCCAGGACGACCTGCAGCGCACCGCGGGCCTGATGGCGGGCGGCAGCCAGCACTTCACGGTGCTGCTGGTCGCCCAGGACCCCGGCGGGCGCACGGTGTACGGCGGTTCGGGCGGGCTGAACGGTTTCACGCTCGGCGACGTGCCCGAGTCGCTGCGCACCGCCGTCAACCGCAGGCAGGCGCTGACCTCGGCCAACAGCGCGGAGTACCACCTGTACTGGCAGCGCGTCGTCGACGGCGGCACCCCCTACCTGGTGGCGGGCACCCGGGTGATCGGCGGTGGCACCACCGGCTACATGCTCAAGTCGCTGGAGCCGGAGGCCAAGGACCTCAACTCGCTGGCCTGGTCGCTGGGGATCGCCACCGCTCTGGCGCTGATCGGCTCCGCGCTGCTCGCGCAGGCGGCGGCGACGACCGTGCTGAAGCCCGTGCACCGGCTGGGCGTCGCCGCGCGGCGGCTCGGCGAGGGCAGGCTGGACACCCGGCTGCGGGTGTCGGGCACCGACGAACTGGCCGACCTGTCGCGGACGTTCAACAACGCGGCCGAGGCGCTGGAGAAGCGGGTCGCGGAGATGGCGTCCCGGGACGAGGCGTCCCGGAGGTTCGTGGCGGACATGAGCCATGAACTACGGACCCCGCTCACCGCCATCACCGCGGTGACCGAGGTGCTGGAGGAGGAGCTGGACTCCGAGGCCGGCGGCATCGACCCGATGATCGAGCCCGCGGTACGCCTGGTGGTGAGCGAGACCCGGCGGCTGAACGACCTGGTGGAGAACCTGATGGAGGTCACCCGCTTCGACGCGGGCACGGCCCGGCTGGTGCTGGACGACGTCGACGTCGCCGACCAGATCACCGCCTGCATCGACGCCCGCGCCTGGCTGGACGCGGTCGAGCTGGACGCCGAGCGCGGCATCCACGCCCGGCTCGACCCGCGCCGGCTGGACGTCATCCTGGCCAACCTGATCGGCAACGCGCTCAAGCACGGCGGCTCCCCGGTACGGGTGGCGGTCCGCGCGTCCGACGCGGTCCGCGCGTCCGACGCGGTCCGCCCGTCCGAGGCGGTGCGCGCGTCGGGAGCCGGCAGCCGCGACGGGGCGGGAGACGGGGACGGACGCAGGGACGGGGACGGACGCAGGGGCGAGGAGGCGGACACGGGCGGGTCCCGGGACGGCGCCGGAGGTGCCGAGGTGGTCATCGAGGTGCGGGACCACGGGCCCGGCATCCCCGAGGACGTCCTGCCGCACGTGTTCGACCGCTTCTACAAGGCGAGCGCGTCCCGGCCCCGGTCGGAGGGCAGCGGGCTGGGCCTGTCGATCGCGCTGGAGAACGCACACATCCACGGCGGCGAGATCACCGCGGCCAACTCCCCCGACGGAGGAGCCGTGTTCACGCTGCGGCTGCCCCGGGACGGCGCCGAGGAGCCCGCCGGGCAGCAGCAGGGCGGACCGGGGGGCGCACAGTGAGGGCGGCGCGCCGGGCCCTGGCGCTGCTGCTGCTCGCCGCACCGCTCGCCGGGTGCGGCATCCGGGCCACGGAGGTGCCGACGGACTTCGGCGGGGCGCCGTCGCGGGCGCACTGCTCGCTGACCGGGCCCGCCGTCACCACGCAGTCCTCGCGGGCGGTGGCGGTGCAGGTGTTCCTGCGCTGCGGCACGTCCCTGGTCGCCGTGGACCGGTCGGTGCGGGTGCCGGAGGGCGCGGCGGACTCCGACCGGCGGGTGCTGCTCGCACAGGGCCTGCTGGACGCGCTGGCGGAGCTGCCGTCCACGGCGGAGCGGCAGGCTGGGTACCGCACCGAGGTGCCGACCCGGCTGAGGGCGGCCGGCCCGCTCGGCGACGACCCGGCGGACACGCTGCGGCTGAGCATCGCGCCCGACCGGCTGTCCTCGTACGCGCTCGGGCAGGTCGTGTGCACCTTCTCCGACTCCGAGGCCGCCGAGGGAGACGGTTCGGTGGTGCTGGGCGGCCCCACGGACCCGCCCCGCCGCTACGAGTGCACGGACGAGGTCCGCTCCGAACCGGGCCGCGTCCGCCCCCCGAGCACGGACGCATCCGCACGGTGACCCGCCCGGCGCGCTGACCGCCGGGCTCCACCGGCCGGGGCGTGCGGCGACGCGCCGAAGCGGGCCTCGTCCGTCCGGGCTCCGCGGGTCCTCCGGAGGATGGGTCTTCCGGAGGATGTTTCCGGCCCTTTCGGGCACGGCGCTTCCGTGTACGCGGTGTGTCGTATGCCTCACCGGACGCGGGGCGCGGGGCCGGAACCGATCGGGCGGGGCGCGGCGTCTAGGGGGTCGTGCAGCGTCAAGGCTCCAGGGGCGGCAGCGCCGCGATCCGCATCCGTGTGACCGGGGGTGTCCTCCTCGTCGCCCATCTCGCGTTCGTCGCCTGGTACACGCTGCGTCCGCTGGACGTCCCGTGGGTGATGCCCGCCAATCTGCGTCCGCTCGCCGGGATCCGCGCCGATCTGGCGCTGGGCTGGCCGGGTGCGGCCCGCCGGATCGGCGCCGAGCTGGCGCTGCTGGCGCCGCTGGGGGTGCTGCTGCCGCTCACCGCCGGCCGGCTGGCCGTGTCCCCGCTGGGGTCGCTGCTGCGTACGGCGACGGCGGGCGCCTTGATCTCGCTGGCCGTCGAGCTGCTGCAGACCGGGGTGCCCGGCCAGGTGGTGGACGTCGACTCGCTGCTGCTGAACACCGCGGGCGTGCTGCTCGCGCACCTGGCGGTGGTCCCGCTGGGCCGGGCGCGGCTGCGCCGCCACGCCGAGCGCCGGGAACGGGACGGGCGGCGGAGGGCGGCGGACGGGGGCCGGGAAAAGGCCCGGGGCGGGGTCCGGGACGGGGTCCGGGACGGGGCGGACGCCGTGTTCGAGGAGACGGCTCAGGGTCGGACCCCGACGATTCCCAGGGTCGGGATCGCACCGTGGAGCGACGCTCTGCCGCCCTCGTCGCCGTAACGTCGATGTCGTAAGGAGGCCGCCGGTCGAGGCGGCCCCGCGAACCGCTCATGAAGGAGCCGCCATGTCCCGCCCCGTCCGCCCCGTCAACGGCCGGATGATCGGCGGTGTGTGTGCCGCGCTGGCTCAGCGTTTCGGCACCTCCGCCACCACGATGCGGGTGATCTTCCTGCTGTCCTGCCTGCTGCCGGGCCCGCAGTTCCTGATCTACCTCGCGCTGTGGGTGATCCTGCCGTCCGAGGACAAGGCCCGCCCCGCGGCCTGGTGAGCCCGCCCGCGCGAGTACGCCCGCGCGAGTACGCCGTCGGGGCGCACCCGGAGGGGACTCCGGAGTACGCCCCGACGGCGTGCGGGGGCGGGTCAGCCCAGCGGGATGCCGTTCACCGGGAGGCCCTTGGTGGGCAGGCCGCCCAGCGGCAGGCCGCCGAGCAGGCCCGCGGCCGGCTTGGTCGGGCCGTCGGCGAGCGCCTTCTGGGCGAGGGGCTGCGCGGCGGCCACGCCTGCGGCGAGGGCCGGCTGCGCCTGGGTGAGCGCCTCACCGGCGCCCGGCAGCGCCTTGGCGACCGTGTCGGTGGGCAGGGCCTGAGTGAGGGAGCCGAGCGCCTGGCCGCTGTCGGGCAGGGCCGGGGCGGCGTTCGCGGCGCCCGCGCCGGTGGCGGCGAAAGCGGCACCGAGAGCGGCGACACCGAGGGTCTTGGCGGCAGACTTCATCGTGAATGCGTCCTTGACTGAATTCGAAGACGGGAACCGAAGACGGGAACGGGGGACGGGAAGCGGTCCCCGAACGTAAACACGGGACGGGGCCCGCCGCAAACATCGAAATGCGGACGGGTTGTGAAAGCCCGTCCGCATCCGCCGCTCCGCGAAGGTCTTCGCTCAGCCCTGCTGCCCGGCAGAACCGCTGGTCGAAGCGGTCTGCTGGAACAGCCATTCGGATTTCAGCTCGGCGTATCCGGGCTTGATGACGTCATTGATCATGGCCAGTCGTTCATCGAAAGGAATGAACGCTGATTTCATCGCATTGACGGAGAACCACTGCATGTCGTCGAGCGTGTAGCCGAACGCCTCGACGAGGTGCTCGAATTCCCGGCTCATGCTGGTGCCGGACATCAGGCGGTTGTCCGTGTTGACCGTGGTCCGGAAGTGCAGCCGGCGCAGCAGGCCGATGGGGTGGTCGGCGTAGGAGGAGGCGGCGCCGGTCTGGAGGTTGGAGCTGGGGCACATCTCCAGGGGGATGCGCTTGTCGCGGACGTAGGAGGCGAGCCGCCCGAGGCGGATGCCGCCGTCGTCCCCGACCTCGATGTCGTCGATGATGCGCACGCCGTGCCCGAGGCGGTCGGCGCCGCACCACTGCAGGGCCTGCCAGATGGAGGGCAGTCCGAAGGCCTCGCCGGCGTGGATGGTGAAGTGGTTGTTCTCCCGCTTGAGGTACTCGAAGGCGTCCAGGTGCCGGGTGGGCGGGTAGCCGGCCTCGGCGCCCGCGATGTCGAAGCCGACGACGCCGCGGTCGCGGTGGCGGTTGGCGAGTTCGGCGATCTCCAGGGCGCGGGCGGCGTGCCGCATGGCGGTCAGCAGGGCGCCGACGCGGATGCGGTGGCCGCCCTCGCGGGCGGCGCGCTCGCCCTGCCGGAAGCCCTCGTCGACGGCTTCGACGACCTCTTCGAGGCTCAGGCCGCCCTCCAGGTGCTGTTCGGGGGCGTAGCGCACCTCGGCGTAGACGACGCCGTCCTCGGCGAGGTCCTCGGCGCACTCGCGGGCCACCCGGACCAGGGCGTCGCGGGTCTGCATGACGCCGACGGTGTGGGAGAAGGTCTCCAGATAGCGTTCCAGGGAGCCGGAGTCGGCGGCCTCCCGGAACCAGAGGCCGAGCTTGCCGGGGTCGGTCTCGGGGAGCGCGGAGTAGCCCTGCTCCCGGGCCAGTTCGACGATGGTGCCGGGCCTGAGCCCGCCGTCGAGGTGATCGTGCAGCAGTACTTTGGGCGCCCGGCGGATCTGGTCCGGGCTCGGGGTGCTCCCCATCCGGTCAGTCTGGCTCGTCATTTCCGCACCCTAACCCCTACGCGCGTAGATGGCCCGTTGCACACGGTGGCCGATACCCAACGGTGACCGCACGGCCGGGTGGCGTACACGTCCGCTTCTGACACTGTTCTGCCATGGCACAGCATGCGACGCCGGTTCGCGAGGCCCGGCTGGGACGGGTGTTCGGCCCGGAACCGACGGCGGTGGGCGGGGCGGTGCTGCTGCTCCCCGGCGGTGACGCGTACTCGGCCCGCCGCCCCTCCCCCCTGCGCGCCACGGCCGCCGTGCGCGCGCTGGGACGCCGGCTGGCCCGAGCGGGGCGCGCGGAGGGGCTGGCGGTCCACGTGGTGCACTACCGCTACCGCGGGTGGAACGGGAGCGAGGCCCACCTCGCCCGGGACGCCACATGGGCCGCCGACGAGGCGGTCCGCCGCTACGGCGACGTCCCGGTGTGTCTGGCCGGCGTCGACATGGGCGGCCGGGCGGCCCTGCACGCGGGCGGCCACGAGGCCGTCAACTCCGTGCTGGCGGCAGCCCCCTGGCTCCCCGAGGACGACATGGCCGCGCCACCCGAACCGGTGAAGCAGCTCGCCGGGCGCCGGGTGCTGATCGTGCACGGCACCAACGACGAGCGCACCGACCCGGAGCTGTCCTTCCGGCTCGCGGCCCGCGCGAAGAAGGCCAACCGCGACGTGTGCCGCTTCGAGGTCCACTCCGACCGGCACTCCTTGCAGCAGCACCGGGAGGAGGTGCTCTGCCTGGCCGAGGACTTCGTGCTGGGCGCCCTGTTCGACCGGCCCTTCTCACGCCCCGTCCAGGACGCCCTCGCCGCGCCCCCGCCGCTCGGCCTGCGGATGCCGCTGGCCTCGGGGTTCGGGCGCTCGCTGCGGCACCGCCAGGGGCACTGAGCCCGGCCCGCGCGGGACCGCGGCCCTGCCCGGACCCGGCCCTGCCCGTCCCGGCCCCGGTACGGTCCCGCCCGGTCCCGTCCGGTCCCGCCCGCCCCTTGCCCCTTGCCCCTTGCCCCTTGCCCCTTGCCCCTTGCCCCCTGGGAGGTTCACGCGTGCAGCAGACGTCCCCGGCGGGACAGCAGGAAGCGCTTGAAGGCGGCCACCGGCGGCGTGTCCGGACGCCCCTCCAGCCAGGCCACCCCGATCTCGCGGGCCGCGCGCGGGGCCGTCACCGTCAGCTCCGCCACCCCGGGCCGGGCCACCGCCGGCGGGGGCAGCAGGGCCACCCCGAGGCCGGCCGCGACCAGCCCGCGCAGGGTCTCCGCCTCCTCGCCCTCGAACGCGATCCGGGGCCTGAATCCGGCCTCCTTGCACAGGTCGTCGGTGATGCGGCGCAGTCCGTAGCCGGGCTCCAGGGTCACGAACACCTCGTCGGCGGCCTCCGCCAGCCGGATCCGCCGGCGCCCGGCCAGCCGGTGCTCGGCGGGCACCACCAGCCGCAGCTTCTGCTCGTCCAGCCGGCGGGCGACGAGGTCGGGGGCGTCCGGCACCGGCGAGGTCAGACACAGGTCCAGCTCGCCCGCCCGCAGCCGCTCCAGCATGGCCTCGCCGTAGTTCTGCACCAGGCTGAAGCGGACCCGGGGATGGTCGGCGCGGAAGGCGTGGAGGAGCCCGGGCACGGTCTCGGCGCCCATGGTGTGCAGGAACCCGAAGGCGACCTTGCCCGCCGCCGGGTCGGCGTCGGCGCGCACCTCCTCCGCGGCCCGCTCGATCTCGGCGAGGGCCCGCTCCACCGAGCCGAGGAACGCGCGCCCGGCGGGCGTCAGGGACACGGTGCGGCCGTGCCGGGCGAACAGGTCGACACCCAGGTCCTGTTCGAGCCGCGCCATCGACCGGGACAGCGTCGACTGGGGGACGTTCATCTCCTGCGCGGCCCGGGTGACGTGCTCGGTGCGCGCGACCCCGGCGAAGTGCACGAGCCGTGGCGCAAGCAGCGCGACGATGTCTTCTGTGTCACCGCTCGGTGACAGGCGCTCTCCTGACCTCTGCTGATGCGTCATGGGAACGATTATGCCGATTCCGTGCATTGGACGGATGAGCGGCGCTCTCCGTACCGTCGAAGCATGAATCCCGCCGATACCGGGGCGTCCGCGGTCGTGGACGCCGTCTCCCCCGCCGCGCCCTCCTCACCCGCACCCTCGTCCGCCGCGTCCGCGTCCGCGTCCGCCGCGTCGTCCGCCTCCCCGGTGTCCGCCTCCCCGGTGTCCTCCTCCCCGGCGGCCCCCTCCGCCGCGTCCTGTGCCGCTGCCGCCGGCGCCCGCGCCGCCACCGCCCCCGACGACCGGCGGATGGCCCCCGGCGGGCCCGGCTACCGCCGGATGAGCCTCGCGCTGTTCCTGGCCGGGGTGGCGACGTTCGCACTGCTGTACTCCACTCAGGCGCTGCTCCCGCTGATCTCCGGCGAGTTCGCGGTCAGCGCGAGCGCGGCGAGCTGGACGGTGGCAGCCGCGACCGGCGGCCTGGCGGTGTTCGTGCTGCCGATGAGCGCGCTGTCGGAGCGCTTCGGGCGGCGGACGGTCATGACGTGGTCCCTGGCGGTCGCGGTGGGCGTGGCGGTCCTGGTCCCCCTCGCCCCCTCGCTGCCCGCCCTGGTGGCGCTGCGCGCGGTGCAGGGGGCGGCACTGGCGGGGCTTCCGGCGTCGGCGACGGCGTATCTCGCCGAGGAGGTCCGGCCGCGGGCGCTGGTGACCGCGATCGGCCTGTTCGTCGCGGGCAACAGCGTCGGCGGGATGAGCGGCCGGGTCGTCACCGGCTGGGTGGCCCAGGAGTGGGGCTGGCGGGCCGCGCTCGCCGTGATCGGGCTGCTCGCGGTGGCCTGCGCGGCCGCCTTCCGGCTGCTGCTGCCGGCGCCGCGGCACTTCACACCCGGCTCGCTGCGGCCGCGGTCCCTGGCCCGCACCGTCCGCGGCCACCTGGCCGACCCGCTGCTGCGGCGGCTGTACGCCATCGGGGCGCTGTTCATGACGGTCTTCGGCGGCGTGTACACGGTGATCGGCTACCGCCTCACCGAGGCCCCGTTCTCCCTGCCGCAGGGCATCGTCGGCTCGATCTTCCTGGTGTACCTGGTGGGCACCGTGTCGGCGTCCTCGGCCGGACGGCTGGTCGGCCGCCTCGGCCGGCGCGGCGCGCTGTACCTGGCGGGCGGCACCACGGCGCTCGGTCTGCTGCTGTCCCTGGCGGACACCCTGCCGGCGGTGCTGCTGGGCCTGGTCCTGATCACGGCCGGCTTCTTCGCGGGCCACGCGGTGGCCTCCTCGGCGGTGGGCCGGACCGCGACGAGCGGCCGCGCCCAGGCCTCGGCGCTGTACCAGTCCGCCTACTACGTCGGCTCCAGCGCGGGCAGCACGGCGGGCGCGATGGCGTTCCACTCCGCGGGCTGGGGCGGCACCGTCGCCGTCGGGGTGGCCGCGGTGCTGGGCGTCGTCGGCATCACGCTGGCGGGGACCAGGGCGGCGTCCCTGGCGGCCCGGACCGCGTGACACCCGGCCCGGGAGGGGCGTGACGCTCCGGGCACGGCCGGAGCGGGACACCCCGCGGCACGGCCGGGGCGGGACGCGGCGGGGGCCCGCCCGGCACCCGGCCCGGCGCCCCGCCCGGGAGGCCGCCCACCTGCACCTCCTCAGGGCCGCCGGGCCGTTGTCAGTGGGCTGCGGTAGCTTCCGGGGTAGTGCACGCCACGAGGCGCGCGCCACACGAACCGGCCACAGGGGTGGGTGGACGATGAGCAACACCGCGACGACAGCGGACCTGGACGTCGAGCTGGAGCGGTACCGCGTCGAGCTGACGGGCTACTGCTACCGCATGCTCGGCTCCTCCTTCGAGGCCGAGGACGCGGTCCAGGACACGCTGGTACGCGCGTGGCGGAGCCACGAGAAGTTCGAGGGCCGCTCCAGCCTCCGCTCCTGGCTGTACCGGATCGCCACCAACGTCTGCCTGGACATGCTCAGCGCGGGCAACAAGCGGGCCAGACCGATGGACCTGTCGGAGGCGACGCCGCTCGCGCAGGCCGCCCTGGCGCCCCGCCCCGACCACACCTGGCTGGAGCCGGTGCCGGACGCCCGTGTGCTGCCGGCCACCGCGGACCCGGCGGAGGCGGCCGTCGCCAAGGAGTCGGTGCGGCTGGCCTTCATGGCCGCGCTCCAGAAGCTGCCGCCCAAGCAGCGCGCGGTGCTGATCCTGCGCGAGGTGCTCGCCTGGCGGGCCGCCGAGGTCGCCGAGCTGCTCGGCACCACGGTCGCCTCCGTCAACAGCGCGCTCCAGCGGGCTCGGGCCACCCTCGCCGAGCGGCCCGAGCCGGGCGAGGACGCGGCGGTGTCCGACCCGCTGGACGAGGAGCAGAAGAAGCTCCTGGAGCGCTATGTCGCGGCCTTCGAGGGGTACGACATGGCGGCGCTGACGGCCCTGCTGCACGAGGACGCCGTGATGACGATGCCGCCGTTCGACCTGTGGCTGCTGGGCCCGGCCGACATCACCGGCTTCATGACCACGGTCGGCGCACAGTGCGCCGACTCGCGGCTGCTGCCGGTCGAGGCGAACGGCCTGCCCGGCTTCGCGCACTACAAGCCGGACCCGGACAAGGGCGGGTTCTCCCCGTGGGCGGTCCAGGTGCTGGAGACCTCACAGGGCCGGATCACCGGTTTCCACTGCTTCCTCGACGTCGAGCGGTGGTTCCCGCTGTTCGGTCTGCCGCCGCACCTCGACGGGCAGCCCGACGAGGTGCAGCAGGACGCATAGCGCCGGATCGGGGTCGCGCAGCCGTATCCGGCCCCCGGCCCGGCGCGCGGTGAGCTGCATCCGCGCCAGCAGGTCGACGGTGCCGAGCCCCGGCGGCCCCGGCCCCGACACCTCGCACTCCACCACCTCGGCGCGGGTCCCCTCCAGAGCCGCCCGCACGGCGTCGCACCACCCCGTCACCTCGTCCCGGGTGACGGGGCCGGCGATCACGAGCACGGGGGGTGTCCTGGCATCCACGTACGGTAGACCGGGCACGCCCCGAGAACTCATCGGGGCGGCCGCGGACGCCCTCCCGGCGGTGGGCCACGGCCCGGAGCAGGCGGGCCCGGTCTCCCGTTGCCCGTCGCCCCGGCCCACCGCGGCGACGGTCAGGCGATGCGCTCCAGGACCACCGGGGAGGCCGTGAAGTCGGTGCCGGGGGCCGCGACGTCGTAGGAGCCGTCGACGGCGCTCAGGGCGTACTCGAAGCGCTCCGGCGTGTCGGTGTGCAGGGTCAGCAGCGGCTGGCCCGCGGTGACGGTGTCGCCGGGCTTGGCGTGCAGCTCGACGCCGGCACCGGCCTGCACCGGGTCCTCCTTGCGGGCGCGGCCCGCACCGAGGCGCCAGGCGGCGACGCCGATGCCGTAGGCGTCGAGGCGGGTGAGGACGCCGGAGGCCGGGGCCTTCACCACGTGCTGCTCGCGGGCCACCGGCAGCTCGGCGTCCGGGTCGCCGCCCTGCGCGGCGACCATGCGCCGCCAGACGTCCATCGCGGAACCGTCGGCGAGGGCCTTCGCCGGGTCGGCGTCGGGGACGCCGGCCGCCTCCAGCATCTCGCGGGCCAGGGCGAGGGTCAGCTCCACCACGTCCGCGGGACCGCCGCCGGCCAGCACCTCGACGGACTCGCGGACCTCCAGCGCGTTGCCCGCGGTCAGGCCGAGCGGGGTGGACATGTCCGTCAGCAGCGCCACCGTGCGTACCCCGTGGTCGGTGCCCAGGCCCACCATCGTCGAGGCCAGCTCGCGGGCGTCCTCGACGGTCTTCATGAAGGCGCCGGAGCCGACCTTCACGTCCAGCACCAGGGAGCCGGTGCCCTCGGCGATCTTCTTGGACATGATCGACGAGGCGATCAGCGGGATCGCCTCCACGGTGCCGGTGACGTCGCGCAGCGCGTAGAGCTTCTTGTCCGCGGGGGCGAGGCCGTCGCCCGCCGCGCAGATCACCGCGCCGGTGGTGTCGAGGACGGAGAGCATCTCCTCGTTCGACAGCAGCGCCCGCCAGCCCGGGATGGACTCCAGCTTGTCCAGGGTGCCGCCGGTGTGGCCGAGGCCGCGGCCGGACAGCTGCGGCACGGCCGCGCCGCAGGCCGCCACCAGCGGGGCGAGCGGCAGCGTGATCTTGTCGCCGACGCCGCCGGTGGAGTGCTTGTCGGCGGTGGGGCGGGACAGCGAGGAGAAGTCCATGCGCTCGCCGCTGGCGATCATCGCCGCGGTCCAGCGGGCGATCTCGCGCCGGTTCATGCCGTTGAGCAGGATCGCCATGGCGAGCGACGACATCTGCTCGTCGGCGACCCCGCCGCGGGTGTACGCGTCGATGACCCAGTCGATCTGCTCGTCGCTGAGTTCACCGCGGTCCCGCTTGGTGCGGATGACGGAGATGGCGTCCATGGCCATGGCTTTCCTTCCGACGTTCTGAGGAAACGGGCGGCCCCTCTGAGCGGGTGCTCTCAGAGGGGCCGCCGGGGTGTCACTGGGTGAGATGGTCCGGCCCGAAGGCCTGCGGCAGCATCTGTGCGAGCGGGATGATCCCCGCCGGTGTGTCCACGAGCAGGTCCGGCCCGCCGAACTCGTACAGCAGCTGCCGGCAGCGGCCGCACGGGACGAGCAGGCCGCCCCCGCCCTCGACACAGGTGAAGTGGGTCAGGCGGCCGCCTCCGGTGCGCTGCAGCTCGGAGACCAGCCCGCACTCGGCGCACAGGGAGAGCCCGTAGGAGGCGTTCTCCACGTTGCAGCCGGTGACGGTGCGGCCGTCCTCGACCCGGGCCGCGACCCCGACCGGGTAGCCCGAGTAGGGCGCGTAGGCGTGGGACATGGCGTCCCGTGCCACGGCCCGCAGGGCCTCCCAGTCGAAGGTCACTTGCCCTGTCCCTTCCGGTACGGCAGGCCGTTCGCCTTCGGCATGCGCAGGCGCTGGGCGGACAGTGCGAGCACCACCAGCGTGATGACGTACGGCGTGGCGGCGACGACCTGGTTCGGGACCTCGTTGGTGTTCGCGTACCAGGCGTAGACCGCGCCGCCGACGACCAGGGTGATCGCGGCCGGGATCCACTTCTTCCGCACGGCCAGCCAGATCGCGCCGATGAACAGCAGCAGCGCGCCGAGCAGCAGCAGGGCGTGGACGTTCTCCGAGCCGCCGCGCAGGTTGAGGCTGTCGGTGTAGCCGAACAGCCCGGCACCCAGGGCGAGGCCGCCCGGCATCCAGTTGCCGAAGATCATCGCGGCGAGACCGATGTAGCCGCGGCCGCTGACCTGGCCCTCCAGGTAGAAGGGGTTGGCCACGATGGACAGGAACGCGCCGCCGAGGCCGGCCAGACCACCGGAGATGATCACGGCGATGTACTTGTACTTGTACACGTTGACGCCGAGGGACTCGGCCGCGACCGGGTTCTCGCCGCAGGAGCGCAGGCGCAGACCGAACGGGGTGCGCCAGAGCACCCACCAGGTGCCGGGGATCAGCGCGATGGCGATCAGGGTCAGCCAGGAGACGTTGGTGACCAGACCGCCGAGCAGACCGGCGACGTCGGAGATGAAGAACCAGCCCTGGTCGTTGAGGTCGCGCAGCCAGCTGGACAGGCCCGGCACCGTGAAGTGGCCGAGGGAGTCGACCGGCGGGGACTGCTTGGCCGAGCCGCCCCGGTGGCCCTCGAAGGCCAGCGGGGCCAGGTAGCGGGTGATGCCGAGGGCGAGGATGTTGATCGCCACACCGGAGACGATGTGGTTGACGCGGAACGTCACGGTGACGAAGGCGTGCAGCAGGCCGCCGAGGGCGCCGCCGAGGACACCGACCACGACACCGGTCCAGGGACCCCACTGGAAGCCGGCCCAGGCACCGAACCAGGTGCCGAGGATCATCATGCCTTCGAGGCCGATGTTGATGACGCCGGACCGTTCGGCCCACAGGCCGCCGAGACCGGCGAGGCCGATGGGCACGGCCAGCTGGAGGGCGGTGGACATCTGGCTGACGTTGGTGATGCCGTCCGCGCCGGTGATGATGCGGACGATCGAGGTCAGTGCCAGGCCGCCGGCGATGACCAGCATCAGGACCGGCAGCGACATCCGGCGGCCGGCCGGCGCCGCGGGCTCCAGCGTGGGCTGGTTGACATCGGACGCGGTGGTCATCGGCCAGCCACCTCCTTGTTGTCGTTGTTGGTGGCCCCGAGGACGTGGCCCGCGGCGAGTTCGGCGCCCACGCGGCGCTGCTGGCGGCGCAGGCCCCACTCGCGGACGGCCTCGTAGGAGACGACCACGGCGAGGACGATGATGCCCTGCAGGATGACCGCGATCTCCTTGTCGTAGCCGTGGAAGTCCAGCTCCGGGGAGGCCTTGTCGAGCCAGGCCCACAGCAGGGAGGCCAGCGCGATGCCGACCGGGCTGTTGCGGCCGAGCAGGGCGATGCCGATGCCGAGGAAGCCGATACCGGTGGGGAAGCTGCGGCTGAAGGTGTGCGTGTCGCCCATCAGGATGGGCAGACCCGCGAGACCGGCGATGGCGCCGGAGATCAGCATGGCGGTGAGCACCATGCGCTTGGGGTCGACACCGCTGGCCGCGGCGGCCGACTCCGAGGCGCCGGAGGCGCGCAGGTCGAAGCCGAAGCGGGTGCGGTTCAGCACGACCCAGTAGCCGACGCCGAGCAGGACGGCGAGGACCACCAGGCCGTAGATCTCGCCCGCGTCGCCGAGGTCGAAGCCGCTCACCCAGCCCGACTCGTACATCTCGCCGGTGGTGCTGTTGTTGCCGACCTTGACGCCGAACACGTCCGGCAGCCAGAGGTAGGAGATGATCGAGACGGCGATCGCGTTGAGCATGATCGTCGCGACGACCTCGCTGACCCCTCGGGTCACCTTCAGGACACCCGCGACACCGGCCCACAGCGAGCCGGTGAGGGCGGCGGCGATCAGCAGCAGCGGGACCTGCAGGACGGCCGGCAGGTTCATGTGCGCGCCGACGATCGCGGCGATCATGGCGCCGAGCTGGTACTGGCCGTCGACGCCGATGTTGAACAGGTTCATCCGGAAGCCGACGGCCACCGCGAGCGCCGCGATGTAGTACAGCGTCGCCTGGTTGACGATCCTGACCTGGACGTCGGAGAACGTGGCCTGCTCGAACATGATCGAGAACGGCTCGACCGGGTTCTTGCCGGAGGCGAGCAGCACGATCGCGCTGATCACGAACGCCACGGCGAGCGCGATGACCGGGCCGGCCACCGCGAGGAGCACACGCTCCTTGTCGAACTTCTTCATCAGCGGGCCTCGTCTTCGGGGGCGTCCGGCGTCTCTTCGTGCGCGAGGTGTCCGGCGGCGGCACCGGTCATGGCCGAGCCGAGTTCCTCGGGGGTGATGGTGGCCGGGTCGGCGTCCGCGACCAGCCTGCCGTTGTAGATCACCCGCAGGGTGTCGGACAGGCCGATCAGCTCGTCCAGGTCGGCGGAGATCAGCAGCACGGCCAGGCCCTCGCGGCGGGCCTCCCGGATGTGGTCCCAGATCGCGGCCTGCGCGCCGACGTCCACACCGCGGGTGGGGTGGGCGGCGATCAGGAAGCGCGGGGCGTGGCTCATCTCGCGGCCGACGATCAGCTTCTGCTGGTTGCCGCCGGACAGGGAGGCCGCGGTGACGTCGATGCCGGGGGTGCGGACGTCGTACTTCTCGACGATCCGGCGGGTGTCCTCCTGGGCCGCCTTGGGGTCCAGCCAGACGCCCTTGGCGAGCGGCCTCTCCGTGACGTGGCCGAGGATACGGTTCTCCCACAGGGGGGCTTCCAGCAGCAGGCCGTGGCGGTGGCGGTCCTCGGGGATGTAGCCGACGCCCTGCTCGCGGCGCTTGCGGGTGGCCCAGCCGGTGATCTCCTCGCCGGCCAGGGCGATGGTGCCGGAGTCGGCGTGCCTGAGGCCGATCAGCGCGTCGACCAGTTCGGTCTGGCCGTTGCCCTCCACGCCGGCGATGCCCAGGACCTCGCCCTCGTGGATGGTGAAGCTGATGTCGTCCAGCAGCGCCTTGCCGCCGGGGGCCGCCAGGCGCAGCTTGTCGACGGTGACGACGGGGCGGTCGGTGACCGTGGACTCGGCGGTGCCGGGCGTCGGCAGCTCGCTGCCGACCATCATCTCGGCGAGCTGGCGCGGCGTGGTCTCGGAGGGCACCGCGGTGCCCACGGTCGTGCCGCGCCGGATGACGGTGATCTCGTCGGCGACGGAGAGGACCTCGCCCAGCTTGTGGGAGATGAAGATGACGGACAGGCCCTCGGCCTTCAGCTCGCGCAGGTTGTCGAAGAGCGCGTCGACCTCCTGCGGGACCAGCACCGCGGTCGGCTCGTCGAGGATCAGGGTGCGGGCGCCGCGGTAGAGGACCTTGAGGATCTCCACGCGCTGACGGGCGGCGACGCCGAGCTCCTCGACCAGGCGGTCGGGCTGGACGCCCAGGCCGTAGCGGTCGGAGATCTCCATGATCTTGCGGCGGGCCTTGGCGCCGATGCCGTAGAGCTTCTCGCCGCCGAGGACCACGTTCTCCAGGACGGTGAGGTTGTCGGCGAGCATGAAGTGCTGGTGGACCATGCCGATGCCGCGCGCGATGGCGTCGGCCGGGGACGAGAAGCTCACCTGCTCGCCGTCGATCGCGATGGTGCCCTCGTCCGGCTTCTGCATGCCGTAGAGGATCTTCATCAGCGTCGACTTGCCGGCGCCGTTCTCGCCGACGAGGGCGTGGACGGTGCCCCTGCGGACGGTGAGGTGGATGTCGTGGTTGGCCACGACACCGGGGAATCGCTTCGTGATCCCGGCGAGTTCGACGGCGGTCACCGAATCGTTGACCGCCGCTCCGGCCGGAGGGCTGCTGGACGCGTTGATGGCGCACACTCCTGGGGACGGGGGTCGTCTACGCGCGTAGCGCCCCTACGGCAATTCAGGGGATCGCGCATCGCCGACAACCGGGTCCGGGGAGATGCCCTCCCCGCACCCGGTCGAGCGAACGCGACCCCGCGGTCACACCCTGCTCAGGGTGGTGGTGCTCAGCTGCTCTGGACCTTGATCTCGCCGTTGACGATCTTCTCCTTGGCGGTCTCGACGGCCTTCTGGATCTCGGCATTGTCCGCGAACTCGGGGTTCGAGTTCGACAGACCCACCTCACCGCTCTTCAGATCGCCCCGAACGATACCCGTCGCCGGCTTGCCGTCCTCGACGGACTTCGCGAGGTTGTAGACCGCCTTGGCGACGTCCTTCATCGCCGAGGTGAGGATCGAGTCCTTGTACTTCGCGAGGGCTTCCTGCTGGTACTGGTCGGAGTCGACACCGATCGCCCACACCTTGTTGGACGCGGCGGCCTGAATCACGCCCTGACCGGACAGACCGGCGGCCGCGTACACGACGTCGGCCTTCTTCTCGATCTGGCCCTCGGCGGCGGACTTGCCCTTGTCCGGGCTGGAGAAGCCGCCCTCCTCGGCCGTCTGGGTCAGGTACTGCGAGAGCACCTTCACCTCCGGCTTGGTGTCCTTGACGCCCTGCTCGAAGCCGGCCTCGAACTTGTGGATCAGCGGGATGTCCACACCGCCGACGAAGCCGACCGTGCCGGTCTCGGTGGCGTTGGCGGCCGCGACACCGGCGAGGTAGGAGGCCTCCTCCTCGGAGAAGACCAGGTCCGCGACGTTCTTCGCCTCGATCGTGGAGTCGTCCACGATGCCGAAGGTGGTGTCCGGGAAGCGCTCGGCGGCGCCCTTCACCGCGGAGGCGTACGCGTAGCCGACGCCGATCACCGGGTTGTAGCCCTGCTTCGCCAGGGACTCAAGACGCTGCTGCTTGTCGCCGTCCGTCTCGCCGTCGGTCGGCTCGATGTCCGCCGTGTCGTAGCCGAACTCCTTCTTCGCCTGCTCCAGGCCCGCGAAGGCGGCGTCGTTGAAGGACTGGTCGCCCTTGCCGCCGACGTCGTACGCGATGGCGAGGCCGAGGTCGCCCTTCGACTCGGACGACGACGAGGTCGAGGTGCCGCCGCAGGCGGAGAGGGCGAGAGCCAGGGAGGCGGTCGCTGCGCCCGCGACCGTGATCCGGGAAATCCGGCGCATGTGTGGTGCTCCTGTCGTACAAGCGCGCCGGAGGACGGTTCAGCTTCGGCGCTGGCTTCGCCGCAGATTAACGCGCGTAGACCTACCTGAAAACCCCTTCTGTCCACCTTGTTATCCGGCCGTGGCCTAGGGCGTGTTTCGAAAGTAGCGTCGTCTGCCCGAAGGGCAGGCCTGGCGGCGTCTGGTGCGTGCGATCGCAAGGCGGAGGCTCGCCCCGATACTGGATGTATCGGGGCGAGCCCGACAACGCGGCGAGCGTGCGTGCCAGACGCCGCCAGGCAGGCGGGACTTTCGAAACACGCCCTAGGTAACTCGGCGGTAGGGGCGGGGCTCGCCGAACGCGAAGGGAGGGTGGCGGTGCGTGACGTTTCGGGCAGGCCGGAGCGGGCGGGTACACCGTCGTACCCGCCCGCTCCGGAGTGCGGGGAGCCGCCCGCGCCCTCGGGGGAGCCGGCCGCTCCCGGCGCCTGGGGGTGGAGCTGTGGCGCTCTCGCTGCGGGTGCGGGGGCTGCGCTGCTGCTCGCGGTCCCTTGTGCCGGGAGCTGTGCGGCACGCCCTCGCCGGTCGCGGAGACGACGCCGACGCACCCTCGCCGGTCGCGGAGACGACGCCGACGCACCCTCGCCGGTCGCGGGGCGCTGTCGCTCCCGCCTGATGCGAGGGGCTGCGCGGCTTCCGTCGCCTGTGTGTGGGGGCGGAGCCGCGCAGCGTCGCGTCGCGTCGCGCCTGTCGTGCTACTCCGTCTTGACCGTGATGGAGCCGCTGATGATGCCCTCCTTGGCCTGGGTGACGGCGTCGGTCAGGCCCGGGATCGAGGCGAACTCCGGGTTGCTCTCGGACAGGCCCACGCCGTCGACCTTCAGGTCGAAGGTCTGCACGCCGGTCAGGGGCTCGCCGTCCTCGACGGACTTCGCCAGCGTGTACACGGCGCCGCCGACGTCCTTGAGCGCCGAGGTGAGGATGGAGTCCTTGTACGCCGCCAGGGCTTCCTGCTCGTACTGGTCGGAGTCGACGCCGATCGCCCAGACGCCGGCCTTCGACGCGGCCTCGATGACACCCTGGCCGGACAGGCCGGCCGCAGCGTAGAGGACGTCGGCCTTCTTCTCGATCTGGCCCTCGGCGGCGGCCTTGCCCTTGTCCGGGCTGGAGAAGCCGCCCTCCTCGGCCGTCTGGGTCAGGTACTGGGAGAGCACCTTGACCTTGCCGTCGCTGGTGTCCGCGACGCCCTGCTTGTAGCCGGCCTCGAACTTGTGGATCAGCGGGATGTCGACGCCGCCGATGAAGCCGACCGTGTTGGTCTCGGTGGCCTTGGCCGCGGCGACACCGGCGAGGTAGGAGGCCTCCTGCTCGGCGAAGACCAGGGAGGCGACGTTGTCGCCCTCGACCACGGAGTCGACGATGCCGAAGGTGGTGTCCGGGTACTTCTTGGCCACGGCCTCCATGGCGGGGCCGTAGGCGAAGCCGACGCCGATCACCGGGTTGTAACCCTGCTTGGCGAGGGAGGACAGACGCTGCTCCTTGTCGGCGTCGGTCTCGCCCTCGGTGGGCTCGATGTCGGCGGTCTGGTAGCCGAACTCTTCCTTGGCCTTGGTCAGGCCCGCGAACGCGGCGTCGTTGAAGGACTGGTCGCCCTTGCCGCCGATGTCGTAGGCGATGGCGAGGCCCTTGTCCTCACCTCCGCCGCCGCTGTCGCTGCTGGTCCCTCCGCAGGCGGTGGCAGCGAGCGCGATGGACGCGACCCCCACCGCGACCTGGGTCAGTTTGGATATCCGACGCATCTGAAGTACCCCATTCTCCAAAGCCCCGCAGTGGGTGCTAGGTTCGGCGCAGATTAACGCGCGTAGACACTCCTGGGAACGGGGTTCCGCGCGGCTGTTATCCATTCGTGCCGATGGCCGGTTACGCCCTTGTTACCCACTGGTCCGAAAAGGACGCAGGGCGACAGACCGCCCGCACTCAGGGCCAGACTCCCCCGGCGTGGGGGCGCGCGCAACCGGTAGCGGTGTCTGGATCGCGCCTGTCGCGAAGCGGGGCGGAACGTCTGTTTTTGCGCAGTTCCCCGCGCCCCCTGTGGGGTGGGGGTGCTGTGGGTGGGCGGGCTGCCTGCCGGTGGTGAGGCGCCGGGCGGTGGTGCGCCGGGGCCGTGGTGCATCGGGGCGGTGGTGCGTCGGGGCGGTGGTGCGTCGGGGCGGTGGTGGGGCACCGGGCCGTGGGTCAGGCGCCGGGCCGTGGGTGGGGCACCAGGCCGTGGGTGGGGCGGGGCCGCGCCGGGGGGTGTCCGTCCTCGGGCCGGAGTCCGGGTGGGCCGGTTGGTGCGCGGGGTTTCGCCGGCCGCTGCGGGCGGGCACCCCCCGGCACGTCCCCTCACCGCCGTACGCCGCCTCGCGCCCGACCGGGCCGACGCCCCCGCCTGCCGCCGTGAGAGTGCCGCACACCGGCACGATCCCCTCAGCGCCGTACGTCGCCTCGCGCCGGACCGGGCCGGTGCCCGCCCCCATACGCCGCCGTGAGAGTGCCGCACACCGGCACGATCCCCTCAGCGCCGTACGCCGCCTCGCGCCCGACCGGGCCGACGCCCCCGCCTGCCGCCATGGGAGTGCGGCACCCCGGCACGATCCCCTCGCCGCCGTACGCCGCCTCGCGCCGGACCGGGCCGGTGCCTGCCCCCATACGCCGCCGTGAGAGTGCCGCACACCGGCACGATCCCCTCAGCGCCGTGCGTCGCCTCGCGTCGGACCGGGCCGGTGCCTGCCCCCATACGCCGCCGTGAGAGTGCCGCACACCGGCACGATCCCCTCAGCGCCGTACGCCGCCTCGCGCCCGACCGGGCCGGTGCCCGCCCCGCCTGTCGCCGGGGGCTGTTTAACCCGTTGCCCGGGAGTCGATCGGCCAGCTAGGTTCACCCAGTCGTCCTGCACGGGTGCGGGGCGGCACCGTCTACGAGGAGGTGTGGAGCACATGCGCAGGAGTGCCCGGGAGCTGAGCTCACGTACTGACAGTTGCCACCTCCTCACGACGGAGACACCTTGTCCCTTCGCATCACCCCACTGACCGACCCCGCTCACGGGCCGCACGGCCGGCGTCTCGCCTGGTTGGCCTCGGACGCGGACTCCATCCCTGTCGGGGCGGCCTTTCTGCGGCTGTTCACCGATCCTGGACAGGAGCACCTGGCCGAACTCGACCTCCGCGTGCATCCCGCGGAGCGCCGCAGGGGCGTCGGCTCCCGGCTCCTCGACACCGCCGTGGCCACCGCCCGGGACCATGCCCGACGCTGCGTCGTCGCACAGGCCGAGGCCGGATCGCCCGGTGACCGTTTCCTGGCGGCGCGCGGATTCCGGAAGGTCCTCACCCTGAGGTACACCCGCCTGGCACTGGCTGACGTGGACACGGCAGTTCTGGCCGGGATCATCGAGCGTCCGCATCCCGGCTACCGGCTGATGTCGTGGCGGGGGACCGTCCCCGACGACCTCGCCGAGACGTTCGCCGCCTCACGCCGCGCCATGGACGACATGCCCATGGACGACACCGACTACGGCACCGTGACCTGGGACGTGGACCGCGTGCGGGCCGCGGCGAAGGCCGTCGAACAGCGCGGCGACCACCTGCACACCGTCGTCGCCGTCGACACCTCCGACGGCTCGGTCGCCGGGTTCACCGAAGTCGTCGTCCCCGGCAACGGCACGGGTGACGGCCAGCACTACGGCACCGGCGTGCTGCCCGGGCACCGGGGGCACGGCCTCGGCCGGTGGATGAAGGCCGAGTCGATCCGACAGGTCCGCGAGGACTGTCCGCACCTCGGTGGGCTCCTGACCGACACCGCCGACAGCAACCGGCACATGAGACAGATCAACGACCGTCTCGGCTACACACCCACCCACACGACACACCAGCATCAGCTCGACCTCTAGGGGGCGAGCGGCCCGGCCACGCTGTCTAGAGCTGGATGTCGATCAGTGCTGCCGCGGTGAAGAGTTCCACCCCGACGGTGATGGCGGATTCGTCGACGTCGAAGTCGCCCTGGTGGAGGTCGCGGACGGTGCGCTCACCGGGGGTGCGCACGCCCAGCCGGGCCATGGCGCCGGGCACGTGCTCCAGGTACCAGGAGAAGTCCTCGCCGCCGAGGCTCTGCTCGGTTCCCTCCACGGAGTCGGGTCCGCGGCGGGCGGTCATCGCCTCACGCAGCAGTTCCGTGGAGCCGGGTTCGTTGACGACGGGCGGCACCCCGCGTACGTAGGTGATCTCGGACTTGGCCCGGTGGAGGTTGGCGACCTCGTCGATCGCCGCGACCACCAGGTCGGGCGCCTGCCGCCAGGTGTCGATGTCCAGGCATCGCACGGTCCCGGAGAGCTCGGCGTGCTGGGGGATCACGTTCGAGGCGTGCCCCGACTCGACCCTCCCCCACGTCACGGCGAGCCCCGCCCGGGTGTCGACACGGCGGGCGACCAGCGCGGGCACGTCGGTGACGACGCGGGCGGCGGCGGTGACCAGGTCGGTGGTCAGGTGGGGCCGGGCGGTGTGTCCGCCGGGCCCGCCGAGAGCGATCTCCAGCCGGTCGCAGGCGGAGGTGATCGCGCCGACCCGGAGACCGATCCGCCCGGCGTCGACCCGGGGGTCGCAGTGCACGGCGAGGATGCGTTCCACCCCGTCGAGCACACCGCAGGTGATGGCGTCCGCGGCGCCGCCCGGCAGCACCTCCTCGGCAGGCTGGAAGAGCAGCCGTACCGGTCGGGGCAGCAGGCCGCGCTCGTGCAGGCCGGCCAGGACGAGTCCGGCGCCGAGGACGACGGTGGTGTGCACGTCGTGCCCGCAGGCATGGGCCCGGTCGGGCACGGTCGAGCGGTAGGCGCACTCCGTCTTCGCGTCCGGGATGGGGAGGGCGTCGATGTCGGCCCGCAGGGCGAGCATGCGCGGGCCGCCGTTCCACACCCCGCCGTCCACGCCGATGTCGCAGATGAGCCCGGTGCCCGTCGCCAGTACGCGCGGCGTCAGGCCGGCCTGCTCCAGCCGGGCCTTGATCGCCGCCGTCGTACGGAACTCCTGGCTGCCCAGCTCGGGGTGCATGTGCAGGTCGCGGCGGAAGGCCACGAGTTCGGCACGCAGCGCCTCGGGGAGCGTGCCGGGAAGCACGGCTTCCCCGGGAGGAACGGCCTCGGACTCAAGGGACATCAGTTGCTTCACCCTCTGAAGGGTAGGACGCCGGGGTGGTCAACTGACCCGCGATCAACAAAAGTTCAGCCCCTTAGGGGAAGAAAATCTGACCGCGTCCGGCATAGCTGGGGGTCGGAGCGGGTAAACTCGCCCGTCCTCCAGTCTTTTGGATCATGAAATCGTTCATGGAATCCACGGCGAGTGCTCCCTCTCTTTCCACGGATACCACGGTTCACCTGAGCCGCGCCGGAGTGTTCACCAGTCGGAACGGCTCTGTGTCATGTCCGTGAGGTATCCGGCGGGGCCTGCCGCCGGCCGGGCCGGTGAGGCCGTGACACCCCTGTGCGAGGGAGCGGGCACGCACGGTCGCCGGTCCCCCGTCCGGGCGTATGCCAGGGTCGTCCGGACGGAGGTATCCGGACATGCCGGGGCGGCGCTCAGTGGCCCACGGCTCGGCGGACCAGGCGCCTGATGCGGCGCAGGGGCGAGCGCCGGGCGGCCTGGGCGCGCCCGGCGTCGCGGGCCCTGCGGAGCTGCGCGAAGTGGTCCGCGCGGGTGCGGCCGAGGTACGGGTCGTCCAGCAGGGGCTCGGCCAGGGCCCAGGCCTGCCGGTGACGGCCCTCGTAGTGGGCGGCGTAGGCCTTGGCCAGCTGGAGGACCGGGGTGAAGGGGATGCCGCCCGTGTGGTCGCGGTCGATGCGCTCCTGGACGGCCGAGATGAGCCCGAGCTTCTCGTCGTAGGAGAAGGCGTCCTCGCTGATGCGGGTCAGGACGTCGGCGGGCAGGGGCCGGGTGACCTCGAAGGCGAGGGTGGAGCGGAGGGGCGGGCCGGCGATCTCGATGTAGGGCAGCAGCGCGCCGGTGCTGTAGTGCAGCCAGGGCAGGCGGGGGCCGGCGAAGTCCTGGTGGAGGACGACGGAGCCGGGGCGCAGCCGGGTGAGGAAGCGGCGGCTGACGCAGGCGAAGACGCGGGGGGTCTTGGCGATGTCGATGTGGAGCAGTTCCACGGGGCTCGTGTCGTCCGGGTCGGAGGTGTCCCACAGGTCGCCGGCGTGTATCTCCAGGAACGGCAGGAAGGGGGCCATGCGGCCCTTGAAGTCCTCCAGGAAGGAGGCGTCGGCGGCGGGTGCCCTGCCGGTGTCGAAGAACTTCTCGGAGGCGAAGGTCCCTCTGCCGACGCGGAAGAAGTCGTAGGCGTGCAGCCGGCCCGTGCGGGGGTCGAACACCGGCGACTCGGCCAGGCCCGCCGCCAGCGCGTAGGTCGATCCGCCGCCGCCCGAGCCCAGCTCCACGATGGGGTCCGAGCCGGTGAGGTGGTGGCGGCCCAGGAGGTACAGGAATCTCAGCTCCCAGGTGCTCACCTGGGTGTAGGGGAGGTTCTCCGGCAGCCGGACGTCGTTGATGAGGGGATAGAGCCGTGCGAGGTTCGACATGGGGGGCCTCACGGGTCACGGGGTCGGTCGGCGCGGCGTGCCGCCATGCGTGATCCTAGGGTTCGGCGGCCCGCCGCCTCCCGCCGGCGAGGGAGCCCCCCGGAATGCTCGTACGGCCTTCCGCCGCGCGTCGTGCGGGGTTCACCGCACCGTGGCCGGGCGGGGAGGCGGCCCGCCCGTCGCCTGCCGGATCCGCCGTCGCCGGCCGGCCCTGCCGCCGCCGCTGGATCCGCCGTCCCGACCGCTCCGGTGGGGACGGGCGGGAGCCGGTGGCCCACCGGTCTGTCGCGTGCCCGGCGGCCCGTCCGTCCGGCCCGCGGCCCGCCGGTCCCTCGTGCCCGCGCGGCCCGCGGGTCTCCGGGGACCCTGCCGGTCCTGCGGCACGGCGGTGTCTCGCGTGTGGCCGGGCGTGGCCCCGCGGCCCGGCGGACCGACACGCCCGAGCCGGGCCGGGCGAGGTCCACCGCTGTCCGGCAGCACCCCGAGGGGGCGCGGGGAACCGCGCGACCGGCCAGGACGGCGCCGCGGCCGGACGACGTCACACCGCGGCACCCCCGGCGGAGCGCCTGCCGCGGCACTGGATGTATTGCCCGGTGAGGGCGGGGCTCGCGGCGTCTGGTGCCGGGGGCACCTCCCACGCCCTTGAGGCAGTGGGGGAGCATCGCAAGGCGGAGGCTCGTCCGCGTACTGGGCGTACGCGGACGATCCCGACAGCGCGGCGAGGTGCCGTACCGGACGCCGCGCGCCAGGCGGGACCCTCGAAACACGCCCTAGATGAATGAGTCCGATGTCCGTGCTGGTCGCGACCATGGCGAAGGGCGCCCGTTGGTCAGTGTGTGAAGACAAACCTGGACGCCCTTCTTGCGGCACTGTACGTGTTCATCGACGACCACGTGGCGCCTTGTCGCCGGATCGGGCGACCTCCGAAACTGACGGACGCCGAACTGCTGTGCCTGGCCGTCGCCCAGGTCCTGCTCGGTTTCCCCTCGGCCCGGCACTGGATCCGCTTCGCCCACGCCCGGCTGGGGCACCTGTTCCGCTATCTGCCCCAGCAGTCCGCCTACAACAAGCGCCTGAACGCCGCAGGTCCGCTGATCAGCCAGGTGATCGAGGCACTGGCCCGGCAGGTCCCGACCTGGCACGACGACCTGCGGCTGATCGACTCCACCCCGCTGCCCTGCGCGGCCTCCCGCGAGACCGTCAAACGCTCCGCCCTGGCCGGGCACGGCAGCTACGGATACTGCCGCAGCCACTCCCGTTTCTTCTGGGGCCTGCGCCTCTACCTGGTCACCACCGCCGAGGGCATGCCCGTCACCTGGTGCCTGGCCAACCCGAAGATCGGCGAACGCGAGGTGATGGCGGCGCTGCTGGAACGCGACCACCACCTCGTCCGCCAGGGCCAGGTGATCCTCGCCGACAAGGGCTTCGCCGGGAAGGAGTTCGAAACCTTCGTCAGCGAGCGCCTCGGAGCCCACCTCGTGCGGCCCGACCGGAAGGACGAGCCGGTCCGGCACGGCAAGATCGCCCGGGTCCGGCAGTGGATCGAAGCCGTCATCGACACCCTCAAGGGCCAGCTCAGCCTCGAACACCACGGTGGCAGAACCCCGGCCGGAGTCTTCGCCCGCACCGGACAACGACTCCTCGCCCTCGCCGCCGGCATCTGGCACAACTGGACCACCGGCGCCCCAGTCAAACGATCACTGATCGCCTACGACCACTGAAGACATCGGACTCATTCATCTAGAAGGCTGCTGAAAATCTTGTTGGGGGCTGTCCGGCCTGAGGCCGGATGGCCCCTTTCCCTATGCGGTGGCGGGGGTGAGGTGCCAGGTAGTGCTGGTCCGGGTGAGTCCGAGGTTGATCAGTCGGCGGAGGTTGAGGGCGGCGGCGCGGTGGTGGAGCCAGATGTTGTTGGCGATCACGCCGCGGTGGGGGACTCTGCGGTTGCCTTTGCCGACGAGCCAGGCGATGGCGCGTTCGACGGGGGGCCGCCATCGGCGGTATTCGTCCTGCCAGGCGGGGTCGGTGGCGGCCTGGTGGCGGGCGGCGGCCAGCAGTTCGTGCTGGGGGTGGACGTTCACGGTGCGTCCGGTCTTGGAGGTGGTGCAGCGTTCCCGCAGGGGGCAGTCGGCGCAGAGGCGTTTGAACTGGGCGGTGCGGGCGCCGTCTGCTTTGACCTGCCCGAGGTTGGCGGTGTGTCCGGCCGGGCAGGTCGCGGTGCCGGCGGCCAGGTCGAGGCGGAAGTCGTCGATGGTGAAGCCGCCGGGGACGGCCGTCCGGATCGGCGGCGGTTTGATCACCAGGGTGTGGCCCTGGCCTTGAAGGCGCTCGCGCAGTTCGCCGGTGCCGTAGGCGGAATCGCCGAGCACGGTTAACTCCGTGCCCTCTTCTTCGTCGGCCAGCAGGTCGGCGGCGATGGCGGCCTCGTGGTTGCCGGGCCCGTAGCCGCCGGTCAGGGCGACGGCGGTGAACAGTGCGGTCTCCGGCTCGAAGGAGACATGTCCTTTGAAGCCGTCCTGGTGGCGGGTGCGGTTCTTGTGGATGTGCCGGGCGTCGGGGTCGACGGTGGACACCGTCCGGTCGGGTGCTGTGCGCTTGGCGATGCGCCAGCGGCCGTCGCGGCCGTCGGAGTCCTTGGCGGGTTCCACGTCCTGTCCGGCGACCAGGGCCAGCAGGCCGACGGCGTCCGCCGCCTTCTCGCCCAGGTTCTGCTCGGGCAGGTGTCCGAGCAGGTTGAGGGCGTCGGTGACCAGCGCGTCGACCAGCGCGGCGCGGGCCGTCTCGTCGTCCCAGGCGATCCTCGGTTTGCCCGGGTTGGTGTAGTCGTGGGCCGTGCACCACCGGCCGGCCGTCTCCTGGCCGCCGGGAACCTCTCGGATCACCCGCCGGATCGCGGAAATGATCTGGGTGACGGTGTCCTGGGTGGCCACCGCGTCATCGAGGACGGTGGAGTCCAGCGCCCGCCGCTGCTTGCCCTTGAGCACCCCGGTCGCGGCCACGACCTCCTTGACCTTGGTGAAGATCCGCGTCGGATCGGCCGAGTTGCGCAGGCGGCGCCGGAAGTACGTCAACAACGACGGATCGAACGCGGTGTCGTGCAGGCCGAGCCCGCAAGCGGCCTTCCACCGCAGGTCACACCGCAATTCCTGAACGACCTCGAAGTCCGACAGCCCGTGCAGGCTCTGCAGCACCACGGTCGCGGCCAGGACCTGTGGCGGCAGACTCGGACGGCCGTTGGACGAGGGATACATGTCCGCGAACATCTCCGCCGGGAACAGCACCTCGCGGTGCTCGGCCAGGAACGCGAACACACTCCCCGCCGGGATCAGCTCCCGGCACGTCTCCCACACATCCGGCCCGACCGGCTCCCCGGCCCATTCCCCCTGCATGCCTACAAGACTGGCCCCGACTCCACGGAGCCGGGGCCAGAACACCAGATTTTCAGCAGCCTTCTAGGTGACTGGTGTTAATCGTGTGAGCTCGCGTCGGTTCTTCAACGTGTGCCAGGCTGCTTGGTGTTGGTCGCTGGGTGTGGGGAGAGGTTGAGCGATGGCAGTGGGCCGGACCCCGATGCAGCCGGGGTTGCTCTCCTCCACGGCGGGTTTCTGCGAGGGTCGGCTGGCGCCGAACTCGATCTACGCGGTGCTGCACCGCGAGTGCCGGGCGTTGTTCCCCGATGAGATGTTCGCCGATCTGTTCGCCGAGGACGGCCGCAGGTCGGTGCCGCCGGTGATCGTGGCGGTCGTGATGGTCCTGCAGCGCCTGGAAGGCTTGTCCGACCGTGAAGCGGTCGAGCGGTTCGCATTCGATGTCCGCTGGAAGTACGCCGCCGGCGGGCTGGACTTCGATCATCCCGGGTTCGTGCACACCGTCTTGGTGGACATGCGCGCGCGGCTGGCCGCGTCCGCCCGCCCGGACCGGATCTTCGAGCGGACGGTGGACGTGGCCGCCCAGGCCGGGCTGGTGGGTCGTCGGCGGGTGCTGGACTCGGCTCCGGTCTATGACGCCGTGGCCACGCAGGACACCATCACGCTGATCCGCTCGGCCGTCCGCGGCCTGCTGCGGGCGGCCGATCACGGGCTGCGGGCCGAGCTGCGGGCGCAACTGACCAGCGGCGATGCCTACACCGACACGGCCAAGCCGGTCATCGACTGGACGGACGCCGGTGAGCGGGAGGCGCTGATCGATTCGCGGGCCCGGGACGGGTACGCGCTCTTGGCCGTGCTGGAGGGCCGGGTGCTGGAGCCGGAGGCGGACCAGGCCGCGCGCCTGCTGGCCACCGTGCTCGGCCAGGACCTGGACCAGGACGGTGACGGAGTGTTCCGGATTGCCCGGAAGGTGGCCACGGACCGGGTCATCTCCACGGTCGATCCCGAGGCCCGGCACGGGCACAAAACCGTCAACCGGTCCTTCGACGGCTACAAGGGGCACGTGGCCGAAGACCCCGACAGCGAGGTCATCACCGCAACCGCAGTCACTGCGGGCAACGCCGGCGACGCCGAGCCCGCCGCCGAGCTGCTGGCCGACGTCCTGAACGCGCCCGCCCCGAACGAAGGGGCCGCGGGTGAGCGGGCCGAGGTCTACGGCGACGCCGCCTACGGGACCGGACCGCTGCTGGCCGAGCTGGACGGGGCCGGCGTCGAGGTGATGGTCAAAGTGCAGGCCGCCAACGCGCCCGGCGGACGGTTCTCCAAGGACGCCTTCACCGTCGACCTGGGGGCGGGGCAGGTCACCTGCCCGAACCAGGTGACCGTCCCCATCCGCCCGAAGTCCGACGGCCGTGGGGCGGCCTGCTTCAAGGCCGCCTGCGCCGCCTGCCCGCTCGCGGCCCAGTGCACGACCGCCAGGGACGGACGCGTCATCACCATCGGCCCGCACGAGGAACACCTGGCACGCGGCCGGGCACGCAGCGCCGACCCGGCCTGGCTGGCTACCTACCGGGCCACCCGGCCCAAGGTCGAACGCAAGATCGCCCACCTCATGCGGCGGCGACACGGCGGACGCCGGGCCCGGGTGCGGGGGCGGGCCAAGGTCGCCGCCGACTTCTCCCTGCTGGCCGCCGCCGCCAACATCGCGCGGCTCGGCGTGCTCGGAATCATGTCCACAGCCGCTGGAAACTGGGCCATCGCCACCGGCTGACCGGCCAGCAAGGCCCAGGGCACACACGAACGACCGCACCCGGACGCACCAAACCCTCAACAGCCTCAAGACCAGGCCACGGGCCGCCCGGAGCACCGCCCCGGCGACACGCCCCTGACGCCCCAGTGACGACACCGCACGCCCAGGAAGCCCCGCTTAACACCAGCTACCTAGGGCGTGTTTCGAAAGTAGCGTCGTCTGCCCGAAGGGCAGGTCTGGCGGCGTCTGGTGCGTGCGATCGCAAGGCGGAGGGTCGCCCCGATACTGGATGTATCGGGGCGAGCCCGACAACGCGGCGAGCGTGCGTGCCAGACGCCGCCAGACAGGCGGGACTTTCGAAACACGCCCTAGCGGCGGACCGCCTTGCGCAGGGCCTTGGCGCGGCGGACCACGCGGCGGGCCGTGGAGTTGCGCGGGAGGAAGGACAGGCGCTCGGGGATGCCGCCGGGCAGGCCCAGGGTGGTGAGGCGGCGGCGCTTGAAGTAGCGCTGGGTGCGGGGGCCGAGGTGGGCGGTGAGGAACCGCTCCGCTGCCGCGCGCCGGGGGGCCAGGAGCTGCGGCTGCATGGTGAAGCCGACGGCCTGGACGAGTCCGGCGAGCTGGTCGTCGGGGAGGGTGCCGGGGTCGGTGGCCTCCAGGTCGGGCAGGGCCGCGTCGGCGAGGGTGAGGGGGATGCGGTTGCTGTTCTGGTAGGGCGTGAGCCGGTCGAGGAGGGGTTCGGTGCCGATGCGGGCGACGGGGAGGCCGTAGAACGCGGAGGCGGTGAACAGGGCGGTGGAGAAGCAGCCGACGACCAGGGCGGGCTGGGCCTTCTCGAACAGGACCTCGGCGAGCACGGGGGTGTCCACGACGGTCAGCTCGACGCCGAGGGCGGCGGCCTCCGTCTCCAGGGCGCGGCTGTAGCCGGCGGGGGCGGTGGGGTGGGGCTTGAAGACGACGGCCCGGTGTCCTCGCCGGACCGCGCCGCGCATCATGCGCACATGGAGGTCCTCCTCCTCGGCGGTGGTGAGGATGTTCAGCGCGGACAGGTACTGGCCGAGGAGCAGGGCCGCGTTGTCGGGAAGCGCGGGCAGGTCGCCCGGGGCGCCGGTCAGGCAGCTGAGGACCTTGCGGAAGGCGGCCGCGGGCACGGTCTGCGGGGGCACGTCGAACTCGGTCAGCAGCAGCGGGGTCAGGCCGGGGACCAGGTCGAGGTGGAGCAGGCGGCGGACGCGGGTGCCGACCAGGGGGTCGATCTTGTTGCGGGTGGGGCCGTAGCTCATGAGGCCGTCGGCGTAGACGTCGACGGGGGCGCCGGTGAAGATCTGCGCGAGCGTGAGCGCGGGGCTGACCTGGATGGACTCCAGCACCAGCTCCACCCGGTCCTCGCCGAGGCCCCACCGCAGCCGCAGGTACCGCTCGAAGAGGGGGAGGTCCTCGGCGCGGGGCACCCAGGCGCCGGGGTGGAAGGGGTGGATGGCCTCGTTGTAGGAGAGCACGTCGTCGAAGTGGTCGCGGAGGTGCTCGAAGCCGGGCATCTCGTCGACGGACGGAGTGGTCTCCGGGGTCGCGGCGTTGTTGAACACCAGCAGGACGCGGCGGTCGGGCTCGGTGAAGCAGTCCGTGTCGATCGCGGCGGCGAGGGTGGCGGCGCCGTAGAGGGTGGAGGCGCAGAAGATCTGGGTGGTACGGGACATCAGGCGGCCGCCTTCGCGCTGGAGGCCCGGCGGCGCAGCCGCCGCAGCTTGGTGGAGCGTTTCAGGTCCATGGTGTCGAGGACGTCGCCGAGCGCCTCCTGCGGCATGCGCTGTATGGCGGCCGCGCTGCGGACGCGCAGTTCCCTGGCCACGGCCGGCTCGAACTTCTCGGTCTCCGCCAGGTGGTGGGCGATGATCGCGCAGTAGGTGCGGACGGCCTTGGGCAGCAGGGCGGCGGCGTCGCGGTCGGCGGCGGCGCCTTCCACGACCTCGTCGAAGGCGCGGATGAAGTCGAGCTGGCGGACGTCGCCGATCTGGGTGAGGGAGGTGGCGACACCGCGCCGGTAGAAGACGCCGAAGAGGCTGAGGACGGCGAAGGACTCCGCCTCGCGGTGCAGCTTCCAGATCCAGGGCCGGTCCTCGGCCGTGCGCAGTCCGTCGGTGAAGTGCAGCAGGCCCCGGTCGAGCAGACGGCGGTGGTAGCAGCCGGCCCAGGCGTAGGCGTAGTCGACGGAGGTGGTGCGGTCGGCGGGGAGGATCGCGTCGCGCGGGTCGAGCACCTCGCCGCGCCGTCCGACGGGCACCCGGTGCACGGTGCGGGCGCGCGCGGTGGCCTGGACGTGGTCGACGCGGACGAAGTCGCAGCCGAGCTCCTCGTGGGCGGCCACCAGGCGGTCGAGGTAGCCGCGGCCGATCCAGTCGTCGCCGTCCAGGAACGTCAGGTACTCGCCGGTGGCCGCGTCGAGGCCGGTGTTGCGGGCGGTGGCGAGTCCGCCGTTCTGCTCGTGTCGCAGATACTGCACCTCGGCGACCCGGGAGAGCTGCTCGGCACCTCGTTCGAGAATGGCCGGGGTCTCGTCCTGGGAGCGGTCGTCCACCAGCACGAATTCGACGTCGCTTCGCGCATTCATGCGAAGACTGCTGAGCGTGTCCGGCGCATATTGCTGGACGTTGTAGAACGGCACGATCACGGAAACCTTTGGCACTCGCGAAATCCTAGAAGGCGGGCCCTGTCGGGAACTTTCCGGTGAGCGTACAGACGGTGAACTCCATGTGTCGGAACGGTGCATCCCCCGTGATTTCCGTTTTCCCACGGGCCAGTTCGGCTTCCGGTGGGATGCTGTTAACCTTCCGTTGAATCTTGGTTGGCCCACAACTAGGAATTCATTTCTAGCGTCTTCGACGTGCCACCTAGTACAACGAAGCCCACCCGGATCGCCGTACTCGCGGATTCGGACACCCGTTGGAAGTGGGGCGCGCTGACCGCGCGCCGCATCGCACCGGGCGAACCGGTCCTCGACGGGTTCCTGCTGCGCGGCCGGGCCACGCCCACCGCCCGTCAGCTGGCCGAGGTGGGAGTGGCCGCGGACTCCCTGCACGAGGTCACGGCCGTGGAGTTCCTGCGCACCATGGCCGAGGGGTCGTACGACGTCCTCGTGCTCTCCCTCGTCGGCGGCGGTGTGCAGGCGATGCTGCACGGTCTCAAGCGGGTGTGGGAGGACCTCCCCGCGGACGGCTCGCGCCGGCGGCCCGTCGTCGTCACCGGCTACGTCGGCGTCGTCTACGAGAAGCTCGCCGACGGTCTGCTGCTGCGGCACGGCGCGGACCTGGTCCTCGCCAACTCCCGTCAGGACGCCGAGCGGTTCCGCGCCGTGTACGAGGGGGTGGGCGCGGACGCCGACGCGGTCACCGAGGTGGCGCTGCCGTTCCTCGGCGGAGCACCCTACGCAGGGGAACACAGCCCCTTCACCGTGGTGTTCGCCGCCCAGCCGTCCGTGCCGGACAACCGCAGGGACCGCACGTACCTGCTGGAGCGGCTGGTGCGGCACGCGCGGCTGCACCCCGAGCGGGAGGTGCTGCTCAAGCTGCGCTCCCGGCCGGGCGAGCACACCACGCACATCGAGGAGCTGCCCTACCAGAAGCTGGCGCAGAAGCACGATCTGCCGCCCAACTTCCGCCTGGTGTACGGGAACATGGGCGAGGTCCTCGACCGCACCGACCTGCTGGTGACGGTCAGTTCGACGGCGGCGCTGGAGTCCCTCCACCGCCGGATCCCCACCGTCGTCCTGACCGACCTCGGGGTGCGCGAGGTGCTCGGCAACCACCACTTCGTCGGCTCCGGCTGCCTCGCCTCCTGGGACCGGCTCGACGCCGGGCACCGGCCCGTGCCCGACGCGGACTGGGTGGCCCGGCAGGGTGTCGTCCCCGGCGGCGACTCGGGGGCGGGTTCGTACGCCACCGCCTTCGACGCGGCCCGGGAGCGGATCGCGGCGCTGCTGGAGCGGCCCGGCGGACTCGCGCCGCTCACGCCCTACTACACGCCCGCGACCGCGCCCGGCTATCTGCCCGGCATCCTCGCCCGCCACCACCTCGGTCCCGACGGCAGCCCGCTGCCGGGCGCCCCCGCGCACGACAGGGAGCCGGGTCCGGTGCGCCAGATCGTGCGCAGGGCCGCGCGGGGCGCCTACCGGCACGGCGTGCAGCGGGTCGCGCCCGTCATCCGGCGCATGGGGGAGCTGTGAGCTCCGTCCCGGGGGGCGCCGCCGGATCCGCCGGAGAGGCCGTCGCAGGCTCCGGCGGCGGGGCCGGCTCTGACTCCGGCGGCGGGGCCGGTCGGGGCTCCGGCGGCGGGGCCGGTCCGGGCTCCGGGCGCAGCGCCGCCTCGGGCTCGGGCGCCGGGCGCGGGGCCGCTCCCGGCCGTCGTCCGCCGGGCGCTCCCGGCCGTCCTTCGCCTTCCGTGCCGTCGCGGCCGGTCGCGCAGTTCTCCGCGCCCGCGCAGGGCGCCACCGCACAAGGAGTGCAGCACATGAGTGACCCCCAGCCGGAAGCCGGCGCCCCGGTGCGCCGCGTGCTCGCCGTCATCCCGGCCCGCGGCGGCTCCAAGGGGGTGCCCGCGAAGAACCTCGCCCCGGTCGGCGGCGTCCCGCTGGTCGCCCGCGCGGTCCGCGAGTGCCTCGCCGCCCGGCACGTCACCGACGTGGTCGTCTCCACCGACGACCACGCCATCGCCGAGGCCGCCCGCTCGGCCGGCGCCGAGGTCGTCCTGCGTCCCGCCGCCATCGCCGGCGACACCGCCACCTCCGAGGCCGCCGTCCTGCACGCCCTCGACGCCCACGAGGCGCTGCACGGCTCCCCCGTCGACGTGGTGCTGCTCGTGCAGTGCACCAGCCCCTTCGTGGTCCGCGAGGACATCGACCAGGTGGCCGGGGCGGTCGTGGCGGACGGCGCCGACACCGCCGTCACCGTCGCCCCCTTCCACGGCTTCGTCTGGCGCGAGGACGGCGCGGAGGCCGGGGGCGGCACGGGCGTCAACCACGACAAGGCCTGCCGGCCGCGCCGCCAGGACCGGCCCCAGGACTTCCTGGAGACCGGCGCCGCCTACGCCATGGACGCGGCCGGCTTCCGCACCCACCACCACCGCTTCTTCGGCCGCACCGAGCTCGTGCGCACCGACCCGGCACGGGTGCTGGAGATCGACGACCCGCACGACCTGGCGCGGGCCCGCGCGCTGGCGCCGCTGTTCGACGCGGACCGCCCCGGCGCGCTGCCCTCCTTCGACGACATCGACGCCGTGGTCCTGGACTTCGACGGCACCCAGACCGACGACCGGGTGCTGATCGACTCCGACGGACGGGAGGTCGTCTCCGTGCACCGCGGGGACGGGCTCGGCATCGCCGCCCTGCGCCGGAGCGGCCTGCGGATGCTCATCCTGTCCACGGAGCAGAACCCTGTGGTCGCCGCCCGCGCGCGGAAGCTGAAGCTTCCCGTGCTGCACGGCATCGACCGCAAGGACCTCGCACTGAAGCAGTGGTGCGAGGAGCAGGGCATCGCGCCGGAGCGCGTGCTCTACGTCGGCAACGACGTCAACGACCTCCCGTGCTTCGCCCTGGTCGGCTGGCCCGTGGCGGTCGGCAGCGCCCACGACGTCGTACGCGGCGCCGCACGCGCGGTCACCACCGTCGCCGGTGGCGACGGCGCGATCCGAGAGATCGCCGGCTGGATTCTCGGACCCTCGCTCGACTCTCTCGACCCCCTCACCAAGTAAGGAACTCCCTGACATGAGCACCAACTCCCGTCTGCGCAGCTTCGGTTCGCGCGAGGTCGGCCCCGGCAGGCCCGTCTACATCTGCGGCGAGATCGGCATCAACCACAACGGTGAGCTGGAGAACGCCTTCAAGCTCATCGACGTGGCCGTCGAGGCCGGCTGCGACGCCGTGAAGTTCCAGAAGCGCACCCCGGAGATCTGCACCCCGCGCGACCAGTGGGACATCGAGCGCGACACCCCCTGGGGCCGGATGACCTACATCGACTACCGCCACCGCGTGGAGTTCGGTGCGGACGAGTACGGCCGGATCGACGCGTACTGCAAGGAGAAGGGGATCGACTGGTTCGCCTCCCCGTGGGACACCGAGGCCGTCGCCTTCCTGGAGAAGTTCGACGTCCCGGCCCACAAGGTGGCGTCCGCGTCGCTGACCGACGACGAGCTGCTGCGCGCCCTGCGCGCCACCGGCCGCGCGGTCATCCTGTCCACCGGCATGTCGAGCCCGAGGCAGATCCGCCACGCGGTGGAGGTGCTGGGCAGCGACAACATCGTCATGTGCCACGCCACCTCCACCTACCCGGCGAAGGCCGAGGAGCTGAACCTCCGCGTGATCAACACGCTGGAGAAGGAGTACCCGAACGTCCCGATCGGCTACTCCGGCCACGAGACGGGCCTGCAGACCACGCTGGCCGCGGTCGCCCTCGGCGCGGTGTTCGTCGAGCGCCACATCACCCTGGACCGCGCGATGTGGGGCTCCGACCAGGCCGCCTCCGTCGAGCCGCAGGGCCTCACCCGCCTCGTCCGCGACATCCGCACCATCGAGGCCTCCCTCGGCGACGGCGTCAAGAAGGTCTACGACTCCGAGCTCGGCCCGATGAAGAAGCTGCGCCGCGTCACCGGTGTCGTCGCCGAGGCGGAGATCGCCGCCGCAGCCGGCGAGCCGGTCCAGGTCTGAGCAAACCCGGATCACGATCCATCTACGACGGGACGGTCGTACCGCGAATGAGCCCCCGCGCCGGTGAAGCCGGCCCCCGCACTCTCGCGTTCATCGAGAGCCCGGTACAGCTGCTGAACGTACTGGAGTGGGCGCACACCCGTGCGCCCGGCGCGGGGCTCACACTCGTGGTCCTCTCGCCCGTCGACCCGATGACCCGCGGCCAGCTCCGCCGGATGTCGGAACTGGCCCGCGAGGAGGGCTACGAGGTCCGCTGGGAGGAGGCCCGCGGCGGCACCGCGGCCCCCTTCCAGACCGTCGGCGGCCTGATGGGGCCGCTGCGCCGGGCGGACCGGATCGTCCTGGGCGACCCCTTCTCCCGGTACGTCCAGCTGCTGCTGACCTTCGCCTCCGCGAGCGAGGTCGTCGTCGTCGACGACGGCACCGCGACGATGGAGTTCATCACCCAGCTCGCCCGCGGGGAGCGGCTGGTGCGCTGGCACCGCAAGGGCAGCCGGCGCGGGCCGCGCGACCTGGTGCTCGCCCCGGTGTCCGCGGCCGCGCGGCGCCGCCTCACGCCGGGGGCGGGGCGGGGCGTCGAGGTGTTCTCCTCGATGCCGATCGAGGAGGCCCCAAAGGGGGTCACCGTCACCGCGAACCGCTTCGCGTGGACCCGGGCCCGGTTCGGGCCGCCCCGGCTCACCAAGGGGGCCGACATGGTGGGCACGTCGCTGGTCGAGACGGGCGTGGTCGACGGGGACAGCTACCTGGAGGCGGTCGGCCGCCTCGCCAAGATCCACGGTGTGGCGCGGTACTTCGCCCACCGCCGGGAGAGTGCGGAGAAGCTGCACCGGCTCTCGGTGGAGACGGAGCTGGAGATCGTCCGGCCCGATCTGCCGCTGGAGCTGATCGCGCGCCGCGGGCCGATCGGGCGCACGATCCTCAGCTTCCCCTCCACCGTCGTGCACACGTTGCCGCTGGCGCTGGCCGGGACCCAGGTGCGGGTGGCCGTCTGCGACATCGACCCCGCGTGGCTGACCCGGAGCGCGTCGCCCCGCGCCCAGGGCTTCCTGTCGGGCGTGACCGGCTCCGCCCGGGACGTCCACCGCCTGCGCGCCGTCCCCCACCCGGGCTGACGGAGCCTGCGCCCCTCCGCCCCTTCGCCCCTTGAGCCCCTCCGCCCCTTGAGCCCCTGCAGCCCCTTCGGCCGGCTGCGACACGGTCGCGGCTCCCCGGCTGCGCCTCCGCCGTTCACCGGCTGCGGGTCCGTCGTGGCCGGTCGCGCGGTTCCCCGCGCCCCTGGGGCGCGCCCGCACGGCGTTGCCCCGCCGAGGCCTCTTGCCGCCCCTCCCGCCTGCCGCCCGCCGACTGCGGCGCCGTCCTGGCCGCCCGCGCGGTTCCCCGCGTTCCTGAGGGCGGAGCTCGCCTGAGCGAAACGGCGTCCGCCCGATGTGGCGCGAGCTGGGGGTGGCGTGGGGGAGGGCCCCCTCCGGCCGGGGTGCGGCGCGGTGGGGGCCCTCAAGGGGGTGTCAGGCCAGGAGGGTGCGGAGGTCTGCCGCGTTGGCCTGGGTGATCTTCCAGAGTTCCTGCTGGCGGGCGTGGACGTCGGCGACCGTCCCGGCGTGGTCGGCGAGGAGGTCGGTGGAGCGTTCGACGAGGCGGGCGGCGAGGTCGCGGTCGTGGACGGACACGCCCCACTCGGGCCGCTCGATGTCGGCGAGGAAGTACGCCATCTTCGGGTGCGAGATCAGGCTGATGACGGGCGTGCCGCAGCCGAACGGGATCATGCCCGCGTGGCCGCGCATGCCGATGACCAGCTTGGTGCGGGCGTAGAGGTCGCGGATCTCGTCGTTCTCGAAGTCGTACATCGGGATGACGGGCAGCGACACCCCGTGGACGCGGCGCAGGTCGAAGGCGAGCTTCTCGTCGTCGAGGGAGTGCGCGACGATCTTCACCTCGGCGAGGGCGCCGAGGCCCTTGACGGCCTGCGCCATCTGGGCGAGGAAGTAGCCGTAGTCGTGGCCGAAGCGCAGGCCCGCGCGGTCGTAGGCGGCGTTGACGAGGATGGTGTCGTCGCGCTGGGCCGGGTCCTTCCAGTCGGGGACGAGCTGGCGGGTGACCGTCGTCGGGCAGGGCTGGAAGCGGACCTTGTGGTGCAGGTGCTCGGGGATCATGGCGCGCACCTTGGCGATGGAGCCGTGGTTGCGCAGGCCGAAGAAGGACGACTTCTCCACCAGCCTGCGCAGCGACTCGCGGAAGCGCTGGGCGCGGTAGGACTGCCCGTCGAAGGCGTTGAAGCCGACCGCGTACACCGCGACGGGCACGTCGATGCGGTCGAGGAGTTCGTCGGGGACGTTCCACTGCCAGGCGCTGTTGCCGTTGGGCATGGTGTCCGGGATGAACAGGCCGCCGCCGCCGATGACCAGGCCGCGGCGGGAGTTGACGCGCTCCAGGGCGGCCTCGTCGAACAGCCGGTGGGCGTGCACGGAGTGCCAGCGCCGGGGGCCGGGGTCCGGGTCGAAGGCGAGCCGGACGCTCTCCGGCAGGAGCTTGTCGCCGGCGTTGCCCTGGCGGTCCATGTAGAAGGCGACGTGGGCGAGCTGCTGGTCGGCGCTGCCCTGCTGCTGGGTGGGGACACCGAGGGCGCGCTGGTGCCAGATGCGGCTGGCGCGGTGCGTGGGGTCGACGGTGAGGCCCTGCAGGGCGTGCCGCTGCGCGGTGGCGTCGTCGCCGTGCACCCAGGCGATCTGGGCCAGCCGGGCGAGGGCGGTGGCGGCCCGGTTGGGGGCGGCGCAGGCCAGCAGGAGCTGGGCGCGGGCCTCGTCGTAGCGGGAGACGCTCATCAGGGCGTGTCCGTACACCTCGTGCGGCCAGGCCTCGTCGACGGGTATGTGGACGCGCTCCATGATGTCGACGGCGGCCTGGTACTCCCCGGCGCCGATGTGGGCGAGGGCGACCCGGCGGGCGGTGTCGACGTGGCCGGTGCGTTCCACGTGCGGGGTGCCGAAGTGGACCAGGAGGTCGCGGTGGAGGGTGCCGCCGCCGGTGAGGTAGGCGGCGTGCAGCTCGGCGTCGCTGAGGTCGAACTCGCTCCAGCGCTCCTGGGCCCTGGTGTAGCCGGCCTCGCCGCCCTGCCAGGGCTTGTGGCGGCCGGTGAAGTGCAGGACGGCGGTGTCCTCGGGGACCTCCAGGTCGCCGGACAGGCGGCGCTTGACGAAGTTGTACCTGGGGTCGAGGCGGACGAAGTCGCCGTCGAGGACCGCGTTGAGGATGCCCTGGTCGTGCTTGTCGAGCTCGTAGGAGCCCTCGCGGCCGACCTTGTCGATCTTCGCGTAGAACGCGTCGGTGAGGTATTCCCGCTGGATGACGAGCAGGCCGGAGTTCAGCTTGTGCTGGCCGTAGAAGAACTGCGGTACGGCGGCCAGGCCCTCGCGCAGGCAGAGCAGTTCCGCGAGGGAGCCGAGGACGACCATGTCGGTGTCCAGGGTGATCACGGTGTCGTAGTCGCGGATCTTGAAGACGTCGAGGATGAAGTACGCCTTGCGGACCAGGTAGTTGTCCTGGTCGCCCTTGGCGTACGAGTCGTAGTGGTCGGCGTCGACGCGGCGGAAGTCGACCCGCGGGTGCAGGGCGCGGATCTGCGCGACGGAGGACGGCTTGAGGTCGTCGTGCAGGACGATGAAGTCCTCGCACACGCCCGGGTTGGTCAGGGCGAGGGAGCGCAGCAGGACGAGGAAGCCCGGCAGGTAGTTCTCGTCGACGAAGCTCGCGAAGGCGATGCGGCGCTTGCCCGTGAGGGTGCGGGCGTCGGTGGCCGGGGCGGCGCCGGCCGGGGCGGTCCGGCTCGGCGCGGCGGATATGGGGGTGGCGGTCATCGCAGGGAGATCCTCATGCCGGAGACGCTCTGGGCCCGTTCCATGACCCACGCCTTCTCGCTGGTGTATTCGTGCACGGACGTGATGGGCATCTTCATGGCGGCGTCGATGCGGTAGGCGCCGGACTCGTAGAAGTCGAAACCGATCAGGTCCAGGGTGGGGCTGACGTCGAGGAAGTCGAGCAGCCACAGCATGTTGAAGCCGCTGGTGGGGATGGCGGGCCAGACGTCGGTGCCGAGCTTGCCGATGTTGCGCACCGGCCAGCGCAGCGACTCGTCGCCGAGGTACTTCTGGGCGCCGGGCACGAGCCGGGTGCGCAGGGAGTACTTCCAGTCGCCGGAGATCCCGCCGAAGATCAGCCGGGTGTCGACGTGCTTCTCCCAGTTGAAGCCGTGCTTGTGGATGGTGGCGTGGATGTCGGTGCGGCGGCCGGTGTGGGCGGCGTCGATCCGGTACGAGTTGAAGCGGACCACGAGGTCGTAGGCGTCGATCTCGGCGCCCATCGCACTCGTGCCGACCTTGCCGGAGTTGGCGATGAGCGCGATGGACCTGCCGGCGATGCGGTTGCGGAACTCGCCGAGGCTGATCCACTCGACGCCGCCGTAGGTGGGGTCGGGCACCGGGCCGCGCATGCGGTTGCGCCGCTGCTCGGCGAACAGGCCTATGGCCTCCGTGAGTTCGGCCGTGGGCCGGGCCTGAGCGCCGGTGGCGAGGTCCAGGTAGTGGCCGAGGGCCTCCTGGAAGTCCGGTTCGGGCGCGTCGGCGGCGTCCATGGCGAGCAGCGCCCCCACGAGGCGGGCCTGCGCGCTCTCCCAGTCGCCGTCCGCCTGCGCGGCGAGTCCGTCCGCCCAGCTGTCGGTGGCGGGCCGGCCGGCGAACTGCGCGGCGGCGGGCACGGTGGTGCGCAGCAGGGCGAGCAGTGCGGACCGCTTGTCCTCGGCGAGGCGCAGGCCGGCCACCTTGGCGCGGACCCCGAAGCCGTCGTCGTCGGTGAGCGCGAGGTAGCGGTCGAAGGCCTCGACGGCCGCGGCCGGGTGGCCCATGGCCTCCAGCAGGCGGCCGCGCAGCCGCCAGCCGGCGCGGGAGTTCTTGCGCAGGGTCAGCACGGTGTCGCTGATGAGCAGCGCGAGGTTCAGCTCGTCGTCGTACCCGCAGTCCAGGGCCTTGGTGCCGACACCGAGCAGGGCGTCGAGGAGGTCGTTGCCGACGGTGGCGCCGGAGCCCTTGACGCTGCGTCGGAGCAGCGCGCCCGCGCCGCTCGGGGCGGGCGCGGCCTGCTCCTGCGCGGCCCAGAGGGCGAGCAGCCGGCGCAGCTGCTCGGCCAGGGCGACCCGCCGGGGGTCGAGGCTGCCGACGAGCTTGCCGCTGTGCACGGCGCACGCGCGCAGGCAGTCGTCCAGCTCGGCCGGGGTGACCTGGGCGGTCGGCGGGCCTGCGTCCGTGGGCGCGGATGATGCCAGATCCCCGGTCCGGGGACGTGACCATCTGCTGCGAACCCTCGTCATGGTGCTCCTGCTCTGGGGTGAGGCTGAGAAGGCAAACAAGATGCCAAAGCATGGGTGAAGGTCCCTGAACAGTAAGAAACCAATGCGACGGGAAGGTGAACCACTCGGGACCGGCGAGCAAATCGTGCCTCGCTCGAACGGAATTCCGCGAGGTGACATCTAGGGTTGGCCTGTTGACATCTCCGGTGACTGACGAGGAATGGCTCCATGACCGAAACGGTCGTCGGAACTCCGGCGCCCCAGCCCGCCCCGGCCCCGGCCGGCGGGATGTCCCGCGGGAACGTTCCGGCGAAGACGGAAAAGCCCGGGGGACGGCTGCGCGCGCTCGACGGACTGCGGCTGCTGGCCGCGCTGATGGTGGCCTTCTACCACTACGGCGGCCGCGGCGGCGAGATCACCCGGGCCTGGGGCTCCTCGCCGAAGACCCAGTTCCCCACGCTGCACGCGTGGTTCGCCTACGGCTGTCTCGGCGTGGAGATCTTCTTCGTCATCAGCGGGTTCGTGATCTGCATGAGCGGCTGGGGCCGCCCGCTGCGCTCCTTCTTCGCCTCGCGCGTGTCGCGGCTGATGCCCGCCTACTGGGTGGCCGTCGTCCTCGTCACGGCCGTGTTCGCGCTGCCGGTGGTGGCCTACCACGCGGTCTCGCCGAGCGACGCCCTGCTGAACCTGACACTGCTTCAGCAGCCGCTGGGTGCCGACCGGGTGCTCGGGGTGTGCTGGACGCTGTGGGTGGAGGTCCGCTTCTACGCCCTGTTCGCGCTGTGCATCGTGCTGCCGGGCGCGAACCGGCGGCGGGTGGTGCTGTTCTGCGTGGTGTGGACGATGGCCGCGGCGGTCGCCGACGCGGCGGGCGAGCCGCTGCTGGACCTGGTGCTGATGCCCGAGTACGCGCCGTTCTTCATCGGCGGCATCGGCATCTACCTGCTGCACCGCGACCGCAGGGACGTCACCGCGTGGGGCATCGTCGCGGTGAGCTGGCTGACCGGGCAGCACTACGCGGTCGCCGACCTGTGGCACCGGCCCGGCCCGGGCCACTTCTCCTACCGCTCGGCGTACGTGATCATCGCGGTCGTCACCTTCGGCTTCGTCGCGGTGCTCGCGGTGGCGCTGGGCTGGCTGCGCCGGGCCGACTGGCGCTGGCTGACGGTCGCGGGCGCGCTGACGTACCCGTTCTACCTGGTGCACGAGCATCTGGGCTGGGTGGCCGTGGAGGCCTTCCACCAGCGCCTGGGGATGCCCGCCCATGCGACGCTCGCCGCGACACTGGCGTGCATGCTGCTCCTGGCGTGGCTGCTGAACCGGTGCGTGGAGCGCCCGGCGACCCCGCTGCTGCGCGACGCGCTGGCCCGTCCGCTGCCGTACCCGAAGCACTGAGCTCGGCCCTCCCCCGGTCCCCGTCCGCCGGGGGCCGGCCGCACCGGCCCCCGGCGGCCACGCGCCCGGGCCGCCCCCGGGCCGCGGCCCGAGGGGCCTCGCGCCCGGTCCGTGGCCGCGGGCCTCCCCTTCGGGACCACCGACCGCCCGGCCGCCTCCCACGGCCGCACTCCCCGCGCGGCCGTGCGCGGCGGTGCGCGGCGCGTGCGGCGGTGTGCGGCGCGTGCGGCGGTGTGCGGCGCGTGCGGCGGTGTGCGGCTACGCGCCCGCGAGGGACAGCTTCACCGCGAAGCCCAGGAAGACCGCCCCCGCCGCGGACGTGGCGCCCGCCGCGAGCCGCCGGCGGCGCCGGAACGCGTCGGCCAGCCGCGTGCCGCCGAATATCAGCAGCGACAGGTAGAGGAAGCTGGCCGTCTGCAGCAGGACGCCCAGGACGACGAAGGACAGCGCCGGGTAGGCGTAGTGCGGGTCGACGAACTGCACGAAGAAGGAGATCAGGAACAGGATCGCCTTCGGGTTGAGCAGGGAGACGATCAGCGCCCGCCGGTAGGGGCGCTCCTCGGCCGCCGGGTCGGCCGCCGCGGCGACCGCCTCCGCCAGGGGCCGCTCGGCACGCGTCCGCCACATGCCCCACGCCGAGCGCAGCATCCCGAGCGCCATCCAGGCCAGGTACGCGGCACCGGCGTACTTGACGACCATGAACAGCAGGGGCGTGGTGGTGAGCACGGAGGCCGCGCCGAGCGCCGCCAGCGTCATCAGGACGGCGTCCCCGGTGAAGACGCCGGCCGCGGCCAGGTATCCGGTGCGCACGCCCTTGCGGGCGGCGACCGAGAGGACGTAGAGGGAGTTGGGGCCGGGCAGCAGGACGATCAGGACGAGACCGGCCAGATAGGTGGGGAGGTCGATGACTCCGAACATGGAAGGGAGTGTCGCACGCGGATACGACACTCCCTCCGGACTCCCCCGGAGTCCCCCCCCCCGGACTCCCCCCGGACTCCCCCGGCCGTCCGGCAGTCGGTCAGCGGGCCCGCCCGATCGGTCAGAACGCGTCCGAGGGGACGTACGTGCCCCACACCGCGCGCAGGGCGTTGCAGACCTCGCCGACGGTGGCGCGGGCCTTCAGGGCGTCCTTCATCGGGTACAGGACGTTGTCCTCACCCTCGGCGGCCTTCCGCAGCGCCTCCAGGGCGGCGTCCACGGCGGCCTGGTCCCGCTCGGCGCGCAGCGTGGCGAGCCGCTCCGCCTGGCGGGCCTCGATGGCCGGGTCGACCCGGAGGGGCTCGTAGGGCTCCTCCTCGTCGAGCTGGAAGCGGTTGACGCCGACCACGACGCGTTCGGCGGAGTCGGTCTCCTGGGCGATGCGGTAGGCGTTGCGCTCGATCTCGGCCTTCTGGAAGCCGTGTTCGATCGCCGTGACCGCGCCGCCGAGGTCCTCGACCTTCCGCATCAGCTCCAGCGCGGCCGCCTCCACCTCGTCGGTCATCGTCTCGATGACGTAGGAGCCGGCGAACGGGTCGACGGTGGCCGTGACGTCCGTCTCGTAGGCCAGCACCTGCTGGGTGCGCAGCGCCAGCCGCGCCGACTTGTCGGTGGGCAGCGCGATGGCCTCGTCGAAGGAGTTGGTGTGCAGCGACTGGGTGCCGCCGAGCACGGCCGCGAGGCCCTGGACGGCGACCCGGACCAGGTTCACCTCCGGCTGCTGCGCGGTGAGCTGCACGCCCGCGGTCTGGGTGTGGAAGCGCAGCATCATCGACTTGGGGTTCTTCGCGCCGAACTCCTCCTTCATGACCCGGGCCCAGATCCGGCGCGCGGCGCGGAACTTGGCGACCTCCTCCAGGATGGTCGTCCGGGCGACGAAGAAGAACGACAGGCGGGGCGCGAAGTCGTCGACGTCCATGCCGGCGGCGACGGCGGTACGGACGTACTCGATGCCGTCGGCGAGGGTGAAGGCGATCTCCTGCGCGGGCGAGGCACCGGCCTCCGCCATGTGGTAGCCGGAGATCGAGATGGTGTTCCACTTGGGGATCTCGGCCCGGCAGTACTTGAAGATGTCCGCGATCAGCCGCAGGGAGGGCTTGGGCGGGAAGATGTACGTCCCGCGCGCGATGTACTCCTTCAGCACGTCGTTCTGGATGGTGCCGGTGAGCTGGTCGGCGCTGACGCCCTGCTCCTCGGCGACCAGCTGGTACAGCAGCAGGAGCAGCGCGGCGGGGGCGTTGATCGTCATCGACGTCGACACCTTGTCCAGCGGGATGCCGCCGAACAGGACCCGCATGTCGTCGACCGAGTCGATGGCCACGCCGACCTTGCCGACCTCGCCGTGCGCGATCGGGGCGTCGGAGTCGTGGCCCATCTGGGTGGGCAGGTCGAAGGCGACCGACAGGCCCATGGTGCCGTTGGCGATGAGCTGCTTGTAGCGGGCGTTCGACTCGGTGGCCGTGCCGAACCCGGCGTACTGGCGCATGGTCCAGGGGCGGCCGGTGTACATCGACGGGTACACACCACGGGTGAACGGGTACCTGCCCGGCTCGCCCAGTTTCTCCGCCGGGTCCCAGTCCTGGAGCCCGTCCGGCCCGTACACGGGCTCGATGGGGAGTCCGGACTCCGACTCGCGTGCCATGGTGTGCCTCCGCGTCACTGAACTACCTGCCGGTACGGCAGGCCTTCGCCACGGACTGTAGCGGCGGGCGTGCTCCCCGGTGGAGTGCCCCACGCTGGGACCTTGCTCACAACGTGGCAACGTCGTGCGCGACCGGTCAGGTGCGGCGGTGCACTGCTCGGCGCACTGCTCGGCCGACTTCGCCGCCCGCGGCTACGCGGGTGCCTCGCACGGCTGTGTGAACGTACGCGACCAGGCGGCGATCGCCGGCCTGTTCGCCCGGGTGCGCAGCGGCGACAAGGTCGTCGTGCACCGGTGAGGAGTGTGGGCGCGGGTGGGACCGGGGGAACGTGTCCCACCCGCGCCGGGTGCACGAGCCCTGGGGTACGGGGGGAACCCCGGCTCTGTGCGAGGGCCGATGACCAGTCGGCTCACCTACTACTGCGCCACCCCGCGAGAAAACGTCACACCTACTCGGGGGAAACCTCAGAAGACCCCCGTCACCGCAGCTCAGACCGTTTTCGCAGGCGCGGGGAACCGCCCGGCCGGCGAACGCCGCACCCGCACCCGCACCCGCACCCGCACCCGCACCCGCACCCGCACCCGCACCGGAGAACGAGCGCGCCCCTCAGGGGGACGCGGGGAACTGTGCGACCAGCCCTTCAGGAGCGCGGGGAACTGCCCGACCGCCCCCCTCAGGGGTTCGGGGAACCGCACGACCGGCCGCACACGACCCGCGCCCGGCCCACGGCCGAGCACGACTGCCGACGGCAGGCCCCCGCGGCGTCAGCCGCGCTCACCCGCATCCCGGGCGTCCGAGCGGCCCCACCGCCCGTGCGCACGCCCGTGCCCCTCGTCCCCGTGCCCCTCGTCGTGCCCGTGCCCCTCGTGCCCGTGCCCCTCGTGCCCGTGCCCCTCGTCCCCGTGCCCCGGGTGGTGGTCCCCGGAGCCGGAACCCCCACCCCTCCGATCGCTCTCGCGATCACCCTCGCCCCGACCGCCCTCGCCGCCGTCACGCTCGCCCCGACCGCCCTGGCCCCGGTCGCCCTCGCCCCGGCCCCGCTCTCCGGAGCCGTCCCGCACACCGCTCCCGCCGGCGGCGGCGGAACCGGCCTCCGCGAGCAGCCCCTCGCAGTAGGTCCGCACCCGGCCCGCGCCCCCCGCGGCGCCTTCCAGCGCGTGCTGCAGCCTCGTGGCGAGGGGCCGCCCGTCGCGTACGGCACGGCAGGCGGCGACCGTCTCCCCGTCGGTCGGGGCACTCCCGCCGCCGCTCCCCCTGCCGTCGCCGGGCACGGTGGCGGTGGGCCGTTCACCGGGCGCGTCGCCGCCGTCGCGGGCCGTGTCACGGCCGGCCCCGGCACGGGACCCGGCCCCGGCACCGGCGCCCGCACCGGGGCCGCCCCCGGGCGTACCCGGCAGGCCGGTCCCGTCCGGCGACGCCGTCGCCGGCGGACGCAGCGAGGCCTCGTCCGTGGTGACCGAGGCGACGGGACCGGGTGCGGTGGGCTCGAACGGCGTCGGCAGCACTCCGGTTCCGGTCGCGACGGCCACGCCGCCGACCGTGCCGACGGCCAGCGCGGCGGCCAGGACGTAGCGCAGCGGGCCCGTCCAGCGCGGCCGGGCCGCGGCCGGCGCGGCGGCGCCGAGGCGGTACAGCCCGGCGTCGCGGCCGCCGCCCCCCAAGGCGCCGAGGACTTCGGCACGGGCCGTCGTACGGTCCGCGCGGGCAGCCCGGAAGGCGGCCAGCGCGGCGGCCTCGCCAGGGAGTTCGTCGCTGGTCGGAGGGGGTTTCGCGGAGAGCTCGCCGAGTGCTTCGGCGAGTCTGGCGGCCTGCTCGCGCGCGTCGGCGCCGACAGCCTCCGGTGGCTCTCCGCGCAGCATGCGCTCCGCTGTTTCGCGGTCCAGCCACCCGTACTGCTCGTCGGCCATCACATGTCCTTCTGCGTCCTCGCGCGCGGATGCGTCACACTCGCGGACGTCACCGTCCGGTCGTGTGGTTCTCGCGGTGAGGGCATGGCGTCGAGCCCGCCGGTGGATTCCGGATCGTCGCCGAGCAGCTCGGCGAGCCGTTTCAGCCCGCGGTGCGCGGCCGTACGGACCGCTCCGGCGCGCTTGCCGAGCGTCTCGGCGGCGGACTTGGCGTCGAGGCCGACGACCACCCGCAACACGACGGCCTCGGCCTGTTCCTGCGGGAGCCGGGCGATGAGGGAGAGGGTGCGGCCGGTGGCCAGGGCCTCGATGGCCTCTCCGGCGGTGTCGGACTCCGCGGCCTTGCCGGTCAGCTCGGTCTCGTCCCCGCCGATCGCCGGCCGGCGTCCGCGCATGCGGATGTGGTCGAGGGCGCGGTTGCGGGCTATCCGGGCGGCCCAGCCGCGGAAGCGGTCGGCGTCGCCGTCGAACCGGTCGAGGTCGCGCGCTATCTGGAGCCAGGCCTCGGACGCGACGTCCTCGGCGTCGGGCTCGCCCACCAGTGTGCGGACGTACCCGAGCAGCCGCGGGTGCACCGCGCGGTACACAGTCCGGAACGCGGTCTCGTCCCCGTCCTGCGCCGCAAGCACCGCGGCAGTCAGCTCCGCGTCGTCCCCCAGCACCGCGCCCCTCTTGCGCACCGATCAGGTCGTACGCCGCCCCAGAGGTCACCCCGACCTGGCAGTCCGGCGCGAAAGGCACGTTACGGCCTGAAACCTCTCCTCGTCCATGCGCTCAGCGGACAGGTACAAGATGCAACTAACTCGTGACGCAGTGGTCGGCTGCGGGGTGTGACACAAATCGCGCGCCCGGCGCTGAAGGGAGTACGGGCCGCCGCGCGGCCCGTCCGCGCGACGGCCGGGGCCTCTCCTGTGGGGGGTGGCGGCCCCGGCCGTCTCGCGTACGCCCTGCCTTCTCGCCAGGCATGTGCCAGGAGGCGGGGCGTCTGTGTGACCAACGGCGTGGCCAACGGGCCGGACGACTTGACCGCCGCCCGCGACGGCGTCAGCGGCCTCGCCGTGTGCTACCGGATCGAGTGCGGCGTCGGGAAGATCGCGGCATACCTGAGTGGCAGGCCCGCGTGGACCGCTACGACGCGTTGGCGGACCAGTCGGCCATGCAGTGAGAGTCGACGACGCGAGGAAGGCTCCGATGGAGGCGGGGCCCTCGTCTACTTCAGAGATCGCTCACGAGGCGAGCCCTGTCCGCTTGGCCATCGTCATCAGGTCGGGGCGGCTCCGCTGGTGCATGACGAAGAGAACTCGCAGCACTTCGCGGCTCATCGGGTGGATCTCGGCCATCTGTGGAGAGATCTCGAACGCCTTCTTCAGTGCCTCCTCCGCGCCATGAAGATCCTTGGTGGCGAGCCTGGCCCTGGCCACGTCGATGTAGAGGCGCCCCACGCGGTTCGGCTTGAGGCCCGGCGGCGGAGTCAGCATCAGCGGGTCGGACATCGCGGTCGCCTTGTTCGGCTGATCCAGCTCGATATGGGCCGCGAGTTCGTAGAGGGCTGTATTCCCGGCACCGAAGGTGAGGTTGTGCCGCAAGAGGTCGCCGTCGAGCTGTCCGGCGAGCGTCTTTGCCCTGAGGAGGTGATCCGCGGTGGCGTTCTTGTCCTTGTGGCGGGAAGCGAGCACGACTCCCCGGAGGTGGAGCGAGCCGAGCGCTATGACGTACTCCGGCCCGTTCCCTCCGGCGGACTCGTACTTCGAGATGGCACGCTCAACGATCGCGAGCCCGTCGTCGTACTGCCCCGCCGACTGGAACGTTCCGGCCTCATTCCACGCGGCTGCGGCCTCGGCTGTCGGGTTCCAGGTCTGCTGGGCGGCCCACTGCTGCCGGGAGACGATCATGTCCGCGAGATCCGGCTGCGCCAGGCGGTGAGCCACTGCGTAGGCGCATCCGTACAGATCAGCCACCTGCCCCCAGGCTTGAGCATCGCCCCTTGCGTCGATCGCGGTCGCTGTCGCCTGCCCCAGCAGTTTCGGCAGAACTCGCAGCAACTGGAGGTAGCGGGTTTCCGCCCGCAGATCGGCCGCACCTTTGAGGCTGGCCGCGAGCTCGTCAAGCGGCGGCGTGTCCTCCTTGGGCAGAGTGTGCCGACGAACGGCACCACGCAGGTCATTGAGGAGATCGGCTTGCTCCGAGGGCCCGAGAAACGGCTGCCCGTAAATGCGGGCGGTGGGGACGTGGAGAGCCTTCGCGATGGCCGCAACCACGGGAGGTGTGGCCGGCCGGAGCCCAGTCTCGACCTTCGTCAGATAGGAGACGGAAATCTTTGCTTCCCGAGCCAGCTTCGTTTGGCCCATCTCACGAGCCTTGCGCAGTACGGCGATGTTCTCACCGGCGGTGGGGGTGCTCTCCATGTAGCTACTCTTCCATGTCAAGAAGCCCGGCAACAGCAACTAGAGCCTGGCGCATTGCAGTTGTGCAAGCGCTGTGTTAACTGATCTTGATCCTCCACGGTTCTCTAGTTACAGACAGTGAGCCGACTGCAACAAGGAGGTACCTCGTGCGCACCTGGTGGATGCTCAAGGCCGACGGTGGCAACGCCCAGGACGACTCGAACAGCGGGAACAAGCACGGCGGCGGCGGTTCCGACGAGGGCGGTAACACCAACGACGGCCAGGGTCCGGCGGACGGCAAGTAGATGACCGAAGAGACCGCGACCCCCGCCACGCAAGAGTCCCTCGCGACGGAGCTGGTCAGCAAGGGGGTCCTCACCTCCGACTGGCTTCCCGCCTTTACGGCCTGCCCGAGGGACAAGTTCCTCCCGGACGCGATCTGGCCCGGCCGGGCCGGCATGAACCGTCAGGACGACCGTGTCTTACGCTCCGAGAGCCCGGAGCTGTGGCGCCAGGCCGCCTGGACGGACGCGCCGATCACGACGCAGTGGGACCGAGGCAGCTACGACGGGGCGGGGCGTGGGCGCACGCCCACGTCTTCTTCGTCCATGCCGACGATGGTCTTCTCGATGCTTCACGACCTCGACGTGGAGCCTGGGCACCGCGTGTTGGAGATTGGCACGGGTACCGGGTGGAACACCGCGCTGCTGTGTCACCGACTCGGTGACCAGAACGTCTTCACCGTCGAGGTCGACCCCGAGTTGGCTCAGGCCGCGCGGGGGCGCCTCTACGACTGCGACTTCGCTCCCCGCATCATCATCGGCGACGGGACCCACGGGTACGGGAAGAAGTCGCCGTACGACCGCATCCTCGCGACCTGCTCGGTCGGCGAGATTCCCACCCAATGGATCGGCCAGGCCAAGCCGGGTTCGATCATCGTCGCCCCCTGGGGACCGGGGTACGGCGGCGAGGGGGTAGTCCGACTGACGGTCGACGAGTCCGGCGTCGCACATGGGCACTTCACCCGGTCATCGGCGTTCATGCGCATCTCGCGGCAACGCAAGCAGTTCCCCCAGATCCCTGACCGTCTCGGTGGTCAGGACTGGCCGGCCGACGCCGACCTGACGGTCACCGAGTTGTCTCCGGACAACGTGGGCGACTGGATTCACATGTTCGCCATCGGCGTTCAGGTTCCGGATCTGTTCTGCCGCGTCGCCTATGGCGAGCCGGTGGAGGACAGGGACCCGGACCAGACCGTACGTGATGGCTGGTACCGGCTCTGGCTCGGCAGCACTCGTGACGCCTCCAGCTGGGCCACGGCCGACTACGCCCCCGACCTGGACAACTACGTGATCGCGCAGTCCGGTCCCCGTCGGCTGTGGGATGAGCTGGAAGCGGCCTGGCGCTGGTGGGACGGCCAGGGCCGTCCCGGATTCGAGCGCTTCGGCCTCACGACGACGGGTGGCGCCGACTTCACCGTGTGGCTCGACTCGGCCGACAACCCGGTACCGAGGCAGGCCGGAGGCTGTACCGCCTGACGTGTGCGCCGACTTCCGCCCCGCTGTTCTCGGGGCGACGGAAGCGGCCACCAGCCAGCCCGAGAAGCCCCCTGCCCCGCCCGCGCGGTCCGGCCAAAGAACGTCGCAGGCGAGGCAGGTCTCAACTCGATCACCCAACGAGGGAGGAAGGGCCTCCTCATGCGTGACCGGAACCAGCTTGCCCCTCCGAGTAGGCCATCCGTCAAGAAGTGCACCTCACGCAGGCCGAGGACCACCAGGTCGATCGGTCGGTGGAAGGTCACTTCGGACGGCTGGTTCTGGGGCGGCCTCCTTGCCCTCCTTGTCTGGGGATCTATCTGCACGTTCCTGGTGATGGTCGTCACGGGACAACTGCAACCGGGAATCGAGTAGCCAGCTCCTCACCTCGCCACGTCGGCCGGCCTTCCTGCGTCGCGGCTGCCGTACCGAACTGAGGTGAGTGCAGATCCCCGCCCGCTGTCGCCTTGGGTACCCGACCTGGCTCCCCCGTCCGGTCAGAATCCGCGGCAGCGGGCGGGCTCCAACATCATCGCCCCGCAAGGGGACCAAGGAGCTCTGCTATGCATTTCCGCAAGATCCATGGAGCGGGGAACGACTTTGTCCTCCTGTCCGACCCCGCACCCAGTAGCAATAAGGACTGGGCGAAAGAAGTCGAGCGGCTCTGTGCCCGCCGTACCGGAATCGGCGCTGACGGCCTCGTCGTGACCAGGCGCCGCGACGACGACGGGCGGCTCCTCGAAGTCGAGTGCTTCAACGCCGACGGCTCGACCGCCACCATGTGCGGCAACGCCCTCCGCTGTACGGCGTGGAACGCGCACCAGCTCTACGGGGTCACGGAGTTGCAGCTCATCATGGCCGGGGTGACCCACGAGGCCGCGGTGCGGCGGGACGCCGTGTGGGTCACCGCCGAGGTCGGCACCCTCCAGCCCCGGCTGGTGAGCACCGTGATCAAGGGGCGTCTCGCCTGGTTCGATGGACTCCACACCGGCACCGAGCACGTCGTCGCCTTCGTGCCGGATGTCGATGCCATCGACGCCGTGACCGTGGGACGCCTGATCCGGTATCACGAAGCGCTTTCCCCGCTCGGTACGAACGTGAACTTCGTGCAGTCGGCCGGCCCCCAGACGCTGAAGATCCGCACGTACGAGCGCGGCGTCGAGGCCGAGACCCTCTCCTGTGGCAGTGGGGCGGTCGCGGCGGCCGTCGTCGGCACCATGCGCGGACGGGTCGCCGACGGCACCGTGACCGTTCAGAACCGGGCCGGAGAGCCGCTGATCGTTCGCCCCCACGCCGACCGCCCGCAGACCAGGTGGGTCGGCGGTCCGGTCACTCAGGTCTTCGAAGGAGTTCTCTCGTGACGAAGTTCCTCGACTCCACCGATGCGGAGTCCGTGCAGCGTGCCACCGGATGCTTGAGGGGTTGGAGGCGTGAGCACCAGGGTCTCAAGGTCGCGGTGGTGTACGGCCCCCTGTCCGCCGAGGACCAGCTCTACTCGACGAAATGCCCGGTCGAGCAGAGGTCGAGCACGGCGCTGGCCGAGTCGCTCGCGAGCCTGGGGGTCTGGTTCAAGATCCTCGACCCGACCAGCCCCGACTTCATCGAGGAGGTGAGTCGCTACGACGTGGCCCTGTCCAACCTCCACGGCCCGTTCGGAGAGGACGGCAAGTTCCAGGGCCTCATGGAGTACCTGCGCGTGCCCTACTGCGGGAGTGGCGTCCCCGCTTCGGCAGTGGCCGCCGACAAGATCCTCTGCAAGCGCGTCATGGAGACCCTCGGAGTCCCGACCCCCGACTGGCGCGTCTGGTCCGGCGGCCCGGCCGAATGGGATGGCGGCAGCGTCATGGTGAAGGACCCGCTTGGGGGGTCCAGCGTCGGCATGACCCTGGTGCATGAGGAAGTGCATCTCGCGGAAGCGCTCAGGGCTGCCTCCGGCGCCGACAACCGCCAGGTGCTCGTCGAGACCTACACGCCCGGCACGCCGGTCACCGTGGGGATGCTGGAGCTGCCCACAGGTGAAGTGCTGGTCTTCCCCCCGCTGGAGACCCGGGTACACGAGGCCGAATACTACGAGCCGAGACGAAGCTCGACGCGGACTCGAAGGGAAGCGTGTCCGTCGAACGCGCCGACCTGACTCCCGATGTCCTGATGCGGCTGATCGGCCACGCGAAGACGCTGTGGGAGGGGCTCGGCCTGCGCGGTCAGGCGAGGGTCGACTTCATGGTCACGGGGGCCAGTGAGCTGTACGCGCTGGAGGTGAACACGACGCCAGGCATGTCATGGGGCAGCAACTACATCGTCGGTGCCGTGCTGAGCGGCCTCAACCACAGCGATGTGGTGCTGGCGATGCTCCACGAGGCGCTCACCCGCCAGCCGTACGATGTCCCCCTGCCCGCTCCCGTGTTCTCCGGCACCACGGCGACCCGGGAGACCGCTGTCTCGCTGTAGGAGCCCTGCCGCTGTGCCGCGCGTCCACGATGTCCCCCTGTGCCGTCAGCTCATCGCCTCTACCGAATGGGATCAACACGGAGGCTGGGCACTCGGGGACAGGATCGAATGGTCCAACCGGGCGTGCGGCCTGGCGTCCCTCCGGATGATCCTGCTCGCCTACGGTCAAGAGGCGCCCACGGTCACGGAACTCCTGAAACTCGCGGTCAAACACGAAGTTCTGACACCTCGCGGAGCGCTCCACGCGGGTATCGCAAGCCTGGCGACCGACCTGGGAGTTCCGTCGGCCGCCGAGCCGGTACTCGCCGAGGAGCTGACGAGGCGACTCGACACCGCGCCGCTGATCGTCTCCGTGACCGAGCAACTCCCCGATGACGGCCGCAAGGGTGGCCACTTGATCATCCTTCGCGGCTACGAGGACGCCCCGGACCCGATCATCCACTTCCGTGACCCGTCGGCCTGGGGCCAGACGCATGACCGAGCCCCGCTCAGCCGCCTGGCCCACTCGTACACTGGCCGCGCGATTACGTTCGCGCCCCTGATCGACGGAGACTCCTGATGACCGAGGCGGGTGCCGAAGCGCCTGAGACGGCCGGCGGCCGACGGATCGCCGTGCTCGGGGAAATGCTTGAACTGGGCGACGAGTCCGTGGAGGCGCACCGCGAGGTGGGCCGTTTCGCTGCCGAGGCCGGCATCGACCTCGTTCTCGCGATCGGCGGAGACCTCGCAAAGCAGCTCGCCCTCGCCGCTGGCGACGCGGGTGTCCCCGATGTTGCAATGGTGGGTGACATCAAGACTGCCGCGGCCTTCCTGCACACCATTCTTCAGCCGGGAGACAAAGTGCTCGTCAAGGCGTCACGCGGCGGCCAACTCTGGCAGATCGCCCAGTCCCTTACGGGGCAGCCCGTGACGGACCTGTCCGGCAACCATCTGCCGTAAGGGACCACTGAACTGCGCGTGCAGGCGCTGTACTCCGGTCAGGCATGTGACCAACGCATGACCAACAGCGGCCGGAAACAGGCAGAAACACCGAGATCGGGGCCGAACCCGAAGCGAACCGGAAACCCCTGACCAGGCCGCAAAAGCCCAGGTCAGGGGCCCTTCAGGCACTAATACAGCCAGGGGTGGCGGCCCCGGCCGTCGTCCAAGGTCCACCGCTCCCACCCGCGCGCCGCGGCGAGCCGGTGCCCCGCGCGGCCACTGCCCGGCCGGCCCAAGCCAACCCGGGGCTGTCCCGGACGGCATCCGGGTTTCAGCCGCTGTAGAGCGTGGACAGATCGACCAGGAGGAGGTCGTCACGGCGATCGGCCAAGTCCACCAGGTCCGGGTAGAAGCCGTGCAGGGAGTACAGGGCCAGGGTGCTGGCGGCTGTGTCGTAGCCCTGCTCGGCGAGCAGACCACGGATGCGTTCCAGTCGCTCCAGGTCACCGGTCCCCCGGCGGGCAGCGGTCGCCTTGGCCTCGCCCAGCAGCGCGATCCTCGCCCGGGGAGCCTGCGGGCGCTCGCCGGCAGCCAGGGCGATGACATCGACCTCGTGCTTCGTCCGGGCGGCCTGGTCGGCGACCTCGGTGGTGCCGACCGGGCCGGGCAGTCCACCGGGCAACAGGGCGTGGGCGTAACGGCGGGTGAAGTCGCGTGCCAGATCCTCGAAGTGAGGTCCGAGGATCTTGGAGTTGAAGGTCGGAGCGGCGTGCTGCCACACCTGCTCGGCGAGGCCCTGCTCCACGGCGGCGGCCTGCGGGAGGGTGACGAGCTGGTTGAAGCGGATGACGGGGTCGGCGAGCGTGATGACGGGGTGCCTGGGGCGGAGGATGTCCTGTTCCCGCCGGATGTATCCGGTGGACTCCAGAACTCCGAGGGGGTGGGCGACGGCGTTGCGTGGGCGCTCCAGGGCGGCGCCGATCTTGCTGGGTGTGGTGGCCCCGTTCGCGATCGCGGTGAGGATGTCGTAGTACAGCGTGTGCTGCGTGATCCTTGGGTCCTCGCGCAGCAGGTACTCGGTCTCGGTCCGCGAGTACACCGCCCGCCCCGGGTCCAGCAGCGTCCGGGTGAGCCAGGAGTCGAAGCCGTCGTCCGGATGCGGTCGCCCCGCCACCGGCCGGTAGCCGGGGGCCCCGCCCAGGACCGCGTGTACCTTCAGCGCGGTCATCGGGTCGGTGATCTGCCAGAAGGCCCGGCTGTCGCGGTAGTCGAAGGCGCCCAGCCGTAGATCGACCACGGCGCGTCCCCGCAGCGGCTTGGTACCCGAGAGCAGTTCGTGCATGACGCTCATCGCCGAGCCGCACAGGATCAGCCGCGGACCCGGCCCGGCACCGGGCCGGACACCGCGCTGGCGCTCGTCGTAGAGCTGCTGCAACAGCCCCGGGATCTCGGGCGAGTGCTGGAGCAGATACGGCAACTCGTCGATCACCAACAGCGGGTGCGCCGAACGGGCCGTCACCTCAAGGGCGTTGGACAGGACGTCACGCCAGTCGGTCAGGCGCAGGCTCCCCGGCCGCAGGCCGGCGTGGGTGGCGACCGCGTCACTGAACCGCTGGATCGCGATCAGCCGCCCCTCCTCCCGGACCGCTGCGACATACAGGCCGCCGACCTGCTCGGACAGGGCATGCAGAAGGTACGACTTGCCATGCCGTCGTCGCCCCGACACGATGCCGAGCCGCATCGCCGGGTCCGGATCGGCGAGGAACTCCGCGAGCAGACCCCACTCCCGGTCCCGGTCGACCACATCGTCCGGCTTGACCGGCAGGCTCTTCGTCACTCGCCCCTCCCACACCTCGGGCCACACCTCGGGCACGTACGGAATCCGTCTAAGTGTACTTCGACGGATTCCGTCGTACTCGAATCACCCGCTACCGACAGAGCCCTCCCTCTCTCGCGATCACGAGCGTCTGGAGGGACCGGGACATGCGGCCGTTCCCGTCGGCCCACGGGTGGATGGCGACGAGGTGCAGATGCGCCATGGCGGCCCGTACCAGCGGATGGGCGTCGTCGTCCGCGTTCAGCCACTCGACCAGTTCACCCGTCGGCGCGGGCGCCTCGGCCGCGTCCGGCGCCGTGTGGACCGCGATGCTGGGGTCGCGGGCGTCCGTCACGTACCCCGCTCCGCGCCGCCACTGCCCTGCCGGCCTGCGCGGGGTGTGCCGGTGCCCCCGCAGCATCCAGTGGAGCGCGTTGAGCAGTTCCCTTCCATGGCGGAAGTCCGCGACATCGGGCAGCGTCTACTCCTAGCTTGTTTTTTATGGTTTGCGAGCTTTGAGTTGATTACGTTCCGCGATACTTTCGGGCCGCCTGGTCGTTTTGCCCACGTCGTAACGAGTGGCGGGCCGTCGGTTCTTGGAGCCAAGTGGGCGTCCTGGGCCTGGAGTTGACGGTTTGGGTGCACGGGCCGGATTGTGCAGGTGGGGGCGGATGTTCCTGAACCCTCGGCGGACTCGGGCCGGGGTGAGCCGGCCGGGCTCGGCCGGCTTCTCCCAGGGGCGGCGGAGATCTGCGGCGAGGGGCCGGGTGAGCCGGAGCTGGGTGTGCGCGGCGATGACGATCCATGTCCACCGGTCTGCCGCCTCGGGAGTACGGAGCCGGGGACGCGTCCAGCCGAGCGTCTGTTTCTCAAAGCGGAAGGTGTGTTCCAAATCGAAGCGACGAAGGAAAGCCTGCCAGCGCAGATCGACTTCTTCGCCGGCCATGCCGGTCTTCGAGGACCACAGCCACAAGGGCAGCGGCTCACGGTCGCCGGGCAGGTGGTCGACCTTCAGCCGGATCAGGGTGCCTTCGATGACGGGGAGTTCACCGTCGTGGTCGATCCATGCGGAACGAGTGGTGAGGCGAGGATGGATCCGGTCCCAGGCCATCGCCTGTGCGGTGCCGTAGCGGTCGGTGACCTGCACGGTCTCCGCGTCGGGCTCGCCCCAGGTGTCGGGCCTGGCGAAGCGGAACTCCTTGCCGTGCTTCGGCGGCCTGCCGCCCTGGGGGTAGGCCAGGGCGTACTGCTTGAGCGAGGGTGCCGGACGGCGCATCACCCGGTCCGAGCGCATCCGCCCGAGCACCTCGACGGGGAGCCCGTCAAGGAGGTAGGCCATGCGCGGAGCGTCGTAGCCGGCGTCGAAGACGACCAGGATGTCCGGGTCTCCCTCCTCCCACTGGCCGCCGTCGACCAGGTCGGTGACAACACGGCGGACCTGGGCGGCGGTGACCTCGGCGACGTCGTCGTCGGGGCCGAGCCGGACCGCGTCGAGCAGCTGGCACCACGAGGTGCGGCCCGTCTCCAGCGCGGCCACGAACGAGTACGGCCAGCCAGGGATGAGCTGGTCCGAAGAGCGTCCCGAGCGTCCGTAGACATGACAGAACAGACGGTCCGGGCTGGTCGGCGCGTCCGGGCGCAGCCACGCGGAGACATCGACGGCCAGGACCAGACGGTTGTCGGCGGCCTTGGGCTGCGGCAGCATCGCCAGAGCCTTGCGCAACCGGTCTGCGTCGATGCGGCCCCGGTTGAGCGCATCGTACATCGCTCCGTGCCCACGCCGGTGCTCGGCCAGCAGTGTCAGGTCGACCGGCGAGGTCACCGGCCCGTCCTCGCAGAGCATCGCGTCCGTGAGTTCGAACAGCGCGTCCCCGCGCCGGGTCAGACACGCGAACAGGTCTTCCCGAAAGTGGGACGTGAAGTCGAACGCATCCCGCCGGGCATCGTGGTCCAGCACACTCACCTCTGCAGCCTTCGTATGAACGTGATTCCGTGGCGGAACGCATGGTCATACGAAGGCCGTCAGCATGCCCGGCGAATCCCCAGACGAGCGAGCCTGTACGAGGCAACGTTCGAGGCCAGAGGTAAAAGAACAAGCCTAGAAGGCTGCTGAAAATCTTGTTGGGGGCTGTCCGGCCTGAGGCCGGATGGCCCCTTTCCCTATGCGGTGGCGGGGGTGAGGTGCCAGGTAGTGCTGGTCCGGGTGAGTCCGAGGTTGATCAGTCGGCGGAGGTTGAGGGCGGCGGCGCGGTGGTGGAGCCAGATGTTGTTGGCGATCACGCCGCGGTGGGGGACTCTGCGGTTGCCTTTGCCGACGAGCCAGGCGATGGCGCGTTCGACGGGGGGCCGCCATCGGCGGTATTCGTCCTGCCAGGCGGGGTCGGTGGCGGCCTGGTGGCGGGCGGCGGCCAGCAGTTCGTGCTGGGGGTGGACGTTCACGGTGCGTCCGGTCTTGGAGGTGGTGCAGCGTTCCCGCAGGGGGCAGTCGGCGCAGAGGCGTTTGAACTGGGCGGTGCGGGCGCCGTCTGCTTTGACCTGCCCGAGGTTGGCGGTGTGTCCGGCCGGGCAGGTCGCGGTGCCGGCGGCCAGGTCGAGGCGGAAGTCGTCGATGGTGAAGCCGCCGGGGACGGCCGTCCGGATCGGCGGCGGTTTGATCACCAGGGTGTGGCCCTGGCCTTGAAGGCGCTCGCGCAGTTCGCCGGTGCCGTAGGCGGAATCGCCGAGCACGGTTAACTCCGTGCCCTCTTCTTCGTCGGCCAGCAGGTCGGCGGCGATGGCGGCCTCGTGGTTGCCGGGCCCGTAGCCGCCGGTCAGGGCGACGGCGGTGAACAGTGCGGTCTCCGGCTCGAAGGAGACATGTCCTTTGAAGCCGTCCTGGTGGCGGGTGCGGTTCTTGTGGATGTGCCGGGCGTCGGGGTCGACGGTGGACACCGTCCGGTCGGGTGCTGTGCGCTTGGCGATGCGCCAGCGGCCGTCGCGGCCGTCGGAGTCCTTGGCGGGTTCCACGTCCTGTCCGGCGACCAGGGCCAGCAGGCCGACGGCGTCCGCCGCCTTCTCGCCCAGGTTCTGCTCGGGCAGGTGTCCGAGCAGGTTGAGGGCGTCGGTGACCAGCGCGTCGACCAGCGCGGCGCGGGCCGTCTCGTCGTCCCAGGCGATCCTCGGTTTGCCCGGGTTGGTGTAGTCGTGGGCCGTGCACCACCGGCCGGCCGTCTCCTGGCCGCCGGGAACCTCTCGGATCACCCGCCGGATCGCGGAAATGATCTGGGTGACGGTGTCCTGGGTGGCCACCGCGTCATCGAGGACGGTGGAGTCCAGCGCCCGCCGCTGCTTGCCCTTGAGCACCCCGGTCGCGGCCACGACCTCCTTGACCTTGGTGAAGATCCGCGTCGGATCGGCCGAGTTGCGCAGGCGGCGCCGGAAGTACGTCAACAACGACGGATCGAACGCGGTGTCGTGCAGGCCGAGCCCGCAAGCGGCCTTCCACCGCAGGTCACACCGCAATTCCTGAACGACCTCGAAGTCCGACAGCCCGTGCAGGCTCTGCAGCACCACGGTCGCGGCCAGGACCTGTGGCGGCAGACTCGGACGGCCGTTGGACGAGGGATACATGTCCGCGAACATCTCCGCCGGGAACAGCACCTCGCGGTGCTCGGCCAGGAACGCGAACACACTCCCCGCCGGGATCAGCTCCCGGCACGTCTCCCACACATCCGGCCCGACCGGCTCCCCGGCCCATTCCCCCTGCATGCCTACAAGACTGGCCCCGACTCCACGGAGCCGGGGCCAGAACACCAGATTTTCAGCAGCCTTCTAGCTTGTTCTTTTACCTCTGGCCTCGAACGTTGCCTCGTACAGGCTCGCTCGTCTGGGGATTCGCCGGGCATGCTGACGGCCTTCGTATGACCATGCGTTCCGCCACGGAATCACGTTCATACGAAGGCTGCAGAGGTGAGTGTGCTGGACCACGATGCCCGGCGGGATGCGTTCGACTTCACGTCCCACTTTCGGGAAGACCTGTTCGCGTGTCTGACCCGGCGCGGGGACGCGCTGTTCGAACTCACGGACGCGATGCTCTGCGAGGACGGGCCGGTGACCTCGCCGGTCGACCTGACACTGCTGGCCGAGCACCGGCGTGGGCACGGAGCGATGTACGATGCGCTCAACCGGGGCCGCATCGACGCAGACCGGTTGCGCAAGGCTCTGGCGATGCTGCCGCAGCCCAAGGCCGCCGACAACCGTCTGGTCCTGGCCGTCGATGTCTCCGCGTGGCTGCGCCCGGACGCGCCGACCAGCCCGGACCGTCTGTTCTGTCATGTCTACGGACGCTCGGGACGCTCTTCGGACCAGCTCATCCCTGGCTGGCCGTACTCGTTCGTGGCCGCGCTGGAGACGGGCCGCACCTCGTGGTGCCAGCTGCTCGACGCGGTCCGGCTCGGCCCCGACGACGACGTCGCCGAGGTCACCGCCGCCCAGGTCCGCCGTGTTGTCACCGACCTGGTCGACGGCGGCCAGTGGGAGGAGGGAGACCCGGACATCCTGGTCGTCTTCGACGCCGGCTACGACGCTCCGCGCATGGCCTACCTCCTTGACGGGCTCCCCGTCGAGGTGCTCGGGCGGATGCGCTCGGACCGGGTGATGCGCCGTCCGGCACCCTCGCTCAAGCAGTACGCCCTGGCCTACCCCCAGGGCGGCAGGCCGCCGAAGCACGGCAAGGAGTTCCGCTTCGCCAGGCCCGACACCTGGGGCGAGCCCGACGCGGAGACCGTGCAGGTCACCGACCGCTACGGCACCGCACAGGCGATGGCCTGGGACCGGATCCATCCTCGCCTCACCACTCGTTCCGCATGGATCGACCACGACGGTGAACTCCCCGTCATCGAAGGCACCCTGATCCGGCTGAAGGTCGACCACCTGCCCGGCGACCGTGAGCCGCTGCCCTTGTGGCTGTGGTCCTCGAAGACCGGCATGGCCGGCGAAGAAGTCGATCTGCGCTGGCAGGCTTTCCTTCGTCGCTTCGATTTGGAACACACCTTCCGCTTTGAGAAACAGACGCTCGGCTGGACGCGTCCCCGGCTCCGTACTCCCGAGGCGGCAGACCGGTGGACATGGATCGTCATCGCCGCGCACACCCAGCTCCGGCTCACCCGGCCCCTCGCCGCAGATCTCCGCCGCCCCTGGGAGAAGCCGGCCGAGCCCGGCCGGCTCACCCCGGCCCGAGTCCGCCGAGGGTTCAGGAACATCCGCCCCCACCTGCACAATCCGGCCCGTGCACCCAAACCGTCAACTCCAGGCCCAGGACGCCCACTTGGCTCCAAGAACCGACGGCCCGCCACTCGTTACGACGTGGGCAAAACGACCAGGCGGCCCGAAAGTATCGCGGAACGTAATCAACTCAAAGCTCGCAAACCATAAAAAACAAGCTAGGGCGTGTTTCGAAAGTCCCGCCTGCCTGGCGGCGTCTGGCACGCACGCTCGCCGCGTTGTCGGGCTCGCCCCGATACATCCAGTATCGGGGCGACCCTCCGCCTTGCGATCGCACGCACCAGACGCCGCCAGGCCTGCCCTTCGGGCAGACGACGCTACTTTCGAAACACGCCCTAGCTGGCCGACGCGGTCCTTCCGGCCCCGCCCCGGCACGGACACGGCCCCGCCGCTGCCTCCCACGACTCGGCCCCGCCGCATCACCAGGTCCGTCCGCAGCCGGGCGTCCGGGCATCCCGGTCGCCGGCGGCTGCGGCCGGCCGCAGGCCCTCGGCCCTGGCGGGAGCCGTCCCGTGGCATGCGCGCCGGGGCGCCGACTTCTCCTCGAAGCACCCGGGCCGCCGAAGCTCAACAGATGCTCTGTGATCGGTGAAGATGAGCGGCGGCCCCTCCCGGATCGGGCGGTTCCGGACCTATCTTGATCACCTTCGGTGACTGACCACGCACCGACGGGCGTCGGTCGTACCGGCGCCGGCACCGACACGTACGGGGGAACGACCGATGAGTGATGTCGCGCAAGGGCGGGACTCACGGCGCACGGCGTTCGTCGTGACGGGGATTCTCTCCGTCGCCTGCGCACTGCTGGCGACCGGATGCTCCGACGCGGATTCCCTCGGGCGCGTTCACCACGACGACTCCGGCAAGGGCGGCCCGCTCTCCGCCGGCTCCGGCGAAGGCATTTCCAGTCTGTACGCACCGGAGACGGTCCCCTGGTACGGAAGCTTCGGTTCGTTCCTCCTGTGTGCTCGCACGCCGGGGGACGAGATATCCCTGCGCAGCATCGACTACGAGGCGGATGTCGAGCCGCTTGAGGTGCGCACGTTGCTGAGGACCGTCCGGAAGGACGAGCTCGCCTTGGCCGAGGACGGCTCGCTCACCGAGGAGACCTCCCCGTTCACCACCGCGCTCGGCCGTCCTCCCAGGTTCGAGGAGTTCGGGAAGGCCGAGGCCGGCACCTTCACCTCGAAGATCAACGGCCACCGCATCACCCAGTCGTGCGGGGACGCCGAGGGCGACAACGGCTACACCGAACTCGTCTTCGTGATGAAGTTCGGCAAGGAGGGCGGGCACGTACCGCGTGCCTCGATCGACTATGTGGCCGACGGCGGTCGGTACGTCCTCGAACTGAAGTGGGCCATGACCGGCTGCGGCACGAAGATCCCGATCCCGGGGGACGAGCTCACGGAGAACGCCTGCTGAGCGCTCCGCCGGAGGGCATGCCGCGATGTGGAGTCGGTCCACCGAGGCGCCGTCGTGGCAGGCCCCGCAGTTCCCCGCGTCTCAGGGCGCTGCCGGACCGCAGCGGACTGCGCCAGGCCTGCTCAGCGCTGCGAGGTGTCGGACCGACTCCGCACGCGTCAGGCGTCCGGCAGGAGGACGACGCCGTCCTCGTCGGCGTGCAGGACGTCGCCGGGACGGAAGGTGACGCCGCCGATGGTGACGGGGACGTCCACGGCGCCCTCGCCCGCCTTGCTGCTCTTGCGCGGGGTGGTGCCGAGGGCCTTGACGCCGAGTTCCAGTCCGGCCAACGCGACCGCGTCCCGTACCGCGCCGTGCAGGACGAGGCCGGCCCAGCCGTTGTCCCGGGCGGATCCGGCGATGAGGTCGCCGACCAGCGCCGTGCGCAGGGAGGCTCGCCCGTCGACGACGAGCACGCGGCCCTCGCCCGGGGTCCGCAGCAGTTCGCGCAGCAGGCCGTTGTCCTCGTGACAGGAGACGGTCCGTACGGGGCCGGCGAAGGAGCGGACACCGCCGAACTGGCGGAACTGCACGTCGCAGACGCGCAGTGCGGTGCCGTACCGGTCGACCAGGTCGGCCGTGGGGACGGGGGCCTCGGGCATGGTGCTACCTCACGGTGGGAGCGGGCGGCTGCTGGGCTTGCGCGGGGGCGTTCCGGGGCGTGCGCGGCCCGTGTGCGGCGGCGCGCGTGCGCAGTCTCTCGGACGCGTGCGCGGTGCCCCGGACGCGTGCGCGGTGCCCCGGGGCAGACGGTACCGTCCGGCGGTCTTCGCCCGTCCGCCCGCCGGACCGGGTGACCGATCCCACACACCGCGCGCGGATCGGCCGCACAACCATCTCACGGCCCAGGAGTCTGTGGTTGCGATGCGGGTGACACCTCGGCGGGCCGTCGTGCCCGGAGAGATCCGGAGAGATCCGGAGAGATCCGGAGAAGTGTCGTCCGCACCTGGTCCCCGTGGCGTCGGAAGGCCGTCGACACGTCCGAGATCTTCTTCTAGGGGTGGGAGATTTGAGTCCTCGAAAGGCCCATGCGCGCAGACCGCTGCGCCTGAGGCGGAGAGCCTGGCTGACGATCGGAGCCGTGGTCCTGGGCGGCGCCGGCGTCGTCACCTACGCCTCCGCGAACGAGCCGGCGGCGTCGGACGCCAAGTCCCGGCACCGCCGCGCGGCCATCCACACGCTCAAGCTCGCCGACGAGGGCCGCGGCCGCAAGGGCCTGAACCGGCGTACCACGCAGCGGTTCAGCGCGGTCCTGCTCACCTGGGACGACGCCGACCGGCAGGCCGAGGGCACGCCGCAGGTGCGGACCCGGGACGCCGAGACCGGGGCGTGGTCGGGGTGGCGGACGGTGGAGGCGGAGCCCAGCCAGGCCGACGGCACGGAGGGCGAGCGCGCGGCCCTGCGCGGCGGCACCGAGTCGGTGTGGACCGGCGACTCCGACGGCGTCGAGGTCCGGCTGGTGAACGCCGACGGCACCGAGGCCACCGGGCAGCCCGCCGGCATGGACGTCAAGCTGCTCGACCCCGGCAGCGAGCCCGAGGGCGCCCCGGTCACCGCCCTGGAGCCGGCCGCCTTCACGGCGCGGACCACGGCTCAGACCAGGGCACAGAGCACGGCTCAGAGCGCGGCACAGAGCGCGGCGCCGACCGCCACCGAGGCGGCCGGGTCGACCGGGGTGACCGACGCGGGCACCGAGACGGCCGCGGAAGCGGCGCCCGCCTCCGGGACCGTCTCTCCCGGCGCGTCCGGCGCGTCCGGCGCGTCCGACGCGCCGCCCGCCGCGCAGCAGGCCGCGCCGGACGCGGACGGCCCGGACGGCTCCGCGGACGCCGCCGCGGACGAGGCCGAGCCCGAGCCGACGCCCACCGTGCCCGCGCCGCGCCCCTCCACCGTGGCCAAGCCGCCGATCATCACACAGGCGGAGTGGGGCGCGTCGACCGACTACGACGGCACGCCGTCCTACTCCGACGGCATCAAGGCCGCGGTCGTCCACCACACCGGGGTGGACTCCGACAACCAGGTGTCGTGCGCGGAGTCCCGCGCCCGGATGCGCACCATCCAGCAGGAGCACTTCAGCCGCGGCTACTACGACATCGGCTACAACTTCGTCGTCGACCGGTGCGGGCAGATCTTCGAGGGCCGCAGCGGCGGCATGGACCTGCCGGTGGTCGGCGCGCACGACGCGGGCTTCAACACCGACACGCTCGGCATCTCCTACATCGGCAACTACGAGACCGCCCGCCCGAGCCGGGCCGCGATGGACGCGATCGCGCGTGTCATCGCCTGGAAGTTCGGCATGTACGGCATCGACCCGGCAGGCCGGGTCACGCTGACGTCGCGCGCCCCCAAGGGCTACAGCGGCAACAAGTACGAGGAGGGCCGGCAGGTCGAGATGCCGCGCGTGCTCGGCCACCGCGACACCAACGCCACGGCCTGCCCCGGCGCCCACCTGTACGGCAAGCTCGGGCTGATCCGCACCCTGGCCGGGCTGCCGGGCGTCTCGCACGCGCTGGCCACCTCGGACTACAACGGGGACGGCGTGGGCGACCTGGTGGCGGGCACCCCGAAGGGCGAGCGGGTCGTCATCGTGCCCGGCAGTGTCGAGGGGCCGGTGAAGTCGGCGCGCAGGGTGATCACCCAGAACAGCAAGGGTGTCCTCAACAAGACCGAGAGCGGCGACGGGTTCGGCTGGTCGACCGCCTGGGGCGACGTCAACGGCGACGGCTACGCCGACCTCGCGATCGGCGCGCCCGGCGAGGACGACACGTACGGCCACCCGAACCGCGGCCTGGTCACGCTGCTGTACGGCCCCGGTCTGACGACGGGCTGGGCCTACACCACCTCCGGGGTCAAGGAGACCGGGGCGGGCCTCGGCGCGGCCGTCGCGGTCGGCGACTTCAACGGCGACGGCCTGGCCGACGTGTTCGCCGGGGGCCAGGGCAACGGCGGAAGCTACCGCGTCCGGCTGACCGGCAAGGGCCTCACGTCCGGCACGATCACCGGCTCGTCCGGCTCGCTGTCCTACCTGGACGCCGCGACCGGCGACTTCAACCGGGACGGCTACACGGACCTGGCGCTCAACTACCGGGATGCCTCCGGCACCGGCCGCGTGATGCGGTTCGCGGGCTCCGCGAACGGCCTGACCAAGGCGGGCGTGCTCTCCGTCCGCGGCGGCCGGTCGATCGCCGCGGGCGACGTCGACGGCGACGGCTACGACGACATCGTGATCGGCCAGGCCGTCGCGAAGGAGTCCGGCGGCGCCCAGGGCGGCCAGGTCACGATGCTGTTCGGCACCTCCTCCGGCTTCACCACCAAGGGCATGAAGGTGCTCCACCAGGACTCCGCGGGGGTGCCCGGCACCGACGAGTACCTCGACGGCTTCGGCGCCTCCGTGTCGCTGGGCGACTACGACGCCGACGGCTACACGGACGCCCTGGTCGGCTCCCCGTACGAGGACATCAACCGCAGCGGTGTCCGCCGGGGCAACGCGGGCGCGGTCACCCTGCTGCGGGGGACCTCCTCGGGCCTGACCGGCTCGGGCGGGAAGTTCATCTCTCAGGACACCTCCGGCATCCCGGGCGGCACGGAGAAGGACGACCAGTTCGGGTGGTCGGTGTCGCTGTCCGACCTGTCCGGCTACGGACGTGCCGACCTCACCATCGGTGCCAAGGGGGAGAACACCTGGGACGGCCTCCTCACGTACGTGCCGAGCAACAGCACCGGCATCGGGCTGTCCCAGGCGGTGATCTACAGCAAGACGTACCTGGGCACACCGACCGACGGCCAGCTGGGCTGGACGCTCGCGCCCTGAGGAGCCGGCCCCTCCGACACCGGCCCGGCACCTCCCGGCACCGTCCGGGAGCCGGCCGGGGCCCCGCCGCGGGTCCCGGCCGGCCCGCGTCCGGGGCACCGACCGGCGTACCGGACACCGAGCCGTGTCCGGGGCGGCCCGGCCCGCGTACGCGCGCTCGGACACCACGCCGCAGGGGCGCGGGGAACCGCGCGACCGGCCACAACCCGCACACGCGCGGTCAGGCAGCACCCCGCAGGGGCGCGGGGAACCGCGCGACCAGCCACGACGGCGCCGCAGCCGACCGACGCCACCGCACGGCACCACCCCCGGACAACCCGGCGCACCTCCCGGGAACACCGGCACACCCCCCAGGCACCAACCCGCACCCACGCGGTCAGGCAGCACCCCGAAGGGGCGCGGGGAACTGCGCGACCAGCCACGACGGCGCCGCAGCCGACCGACGCCACTGCACGGCACCACCCCCGGACAACCCGGCGCACCTCCCGGGGACACCGGCCTGCGCACACGGCGCACCGGACCGCGTGCGGGACACCGGAGCCACCTCGTACAGGCCACCGGACCGCGTACGGGAGCGGTCAGGCCGACCCACGAACCCGGCGGGCCCGGACCTCCTCCGGCAGGCGCCGAGGCCGGGCCCGGGCCTCCGCCCCCGCAAGGCCCCCGTCCGCAAGGTCCCCCGCCCGCAGGGCCCCGCGCGGGCGGCCCCGCCCACGGACAGGCCGGCTAGGGCGTGTTTCGAAAGTCCCGCCTGCCTGGCGGCGTCTGGCACGCACGCTTGCCGCGTTGTCGGGCTCGCCCCGATACATCCAGTATCGGGGCGACCCTCCGCCTTGCGAACACGCACCAGACGCCGCCAGGCCTGCCCTTCGGGCAGACGACGCTACTTTCGAAACACGCCCTACTAGGCCTCCTGCTTGCGGCTGCGGCGGGAGACCACCGCGCGCAGCACCCGGCGGCCCTCGGTGCTGACCTCGAGGGCGCGCCGCAGCCCGGCCGCGCCGTGCGCGGCGAGCAGTTCCAGAACGGCGGCCTGGCGGCGCAGCTCGGCCTGGACGAGCGGCGACATGCCCTCGGTGCGGCCCTCGCGGTGCGCCTCGACGCTCCCGGCCGGGTCCTCGGCGGTGTCCGCGGCCGGGCCGTCGGCGGGATCGAGCAGCCGGTGGACCCGGAGCGAGGCGACCGAGCAGGCGTCCGCCCAGGCCCGCAGCGCGGGGTCCGAGCGCGCGGCGGGGGCGGCGGCCAGCATCCTCCGCACCAGGGCGGCGGCCTCGTCCGGACCGCCCTCGTCCTCCCCGGTGTCCGGCACGCCCAGCTTGGCGCGGACCTCCTCCAGCAGGCCGCCCCAGGCGTCCGGGTCGGCGCCGTCGGCGAGGCTGGCCCACAGCGGGCGCAGCAGCTCCTCGTCGGCGTCGCCGAACAGGGGCACGCACCGATCCAAACAAGCCAGCCCGCTGGCGGCCAGTCCGCGCTCGTCGGCCTGCGCGATCAGTTCCACCAGACTCATCCACGCCTCCCTCGACGGGGCGCCATCCGTCACGGAGCCCGCACTTTCCCTTTCTGCGCGTAACGGCCCGGTTGTGTCACAGGGGCGGCGTGCCGCGCCGGCCGGGGTGCCGGAAGGAACCGGAAGAGGATGTTTTCGGCCAGGCCTGCCGGCGTTCAGTCCAGCCGGTCGGCGAGTGCGCGGAACTCCGTCCAGCTGAGGGCGGGGGTGTCGGCGTCCCAGAGTTTCTGCGCGGTCGCCCGCAGCGGCATCCGGATGCCGGCCGCGACCTGGGCCTGGGTCTGCGAGCCGGCCAGGTCGCACCAGACGGCGAAGGTGGCGCCGAGGATCTGCCCGTCGTAGCGGGCGGGGACGGCCTCGGTGCCGCGCAGTACGCGCGGGGTCCACTGGCCGTATATCCGCTCGCCCGTGGGATACACGAAGGTCTGCGGCTCGCCGAGGACGTAGTAGAGGAACTCGTCGTTGTAGTTGACGACCTTGCGGCCGGCCGACAGGTACTCGGCGGGCTGCCGGGCCCCGATCTCCTTGCCCGTCCAGTAGGCGACCTGGATGTCCTGGTCGGGGGTGACGTGCGTGTCGCGCTGGAAGCCGTCGTTCCAGGCCCGCGGGTCGCGGCCCAGCTTCCGGACGGTGGCGGCGCGGTCGTTGATCCAGCCGGTGGCCAGGTCGGCGACGCCCGCCCGGGCGCCGTAGGCCTTGCGGGCGGCGGCGGCGAGCTGCGGGTAGGAGGCCTCGGGGTCGGCGGCCGTCAGGGCGCGGTACTCGTCGCCGCCCAGGTGCCAGGGCCGGCCGGGGAACAGCTCCGCGTACTCGGTGAGCAGGTCGTCGACGAGCTCGGCGGCGGCCGGGTCGGATATGTCGACGGCGCCGGTGGCGGCCACGCCCTGAGCGTTGCGCAGCTGGAGGCCGGGGTGGGCGTCGATGACCGCGCCGAGGTGGCCCGGGGAGTCGATCTCGGGCACGACGGTGATGTGCCTGCTCTCCGCCAGCGCCACGATGCGGCGTACCTCCGCCTTGGTGAGGTGCTGCGCGGAGACGATCTCGGGGTGGGTGTCGGACTCGATGCGGAAGCCCTGGTCGTCGGAGAAGTGCAGGCCGAGCTGGTTGTACTTGAGGTCGCCGAGCTCGCGTATGCGGTCCTCGATCCAGCCGGCGGTGAAGTGCTTGCGCGCGATGTCCACCATCAGCCCGCGCACGGGCTTGGCGGGCTGGTCGCGCACCACGCCCTCGGGTGCGGCGCCCTCGCCGCGCACCATCTGCTTGAGGGTGCGGGTGCCGTAGAAGACGCCGGCCTCGCCGGGTCCGGTGACGGTGACGCGCCCGTCGCGGACGGTCATGGCGTACGACTCCGCGCCGCCGTCCCCGCCGCCGAGCGTGAGCAGCACGTCGCCGGGGCGCGGGTCCCCGGCGTCCGCGGCGTCCCCGCCGTAGGTGAGGCCCAGCTCGCCCGCGAGCAGGCGGCCCTCGTCGCGGAGGGCGGCGTCGCCGACGACGACGCGGTAGGCCTTCTGCGGCTTCCAGCCGGGCCCCCGGGCGGGGGTGTGTCCGTCCACGGCGGGGATGGTGCGCGGGGCGCGGGAGAGCGGGTAGGTCCGGGTGGGGCTCGGCGAGGGCGTCGCGCCGGAGCGGGCGGAGTCGCTCGTGCGGGTGACGCCCGGGGAGGCGGTGGCCCGGGAGCCGCCGTCACCGCCGGACGCGGCCCAGACGCCCACGCCCGTGCCCACCACGGCGACGGCCGCGCCGACCGCCAGGGCCCGCTGCCACCCGTTCCGTTCCGCTCGCGCCGGGGCCTTCGCCCGGGAGCGCCTGTGCCGACTCACAGGGCCAACCTACGACCGTTCGGGGCGCCTCTGGTCCATCCGAGATTCCAAAACTCTCCCTTACGGGTGAAATTCGGGCATCCGTCGGACAGGTGATGACCGGTCTCGATACGGTGGTGACGCATCTCTCGCACCATCTCCCGCTGACGCCGGACCCCGTGCCGCCCCGTTGCCGTCCCGCCGCCCTCCCCTGCCCCGCCGCCGGCCCTCCCTTCTCCCGTACCTGCCGTCCCACCTGCCCCTTTCCTGCTCTCCCACCCCTTTCTGCCGAAACGTGACTCGTCTCCTTCCCGAGCAGATCCGCGCCGAGCCGTCCCCGCTGGAGCGCTTCAACTCGATCCCGGCCGCCGAGGCCCGCCGCATCCTGCTGGGCTGCCTGCACAGCCCACACTGGGCCGAACGGGTGACCGCGCACCGGCCGTACCCCGACCTGGGCTCCCTGCTGGCCGCCTCCGACGAGGCCGCCTACGACCTGGCCCCCGCGGACCTCTCAAAGGCCCTGGCGGGCGAGACCCTCGCAGCGCTGCCGGAGGACGCGTACGAGGCGGCGCACCTGGCGCTGGGCGCGGCCCACGCGGCCTACGAGGCGAAGTTCGGGCACGCCTTCGTGATCTGCCTGGACGGCACGCCGCCCGCCGAGGCGCCCGACCGCACCCTGGAGGCCATCCGGTCACGATTGGCGAACGATCCCGAGGACGAACGGGTGCTGGCGGCGGAGGAGCTGCGGCGGCTCGCCGGGGGCCGCCTGGCGGCGCGGCTCGCCCCGGGCGGGCCGGCGGCGGACGGACGGCGGCGGACCGGCCCACGGCGGGGTGACCGGCAGCGGACCGGCTGACGGCGCACCGGCCGGCCACGGCCCCGCCTCCCGGACCGCCCCGCCCGACCGCCGCCCGACCGCCGCCCGACGGCAGGCCGGGAGGCGGACGCGAGCACGGCGACAGGCCGGGAGGCGGACGCGAGCCCGGCGACAGGCCGGGAGGCAGGCCGGGGAGACGGCCCCGGGCGGCGGACCGCCCCACGGCCAGGGCGGGGCGGGGCGGGGCCGGTCACGGCGAGGGCCTGGGCGAGGCAGCAGGAGCGAGGCAGCAGGAACGAGGCCGCCGGGGCGGAGCGGCCGGAACGAGGCGGCCGCCGGGCCGGGGTCCGCGGCTCCGTCGCGAGGCGCGACCGGCCGTGCGCGGCACGCGACCGGCCTCCGCCGCAGAACCCCGCAGATGCCCAGAAAATCACCCGTCCGCGTGCCACTTTGATCACAGAGGCAGGCCCCGCCTCAGCCCGGCCGCAGCGCGTCGCTACGATGCTGGGGGCCGGTGGACCGTACCCGGCCGGGCCCGACCGACAGTGAAGCCGGCGCGGCCCTAGTCCCCGCTCCCGGAGGGTCTTCCGTGCCGGCTGGAACGCTGTACCGCGGCCGGGAAGGAATGTGGTCCTGGGTGGCTCACCGAGTCACCGGCGTCCTCATCTTCTTCTTCCTGTTCGTACACGTACTGGACACCGCTCTCGTGCGTGTCTCCCCCGAGGCCTACGACAACGTCGTGGCCACGTACAAGACGCCGATCGTCGCGCTGCTGGAGTACGGCCTCGTCGCCGCCATCCTGTTCCACGCGCTCAACGGTCTGCGCGTCATCGCCGTCGACTTCTGGTCGAAGGGCCCGCGCTTCCAGAAGCAGATGCTCTGGTCCGTCGTGGGTCTCTGGGTGGTGCTGATGGCCGGTGCCGTCTACCCCGTCCTCGGCCACGCCGCTCGTGAACTGTTCGGGAGCTGACGCGCATGTCCACGACTGAAATCAAGGCCTCCGGCATCGGTCCCGTGGAGGGCGAGCCCCTCTACGGCGTCGACAACCCGGCGCCCCTCATCGAGGCCCCCCGCAAGCGCACCCAGAAGACGCCGCGCTCGACCCGCGGCAACTTCGAGATGGCGGCCTGGCTCTTCATGCGCCTGTCCGGCATCGTGCTGGTCGTCCTCGTCATCGGCCACCTGGTGATCCAGCTCGTGCTGGACGGCGGCGTCTCCAAGATCGGCTTCGCGTTCGTGGCCGGCCGCTGGGCGAGCCCGTTCTGGCAGGTCTGGGACCTCGGGATGCTGTGGCTGGCCATGCTGCACGGCGCCAACGGCCTGCGCACGGTCATCAACGACTACGCCGAGCGGCCGAACACCCGCCTGTGGCTGAAGGGCCTGCTCTACACCGCCACGGTGTTCACCATCCTGCTGGGCACGCTGGTGATCTTCACCTTCGACCCGAACATCCGCTAGGCACGGGGCTGAGGAATACCTGATGAAGATCCACAAGTACGACACCGTCATCGTCGGTGCGGGCGGCGCCGGAATGCGCGCCGCGATCGAGTCGACGAAGCGCAGCCGCACCGCGGTGCTGACGAAGCTGTACCCCACCCGGTCCCACACGGGCGCAGCGCAGGGCGGCATGGCCGCCGCGCTCGCCAACGTGGAGGAGGACAACTGGGAGTGGCACACCTTCGACACGGTCAAGGGCGGTGACTACCTGGTCGACCAGGACGCCGCCGAGATCCTGGCGAAGGAGGCCATCGACGCCGTCCTCGACCTGGAGAAGATGGGCCTGCCGTTCAACCGGACCCCGAACGGCACCATCGACCAGCGCCGCTTCGGCGGCCACTCCCGCAACCACGGCGAGGCCCCGGTCCGCCGGTCCTGCTACGCGGCCGACCGCACCGGCCACATGATCCTCCAGACGCTGTACCAGAACTGCGTCAAGGAGGGCGTGGAGTTCTTCAACGAGTTCTACGTCCTGGACCAGCTGATCACCGAGGAGGACGGCGTCCGGAAGTCCGCCGGCGTGGTCGCCTACGAGCTGGCCACCGGCGAGATCCACGTCTTCCAGGCGAAGGCCGTCATCTACGCCTCCGGCGGCTGCGGCAAGTTCTTCAAGGTGACGTCCAACGCGCACACCCTGACCGGTGACGGCCAGGCCGCCGTGTACCGGCGCGGCCTGCCGCTGGAGGACATGGAGTTCTTCCAGTTCCACCCGACCGGCATCTGGCGCATGGGCATCCTGCTCACCGAGGGTGCCCGCGGCGAGGGCGGCATCCTGCGCAACAAGGACGGCGAGCGCTTCATGGAGAAGTACGCGCCCGTCATGAAGGACCTCGCCTCCCGCGACGTCGTCTCCCGCTCCATCTACACGGAGATCCGCGAGGGCCGCGGCTGCGGTCCCGAGGGCGACCACGTCTTCCTGGACCTCACCCACCTGCCGCCGGAGCAGCTGGACGCCAAGCTGCCGGACATCACCGAGTTCGCGCGGACCTACCTCGGCATCGAGCCCTACACGGACCCGATCCCGATCCAGCCGACCGCGCACTACGCCATGGGCGGCATCCCGACCAACGTCGAGGGCGAGGTGCTGTCGGACAACACCACCGTCGTGCCCGGCCTGTACGCGGCCGGCGAGGTGGCCTGCGTGTCCGTGCACGGCGCCAACCGCCTGGGCACCAACTCGCTGCTGGACATCAACGTGTTCGGCCGGCGCGCGGGCATCGCCGCCGCCGAGTACGCGCAGCGGGCCGAGTTCGTCGGACTGCCGGAGCACCCGGCGACGTTCGTCGAGGAGCAGATCGAGCGGCTGCGTGCCTCCACCGGCACCGAGCGCGTGGCGCAGCTGCGCCGCGAGCTGCAGGACACCATGGACGCCAACGTCATGGTGTTCCGCACCGAGCAGACGATCAAGACGGCGGTCGAGAAGATCGCCGAGCTGCGCGAGCGCTACAAGAACGTGGCGATCCAGGACAAGGGCAAGCGGTTCAACACCGACCTGCTGGAGGCGATCGAGCTGGGCAACCTGCTCGACCTCGCCGAGGTCATGGCCGTCTCGGCGCTGGCCCGCAAGGAGTCCCGCGGCGGTCACTACCGCGAGGACTACCCCAACCGCGACGACGTCAACTTCATGCGCCACACCATGGCGTACCGCGAGGTCGGCGCCGACGGGTCGGAAACCGTCCGTCTCGACTACAAGCCGGTCGTCCAGACCCGCTACCAGCCGATGGAGCGTAAGTACTGATGGCAACCCCTGTTCTGGACAAGGCCGAGGCGGAGGCCGCCGCGTCCCCCTACATCACGGTCACCTTCCGGATCCGCCGCTTCAACCCGGAGGTCTCGGCCGAGGCGACGTGGCAGGATTTCCAGCTGGAGATCGACCCCAAGGAGCGCGTCCTCGACGGCCTCCACAAGATCAAGTGGGACCTGGACGGGACGCTGACGTTCCGCCGCTCCTGCGCGCACGGCATCTGCGGCTCCGACGCCATGCGGATCAACGGCAAGAACCGCCTGGCGTGCAAGACGCTGATCAAGGACATCAACCCCGAGAAGCCCATCACGGTCGAGCCCATCAAGGGCCTGACGGTCCTGAAGGACCTGGTCGTGGACATGGAGCCGTTCTTCCAGGCGTACCGGGACGTGATGCCCTTCCTGATCACCAGGGAGACCAACGAGCCGACGCGCGAGCGTCTGCAGTCGGCCGAGGACCGCGAGCGCTTCGACGACACGACGAAGTGCATCCTCTGCGCGGCCTGCACCTCCTCGTGCCCGGTCTTCTGGAACGACGGCCAGTACTTCGGCCCGGCGGCCATCGTCAACGCGCACCGCTTCATCTTCGACTCGCGTGACGAGGCCGGCGAGCAGCGCCTGGAGATCCTCAACGACCGTGACGGCGTGTGGCGCTGCCGTACGACGTTCAACTGCACGGACGCGTGCCCGCGCGGCATCGAGGTCACCAAGGCGATCGCCGAGGTGAAGAAGGCGCTGATCACGCGCCGCTTCTGAGCCGGTGGAGCCCCGCGCCGGGGGCCCTGCTCCGTCCGGAGCAGGGCCCCCGGCGTTTTCCGCGCCCCTGCGGCCGCCCGGCGCCACCGGGGACCTAATCTGACGACATGTCAGACGAAGAGTCGTACGAACTGCTCGGGTTCGACCACGTCCTCCTCCCGGTCGGGGATCTCGCCGAGGCCGTGGACTTCTACCTGCGCGCCGGTCTCACGCTCGGCTTCCGGCTCGACGAGGCCGGGATCGCCCTGCTGAGGGTGGGCGGCGAGATGCCGGGCGTGCTGCTCCGCCGGGAGGACGGGCTGGGGCACCGGCCGCCGCCCTGGCCCTCGGTGCGGGTCTGGCTGGAGGTGCCGGACGCGCGCACGGCGGCACGCAGGCTGCGGGAGGCCGGGGTCGGCCTGCTGGACGAGCCGTTCTCCGGGGCGACCGGGTGGACGACGGAGGTCGCCGACCCCTGGGGCAACGTCATCGGGTTCACGGACTACACCAAGCGTCCGGAGCTGAGCCGGAGGCCTTGAGGCGGCCGGCCCGGCGGGGGCGAGGCGGAGGCGGTCGGGTGCGGGGCGCTCCGCTGGGGGGCGCTCCGCTGGGGGGCGCGGGTGACGTGGGTCGGCTGCGGCGCCGTTGTGGCCGGTCGCGCAGTTCCCCGCGCCCCTTCCGGGTGCGGCCCCGCCGGTGGACCCCGCCCGGCACGCCCGGCCGACCCCGCACAGGCCCGCACCGGGCACCCCGCCGGGAGCAGCCCCCCCCCCCGATGACGCCGGTCGGCTGCGGCGCCGTCGTGGCCGGTCGCGCAGTTCCCCGCGCCCCTTCCGGGTGCGGCCCCGCCGGTGGACCCCGCCCGGCACGCCCGGCCGACCCCGCACAGGCCCGCACCGGGCACCCCGCCGGGAGCAGCCTCCCCGACGGCGCCGGTCGGCTGCGGCGCCGTCGTGGCCGGTCGCGCAGTTCCCCGCGCCCCTTCCGGGTGCGGCCCCTTCGAGGTGGCGCGATCCGGCGTGATTTTGACATGCACCCTTCCAAAATGGGGGCGAGGTTGGCACGCTGCCCCCCGCAGCTCGACCCCACACAGAAGGAGTTCGCGTGCGAGGCATATCCCGCATACCCGGAACCCTCCTCGGCGCCCTGACCGGCGTCACCGCGCTGCTCGTCACCGGTGTCCTGGCCGGCCCGGCGGCCGCCGCCCCCGCGGCCCCGCCCGGCCCCTCCGAAGCACGCGTCCCGGCCGCAGCGCAGCAGAAGGCGCGCGACTTCTGGACGCCGCAGCGGATGCGCGAGGCGAGGCCGCTGGACCTGCTGAGCGTGGGCAGGCACGCCGCGGCCGGCGCCGCCCCCCGCGCGGGCACGCCCAGCACGGTCCCGCCCACCACGGCCCGGCCGGGCCTCGACCTCGGCGTCCAGGCGTTCCCCAACGGCGGCGGGGCCTGGACCGGCGGCGGCAGGGTCGTCTCCACGGCGGGCCGGGTGTTCTTCACCTACCAGGGCCGCACGGCCTCCTGCTCCGGCAACGCGGTCACCAGCACCAACCGCAGTACGGTCATCACCGCCGGCCACTGCGTGAAGCTGGACGGCGCCTGGCACACCGACTGGGTGTTCGTGCCGGGTTACCACGACGGCCAGGCCCCCTACGGCCGGTGGAGCGCCGCCAGGACCCTGTCCACCCCGCAGTGGACCGCGAGCGAGGACATCAACTACGACATCGGCGCGGCGGTGGTGTCCCCCCAGGGCGGGCAGTCGCTGACGGACGTCGTCGGCGGGCAGGGGCTGGCCTTCAACACCGGCTACAACATCCCGATGTACTCCTTCGGCTTCCCGGCCGGCTCCCCCTACGACGGCGAGAAGTTCATCTACTGCAGCGGCAACACGAGCCGGGACTTCCTCTTCTCCCGCGACCACGGCATGGCCTGCGACATGACCGGCGGCTCCAGCGGCGGCCCCTGGTTCACGCAGTTCGACGAGGCCACCGGCACCGGCCTGCAGTCCTCGGTGAACAGCTTCAAGTACAACTTCCTGCCGAACCGGATGTACGGCCCGTACTTCGGCGCGGACGCGCAGAACCTCTACCAGACCGCGCAGTCCTCCTGACGACGCCCCGGAGGCGCCCCCGAAGGCACCCCCGAACGCACCCCCGAGACGGGGCGCGAGGGACCGCGTGGCCGGCCGACGGCGCCCCTGCCGCCGGCCGGCCGGCGGCCCGGTCCCGGCGCCTCCGGCCGAGAGCCTAGGCTCAACGTGTGCCCTCGAAGAACGACCGTCCCGAGCCCAGCAAGTCCGAGCAGACCCGCGCGCTGATCCTGCGGACGGCCATGCGGCTGTTCCAGGAACAGGGCTACGACCGGACGACCATGCGGGCCATCGCCCGCGAGGCCGGGGTCTCGGTCGGTAGCGCGTACTACTACTTCGAGGGCAAGGAGCACCTGATCCAGGGCTTCTACGACCGGATCGCCGCCGAGCACCGGGCGGCGGTCCGGGAGGTCCTGGCCCGCGAGACCGACCTGGAGGCGCGCCTCGCGGGCGTGCTCACGGCGTGGCTGGACATCGCCACGCCGTACCACGAGTTCGCGGTGCAGTTCTTCAAGAACGCCGCCGACCCGGACAGCCCGCTCAGCCCCTTCTCGCCCGAGTCGGAGCACGCGCGGGCGGAGGCGGTCGCGGTGCACCGGGAGGTGCTGGCGGGTGCGACCCGCACCAGGGTCCCGGAGGAACTCCGGGACGCCCTGCCCGAACTGATGTGGCTCTCCCAGATGGGCCTGGTGCTGTACTGGATCTTCGACCGCACCGGGGGCCGCGAGCGCAGCTACCGCCTCGCCCGGCGCGGCGCCCGGCTGACCGCCCGCGGAGTGGCCCTCTCCCGATTCCGGGTCCTGCGCCCCCTGGTCCGCGAGGTCCACGAACTGTTCACGGACTTCCTGCCCGGCATGACCAGGTCCGCGCCGGCCCCCGCCCCGGACCACGGGAACGGCGGATGATCCCGCTCGGGTGAGCGGTCCGCAGCGGGACAGGCCGGCGGCGGCGCACCTACGATGACGTTCTCGGCACCAGCCCACGGGAGGCACGTGTTGTCCGCAGCATCCGTCGAGCGGGCCCATGAGCACCGTCCCCTCCTCGGGGAGGCAAACCGGCTCAAGGAGTGCAATCCGGGCTACGGCGTCGAGATCGTCGGAGGCCAGATCCTGGTGAGCCCGCCCCTGGACGGCCCGCACGCCCGCGTGCTGACGCAACTCATGCGCCCCTTCGTCACGGCGGGGCCGGACGACGACGAGACCTGCGTGCTGCAGGGGTGGGGCTGTGGCTTCCCAGCGGCGCCGAGGACTACGCCGTCCCCGGCCTCGTGGTCGTCGACGCCGACTTCGACGACCGTCCGGCCGAGAACAACTGCCACGCCCCGGCCTGCTTCCGCCTGGTCCTGGCAGTGACGTCCGGCAACCTCCGGACGGCCCTGCGCGTCGAGGTCGCCTCGTACGCCGGGGCCGGTGTCCCCGTGTACGTGATCGTGGATCGCACGCACCAGCGGCTCCACATCCTCACCGAGCCCGCCGGGGGACGAGTACACGGGGCACCGCGTGCACGCCCCCGGCGAGGTGGTGTCGCTGCCCGACACGATCGGTGCCAAGGTCTCCCCCGACGCGGAGCAGGTCCTCAGGGCCGGTCGGCCGACGGCCGGTTGAGGGGGTCGGGGCCGGCCTCCCCCGTCGGCTGCGCCTCGTGTGCCGGGGGCTGCCCGGGGCCGGGAGTGAACCGGCCTCCGCGCGCGGGCGTGTGCGTCAGATCCAGTCCAGGCGCCACAGGCGGAAGACGCCGGTGCCGTCGGAGAGGTACTGGCCGCCGCCGACGTCCAGGCTGGTGACGACGTACTCCTTGCCCTGCCACAGCGGGATGACCGGGACGTCTTCGGCCACGGCCCGCTGGAGTTCCTTGAAGGACTTCACGGACTCCCCCCGGTCGGCGTGGCGCTGGCTCTCCCGGACGAGCCGGTCGACGGTCTTGCTGGAGTAGCCGGTGTTCATGGTGCCGTCGGTGCCGACGAGGGGGGCGCCGAAGGTGTCCGCGTCGGGGTAGTCGGCGACCCAGCCGACCGCGTAGGCGTCGAGCTTGCCGCCCACCCAGCGCTTCTGGAAGTCGGTCCACTCGTACCCCTGGAGGGTGACCTCGAAGAGTCCGTCCTTCTCCAGCTGCTTCTTGATCGCGCGGGCCTCGGCCTCGGCGGCGCCCCGTCCCTCGCCGTAGCCGTAGGTGAACCGGACGGGGAGGTTTACGCCGGCCTCGGTGAGCAGGGCGCGGGCCTTGGCAGCGCTCTGCTGGGGGTAGGCGTCGAAGAACGAGGTGGTGTGGCCGGTGATGCCGGCCGGGATGAGCGAGTAGAGCGGGTCGACCGTGCCGTCGTAGACGTTGACGGCGATGTCCTCGCGGCTGATCAGCCAGGCCATGGCCTTCCGGACGCGCACGTCGTGCAGGGGCCTGCCGTCGCGGGTGTTGAGGTAGAGGTTGCGGATCTCCGCGCCGTCCGCCTCGGAGAAGCGGATCCCCGGGTCGCTCGGGGAGAGCCCGGCGAGGGTCTTCGGCGGCAGCTGTCGGGCGGCGACCTCGACGTCGTGGGCCTTCCAGGCGTCGCCGAGGGCCTCGGAGTCCTCGAAGTAGCGCAGTTCGACGGGCTTGCCGGTGGTCTTCAGAGCGCCGCGGTAGCTGCCGTTGGGCCGGAGGACCGCGCTCTCGTCCTCGGTGAAGGAGGCGAGGGTGTACGGGCCGGTGCCGTCGACGGCGTCGCCCTCGCGCAGGGTGTCGGCCGGGTACTTCTCGCGGTCGACGATCGCCCCGGCGCCGGTGGCGACCTTGAGCGGGAACGTGGCGTCGGCGGAGGACAGCCGGAAGGTGACGGTGCGGCCGTCGGCCTCGACGGAGTCGAGCGTGCCGAACAGCGAGGCGGGGCCGACGTCGGAGTTGATGCGGACCATCCGGTCGAAGGAGAACTTCACGTCCTCGGCGGTCATCTCGCGCCCGCTGGGGAACTTCAGCCCCTCGCGCAGTTCGCAGGAGTAGACGCGCAGGCCGGTGCCGTCGAACGCGCACGAGTCGGCCGCGTCGGGGACGGGTTCGCCGCTGCCCGGCTCGAAGGTCAGCAGTGACTGGAACACGTTGCTGAACAGAGCCCAGGAGCCGGCGTCGTAGGCGCCGGCCGGGTCGAGCGACGTCACCGCGTCGGTGGTGCCGACGGTGATCGGATCGTCTCTCTCGTCGTGGGACGGCAGCAACTGCCAAGCCCCCACCCCTACCACCGCGATCACCAGCAGTGTCACGAGAATGCGCATGCGAACCGACCGCACCCGTGCCCCTCCCCAGGCCTGTCCCAGACCGCCTCCCCAGCGGCCGCGATCAATTAATCACATCGGACGGAAGTGGCGGAAGAGTCATCAGGGGGGTTGAGGAAGAACTTACCCGAAGTTGTTATCGGAACGTTTCAAAGGCCGTTCTCGGCCAAATCGAATCGGGTCGGGCCGGCTCCCCGTGTGCGGGACCCGGCACACGGGGGCCGGCCCGTGGGAGCCCTGCGCACAGGGGCCCCGCGCACGGGGCGGGCAGGGGCCGTACGGCCGCGGGCGTGACGGGTCCGCCGGGCGGTACGGCCGTACGGCCGCAGGGCGCGGCGGCGACGGGGAGGCGGCTGCCGGGAGTACGGCGCGCGGAGGAGGCGGCCGCGGGGCGGGAGGCCGCGGGAGGCGGGAGGCCGCGGGAGGCGGGAGGCCGCGGGAGGCGGGAGGCCGCGGGAGGCGGGAGGCCGCGGGAGGCGGGAGGCCGCGGGAGGCGGGAGGCCGCGGGAGGCGGGAGGCCGCGGGAGGCGGGAGGCCGCGGGAGGCGGGAGGCCGCGGGAGGCGGGAGGCCGCGGGAGGCGGGAGGCCGCGGGAGGCGGGAGGCCGCGGGAGGCGGGAGGCCGCGGGAGGCGGGAGGCCGCGGGAGGCGGGAGGCCGCGGGAGGCGGGAGGCCACAGAAGCCGCGGGGCCGCCGGGTGCCGCCGGGTGCCGCCGGGTGCCGCCGGGTGCCGCCGGGAAGGGGACAGCCCGCAGAGGGGCGGCCCGCGAGGGAACGGCCCGCAGGCGAACGGCCCGCGGGGTACGGCCCGCGCGGGCGCGGCGGCGTTATGACGTCCGGCGCAGTGCGCGCAGTCCGCGCAACCCGATGCCGCCGATGACCGTCCCCAATACGAAGGAGACGACCGCCAGCAGCAGGTGCACCCAGAAGTACCCCGTCGGGTCGCCGTCCTCGAAGGCGAGCCCGCTGCCGTCCTTGACCAGGTTCTTGACGAAAGTGATCCAGATGAACCAGCTCCACACCCCGAAGGCGAGCAGGAACCAGGACACGGGGCGGCTGAGTTTCATACGTCCAGTATCACCGTCGGGGAACCCGGCCCGGTCCGGGGGCGGGGAGGGGCGGCGTGCGGTGCGGCAGGCCGGTGCCTGTACGTTCTCGGTCGTGCCCGCATCCAAGAACACGGTGAGGCGGTCCCTGCTGGTCGCGTCCGCCGCCGCGCTGCTGTCCGTCCCGCTGACCGCGCCCGCCGCCCTCGCGGCGCCCTCGCCGGCGCCGACCGGTTCGGCGAGCCCGTCGGCGTCGGCGACTCCCCCGGCGGCCATGTCGACCGTCGGCGGCGCCCGGCTCGGCCGGCCCGGCACCCAGGTGGAGCTGGCGCCCGGCGTGCCGGTGCTGCCCAAGGACCTGACCGCACGGTCGTGGATCGTGGCCGACGCGGAGTCCGGGGAGGTGCTCGCGGCGCACAACGCGCACTGGCGGCTGGCCCCGGCGAGCACGCTGAAGATGCTGTTCGCGGACACCCTGCTGCCGAAGCTGCCGCCCGGCACGGAGCACAAGGTGGTCCCCTCCGACCTGGCGGGCGTCGGCGCCGGCTCCAGCCTGGTCGGCATAAAGGAGGACGAGACGTACACCGTGCACGATCTGTGGCTGGGCGTGTTCCTGCGCTCCGGCAACGACGCGGTGCACGTGCTGTCCGCGATGAACGGCGGCGTCGACGCCACGGTCCGGGCGATGAACGAGCACGCCGAGGAGCTCCAGGCGCTGGACACCCGGGTGGTCAGCCCCGACGGCTACGACGCCCCGGAGCAGGTCTCCTCCGCCTACGACCTGACCCTGTTCGCCCGCTCCGGGCTGCAGAAGAAGGACTTCCGGGAGTACTGCTCCACGGTGCGAGCCCAGTTCCCCGGCGAGACCGGGAAGGACAAGAAGGGCAAGCCGGTCCGCAAGTCCTTCGAGATCCAGAACACCAACCGGCTGCTGACCGGCGACTACGACATCTCGCAGTACCAGGGCATCGCGGGCGTCAAGAACGGCAACACCACCAATGCGGGCGCGACCTTCACCGGGGTCGCCGAGCGCGACGGCCGGGTGCTGCTGGTGACGGTGATGAATCCGGAGAAGAGCGACCACAACGAGGTCTACAAGGAGACCGCCCGGCTCTTCGACTGGGGCTTCAAGGCGGCCGGCAAGGTCGAACCGGTCGGCGAACTGGTGGCCCCGAGGGGAGCGACGGGCACCGGGTCCGGCGCCTCGCCCTCCACCGGGGCGGCCGGCGCGGACGACGGCGCCGCCGCCGGCGCGGGGGACGGACGGCAGCAGGCGGCGGTCGGGGCCGCCGGCTCGGGCTCCGGCGGCGCGGGCGTCGCGGTGGCGGTCACCGCGGGTGTGCTGGCGCTGCTGGCGGCCGGGGTGTTCCTGGTCAACCGCCGGTGGCCGGTGCCGGATCGGATGCGCCGTCGCCGGTGACCTCGCCGGGCCCCTCCTCGGCCGCCTGCTCGGCGCCGGCGTCCTGCGTCGCCGTCCAGGCGGCACAGAACAGCAGCAGCTTCGCCATGAAGTTGATCCACAGCAGCAGCGCCACGGGCACTCCGAACGCGCCGTACATGCTCTTCGCCGCCACGCCCTGGATGTAGCCGCTGAGCAGCAGCTTCAGCAGCTCGAAGCCGACCGCGCCGATCAGCGCCGCGACCAGCAGGCTGCGGCGCTGCGGCTCGACGCGGGGCAGCAGCGTCAGGACGTAGAGCAGGACGAGGAAGTCGGCGAGCACGGCGACGGCGAACGCGGCCATGTGCAGCAGGACGCTGCCGGCACCGCCCTTCTCGATGCCCAGCAGGTCGACGATCCAGCCCACCGCGCTGGAGGCGATCGCGGACACCACGAGGGTCAGCAGCACCGCGCCGCCGAGCCCGAGCAGCACACCGGCGTCCTTCGCCTTGCGCAGCAGCGGGTTGTCCTCCTTGTCGGGCAGCTCCCACACCGCGCGCAGGCACTCGCGCATGGAGCCGACCCAGCCGATGCCGGTGAGCAGCAGCAGGGCGCCCGCGATGAGGCCGACCGTGCCGGCGTTGTCGATGAGTCCGCCGATGTTCAGCTGGTCGGAGATGCCGGGCACCTGCTCGGCGATCTTGTCCTCCAGCTCGTCCTGGCGGCTCTTGCTCAGGGTGGCGGCGCCGATCGCGGCGGCCAGGGTGAGCAGCGGGAACAGCGCGATGAAGCTGACGAACGTCATCGCGGCGGCCAGCCGCGTCCACCGCACGCGGTCCAGCCGCTCGTACGACCACCAGGCGTGCGTGGTCATGAGCCAGGTGATCGCCGGTCCGGCGACGGGGAGCTTCTTCAGCCAGTCCATGATCCGACTCTGCCCTGTGTGTGGAAGACCGATGTGCGGTCCGTCCGGCCCGCCTCGGCGGCCCCGACGGTCCTCGTGCGGATGCGGGTACCCCGCGAGCCGGGGCGCTCACCGCGGGCCCGCCCGGAGCGGCCCGGGGCGCGCCGGGCGTCCCGGGGACGCATCGCCCTCACTGTTCACCCCGCACCACGGGTCATTTCGGCCATATGGGTCGACATACCATTAATCACCCATTCTGGTCAGTACAGGGATGTTCCCGAACTGGTCACCGCCGTACGGCGATACGGTCGCCGACATGTCTGCCGACACCGCTCCCCTCGACGGGCGGGGTCGCACCGCCGAGTGCGCCGCCCGGCCGGTCCGCCCCCGCAGCTACGCCGAGGCCGTCGCCGCGGTCCGCGCCTGCGGCCCCCGCGGCGGTGTCCCGCGCGGCCTGGGACGGGCCCGCGGGGATGCCGCGCGGAACGCGGGCGGCGTCGTCCTCGACCTCACCGCGCTGGACCGCGTGCACGCCATCGACGCCGGCGAGGGCGTCGTCCTGTGCGACGCGGGCATCAGCCTGCACCGCCTGGCCAGGGTGCTGCTCCCGCTGGGCTGGTGCCTGCCGGTGACTCCCGGCACCGGCCGGGCGACCGTCGGCGGTGCCGTCGCCGCGGACGTCCACGGCATGAACCACCCCTCCGCCGGGTCCTTCTCCCGCCATGTGCGGGCCCTGGAACTCCTCACGGCCGAGGGGGAGATCCACACCGTCGCCCCCGGCACGCCCCTGTTCGAGGCGACGGCCGGCGGGATGGGCCTGACCGGGGCGATCCTCACCGCGACGCTGCGCCTGCACCCCGTACGGACCTCGATGATGACGGTCGACACCGAGCGCGCCCGCGACCTCGACGACGTCCTGGCCCGACTGGCCTCGCCCGGCCCCGGCCACCGCTACGCGGCCGCCCGGCTCGATCCGTTCGCACGCGGCGCGGCCGCCGGCCGGGCGGTGCTGGTCCGCGGCGGCCACACCCCCCTCCAGGCCCTGCCGGCCCGCGCGCGCCGGGACCCGCTCGCCGTCCGTCCGGCCCGGGTGCCGGCCGTGTCGGCCTTCCTTCCGGACGACCTGTTCGGTCCCCGCACGGCAGCGCTGCTGCACGAGCTGAGGTTCCGTACGGCGCCCCGCATCCGGACCCGGCGGCTCCAGCCGATGGACGCCTTCCTCCATCCGTCGGACCCGTGCGGCCCGTTCGGCGGGCCGCACGGCGGGCTCCGGCCGCCGGGCCGGGGCCGGGCCGTGCCGTACCGGATCGCCGTCCCGGACGGCCGCGAGGACACCCTGCGCCGGATCGTCGCCCGGATCGCCGAACGCCGCTGCCCCGGTCCCCCGCCGGTCCTCCGCCGGCTCGGCGAGGCCGGTCCGGGTCTGCTGTCCTTCCCCGTCCCCGGCTGGTCCCTGTCGCTCGGTCTGCCCGCCCGGCTGCCCGGCCTCGCCGCCTTCCTCGACGGCCTGGACGAGGAGGTCGCCGCCGCCGGCGGACGGGTCTGCCTGGCCGACGACACCCGGCTGCGGCCCGAGCTGCTCGCCGTGATGTACCCGCGCCTGGACGCGTTCCGCGCCCTGCGCGCCGAGCTCGACCCGCGCGGCGTGTTCGCCTCCGGACTGTCCCGCCGCCTCGCCCTCTGAGGGCCGGCCGTGGTCCCCGGCCGGGGAGCGCGCGGCGGAGGCGGTGCACCGGGGCCGCGCCCGGTGCCGTCCCGGGTACGGCACCCGCCGCGCAGGGCGTTCCGCTGGCTGTCGCCCCGGTGCTCAGTGGGCGGGCAGCGGGCCCTGCTCGACGGAGCGCGACGTGGCCTGCGGCGGCACCACCGAGCCGCCGAAGGGGTGCTCGCGCAGCTTGCGCCACACCCCGTCGGCGCCCTGCTCGTACAGGGCGAAGCCGGTGCAGGGCCAGGCCGCCTCGTACGCGGCGAGTTCCGCGAAGGCCCGGTCCATGGCCTGCTCGTCGATGCCGTGCGCGACGGTGACGTGCGGGTGGTACGGGAACTGCAGCTCGCGCGGGACCGGGCCGGAGGCGTCGCGCACCTGGGCCTGGAGCCGGGCGCACTCCTCGGCGCCCTCGACGACGTTGACGAACACCACCGGCGACAGCGGGCGGAAGGTGCCGGTGCCCGACAGCCGCATCGGGAACGGCCGGCCGGCCGCGGCGACGCGCGTCAGATGCGTCTCGACCGCCGGCAGCGCACCGGCCTCGACCTCGGTCGGGGGCAGCAGGGTGACATGCGTGGGGATGCCGTGAGCGGCGGCGTCGCCGAAGCCCGCGCGCCGTGCCTGGAGCAGGCTGCCGTGCGGCTCCGGGACCGCGATCGACACACCGATCGTTACGGTCCCCACGTCGTCTCCTGTCGTCGAGTCGGCTGTCGGGCCGGCTGCCGGTACGTGCTGCCGGTCACATGCTGCTGGTACGTGCTGCCGGTACGTGCTGCGGGGTTACGTGCTACGGGATACGTGCTGCGCGTTTGCGTGCTGCTGGCTTGCGTGCTGCTGGTTTGCGTGCTGCTGGTTTGCGTGCTGCTGGTTTGCGTGCTGCGGGTACCGCCTGCCGATACCGGCGGGCCGGGCGCGAGCCCGGCCGTCCGGCTATCGACTGTACGGCCACGACCGCGCCCCGGGCAGGCGCAGCCGGAGTGATGTGCAGCGCTCCGGCCCGGCCGTACGCGTGTGCGGGCGCGCGCGGCGCGCGCCCGGCTCAGTGCTTGGCGGGCAGGAATCCCACCCGGTCGTACGCCTGCGCCAGGGTCTCCGCGGCGACGGCGCGCGCCTTCTCCGCGCCCTTGGCGAGGAGCGAGTCGAGCGTCTCCGGGTCGTCCAGGTACTGCTGGGTCCGCTCCCGGAACGGTGTCACGAAGTCGACGACGACCTCGGCGAGCTCCGTCTTGAGCGCGCCGTAGCCCTGGCCCTCGAACTTCGCCTCCAGGTCGGCGATCGTCGCGCCCGTGAGGGTGGAGTAGATGGTCAGCAGGTTGCTGACGCCCGGCTTGGCCTCGGCGTCGTAGCGGATCACCGTGTCGGTGTCGGTGACCGCGCTCCTGACCTTCTTGGCGGTGGCCTTCGGCTCGTCGAGCAGGTTGATGAGGCCCTTCGGCGTGGACGCCGACTTGCTCATCTTGATCGCCGGGTCCTGGAGGTCGTAGATCTTCGCCGTCTCGCGCAGGATGTACGGCTCGGGGATCGTGAAGGTGTCCCCGAAGCGGCCGTTGAACCGCTCGGCGAGGTCGCGGGTCAGCTCGATGTGCTGGCGCTGGTCCTCGCCGACGGGCACCTCGTTCGCCTGGTACAGCAGGATGTCGGCGACCTGGAGCACCGGGTAGGTGAACAGGCCGACGGAGGCCCGTTCGGCGCCCTGCCTGGCGGACTTGTCCTTGAACTGCGTCATGCGGGAGGCCTCGCCGAAGCCGGTGAGGCAGTTCATGATCCAGGCGAGCTGGGCGTGCTCGGGCACGTGGCTCTGGACGAAGAGGGTGCAGCGCTCCGGGTCGAGTCCGGCCGCGAGCAGCTGCGCGGCGGCGAGGCGGGTGTTGGCGCGCAGCTCCTGCGGGTCCTGCGGGACCGTGATCGCGTGCAGGTCGACGACCATGTAGAACGCGTCGTGGGTCTCCTGCAGGGCCACCCACTGGCGGACGGCACCGAGGTAGTTGCCGAGGTGGAACGAGCCGGAGGTGGGCTGGATGCCGGAGAGCACACGCGGACGGCTCGGCACGGCGGTGCCGTTCCCCTGGGGGCTGTGCTGGGCGGCGGAGGGGCGGTCAGAGGCCATGCTCACCATTCTCTCAGGTCGCGGGGAGCGCTCGGGCCCCGGTCGGAAACAGCCGGGATCCGGTTCGCCTGCGGCGGTGTAACAGGGCCGGGCCGGGTGTACGGGCGGACCGGGCCCGGCCGCTTCCGGCGCGGTCCGCCGCGGCCGGCTACCGCCGCCGGGGCGCCGCCGGGCGGGGACGCCGCCGGGGCGCCGGGAGGCGGGGCGTGCCGCCGGGACCGCACCGGGCACAGCGGCGGGCACGGCGGCGGGCGTGCCGCGCCCGGTGCCGGGACGGGGACACGGCGCGCGGCGCCCGCCCCGGCGCCCGCCGCCGCGGGCCGGGCGCCCTGCGCGGCGGGCCGTCAGCCGAGGTCGACCTCGGGGTAGAGCGGGAAGCCGGACACCAGGTCGCCCGCGCGGTGGGCGATCTCCTCGGAGATCTTCGCGTCGAGGACGTGGGCCGCCTTGGAGGGGGCGCCGGACTTGGTGGTGCCGGGCTCGGTGGCGGTCAGGACACGGTCGATGAGTGCGGCCACCTCGTCCATCTCGGCGGTGCCGAGGCCGCGGGTGGTCAGGGCGGGCGTGCCGATGCGGATGCCGGAGGTGTACCAGGCGCCGTTGGGGTCGGCGGGGACGGCGTTGCGGTTGGTGACGATCCCGGAGTCCAGCAGGGCGGCTTCGGCCTGGCGGCCGGTGAGGCCGTAGGAGCCGGCCACGTCGATCAGGTTGAGGTGGTTGTCGGTGCCGCCGGTCACCAGGGTGGCGCCCCGGCGGGTGAGGCCTTCGGCGAGGGCGCGGGCGTTGTCCACGATCCGCCGGGCGTAGTCCTGGAAGGAGGGCCGCCGGGCCTCGGCGAGCGCCACCGCCTTGGCGGCCATCACGTGCGGGAGGGGGCCGCCGAGGACCATCGGGCAGCCGCGGTCGACCTGGTCCTTGAGGGAGTCGTCGCACAGCACCATGCCGCCGCGCGGGCCGCGCAGTGACTTGTGGGTGGTGGTGGTGACGATCCGGGCGTGCGGGACGGGGTCGAAGTCGCCGGTCAGGACCTTGCCCGCGACCAGGCCCGCGAAGTGCGCCATGTCGACCATGAGGGTGGCGCCCACCTCGTCGGCGATCTCCCGCATGGTCCGGAAGTTCACCAGGCGGGGGTAGGCGGAGTAGCCGGCGACGATGATCAGCGGCTTGAACTCGCGGGCCTGGGCGCGCAGGGCGTCGTAGTCGATGAGGCCGGTGGCGGGGTCGGTGCCGTAGGAGCGCTGGTCGAACATCTTGCCGGAGATGTTCGGGCGGAAGCCGTGGGTGAGGTGGCCGCCGGCGTCCAGGGACATGCCGAGCATGCGCTGGTTGCCGAAGGCCTGCCGCAGTTCGGCCCAGTCGGCCTCGGTGAGGTCGTTGACCTGGCGGGCGCCCGCCTTCGCCAGGAAGGGGGCCTCGACGCGGTCGGCGAGGACGGCCCAGAAGGCGACCAGGTTGGCGTCGATGCCGGAGTGCGGCTGGACGTAGGCGTGGCGGGCGCCGAAGAGTTCGCGGGCGTGCTCGGCCGCGAGGGACTCGACGGTGTCGACGTTGCGGCAGCCGGCGTAGAAGCGGCGGCCCACGGTGCCCTCGGCGTACTTGTCGCTGAACCAGTTGCCCATCGCGAGGAGGGTGGCCGGGGAGGCGTAGTTCTCCGAGGCGATCAGCTTGAGCATCTCGCGCTGGTCGTGCACCTCCTGGCCGATGGCGTCGGCGACCCGCGGTTCGACGGCGCGGATCACGTCGAGGGCGGCGCGGAAGGCGGTGGACTCGGTGGACAGGGGCTGCTGCTCCGGCATGGCGGCCTCCGGGGTACGTGGGTGTGTTCACGGTTCACGGCTGGCCCAGGCGCGCGGCACTGATCTCCAGGCGGCCGCTCCCCGATGGTCGGTCCCATCTCAGCACGCCAGTCACGGCCCGCGGCCAGCCTACCGGGCGTCTCCTCGCGCGCGGCTCCCGCGTCCACCATGCGGGCGACGGTAGGAAGGAGGCCCCGCCTTCTGTCTGCCACCCCCTGGGGAGACGCCATGACCGCGACCGAAGCCCTCATCGCCGCCGCCGAGGAGCACAGTGCGCCCACGTACCACCCGCTGCCGGTGGTGGTGGCCGAGGCCGAGGGGGCCTGGATGACCGATGTGGAGGGCCGTCGGTACCTGGACCTGCTCGCCGGGTACTCGGCGCTGAACTTCGGGCACCGCAACCGGCGGCTCGTCGACGCGGCGAGGGCGCAGCTGGACCGGGTGACCCTCACCTCGCGGGCGTTCCACCACGACCGGTTCGCGGCGTTCTGCGGTGAACTCGCGGAGCTGTGCGGCATGGAGATGGTGCTGCCGATGAACACCGGCGCGGAGGCGGTGGAGACCGCGGTGAAGACCGCCCGGAAGTGGGGCTACCGGGTCAAGGGCGTGCCGGCCGAGATGGCGAAGGTCGTGGTGGCGAGCGGCAACTTCCACGGCCGTACGACGACCGTGATCAGCTTCTCGACGGACCCGGCGGCACGGGCGGACTTCGGACCGTACACGCCGGGCTTCGAGATCGTGCCGTACGGGGACCTGACGGCGATGCGGTCGGCGCTGACGGAGAACACGGTGGCGGTGCTGCTGGAGCCGGTGCAGGGCGAGTCGGGGGTGATCGTCCCGCCGGCCGGCTACCTGCCGGCGGTGCGGGAACTGGCGCGCGAGCGGAACGTGCTGTTCGTGGCGGACGAGGTGCAGTCCGGACTCGGGCGTACGGGGCGGACGTTCGCCTGCGAGCACGAGGGGGTGGTGCCGGACATGTACGTGCTCGGCAAGGCCCTCGGGGGCGGGATCGTGCCGGTGTCGGCGGTGGTGTCGAGCGCGGAGGTGCTCGGGGTGTTCCGGCCGGGCGAGCACGGGTCGACGTTCGGCGGGAGCCCGCTGGCGTGCGCGGTGGCGTCGGAGGTGGTCGCGATGCTGCGGACGGGCGAGTTCCAGGAGCGGGCGGCCCGGCTCGGCGAGCGGCTGCACGGGGAGCTGGCGTCCCTGGCCGGGACCGGCGCGGTGACGGCGGTGCGCGGACGCGGGCTGTGGGCCGGGGTGGACGTCTCCCCGGCCCTCGGCACCGGCCGCGAGATCTCCGAACGCCTCCTGGACCGGGGCGTCCTGGTCAAGGACACGCACGGCGTCACGATCCGGATCGCGCCACCCCTGGTGATCTCCGAGGAGGACCTGGACTGGGGCCTGTCCCAGCTGCGGGAGGTGCTGACGGGGTGAGGGTGGTCGGCCGCGGCCCCGGTGTGCGCCCGCCGACCACCGGCACCGTCCGGCGCCGCGCCCGTACGCTGGTGGTATGGCTGAGCACTTGGGCGACCGGCTGAAGCGTCTGCGCCAGTGATCCGCACTGCTCCGGGTGACGCACACAGCCGCCGGCCGAGTGCCTCGGGGGCCCCTGTACCCGCGCGGCCGGAAGCCGACGGGTGTCAGGCGGGGTGTTCCGCGAGCAGGGCGTCGACTTCCGGTACGCCTGCGAAGTGCCGCAGCCGGGTGAGGACCGCTCGGGCCCGCTCGGCCGTGCGGTGGGAGGCCACTTCGGCGGAGATCGCGATCACTCGCCGGGCCACGTCGGTGGCCTCCTCCGGTTCGTTGGCGTCGCAGAGGGCGACGGCGAGCCAGGAGAGGTACAGGGCCATCTCCCGCATGTGCGTGGCGTCGTAGGAGCCGAGCACCTCCCGGAGCAGCGGCACGGCACGCAGCGGACGGTGCAGTTCGGTGTGGACGCGGGCCTCCATGACGCGCAGTTCACCGGCGTCGACCCAGTAGAAGTAGGCCGGGGACTCGGTGCCGTCACTGTGCTCACCGAGGGCTTCGGCGGCCTCGCCCAGCGCTCGCACGGCCTGCTGGCCGCCGTGGTGCCCGCCGCCTGCCTTGGTGTGCGCCCATGCGATGCGGTCGAGGTACAGGGCGCGGGCCTTCGGGGGCGCTTCGGCCCTGCTGTCGTGGAACGCCGCCCGGGCGAGTGCCAGGCCTTCGGCGGCCCGGCCGGTGTTGCTCATCTGGTAGGCGAGCGAACCGGCGAGGTTGCCGGCGAGCGTGTGGTCCTCGGCCTGCCGGGCCGCGCCGATTCCCAGCCGGTAGATGCGCTCGGCGTCCTCGTGCTGTCCGGCGTCGCTCGCGATCCACCCGGCGATCTGCGCCAGCTCGCCGATCTGCCGCAGGAGTTGCCGTCCCGTTTCGGCGGTGTGCGCGCCCTCCCGGTAGAGCCGTACGGCGGAGCGCAGCTCCCGGAGCGCGGGCCGGATCAGGTCACCCCCGGCCAGCACGTCGTCGGCCAGTCTGAGTCCGTGCACGCGCTGCTGGAGGTCGTGGACCTGCCCGATGCCGATACGCCGCCCGGTGCGGGTGCCGGGCGCGCCCAGCGGATCGTTGCCGGGCAGGAGGTCGGCGAGGGCCGGCGGCGGGGCGGGGGGCGGGGCTTCCTGCGGCGCCCGCAGGGCTTCCACGGGGACGCCGAGGGAGGTGGCGAGGGCCGGTAACCACTCGCGCGGTGTGCGCCTCCCCGTCTCCCAGCGGGAGATCTCCTGACGGCCGACCGGTTCGCCCCGTACGGCCGCGACGCGGCAGACCTCGTGTGCCAGGCGGGCCTGGCTCCACCCGCGCTGTTCCCGGTACCGCCGGATGTTGGCCCCGATGAGGCTGGTCATCCCCTCATTCTGGCCGACAGCGGGCCTACGTGTGGCCGCTGTGCGGACCCTCGCGGGGGCGGGAGGCTCCAACCGGCAGCAAGTGCCCCCGCGACGGCCGACGGTGCGCGGGCGTGGACCACCCGAAGGAGTCAGGCAGCGATGGCAGACGGTACGCGGTGCCCGCGGAGTGCGGGATGCGAGCCGGGGACCGGCACGGACACCGACGCACGCCGGTGGGAGTACACCACCTACGCCCCGGCCGGGGAGGTCTGCCCGGCGTGCGGGGAGGTGATCGGGAGCCTGGAGAGGTGCCGTCGGGGCATACTGCCGCGCGGGGTCGCGGCGTACTGGCACGCGGGGTGCGCCGGGCAGGGGGGCGGGCGGTGACGCCGGGTCAGGGGCAGGGGCGCGCCGGCCCGGGGGCGGAGCCCGGGGCGGGTCTGCCGCGCGGCTGGCGTGCCTTCTCCTCGCGGGCCGACGGGCGGGACGCCCCGTACTGGTACGCCGTGTCGCCGTACCCGGTGGACGCGCTGAAGGCGGAGTGGGGCGGGGCGGCGCATCCGCTGTGCCGGACCGTGTCCGCCGCCACCTGGGCCGAGCTGTCCGCCGAGGTCAGGGCGCAGGCGGAGTGGTACGAGCGGCTGACCGGAGGCCCGGCGTGACCCGGGCGGTGCTGCGGTTCGTGCCGCACACGATCCGGCATGTCCCCGAGGGCGGGGCCGTGTTCGAGGCGTGCTGCGCGGCGCCGGGCTGCGGTGCGGGGTCCGGGCCGCGGCCCGCTCAGGAGGCGGTCCTGGACTGGTGCCTGCGGCACACCGGGCGCAACCCCGGGCACAACCTGTTCCGCCGGGTGGTGACCGATCTGGCCCGGGTGACGCGGGAGGAGTGAGACGACCGGGGGCCCTGCCGCGCGTCCCCCGGGAACGCCGGACGGCCGGGCTCCCCACGCAGGTGGGGTGCCCGGCCGGTCAGCCTGGTCGCGGGGCGGGGCCGCTCCGCGGCGGGGGTCAGCTCTTGGGGAGCCACGCCTTCCAGACGTCCTCGTTGTCCTTGGCCCACTGCTCGGCGGCCTTCTCCGAGCTCATCTTCTTGTCGGCGATGAGGGCGGCGACCTCGTTCTGCTGCTCGTTGGTCCACTTGAAGTTCTTCAGGAACTCCGCGGCCTTCTCGTTGTTCTCGGTGAAGTCCGCGCTGAGGTACTTCTGCAGCGGGGTCTCGGCGTAGCCGCAGGCGATCTTCGCCGGGTCGGAGTCGCAGCCCTCCTCGTAGGCGGGCAGATTGACCTCGACCAGGTCGAGCTGGGAGTTCAGCCACTGCGGCGTCCACCAGTAGCTGATGAACGGCTTCTCGGCCTTGTAGCTCTCGCGGATCTGGGTGATCTGCGCGGCCTCGGAGCCGGCGTAGACCGTCTTGAGGTCCAGCTTCAGGTTCTTGATGATCGCGTCGTCGTTGGTGGTGTACGACGGCGAGCCTTCCAGCAGCTGGCCCTTGTCGCCGCTCTCGGCGGTCTTGAACAGGTCGGCGTACTTGTTGAGGTTCTTGTAGTCGGTGATGTCCGGGTGCTCGTCGACGAGGTACTTCGGCACGAACCAGCCGATGTGGCCGGTGACACCGAGGTCGCCGCCCTCGACGACGGACTTCTTGTCCTCGACGTACAGCTTGACCTTCTTCGGCGCGCCGCCCCAGTCCTCCAGCAGGGCGTCGGCCTTGCCGCTGTTGAGCGCGTCGAAGGCGACCGACTCGTCGAGCTGGGTCAGCTTGACCTCGGTGTCGAGCTCGTTCTCCAGGATGTACTTGGCGACGGCGGCGTTGGCCTCGGCGCCGACCCACGACGGAACGGCGATGGTCACCGTGTCGGAGCCGCCCGACGAGGCGTCGGTCTTGGCGGCGCTGCAGGCGCTGAGGCCGGTGACGCCGAGGACGGCGACGGTGGCGGTGGCGGCGCGGAGGAGGTGCTTTCTGTTCATCATGGGTGTGTTTCTCTCGTTCGGTCGAGCAGGAGGGTGGGTCCTGCGGGACGGCGGGGACAGACGGGGGCGGATGCCGGTCAGCGGGAGCCGGACGGGCGGGTCGAGCGCTGCGTGGTGCGGTCCAGGACCAGGCCGAGCAGCACGATCGCGACACCCGCGGTGAGGCCGACGCCGAGCTGGCTCTTCTGCAGGCCGTAGACGACGTCGTAGCCGAGGGCGCCGGAGCCGACGAAGCCGCCGACGATGACCATGGCCAGCACCAGCACCACGCCCTGGTTGAGGGCGAGCATCAGCGCGGGCCGGGCCAGCGGCACCTGCACCTGGCGGATCTGCTGGAAGGTGCTGGCGCCCATGGAGCGGGCGGCCTCCAGGGTGGCGCCGTCGACCTGGCGCAGGCCCTGGATGGTGATCCGGACGACGGCGGGCAGCGCGTACAGCACGGCCGCGGCGACGGCGGCGGAACGGCCCACGTTGAACAGGGCCACCACCGGGATCAGGTAGATGAACTGCGGCAGGGTCTGCAGGGTGTCCAGCACGGGCCGCAGCAGCCGTTCCAGCAGGGGTACGCGGGCGGCGGCCACGCCGATCGCGAAGCCGAGGACGAGCGTGACGGCGACGCCCGCGATGGCCTGGGACAGGGTGTCCAGGGAGTGGTCCCACACGTCGATCACGCCGACGCCGGCCATCGCCAGGGCGGCCGTGCACATCGCGCCCCAGCCGCCGGCCAGCAGGGCCAGTACGGCGACCAGCAGGACCAGCGCCCACCAGGGGGTCGAGGTGAGCAGGTCGCGGAGCGGGTCGAGCACCCAGGTGGTGAAGTTGTCGGCCCAGGTGCGGGTGCCGCCGACGACGGGCACGCCCTCGGCGAGGTGGTCGGTGCACCAGCCGACGAAGGTGTTGACGGGGCGGGCGATGTCCGCGGTCCACGCCTCGGGCCACTCGGCGATCAGCAGCAGCCAGCCGACGGTGCCCGCCACCGCGGCCGTCACGGCCGCCACCGCCCAGGCGCGCACACCGTGCAGCCAGCGGGAGCCAGCCGGGGCGGCGCCCCCGCCGAGCCGTTCGCCGGCCACCGCGGTGATGCGGTCCAGCCAGACGGCGAGCAGCACGATCGGGATGCCCGCGGCGAGGGCCTGGCCGACGTCGACGGTGGACAGCGCCCGGAACACCTCCTCGCCGAGGCCGCCGGCGCCGATCACGGACGCGATGGTGACCATCGACAGCGCCATCATGATCGTCTGGTTGAGGCCGAGCAGGATCTCCTTGCGGGCCAGCGGCAGCCGCGCGGTCAGCAGCCGCTGCGCCGGGCTGGTGCCCAGCGACTCGGCGGCCTCCATCACGCCCTGGTCGGCTCCGCGCAGACCGAGCGCGGTCAGGCGGGCCATCGGCGGGGCGGCGTAGATGATCGTCGCGATCAGCGCGGACGGTACGCCGATGTCGAACAGCAGCACCAGCGGCAGCAGGTAGGCGAACGCCGGCATGATCTGCATGGTGTCGAGCACCGGGCGCAGGATCCGCTCGAAGCGGTCGGAGAGCCCGGCGGCGAGCCCGAGCAGGGCGCCGATCACGGCGGAGACCGTGACCGCGACCGACATCAGGGCCAGCGTCTCCATGGTGGCGTGCCACATGTCGAGCACGCCGCACACCGCGAACGCGGCGAAGGTGACGCCGGCGAGCTTCAGCCCGCGCCGGTCGCGCAGACCGCCGATGCGCCAGGACAGCAGCACGGCGACGGTGATCACCGGCGCCCAGCCGAGGGTCTGCAGCAGGTCGCTGGTCCAGGCGACCGAGCCGTCGGCCCAGTTGCTCAGGTGCAGCAGGAAGTAGAGGAACACCGGGTTGGTGTCCCGGTTGTGCACGACCCAGCTGTAGGCGTCGTCCAGGGGGGACTTGACGTCGACGGTCAGCTGGTCGGGCCAGCCGCCGCTGCCCCACAGCACGGCGGCGAGCGGCACCAGCACGACGGCGGCGGCCAGCAGCGGAAGCATCCGGCGCACCAGCGGGTGGGTGAGCGGCGACAGCCGGGTGGTGCCGGTGGACTCCTCGGCCGGGGGCCGGCGCGGCGGGGCGGGGGTGACGACGGCGCTCATGCGGTCCACCCCCCGCTATGCGTGACGGCGCTCCGGGCGGCGGCGCGTGCGGGGACGCGTGCCGGCTCGGGGGCGGCGGGGACGCTCAGGGGGCGTGTGTCCGGGGTGCGTGTCACGCGGCCACCTCCTCGCGCTCCAGGCCGGCCACGACCCGCAGCAGGTCGGCGTGGTCGACCTGGCCGAGGCAGCGGCCGTCCTCGACGACGCAGGCGGCGCGGCCGGTGCGGGCGACCCTCTCGATGGCGTCGGTGACGACGGTGCCGGGGGTGAGCGCCGAGGGGTGCTCGGGACCCTCGCAGCCGCCGGGGCGCATCGCCGTACGGACGGTCATGACCTGCTCGCGGGGCACGTCGCGGACGAAGTCGCGGACGTAGGCGTCGGCGGGCGAGCCGACGATCTCCTCGGGCGTGCCGAGCTGCACGATCTGGCCGTCCCGCATCAGGGCGATGCGGTCGCCGACGCGCAGCGCCTCGCTCAGGTCGTGGGTGATGAAGACCATGGTGCGGCCCTCCTCGTGGTGCAGGCGGATGACCTCCTCCTGCATGTCCCGCCGGATCAGCGGGTCGAGCGCGCTGAACGGCTCGTCGAACAGCAGCACCTCCGGGTCGGAGGCGAGCGCGCGGGCCAGGCCGACGCGCTGCTGCTGGCCGCCGGAGAGCTGGCCGGGCCGGCGGGCCTCCAGGCCCTCCAGGCCGACCTTGGCGACCATCTCGGCGGCGCGCTCGCGGCGCTGCGCCTTGGGCATGCCCTGGATCTCCAGGCCGTAGGCCACGTTGTCCAGGACGGAGCGGTGCGGCAGCAGGCCGAAGTGCTGGAAGACCATGGCGGCGCGGTGCCGGCGCAGCTCGCGCAGCCGGTTCTTGTCCATGGCGAGGACGTCCTCGCCGTCGATCTCCAGGGTGCCGGAGGTCGGTTCGATGAGCCGGGTCAGGCAGCGCACCAGGGTGGACTTGCCGGAGCCGGACAGGCCCATGACGACGAAGACCTCGCCCTTGCGGACGTCGAAGGAGACGTCCCGGACGGCCGCGGTGCAGCCGGTCGCGGCACGCAGGTCGGCCTGGGACAGGCCGGCGTACTCCGGGTTGCCGGGGACGCGGTCGGCCTTCGGGCCGAACACCTTCCACAGCTCACGGACGCTGAAGACGGGCGGCGCGGCGGCGGCGCCCGCGTCCGCGGGGGTGCCGCCGTCCTCGCCGAGGACGGGCTTCGCGGGGTGGGATATGCCGCTCATCAGGCCTGGTTCCCTTCACTGGGGCCGGCCAGCAGCTCTGCTGCCTTCTCGCCGACCATGAGTACGCCGATCATCGGGTTCACCGAGGGCAGGGTGGGGAAGACGGAGGCGTCGACCACGCGCAGGGCGTCGAGGCCGCGGACCCTCAGCTCCGGGTCGACGACGGCGAGTTCGTCGTCGGCCGCGCCCATCCGGCAGGTGCCCGCCGGGTGGTAGACGGTGTGGTGGGCCTTGCGCAGCAGCTCGCTGAGCTGCTCGTCGTCGGTGACCTCGGGTCCGGGGAAGACCTCCCGCTCCAGCCAGCCCGCGAACGGTTCGGTCTTCGCGATCGCGCGGGCGATCTTCACGCCGTCGACGAGGGTCTGCGCGTCGTAGCCGTCCTCGTCGGTGAAGTAGCGGAAGTCCAGGGCGGGCTTGGCCTCGGGGTCGGCGCTGGTCAGGTAGAGCCGGCCGCGGGCGCGGGACTTGGGGATGTTCGGGGTCATCGACACGCCGTGCGCGGGGCGTTCGTAGCCCAGCCGCTCCGGGTTGTCGGTGAACGGGATCTGGTAGAAGTGGAACATCAGGTCGGGCAGGTCCTGCGTGTCGTCCCGGCGCACGAACAACGCGGCGTCGGAGTCCATCGCGGAGTTCTCCGGCAGCGGCCGGTTGGTCTCCCAGACGATCACCGACTCGGGGTGGTCCTGGAGGTTCTCGCCGACGCCGGGCAGGTCGTGCACGACGGGGATGCCGAGCTTCTCCAGGTCGCCCTTGGGGCCGATGCCGGACAGCATCAGCAGCCGCGGCGAGTCCACGGCTCCGGCCGAGACCACGACCTCGCGGCGGGCGGAGATCAGCTGCTCGGTGCCGTCCTTGGTGCGCACGTGGACGCCGGTGGCGCGGGTGCCGTCCAGCTCCAGCCGGTGGGCCCAGGTCTCCAGCAGCAGCGTGAGGTTGGGGCGGTCGCCGGCCTCCATGTGCGGGTGGAGGTAGGCGACGGAGGCCGAGGAACGCTTGTTGTTCTCGGGGTGGTAGGCGAGGTCGAGGAAGCCGACGCCCTCGTGGAAGGGCTTGGCGTTGAAGCCGGTGACCTCGGCGACGCCGGTGGCGGCCTTGGTCGCCTCGATCCAGTCCTTGGCGATGGCGTTCTGGTCCTGGTCGGCGACGCGCACGATGTTGTTGCGCAGCCGCGCGTAGTACGCCTCCATCGGCACCGCGCCCCAGCCGGTGGCGCCGGCGGCCTCCCACTCGTCCCAGTCGGCGGGCAGCGGCTTGAACGCGATGAGGGTGTTGTGCGAGGAGCAGCCGCCGAGGACCTTGGCGCGGCTGTGCAGGATGTGGGAGTTGCCGTTCGGCTGCTCCACGGTCGTGTACTCGTAGTCGAGTTCGCCGCCGAGCAGGCCCATCCAGCGGCGCAGGGTGAGGACGTCCTCACGGTCGATGTCGCTGGGGCCGCCCTCGATGACGGCGACGGTGACGTCGGGGTTCTCGGTGAGGCGGGAGGCGATGACGGAGCCTGCGGTGCCGCCGCCGACCACGACGTAGTCGTAGAGGTGCTCAGGGGTGGTGTCGGACACGGGATGTTCTCCGGAAGTCTGCGGTGGGGGGTGGACGGTCAGCCGGCGAACCAGCGGACGGGCTCGGGCGCGAGGTTCTGGTAGACGTGCTTGGTCTCGCGGTACTCGGCGAGCCCGGACGGGCCGAGCTCGCGGCCCGTTCCGCTCCTGCCGAAGCCGCCCCACTCCGCCTGCGGCAGGTACGGGTGGAAGTCGTTGATCCAGACCGTGCCGTGCCGCAGCCGGGCGGCGACCCGCCGGGCGCGCCCCGGGTCGGCGGTCCACACGCCGCCGGCCAGGCCGTACTCGGTGTCGTTGGCGAGGGTGACGGCCTCGTCCTCGGTACGGAAGGTCTCCACGGTGAGGACCGGGCCGAAGACCTCCTCGCGGACGACCTTCATGTCGCGGTGGCAGCGGTCCAGGACGGTCGGCTCGTAGAAGTAGCCGGGCCCGTCGGGGCGCTTGCCGCCGGTGCGCAGCACCGCGCCCTCGTTGAGCGCGGACGCCACGTACGCCTCGACCTTGTCGCGCTGCTGCTCGGAGACCAGCGGGCCGCACTCGACGCCGTCGTCGGTGCCGCGGCCGAGGCGGATGCGGGAGGCACGCCGGGCGAGTTCGGCGACGAAGCGGTCACGGACGGACTCCTCGACGATGAGGCGGGAGCCGGCCGAGCAGACCTGGCCGCTGTGGATGAAGGCGGCGTTGAGGGCCTGGTCGACGGCCGTGTCGAAGCCCTTCTCGGTGGCGCAGGCGTCGGCGAAGACGACGTTGGGGTTCTTGCCGCCGAGTTCGAGGGCGACCTTCTTGACCGTGACGGCCGCGGCCTGGGCCACCTTGACGCCGCTGACCAGGCCGCCGGTGAAGGAGACCAGGTCGACGTCGGGGTGTTCGGCGAGGCGGGCGCCGACGGTGTGGCCGGGCCCGGTGACGAGGTTGGCGACCCCGGCCGGCAGGCCCGCCTCGGCCAGCAGGTCCATCAGGGCGATGGTGGTCATCGGGGTGATCTCGCTGGGCTTGACCACGAAGGTGTTCCCGGCGGCCAGGGCCGGCGCGATCTTCCAGCTGGCCTGGAGCAGCGGGTAGTTCCAGGGCGTGATCAGCGCGCACACGCCGACGGGCTCGTGCACGACGACACTGTGCACGTCCGGGGTGCCGGCGTCCACGACGCGGCCGGGGGCCTCCGCGGCGACGAGGTCGGCGAAGTAGCGGAAGGCGGCGGAGACGCAGTCGATGTCGATACGGCCCTCTTCGGCGGTCTTGCCGGCGTCGCGCGCCTCCAGCAGACCGAGCCGCTCACGGTCGCGGTCCAGGAGGTCGGCGACCCGCCGCAGCAGGGCGGCGCGCTCGGCGACGGGGGTACGGGGCCAGGCCCCCTGCCCGCCGTCGAAGGCGCGGTGAGCGGCGGCCACGGCCAGGTCCGCGTCCTGTGCGTCGCCCTCCGCGACGACGGCGAAGGGGATGCCGTCCGTCGGGTCGAGGATCTCGCGTGTGGCACCGGCGACCGCCGCGTGCCACTGTCCGGCCACGTGGACGGTCTGCCGAGTGCGATGTTCCGCTGTGTCCGCCATTGCTGGGTTCTGCCTTCCGTTCCTGTTTCGTTCCCCTGTGTCACGTCTGTGTCACCCTCGGGGACCGGGAGCGCCTGCCCCCACCTGCACCGGGGCATGCCGAATTGGTGGCGGAAAGTGTTCGGCGTCACTGAAAGTCCCCGGGTACGGGCCCGAAGGGCGGGTGCATACACGAACGAAACGGGCAAACCTACGGTCGGGCGCTCCGGAGCGAAGACGACGCCACCGCCTCGGCCGGTTCGGCATCGCGACAGCACAGAGTCACCGTCCGACCACGTCACGGCACCGCCGCACCGCGCTGTCACGGTGCGGCCGCACCGCGGCCTCGCCGCATCGCGGTACCTCCGGACCGCGGCATCGCCGGACCGCGGCACCGCCGCACCGCGGCATCGCGGCATCGCCGCACCGAGCGGCCTCGCCGCACCGCGGCACCACCGCATCGCGGCACCACCGCACCGCGGCATCGCGGCATCGCGGCGGCATGGGCGCCGGCGCGCCACGGGCACCGGCGCGGTGGGACCGGGAAACGCGAAAGTCCCCCTCCGCCAGAGGCGGAGGGGGACTTTCGGCGATGGAGCGCTGGGCAGGCCTTGCACCTGCATCTCCCCGCAGGAAGCGGGGCGTCTTTCCTTGGACCACCAACGCACGGCCGGTTCCGGGTGGTTCCGGCGACCGGTGCGTGATCAACTCTAGCGCATGATCGCGGACCCGGTCACACACCGGCCGGACGTCGCGGAGCCCGCCCGGGACGGAGGCCGCGGACGACGGTCTCGGAGCGGCACCGGAACCCCGGCCGGGCCCCACCGGGATCCCGGCCGGGTATCGCCCCGGAGCCCTGCTCCGGGCCCCTGGACCGGACCCCGGAGGAGAGCCTCGTACGGCGGACTCAGATGAGGCCGAGGGCGCGGACCGCCTCGCGCTCCTCCGCCAGCTCCTTGACGGAGGCGTCGATGCGGGCGCGGGAGAACTCGTTGATCTCCAGGCCCTGGACGATCTCGTAGGCGCCGTCCTTGCAGGTGACGGGGAAGGAGGAGATGAGGCCCTCCGGGACGCCGTAGGAGCCGTCCGACGGGATGCCCATGGACGTCCAGTCGCCGTCGGCGGTGCCGTTGACCCAGGTGTGGACGTGGTCGACGGCGGCGTTGGCGGCCGAGGCGGCGGAGGACGCGCCACGGGCCTCGATGATCGCCGCACCGCGCTTGGCGACGGTCGGGATGAACGTGTCGGCCAGCCACTGCTCGTCGTTCACGACCTCGGCGGCGTTCTTGCCGGCGAGCGTGGCGTGGAAGATGTCCGGGTACTGGGTCGCGGAGTGGTTGCCCCAGATGGTCAGGCGCTGGATCTCCGACACCGGCGTACCGGTCTTCTTCGCGAGCTGGGTCAGCGCGCGGTTGTGGTCGAGGCGGGTCATCGCGGTGAACCGCTCGGCCGGCACGTCCGGCGCGGCGGCCTGCGCGATGAGCGCGTTGGTGTTGGCCGGGTTGCCGACGACCAGGACCTTGACGTCGTCCGCGGCGTGGTCGTTGATGGCCCGGCCCTGCGGCTTGAAGATGCCGCCGTTGGCCTCCAGGAGGTCGCCGCGCTCCATGCCCTTGGTGCGGGGGCGGGCGCCGACCAGCAGGGCCACGTTCGCGCCGTCGAAGGCGACGTTCGGGTCGTCGCTGATCTCGATGCCGCGCAGCAGCGGGAAGGCGCAGTCGTCCAGCTCCATGGCCGTGCCCTCGGCGGCCTTGAGCGCCGGGGTGATCTCCAGCAGGCGCAGGTTGACCGGTACGTCCGCGCCGAGCAGCTGGCCGGAGGCGATGCGGAAGAGCAGGGCGTAACCGATCTGGCCGGCCGCGCCGGTGACGGTGACGTTCACGGGAGTGCGGGTCATGGCGTTCTCCGTATGAAGCTGACATGGGGCGGCACTGCCCCGGTGCGGACGTACAGATGATCGATCTCTTGGTATCAAGAGATCCAGCGGTCAGGCTATCGCGCCCGCGTGATCCCCGTCGTCCGGGTCGGTGTGGCCCGGCCCACAGGAGTCACGTACCGGCCAGGACGGCCCCGGGGGGACGCGGGCGACGGCCGTCCGCCCGGGGGAGGACGGGCGGTCCGGACGCCGAACGGGCGTGCCGAACGGACCGGACTCCTGAGGGGGCACCGCACACATGCCCCGGATCCGGTCACCCATGCCTGCCCGTCCGGCCCCGGCACCCGGCCGGCCGGGGCGGCGGAGCGGGGGGGGCGCCGGATCGGTCTGCGGCCGGGCGGGACGGCACCGCGAACGCGTGGGCGGGGGCCGGGAGGACCGAGGGGCGTGCGCCGCACCGCGCGGGGCAGGGCCCGGACGCCCGGGCGGGCGGACCGCCCGCGCGCCGGTCCGGGGAGGGCGGAGACGACGCCGCGGCCCGAAGTGCCGGGGATCCGCGCGGACACATGCGCTCAGGCTCCGGTCCCGCCGGAGCGGCCGGGAACACCCGGAGGCCTCGGCCCGCGTGCCGGAGTCCGGCGCGTACGGCCGCGGGCATCCGGCGCCCCGCCACGTCGCTCGCCGGCGGCGCGCCCGGAGGGGCCGCCGGCCCGGGCCCCGCCACGGAAGCGGCGTTCCCGGCCCGGCCCAGCGGCCGGGGGCGGCGTCACTCCGTGCAGGTGGTGGTGCCGGCCGCGAGGGCCGCGCAGGCCACCGCCTCGGCCGCGTCCCGCACGGCCACCATCGGGGTGTACGCGCTGGTGTCGCCGGCCTCGGTGACGGTGCTGCGCCGGCTGCTCGTACCGACCTTGACCGTCACCTCGTCGCCCTGGGCGGCGGCGGTGATGCGGCCCCACGCGGCCTGGCACGTCTCGCTGTAGCGGACCTCGACGACGGTCGTGCCGGCCGTGGCGGTGGCGGTGGTGGTGACCAGGTCGCCGCTGCACCCCATCGCCTCGGCGTCCTCGCCGGTGCAGCTCGCGCCGACGCAGTCCACCCCGGGCGGCAGCACGGGCTCCTCGGTCACGGTGGGCGAGGCCGTGGGCGCGGCGGCCTCGCCGTCCCGGCCGCCGCGGTCGGCGAGCAGGTACGCGGCGGCCAGCACGACCACCAGGCCGACGGCACCGGCGACGAACATGGCCGGCCGGCGGCCGCGGCCGCCTCGTGCGGCCGCCGGGGAACCGCCCGGCGGCGCCCCGAACGCGCCGCCGGAACCCGGCGTGTCCTCGGCACGGCCGCCGCCGTCCGCCAACCCCGCACCCGCCCCGTGGCCCGCGGCCGGGGCGGCGGCCGCGGCCGGTGCAGTGGCGGGCCTGCGGCCGGTCGGGGAAGGGCCCCGGTAGCCGGCGACGTTCCAGGAGTTGACGCCCGAGGGCTCCTCGCCCGCGGGCGTCCCGGCGTCGCGGAGGTCGGCCGCGGGCCCCGACGGCTGGACCGGGACGCCGGGCACGGCACGCCCGGCGTGTCCGGGGACCGGCCCGCCCGCGGAGTCGTCGGCGCCCGGCGCGACGGTCGCGGAGCCGCCCCTGCGGGACGTCCCGGCGCCCTTGGCGTTGCCCGGAGGCGGCCCGAACTCGCTGAGCGCGGCACGCGCCTGCGAGATCCTGATGGCTTCCATGGTCATGTCGTGGCGCATCTCCGCACGGCTCCAGGCGCGTTCGGCGAGCTCCCACATGGTGGTCAGGTGGACCGGGTTGGTGCCGGTGACCTCGGCGAGGGCGACGATGGCTCCCTTGGGCGCGAGCAGCCGTCCGTTCAGGTAGCGGTCCCAGGACGTCCTGCTGTAGCCGGTCTGGTCGGAGACCGCGGCGACGCTCAGGCCGCTGCGGTCCACCAGGCGCCGCAGCTGACTGGTGAACTCCCTGATCTGCGGATCGAGCTCATCGGGCAAAGCCTTCCAGCGAGGCATCGCTCTCCCCCTCTTCCCCCCGGTACGTGCTCATGGTGTGCCCCCGTGTGACCGCCCTGCCGCCGGGTCGCGAGCCGGCCATCCACAGGGATGCGCGGTTCGGGATCCCGGTTCCCGGGGTGCGGGGCGCACGGGGCGCGTTCCGCGGGGGTGCTCCGTCGCACTCCGTCGGACCGCGGTCCAGTGTTCCACCGATTCCGGCCGGAGACAGCCACACCCCGGACGTGACCTCCGCCCGGCGGCGAGGGGCCGCGCCGCGCGCCGACGGGCCGGCCCCGACGGTCCCGACGGTCCCGACCGTCCCGACCGTCCCGACCGCACACGGTATCCACCGGCGGGCGGGCACGTCGGGTCCGTGCCGCGGACGTATCCGTACATCGACACAACGGACACCGGCACGTGACCTTGCCGCTGCGCGTCGCTCCCGCCCCGCCCTCGTGCCGGGCCGTGCGGGCCGGCGGCGCGTCAGTTGTCGACGGTGAAGTGCAGCGTGTCCTTCAGGAACGGGATCTCCAGCCACGGCTTGGGCTGGACCATCAGCGCCAGCAGCACGATGGCCAGCCCCAGCACGCCGTACGTCACGATGTCGGTGAAGCGGGAGCGCACCGCGAGCATGCCGACCCGGGGCAGCAGCCAGCGCAGGACGGCGCCCGCGAGCAGCGCGGCACCGATCAGCAGCGCGCCGACCCGGAAGTGGTCCAGGGCCGTGACCAGCAGGCCGACGGCGACCGTGCCGAGCACGGCGAGCAGGGGCCACTGCCGGGCGGGCGCGACACCGGACGCGGCGCGGCCGCCGCCCTCGGGCCGCGCGGTGTCGCGGGTGATCCGCGGGAAGCGCCGCGTCGTGCGCCGTGGAGGGTCCTCGGCGTCGGGGGCGTCGGGGGCGTCGGGGGCGTCGGGGGCGTCGGGGGCGTCGGGGGCGTCGACCGCGTCCCGCACCCGGGGCGCGGCACCCTCGGGCCGGCTACCGGCCCGCACTGCGCTCGGCCGCCTCGACGACGTTGACCAGCAGCTGGGCCCGGGTCATGGGGCCGACGCCACCGGGGTTGGGGGAGATCCAGCCGGCCACCTCCCGCACGTCGGGGTGGACGTCCCCGACGATCTTGCCCTCGGCGCTGCGGGAGACGCCGACGTCGAGCACGGCGGCGCCCGGCTTGACGTCCTCGGCGCGGATCAGGTGCGCGGAGCCGGCCGCGGCGACGATGATGTCGGCGCGCTTGAGGTGCGAGGACAGGTCGCGGGTGCCGGTGTGGCACTGGGTGACCGTGGCGTTCTCGGAGCGGCGGGTCAGCAGCAGCGGCATCGGCCGCCCGATGGTGACCCCGCGCCCGACCACGACGACCTCGGCGCCCTTGATCTCCACGCCGTGGCGGCGCAGCAGGGTGAGGACGCCGTTGGGCGTGCAGGGCAGCGGGGCGGGCTCGTTGAGGACGAGCCGGCCGAGGTTCATCGGGTGCAGTCCGTCGGCGTCCTTCGCCGGGTCCATCAGTTCCAGGATGCGGTTCTCGTCGATGCCGCGGGGCAGTGGCAGCTGCACGATGTAGCCGGTGCAGGCCGGGTCCTCGTTGAGCTCGCGGACGACCGCCTCGATCTCCTCCTGGGTGGCCGTGGCGGGCAGTTCGCGCTGGATGGAGGCGATGCCGACCTCCGCGCAGTCGCGGTGCTTGCCGGCGACGTACTTCTGGCTGCCGGGGTCGTCCCCGACGAGGATCGTGCCGAGGCCGGGCGTGACGCCCTGCTCCCTCAGCGCCGCCACGCGGGCGGTCAGGTCGGACTTGATCGCGGCTGCGGTGGCCTTGCCATCGAGAATCTGGGCGGTCATGGCCCCATCCTCCCGGATGACGGGCCCGCGGTACCAATCCGGTCCGCCCTCCGTGCGGAGACCGGGCCGACGGCGGCCACCGCCCCGGATGTCCAGACATGATCATATTGTTGCACTTGCACAACGTCTTTCGATCTGACTGGACAAGAAGTTGCCTCTCCGATCACGATGAACGGCGCAGCATCGCGGTCCGGTTGGGGGGCAAACCGCTCAGATCCTGACGTTCCTCCGTTCCATCCGCGTCCCCGCACCATCAGCAGTGTCAACGGAGGAAAAACCGCCATGAGTTTCGGCGCGCCCAACTCGCCCTACGGCCGGCCCGACGACGGGCAGCAGGGCTACGGCCAACCGCAGACCCCGCCGGGCGTCCCCCCGCAGGGCGTCCCCCCGCAGCAGCCCGGCTACGGCTACCCCCAGCAGCCCGGTTACCCGCAGCAGCCCGGATACCCCCAGCAGCCGGGGTACCCGCAGCAGCCCGGCTACGGCTACGGCATGCCGCCGGCCTACGCGAACTGGGGCCAGCGCGTCCTCGCCCGGCTGGTCGACAGCCTGATCTACATGGTTCCGTACCTGCTTGTCCTGTTCGGCGACAACAGCCCGTTCCTCGCCATGATCGGCTTCCTCGGCTGCGTCGGCGTGTTCGTCTGGCTGGTGATCATGGAGGGCAAGACCGGCCAGACCATCGGCAAGAAGGCGGTCGGCATCCGCACGCTGAAGGAGGAGACCGGGCAGCCGCTCGGCGGCGGCATGGCGTTCGTGCGCCAGCTGGCCCACTTCCTGGACAGCCTGCCCTGCTACCTCGGCTACCTGTGGCCGGCCTGGGACTCCAAGCGCCAGACCTTCGCCGACAAGGTGTGCGGCTCGATCGTGATCCGCTCGAACTGAGCCCGTCCGGCCCGGTCCGGTCGGATCGGGCCGGGTCAGGTCGGATCGGGCCGGGTCAGGTCGGATCGGGTCAGGTCGGATCGGGTCGGGGCAGGTCACGTCAGGTTCGGTCCCGTCCGGGGCAGACCTGGCCGGACCCGACCCGACGGCTACGACGGAGGGCGGCCTCCACCCCGCGCGGGGTGGAGGCCGCCCTCCGTCGTACTGCCCGACGGCCGGTCGCCGGGCGCTCGGCGACCGGCGACCGGCCGGAGCGTCAGTGGAAGAAGTGCCGCGTCCCCGTGAAGTACATCGTGACGCCCGCCTTCCGCGCGGCCTCCACGACCTGCTCGTCGCGGACCGAACCGCCCGGCTGCACCACGGCCTTGACCCCGGCCGAGACGAGGATCTCCAGTCCGTCGGGGAAGGGGAAGAAGGCGTCGGAGGCGGCGTAGGAGCCGCGTGCCCGGTCCTCGCCCGCCCGCTCCACCGCGAGCTTCGCGGAGTCGACGCGGTTGACCTGGCCCATGCCGACACCGACGGAGGCGCCGTCCTTGGCGAGCAGGATGGCGTTGGACTTCACCGCGCGGCAGGCCCGCCAGGCGAAGGCCAGCTCGGCGAGTTCCGGCGCGGAGAGCGCCTCGCCCGTCGCGAGCGTCCAGTTGCCGGGGTCGTCGCCCTCGGCCTGGAGGCGGTCGGCGGCCTGGAGCAGTGCGCCGCCGTCGACGGCCCTGACCTCGACGGGCGCGGCCGGGGCGGCCGGTGCCCGCAGGACGCGGATGTTCTTCTTCCTGGCGAGGGCCTCCAGCGCGCCCTCCTCGTAGTCCGGGGCGACGATGACCTCGGTGAAGATCTCCGCGACCTGCTCGGCCATCTCCCTGCTGACCGGCCGGTTGACGGCGATGACCCCGCCGAACGCGGACAGCGGGTCGCAGGCGTGGGCCTTGCGGTGCGCCTCGGCGACGTCCGCGCCGACCGCGATGCCGCACGGGTTGGCGTGCTTGATGATCGCGACAGCCGGCTCGTCGTGGTCGTACGCGGCACGGCGCGCGGCGTCGGTGTCCGTGTAGTTGTTGTACGACATCTCCTTGCCGTGCAGCTGCTCCGCCTCGGCCAGGCCGCCGCCCGTGCCGTCCACGTAGAGCGCCGCCGGCTGGTGCGGGTTCTCGCCGTAGCGCAGGGTGCTGCGGCGCTCCCAGGTGGCGCCCAGGAAGTCGGGGAACGGCGACGCGTCGACGGGCGCGTAGGACGACGCGAACCAGCTCGCCACCGCCACGTCGTAGGCCGCCGTGTGCTGGAACGCCTCGGCGGCCAGCCGCTTGCGGGCGGCCAGGTCGAAGCCGCCGCCCCGGACGGCCGCCAGGACGTCGGCGTACCGGGCGGGGCTGGTGACCACGGCCACCGACGGGTGGTTCTTGGCGGCCGCGCGGACCATGGACGGGCCGCCGATGTCGATCTGCTCGACGCACTCGTCGGGCGACGCTCCCGAGGCGACGGTCTCCCGGAACGGGTAGAGGTTCACGACCACCAGGTCGAACGGCTCCACGCCCAGCTCGGCGAGCTGCTCGCGGTGGCTGTCCAGCCGGAGGTCGGCGAGGATGCCGGCGTGCACCTTCGGGTGCAGGGTCTTCACCCGGCCGTCCAGGCACTCGGGGAATCCGGTGAGCTCTTCGACCCTGGTGACCGGGACCCCGGCCGCGGCGATCCGCCCGGCGGTGGACCCGGTGGAGACCAGCTCGACGCCGGCCTCGTGCAGCCCCCGCGCGAGGTCCTCCAGACCGGTCTTGTCGTAGACGCTGACGAGCGCCCTGCGCATCGGCCTCTTGTTGCTCTCGGCGGTCACTGGATAACTACCTTTCGTCCCTCGATGCGATAGCCGTTGCGGGCGAGCCGCCCCACGACGTCGACGAGCAGCCTGCGCTCGACTTCCTTGATGCGCTCGTGCAGAGCGCTCTCGTCGTCCTCGTCCCGGACCTCGACCACGCCCTGGGCGATGATCGGTCCGGTGTCGACGCCGTCGTCGACGAAGTGGACGGTGCAGCCGGTGACCCTGGCGCCGTACGCGAGCGCGTCCCGCACGCCGTGGGCCCCGGGAAAACTGGGCAGGAGAGCCGGATGGGTGTTCACGAACCGGCCGCCGAAGCGGGCCAGGAACTCCTTGCCGACGATCTTCATGAAGCCCGCCGAGACCACCAGGTCGGGCTGGTACGCGGCCACCGCCTCGGTGAGCGCGGCATCCCACTCCTCGCGGCCGGCGTGGTCCTTGACCCGGCACACGAAGGTCGGCAGCCCGGCCCGCTCGGCACGGGCGAGCCCCTCGATGCCCGCCCGGTCGGCGCCCACGGCCACGACCTCGGCGCCGTACGCCTCCGGGCCGACGGCGGCGATCTCGTCGAGGAGTGCCTGGAGGTTGGTGCCGGATCCGGAGACCAGCACGACGAGGCGCTTGGCCACGGGCTTGGCGGCCACGGCGGGGCCCTTTCTCGGGGGTGCGACGGGAGGGGCCGGGGTGCACGTCCGTTGCGTCTGTACGTTCGTACGAATGCTTCGCGCCCTCCGATACGGGGAAGCCTACGAAGCGGTCGGCCGTCAGCAACGATACCGGCACTCCGGGCGGCCCCCACGGGACGGGGGCGTGGCCGGGAGGTAGCGTCTGGGGGAGCCGGACCGGGAACGTGCCTCGCGCGCGGTGCGTTGAGCAGTCGACGGGCCCGGTCGAGCTGGCATCGTCGGTCGTTGTCGCGCCGCCGTCGCCGCCCGTCCGTGTCAGCACCAGCCAGGCCAGTCGTCACCGCGTTCCTCACCGCCAGTCCCCGTCACCAGTCCCCGTCACCAGTCCTCGTCACCAGTTGTCATCACCAGTTGTCATCACCAAAGGGAAGACGCTCTCTTGATGCCGGATCGCAGCCTGCGACTTCTCACGCTCCCCCCGCTGTCGGCGCAGGGAGGGGGGAGCGGCGGCCTGCTGCTGCGGGAGCGCCCCTCCTCGCCGCCCGACGCCCCCTCGGGCGGATCGTCCTCCGGGTCCTCGGGGTCCGCAGGGTCTTCGGGGTCTTCGGGGTCCTCCGGTTCCCCGGGGGCGTCCGGTGGTTCCGACGACCGCGGCCGCGAGGGCGGGCCCGGCCAGGACGACAACCCCTTCGCCCCGCCGCCGGAGGGCACCCCGGACCGACCGTGGCAGCCTCGCCACCGGCCGTCCGGCGACGACTCCGGCGAGGGCTCCGGTGACGACCGTGGCGACGACTCGTCCTGGGGCCCCCGGTGGAGCGACCGCCAGCCCGGCCGCTCCTCCGGCGGCTTCGGCGACCGACCCCGCGGCGACCAGAACGGCGGCCCCGGAGGCGGCCGGCCGGGCCCCCCGATGCGCTGGGACCCCACCGACCCCGCCCAACGCCGCGCACGCTACGCGCTGCTGTCCGGCATGTGGGCCTTCTTCTTCGCCCTCTTCGGCTGGCCGTACGTGGCCCTGCTGCTCGGCGCGCTCGCCCTGTACTGGGGCATCAGCTCGCTGCGCACCCGCCCGCGCACACCCGACCCGGACCAGCCCGCCCCCGCCCCGCAGGGCCGTCCGCAGACCACCGCCGCCGTCAGCGGTCTGGTCACCGGGTCCCTCGCACTCGCCCTCGTCGCGGCGACCTTCACCGCTCAGCTCGTCTACCGCGACTACTACACCTGCACCAAGGACGCCCTCACCAACGAGGCGAAGCAGGCGTGCAGCGAGCTCCTGCCGGAGGAACTGCGCGGCGTGCTGGGGACCGACAGCTGAGACGCTGACCGCAGAGGTCCGCCGCAGGGGCACGGCCTGCCGCCGGTCCGGCACGCCGATACGGCGGCGAGACCGCCAAGCAGACCGGACCGGACCCGCCGCGGCTCCACCGCGCCCTGAGGGGACGCCGGGAACTGCGCGGACAGCCACGACGGCGCCGCGGTCGCACGACGGCGCACCGCGGCACCTTGAGCGGGGAGCCTAGGGCGTGTTTCGAAAGTAGCGTCGTCTGCCCGAAGGGCAGGCCTGGCGGCGTCTGGTGCGTGCGATCGCAAGGCGGAGGGTCGCCCCGATACTGGATGTATCGGGGCGAGCCCGACAACGCGGCGAGCGTGCGTGCCAGACGCCGCCAGGCAGGCGGGACTTTCGAAACACGCCCTAGTCGCATCGGCCCGGCAGGTCGGTCGGCGGCGGCTCCCCCGGACTCCCCGGGACCCGGCCTTCCGGAATCGGGCTCCCCGGGGCCGGACCTTCCGGAAACGGGCTCCCTGGGGCTGGGCTCGCTCCGGCCGGACTCTCCTGTCCTTGCCCCTCCTTCTCCGGCGCCCCGGGGGTCTGGCCCGGTGCCGCCGCCTCCTCCAGGGCCCTCCAGCGGGCGCGGCGCGAGTCGTCATCGTGCCGGAAGTCGTGCCGGAAGTCGCGCCGGGAGTCGCGCCGGGAGTCGTGCCAGGGCGGGTGCGGGTGCGGCACGGACTCCGGGTGAGGACCGGCCGGGAGCAGATCGTACGGCTCCTCGGCCGGGTGCCCGTCCGGGGCGGCGCCGCTCTCCGGGCCCCCTGGTTCCCCGGGCCCCGCGGACCCCGCGTCCCCACCGTCGGCCGGCCCACCGACCGGCTGCGCTCCATCCGCACCAGCCGCATCACCCGGAGACAGGGGCGTCGTCGTCCGGGCGCGCTGCCGGGCGATGCGTACCCGCAGCGGCACCCGGTCACGGCAGCGCCACGCACGCCCGGTCACGGCCACCGGCAGCGCCACCAGCCCGCCCCAGAGCAGCGCCGCCACCCCGGCCTGCCACCACACCGGGCCGAACCGGGCGAGCGCGGCCACCCCGAGCGGGCCGCCCGACAGTGCGGCCGCCCCGGCCAGCCCGGCAGCGCACAGGGCGACCGCGACGCCGGTCACCCGCACCAGCCGGCCCCGGGACCACACCTCTCCGCCCGTCCGCCCGCCCGTCCGCGAGTCCGTCCGCGGGTCCGTCCGCGGGTCTGTCCGCGAGTCCGTCCGCCGTTTCGTCCGTCCGGCCGGCCGCCCGTGCCGCGCATCCCTCTTCCCCGGCGCCGCCGCGCGGGCCGTGAACCAGCCCAGCGCCATCCCGGCCGCCAGCGGCACCCCCGCCGCCGACCAGGTCAGCGGCGAGCCGGGACCCGGCTCCGGGACCGCCGCCAGCAGCGGGAAGGGCGGCAGCAGCGGAGCCGGGTCGGAGTGCAGCGGATGCGTCAGATGCCCGGCCGCCAGCGCGAAGCCGGGGCCGAGGGCGTAGCAGGCGGACCAGATCACGGCGTTGGGCAGCAGGGCCAGGCAGAGCAGCAGCACCGCGAACCGGCCCGACCAGCCCTCCGTCAGCTGCGCGAAGGACGCTCTGGCCGCCTCCCCGTGCCAGACCAGGGACGCCGCGAGCAGCAGCGCCCCGCCGCCGAGGTGCACGCTCAGACCGACCGCCGCCGACCGGACCGCCGTGGCGAACCGGTCGCGCCGGTCCGGGTCCAGGGCGCGGCGGCGCGGCCCGGCGGGCAGCAGGAGCAGCAGCCCGGCCAAGGGGTCTCCGGGGCGGCCGTACGCCGTCCACACTCCCGCCCCGGCCGCGGCCGTCGCGACGAGCGGCAGACAGACGCAGGTCCAGGGCCAGTCGGGGCGCAGGTCGCCGCCCGCCGCGTACAGCGCGGCGAGCGCGGCGACGGCCAGATAGCCGAGCACCACCCCCGCCCACGCCGTACGCCATCCCACCGGCGGCGCGTCCTCCGTGCCGTCCGCAGCGTCCCGCGCCGCCCGGTGCAGCAGCCACAGCGGCAGGACGAGCAGCAGCAGGGGAACCACTCCCACCGGGGCGGGCAGCCCGGAGAGCGTGTCGGCGCGGACCAGTTCGGCGCCGTGCGCCAGCAGCCACAGCGCGGCCGCGACATGCAGCGCGCCGCCCGGCCCGCCGTCGGGGTACGGCGAGCTGACCCACAGCAGCATCACCGGCACCGCGCACATCCCGAGGCCGAGACCCGCGGCCAGCGCACCACCCAGGAGGCTGGCGGCCACTCCGGGCGAACGTCCGCGCATCCGGGTGAGCAGGAGCGACAACGGCGGTCGACGTGCGGTCAGCGGCATCACGCCCGTCATGCTCCCAACGACACGCGCTTTCCCGTCGTAACGGGCAAACCTCCGACGTGTCACCCAATATATGTTTATGTTCCTTATTGCCCGAAGGGGCGCCCTGTGACACAGAGCCCTGCGACCCCCCTCCCGCCGCCGAAGGAACGCCGACGCCTGCGTGAGGCCGCCTCACTGACCCAGAGTCAGCTCGCGGAGCGGATGGGTGTCTCCCGCGAGACGGTCCGTGCGTGGGAGACCGGCCGCACCACGCCGCGCGGCCGCAAGCGGGAGGCGTACGCCAGGCTCCTGGCCACGCTCGACCGCGCCCCCGCCGAGCCGCAGACCGTGGGAGCCGTTGCCGCCGGGGCGGCGTCCGGTGGACCGGCGTCCGGCGCGGAGGCCGCTGTGACGGCACGTCAGCCGGAGGACCACGGGGGAGGCAGCGACAGCGGGCGGGACGGTGCGGTCGAGGCCACGCTGGGCGGTGCGGTCGAGGCCACGCTGCGGCAGCCTGCCCTCCCCGCGGTGAAGGCCGCTCCCCGGCCCCTGGCCGCGCCCGCGCAGGCGACGACGGCAACGGCGGCAGGCGCGGTGACGACGGCCGCGGCGGCACCGGCGGGGTCCGGGCCGGAGACCGGGAGCCCCCTCACGCCCGACCAGGCCTTCGACGCGCTGTACTCCCTCTGCGCACCCGCCCTGGTACGGCAGACCTATCTGCTCGGCGGGCGGCGCGAGCTGGCCCGGGAGGCGGTCGAGCGGTCGTTCCAGCTGGCCTGGGACCGCTGGCCCGAGGTGGCCGTGGACCCGGACCCGGCGGGCTGGGTGCGGGCGGCGGCGTACGAGTACGCCCTGTCCCCCTGGCACCGCTTCCGGCCGCGCTACCGGCATCCCGAGCCGCCGCCGGCCGACGCCTCCGACCGCGCCCTGCTGGACGCCCTGCTGCAGCTGCCGCCGCCCTACCGGCGCACGCTCGTCCTGCACGACGGGGTGGGGCTGCGGCTGCCCGAGACCGCGGCGGAGACCGAGGCGAGCACGCCGGCCGCGGCGCACCGCCTGCTGCACGCGCGTGCGGAGGTCGCGGCGCGGCTCCCTGAGCTGTCGGATCCCGTCGTGCTGGGCCGGCGCCTCGCCGAGCTGGCCTCCACCGAGCGGCTGCGGGCCGCCCGGCCCGTGGTCGTCCGGGACGGCAGCGAACGCCGGGCGCGGTTCTGGACCCGGGCCGCGATCGCCGTCACGGTCGCGATCGTCGGCGCCACCGCGCTGACCGTGCGCACCGCGCCCACGCACTACGAGCCGCCGGTCGCACCGGGCGAGACCGTGCGCGGCCTGCCGCCCAGGTCCGCGCCCGGCCCGCTGTCGGAGGCGGAGCTGGAACTGCGCGCCAAGCTGCGGCGGGAAGCGGCGAACGGCCCGGAACGCCTGATGCCGATGAGCCGATGAGCCGGTGAGCCGGTGAGCCGGTGAGCCGGTGAGCCGGTGAGCCGGGACCGCCGCGGCGGCCGGTCCGGTCACGGTGCCGCCGACGGGCGGACAGGCGCGAGGCCCGCGCCCCGGACGGGGTGCGGGCCTCGCGCCGTGCGGCGTGCGCCTGGGACGTGCGCCTGAGGGCGGCGCCGTCAGCCGGCGAGGATCTCGCGCGCCAGCTTGGCGGTCTCGGTCGGGGTCTTGCCGACCTTGACCCCGGCGGCCTCCAGGGCCTCCTTCTTCGCCTGGGCGGTGCCGGAGGAGCCGGAGACGATGGCGCCGGCGTGGCCCATGGTCTTGCCCTCGGGCGCGGTGAAGCCCGCGACGTAGCCGACGACCGGCTTGGTCACGTTGTCCTTGATGAAGGCCGCGGCCCGCTCCTCGGCGTCGCCGCCGATCTCGCCGATCATGACGATCAGGTCGGTGTCGGGGTCCTCCTGGAAGGCGGCCAGGGCGTCGATGTGCGTGGTGCCGATGATCGGGTCGCCACCGATGCCGACGGCCGTGGAGAAGCCGATGTCGCGCAGCTCGTACATCATCTGGTACGTCAGCGTGCCGGACTTCGAGACCAGGCCGATGCGGCCCGGCTTGGTGATGTCGCCCGGGATGATGCCGACGTTCGACTGGCCCGGGGTGATGATGCCGGGGCAGTTCGGGCCGATGATGCGGGTCTTGTCGCCCTTCTTGCCGGCGTACGCCCAGAAGGCGGCTGTGTCGTGCACGGCGATGCCCTCGGTGATCACGACGGCCAGCGGGATCTCGGCGTCGATGGCCTCGACGACCGCGTCCTTGGTGAACTTCTCCGGCACGAAGATGACGGAGACGTTGGCGCCGGTGGCCTCGATGGCCTCCTTGACGGTGCCGAAGACCGGTACCTCGGTGCCGTCGAAGTCCACCGTGGTGCCCGCCTTGCGCGGGTTCACGCCGCCCACGACGTTGGTGCCGTCGCCGAGCATGAGCCTGGTGTGCTTCATGCCGGTGGCGCCGGTCATGCCCTGGACGATGACCTTGCTGTCCTTGTTGAGCCAGATAGCCATGGTGTGTTGTGTCCTCGTCCTGAGTGCTTAGTTGGCGGCGTGGGCCAGCTCGGCGGCCTTGGCGGCCGCACCGTCCATGGTGTCGACGCGCTGCACCAGCGGGTGGTTGGCGTCCGTGAGGATCTGCCGGCCCAGCTCGGCGTTGTTGCCGTCGAGACGGACCACCAGCGGCTTGGAGACGTTCTCGCCGCGGTCCTCCAGGAGCTTCAGCGCCTGCACGATGCCGTTGGCGACCTCGTCGCAGGCGGTGATGCCGCCGAAGACGTTGACGAAGACGGACTTGACGTCCGGGTCGCCGAGGATGATCTCCAGGCCGTTGGCCATGACCTGGGCGGAGGCGCCGCCGCCGATGTCGAGGAAGTTGGCGGGCTTGACACCGCCGTGGTTCTCACCGGCGTACGCGACGACGTCCAGGGTGCTCATGACGAGACCCGCGCCGTTGCCGATGATGCCGACCTCGCCGTCGAGCTTGACGTAGTTGAGGTTCTTCTCCTTGGCGGCCGCCTCCAGCGGGTTGGCGGCGGCCTTGTCGTGGAGCTCCTCGTACTCGGGGTGGCGGAACTCGGCGTTGTCGTCGAGCGACACCTTGCCGTCGAGGGCGAGCACCTCGCCGGAGGCGACCTTCGCCAGCGGGTTGACCTCGACGAGGAGGGCGTCCGACTTGATGAACGTGTCCCAGAGCCTGACCAGGACGTTGACGACCTTGTCGGCGACCTCGGCGGGGAACTTCGCGGCCTCGACGATCTCGCGGGCCTTCGCCTCGTCCACACCGTCGATCGGGTCGATCGGGGTCTTGGCGACGGCCTCCGGACGCGTGGCCGCCACCTCCTCGATCTCCACGCCGCCCTCGACGGAGGCGATGGAGAGGAAGGTGCGGTTGGCACGGTCGAGGAGGAAGGAGACGTAGTACTCCTCGACGATCTCCGGCGCGGTCTCGGCGATCATGACCTTGTGGACCGTGTGGCCCTTGATGTCCATGCCGAGGATGTCCGTCGCGCGCGCCACGGCCTCGTCCGGCGTGGCGGCGAGCTTCACGCCACCGGCCTTGCCGCGGCCACCGACCTTCACCTGCGCCTTGACGACGGACTTGCCGCCCAGACGCTCGGTGATCTCGCGCGCCGCCTCAGGCGTGTCGATGACTTCACCGGCCAGCACCGGTACATCGTGCTTGGCGAAGAGGTCCCTCGCCTGGTACTCGAACAGGTCCACGCGCTTCCGTCCCTATCAGTGATCTCGCGGTTCGTTGGATGCGTGGGCGTGCCGCGAAGGGCAACGTGACGTCCGCTGTGTCACAAGGGGGGCGCACACGGTGACCGAGCGCGCGGCATGTCCGTCTCGCAGGTTATCGCTGCTTCCGGGAGGCCTCGAAATCAAGGGTCGCCCCTGAGCGGTGATACCTGTCACACGATGCCGCACCCGATGACACGCCGTGCCGGTGGGCCGGCGCCGGGGGTGAGGCCCCACCGGACCGGGGTCGGCCCGGTGGGGCCTGGTGGGGCCTGGTGGGGCCTGGTGCGGCGCGGTGCCCCGCCTCCGTGCGGAGGCGGGGCCGGGGATCCCCCGTCCCCGGGGAGGTTCCCGGTCCCGTGGCCGCGGCCCGGGCCCGGACGCGTCCGACGGCTTTCGGCCGTCCGGGGGTGCAAAGGCCTCGGGTACGGGGTCCCGGCGCGGCGGTGTCGGCGCCCCCTGGCAGGCGGGGGATTCCGGCCGGAGGCACGCTCCCGCCGACGGGCACGGTCCGGCCGGGGTCCCGCCGGACGGCGGGAGGTGCGGGCAGGGCGACACGTCCGGGCAGGCCGGTGCCACGACGGCCGGGGCGGCGTTCCCGCCGACGGGCACGATCCGGCCGGGGTCCCGCCGGACGGCGGGAGGTGCGGGCAGGGCGACACGTCCGGGCAGGCCGGTGCCACGACGGCCGGGGCGGCGTTCCGGCGGAGCGGCCGGCGGGCTCGTCACACGGTGTCCGGCAGCGGCAGCGGACGCTGTTCGATCGCGGCGGCCATCACCTCCGGGAACAGGTCGGGCGTGCAGGCGAAGGCCGGCACCCCCAGCTCGGCCAGCGCGGCCGCACGCTCCCGGTCGTAGGCCGGGGTGCCCTCGTCCGACAGCGCGAGCAGGACCACGAACCGCACCCCGGACGCCTGCATCGACGCCACCCGCCGCAGCATCTCGTCGCGCAGGCCCCCTTCGTACAGGTCGCTGACGAGCACGACCACGGTCTCCGCGGGGCGGGTGATGCGCTGCTGGCAGTAGGCGAGCGCCCGGCTGATGTCGGTGCCCCCGCCGAGCTGGGTGCCGAACAGGACGTCGACCGGGTCGTCGAGCCGGTCGGTGAGGTCGGCGACCTCGGTGTCGAAGACCACGAGCCGGGTGCCGAGCGACGGCAGGGACGCCAGCACCGCCCCGAACACCGAGGCGTACACCACCGACGCGGCCATCGACCCGGACTGGTCGACGCAGAGCACGACCTCCTTGCGCACCGACCGGGCGGCCCGCCCGTGGCCGACGAGCCGCTCCGGCACGACCGTGCGGTGCTCGGGCAGGTAGTGCCGGAGGTTGGCGGCGATGGTGCGGTTCCAGTCGATGTCCTGGTGGCGCGGGCGCCGGACCCGGGAGCTGCGGTCGAGGGCGCCGCCGAGGACGGCCCGGGTCCGTGCCGCCAGCCGCTTCTCCAGGTCCTCGACGACCCGGCGGACGACGGCCCGCGCGGTCTCCCGCGCGGCCTCGGGCATCACGCCGCCGAGCGACAGCAGCGTGCCGACCAGATGCACGTCCGGTTCGACCGCCGCCAGCATCTCCGGTTCCAGCAGCAGCGTGGCCAGGCCGAGCCGGTCGATGGCGTCGCGCTGCATGACCTGCACGACCGAGGCGGGGAAGTACGTGCGGATGTCGCCGAGCCAGCGCGCCACAGAGGGCGCCGACGCCCCGAGGCCCGCCGCCCGCTCGCGGCCCTCGCGCGGCCGGTCCGGTGCGCCGTAGAGCGCGGTGAGTGTCCCGTCCATCGCGGCGTCCCGGCCGTCGAGCACACACCCGGTGCCGTCGGCCGCCTCCCCGCCCAGGACGAGCCGCCACCGCCGCGACCGCTCCCGCGCCGCCGCGTCGTCCCCTCGCTCCGTCATGCGCCCACCTCCCTCGGTTCGGTGTCGTCGAGCCCCAGCAGGAGCCGGACGGCCGGCAGCACCGCGTCGGCCCGCCCGGCGTCCAGGCCGTCCGCGAAGCCCGGCGCGGGCCCGGTGGCGGCCGCGGCCCGCCCGCCCGGCCCGCCCCGGACCAGTTCGCCGAGGGTGCGGCGCACGCCGGGCTCGAACCGGGCGAAGGTACGGCGCAGCAGCGGCAGCACATCGGTGAAGGCCGCGGCGGGCACCCCGGTCAGCCAGCCGTCGACCAGGTCGAGCAGCGGCCCGTCGTGCACGAGCAGCAGCCCGCCGCCCGCACCGCCGGCGAAGCCCTCGATCCAGGCGGCGGCCTCGGCGGGCGGGGTTCCCCGGGACAGCGCCGCCCCCATCAGCCGCGCCGCCTCCGCCCCGGGCAGCCCGCCGCCGTCGAGCAGCAGCCGGACGGCCCGGCCCCGGATCGCGCCGGGCACGGTGTCCCGCCGGGACAGCACCCCGAGCACCGCCCGCCACCGGGTCCGCAGTCCGGCCCGGCACGCCGGGCCCGGCAGGTCCTCGTCCGCCAGCAGCCCCACCGCCCCGTGCACGGCGTCGACGTGGCCGCGCATCTCCTCGGCCGCCTCCACGCCCAGCCCGGTGCAGGCCGGGGGCAGTCCGACGAAGACCCGCCCGGCGAGGCCGGCGGTGACCTCCGCGAGGGCGCCGGTGTCGGTTCCGCGTACGTCCCCGTAGCGCAGCGCCCGGACCAGGGCGGGCAGGGCCTGCGCGAGATGACCGACGTCCGTGTCGAGCGCGGCGCGGTCGGCGAGGGCCCGCATCACCGCGGGCAGCGCCTCCGGCAGGGCGGCCGGCAGGCACCGCTCGGCCAGCGCGGTCACCTCGGCCAGGGTCGGCGCGGCGGCCGCGTCGGCCTCCGCGCGGGCCTGCGCCGCGGACCGCACGGTCGTGCCCCACACCCCGGCCTCGGCGACCCGCAGCGACAGCTCCGGCTCCCAGGCCAGCCGCCAGGTCTCCCGGAACGTCCCCGTGCCGCCGTGGGAGGCCAGCGGCTCGCCCCACGGCACGTCCAGCAGCCGCAGCCGGTGCAGGAGTCCGCTGCGCCGCGCGTCGGTCTCCTTGCGCAGGTCGAGGTCCAGTTCCCGCGGCTCCGCCGCCGGCCGGAGGCGGAGCCGCCGCTGGAGCCGGTCGAGGTCCCGCTGCAGGGGCACCGCCGGCGCCGAGGCGGGTACCCGCCCCAGGACGTCGCCCACCACCAGCCGGTCCCGTATCAGGGCCATCGGCAGGTCCGAGCCCTCGCACATCACCGCCCGGACCGCGTCCGTGGTCTCGCTCAGGCCGGGCAGCGGGCGGCCGCGCAGCGCGGCGAGGGTCCCGGCCAGCCGCACCGCCTCGATGACGTGCGCGGGGGAGACGGCCCGGCCCTCGTCCCGCAGCAGCCCGGCCGCCCTGGCCAGCCACCGCTCGACGGGCCGGTCCGGTGCCTCGAACAGGTGCCCGTACCAGCCCGGCGCGTCGACACCCGCCCCGTACCCGCCGGCCCGTGCCAGCCGGCGGTGCGTCCACGGCACCCAGGTCAGTTCGGCCCGTACCTTGGCGAGCCCCTTCAGCAGCGCCCGGTCCGCGGCGAGTGTGGTGCGCCGCCGCAGCGCGGGAACGTGCCACGCTCCGCACACCACGGCCACCCGGTCGCCGAACTCCCGCCGTGCGGCCCGCACCCGGAGCCGCATGTGCGCCTCCCGGAGGAGGTCCCGGTCGTGGCCCGCGTCGCCGTACTCCTCCCGCAGCGCGCCCATCGCCTCCTCGACCGCGGCGAACGGCGCGAGCGGGTCGGCGCGGCCCGGGCCCCGGTGCTCGACGACGTCCTCCCACCAGCGTTCGGGGTCGTCGTGGCCGGCGAGACCGGCGAGCACGGCGAGCGGATCGAGCCGGACCGCACCGGCGGGACGGGGCCCGCCCGTCGGCCCGGCCGCCGCGGTGGGCCCGGGCCCACCGCCGGGCCCGGCCGCCGCGGCCGTGGGCCCGGCCGCCGCGGCCGTGGGCCCGGCCGCCGCGGCCGTGGGGTCGGCGGGCGTGGCCGTGGGGTCGGCGGGCGTGGCCCCGGCGGCGGGCTCCGCCGCCGGGGCAGGCGTGTCCTCCGGCACGGCCCGGGCCAGCGTGTGAGCGGCGGGCAGGTCGATGAAGCGCACCGGAACGCCGTGCTGAAGGGCCCAGCGCAGGGCCGTCCACTCCGGGGAGAACCCGGCCATCGGCCAGAACGCCGACCGGCCGGGCTCGTCCACGGCGTGGGCGAGCAGTGCCACCGGCGGCCGCATGGCGGGGTCCGCGGCCAGCGGCACGAGTGCGTCGGCCTCCGGCGGCCCCTCGATCAGGACGGCCCGGGGCCGCACCGCGTCGAGCGCGGCCCGCACGGCCCGGGCGGAACCCGGGCCGTGGTGCCGTACCCCCAGCAGCACGGGTGCGGCCGCACCGCTCGTCCGCTCAGCTCCGCGCATGCCCGCTCCCCGGGCGGGCCGAGCGGTCCCGGGCACGCCGTGGCCATCTCGTGTCGTCGTCGCGGTCCGGGCGGCGGGCCGCCGGCACCGCCGCGGCCGTGCACCGCTTCGTGGCCTGTCCCCGGATGGAGGTGTTGTCGCTCATGCGGCCACCTCCCGGCAGGCCCGGTAGAGGTCGCCCCAGCCGTCCCGCTCCCGGACCACCGCCTCCAGGTACTCCTGCCAGACCACTTGGTCGGAGACGGGGTCCCGTACCACGGCGCCGAGCAGGCCGGCGGCGATGTCACCCGGCCGCAGCACACCGTCGCCGAAGTGCGCGGCCAGCGCGAGCCCGCTGGTCACGACGGAGATCGCCTCGGCCGTGGAGAGGGTGCCGCTGGGCGACTTCACCTTCGTCCGGCCGTCGGCGGTGACCCCGCCGCGCAGTTCGCGGAAGACGGTCACCACCCGGCGGATCTCGGCGGCCCCGTCGGGGACCGAGGGCAGGTCGAGGGAGCGGCCGATCTGGTCGACGCGCCGCGCCACGATGTCGACCTCCGCGTCGACGGTCTCCGGCAGCGGCAGCACCACGGTGTTGAAGCGGCGGCGCAGCGCGCTGGACAGGTCGTTGACCCCGCGGTCGCGGTCGTTGGCGGTGGCGATGAGGTTGAACCCGCGGACCGCCTGCACCTCCTGGCCCAGTTCCGGTATCGGCAGGGTCTTCTCGGACAGGATCGTGATGAGGGTGTCCTGCACGTCGGCCGGGATGCGGGTCAGCTCCTCGATCCGGACCGTCATGCCGTCGGCCATCGCCCGCATGACCGGACTGGGCACGAGGGCTTCTCGGCTGGGGCCGCCGGCGAGGAGCCGCGCGTAGTTCCAGCCGTAGCGGACGGCTTCCTCCGGGGTGCCCGCGGTGCCCTGCACCAGCAGGGTGGAGTCCCCGCTGACGGCCGCGGCCAGGTGCTCGGAGACCCAGGTCTTCGCCGTGCCGGGGACACCGAGGAGCAGCAGGGCCCGGTCGGTGGCGAGGGTGGTGACCGCGACCTCGACCAGGCGGCGCGGGCCGACGTACTTCGGCGTGATCACGGTGCCGTCGGGCAGGGTGCCGCCCAGCAGATAGCGGGCCACGGCCCACGGCGACAGCTTCCAGCGGGCCGGGCGCGGACGGTCGTCGTGCGCGGCCAGCGCGGCGAGTTCCGCGGCGAAGGCGTGCTCGGCGTGCGGCCGCAGCACCTGTGTGTCGGATCCGACCGGTCCGGCGGACCCGACGGGACCGGCCGGCGCGCAGCGCTCGCCGGCCGCCGCCGGACGGCCGGTCCGGGCCGGACCGGCGGCCCGGACCGGATCACCGTCGTGCGCCGGACCGGCGGTGTGCGTCAGGTCGGCGGTGTGCGCCAGGTCGGCGGTACGTGCCGGACCGCCGGTCGGCGTCGGATCGGTGGTCTTCGCGGGTTCGTCGGGCGTCGGACGTTCGGGCGTCGGACGTTCGGTCGTCGGACCGGTGGTCATCGGTCCGGTGGACATCGGTCCGGTGGACATCGGATCGTCAGGCTTCGTTTCGACGGACACGGACATGGCTGAGTGCCCCCTCCGGCTCGGCCGGTTCGGATCTGGCAACCACCGTGCACCACACCACTGACAATGCGATCCGACCTGCGAGAACGCCTGCTCAGGGCCGATTGTCAGTGGGGCGTTCTACCTTCGACGACATGACACAGCAGGAGGTGCGCTGGACGGCGGACCAGGTGCTGGCACTGGCGCCTGACGCCGCGTCACGCGCGGCGGGAAGCAGGCTCGGCGCGGCCGGGTCGTGGTCCGGCACGGGCAGTTCGTCCGAGGGGGCGGTGTGGGGTGTGTGCGCGGGCGGCGGCGGCCGGCCGCACCGCACGGCCGTCGACCTCGCGGACCCCTCCGGCCCGGCGTACACGTGCAGTTGCCGCAGTCGGCGAGCCCCGTGCCGGCACGCGCTCGGGCTGCTGCTGTTGTGGGCGGACGGGAAGGGTGCCGGAGTGCCACGGGGGCGGGCACCGGACTGGGCCGGGCGGTGGATACGGGAGAGCGGAGCACGAGCGGAGCGGGAAGGAGGCGTCGAGGCAGCCGGCCGGGCAGACGGCCACGGCCAGGGAGACGGCGGCGGCCGGGCAGACGGCGACGGCCGGGGCGAGGACACCACCGGATCGGGCGCCGGTACCTCTGCCGGCGCGGGGAGTCCGGGCACCGCCTCCCCCGATGCCGGGGCCGCGCTCCGCCGGGCGGAGCGACGGGCCGGACGGATCACCGCGGGGGCCATGGAGATGGAGCAGCGCCTCGCGGACCTGCTGCGGGGCGGGCTGGCGGCGGCACATCAGGCGGGGCCGGGACCGTGGGAGGAGACGGCGGCCCGCATGGTCGACGCCCAGGCCCCCGGACTGGCCTCCCGGGCCCGCGAGTCGGGGGCGGTCGTCTCCTCCGGACAGGGCTGGCCGGTGCGCCTGCTGGAGGAGTGCGCGATGCTGCACCTCCTCGCCCGGGGATGGCTGCACCGCGATCGGCTGCCCGCGGAACTGGCCGCTGCCGTCCGCTCCCGCGTCGGACTCACCGCCCGCGCCGAGGGTCCGCCGCTTCGGGACCGCTGGTTGGTTCTCGCCCAGTACGACACCGCCGACGCGATACTGACGACGCGCCGGATATGGCTGTACGGCACCAGCTCCGGCAGGACGGTGCTGCTGCTCTCCTACGGTGCCGCCGGCCGGCCTCCGGAGATGGCGCTGCCGGTGGGGATGGCCCTGGACGCGGAGGTGTCCGCCTACCCCTGGTCGTCCCGCGGCGCCCTGGGGGAGCGGTTCGCCCCGCCGGAGCCCACGGCGGCGCGGCCGCCGGGCGTGTCCGTGACGCGGGCTCTCGCCCGGTACGGCGAGGCGGTGCGCCGCGACCCGTGGCGGGAGTCGGTCCCGGTCACCCTCGACGAGGTGGTGCCCGTCCCGGACGGCGACTCCTGGCAGCTGGCCGACTCCGGTGCGGACGCGGCCCTGCCGCTCACCCCGGCCGCCCGCACCCGGCCCGGCCTGTGGCGGCTCGTCTCCCTGTCCGGCGGTGCCCCGGTCAGGGTCTTCGGCACCTGCGGTCACCGCGGCTTCACCCCGCTGGCCGCCTGGCCGGAGGGCACGGGTGCGGCCGTCGCCCTGTACTGATCCGACCCGCGCGCAAGGGAACCCGCTCCGGCGCCGGGGGCGCGGGCTCGTGACACGGCCCGGCCAGGTCGCGCCCGCCGAGCGGAATGCAGAAGGAGAGGGAAGAACGAGCAAAGAGAGAAGAGAGACGAAGAGGGACGAAGAGAGAAGAAGAGAGAAGAGAGAGGACGCCGACCATGAGAGAAGGCAGACCTTGACCGGCCCGGCCGGCTCCTCGGACGCGGCCGCACCCGGCCTCTGGGAGGAACTCGTCACCACGGCCCTGCTGGGCACGGACCGCCGCAGCCCGCCCACCGGCGCGGACCCGGCGGGGTCGCCGGTCCCCCCGGCCCCGACAGGGCCGGCACCGGCCGGCCCGGACCTGCCGGGGCCGCCGCCCGCCGGGTCCGGCGGTGGCCGGGTGCCCGCCCCCGTCGCACTGCTGGACGCGGCGGCGCGGGAGACCGTACGGCGGCGGGCGGGGCTGCGGCCCGGGCGGGCGGGGCGACGGCTGGACCCGCTCCCGGCCGATCCGCGCCCCGCGCTGCCGGGCGCCGCGGCCCGGCGCCTCGCGGAGCTGCTGGCGGACCGGCCCGGCCCGGCCGGTGGCGGACGCCGCGCCTCCGCACCGGATCTGCGGGAGCTGCTGCCGCAGTGGCTGGCCCTGGCCAACGCCCGGGGGTACGCGGCACCGCCGGAGCTGCTGCCCGCGCTGCTGGACACGGCCAGGGGCCGCACCGACCTGCGGTCCGCGGTTCTGGTCTTCGCGGGCGGGCGTGCCGGATGGCTGGCTCGCCTCAACCCGGACTGGCGGTTCGTGCTGCGCGCTCTCCCCGGGTGCGGTGCGCTGCGGCCCGGCCCCGAGGACGCGGAGGAGGTGCGGCGGCTGTGGGAGGAGGGGCTGTTCACCGAACGGGCCGCGCTGCTCGGCGCGCTGCGCTCCCGAGGGCGCGCCGCCGCGCGCGAACTGCTGGCGTCGACGTGGGAGACGGAACGGGCCGAGGACCGGCTGATGTTCCTCGACTCGCTGCGGGTGGGGCTTCACCCGGCCGACGAGCCCTTCCTGGAACGGGCGTTGGACGACCGGAGCCGCAACGTGCGGGCCACGGCCGCGGAGTTGCTGTCGGCGCTGCCGCAGTCGGCGCTCGCCGGGCGGATGGCGGTGCGCGCCCTGGCGTGCGTGGCCCTGGACCGCACGCTCCCCTCGCCCACGATCGGGGTTGAAGCACCTCACGAGTGCGATCCGAGCATGGAGCGGGACGGTGTCGTGGCCAGGGCTCCGGCGGGACGGGGTGAACGCTCATGGTGGCTGGGCCAGTTGGTGGAGGCCGCTCCGCTCGGCAGCTGGGCCGGGCGGCTCGGCGGCCGTACCCCGCGGGAGATCGTGGCGCTGCCGGTCGCGGACGGCTGGCGGGAGGACCTGCACGCGGCCTGGTGCCGGGCCTCGGTCCGGCAGCGGGACGCCGCCTGGTCGCGGGCGCTGCTGGGGCCGCCGTCCGCACCCGAGGCGGGTGGTCCGGGCGCGGTCTCGCTGGCGGAGCGGGCCCGGCTGCTGGACACCCTGGAGCCGGGAGAACGGGCCGACTGGGTGGCCGGGTTCATCGCGACACACGGGCTGTCGGAGGCGTTCCAGCTGCTCGGCGTGTGTGCGGTGCCGTGGGCGGAGCCGCTCGGCCGGGCCGTGGTCGACGCCCTCGACATCGCGCGGGACGCCGGCAGCTACCCCTGGAGTTTCAGCGGGGTCATGGGGCTGGCGGAGCGGTGCCTGGACCCGGCGGAGGCCGGCCGGCTCGACGGTCTGCTCGCGGTTCCGGAGGAACCGGAGGACGGCTCCCCCGGCGCCGGCGGCTACTGGGCGGAAGCCTTCCAGCGGCTGGCCGCAACCCTCCGCCTGCGCGCGGCGATGGCGGAGGAACTGGGCCCGCCGCAGCCCCGGCCGCAGCCCCGGCGAAGCGACGTCTGACCTGGTCCCCTCCCCCGGCGGACCCTCTCGGCCCCGGTCACTCGCCCCGGGTGGCCCCGCCCCGGCCCCGGGCCTTGCGGCGTCCGGGCCGGCCGGACGCCCGGACCCGGCGCCCGGCCGTGTCGGGGGCGGCGGGGGCGGCCCGGGGGCGGCCCGGGGGCGGCCCGGGGGTGTGGCGCCGGCGGTGCCGTCCGCCCGGAGGGCGGGGCTCACGCCGTCCGGAACGGCGCATCGCGGACCGGACGGGCGCCCGCGGACCGGACGGCCGCCGGGTCCGGGCGTCCGGCCGGGCGCCATGCCGGGCAGCGCGGGCCGGACGGGGGCTTCGCCGTGCGCCCCGAAGGCCGCCGCGGCGCCGAACCGCTCCACGCAGGCGGGCGGGACGGGCCGCAACGCACCGGGGCCACGGCCCGGACCCATCCGGGCGACCCGGCGGCCGCAACGGCGCTCTACCCCCGCGCCCCGGCGGGCGGACGGGCCGTGCCCCGGCGGAGGGCTCTCCGCCTCGCGGCTCCCCGCCGGGTCACGCCCCGGCGGGCTGGCGGACGTTCGCGCGGACCCAGTCCACGATGGACGCGGTGGTGGCGCCCGGCGTGAAGATCTCGGCGACGCCCTTCTCCTTCAGCGGTGCGATGTCCCCTTCGGGGATGATGCCGCCGCCGAACACGAGGATGTCCTCGGCGTCACGCTCCCGGAGCAGTTCGATCACGGCCGCGAACAGCGTGTTGTGGGCACCGGAGAGGATGGACAGGCCGATCGCGTCGGCGTCCTCCTGGATCGCGGTGTCGACGATCTGCTCGGGGGTCTGGTGAAGCCCGGTGTAGATGACCTCCATACCGGCGTCGCGCAGCGCCCGCGCGATCACCTTGGCACCCCGGTCGTGGCCGTCGAGCCCCGGTTTGGCCACCACCACGCGGATCGGACCGGTTGCCACGCCCATCACTGCCTCCATGAAGTGACTACATCCATCCGTAACGACAAGTACCGCACACATCCGGCACCCCGTACATGTGGCGCAGGCCACACGCGCACAGGGCGGGGCGCCGCGAGCGCTCCACCCCGGGCCGGGACGGTGCCGCCACGGTACGGACGCCACGGTCCGCACCGACCGGAGAAGTGAACGAACGTTATCGCCAGCATCCCGCAACCGGCAGTTTCGCGAGGAAGACCGAGGGGGAAATCACACGTGGGACACGTTCGCCGCGCACCGTTCCGGGTCTTCGCGGCCCACGCGCCGCGACGCTCCGCGGCCCGGGGACCGCGCGCCGCACCGGAGCACGCGCAAGGAGAGCCGCGACGAGGCCGCCGCACCGGCGGAGGGCCTCGCCTTCGCAGCGGCGCCCGTCGCGCCGCCCGCCGGGGTCCGGCCGCGCGCCGCACCCGGCCGACCGCGCGCACCACGGCTTTCCACGAGGGCTTACGGGGGACAGCGCCGTCCACCCGTGCGCCGAGGGGAGGTCGGTCGTGAAGGTCGCCCTGGAGTTGCCGCGCCTTCCGTCACTGTGCAGGCAGCTGCTGCCGGACAGACCGGCCGGTCTGTCCGTGGCGCTGCTGAAGGCAACCGTGCTGGAGATCGCGCTCCTCGGCGGGCACCTTCTCCTCTACCCCTGGGGCGTCCTGGCCGAGAGCCGCTCCGAAGGTCCGGCCGCGGAGCCCGGACACGGCGCCGACGGTCCGGCCCGGCTGCCCTCGGCCGGCCGGCCCCCGGTGGTGCTGCTGCACGGGTTCATGGACAACCGCTCGGTGTTCCTGCCGCTGCGCCGCGCCCTGGCCCGGCAGGGCAGGCCGCACGTCACCTCGCTCAACTACTCCCCGCTCACCTGCGACATCCGTGCCGCCGCGGAGCTGCTGGGGCGGCATGTCGAGGAGATCTGCGCGCGCAGCGGCAGCGGGCGGGTGGACGTGGTCGGGCACAGCCTGGGCGGCCTGATAGCGCGCTACTACGTGCAGCGGCTGGGCGGCGACCTCAGGGTGCGGACACTGGTCACGCTGGGTACCCCGCACGCGGGCACCCGGGTCGTGCCGCTGGCGGACGCGCACCCGATCGTGCGCCAGATGCGCCCGGGGTCGCCGGTCGTGGAGGAGCTGTCCCGCCCGGCCGAGGGCTGCCGGACCCGGTTCGTGAGTTTCTGGAGCGACCTCGACCACCTGATGGACCCGCCGGAGACCGCCCGTATCGCGCACCCGGACCTGCTCGCGCGGAACGTGCCGGTGACCGGGATCGGCCACCTCGCGCTGTCCGTGCACCCCGCGGTCGCGGACGGCATACGGCAGGCCCTCGACGCCGCGGACGACGCGGACGACACGGCGGAGCCGGCGGCCGCCCCGGGCGACGGCCTGACCGTGGCCTGAGGCGGAGCCGCAGCCTCCCCCGCCCCCACCGCTCCCGCTCCCCCGGCCTCCACACTCCCGCCCCTCCCGTTGCCCCGCCGCTCCGGCTCCTCCCGCGCCCCGCCCCTCGGCTCCCCGGCTCAGCCACCCGCCTCCCCCTCACTCCTCCCCTCTCTCCTCCCCTCTCTCCTCCCCTCTCTCCTCCTCTCACACCGCCCCTCTCTCCTCTCCCCTCCCCCGCGACGCGCCACGGCCTCGGCCCGGCCTCGCCCCGCCCCGGCGCCACGCCGCTGACCTGGCATCTCGCGGGCCGGGAGGCCGGCCCACAACCGCGCGTTCACCAGGTCCACTTGGGTTCTCCACCTCCCGGACACCCGCCCCGGCACGGCCGCTCGGCGCCACGCACGGGGCCACCGGAGCACCACTCGACACCCACCAGAAGTCGAACGCTCTTCGAACACAAGGCCAAGGTCGTCCCCGCAAGCCGCCGAAACACGGCCGAATGCCCGTTTCCTGCCCGCACGAAACCTGCAGAAGATTGTCGTGCCCGCGTACCGCCGGGTACAGTCGCCGCACTGCTCTGGCAGCCCCTGTTGTCGAGGCGAAAGAGAAGTTGGTGAACGACCGTCACCCGTCGGGGATCATGACCACCCCGGCTCCGGCTTCCGATGCCGCCTCGGCGCACTACACGCCGTACGGCGCGCAGGAAGCCTCCTACGGTGACGTCACCCATGGCGACTTCACCAGTGGCGACTTCACCACATACGGCGGCTATGACGCGACCGGATTCACCGCGGGCGCCGCGGCCACCGGGGCGTACGCCGCGGACCCGCTGTTCGGCACGCTGCCCGGCGGCGGCCACGAGACCGCCGCGTACGACGCCTCGCAGTGGTCCGCGGCCGGTCACCAGCCCCACCACGACGCGTACGGGACCGGGCACCACGCCGCCTACGACGTGAGCGGCTACGACTCCGGCGCGTACGACGTGAGCGGCTACGACTCCGGCGCCTACGACTCCGGCACACACGACGCGACCGGCTGGGCCGCCGGCCACCAGCCATCGCCGCTCGTACCGCCGCAGTGCGCCGGGGAGGGCCCGAGCGCGCAGTGGGACGCGAGCGCCTGGCTCCAGCCCGGCGGAACGGGCGCCCCCGGCGACCAGGCGACCCAGCAGTGGTCCTGGGACACCCAGAGTTCCGACACCGGCGCCTACGACGCCACACAGTGGAACTCCGACGGCACGCCGGTCTCGTACGAGCAGTCCTTCGAGCAGCAGGCCACGGCGGCCTTCGAGCAGGTGGCGCACACCGAGCACGAGCCGACCGGCTACACCGAGGGAACTGGCTACACCGAGGGAACCGCCTACCCCGACGACGCCGCGTACGGCGGCAAGAGCGGCCACGAGCACGGCGGCGGACACGGCGATCCGGCCGCCACCGGCGAACTGCCCGCCCTGGAGCTGCAACTCCTCGCCGAACAAGGGGACAAGCGGGCCACGGCCCGCCCGGCTGCCTCCCGCGGCGGGTCCCGCTCCCGCCGCCGCACCCCCGCCAAGCGGTCCGCGCTGCTGACGATCGCGGTGCCCTCGGCGTGCGTGATGGGTGTCGCCGGTATCGCCGCCGCCTCGGTGGGCAGCCTGACCGGCGACGACGGCCAGGACATGGCGACGACCGCGGCGGACGTGCCGGACGCGACGCAGGTGAAACCGTCCGCCGCCAACAGCAAACTCGACGTCCAGCTGCAGAAGGTCACCGCCGGCGCCGACGACTTCATGGACCGCGCCAGCCGCACCCAGGAGCGCATCGACCTCAAGGCGGCGCAGGAGCTGGAGCGGAAGCGGGCGTCGGAGGAGGCGGCCCGCAAGGAGCGGCTGCGTCCCAAGTTCGCGCTGCCGGTCGCCCGGCACGGACTCAGCGCCTACTACGGGCAGTCCGGCATCAACTGGATGTCCGTGCACACCGGGATCGACTTCCCCGTCTCGTACGGCACGCCGGTGATGGCCGCGACCGACGGCACCGTACGGACGCAGTGGAACAGCGCCTACGGCAACATGGTGATCGTGACCGCGATGGACGGCACGGAGACGTGGTACTGCCACCTCTCCAGCTACCAGGTCCCCTCCGGTGCGACCGTCAAGGCCGGCGACACGATCGCCTACTCGGGGAACTCCGGCAACTCCACCGGCCCGCACCTGCACTTCGAGGTGCGCCCGGGCGGCGGCTCGTCGATCGACCCGCTGGCCTGGCTGCGCAGCCACGGCCTGAACCCGCAGTAGCCCCTCCCCGCGGCGTTGGCGGTGAGCCCCGTCGGCCGCCCGGCGGGGCCTTTCGCGGTCCTGACCTCCTGACCCGCCCCGGTGCCGCGTGCCGCGTGCCGTGCATCCGCGCGGGTGCGCGGCACGCGGCACCGGGCGGTTGTCAGAGTTTCTCCACCGGCGCGTACCGCAGCACCAGCCGCTTCGGCTTCCCGTCGCCGAAGTCGATCGACGCCTGCGCGTTGTCCCCGGAGCCGGTCACCGCGAGGACCGTGCCGAGCCCGAACTGGTCGTGGGTGACCCGGTCGCCGACCGCGAGGGCCACCACCGCCTTCTGCGCGACGCGCTTGGTGGCGAACCCGGACGCACCCGACGCCGACGAGCGGGAGCGGGTCGACGACAGCGAGGCCGCCGCCGCTGCGAGCGGCCCGGCGGGGGCGGGCGCGGCCGATCCGGTCCGCTTCCACTCCAGGTGCGCGGCCGGGATCTCCTCCAGGAACCGGGACGGCGGGTTGTACGACGGCTGCCCCCAGGCGCTGCGCAGCGTCGACCGCGTCAGGTAGAGCCGCTCCCGGGCGCGCGTGATGCCGACGTAGGCCAGGCGGCGCTCCTCCTCCAGCTCCTTGGTCTGGCCGAGGGCGCGCATGTGCGGGAAGACGCCGTCCTCCATGCCGGTGAGGAAGACCACCGGGAACTCCAGGCCCTTGGCGGTGTGCAGGGTCATCAGCGTGATGACGCCGGAGCCCTCCTCGTCCTCCTCGGGGATCTGGTCGGAGTCGGCGACGAGTGCCACCTGCTCCAGGAACTCGGCGAGGGTGGGCGGCACGCCCGGCTGCTCCTCGCCCTCGCCGCCCGTCCCGCGCTCCTGCTCGAACTCCAGCGCCACGGCGGCGAGTTCCTGGAGGTTCTCGATGCGGGTCTCGTCCTGCGGGTCGGTGGAGGCCTGCAACTCGGCGAGGTAGCCGGTGCGTTCCAGGACGGCCTCCAGCACGGTGGCCGGGCCCGCGCCGGACTCGACGATCGTACGGAGTTCCTCCATCAGCGTGTTGAACCGCTTCACGGCGTTGGCGGACCGGGCGGCCATGCCGTACGCCTCGTCGACCCGCCGCAGCGCCTGCGAGAAGCTGATCTTCTCCCGCTGGGCGAGGGCGTCGACCATCGCCTCGGCGCGCTCCCCGATGCCGCGCTTGGGCACGTTGAGGATGCGGCGCAGCGGGACGGAGTCCTCCGGGTTGGCCAGCACCCGCAGATAGGCCAGGACGTCCCGGACCTCCTTGCGCTCGTAGAAGCGGACGCCGCCGACGACCTTGTACGGCAGGCCGACCCGGATGAAGACCTCCTCGAAGACACGGGACTGGGCGTTGGTGCGGTAGAACACCGCCATGTCCCCGGCCCTGGCCTCGCCCGCGTCGGTGAGGCGGTCTATCTCGTCGGCGACGAACTGCGCCTCGTCGTGCTCGGTGTCGGCGACGTAGCCGGTGATCTGCGCGCCGCTGCCCGCGTTGGTCCACAGGTTCTTGGGGCGACGGGACTCGTTCCGCTCGATGACGGCGTTGGCCGCGGAGAGGATGGTCTGGGTGGAGCGGTAGTTCTGCTCCAGCAGGATCGTCGTCGCGTCCGGGTAGTCCTCCTCGAACTGGAGGATGTTGCGGATGGTCGCGCCGCGGAAGGCGTAGATCGACTGGTCCGCGTCACCGACCACGCACAGCTCGGCGGGCGGCAGGTCGTGCTCGGCGGGCGGCACGTCGACCGGGTGCTCCCGGGTCCCGACCAGTTCGCGGACGAGGGCGTACTGGGCGTGGTTGGTGTCCTGGTACTCGTCGACGAGGACGTGCCGGAAGCGGCGGCGGTAGTGCTCGGCGACGTCCGGGAAGGCGCGCAGCAGGTTGACCGTCGTCATGATCAGGTCGTCGAAGTCCAGGGCGTTCGCCTCGCGCAGCCGCGACTGGTACAGGGCGTAGGCCTGGGCGAGGGTCTTCTCGAAGCCGTCGGAGGCCTGGGCGGCGAAGTCCTCCTCGTCGATCAGCTCGTTCTTCAGGTTGCTGATCTTGGCGCTGAACGACTTGGGCGGATAGCGCTTGGGGTCGAGGTCCAGATCACGGCAGACCAGGGCCATCAGGCGCTTGGAGTCGGCGGCGTCGTAGATCGAGAAGGACGAGGTGAAGCCCAGCTTCTTGGACTCGCGGCGCAGGATGCGCACACACGCGCTGTGGAACGTCATCACCCACATCGCGTTCGCGCGCGGGCCGACGAGCTGCTCGACGCGCTCCTTCATCTCGCCCGCGGCCTTGTTGGTGAAGGTGATCGCGAGGATCTGCCCCGGGTGCACCTGCCGCTCGGCGAGCAGATGGGCGATGCGGTGGGTGAGCACCCGGGTCTTGCCGGAGCCGGCTCCGGCGACGATGAGCAGCGGGGAGCCCGCGTGGACGACGGCGGCCCGCTGGTTGTCGTTGAGCCCCTCCAGCAGCGCCGCGGGGTCGACCGGCGGGCGGGGCGCGCCGCCGCGGTAGTACCCGCCCGCGCTCCCCTCGTCGCCCGCGTCACCGGTGGCCCACCGGTCCGGGGGCACGTCGAACTTCCCGCCGAACAGATCGTCCGGAACCCGCTCCGGAGTGTGATCGTCCTCGGGCGGCGGCGGGTGCTCCTCCTCGTGCCCGCGGGGGGGCTGGAGGTCCGCCAGGAAGCTGTCGTCAAAGAGGCTGCTCATCGCTCTCCGAGTCTAGGCGGCCCCACCGACAACCGGCCCCGGTCCCGCGAACTCCCCGCCGCCACGCTCCGTCACCCGACCGGCACCGCCCGCACCGGGACATGCCCGGACCGGCCGAGGTCACAAAAATGTATCGGGCATATCACCCGCCAACCTTCACACAAGCCACACGAGTTGGCTACCGTTCCGGGCAGGACGCACGACCCCCACCGGCGAACCCCGCCGGGCCGCGCGGCCTCCGCCGAGTCCGGTGCGCACTGCGCCCACCGGAGCCGGGGACCCACCGAACCCGGGGTGAATCGGCCCACTCCCACACGGGAGCGGCCGTAGGGCAACCCTTCCGAAGCACCCGCCCGAACCCGACAGCTAACCCGGTAGGCGGCCGATGGAAGGAGTCGCCTCTCTTGGCGTCGCACCGCAGGACGCGTCCCACCGGGCCGCGTGTCGCAGGCATCCGCACCCCCGCACTGGCCACCGCCGCCCTCACCTCGGTGGCCCTGATCTCCCAGTCGGCCGAAGCCGCTCCCACCGACGACGGCAGGCCGACCCTGGAGGAGATCGAGAAGAAGGTCGACGACCTCTACCGGCAGGCAGGATCCGCGACCGAGAAGTACAACTCCGCCAAGGAGCGGACCACGAAGCAGCGCAAGCGCGTCGACGTCCTCCTCGACGACGTCGCCGAGCGCACCCAGAAGCTCAACGACGCGCGCGAGGAGCTCGGTTCCCTCGCCGCGGCCCAGTACCGCACCGGCGCCGCCACGCCCGGCACGGCATCGGTCCTGCTCGCCGACAGTCCGCAGGACTACCTCGACCGGGCCCAGCTCATGGACCGGATGACCGGCCGTCAGAAGCACGCGGTCGACGACTACGTCACCCAGCAGTCGACGACCATGGAGAAGCGCCGCGAGGCCACCGAGAGCCTGGCCACGCTCACCGACTCCCAGGCCGAGCTGAAGGCCGCCAAGGCCACCGTGCAGGCCAAGCTGGCCGACGCGCGCGAGCTGCTGTCCCGGCTGACCGCCGAGGAGAAGGCCCGGCTCGCGGCCGTCGAGGAACGCGAGCGCGAGGAGGCCGCCCGCAAGGCCGCCGAGCTGGCCGAGCAGCAGCGGGCACGGGAGGCCTCCGAGGCCGCCGAGGCCGCCGCCCGGCAGGAGGCCGAGCCCGGGCCGAGCCCGTCCGCCGGCGTCCCCTCGGGCACGTCCGCCGACAGCCCGGCCCCGCCCGCCCAGGATCCCGGCGCCGCCGCCTCGAAGGCCGACATGGCGCTCGCCTTCGCCCGCGCCCAGATCGGCAAACCGTACGTCTGGGGCGCGGCCGGCCCCGGCTCCTACGACTGCTCCGGCCTCACCCAGGCCGCCTGGCGGGCCGCGGGCGTCACCCTCCCGCGCACCACCTGGGACCAGGTCGGCGCCGGCACCACCGTCCCGCTCTCCGACGCCCGGCCCGGCGACCTCGTCTTCTTCTACGACGACATCAGCCACGTCGGCCTCTACATCGGCGACGGCATGATGATCCACGCCCCCAAGCCGGGCACCTACGTCCGCGAGGAGTCCGTCTTCTACGACGGAGAGTCCGCCATCCACAGCGTGGCCCGCCCCGCCTGACCCTCCCACCACCCGGGGTGCTCCTCCCCCGCCCGGAGGAGCACCCCAGCCACCCCGACGGCACAGGAACCCGCGCACCAAGAGGGGCGCGGGAAACCGCGCACCGAAGGGGCGCGGGGAACTGCGCACCGAAGGGGCGCGGGGAACTGCGCACCGAAGGGGCGCGGGGAACTGCGCACCGAAGGGGCGCGGGGAACTGCGCGACCAGCCACAACGCACCCCGCACCCAACCACCCACCGAAGCACCCACCACCCACCCCACCCCACCCCCCAAGCAGCGCGAGAAACCGCACACCAAAAGGGGCACGGGGAACTGCGCACACACAGGGGCGCGGGGAACTGCGCGACCAGCCACGACGCACCCCGCACCCAACCACCCGCCTACCCCGCCCCACCCAGCGGAGCGCCTAGCATCGGCCGCATGCCCGCACCCTCCTCCCCGCCCGCCCGGCGGAGGCCGCCCGCGGCCGGGGCCGCCGTGATCGCCACCGGCGTCCTGTCCCTCGGCATGCAGCTGGCCGGCCACGCGGTGCTCTCGGGGATCCTGCTCGTCCTGGCCTGCGCCGCCTGGCTCCCGCTCGCCGTGTACTCCGCCGTACGGCTGCTGCGCGAGCGGGGGTGGTGGCGGACCGAGGCGGCGTCAGCCGCGGGGCTGGCCGCCGTGACCGCGACGACCGTGCTGGGCACCCGCTTCTCGGACCTGGACTGGCGCCCCCTGGCCGCCGCGCTGCTGGCGCCGGCCGCGCTGCTGTGGGCTCCGCTGCTGCTGGTGTCGGTCCGGCACTGGCGCCGGGCGATGCCGGGGACCGTGTTCCTGGGCTCGTTGGCGACGCAGGGGCTCGCCCTGCTGGCGGCGGCCCTGGCCGGGGCGGAGGCGGTGGCCTGGCTCGCCCACGCGGCGCTCGTCCTGTTCTGGCTGGGCCTCGTCGTCTACGGTTTCGCGCTGGCCCGCTTCGATGCGCGCGAGCTGGTCCGCGGCGGCGGGGACCAGTGGATCGCGGGCGGTGCGCTGGCCCTGTCCGCGCTGGCGGGTGCGGAGCTGATCGCCGCCGACAGCGCACGGCTCTATCTCTGGAACGACGACGACCAGGGCGTCCTCCGTTCGACCACCCTGACCCTCCTCGTCCTGGCCCTGGCCGCGTACGCCGCCGTGCTCGCCGCCGAGATCCGGTGGCCGCGGCCGCGCTACGACGTCCGCCGCTGGTCCACCGTGTTCCCGATGGGCATGACCGCGGTGGCGGCCCAGTCCGTCGCCGCCGAGCTGGACGTCACCTGGCCGGACGGCCTGGGCGAGGTGCTGCTGTGGGTCGCCGCGGCCGCCTGGCTCGCGCTCTGCTGCTGGGCCGTCGTGGACGCCCGCGGCGCACTGCGCGGGCCCCGGCCCGCACCGGACGGGGTCAGGTCCAGAGCACGGCGATGAAGACGTTCGCCGTGGTCAGCAGGCCCACCAGCCCGAACAGCCGCCTGTCCACCTTCTCCTGCTTCTCCTGCTTCTCCTGCTTCTCCTGGTCGCGCTGCACGTAGACGAGACCCAGGATCACCACCAGCAGGGCCAGCTTCACGCCGATCTTGATGTTGTCGACCGACTGGTCGTCGGCCTGGTTGAGGCCGACCAGGACCACGCCGGTCACCAGCATCGTCAGGGCGCCGTGCAGCATGGCCGGGACGAACCGGGCCGTGCCCTGGCCCATCGCCTTCATCTGGGTGAGGAAGCCGCCCAGGAGGGCGGCGATGCCGATGATGTGCAGGCCCACGAAGAGATGGATGAGTACGTCCATGAGGCCGGAGCCTAATCAGGGCCCGCCACCGGCCGGGCACCGGGCCCACCCGCGCCGGGCCCACCCGCACCCGGCGCAACGCCCCGGACGGGCGCCGCGCACCGACCGGCGGCGGGCTGTGCGGAGGGAGGCCGGGCACGCCGGCCGGCCCCCACCGGACGGAAACAGGCCGGACCTGAGCGGGCCGGGAGCAGGCGGGCCGGGATGCAGGCCCCGGCCAAGGCCTGCATCCCGGCCGCCCGGCACACTGCCGCCCGGCCGCCCGGCCGCCGGTACGGCCACCGTGCGACGGCCGCCCGACCACCACCCTGCATATATGCGTGCCATAGCACCCCACCGCCCGCTCGGGCCGCGGAACCCGCACTTCGATCAGCGCACCCGGTGAAGTCGGCAGCCCGGGCCCCCGGTCCCGGTCAGGTCCGGTCACCTGCCGGTCGGCCCCCGGCACTTCCGCACATCACGTCACCACTCCGTCACTCTCCGGTCTAGCGTCCACCCCCAGGTGACCGGCTCCCCACCGCCGCCCGGCCCGGGCGGCAGCCGGACGCCACCGCCGAGAAGTCCGGCGGCGACCGCTCCCCCTGTGCGGGCGCCGCCGGATCCGCGGGAGCCCCGGGCTCCCGCAGGCCGCTCCCCCCTGGCGGTGCCGCCCCGTGCCCGCCGGGGTGGGGCGGTCCCGGCGGTCCGAGGAAAGGACGTACAGGCCCACGTGGCAGCGCACCGCAAGTCCCGACAGCGCTCGGCCGGCGGCAACACGGCCCGTACCGCGGCCACCCTCGCCCTGGCCGGGGCCGCCACCGCGACCGTCTTCGACGGCGTCGGCACGGCCGCCCCGGAGCCGACCGCGGCACAGGTCAAGGCCCGGGTGGACCAGCTGTACCAGGAGGCCGAGCAGGCCACCGAGAAGTACAACGGCGCCAAGGAGAAGGCCGACGCCGCCGAGCAGCGGCTGGCCGAACTGCGCGACGAGGCCGCCCGCAGGGAGGACCGCCTGAACGCGGCCCGCGACGCCCTCGGCTCCCTCGCCGCCGCCCAGTACCGTCAGGGCGGCCTCGATCCGGCGTTACGGCTCGCGCTCTCCGACGACCCGGACGGCTTCCTCGACCACGCCTCCTTCGCCGAGCGCGCGGGCGACCGCCAGTCCGCCGCCGTACGCCGGGTGCGCGACCAGCTCCGCGGCATCGAGCAGCTCCGCGGCGCCGCCCGGGTCCAGCTGACCTCGCTGAAGGCCCGCCAGGCCGAACTGCGGCGCCACCGCGGCACCGTCACCGCCAAGCTGGCGACGGCCCGCCGCCTGCTGTCCCGGCTCACCGAGGAGCAGCGCCGCAGCTACGCCGCGGGCGTCACCGCCGCCGGTACGGACCGCGCCTCCCGGGCCGGGGCTCACCCCCGCGACACCCTCCAGGCCTCCACCGCGACGACCGCGTCCAGCGCCGCCCCCACCTCACGCGCCTCCGCGGCCGTCTCCTACGCCTACAGCAAGCTCGGCAGCCCCTACGTGTGGGGCGCCACCGGCCCCGACGCGTTCGACTGCTCCGGCCTCGTCCAGGCCGCCTACCGCTCCGCGGGCGTGCAGCTGCCCCGCACGACGTACGCCCAGATCGGCGCCGGCCGCCGCGTCTCCCGCGCCGAACTCCTCCCCGGCGACCTGGTGTTCTTCTACTCCGGCATCAGCCACGTCGGCCTCTACGTCGGCAACGGCCGGATGATCCACGCCCCCAACCCGTCCGCCCCGGTCCGCGTGGCCCCCGTCGACCAGATGCCCTTCGCGGGGGCGACCCGCGTCGTGTGAGCCCACCGCCCCGCCCAGCGCCGCCCCGCCCGGCGACGGCCCGGCGCCGCGACAGCCCCGGCACAAGCCCCCGACGAAGGCCGCCGGACGCCCCGGCACACCGCACTCGGTGCACTCCGGCATGAAGCACGGCCGCACGGCACCCGTGGCGTCGGCGCCCGCCTCCGGCACGGCGGCGGACCCGGGCACGGGCACGGCTACGGGCACGGGCGGTGACGCTTCCGCGGGGACGGGCGGCAGCTTGTCCCGCAGCCTCCGGGCCACGAACGCCCGCGGGAAGTGGACGGTGTCGGGCAGGCCGCCGGTCAGCGCCCGGACGACCGAGACGGTGCCGGCCCCCGTCTCCAGCCAGGGCACGACCAGTTCGGCCAGTGCCGCGCAGTCGGCGGCGGACAGCGCCAGCCGCGGCTCATGACCGCCGAGCCGGGCGAGCAGCCGGTACGCGACGTCGGTACGGGACTCGGCGGGCGCAGCCACGCGGGGCCCGGCCGGGGCCGGGACGTCGGCGGACGGGGTGGTCCGCACGGGAGCCGCGTTGACGGGCGGCGCACAGGCGGGAGCCGCGCACGGTGCCTGGCAACGGCGCGAGTTGGACGCTCGGGAGGGCGGGTGGCGGGTTGAACCCGACCACCCGTTCCTCACAAACGCCGCTCGAACCCCGGCCCTCGCAGCTCGAAGCTCAAGCCCCGGTCCGGGCGCGCGCCACGAACGCCGCCCAGGCGGGCCCGGCGACGGCGAACCGGGGGCTCCGTGACCCGGGCTTCGAGTCCCGGACGTGCACGGTGTGGGAACAGGAGGCGACTTCGAGGCAGCCTGCGTCCTCCTTGTCGCTGCAGCCGGACTTGCGCCAGCCGAGGGCGACTTCGGGGCAGTCGCCACCCTGGCTGTCGCTGTAGCCGGACTTGCACCAGTCGACGGCGACTTCGAGGCAGGGCTCCGCCCTGGTCATCGCTGCAGCTGGACTTGCGCCAGCCGAGGGCGACTTCGAGGCAGTCGCCGCCTTCGGTGCCGCTGTAGCTGGACTTGTACCACCGCAGGTCCATCTTCAATGCCCCTCCGCCACGTTGTCGATGAAACGCCCGGACTCCGAAAGACTCAGCGCCTGCCGAAGGATCCTTGCATGGCGCTGCGTGGCGACGCTGCACCCGATCAGGGTCCGAGTAGAGCACTCAGGCGGCCTCCTGGGAGCTGTCGCGGGACGTCACGGACACGGCGGAACTGCTCCTCAGCGAACTGGTGACGCACGCCTACCGCCACGCCCGGGTCCCGGCCGGCCGCGAGATCCTGGTGCGCTGCGCGGTGACGGAGGACCGGGCCCGGGTGACGGTGACCGACGCGAGCGACCGGCTCCCGACGCCGGGCACGGCCTCCCCGGACGACGAGTCGGGCCGGGGCCTCCCGCTCGTGGCGGCCCTGGCCGAGGACTGGGGCACCACCCGAAGAGCGTGCGGGATCGGCAAGGAGGTGGGGTGCGAACTGCGCCTCACTCCCCTTCGAAGGGACCGGTGTTCCGATCCACGGTGACCGGGGCCCCGGCGCGTGCGGGGCGCCGAGGAGGCGGCTTGGAAGGATTCTTGCGGCATACGCCACTCCTGCTACTCACACCGGACGACGCCTCCGGCGAAGGATGAGACCTGGTGAGCGGCGGTGGCCCTGGGCGTCCCCGGATGCCCGGCAGGGCCCTGCCGCCCCGTGTCGTATCGGCTTCGGTGAGAGGACCAAGTGCAATGCGCCTGTTCCGGCGTACTTCCGCGGTGGCAGGGACCGCGACAGGTTTAGTGGCGGTGGCGCGCAGAGGGGGTGCGGAGCGGCCCGGGCGACGATGGCGCGTGCGGCTGGCCGCGCTCCTGGTCACCCTGCCGAGTGCGGTCGCGGCACCGCTGCTCACGGCACATCCGGCTGCCGCGGCGACCGGCAGCACGGTCTGCAGGCAGTCGCAGGACGGCGTCTTCCGCTGGGACGGGGGCACCTCCTGGACCCGGATCAGCGGGCAGGGAAGCGCCGACCAGATCTACGGGGGCGGCGCCGGCCTCCTCAGGTCCGCACCCGACGGCAGCGGCGTCTACCGCTACCAAGGCTCCGGACAGAACTGGGAACGCATCGGCACCGCAGGCCCAGGCTCCCAATGGGCTGTCACCGACAACGCCATCTACGGCCGATCCCCCGACGGCGTCTACCGCTGGAACGGAGGCACCTCCTGGACCCAGATCAGCGGGCACGGAACCGCCGACCAGATCTACGCAGGCGGCGCCGGCCTCCTCAGGTCCGCACCCGACGGCAGCGGCGTCTACCGCTACCAAGGCTCCGGACAGAACTGGGAACGCATCGGCACCGCAGGCCCAGGCTCCCAATGGGTCGTCACCGACAACGCCATCTACGGCCGATCCCCCGACGGCGTCTACCGCTGGAACGGAGGCACCTCCTGGACCCAGATCAGCGGGCACGGAACCGCCGACCAGATCTACGCAGGCGGCGCCGGCCTCCTCAGGTCCGCACCCGACGGCAGCGGCGTCTACCGCTACCAAGGCTCCGGACAGAACTGGGAACGCATCGGCACCGCAGGCCCAGGCTCCCAATGGGTCGTCACCGACAACGCCATCTACGGCCGGTCCCCCGACGGCGTCTACCGCTGGAACGGAGGCACCTCCTGGACCCAGATCAGCGGACACGGAACCGCCGACCGGATCGCACCCTGCGCCTCCGTCAGCACGGCGGTCGGATGGACCACCTACTCGGCCGACAGCGACGACGGCAAGACCGTTCTCGAGGTGTGTGCGGGCTCTCAGTGGGTCTGCACCATGACCTACACCCCGCAGAGCTACCGCACCTTCCCGGGGCCGGAACACCCGGTCGGAGACAGCGTCTTCAACTACACCTCGCAGACCGCGACTCACACCCTGAGCTGGTCGGACACGGTGGAGAGCTCGGACACGCTGGAGGTGAGCTCGTCCGCCAAGGCCACGATCTGGGGGGTGGCGGAGGTGGGGGTGAGCGCGACCTACAGTCACACCTGGGGCAAGTCGAGCACCACGTCGGAGACCGAGAGCCTGCCCGTTCCCCCGTGCAGCGTGGGCTGGCTGGCCCGTGCCGCCGAAATGGGCACCGCCTCGGGGGACATCCACGTGCACTTCGCCAAGGGGACCCACCTGGACGGCCACCGGGACTTCATGATCGTCAATGCCGCCTTCACGGCACCGACCGGAGGCGGCTCGATCATCGCCCGCTCCCGGGCCATGACCGCATCCGAAAGCGCCTGGTGCTCCTAGCTTGACTCTGTCGGGGATCTTGGAGTTGTCGAGGTCAGGTTCCCAGGGTGCGCCAGGATTTCGGCCGGGGTAGCTGCCTCTGGTCGAGGTAGTTCTGGAAGGCCGTTGGTCGGCGGGGTGTGCGGGCTTCCTCAGTCGGTGACAGCCCGCCGAGGCGCTCGATGTTGACGGCGATGGCCGTCAGCACGTGCTGGACGTGGGCTTTGCGCTGTCCTCGGTAGCGGCAGCGCCGCATGCAGTGTCCGTGGGCGAACTCGTTGACCGTGCCCTCCACTCCGGAGCGGACCGCGTATCGGGCCTTCCACTCGGGCGTCTGCTGTTCGGCGCGGACGCGAAGTTGCAGGTCGCGAAGTTCGCGTGGCGGAAAGCCCACGGTGCGGGCGCTGTCGGCGGTGCTGGTGCACTGGGCGCGTGCCGGGCAGGGACGGCACTGGCTCTTGGTGAACCGTGCCACGATCAGTGGGGCCGCGGTGGGCGAGGATGTCGGGTAGGGGCCGTGCCAGCCCGCGCTGACCTGCCCCTGCGGGCAGGTGACCTGCTGCCGGTCGAAGTCGATATGGAAGTCGTCCCGGGCGAAGCCCTCGCCTCGGCGGTGCTGGTGAGTGGGGTTGGTCTTCAGCGGACCGGAGACGGTGACCTGGTGTTCTCGGGCTGCTTGTTCGAGGTGGGGCAGGGAGGTGTAGCCGGCGTCGACCAGGTGCTCGGCGGGCAGCAGCCCGCGGCGGGCCAGGCGGGTGTGGATGCCGGGCAGGACCTGGCTGTCGTGGGTGGTGGCCGCGGTGGTGGCCACGTCAGTGATCACGTTGGGGCCGTCGGGAGCGCAGGTCTCGGTCAGATGGGCGGCGAACCCCTTCCAGCTGATGATGTGTCCGTGCCGTGCATAGCGGGCGGAGGTGTCGTAGGGCGAGACGATCGCCCCCGACGACGGCGGCAGACCCGCCCCGCCTTCCTTCTTGCTGGTGCGCCAGCGAAGGTGCCCAGCAGCATCACGGTGATAGTTCTGCACCATGATCTGCCGCAGGGCCTGAACGCGGGGACCGGACGTGCGGTCCGCTCCGTACCGGTAGAGGTGTTCCAGGAGCCGGACGGCGTCGTTTCCGGTGGCAAGGATCCTGGTCATGGGCTTGGTGGGGTTCTTGCCCAGCCGGACCGGCCGGCCGTAGCGCAGCCCCCAGCCCTCGTCGACCAGCCCGTCCAGCAGGTGGGGGGAGATGCCTGCGATCTCTTCGAGTGCGGCGCGGACCGCCTCGGTGATCAGCTCCAGGCGGGTCAGGTCGCGCACCGCGGCCAGGACGTGGGTGGAGTCGGTGCGCTGTGTGGTGCGCTCGCGCACCAGTCCCGCCTCCTTGAGACGGGCCAGCGCGAGGTCGAGAAGACGGTCGGCACGGTCATCCTCGATAAGTCGGTCGCGGAAGTCGGCCAGCACGCTGTGGTGGAAGCCTGGATCGTCCAGTTCCATGGCCATCGCGTACTTGAAGTCGATGCGGCAGCGGACCGCCTCGGCGGCCTGCCGGTCCGACAGGCCGAGCAGGAACTGCAGTACGCAGACGGTGGCCAGCTGAGCGGGCGAGAGACCCGGCCGTCCGTCCCTGGGGTACCAGTCGGCGAAGTCCTCGTCGCGCCACAGCCCGTCCAGCCGGTCACGCACCCATATCGCCGTCGTGCCGCCCGGGTTGCTCGCCCGCGCGATCTGCGCGGTCAGAGGCGGAACGTGCTCACCGGAACGGGGGCGCAGGGACAACGGGCACCTCGACAGCTGCTTCGGTCGGCAGAACTACCCGAGCATGCCCGTTGACCATGCTGCCACACCGGGAAACTCCAAGATCCCCGACAGAGTCAAGCCTAGGGCGTGTTTCGAAAGTCCCGCCTGCCTGGCGGCGTCTGGCACGCACGCTCGCCGCGTTGTCGGGCTCGCCCCGATACATCCAGTATCGGGGCGACCCTCCGCCTTGCGATCGCACGCACCAGACGCCGCCAGACCTGCCCTTCGGGCAGACGACGCTACTTTCGAAACACGCCCTAGAGTCCGGTCGTGACGCTCGGCCGGCCTCGGCCTCGCTCGACGGTGTGACGTCCAGGCGTCCTCTCCGCGCCGCCACCTGCACACGAGCGGTCTGACCGGCAGGCGGCGGGACTTCGTCGAAGGTGTGACTACGGCACCCCGACCTCGGCGGCGTCCCGGCCACGGCATCGGGCCGGGACGCCGCAAGAAGTACACCGGGCGGGAGGAGACGCGCACATGGGCCGGCCCGCATCGGCCTCCACCCGCGGGCCGGCGCCCCTCCCCCGCCTGCGGCACGACGGACACGCCGGACACACCGGACACACCGGACACGACCTCACGTGCAGCCCTCCCGGGGTTCAGGTAGCGGCAGTCCGGTACTCGTGGCACTCGTGGCACTTGTGGCGCTCGTGGCACTCGTGGCGCTCGTGGCGCTCGTGGCGCTCGTGGCGCTCGTGGCACTCGGAGTCTTCGCGTCCGAGGTCAGCCCCGGGCTTGCCGTCCGTTCGCCGCCTCGGCGACGACGGCCGCGATGCGGCGGGCCCGCGTCTCCGGCCGCGCCGCACTGACGATCCACCACAGCGTCTGCTTGCGGGCGCTCGGGGGAAAGCGGTCCCAGTTGGCTCGTGCCTGAGGGTGTTGGTCGAGCGAGGTGGCGAGGTCGGCGGGTTCTTCGAGGTCTTCGACCTGGTCGGAGATGGTCCACCAGCCGTTCGCCTTCGCCGCGTCGATCGCAGCCCGACCGGCGTCCGTCATGAGGCCGCGCCGTTCCATCTCGGCGGCGCGTTGGCGGTTGAGCCGCGACCAAGGGCTCTTGGCCCTTCGGGGGGTGATCAGCTGGAGGCCGCGTTCCTCGTCGAGGACGTCGGCGGTCGAGTCGATCCACCCGAAACAGATCGCTTCCTCGACGACGTCGGGATAGGGGCATCGCGGTCGGCCGGTGCCGGTGCGCCACGAGCACAGCCACACGCCGCGGGTCGACGTGTGGTTGTGCTCGAGCCACGACCGCCATTGGGGCCGGGTCTCGACGTGGTGGATCGGGTAGCCGAACCTCCACGTGGCGGGGTGCTCGGACGCCGACGGTCGGGGTTCAGAGCTCACGTGTGTCCTCGGTGTCTAGCGGAACGGCCACTTTCCGGATGCCGGCCTGTCATATCACGGTCAGGTGGCATCCTGTTGTTCGAGCCACGTCAAAATCACCTGGTTCGTTTCGTCCGGCTTCTCCTGCTGGACCCAGTGACCGCAGTCAAGGCTGACCACCTCCACGTCGGGCACGAACTCCGCGAGGTTCTCACCGCGTTGGACCGAGTCCCGGTCGCCGTAGATCATGAGTGCGGGCTGCCGGATGATCGGGTCCACGTCTGCCAGAAGGTGCCAGTTGCGGTCGAGGTTCCGGTACCAGTTGATGCTCGCCGTGAACCCTGTGGATTCGAAGGCCGAGACGAAGACGGCCAGCTCGCTGTCGCTCATGAGGGGCTCACCGAGCGGCGTCTCCGCTCTGGCGAGGTTGATCATCGCCATTCCCGGCTGGGGCTCGTCCGCGGGCTCGTTCTTCCGGAAGATGTTGCGGAGGAACTGGAACGTGTGCTCGTCGAGCACCGCGTCCGCGACGCCCGGCCGTCGGTTGAAGTGGACGAAGTAGAAGTCGCTGCCCAGCGTGGCCTCCATGGACTCCACCCATGGCCGCTCTCCACGCTCGGGATAGGGCAGGCTGAGCGCGATCACCTTGTTCACCCGGTCCGGATGCAGGAGGGTCAGCCCCCAGACCACGAATGCTCCCCAGTCATGGCCTACGAAGGTGGCGTCTTCGTATCCATAGTGATCGAGAAGTGCGACGAGATCGCCGGACAGATGTCCGATGTCGTAGTCGGTGACGTCGCCGGGACGCGATGAACCGCCGTAGCCCCGTTGGTTCGGGACGATGACGTGGTAGCCGGCCGCGGCGAGGGCGGACATCTGACGGCGCCAGGAGAAGGCGTGCTCCGGCCAGCCGTGACAGAGAACGATCGGCTTCCCCGCACTTCGGGGTCCGGCCTCGAAGACTTCGAGTTCCACGCCGTTGACTGGAATTCGGGTGGGCTCGGGAAATTCGTTGGGATGGAACACGTGCACGTCCACTTCGTCTGTTCGGGTTGGTGGGCGACGGAAGGTGACCCTGGAGCCCCGAAGACGGCGCTGCGGACCCGTGACCGACCGTGGGCCTGCGGGGTCGAGGGGCTCGTTGTCGGGGTCACGTCGCCATCGTGGCGAACGAAACAGGTCATCTTCTGATCGGTTTGATATGAAAGTGTCGTGGCCATGCGAGCAGACCGGCTGGTGGCCATCCTTCTCCTCCTGCAACAGCGCGAGCTGGTGACAGCGGCGGAGGTCGCCCGAGAGCTGGAGGTCTCCGAGAGCACCGCCCGCCGTGACCTCGACGCTCTGTCCATGGCAGGGGTCCCCGTGTACTCCGCCCAGGGCCGAGGGGGCGGCTGGCGCCTCGTGGGCGGTGCCCGCACCGACCTGACCGGGTTGACTGCTCGGGAGGCCAGGGCGCTGTTCCTGGTGGCCGGCCCGGCCTCGTCGGCGAACCCGGCCGCGAAGGCCGCTCTGCGCAAGCTCGTCCAGGCCCTGCCGGAGCCCTTCCGCGTACCAGCACAGGCAGCAGCGTCGTCGATGCTGGTGGATCCTCATCGATGGGGTGTGAGCCGGGTCGAGCACCCGACCCCGCCGTTCCTCGACGACATCCAGGACGCGGTGATCCGTGGCGTCCAGATTCGGCTCGGCTACGTGGACGGCGGCGGCTCCGGAACCGAGCGGATCGTCCACCCGCTCGGCGTTGTCGCCAAGGGACCGGCGTGGTACCTCGTCACCGACACCGACGCCGGTCCACGGACGTTCCGGGTCGACCGCGTGTCATCCGTCGAGCCGACCGACGATCCCGTGCGCCGGTCCGAGGGGTTCGACCTCGCTGAGAGCTGGAGGCAGATCGCCGACGAAGTCGACCGAAGGCGAACACCCCTCGCAGTCCGGGCCGTGTGCACTCCCGAAGGAATCGGCAAGCTCCGCATGGTGCTCGGGGACCGGCTTGAGGTGGGAGGTTCCACGCCCGACGGCCGCATCGAGGTCGCGATCCGCGGCTACAACGAGTACGCGCTCGCCGGCGAGCTCGCCGGACTGGTCGAATGGCTCGAAGTGACCGGCCCCCCTGGTGTGCGGGACCACCTCGCCCTGATCGGCGACACGCTCATCGAGCGATACGGCCGAGACAGCCGAGACAGCCGAGACAGCCGCAACGATCCCTGAACACGTCACGCAGGTCGACCTGAGCCGGCTCTTCGGTGGGTCGGCGTTCGAGCCGGGCGTTCCGCCAGGCCGTCCCTGCACCCGGGACGAACCCGGTCGAGCCAGGGCGCTCATCCATGCCGCGTACCGGTCTTGACCTGTATGAACGCCCTCTCACACCAGGCGTCTCGCCGTGGCCCAACGCGTCAGCTCGTGGCGGTTGGAGAGCTGGAGCTTGCGCAGGACGGCCGACACATGGGACTCGACGGTCTTCACGGAGATGAACAGCTGCTTGGCGATCTCCTTGTAGGCGTACCCGCGCGCGATCAGCCGGAGCACCTCGCGCTCGCGCTGGGTGAGCCGGTCCAGGTCCTCGTCGACGGGCGGGGCGTCGGTGGAGGCGAAGGCGTCCAGGACGAAGCCGGCCAGGCGGGGCGAGAAGACGGCGTCGCCCTCCTGGACCCGGAAGACGGAGTCGATGAGGTCCGAGCCGGTGATGGTCTTGGTGACATAGCCGCGGGCGCCGCCGCGGATCACCCCGATGACGTCCTCGGCCGCGTCCGAGACGGACAGGGCCAGGAACCGCACCGGCTGCTCGGCATCCGCCATCAGCGCCGCGCATCTGCGCAGCACCTCCACGCCGCCGCCGCCCGGCAGGTGCACGTCCAGCAGCACCACTTCGGGCCGGGTGGCGGTGATGACGGTGACGGCCTGGTCGACGTCCGCGGCCTCGCCGACCACCTCGACACCGGTCTGCGCGGTCTGGCCGATCTCGGCCTGCACGCCGGTGCGGAACATCCGGTGGTCGTCGACGAGCACCACCCGCACCCGGCGCCCGACGGCCTCGCCGGCCGCCTCCGTGCTCTCGGCCGCCACCTCGGCGTCCGCGCCGCCGTTCGTCCCGGTCGGATCACTCATGACGTCTTCTCCGCCCTCTCCATCTCCAGCTCGACCTCCGTGCCGCCGCCGGGCACCGCGCGCAGGCGCGCCGTTCCGCCGTTCCGTTCCATCCGGCCGATGATCGATTCTCTAACGCCCATGCGGTCGGCGGGTATCGAGTCCAGGTCGAAGCCGGGACCCCGGTCCCGGACGGACACGAATACCGTCCTGCCCTCGACCTCGGCGTAGACCTGCACGGCCCCGCCCTCGCCACCGTACTTGGCCGCGTTGACCATCGCCTCGCGCGCGGCCTGCATCTGTGCCCCGAGCCGCTCGTCGAGCGGGCAGTCCCCCACCACGACCACCTCGATGGGGACGCCGTGCTTGTCCTCGACCTCGGCGGCGTTGGACCGCACCGCGTCGGCGAGGGTGGCCGGCTCGTCGGCCTCGTCCTTGCCGGTGCCCTCCGGCTTGTACAGCCAGGTGCGCAGGTCGCGCTCCTGGGCGCGGGCGAGCCGGCGGACCTCGCCCGCGTTCTCGGCGTTGCGCTGGATCAGGGTCAGGGTGTGCAGCACCGAGTCGTGGACATGGGCCGCGACCTCAGCTCTCTCCTGGGCGCGGATGCGCATCAGCCGCTCCTCGGAGAGGTCCTGCGTCATACGCACCAGGTAGGGCCCGGCCAGGAGCGTTATCCCGACGAGGACCGCGAGGGCGGCCTGGAGCACCGAGCCGAGGTGCGCGGCGGAGCCCTGCAGGACGAAGATCCCGGTGACGCCGGCCGTGACCAGCAGGACACCGGCGACGGCCCGCACCAGAGTGAGGGTGCGTCGACGCCGCCCGACCTCGACCCAGCGGGCCCGTCGGGCGTTGTCCGCCTGCCGCCACACCAGGGCGACGCCCGCCCCGACGAGCACGGTCGGCACCAGGTAGGCGGTGGCGCCGCCGCCCAGGTCCACATTGCCCACGAAGGCCATGGCCACCACGACCATGAGGAGCAGGGCGACGATCTGCCCCTTGTCCGGCTTGCGCGCGACGCGTCTGCGCCGGCCGTCGGGCGCGGTCTCGGTGGTGAGCGCGGAGGGCGGCTTCTGGGCGCCGACCCCGCCGACGCCCAGCGGGACGAAGAACCAGAACGCCGCGTACAGCAGAGCGCCGAGCCCGTCCGCCATGAACAGGCCGACGAACACGAGGCGCACCCAGATCACGGGCAGACCGAGATGCCCGGCGAGCCCCCGCGCCACGCCACCCAGCCAGCGACCGTCGCTGCTGCGGTAGAGCTTGCGCGGAGGCCGCGGTTCGGCGACGGGTGCTGCTGCGGCTTCCGGCATGCCATCGATGGTCACACGCCCGGCCGCGGCGGAGCATCAGGGTCGGTCCCCGAGACGCCCCTGATCTTCGCCCGGCGTGTCCTTCGCACGCTTCCCCCGCGTCGCCTCGGGGGAGATATCAGGGTCCGGCCAGGGTCATACCGACTCCCGTCCCGCGCTGCGGACCGTCACCATGGCTGTATGACTGATCACCAGCACGCCGCGGACGCCGGCCGGGACACCGGGGGCGCCTCCGGTCCGCCGCCCGCGGGCCCGGGGGCGGAGGCGTCCGCGGACCCGCGCACCCACGCGCACGCGGGTGCGCACGGGCGGGCGGGCGCGCGGACGAAGGGGACGGGCCCGGTCGGCGCCGGGCCGACCGGCGCCGGTGCCACCGCCGCGTCGGCGGGCCGGTCCACCGACACGGACCCGCCCGGCTCCCCCGGTGCGCCCGGCGTGCCCGGTGCTGCCGGTGCTGCCGGTGCTGCCGACGGTGGGTCCGTGCCGGAGCCCCGGTTCCGGCGGGAGCGGCACCACAAGGTGCTCGCGGGTGTGTGCTCGGGCCTGGGCCGGCGGTGCGACATGGACCCGGTGATCTTCCGCATCACGCTGGCGGTGCTGTCCGCCACCGGCGGCATCGGCCTGATCTTCTACGGCTTCGCCTGGCTCCTCGTCCCGTACGACGACGAGGAGGGGAACGAGGTCCGCAAGCTGCTGACCGGCCGGGTGGACGGCCAAGCCCTCACAGCGGTGCTGTTCGCGCTGGTCGGCTGCGGGGTCTTCCTGACGATGGTGAACAACGGCGACGTGCTCAGCTTCGCCGTCGTGCTCAGCCTGCTGCTGGCGGGCGCCGGGTACTGGTCGCAGCGGCGCGGCGCCCCGGACCCCGACCCGCTGGCCGCGCAGGCCGTCGCCGACGCCCCGCCGGAGGCGAAGGCCCCACCGGTGCCGGCCACCTATCCGTCCTGGTGGCGCGACCCCATCGTCAAGGACGGCAAGCACGTCGGCGGCACCGGCTATCTGTGGGGGCCCAGCGACTCCCGGGACCGGGACATCGCGGCCGCCGTCACCATCGGCCGGACCACTCACGAGCAGGGAGCCCGCACGCCCCGGCCCCCCGCTCCGGCCCAGCCCAAGCCGCGCGCCCCCCGCTGGATCGGCGGCTGGGTCTGCCTGCTCGCCCTGCTGGGCGGCGCCCTGACCACTCGACTGACCTGGGAGGACCACCCGCTGGGGACCAGCGTGCAGGCCGGACTGGCGTGCATGCTGATCGTCCTCGGCCTGGGTATAGCGGTGAGCGCGTTCGTGGGGCGCACGGGGGCCGGGTCGGTCCTGCTCGCCGTCGTCGCGGCCGGGCTGCTGGCCGTGGCCGCCGCGCTCCCGAAGGACATCGGCACCCACTGGACCCGCACGACCTGGCGGCCGGCCGCGGTGTCCGAGGTGCGGCCGCAGTACGAGCTGGGTATCGGAGTCGGCACGCTCGACCTGTCCCGACTCGACCTCGGCGAGGTCCGCCGGCTCGGCACCAGCGTCGAGGTCGGTGTGGGCCGGGTCGTGGTCGTGGTGCCGCCGGACATGACCGTGAAGGCGAACATCGACGTGGGCGTCGGTGACATTCAGTTGCCGGGCGAGGACAGACAGGACGTGGATGTGGCCGCGGGCCGGGCGCAGGAGGCGACCCTGCCGCCGGCCGGCGGCACCGGATCGGAGGGCACCATCGAGCTCGACCTGCGAGTCGCTGTGGGACAGGTGGAGGTCAGCCGTGCTGCGTCATGAGTTCCGGCCGGGAAGGCTGGTGGCCGGCCTCGCCGTCGCCGCCGTGGGTGTGCTGTACGCCGGGGACGCGGGCGGCGCCTGGGACACCCCGTGGTTCGTGGTGATTCCCGTCGTCGTCGGCGGCCTCTGCCTCGCGGGAGCCGTGGGTCTGGCCGCCCGCCGCGGCCAGCGCCGCCACAGCGGCTGACGCGGACCGGGCGGGCCCCGGACCACCCCGCCCGGGGGCCGGCTAGGTACGGCGGCGCCGGGACCGGCGCATCGCGTCGAGTGAGAGGTAGGGCGCCCCGGCCAGGACGAGCGGCAGCCAGCAGATCAGGTAGGGCAGATCGTTGCCGTAGTAGTAGGGGTCGGAGTTCCAGCTGACCGTCAGCCACAGGCTGAGGGAGATCAGCGCACCCCCGAGCGCGGCGACCCGGGCCAGGAGGCCGAGCAGGGTGCCGAGTCCGACGGCCAGCTCGCCGAAGGCGATGGCGTAGCCGAAGCCGACGGGGCTCTTCAGGGCGAGGTCGACCAGGGCCGGGATGGCGGCGGAGTCCCGCACGACGCGCATCGTGTCGCCGATGGAGCCGGCGCCGGAGTCCTGCAGGAAGGCGCTGTCGGTGAGCTTGTCCAGGCCGGCGTAGACGAAGGTGACGCCGAGAAAGAGACGCAGAGGGAGGAGGGCGTAGCGCGTGGCGGTGTCGCGCCAGCCGTGACCGCCACCGGCCTGGGGAGTGTACGTGTCACGGGGAAATCGGTGAGTCATCGCCTCGGCCGCCTCTCACGCACGAAGGTGGGCTCCACGTCCGACGATACGGAGCAGAGGAGGGTGTCGCACAGAAACAGAACAGGTGTACCCGGGGACGGGAGCCTACCGGGCAACAGGGCCTCGATGATCACCACCGGAGGGCGGCGGGCTCGAATCGGACTCGCCGGATCTCAGCTCAGCAGGTCGGGCTCGCTCCGGCTGATGTCCCGCCACAGGGGCTGATAGTTGATCCAGCCCACCAGGTCGCCGCCGAGCTGCTCGCGGGTGGCGACGGCCATGCGGTGGTCGATCAGGACAGGGCGTCCGGCGGCCCGGGCGGTGAGCTGCACCTGAGCGGAGCGCTCCATGGAGATGAACCACCAGGCGGCCGCGTCGACCGAGTCGCCGACGGTGAGCAGGCCGTGGTTGCGCAGCACGAGCGCCTTGCCGGAGCCGAGCGCGGCGGCGATGCGGCGGCCTTCCTCGGCGTCGACGGTGACGCCGGTGTAGGAGTCGTAGAGGGCGTGGTCCTCGTAGAAGGCGCAGCTCTCCTGGGTGAGGGGGTCGAGGAGTTCACCGAGGGCGGCCAGGGCGCGGCCGTGGACGGAGTGGCAGTGGGCGACGGCGACGACGTCCGGGCGGGCGGCGTGCACCTGGGCGTGGACGGTGAAGGCGGCCTGGTTGACGTGGTAGCGCCCCTCGACGACCTGCCCGTCGGAGTTGGCCAGCACCAGATCGCTGACGGTGACGTGCGGGAAGGGGATGCCGAACGGGTTCACCCAGAAGCAGTCGCTGTGCTCGGGGTCCCGGGCGGTGATGTGGCCGGAGACGCCGTCCTCGAAGCCGAACCGCCCGAAGACCCGCAGCGCGCCGGCGAGGCGTTCCTTGCGGTGGCGGCGTTCGTCCTCGACCGACTCGTGCATGGGCGGCATGGCGAACCGCAGCCGGCCGGTGGGGAGGGCGGGGGGCGGCGTCGGCCGGGGCGTCCCGTGCATCGGGCCTCCAGAGAAAGTCACTGTACGAGGCGGAAGCTACCCCCGGTTCGCAGGGGAGGACAGGGTGATCGACGAAGATGATGCCCCGGGATGACGCACGTAACAAAAGCGCGGCAGACGCGACTGCAACCATCGGGGCGGTTCCGGTGTCCGGACATCCGAATCAGTTCTTCAGAGCCGCTCCCCGCCGTGCGCCGGGGGGGAGCCGGCCGTCCGGAGCCAGGAGCCCCCGCCGTGAACCTCGCCGAGCAGCACATCACCGCCGTCATGAGACAGGTCGCGTCCCAGGACGTCGTCCGGCTCGACCATCCGTACGCGAAGACGCAGACGGTGGCGTCACTCGCGTACGTGGCGGAGGCGTACGGCTTCCGGTACGCCGACGCGCGCGTCGAGGGCAAGGACAAGACCCTGTACGTCTACCTGGTGCGCGACACGGACGACCGGGCCGGGCGGCTCGCGGCGGCCAACGCGGCGGCGTTCCCGCAGGCGGGCGCGGGCGGCGAGGTCCCCGGCATGCGGCACGGCACGCTCACCCCGTTGCCCGAGGCGCAGGCCGGGGTGGACCTGCTCGCCGCGCTCATACGTTTCGACGCGCTGGGCTCGGCCGCGAACCGCAAGCAGCTGCTGACCATGTCCTGGGCGTCTCCGCTGCTGTTCGTGCTGCTGGCGGCGGTGACCGGGAAGTGGGCGGTGCTGCTGCCGGTCGCCGTGCTGCTGCCCCTCTTCCTGCTCGGCTCGCTGCGCCTCAACGCGGCCAAGCGGGCGAAGCTGGCCGGGCGGCTCGCGGCCGCGGGATGCGCGCCGGTGCGGGACGAGTCCGGGCGGGAGCGGTACGTCCGCCCTGTCCCCCACGGCGCGTAGCGGGCGGACCGCGGGCGCTCGGGCGTCCGGTGCGCATGCCCCGGACGCCGCGGCCCGGTCCCGGAGCGCGGGCCGGGGCCCGTCGGTGAGGACCCTTGCGCCTGGGCGCGAAAGCAGAACGCGAAAGCAGAACGCGGAAACAGAACGCGGAAACAGAAGAGGCGGAACCGCGTGAGCGGTTCCGCCTCCTGCAGCCCGCCGGGTCCGGAGAGCGGGAGCGTGCTTGTCGGGCTTCCCGGCCTGCGCCCGGCCGGCGCGGGCCGAAGCGAGCGTGCGGGCTACTCCCGCGGGAGGGTCACTCCCACTCGATGGTGCCCGGGGGCTTGCTGGTGACGTCGAGGACGACACGGTTGACGTCGCGGACCTCGTTGGTGATGCGGGTCGAGATCCGGGCGAGCACGTCGTAGGGCAGCCGGGACCAGTCGGCGGTCATGGCGTCCTCGCTGGACACCGGACGCAGCACGACGGGGTGGCCGTAGGTGCGGCCGTCGCCCTGGACGCCGACGCTGCGGACGTCCGCCAGCAGCACGACCGGGCACTGCCAGATCTCGCGGTCGAGGCCGGCCGTGGTCAGCTCCTCGCGGGCGATGGCGTCGGCCTCGCGGAGCAGGTCCAGGCGGTCCTTGGTGACCTCGCCGACGATGCGGATGCCGAGGCCCGGCCCCGGGAAGGGCTGCCGCTGGACGATCTCCTCCGGCAGGCCGAGCTCCTGGCCGACCATGCGGACCTCGTCCTTGAACAGCTGGCGCAGCGGCTCGACGAGCTTAAACTCGAGGTCCTCGGGGAGGCCGCCGACGTTGTGGTGCGACTTGATGTTCGCGGTGCCGGTGCCGCCGCCGGACTCGACGACGTCCGGGTAGAGGGTGCCCTGGACGAGGAACTCCACCGCCGGGCCCTCGTCGGCGATGATCTCGGCCTGGGCCTGCTCGAAGACGCGGATGAACTCGCGCCCGATGACCTTCCGCTTCTCCTCCGGGTCGGACACCCCGGCCAGCGCCTTCAGGAAGCGCTCCTCGGCGTCCACGACCTTCAGCTGCACGCCGGTCGCGGCCACGAAGTCCTTCTCGACCTGCTCGGTCTCGCCCTTGCGCATGAGGCCGTGGTCGACGTAGACGCAGGTCAGCTGGGAGCCGATGGCGCGCTGCACAAGGGCGGCGGCCACGGCGGAGTCGACGCCGCCGGACAGGCCGCAGATGGCGCGCCGGTCCCCGACGAGCTCGCGGATCGCGGTGACCTGCTCGTCGATGACGTTGTCGGTGGTCCAGGTCGGCTGCAGACCGGCGCCCCGGTAGAGGAAGTGCTCCAGCACCTGCTGGCCGTGCGTGGAGTGCATGACCTCGGGGTGGTACTGGACCCCGTAGAGCTTCTTCTCGTCGTTCTCGAACGCGGCGACCGGGACGACGTCCGTCGAGGCCGTGACGGTGAAGCCCTCGGGGGCGGCGGAGCAGGCGTCGCCGTGGGACATCCACACGTACTGCTCACCCGGGGTGCCCTCGAAGAGGGTGGAGGCGGTCCGGGAGACGTGCAGATCGGTACGGCCGTACTCGCGGGCGCCGGTGTTGTCGACGGTGCCGCCCAGGGTCTGGGCCATGAGCTGGAAGCCGTAGCACATGCCGAAGACCGGGACACCGGCCTCGAAGAGCGCGCGGTCGAGGCGCGGGGCGCCCTCCTCGTACACGGACGAGGGGCCGCCGGACAGGATGATCGCCGCCGGGTTCCTGGCGAGGATCTCCTCGACCGGCATGGTGCTCGGCACGATCTCGCTGTAGACCCGCGCCTCGCGGACTCGACGGGCGATGAGCTGGGCGTACTGCGCGCCGAAGTCGACGACCAGGACGGTGTCGGTGGCGGCGGCAGGCGGAGTCGCTGATGACACGGGGGCCTTCCGGCGGATGGGGCGGGTCTCTGTGCTGGCCAATTCTACCGAGGTGCGGCGCCCCCGCTCCGGCCGCTTCCGCCGGCGTGCGGCAGGGCCGCTCCCGCGCGCGGGCCCGGCGCCCCCGCCCGGCCCCGCCGACCGCCCCTTCCGGGACGCCGCCCGGCACGAATCGCCCCGAACGGCCGGACCCGCACGAGCCCGCTGAGCCCGGGGCCGGTGAGCCCGGTGGGGCCCGATGGGGCTTGGTGGGGGCTTGGCGGGCCCGGCGGGCTCGCTGGGGCCTGTGAGCCCGGTGGGGTGCGATGAGCCCGGTGAGGCCGGTGGACGTGTGAGCCCAGTGGGCGCGAATGAGGTCGGTGAGGGGCCTGTGAAGCCAGTGAGCTCGATGAGGCCGATGAGGCCGATGAGGCACACATGAGGCACATGGGTCTGATGGATCCTTTGAGATCAGTCAGCCCGGTGGGGCGTGATGGGCCCGCTGATCCCACTGGGCAGCACGAGCCCGGTGAGTCCGCTGGGGCCGGTGAGGCCGGTGAGGCCGGTGAGCCCGGTGAGGCCGGCTAGAAGGCTGCTGAAAATCTGGTGTTCTGGCCCCGGCTCGGTGGAGTCGGGGCCAGTCTTGTAGGCATGCAGGGGGAATGGGCCGGGGAGCCGGTCGGGCCGGATGTGTGGGAGACGTGCCGGGAGCTGATCCCGGCGGGGAGTGTGTTCGCGTTCCTGGCCGAGCACCGCGAGGTGCTGTTCCCGGCGGAGATGTTCGCGGACATGTATCCCTCGTCCAACGGCCGTCCGAGTCTGCCGCCACAGGTCCTGGCCGCGACCGTGGTGCTGCAGAGCCTGCACGGGCTGTCGGACTTCGAGGTCGTTCAGGAATTGCGGTGTGACCTGCGGTGGAAGGCCGCTTGCGGGCTCGGCCTGCACGACACCGCGTTCGATCCGTCGTTGTTGACGTACTTCCGGCGCCGCCTGCGCAACTCGGCCGATCCGACGCGGATCTTCACCAAGGTCAAGGAGGTCGTGGCCGCGACCGGGGTGCTCAAGGGCAAGCAGCGGCGGGCGCTGGACTCCACCGTCCTCGATGACGCGGTGGCCACCCAGGACACCGTCACCCAGATCATTTCCGCGATCCGGCGGGTGATCCGAGAGGTTCCCGGCGGCCAGGAGACGGCCGGCCGGTGGTGCACGGCCCACGACTACACCAACCCGGGCAAACCGAGGATCGCCTGGGACGACGAGACGGCCCGCGCCGCGCTGGTCGACGCGCTGGTCACCGACGCCCTCAACCTGCTCGGACACCTGCCCGAGCAGAACCTGGGCGAGAAGGCGGCGGACGCCGTCGGCCTGCTGGCCCTGGTCGCCGGACAGGACGTGGAACCCGCCAAGGACTCCGACGGCCGCGACGGCCGCTGGCGCATCGCCAAGCGCACAGCACCCGACCGGACGGTGTCCACCGTCGACCCCGACGCCCGGCACATCCACAAGAACCGCACCCGCCACCAGGACGGCTTCAAAGGACATGTCTCCTTCGAGCCGGAGACCGCACTGTTCACCGCCGTCGCCCTGACCGGCGGCTACGGGCCCGGCAACCACGAGGCCGCCATCGCCGCCGACCTGCTGGCCGACGAAGAAGAGGGCACGGAGTTAACCGTGCTCGGCGATTCCGCCTACGGCACCGGCGAACTGCGCGAGCGCCTTCAAGGCCAGGGCCACACCCTGGTGATCAAACCGCCGCCGATCCGGACGGCCGTCCCCGGCGGCTTCACCATCGACGACTTCCGCCTCGACCTGGCCGCCGGCACCGCGACCTGCCCGGCCGGACACACCGCCAACCTCGGGCAGGTCAAAGCAGACGGCGCCCGCACCGCCCAGTTCAAACGCCTCTGCGCCGACTGCCCCCTGCGGGAACGCTGCACCACCTCCAAGACCGGACGCACCGTGAACGTCCACCCCCAGCACGAACTGCTGGCCGCCGCCCGCCACCAGGCCGCCACCGACCCCGCCTGGCAGGACGAATACCGCCGATGGCGGCCCCCCGTCGAACGCGCCATCGCCTGGCTCGTCGGCAAAGGCAACCGCAGAGTCCCCCACCGCGGCGTGATCGCCAACAACATCTGGCTCCACCACCGCGCCGCCGCCCTCAACCTCCGCCGACTGATCAACCTCGGACTCACCCGGACCAGCACTACCTGGCACCTCACCCCCGCCACCGCATAGGGAAAGGGGCCATCCGGCCTCAGGCCGGACAGCCCCAACAAGATTTTCAGCAGCCTTCTAGATGAATGAGTCCGATGTCCGTGCTGGTCGCGACCATGGCGAAGGGCGCCCGTTGGTCAGTGTGTGAAGACAAACCTGGACGCCCTTCTTGCGGCACTGTACGTGTTCATCGACGACCACGTGGCGCCTTGTCGCCGGATCGGGCGACCTCCGAAACTGACGGACGCCGAACTGCTGTGCCTGGCCGTCGCCCAGGTCCTGCTCGGTTTCCCCTCGGCCCGGCACTGGATCCGCTTCGCCCACGCCCGGCTGGGGCACCTGTTCCGCTATCTGCCCCAGCAGTCCGCCTACAACAAGCGCCTGAACGCCGCAGGTCCGCTGATCAGCCAGGTGATCGAGGCACTGGCCCGGCAGGTCCCGACCTGGCACGACGACCTGCGGCTGATCGACTCCACCCCGCTGCCCTGCGCGGCCTCCCGCGAGACCGTCAAACGCTCCGCCCTGGCCGGGCACGGCAGCTACGGATACTGCCGCAGCCACTCCCGTTTCTTCTGGGGCCTGCGCCTCTACCTGGTCACCACCGCCGAGGGCATGCCCGTCACCTGGTGCCTGGCCAACCCGAAGATCGGCGAACGCGAGGTGATGGCGGCGCTGCTGGAACGCGACCACCACCTCGTCCGCCAGGGCCAGGTGATCCTCGCCGACAAGGGCTTCGCCGGGAAGGAGTTCGAAACCTTCGTCAGCGAGCGCCTCGGAGCCCACCTCGTGCGGCCCGACCGGAAGGACGAGCCGGTCCGGCACGGCAAGATCGCCCGGGTCCGGCAGTGGATCGAAGCCGTCATCGACACCCTCAAGGGCCAGCTCAGCCTCGAACACCACGGTGGCAGAACCCCGGCCGGAGTCTTCGCCCGCACCGGACAACGACTCCTCGCCCTCGCCGCCGGCATCTGGCACAACTGGACCACCGGCGCCCCAGTCAAACGATCACTGATCGCCTACGACCACTGAAGACATCGGACTCATTCATCTAGCGCGGTGGGGCACGGCCCGCTCGATCCGGCCTCGCTCGATCCGGCCCCCGGTGGGTCAGCCCCGGCGAGCCGGCCCGAGCCCGGCCGGACCGGCCCCGCCCAGCATGCTCCGGCCCGCAGGGCGGGACGGGCGGACCGTGCCGTGACCGCGGGTCCCCGTCCGGCCGACCGGGCGGCCTTCGGTGGGCCGTCCCCGGCGGAAGCGCCCCGGGCCCGGCCGGGCCCGGACCGCCTCGGCCCCTCCCGGACCGTCTCAGGATGCGGGCCGGGTTGGTCCGGCCGGCGCGGCCCGGCATACTGGCCGCATGCTCACCCAGACGACCTTCCGCTTTACCTATGGCAACCGGCCCTCCGGCTGCCATGGTCGTGCTGCTTGAGCTGACGCCAAGCGACTTCCCAGGCGCCCCGGGCCGACAAGGCCCGGGGCGCCTGCCGTTTCCCCCGGGTCCTGGCGTCCCGGGGCCTCCTGCCCCATCCGGCCGAGGAGCCCCGACATGACCACCACGACGACCACCCCCACGACTGCCACCCCTGCCACGACCACCCCCGCCACGACCACCCGCGCCACGACCACCCCCGCCACGACCACGCCCGCCACGGGCGCCCCAGCCGCATCCGCCCCCGCCGGGCCTCCCGCCGAGCGGACCGGCGCCCGTACCGTCGAGGCGGCCGAGGTGATCGGCGGTGCCAGAGAGCGCATCGACGCGCTCGACGACCGGATCATCGGCCTGATCCAGGAACGGATGGCCGTGTCGGCCGTCATCCAGGAGGCGCGGATCACCTCCGGCGGCCGCCGGGTGAACCTCTCCCGCGAGATGGAGATCCTCGGCCGGTACGGCGAGGCCCTGGGCCGGCCCGGTACGCCGCTCGCCATGACCCTGCTGGAGCTGTGCCGGGGACGCGTCTGAGCCGGACCGGACACGCGCCCGGCCGGATCTGAGTTCGAGCCCCGTCTCACCCGTACGGCGCGTGACCGGCGGACGAACCGCTTCGTTGCTCCGGATGTCCGTGCCAGCCAGGCGCGGGCCCGAGAGAACCACGCGTGGCTCGCTGGGGCGATGAGACGTACGGAACGTGCCGTGCGTCGTGGGACCTCGCCCCAGGGTCGTGACCGGACGGCAGGGGACAGCAGCCCGGTCACCCAAGAGAACGGCCGGCTCCGGGGACGCCCGGGGCCGGCCGGCGGGGACCGTCCCCCTTCCCCGCCCCGCCCCCGCCCCTCCACAGGTGACTCACCTCACAGCAGAACCCTGCGCATGCGGGGACAACCATTCACCGGCCTCACTGATCCAACCGGGCAACGACAAAGCCCACCCGCGATCTTGAGGTCTGCATGAAGCTCAGCCGTGCCCTCGTGGCGGCCGCCGCGACCGCCGTCGTCGCACCGCTCGCCCTGCTGTCGGCCACCGTCGCCGCGGCCGACCCGGCCGGCCCCGCGAGCGCCGAGAGCGCCGAGAGCGCCGTGAGTGCCTCGGCGTCCGATCCGTCCGGGTCCAGCACGGACGGCACCGGCACCCCGACCGGCACCGGCGTGCCGACCGGCGCGGCCACGGAGACCGGGGCCGAGACGGCGGCGGAGACGCCGGGCGACACGGAGAGCCCGACGGACGCGGGCTCGGGCACCCCGACCGGCACCTCGACCGGCACCCCGACCGGCACTCCGACGTCCTCCACCTCGCCCTCGGCGACCGGCGAGCCCGAGCCGACCGCGGAGCCGTCCGAGACGGACTACCCGTTCTGCGAGGAGGTCGACTCCGGCCACACCACCAAGGTGTCCGCGGCCATCGAGGGTCTGCCCGGCAGGATCGTCGCGGGGGACGGCCCGCACAGCTTCCGGCTGACGGTGCGCAACGACTCCGGCACCGCCCTGGAGAACGTCCACCTGTACGCGGAGGTGGAGAACTACGAGCTGGAGGAGTCGGAGTTCCTCAGCCCGCACGTCCAGCTGGAGTTCAAGGACGGCGACGCCTGGACCCGGATCGGCGACGGCGACTGGGCGGGCGACGACTTCCTCGGCACCACGCTGGAGGCACACGCCGCCAAGTCGGTCCAACTGCGCCTGACCGTCGGCGCGGAGGCCCGGCCCGGTGACGCGTACTCGTTCGGGTCCGGCGCGTACCTCGACCGGGTCGGCGACCGGGACTGCATCGCCGAGGGCTGGGCCCAGTACGACTTCGAGGTACTCAAGCCCGGTTCCGCCAACCCCGACCCGGGTACGGCCACCCCTAGCGACTCGGACAAGAAGCCGCAGGGCGGCACCGGCTCCTCCGCGGGCGCCGGCAACCTCGCCCGAACCGGCTCCAGTTCGGCGCTGCCCGTCATCGGCCTCGTCGGCGGTGTCGCCGTCGTGGCGGGTGCCGGGGCGGTGTTCGCGGTACGCCGCCGCAAGGGCGGTGCCGGCAGCTGACCCGGGCGTGACGCGCGGCCCGGGGAACGACGGCCGCACGTCACCGTGAGACAGCCGTGGGGACCTGCGCTCGGAGGGGGGCGCAGGTCCCTACGGCTGTCTCACGGCGGCCGCCACCCAGCCGAGCGGCACCCACCGGCCACCACCGGGCGCCACCACAGCCGGCCGCCACCACCGGCGGGGCACCTCCGGCGGGCACCGCCGAGGCCGGCGGGGCCTACTGTTTCGGCGGCACCGCGGGCATGCCGAGGAACGGCAGCCGCAGCGCGCCGAACGCCTCGGCCGGCACCGCGGGGGACTTGGGCTCGACCGGCTGGACACGGGCGTAGGCCGCACCCTGCTCGGGCCGCGGGTCCGCCTCGCCCTTGTTCGGCCAGAACGACATCGCCCGCTCGGCCTGGGCCGTGATGGTCAGCGAGGGGTTCACGCCCAGGTTCGCGGAGACCGCCGAGCCGTCCACGACGGAGATGCCGGGGTGCCCGTACAGCCGGTGGTAGGGGTCCAGCACCCCGGTCTCGCGGGAGGCGCCGATGGGGCAGCCGCCGAGGAAGTGCGCGGTCAGCGGGGTGCCCATCAGCTCACCGACGTTGGACCCGGCGAAGCCGTTGATCTCGGCGGCGATGGCGTTCGCGCCGTCCTGGGCGGCGCGGATCTGCTTGGGGTTGGGGGCGCCGTGGCCCTGGCGGGCGGTCAGCAGACCCTTGCCGACGCCGTCCGGCTTCAGGTACGTCGTCAGGGAGTTGTCCAGCGACTGCATCACCAGGCCGATGATGGACCGCTCCGACCAACGCCGGTTGGACAGCGAGCGCAGCACCAGCACGGGGTGCCGGGCGGCGTTCGCGAGCCAGCCCAGCACCCGGGAGGAGTTCTCCGCGTACGGGACCTGGAGGATGGACAGGCCGCCCATCGAGTTGGAGCCCTTGCCGTAGCGGACGGGCTCGATGTGGGTGTCGGCGTCGGGGTGGATCGAGGACGTGATGGCGACGCCGCGCGTGAAGTCGGCCCGCTGCCTGCCGGTGGCCTTGCGGTAGCGGCGGTCGGTGGTCTGGGCGCCCACCAGCGCCTCGGAGTTGGTGCGGGTGAGTTCGCCCAGCCGGTCCGACAGGTACGGCAGCCGGCCGTCGGCCTTCATCCGGTGCAGCAGGGTCTGGGTGCCGTAGGTGCCGGCGGCCAGGACGACCCGGCGGGCGGTGAAGATGCGGCCCCGGCCCTTGCGGCGGTTGTCGGTCGGCATGGTGGTGACCGCGAAGCCGCCCCGGGAGTCCTCGGTGACCGCCACGACCGTGGTCATGGGGTGCACGGCGGCACCGGCCTTCTCGGCGAGGTGGAGGTAGTTCTCGTTGAGGGTGTTCTTCGCGCCGTGCCGGCAGCCCGTCATGCACTCGCCGCACTCGATGCAGGCCCTGCGGGCGGGCCCCGCGCCGCCGAAGTAGGGGTCGGGGGCCTGCCGGCCCGCCTCGGCCCGTACCGTGCCGTCGGCGTCATGGCCGTCGCCGAAGAACACCCCGACCGGGGCCATGTGGAAGGTGTCGCCGACGCCCATCCGCTGCGCGGCCGCCTTCAGGTGGACGTCCGACGGCGTCATGGTCGGGTTGAGCCGTACCCCGAGCATCCGCCGGGCCTGGTCGTAGTACGGCGTCAACTCCTCCTGCCAGTCGGTGATGCCGCGCCACTGGGGGTCGTCGAAGAACTGCTTCGGCGGCACGTAGAGGGTGTTGGCGTAGTTGAGCGAGCCGCCGCCCACGCCCGCCCCCGCGAGCACCATCACGTTGCCGAGCAGGTGGATGCGCTGGATGCCGTACAGGCCGAACTGGGGAGCCCACAGGTAGTTCCTGATGTCCCAGGAGTTCTTGGGCAGCGAGTCACGGGTCCAGCGGCGGCCGGCCTCCAGCACGCCGACCTTGTAGCCCTTCTCCGTCAGACGGAGCGCCGTGACGGAGCCGCCGAAGCCGGAGCCCACGACGACGACGTCGTAGTCGTAGGCGTAGTCGTTCGCGCCGTCGTTCGCGCCGTCGTTCGCGTAGTCGCTTGCGCCGTCGCTTGCGCCGTCGTTCGCGCTGTCGCTTGCGTCGTCGCTTGCGCGGTCGGCGTCGTCGCTCGCCCGGTCACCGTCATGGCTGGCGTCATGGCCGCGGCCGGCGCTGTGGTCGTCGCCGTGGTCGTCGCCGTGGTCATGGCCGGGGCCGGGGCCGGTCACGTCGCCTCGGCCGTCGTCGAGGCCGCGGCCGTCGCCGTGATCGCGGTCGTGGGTGTCCTGGGGCACGTGTACTCCTCGTCGAGTGGTGCGTGCGGTCCGTCCGGGTGTCTCGCCGGGAGCGTGGGCACGGTTGTCGTCCGGGACGCGGGCGCAGGCCGGGGCCGGGGGCCGGGGGCCGGGGAGAGGTGCGTCGGCCGGCGCCCCGGGCGCGTCCCGCCTACTTCAGCCGGAGTGCCTTCATCAACCTCAGGCTCCGGCTCATCAGGGCCGCGTACTTCTCGTCGTCCATGCCGAGGGCCGGGGCCATCGGCAGGAGCCGCTGGTGGGCCACCGTCTGGGCCTCCGTGTACTTGAGGATGCCCTCGGAGCCGTGCCGGCGGCCGAGGCCGGAGTCCTTCATGCCGCCCATGGGGGACCCGACGGAGCCGTAGGCGGCGCCGTAGCCCTCGTTGACGTTGGCCGTGCCGGTGCGCAGCCGTGCGGCGACCGCGCGGCCGCGCCGCCCGTTGGTGGTCCAGACGGCGGAGTTGAGCCCGTACGGCGTGGCGTTGGCGCGCTCGACGGCCTCGTCGTCGGTGCGGAAGCGGTAGACGGAGACGACCGGCCCGAAGGTCTCCTCCGCGCACACCGCCATCGGCTCGGTGACGCCGTCGAGGATGGTCGGCTCGTAGAAGTACGGGCCGATGTCCGGCCGGGCCACCCCGCCCGCGAGGAGCTTCGCGCCCTTGGCGACGGCCTCGTCCACGTGCCGGGTCACGCTCTGCAGCTGGCGTTCCCCGGCGAGGGAGCCCATGTCGGCGCCGTACGCGAGGGACGCGCCCAGCCGCATCGCCCGGGTGCGGGCGGCGAAGCGCTCCAGGAAGGCGTCGGCGACCGACTCGTGCACGAGCAGCCGCTCGATGGAGATGCACAGCTGCCCGGCGGAGGCGAAGCAGGCGCGGACCGCACCCGCGGCGGCCTTCTCGATGTCGGCGTCGTCCAGGACGAGCATGGCGTTCTTGCCCCCGAGTTCGAGGGAGACCCCGACCAGGCGGGCGGCCGCGCCCCGGGCGACCTCGCGGCCGGTGCGGGTGGAGCCGGTGAAGGAGACGTAGTCGGCGTGCCGGACGATCTCGGGGCCGACCACCGGGCCCTCACCGATGACGACCTGGAACACCTCGGCGGGCAGTCCGGCCTCGACCAGCAGGTCACGGGCCCACAGGGCGGTCAGACAGGTCTCGGTGTCCGGCTTCATCACCACCGCGTTGCCGGCGACGAAGGCGGGCAGCGCGTCGCCCACGGACAGTTCCAGGGGGTAGTTCCAGGGGGCGATCTGGCCCACGACACCGCGCGGATGGCGCAGCTCGGTGGCCTTGGTCAGGGCCGGGATGGCGCCCCGGTGCCGCTTGGGCCTCAGGTACGCCGCCGCCCGGTGCCCGTAGTGGCGGGCGGCGACCGCGACGGCCTGCACCTCCTCGTGGGCGTGCAGACGGGCCTTGCCGGTCTCCAGCTGGATCAGGTCGAGCACCTCGGCCTCGCGCTCCAGCAGCAGATCGTGGAAGCGCAGCAGCACCGCGGCGCGCCGACGGACCGGCACCTGCGCCCAGACCGCCTGGGCGGCGCGGGCGGACGTGAAGGCGCGTGCGACGTCCTCGGGGGCCGACTCGGGCAGGTCGGCCAGTTTCCCGCCGGTGAGCGGGGAATGGTTGGCCGTGCGGCCGGAGCCCGTGACGCCCTTGGTCAGCCGGGCCACGAGTTCCGGGGTGACCACGTCGGCGGCGGTGCGGACACCCGTCGGGGCGGGGGCGACGGGGTTGGTGCCGGGTGCGGCCTTCTCGGATGCCTGCGCTTCGGTCATGACGCGCAGGGTATTCCTGCGCGGAGCCTTTGTGTACCCGTCGGTAATAGGGATTCACCGGGCACACACAATCCGCCAGCGATCACTGGCAACAAAGCTCCTGATCAGCGCGCTTGTACGCGGCCCTGCCGGACACACGGGCACGCGCGGAAATCCCGGAAGCCGCCGGTCCCGGACACCCCGGAAGCCGGCCCGCCACCGGACTCCCGGACCCCCGGACTCCCGGACTCCCGGACTCCCGGACTCCCGGACTCCCGGACTCCCGGAAGCGTGCCGGGCCCGGCCTGCCCCGGCGAAACGCCCCGGGCACGGCGACGGCCTCTGCAGAGCGCCTCGCCGGAGCGCCTCGCCGGAGCGCGTCCTCAGAGCCGGTCCACCTCGAAGCCGGCGACGGCCTTCTCGGCGACCTCGCGGCCCCGCTCGGTGAAGTCGCCGCGGCCCGGGTAGGCGACGGACAGCCGGTACATGTCGTCGCCGCTGGTCCGGTAGTAGAAGATCCTCACCTCCGTCGGTACGGCGTGGTCGCTGTCGGAGTCGTCCGTGAAGGTCACGGTGCTCTCGGCGGCCTCCCGCCCGCGGAAGTCGGTCTTCTCCGTGACCACGCCGACGGGTGCGTCGTCGGCGATGCGGTAGGCGGAGCCGGTCCGCTCCTCGATCTGCTTCTTCTCCTCGTAGGCCTGGCCGGTCGCCGAGCTGGCGATCCGGTCGTAGCGGTCCTCCGACTTCTTGCGCAGCTCCAGCCGGACGTACACTCCGCCGCCGGCGTCGGTGTAGCGCACCCAGTGCTCGTCCTCGCCGGGGTCTTCCGGCACCCGCCGGACGTAGCCGTCCGGCACCGTGACCGTCGCGCCGAGCTCCTTGACCCGGTGCTGCGTCCAGCCCTCGGACGACGGGCCGGCGAACGGCCGGGCGATCACGCAGTACGCCGCGACCGCCGCGGCGACCACCACCGCGCCGATGCCCAGCAGCGCGCCACGGCCGACCCGGCCGCCGCGCGCCCCGGCACCGCCCGGCCGGGCCCCGTCGGCGGTGGCCGGTGAGGGAGGTACGGGGGCCGGGGCGGAGGCCTGCGGGCGGGCGGCCGCCTCCAGCAGGGCCCGTACCCGCGCGGCGCCGGGGCGACCGGCCGGATCCTTGTGCAGCAGGCCGTTGATGACCTCGGCGAGCGGTCCGGACGCCGCGGCGGGCGGGGCCGGCGTGGCGTTGAGGACGGACTGGAGGGTGGCCGGTGTGTTGCTGCGCCGGAACGGCGAGACGCCCTCGGTCGCCGCGTACAGCACCACGCCCAGCGACCACAGGTCGGAGGCGGGGCCCGGCCGCTGGCCCAGCACCCGCTCGGGCGCGACGTACTCCGGCGACCCGACGAAGCCTCCGGTGTCGGTCAGCCGGGTCTCGCCCTCGATGTGGGCGATCCCGAAGTCCGTGAGGACGACCCGGCCGTGCTGCCCCAGCAGGACGTTGTCCGGTTTGACGTCCCGGTGCAGGATGCCCGCCGCGTGGGCCGCCTCCAGCGCGCCGAGCACCTCCAGGCCGACCCGGGCGGCCTCGCGGGCGTCCAGCGTGCCCTCCTGGAGGGCGGCGCCGAGGGAACGGCCGCGCACCAGCTCCATGACGATCCAGGGCCGGTCGTCGACGACGGCGACATCGTGGACGGTGACCACGGCCGGGTGGTCGAGCCGGGCCGCCGCCCGGGCCTCACGGCGCATCCGCTCGTAGGCATTGGCCCGTTCGCGCTCGGAAAGGTGGTCGGGGACCCGGGGTTCCTTCACGGCGACCTCGCGGCCCACCGTCTCGTCCTCGGCCCGCCACACCGTGCCCATGCCGCCGTGCCCGAGCTTGCCGAGCAGCCGGTACCGTCCGGCGATCAGCCGCCCCGCCTCCGGGTCCGGCCCGGTGGTCCGCGCCGCGCGCGGGTCCGGCTCGGTGTCGGGCGGTCGCGGCGGGGCGGCCGGGCCGGGGCCGGACGGGGCGGAGCCGGGGGGCACCGGGGTCGCGTACGGATTGCCGGGGTGCGGGACGGCCGCAGGCGGGTGCGGCCGCGGATGCGCGTGCGGACCCGGATGCGAAGCGGGGCCCGCGCCGGGGCCCGACTGCGCCCCCTGGCCCTGTTCCTGGCCCTGCCCCTGCCCCTGTTCCTGGCCCTGCTCCTGTTCCTGCCGGTGCTCCTGTTCCTGCCGGCGCTCCTGTCCGTGCTCCTGCCGATGCTCCTGTCCCCGTCCGCGCTCCTGCCCGTACTCCTGCCCGTACTCCTGACCCTGCCCGTGGTCCTGACCGGGGACCCGCCCCTGCCCCTGCCGCGGGTTCGAGCTGTGGTCCGGACTCGGCTTCGGCGGTTGCAGGACGAAACTCGTCGGTTCGTCAGCCCCTTGGCGGGCTCCCCCGTTGCTGCTCATGCCTCCATGCATACCGCGCCGGACGCTCCGGCAGCCACCGGGGAGGAGCCGCGGTCACCGACCCGTGACCCGGGGCGCGACGGACCGGGACGCGGTCAAGGGACCGTCCGCCGAGGGCCGTTGCCCGGCCCGGGGGACGGCATGGCCCGGGGACGGAACGGACAGGGGACGGTGCCCGCCGGGACGGCCCGGCGCGGGAGAGCACGGACCGGGAGGACGCGGACCGCCCGCCGCTCAGGCGGCGCTGAGCGGGAACTCCTCCGCCAGCTCCCGGAACACCGCGCCGTTGAGGTCGAAGGCGCGCTTGCACTCCTCGACGATCCGCTGCTTCTCCAGGTCGTCGGCGTCCACCCGGTCGAGCAGTTCGCGGTAGGCCCGTTTGAAGGAGGCCGGGTTGGCGATGCCGTCGAAGACGTAGAACCGTACGCCGTCACCCTTGCGCGCGAAGCCCCAGGTGCGCTCGGCCCGGTCACGGATGATCTGACCACCCGACAGGTCGCCCAGGTAGCGCGTGTAGTGGTGGGCGACATAGCCGGCCGGCCAGTCGCGGGCGCACCCGGCGACCCGCGCCGCGTACGCCGCGGTGGCGGGCAGGGCGGACAGCCCGGCGCGCCAGCCGGGGCCGAGCAGGTGGGCGAGGTCCTGCTCCAGGGCGGCGGTGCGGAAGAGCTCCGGCTGGATGAAGGGTCCGGCGACGGGGTCGGCGCGCAGGGCGGCCGCGCCGTCCTCCAGCGCGCGGTAGACGAACCAGAGCTGTTCCGTGTAGCGCGCGTAGGCGTCGACCGGCAGGCGTCCGCCGAGGAGGTCGCTCATGAACGTCGACGACTCCGCCTCCGCGTGCTGTTCGTGGGACGCGGTGCGGATGAGCGACGAGAAGGGCGTGTCCAAGGCGTGCCTCCGGGACCGTAGGGCTCGGGAACCACGACGATGGTGCCGACTTAGGCTTACCTAAGTCAATGGGTTCCCGACGGCCTGTCGGTAAAAACGCTACCCCTCGAACGGCTCAGCGCAACGTAAGGATCCCGGCGCCCTCCCGACCGCGCCCCAGGCCGTCCTCCGCCCACCGCCGCTCCGGTCCGCGGCCGCCCACCGACGCCACCCCGGCCCGCCGCCACGCATCCCCTGCCGCTCCCGGCCGCCGCCGGTCATCCCACCCGACCGCCCCGCCCACCGCCGGTCATCCCCAGACCGGCTCCGGTCCGCCGGCCGCCCGTCTCCCTCCTTACGGCGGGCTCCCCGTGGTCCCCTCCTCCGGGCTCCCGGTCGCGCTCCCGGTCGGACTCACCGTCAGGCCCCCGCCCGGCTCCCCCGGTGCGGTCCCGGCCGGAAACCCGCCGGGGTCGCCCGACGGGGTTCCGGACCCGGTGCCCGCGGGTGTGCCCGACGTGGTGGTCCGTGGCGAGCTCACGGAGTTCGTCGGAGCGGGCGTCGTCGGCGAACCTCCGGTGTCCCCGTCGCGGTTGACGAGCAGCGCCGCCGCCGACAGGCCCACCACCGCCGTGGCCGCCACCAGCGCGGCCACCAGCAGCCGGGGGCGCGGCATCCGCTGTTCCGGCTCCGGCGTCCGCCCCGTGTCGAGGAAGCCGCGCAGCATCCACTCGGCCTCCGCCGCGTCCAGCCGCCGCTCCGGATCGCGCTCCAGCAGCCCCCGTACGACGGGCAGGAGGGGCGCGGCCTGGGCGGGCAGGCGGATGTCGTCGGTGAGGACGGCGTGCACGACCGCGCCCAGCGAATCGCGGCGGAAGGGCGACTCGCCGCTGACCGCCGCACACAGCAGGGCGCCGAGCGACCACAGGTCGGCGGCGGCCCCCGTGCCGGCCCCGGACATCCGCTCGGGTGCGGTGTACTCGGGCGACCCCACGAAGGAGCCGCTCTCGGTGAGCGTGGTGGTGCCGTCCACGTGGGCGACCCCGAAGTCAGTGAGGACGACCCGCCCGGTGTGGTTCTCCACCAGGACGTTGGCGGGTTTGAGGTCACGGTGCAGGACGCCGGCCGCGTGCGCGGAGCGCAGGGCGCCGAGCAGGGCGACCCCGATCCGGGCCGCCTCGCGGGCGTCGACGGGTCCCTGGGCGGCGATCCGGTCGGCCAGGGAGCCGCCGTCGACGAACTCCATGACCAGGTAGGGGCGTTCGTCGTGGGCGACGACGTCGTGCACCACGATCACCTGCGGGTGGCGCAGTTGGGCCACCGCGCGGGCCTCCCGCAGGGTGCGGTCCCTTCGGCGGCGGGACTCCTCCGACGTGAGCGTGTCGTCGAGCGTGAGCTCCTTGACCGCCACGACCCGGCCGAGCAGTTCGTCGGTGGCACGCCAGACCACGCCCATGCCGCCGCGTCCCAGCACCGTCTCCAGCCGGTATCGGCCCGCTATCACCCGCCCGCCCGTCCGCTCGGTCCCCATGCGCCCCATGATGCATCAGCCGGAGTGGTACCCTCCGGGCCGCTCGGCCGCAGGTGGCCGACAAGCGACGGTCGGCGACGGGTTTCGGCCGGAGGACGTCCGCCCTCCGGCCGGAGGGCGGACTCGCCGCCCAGCCGCTCCACACCACCCTGACGGGGTACTAGGGCGTGTTTTGAAAGTAGCGTCGTCTGCCCGAAGGGCAGGTCTGGCGGCGTCTGGTGCGTGCGATCGCAAGGCGGAGGGTCGCCCCGATACTGGATGTATCGGGGCGAGCCCGACAACGCGGCGAGCGTGCGTGCCAGACGCCGCCAGGCAGGCGGGACTTTCGAAACACGCCCTAGAAGATCACTGAAAATCTTCGGTTCTGGCCCCGCGTGTGCTGACGCGGGGCCAGACTGTTGTGTGTGCAGGGGGAATGGGCCGGGGAGACGGTCGGGCCGGATGTATGGGAGACCTGCCGGGAGCTGATCCCGGCGGGGAGTGTGTTCGCGTTCCTGGCCGAGCACCGCGAGCGGTTGCTGCCGCCGGAGATGTTCGCGGACATGTACCCCTCGGCCAACGGCCGGCCGTCGTTGCCGCCGCAGGTGCTGGCGGCGGCGGTGGTGCTGCAGAGCCTGTTCGGGACCTCGGACGTGGAGACTGTGCTGGAGCTGCGGTGCGACCTGCGGTGGAAGGCGGCATGCGGGCTGGGCCTGTACGACACCGCGTTCGACCCCTCGCTGCTGACCTACTTCCGGCGCCGTCTGCAGCGCTCGGCGGACCCGGGGCGGATCTTCACCCGGGTCAAGGAGGTCGTGGCCGCCACCGGCATCCTGCGCGGGAAGCGGCGCCGCGCGCTGGACTCCACGGTGTTCGACGACGCGGTGGCCACCCAGGACACGGTCACCCAGCTGATCTCGGCCATCCGCCGGGTGATCCGCGAGGTGCCCGGCGCCGGCCAGGTCGCCGCCACGTACTTAGCCGCGCACGACTACGCCGATGCGGGCAAGCCGAGGATCGCCTGGGACGATGAGCAGGCCCGCGCCGAGCTGGTCGACGCGCTGGTGAGCGACGCGCTCAACCTGCTGGGCCGTCTGCCTGAGCAGGAGCTGGGCGAGCGGGCGGCGAACGCGGTCGGCCTGCTGGCACTGGTCGCCGGCCAGGATGTCGAGCCCGCCGAGGACTCCGACGGCCGCGACGGCCGCTGGCGCATCACCCGCGGCACCGCCCCTGACCGGGTGGTCTCCACCGTGGACCCCGAGGCCAGACACATCCACAAGAACCGCACCCGCCACCAGGAGGGCTTCAAGGGCCACGCTGCCGTGGAGCCGGAGACCGGCCTGTTCACCGAGGTCGCCCTGGCCCCCGGCAGCGGGCCCGCCAACCACGAGGCGAGAGTCGCCGAGGACCTCCTGGCAGACGAGACCGAACCGGTCGAAGTGCTCGGCGATTCCGCCTACGGCACCGCCGGCCTGCGCGAACACCTCGAACAGGCCGGCCACGACGCGATCCTCAAACCGCCGCCGCTCCGGATGGCGGTCCCCGGCGGCTTCACCAGCGACGACTTCCACATCGACACCGAGACCAGCCAGGTCACCTGCCCGGCAGGGCACACCCTCCCGCTCGGCAAGCCCCTGAAGGGAGGGTTCCGTCAGGCCCAGTTCAAGACGCTGTGCACCGGATGCCCGCTGCGCGAACGCTGCACCACCTCCAAGACCGGCCGCGTCCTGCGGGTCCACCCCCAGCACCGGCGCCTGGCCGACGCCCGTGCCCAGGCCGCCGACCCCGTCTGGAAGGACACCTACCGCCGCTGGCGGCCACCCGTCGAACGCGGCATCGCCTGGCTGACCGCCAAAGGCAACCGCAGACTCCGCTACCTCGGCACCCTCAAGAACGACACCTGGCTCCGCAACCGAGCCGCCGCCCTCAACCTCCGCCGACTCATCAACCTCGGCCTCGAACCCGCCAACGACGGCACGTGGACCCTGACCCCGGCCACACCATGAAGCACGGAGGGCGGCCCCGCCACCGGCGGAACCACCCTCACAGCAAGATTTTCAGTGATCTTCTAGGCTTGTTCTTTTACCTCTGGCCTCGAACGTTGCCTCGTACAGGCTCGCTCGTCTGGGGATTCGCCGGGCATGCTGACGGCCTTCGTATGACCATGCGTTCCGCCACGGAATCACGTTCATACGAAGGCTGCAGAGGTGAGTGTGCTGGACCACGATGCCCGGCGGGATGCGTTCGACTTCACGTCCCACTTTCGGGAAGACCTGTTCGCGTGTCTGACCCGGCGCGGGGACGCGCTGTTCGAACTCACGGACGCGATGCTCTGCGAGGACGGGCCGGTGACCTCGCCGGTCGACCTGACACTGCTGGCCGAGCACCGGCGTGGGCACGGAGCGATGTACGATGCGCTCAACCGGGGCCGCATCGACGCAGACCGGTTGCGCAAGGCTCTGGCGATGCTGCCGCAGCCCAAGGCCGCCGACAACCGTCTGGTCCTGGCCGTCGATGTCTCCGCGTGGCTGCGCCCGGACGCGCCGACCAGCCCGGACCGTCTGTTCTGTCATGTCTACGGACGCTCGGGACGCTCTTCGGACCAGCTCATCCCTGGCTGGCCGTACTCGTTCGTGGCCGCGCTGGAGACGGGCCGCACCTCGTGGTGCCAGCTGCTCGACGCGGTCCGGCTCGGCCCCGACGACGACGTCGCCGAGGTCACCGCCGCCCAGGTCCGCCGTGTTGTCACCGACCTGGTCGACGGCGGCCAGTGGGAGGAGGGAGACCCGGACATCCTGGTCGTCTTCGACGCCGGCTACGACGCTCCGCGCATGGCCTACCTCCTTGACGGGCTCCCCGTCGAGGTGCTCGGGCGGATGCGCTCGGACCGGGTGATGCGCCGTCCGGCACCCTCGCTCAAGCAGTACGCCCTGGCCTACCCCCAGGGCGGCAGGCCGCCGAAGCACGGCAAGGAGTTCCGCTTCGCCAGGCCCGACACCTGGGGCGAGCCCGACGCGGAGACCGTGCAGGTCACCGACCGCTACGGCACCGCACAGGCGATGGCCTGGGACCGGATCCATCCTCGCCTCACCACTCGTTCCGCATGGATCGACCACGACGGTGAACTCCCCGTCATCGAAGGCACCCTGATCCGGCTGAAGGTCGACCACCTGCCCGGCGACCGTGAGCCGCTGCCCTTGTGGCTGTGGTCCTCGAAGACCGGCATGGCCGGCGAAGAAGTCGATCTGCGCTGGCAGGCTTTCCTTCGTCGCTTCGATTTGGAACACACCTTCCGCTTTGAGAAACAGACGCTCGGCTGGACGCGTCCCCGGCTCCGTACTCCCGAGGCGGCAGACCGGTGGACATGGATCGTCATCGCCGCGCACACCCAGCTCCGGCTCACCCGGCCCCTCGCCGCAGATCTCCGCCGCCCCTGGGAGAAGCCGGCCGAGCCCGGCCGGCTCACCCCGGCCCGAGTCCGCCGAGGGTTCAGGAACATCCGCCCCCACCTGCACAATCCGGCCCGTGCACCCAAACCGTCAACTCCAGGCCCAGGACGCCCACTTGGCTCCAAGAACCGACGGCCCGCCACTCGTTACGACGTGGGCAAAACGACCAGGCGGCCCGAAAGTATCGCGGAACGTAATCAACTCAAAGCTCGCAAACCATAAAAAACAAGCTAGGGAGAGGTCGCCGGGACGGGCGGCGTCGTACGCGATCCGGCCGAAGCGGACGGTGAGACGGAGGCGGACGGCGGGGCCGAGGCGGACGTCGAGGCGGACGTCGAGGCGGAGGCTGACGGCGAGGCCGACGGCCCGGGCCCCAGGCGGAACACATGTCCGGGAGTGGCGACGCTGGTGATGGCCGTGCCGAACAGGGTGCTCGGGGACGCGCCCTGGTAGGGGGTGTCGCTGTTCAGCAGCACGACCATGGTGGCCTCCTGCGACGGCAGGTACAGCGTGAGGCTCTCGTAGCCGGGGATCGAGCCGTTGTGGCCCACCCAGCCCTCGGCCGTGAACAGGCCCAGCCCGTATGCCGCTCCGGGGAAGTCCGGACTGGTGGCCGTCTGCAGGCGCTGTTCCTGGGTGGCGGGCTTGATCAGAGGCGTGCCGGTGGCGACGACCGGCGCCCAGGTGTGCAGGTCGTCCAGGTCGGAGATCATCGCCCCCGCCGCGTTCGCGTCGGACGGGCTCCAGTGGGTGGCGTCGGTCTCCTTCCCGTCCGCGGTCTGGGTGGTGTAGCCGTGTGCGTACGGCGTCGGGATCCGCGCGTTCGTCGGGTACAGGGTCCCGTTCATGTGCAGGGGGTCGAGCACGTGGTCGCGGAAGTAGTCGGCGAGGCTCTGACCGCTGACCTTCTCCAGCACCCGGCCCAGCAGCACCGTGTTGGTGTCGCAGTACACCAGCTGGGTTCCGGGGGCGAAGTCCAGGGGATGGCTGAAGGAGTAGTCGAGCAGCTCCTGTGTGGTGAAGACCCGTTCGGGGTCCTCCTCCAGGGCCGCGACGAAGTCCGGGTCCTTCGTGTAGTCGAAGAGTCCGCTCTGCATCCGGGCCAGGTCCCGCAGAGTGATCCGGTCGCCCTCCGGCACGCCCGACACGTAGCGTGAGACGGGGTCGTCGAGGCCGAGCTCTCCCTGGTCGACCAGCTGGAGGATGCCGGTGACGGTGAAGGTCTTCGTCTCGCTGCCGATCCGCATGTGCAGGTCGGTGGTCATCGGCGTGCCCGCCTGCTTGTCGGCGACCCCGAAGGCGCGCTCGTAGTCGGGCTGTCCCGGCATCCACAGCCCCACGATCACGCCGGGAACGCCGGTCTCGTGCATCACCTGCCGGATCGCGGCGTCGAGCTGCGCGGCTCGGCCGGAGTCCGTCGGGGTCGACACCTGCCGGGAGGACAGCCGCGTGCCCGCACTCTGCGTGACGGTGTCGCCCGAGCAGGCCGTCCCGGTGAGCAGCATCGCTGCCGCCGTCAGGGAGGCCACGGCCGTGCGCCGCGATCGCCGGCGAACGGCGCGGCCGACGGTGCCGATCAGCATGCGGGTCTCCAAACGGGTCGGGAGGGGCGGACGGCGGGAGGTCCGCGGCCACTGGTGCTGCATCGTCGGGCTGCATCCCCGGCGGGTCGGTCACGGGATGCCCGCGGCGGCCGGACACCACCGCATCGAGTCACCGGTGACCGCCACACGGGCGCACCCGCCGCACCCCCCTCACGGCCGCAGACCGCCCCGCACACCGACCGCCCCTCACGCTCACGGGCCGCCCCGCACACCCACCACCCCTCACCGTCACGGGCCGCCCCGCACACCCGGCCCCGCGTCACGGCCACCGGCCGCCCCGCGCACCCACCGTCCTCACGCGCACCGGCTCCCCCGGTCCGCCACACCCACGGTCGGGGCAAGCCGGAGCGGCCCCGGTGCGGCGGTGGTAGACAGGCGTGCGCCGCCGGCCGGGAACGGAGGGCGGCCGGGATGCCATGTCGGCCCACACGTAGGGAACGTCCGGTGAAGCGCTTCGACCACCCCCTGTTCCAGATGTTCCTGGAGCGCGCGGTGATGACGATGACCGGTGGCGGCGCGGAGTTCGGTGAGTGCGCGGCGACGGCGGCCCGGATCACCGAGGGCGACAACAACAGCTGGTACCGGGAGTGGACCGCCACCGCGGCCATGGTGCGGGGGTGGGCCGAGGAGAGCGACCGGGCCGGTCACCGGGTGAGCGCCCGGGAGGCGTACCTGCGGGCCGCCACGTATCTGCGCGTCTCCTACTACCCGCTCTACGGGCTGCCGGTGGACCCCCGGCTCGTCGACGCGGCGCGGCGCGAGCGGGACTGCTTCGCCCGCTTCGCGCAGCTGTGCGATCCGCCGCTGCTGCCGGTCCGGGTGCCGTTCGAGGGCGGCTTCCTCGACGGGTACTTCTGCCCGGCCGAGGGCTCCGCCCCGAAAGACGGCCCGCGGCCGACCGTGATCGCGGTCAACGGCTACGACTCCGACGTGCACGAGATGCACTGGGCCCACGCCCAGCCGGCCGTGCGGCGCGGATACCACTGCCTGCTGGTGGACGGGCCGGGTCAGGGTCTGGCGCTGGTGCACCAGGGCCTGACCATGCGTCCGGACTGGGAGACGGTGCTCCGTCCCGTCGTCGACCACGCCGTGACCCTGCCGGGCGTGGACGCCACCCGGCTGGTGGTGTCCGGGTGGAGCTTCGGCGGCTTTCTCGCCCCGCGCGGCGTCAGCGGCGAACCCCGGGTGGCCGCGCTGGTGGCGGATCCCGGGCAGTGGGACCAGCTGGAGAACATCCGGTCGATGGGGCTGGTCCCCCCGGAACTCGGCGACCGGCTGCCGGACGTGGACCCCGCCGAGCTGGACCCGTACCTCGCTCCCGCGGTCGAGCACCCGGTCGTACGGTGGAAGCTGGTCCAGCGCGCCCTGTGGGTGCACGGCCTGGGAAGCGTGGGGGAGTACCTGGTCGAGATGGGCCGCTACCGGCTCTCCGACGTCGCCGGCCGCATCACCTGTCCCACCTTGGTGGCCCTGGCCGAGGGCGACCAGCTCGCCGGGCAGGCGGAGAGGCTCTACGAGGCCCTGCGGTGCCCCAGGACGCTGGTCCGCTTCTCCAGCGCCGAGGGGGCCGAGGGCCACTGCGAGAGCTGGAACCGCTCCCGTTTCAACCAGCGCGTCTTCGACTGGCTCGACGACGTGCTCAAGCGCCCTCACACGCCCTGACCGGTCACCGGGAGCGGGCGGCCGGCCGGGGCGGCGGACGCCGGACGCGCACCGGTCGCGGCTCCGCAGCGGCGGGCGCCGCCCGCCACGGCGCTACGACGCGGTGGGCCGCCAGCTGCGCAGCATGACGTCGAACTGCTCCCGCATCAGCTCCCAGTCCTCGGCGGGGGCGGAGGCGTAGAGGGCGTACTCGACGCCGTCGCGCGAGAGGTACATCTGGTCGACGGCGCGGCGCGGTCCGGGCGCGGTCGCGGTGTCCTTGGGCAGCGCGGTCCAGGTGTACTCCCAGAGGGAGCCCGGGCGGTCCCGGTAGACGTTCTCCGTCATGCCGACCCGCTCGTAGTCGACGAGCCGGCTCACCTGCTGCTCCAGGTCGAGCTGGTGGGCGTGCGGGTCGTCGAAGTCGGGGGCGGGGTCGACGGCGATGCGGAAGAAGTGCTCGCCGCCGTCGGGCGAGTAGTCGGCCTGTCCGGTCGCCCGGTCGTACTCGGTGCGCTGCCACTCCGGTCCGGGCAGCGCGATGCTGAAGCCGAACGGGTCGTCGCGGCGCACCCAGCCCTGCGGAAGGGTGCCGGTGTTCCCCGACCCGGACGGGCCGGCCGAGGACGACGGGGCCGAGGACGTACCCGGGCCGCGGCCGGCGGGCGTGTCCGGGGCGCCCCCTGCCGTCCGGGCCTGCCACTGCAGGATGCCGGCGGCGGTGCCGCCGCCGAGGAGCGCCGCGAGCAGCACCACGAGGGCGAGGGTCCGCCGCCGGCGGGGCCGGCCCGTCGCCTGCGGTGCGGGCGGCGCGGCGGCCGGTGCGGCGGCCGGTGCGGGCTGCGGGTACGGGGTCGTCGGGGAAGTGCCCGACCAGGCGGGCGCGTTGCCGTCGCGGGGGCCCGCCTGGGCCGGCACCCGCGGCCGGACGGCGGTGGGCGAGCGGCCCTCCGCCACGTCGGCGAGCATCCGTTCGGCCTCGGCGGCGCCGGGGCGGGCGGCCGGATCCTTGCGCAGCAGAGCGGCGATGACGGGGGCGAGGTCCCCGGCGTGGGCGGGGGCGGCCGCCTCCTCCTCGACGACGGCCTGGAGGGTGGACAGCGGGGAGGTCCGGCGGAACGGCGAGCGGCCCTCCACCGCGGTGTACAGCGTGGCACCGAGCGCCCACAGGTCGGAGGAGGGGCCGGGGTCGTGGCCGCGGACGCGTTCGGGGGCGAGGTAGTCGACGGAGCCGACGACCTCCCCGGTACGGGTGATGGTGGAGTCGCCCTCGATCTGCGCGATGCCGAAGTCGGTGAGCAGGACGCGGCCTTCACGGCCCAGCAGCACGTTGCCGGGCTTGACGTCCCGGTGCAGGACACCGGCGGTGTGGGCGGCGCGCAGGGCCCGCAGCACCCACATGCCGATGCGGGCGGCCTCGGCGGGCGCGAGCCGGCCCTCGTCCCTGACCGCGTCGGCGAGGGAGCGGCCTTCGACGAGTTCCATGACGATCCACGGCCGGCCGTCGTGCTCCAGCACGTCGTGCACGGTGACGACGGCCGAGTGGTTGATCCGGGCCGCCGCCCGCGCCTCCGCCCTGGTACGTGCGAGCAGGACGGTCCGGTCGCTCTCGGACACGTAGAGCGCGGCCGTCAACTCCTTGATCGCGACGGCCCGGTGCAGCACCTCGTCGTGCGCCCGCCACACCCGGCCCATACCGCCGGTGCCGATGGTGTCGGCCAGCCGGTAACGGCCCGCGACGAGCCGGCCCTGCATCTGATTCACGTTGCCCCGCTCTGGTCTTGACGAGATCAGCGTAGGGACCGGTGCCCCGGCACGGAACCAGGGGGGCCGCTCGGATACCGCACTGTGACGGTTGTCGCTTTGCGTGACGGAAGGGAACCGTTCGGGGGCCTGCGGCTCAGCGGGTGGGGGTGTAGGTCGTGGCCGCCTGCTCGTACAGGCGGGTCACCTCGTCGCGTTCGGCCTCGGGGCCGCGCACCTGCACCACGTGGTAGCGGCCGTCGAGGAGGATCGCCACGTTGCGCACGAAGAGTTCGCGTCCGTCGGCGCCGGTCCAGGTGAACTGCCCCTCGGCCATGGTCCGTCCGCCCACCGAGACGGTCTTCAGTCCGGTGGCGGTGGCCCAGCTGGAGTCGCGGTAGGGCTGGAGCTCCGGTTCCCGCTCCCGCTGGTACTCCATCGGGTCGGCGCCGAACTCGGCGGCGCCGTCCCGTCCGGGGACGACGATCAGCTCGAACGCGCCGTGCGTGTAGCGCACCTGGCCGCTGCCGTTGCGCCCGGTGTGGTCCCAGCCGTCGGCGACGGCGAGCCGGAAGCCGGCCGGGTCGGACCGCAGCGTGAAGCCGTCGGGGACGGCGGCCTGGTCCGGCTCGTCGGTGCCGCCGGTCTGCGGCTGCCCCGAACCGGCCGGCCCGGTGGGCGAGTCGCCGGGCGTGGTCTGGTCGGGGTGCGGTGCGCTGCTGGCCTGCGGTGTGCCGTCGTCGGGCGCCTGCCCGGCCTGGCCGGCCGCGCCGGTACGGTCCGGGCGGGGCGCGCCCGCGCTGCCGGCCTCGTCGGCGCGGGGCAGGAACAGCATGGCGTACGCGATCGCGGCGGCCATCGCCAGCAGCACCGCCACCAGCAGGGTCCGGCCCAGGCTGCGCGGCGAACGCTCCTCCTGCCGGGCCCGCTTGTGCCGCCCGTGGGGCGCGGGCAGTCCGGCGCGCCGTCTGCGCACGAGTTCGCCGCGCCGCCGGACGATCGGCAGCCGCCCGGGGTCGGCGGGCGGCACGGGCACGACGTGCGTCCCGGCGTCGGGCTCGGGCGCCGACCGCACGAGGGAGCGCAGCCAGCCGCGCAGTTCCTCGAAGCCGGGGCGTTCGGTGGGGTCCTGACGCAGCAGCGACTCCACGACCGGGCGCAGCGGCCCGCACTCCTCGGCGAACGCCGGCGGTTCCGCGCACACCATCTGCACCAGTTCGGCCGTCGACTCCTCCGGGTAGGGCGCGTGCCCCTGGACCGCCCGGAAGAGGAGCGCGCCCAGCGCCCACAGGTCGGTGGCGGGGCCGATGGGCGCGGCGAGCTGCCAGTTCTCGTGCACGGGCCCGGCCTGCTCCGGCGCCCACCGCTCGGTGACCGCGCCCACGACGGCCATCCGCGCCTGCCGGGCGCGTTCGGCGGCCAGCGCGGTGGCGGGGCCGCGCCGTCCGGGAGCGGCGGCGGCCGGTGCGTCCCAGCCGCCGGCCGGCGGCCCCGCCGAGGCGGCGGCGGAGCCGCTCGCGGGGGTGAGCGCGGCAGCGGCGGAGGCCGGTGCCCGGGGCGCGGCGGCCCCGGGCCCCGCGGGCAGCGGGGGGACCGGTACGGGGGTCCGGCCGGGGGTGTGTCCGGCCGGCGGCAGAGCCTGGCGGCCGGCTCCGGCGCCGGGCGCGGGCGGGCCGAGCGGTGTGCGGGGCGCCGGGCCCTGCGGGGCTCCGCCCCGCACCGGACGGGGGGTGGCGCCGTGCCAGGGCCGGGCCTGCACCCCGTACGGGTCCGCTATCTGCCCCGGCGGCGTGGCACCGCCGTCCGCACGGCCTCGGCGGTCGGGCCCGCGGGCGTCCGGGGCCCGGGTCCCCGGGCCGCGGGTGTCCGGTCCGGTGGCATACGGTCCCGGAGCATGCGGCCCCGGCTCGTGCGGCCCGTTCTCGTGCGGTCCCGGGGCGTACGGCGGCTGCGGCGCGCCCGGTGGCAGGGCGGAGCCGTCCGGCGACGCGGGTCCGGGTGCGTCCGGCGACGCGGGTCCGGGTGCGTGCGGCGACGCGGGTCCGGGTGCGTGCGGCCCGGGAAGCTCCGTGCCGGACGGACCGCGGGGCTGCCCGTACCCGCCCGGCAGGGCGGCCCGCGGGCCGTGACCATCCGGCGGAACAGCCTGAGGGACGGCCTGCGGGCCGTGACCGTTCGGCAGGGCGGCCTGCGGGCCGTCGGGCCGAGTGCCCTGGACGCGGGCCGCGGCGCGCGCTCCGGCGCGGTACGCGGCGATCGCCCCGGCGCGCGCCGCCCGGACGTCGTCACCGCTCTCCAGGGCTCTGCGGGCGGGCTCGCCGGTCCGGTCGGCTCCACCGTCCGGTCCGGCGGGCGTCCGGGACGCGCCCCGCGCCTCGATGGCGGCCCGGCGGGCGGCCTCCACGTCGCCGGCCGTGGTCCCGCCGCCCGGGGCGGAGGCCCCTGGCCCGCTCCGCCCGGCCGGCGCACCGCCGGAGAGGCCGTCGCCCGTGTGCGGCGGCGGGCCGGGCGGGGTGCCGGTGTCGTCCCCGGCCGGTACGGGGTCGTAGCCGCACAGCGCCTCCTCGACGACGCCGACGGCGAGGCCGGTGAGCAGGACGCGGCCGTCGTCGCAGACCAGCACGGTGCGGGCGGTGATGTTGCGGTGCACCCAGCCGTGGCCGTGCAGCACGCGCAGCGCCATCAGCACGTCCGAGGCGACCTCGGCGGCCCGGTACGGCGTCAGCGGCCGCTCGGCGAGCAGCGCGGCGAGCGGCCGGGCGGCCACCGACTCGCTGACGATCCACAGCGAACCGCCCTCGGCGAACACGTCGAAGACCTGGTCCAGCCGGGGGTGGTCGGGGATGGCGGCAGTGGCCTGCGCGGCCTCCACGGCCCGTCGTACGACCGGGTCGGCGGGCCGCCGGCCGCTGCCGGGCCGGGGCGGACGCCGGCCGTCCCGGTCCCGCGCGGTGAACCCGGCGGGCAGCCCCTCGGCGTCGAGCACCTCCGCCTCGACGACCTCCGGCAACGGCACCTGCCGGACCAGGACTTCCTGCCCGCTGTAGGTGTCGAAGGCGCGCGTCTCGGTGAGTTCGTACTCCTCGGAGGGCGGCAGCGGCAGGCGGTAGCGGTCGGCGAGCACCCGTCCCGCGTAGTCGTCCACGTTGCCTCCCCCGGGCCACCCGGCTGTCAATTCCGTTCGTGCGGCGCCCCGTTCCGGGTGCGTACGGTTCGCAAGCACTCACGATACGTGCCGTGGGCGACCCGCAGCGAGGGGATGGGGGATCTCACCCGTCCGGGGAGCGGCTCAGTCCTTGGGCCGGAAGGTCTTCGTGAGGGTCAGCCAGGTGTCGCGGCGCGGCGCCCCGTTCCAGGAGTCGGCCTCGGCGGTGTACATCAGCGCGTACCCCTGGTGGTCGTCGACGACGAACCCGCGGTCGACGCTGCGGAACCGGGTGCCGCCCTCGGTGTAGGTGAACTCCCAGTCGGCGGCGTCCCAGCCGCGGTAGTCCACCGACGCTATGCGGATACGCTGGTACTGCGAGCGCTTCATGTAGCGCTCCTGGGCGTGCCAGTCGGCGACCGGGTCGTCCTTCGGGGTGCTGGTCCAGCCGATGAGCAGCTTCTGCCCGCCGGGGCCGGTGAAACGATCCCCCGCGTTCCCGGTGGACTTGTACGCCCAGCCCTCGGGCAGCCCGATCGAGTAGCCCTGGGCGCCCCGGTGCGTCGTGGCCGCGCCGTCGCCGGAGCCGTCGGCGTCGTCGGAGCCGTGGGAGGCCGCGTCGCCGGAGCCGTCGGCCGGGCCGTCGCCGTCCGCGGCCGCGCCGGGGGTGGCGGCGCCGCTCGCGCCGGACTGCGTGCCCCGGCCCGCGGACGGGGAGTTGCCGCCGTCGGGACCGCTGCCGCCCGCCCGGTCGCTGCGGGTGTCGGCGCCGGACGCCCCGGCGGAGGACCCGGTGTCCCGGCCGGGGCCGGCGGAGTCGGCGTCACCGCCGCCGAGGGTGAGGGCGAGGACGGTGCCGAGGACGGCGAGTACGACGGCCACCGCGATGATCACCAGGGTGCGCCGGGACACCACGTCGGTCAGCGGGGCGCGGCGCGCGGGCCGAGCGGGCAGGTCGGGCGGCGGCACGACAGGCCATCCCGTGCTCCGGCCGCCCGCCGGGGTCCGTCCCCCCGGGCCGCCGGCGGCCGCCTCGCCCGGCCCGGCCTCCTCCGCGGGCCGAGCGGCGGCCGCCGGGGCGGGCTTGGCCGAGCCGGCAGGGGTGGCAGGGGTGGCAGGGGTCTCCGGAGTCGCGGGAGGAGTCTTCGCGGCCGTCGCGGACGCGGCTTCCGGGGCGGTCGCGGCGGCTCCGGCCGCGCGGTCCTGCCCGGCGGAGCCGCGGCGCACCGAGCGCAGCGCACCGCGCAGTCCGGTCCCGGCGGCCGCCTCGCCCCGCCGTCCGCCGGGGCCGGTCTGCGCCGGCAGCGGCACGGCCCTCGTCGCGTCCTGCGGCTCCTCACCGGCCCGGTCCAAGCCCTCGACCACCGCGTCGAGCAGGGCCCGGGCTCCCGCGTCGTCGAGCCGTTCGGCGGGGTCCTTGGTGAGCAGGCCCCGGATGACCTCGGCGAGCGGTCCGGCGTTCTTCGGTTCGTCCAGCGGCTCGGTCATCACCGCGGTGAGCGTGGCGATAGCCGACCCCTTGTCGTACGGCGGCACGCCCTCGACCGCCGCGTACAGCAGTCCGCCCAGCGACCACAGGTCGGCGGCGGGGCCCGGCTTGTGGCCGCGGGCCCGCTCGGGGGCGATGTAGGAGGGCGCGCCGACGAGCATGCCGGTCGAGGTGATGGACGGGTCGCCCTCGACCTGGGCGATGCCGAAGTCGGTGAGCACGACCCGGCCGTCGTCGGCGATCAGCACGTTGGACGGCTTCACGTCGCGGTGCAGGATGCCCTGCCGGTGGGCGGAGCGCAGCACGTCGAGGACCGCGAGCCCGACCTCGGCGGCGCGCCGGGGTGCGAGCAGGCCGTCCTCCCGGATGGCCTCGGCGAGGGACTTGCCCTCGACGAGCTCCATCACGATCCAGGGCCGGTCGTCCTCCTCGACCACGTCGAAGACCGTCACCGCGCTGTTGTGGCGGATCCGGGCGATGGCCTTGGCCTCGCGCAGGGTCCGGGTGATCAGCCGGCGCTTCTCCTCCTCGTCGATGTTCGACGGGAACCGCAGCTCCTTGACGGCGACCGTGCGCCCGAGGGTCTCGTCCTCGGCCCGCCACACCGTGCCCATGCCGCCGCGGCCGAGCACATCTCCCAGCCGGTACCGCCCGGCGAGGAGACGTGCGTTCTCGTCCTGACGGGATGCTCCCGCCCGCTCCGCCTCCGACATGCGTCCCCTCGTGCAACCCGCCCTGACAGAGGCTCCATTGTCCCTCACCCGACAAGTACCCCTTGCCGCGGGGGCCCCTGGCTCCGCGCACCCGTGCCGCTGCCCCGGCGCGGCTCGGAGCCTCGCTCTCCCCCGCCCGCGTGACACCACTTCACCCGGGCCCGCCACCAGGCGGAACCCGCACCGCACGGCACCGCGCGCCGCGCACCCGGCCCCGTCGGCGGCCCCTCGGCCCGCTCGGGCCGGTGCTCCGGCGGCCCGGTGCCGTGGCCTCCCCGGCCCCGGTCGGGAGTCACGGCGGCACGCCGGGTCACACGGCACGACCGGTCACAGCGGCACGATGTCCGGCGCTCCCAGCCGGGCCGCGTCCGCGGTCAGGTCGTCGGGCTGGCGCTGGGACTCACGCTCCGCCTCGACCCGCTTCTCGTAGTGCTGCACCTCCCGTTCGACGTGGTCGGTGTCCCAGCCGAGGACCGGCGCCATCAGCTCGGCGGCCTCCCGGGCGCAGCGGGTGCCGCGGTCGAAGGTCTCGATGGAGATGCGGGTGCGCCGGGTCAGGACGTCGTCGAGGTGGCGGGCGCCCTCGTGCGAGGCGGCGTAGACGGCCTCGGCGCGCAGATAGTCCTCGGCGCCCTGGAGGGGCTCGCCCAGCGAGGGGTCGCCGGCGATGAGTTCGAGCAGTTCCTCCGTCAGCGAGCCGTAACGGTTGAGCAGGTGCTCCACGCGGACCACGTGCAGTCCGGTGCGGGCGGCGATGCGTGCCCGGGCGTTCCACAGGGCGCGGTAGCCCTCGGCACCGGCCAGCGGGATGTCCTCGGTGACGCATTCGGCGACCCGCCGGTCGAGTGCGTGGACCGCCTCGTCCACGGCGTCCTTGGCCATCACCCGGTACGTCGTGTACTTGCCGCCGGCCACCACGACCAGGCCCGGCACGGGGTGGGCGACGGTGTGTTCGCGGGAGAGCTTGCTGGTGGCGTCGGACTCCCCGGCGAGCAGCGGGCGCAGACCGGCGTAGACGCCCTCGACGTCGTCGCGGGTGAGCGGCACGGCGAGCACCGAGTTGACGTTCTCCAGCAGGTAGTCGATGTCGGCGCTGGAGGCGGCCGGGTGGGCCTTGTCCAGGTCCCAGTCGGTGTCGGTGGTGCCGACGATCCAGTGCCGCCCCCAGGGGATGACGAACAGGACGGACTTCTCCGTGCGCAGGATGAGCCCGGTGCTGGAGTGGATGCGGTCCTTGGGCACCACGAGGTGGATGCCCTTGGACGCGCGGACGTGGAACTGCCCGCGCTCACCGACCATGGCCTGGGTGTCGTCGGTCCACACCCCGGTGGCGTTGACGATCTGCTTGGCGTGGACCTCGTACTCCCCGCCCGCCTCGACGTCCCGCACCCGCGCCCCGACGACGCGCTCGCCCTCGCGCAGGAAGCCGGTGACGCGGGCGCGGTTGGCGACCTGGGCGCCGTAGACGGCGGCGGTGCGCACCAGGTTCGTCACATAGCGGGCGTCGTCCATCTGGGCGTCGTAGTACTGGAGGGCGCCGACCAGGGCGTCCTTCTTCAGGCAGGGGGCGACGCGCAGCGCGTGACGGCGGCCCAGATGGCGGTGCACGGGCAGCCCGCGGCCGTGTCCGCGGGCCATGGACATGGCGTCGTAGAGCGCGACACCCGATCCCGCGTAGAGCCGCTCCCAGCCCTGGTGCCGGAGCGGGTACAGGAACGGCACCGGCTTCACCAGGTGCGGTGCGAGCCGCTCCAGCAGCAGGCCGCGCTCCTTGAGCGCCTCGCGCACCAGGGCGAAGTCGAGCATCTCCAGATAGCGCAGGCCGCCGTGGATGAGCTTGCTGGACCGGCTCGACGTGCCCGACGCCCAGTCCCGGGCCTCGACCAGCGCCGTGGACAGCCCGCGGGTGGCGGAGTCGAGCGCGGTGCCGGCGCCGACCACACCACCGCCCACGACGAGGAGGTCCAGTTCGTGCTCGGCCATGGCCGCGAGTGCCTCGGCGCGCTGCGCCGGCCCCAGTGTCGCTGTCCTCACCGCTGCCTCCCGCTCTTCGGTCGCGCCTGCCGCACCCGTCGGGTACGGCCCCGTCCGTCCTCCCTGCCCACTCCCCCTGCCCAGATTCTGACCGGCTTGCCCGACTTCAGCCACCACGGGCGGGCGGCCTGTGGACAACTCCGGCCGACGGGCACGCGTACGCCGCCGTCCCGGACGGCCGTCACCGCCCGGACGACCGTCACAGCGCCATCGCCCCGGGGCGGCCACCGGCACCGCCACGGAGCGGCCGGCACCGCCATGGAGGGGCCGTCACCGCCCTGACCGACCGCCACCGTCCCGGGCGACTGCCGCCATCAACCCGGGCGACACATCGAGACAATGCGGCATATCGGTCATATTTACTCCTAGTCTGACAGTGCGCTCGCTCGTTCTGTCCACACGGCTTGCGCACCTGTCCCGCTTCGGTTACTGGGAAGGACGGCCCCCGCCATGCCCGCAGATCTCGCCGTGATCGGACTCGGCCCGCTCGGCCTGCCGCTGGCCCAGGCCGCCGTCGCCGCCGGCATCCCCACCGTCGGCTACCGCACCGGGCCCGAGTCCGGTTCACTCAGCCCCGCCGAACTGCGCCGGATGCTCTCGGAGGGCTTCCGGCCGGCCGACGGGCCCGCCGAACTGGGCCGGGTACGCACCGCGGTGATCTGCGCGCCCACCCCGCGCGCGGCCGACGGCGGCCCCGACCTCGGCCAGGTGGAGTCGGCCGCGCGCACCCTGGGGGCCCGGCTGCGCCCGCACACCACGGTGATCCTGGAGTCGCCCGTCCTGCCGGGCACCACGGAGTCCTTCCTGCGCCCGCTGCTGGAGGAGACCTCCGGCCTGCGCGCCGGCCGGGACTTCCACCTCGCCTACTCCCCCACCCGGGTGGATCCCGGCAACCGCCACTTCACCCCCGCCAACACCCCGAAGGTGATCGGCGGCCTCACCCCCGCCTGCACCGAGTCCGCCGCCGCCTTCTACGGCCGGGTCACCGACAAGGTGGTCCGCGCCCGCGGTCTGCGCGAGGCGGAGGCCGTGCACCTGCTGGAGACCACGTACCGCCAGGTCAACATCGCCCTCGTCAACGAGATGGCCGTCCTCTGCGACGACCTGGGCGTGGACCTGTGGGACGTCATCCGCTGCGCCGAGACCAAGCCGTTCGGCTTCCAGGCCTTCCGCCCCGGGCCCGGCGTCGGCGGGCACACCGCCTCCCAGGACCTGACCGCCCGCACCGGCCGCGGCCTGCGCATGGCGGACCTGGCCCGCCAGGTCAACGAGCAGATGCCGCGCTACGTCGTCCAGCGCGCGGCCACCCTGCTCAACGAACACGGCAAGTCCGCGCGCGGGGCCCGCGTCCTGCTCCTCGGGGTCACCTACAAGCCCGACCTGGCCGACCAGCAGGGCTCGCCCGCGCACGAGATCGCGGTCCGTCTGATGTCCCTCGGCGCCCTGGTCAGCTACCACGACCCCCACGTCCCGGCCTGGACGGTCCTGGACCGCCCGCTGCCCCGCGCGGACTCCCTGTACGAGGCGGCGGCCGAGGCCGATCTCACGATCCTGCTCCAGCAGCACCGCACCTACGACCTGCAGGGCCTGTCCGTGAAGGCCCAGCTCCTCCTGGACACCCGCGGCGCCACCCCCACGGGAGCGGCCCACCGCCTGTGACGGCACGGCCGGCCCGCCCTTCGCCCCGGCACCGTGCCCCGCAGCCGCCCGGCCCCTCCGGTCCGCGCACCCCCCCGACCAGCGGATCGTGCGGCATATCGACTGGCGTCCCCGCCCCCCGGGCCTGCTAACGTGCGCCCTCGCCGACCGCACAACCGTGCGGACGGCGTTCGTTCACAGCATCCCGTGGGGGGACTCCTGTCATGACCCAGTCAGCATCGCCGCCGTCCGTCGAGGGCACCGCCGAAGGCACCGCGCCGCAGCCGCAGCCCTCCGGGGGCAACCCCTTCGCCGGGCAGCAGGCCCCGGCCCTCTCCCCGGCCGTCCCGGTCGCGCCCGCGCGGGGCGCCAACCTCGCGCTCGGCCTTCTCGCCGCGCTCCTCGGCGCGCTGGTCAGCGCCGGCGTCTACGGCGCGATCGTCGGTGCGACGGAGCGGGAGATCGGCTACGCGGCGCTCGGCGTCGGCGCCCTCGTCGGCTTCTGCGCCGGCCGGGCGGGCCGCTCCCACCCGGTGCTGCCGGTGGCCGCCGGCGTGCTGGCCCTCGGTGCCGTCTGCCTCGGCCAGCTCCTGGGCATCGCGCTGATCTTCTCCGACGAGTTCGGCGTCTCGGCGACCTCGATGTTCGTCGACCACTTCGACGGGCTGACCCGGGCCTGGAAGGAGACGGCCGACCCGATGACGTTCCTGTTCTTCGCGATCGGCGCCGTCACGGCGTTCTCCACCGCGAAGAAGACCGGCGCGTAGGACCGCGGCCGCGGCACCGGGCCGCCGCGCCCACGCCCCGCCCGGACGCCGCACTCCCGACCCGCACGCACCCGGGCAGCGCTTGTGCTGCGCGTCGGCGACCGTCACCTCGACGCGCTGGAACTCCTTCAGCTCGCTGTAGCCGGTGGTGGCCATGGCGCGGCGCAGGGCGCCGAAGAAGTTCATCGAGCCGTCCGGGGTGTGCGAGGGGCCGGTGAGGACCTCCTCGATGGTGCCGACCGTGCCGAGGTCGACCTTCTTGCCGCGGGGCAGTTCCTCGTTGACCGCCTCCATGCCCCAGTGGTGGCCCTTGCCGGGGGCGTCCGTGGCGCGGGCCAGCGGGGAGCCCATCATCACGGCGTCGGCGCCGCAGGCGACGGCCTTCGGCAGGTCGCCGGACCAGCCGACGCCGCCGTCGGCGATGACGTGCACGTACCGGCCGCCGGACTCGTCCATGTAGTCGCGGCGGGCCGCCGCGACGTCCGCGACCGCCGTCGCCATCGGCACCTGGATGCCCAGCACGTTGCGCGTGGTGTGCGCGGCGCCGCCGCCGAAGCCGACCAGCACGCCGGCCGCGCCGGTGCGCATCAGGTGCAGGGCCGCGGTGTACGTGGCGCAGCCGCCGACGATCACCGGGACGTCGAGTTCGTAGATGAACTGCTTCAGGTTCAGCGGTTCGTGCGCGCCGGAGACGTGCTCCGCCGAGACCGTGGTGCCGCGGATGACGAAGATGTCCACCCCGGCGTCGACGACGGCCTTGGAGAACTGGGCGGTGCGCTGCGGGGAGAGCGCGGCGGCCGTGACCACCCCGGAGTCGCGCACCTCCTTGATCCGCGCCCCGATCAGCTCCTCCTTGACGGGGGCGGCGTAGATCTCCTGCATACGGCGGGTCGCGGCCTCGGCCGGCAGCTCGGCGATCTCGTCGAGCAGCGGCTGCGGGTCCTCGTGGCGGGTCCACAGCCCTTCGAGGTTGAGCACGCCGAGGCCGCCGAGCTCGCCGATGCGGATCGCGGTGGCCGGGGAGACGACCGAGTCCATGGGGGCGGCCAGGAAGGGCAGCTCGAAGCGGTAGGCGTCGATCTGCCAGGCGATCGAGACCTCCTTCGGGTCCCGGGTACGGCGGCTGGGGACGACGGCGATGTCGTCGAAGGCGTACGCCCGGCGGCCGCGCTTGCCGCGCCCGATCTCGATCTCAGTCACGATGTGTGGCCTTTCCCTGATGCGTTTCAGCGTCTTCCAGTATCGCCGACGGGCACGGCGAGGGCGGCCCCGGAGCACTCCCGGGGCCGCCCTCGTCCGTGCGGAGCACGCCTCACGCGCGCGTGCGGCTCACTTGGTCCGGCTGTAGTTCGGCGCCTCGACCGTCATCTGGATGTCGTGCGGGTGGCTCTCCTTCAGCCCCGCCGAGGTGATGCGGACGAACCGGCCGTTGGCCTGGAGGTCGGGCACGGTGCTGCCGCCGACGTAGAACATCGACTGGCGCAGCCCGCCGACCAGCTGGTGCACGACCGAGGCCAGCGGGCCGCGGTAGGGCACCTGGCCCTCGATGCCCTCGGGGATGAGCTGCTCGTCGGAGGCGACGCCCTCCTGGAAGTAGCGGTCCTTGGAGAAGGACCTGCGGTCGCCGCGCGTCTGCATGGCGCCGAGGGAGCCCATGCCGCGGTACGACTTGAACTGCTTGCCGTTGATGAACAGCAGCTCGCCCGGGGACTCCTCGCAGCCCGCGAGCAGCGAGCCGAGCATGACCGTGTCGGCGCCCGCGACCAGGGCCTTGGCGATGTCGCCGGAGTACTGCAGGCCACCGTCGCCGATCACCGGGACACCGGCCGCGCGGGCGGCCAGCGCGGCCTCGTAGATGGCCGTGACCTGGGGGACGCCGACACCGGCGACCACGCGCGTGGTGCAGATGGAGCCGGGTCCGACGCCGACCTTGATGCCGTCGGCACCCGCGTCGACCAGGGACTGGGCGCCGTCCCGGGTGGCGACGTTGCCGCCGATGACGTCGACGCCGGAGGAGTTCGACTTGATCTTCGCGATCATGTCGCCGACCAGCCGGGAGTGGCCGTGCGCGGTGTCGACGACGATGAAGTCGACACCCGCCTCGATCAGCGCCTGGGCCCGCTCGAAGGAGTCCCCGGCGACACCGACCGCCGCGCCGACGAGGAGGCGGCCCTCGGAGTCCTTGGCGGCGTTCGGGTACTTCTCCGCCTTGACGAAGTCCTTGACCGTGATCAGGCCCTTGAGGACACCCGCGTCGTCGACCAGCGGCAGCTTCTCGATCTTGTGCCGGCGCAGCAGCTCCATGGCGTCCACACCGGAGATGCCGACCTTGCCGGTGACCAGCGGCATCGGCGTCATGACCTCGCGGACCCGGCGGGCGCGGTCGCTCTCGAAGGCCATGTCGCGGTTGGTGACGATGCCGAGCAGCTTCTTGTCGCCGTCCGTGACCGGGACCCCGCTGATGCGGAACTTCGCGCAGAGTGCGTCGGCCTCGGCCAGCGTGGCGTCCGGGTGGATGGTGATCGGGTCGGTCACCATGCCCGACTCGGAGCGCTTGACCAGGTCGACCTGGTTGGCCTGGTCCTCGATGGACAGGTTGCGGTGCAGCACGCCGACACCGCCCTGGCGGGCCATCGCGATCGCCATGCGCGACTCGGTGACCTTGTCCATCGCGGCGGACAGCAGCGGGATGTTGACCCGCACGTTCTTGGAGACGTACGAGGCGGTGTCGATCTCGTCGGGCGCCATGTCCGACGAGCCCGGCAGCAGCAGCACGTCGTCGTAGGTCAGCCCGAGTGTCGCGAATTTACCGGGCACTCCGTCGACGTTGGCAGTCATGACACCTTCCCCAATGGCCTTGATCGGTGCGGATGTCCATGCTAACGGGAAGTGCACCCGTCTCATTCCACGGCCGGGATCCCCGGACCGCTTCGTAGGTTCGTACGTCCCCGCGCCCCGCGCGGACGGGTACGTGCCGCGGCCGCGGCACGTTCAGCCCGGGACCGGGACCGTGCCGGACGGGGGACGGGCCGGCTGCGGGCCGGCTCCGGCACAACGGGGGCACGGGCGGCCGGGGCCGGCGCTCGGCCGGGGCCGGCGGGGCCGGCCGGCGTGAGCGGACCCGGCACCGCGCGGCGGCCGGGCCGCCCTCACTGCTCGGCGAGCGCCCGCAGCCGGCTCAGCGCGCGGTGCTGGGCGACCCGGACCGCCCCGGGTGACATTCCCAACATCTGGCCCGTCTCCTCGGCGGTCAGGCCGACCGCGATCCGCAGCAGGAGCAGTTCACGCTGGTTCTCCGGCAGGTTGGCCAGCAGTTTCTTGGCCCACTCGGCGTCGCTGCTGAGCAGGGCGCGCTCCTCGGGGCCGAGGGAGTCGTCCGCCCGCTCGGGCATCTCGTCGGAGGGGACCGCCGTGGAGCCCGGATGGCGCATCGCGGCCCGCTGCAGGTCGGCGACCTTGTGGGAGGCGATCGCGAAGACGAACGCCTCGAAGGGCCGGCCGGTGTCCCGGTAGCGGGGCAGCGCGAGGAGGACCGCGACGCAGACTTCCTGCGCGAGGTCCTCGACGAAATGACGCGCGTCGCCCGGCAGCCGGGAGAGCCGGGTGCGGCAGTAGCGCAGCGCGAGGGGGTGGACATGGGCGAGCAGGTCGTGCGTGGCCTGCTCGTCCCCGTCGACCGCGCGGTGGACGAGTGCGCCGACCACCCCTTGGGCACGGCTCACCTCGTCGTCACGCATCGGTCCATGGTGCCTTGCGGCCGTCTGGTCCGTGGCACCGCGTCCGTCGTTGTGCACCGAAGCGTTATGAGCAGGTGCGCCGGAACTCATCCCCTGCGCCCTCCTCTTCCGCTCGACCGACTCGTCCCCGAGGAACTCCACATCTCAAGGATGCGGCATCCGCGCCGAAACGAGCACCCGCGCCCCGGGCCCCGCGCCCCGAGGGGCGCGGGAGGGCACGGAACCAGCGGCCGGCTCCCGCACCCGGCCGCCCGCACCGGGCGCCGGACCCCGGACGGCCGGCCGTCACCCGCCGCGCGGGGGTCAGCGCACCAGCCCCCACCGGAAGCCCAGGGCGACGGCGTGGGCCCGGTCGGACGCACCGAGCTTCTTGAACAGCCGGCGCGCGTGGGTCTTGACGGTGTCCTCCGAGAGGAACAGCTCCCGTCCGATCTCGGCGTTGGACCGGCCGTGGCTCATGCCTTCCAGCACCTGGATCTCCCGCGCGGTGAGCGTCGGGGCCGCGCCCATCTCCGCGGAGCGCAGCCGCCGCGGGGCGAGCCGCCAGGTCGGGTCGGCCAGCGCCTGGGTCACCGTGGCCCGCAGCTCGGCCCGCGAGGCGTCCTTGTGCAGGTACCCGCGGGCGCCCGCGGCCACCGCCAGGGCGACGCCGTCCAGGTCCTCCGCGACGGTGAGCATGATGATGCGTGCACCGGGGTCGGCGGACAGCAGCCGCCGTACGGTCTCGACGCCGCCCAGACCGGGCATGCGTACGTCCATCAGAATGAGGTCCGAACGGTCGGCACCCCAGCGGCGGAGGACTTCCTCGCCGTTGGCCGCCGTCGTCACGCGCTCGACGCCGGGCACGGTCGCGACCGCGCGGCGGAGCGCCTCTCGGGCAAGCGGGGAGTCGTCGCAGACGAGGACGGAAGTCATGGCCGCCCTCCGCAGCTGATGCGCGTCACCTTGAGCCTCCAGGCTGGTACGAATCGTCACCTGTGCGGTCGACCGTCTCGGACGCCTGCCCGAGCGCTTGTGTTTTCAACCGCCTCCGCACTACCAACGACGGTCACTCGAAAGAGTTACGGGCCGGTCTGTCGCCTTCGGCACTCTACGTGAGGGCGCGGACACAGCGGAGGCAGCGGCGGCGGACCCTCAACGTTTCATCACAACCATGCCCCGTTCGGCCCCTTTTCTTCCCTTTTCCTGGTGTCTGAGGCTAGATTCGCAATGAGTCATATTTTCATCTCCTTAGATCGTAGTTGTACGGTCGTGGGCACCGTATCCGCCCAGAACGGCTACAGCCGCCCAGAACAGCTACAAGGGGTCACGCAATGGCAGATTTCTCCCGCCTTCCCGGACCGAACGCGGACCTGTGGGACTGGCAGCTGCTGGCTGCCTGCCGCGGGGTGGACAGCTCGCTCTTCTTTCATCCGGAGGGCGAGCGCGGGGCGGCCCGGAGCGCTCGCGAGAACTCGGCCAAGGAGGTCTGCATGAGGTGCCCGGTCCGCGCGCAGTGCGCGGCGCACGCGCTGGCGGTGCGCGAACCGTACGGCGTGTGGGGCGGGTTGACCGAGGACGAACGCGAGGAACTGATGGGCCGGGCGCGTCATCGCCTGGTGACGGCGTCGACCACTGGCGGCGACACCGCTTCGAACACCTGAAGGAACGTTTCTTCGGAGGGGGCCGAGGGCGGGCACGCGCGTGCCCGCAGGTCACCGGGCCCGGACGGCCTCGGGGCGCTCGGGCCGGCGGCCGGGTGCGGCGGTCAGCGGCCGGCCGCCCGCGCCAGCCGGTCGAGGGTGGCGGCCACCGCCGGCACCTGGGCCAGGTCGGGCAGGGTGAGCGCGACGATCTCGCGCCGCACCGCGGGTTCCAGGGTCACCGCGCGCGCCCCCCGGGGGCGTACCGACTCGATGGCGAGCTGGGGCAGGACGGCCACCCCGAGCCCGGCGCCGACCAGGCCGACCACCGCGGGGTAGTCGTCGGTGGCGAAGTCGATGCGGGGGGTGAAGCCCGCACCCTCGCAGACCGCGACCAGCTGGCCCCGGCAGCGCGGGCAGCCCGCGATCCAGGGCTCGTCGGCGAGCTCGCCGATCGCGACGGCACCGGCCGGGCCGCCGCGGGCGAGCCGGTGCCGCTCGGGCACCAGCGCGACCAGACGGTCCGTCAGCAACGGCCGTACGACGAGGTCCTCCCACTCCTCTTCCTGGGCTCCCGCCGCACCCTCGTAGCGGAAGGCGAGCGCGATGTCGCAGTCTCCCTCGCGCAGCATCTCCACGGACCTCGGCGGCTCGGCCTCCACCAGGGAGACGCGGGTGCCGGGGTGGGCGGCACGCAGCGCGGCGAGAGCGGTGGGCACGAGGGTGGAGCTGCCGCTGGGGAAGGACACCAGCCGGACCCGGCCCGCACGCAGCCCAGCGATGGCCGCGACCTCCTCCTCGGCGGCGGTCAGCCCCGCGAGGATGCCGGCGGCGTGCCGGACCAGGGCCTCTCCGGCCTGGGTGAGCCGCATCTCGCGGCCGCCGCGGACCAGCAGCGGGGTGCCGACGGAGGACTCCAGGGCCTTCATCTGCTGGCTGACGGCGGGCTGGGTGCAGCCCAGCTCACGCCCCGCCGCGGAGAAGGAGCCGGTGGCGGCGACGGCACGCAGCACACGGAGATGTCGGGCCTCGATCACCCCTTGAGCATAAGCCTTGCTTGGATGCGGCGGCACATTCCCCGTCGCGGCTTTGATGCCGGACGGTTTACCGTTCGGTCATGAAACTCCTGTCCGTGAACCTGGGCCGTGCGACGGCCGTCCCCTACACCGACCAGCCGGAGGGGCTGACCGGCATCGACAAGCGGCCGGCCGAGGAGGCGGTGCGGGTCGCCGCACCCGGCCCCAAGGGGATCGGGGGCAGCGGGCTGGCCGGGGACGCGGTGTGCGACACCCGGCACCACGGCGGCGACGACCAGGCCGTGTACGCCGTGGCCCGGGAGGATCTCGACGCCTGGGAGGCGGAGCTGGGACGGGAGCTGGCGAACGGCGCGTTCGGCGAGAACCTCACCACGCTGGGCGTCGACGTCTCCGGCGCGCTGATCGGCGAGCGCTGGCGGATCGGCGGGGAGCTGGTCCTGGAGGTCACCTCGGGCCGTGTCCCCTGCCGGACCTTCCAGGGCCACCTCGGCGAGGAGCGGTGGGTACGGCGGTTCACCGAGCGCGGGGCGCCCGGGGCGTATCTGCGGGTGGTCCGGCCGGGTGAGATCCGCGCGGGCGACCCGGTCGAGGTGGTGCACCGGCCCGGCCACGCGGTGACGGTCGCGCGCGCGTTCCGGGCCGTGACGACGTGCCGGGAACAGCTCCCGGACCTGCTGGCCGCGGGCGAGGCGCTGCACCCCGGGTGGCGGGCGAAGGCCCTCAAGTACGCGGCGGAGCACGGAGGCTGAGCGACCGTCACCGCCCCCGCCCGGGCCGCGCCTGCGGGCCGGGCGGCGGGCGGCGGGAACGACCGGTACGGCCGGGCACCGGGCACCCGGGGAGGGGACGGCACGGGTCGGTGTCCGGACCCGCCGGCCGGAGCCGCGCGAGCCGACGCGGAGCGGCGCACACCCGGCCCCGGCGCGCCGGTCGGGGTCACTAGCCTTGCGCCATGACAACGGCTCTCATTACGGGATCGACGGCGGGGATCGGTGCCGCGTTCGCTCGGCGGCTGGCGGCGGACGGGCACGACCTCGTGCTGGTGGCGCGGGACGCGCGGCGGCTGGCCGAGCAGGCGACCGAGTTGCACGACCGGCACGGGGTGGAGGTGACGGTGCTGGTGTCGGACCTGGCGACGGACTCGGGCATCGACGCCGTCGCGGCCCGGCTGTCCGACCGGCGTGCGCCGGTCGACCTGCTGGTCAACAACGCCGGGTTCGGCAACAAGGGCCGCTATCTGGAGGTGTCCCTCGACGACGAGCTGCGGATGCTCAAGGTGCACTGCGAGGCCGTGCTGCGCCTGACCTCGGCGGCGACCGGGGCGATGCGCGAACGCGGGCGGGGCGGCGTCGTCAACGTCGCCTCCGTCGCCGCGTTCGTGCCGCGCGGCACCTACGGCGCCTCGAAGGCGTGGGTCGTCCAGTTCACCCAGGGCGCGGCCCGCGATCTGGCGGGCAGCGGCGTGCGGCTGATGGCGCTGTGCCCGGGGTTCGTGCGCACGGAGTTCCACCAGCGGGCCGGGATGGGCACCGACAACATCCCGGGCTGGCTGTGGCTGGACGCCGACAAACTGGTCGAGGCCGCGCTGGCCGACCTGGCCCGCGGCCGGACCGTGTCGATCCCGGACCCGCGCTACAAGGCGCTGATGGGCGTGGTGAAGGTGCTGCCGCGCGGCGTGCTGGGCGGGATGACCTCCCGCACGGGACGGAAGTACGGGCCGCGGTAGCCGGAGCGCGGTGGGCCGGAGCGCGGTGGGCCGGACCACGGCCGACCGGAGCGGGGCCGACCGGAGCGCGGTAGCGGGACCACGGCCGACCGGGACATGGCGGACCGGGACATGGCGGACCGGGACATGGCAGGCCGGGGCGCCACCGGTGGATGCGGGGCACGGCGGAACGGCGCGGCGGAACGGCCCGGCGGACCGGGCCGGCAGGGCGGGCGGCGGCGGGCGGGGGACGCCGCCGCGGGGCGGTGGAAGAATGGAACCGTCCGGACGGACCCCACGGGGGACCGGAGGCGGCGCCATGACGTTCGTACAGATCATCGACTGCAAGACCAGCAGGTTCGACGAGATGAACCGGCTGATGGACACGTGGGTCGAACAGACCAAAGGCAAGCGGACGGCGACGCACAACGTGATCGGCAAGGACCGGTCCGACGCGTCGCACTACATCGAGATCGTGGAGTTCCCCTCCTACGAGGAGGCGATGCGGAACTCGAACCTGCCCGAGACCGACAGGGTGTTCCAGGACATGGTCGCGCTCTGCGACGAGATCCCGACGTTCACGGACCTGGACGTCGTACGGGACGAGCAGCTGTACACGACGACCGTGCGGCGGCTGCTGGAGGCCGTGAGCACGCCGGGCGAGCTCCCGCCGCTCAACGGGCTGATCTCCGAGCACTACCACGACCACGACCCGGCCAACGAGCAGGACACCCTCGGGCTGGAGGGCATCCGGCGCGAGATGGAGATGTGGCGCGCGGCGTTCGACTTCACGTTCACCGTGGAGGACCTGGTCGCGGAGGGCGACCGGGTGTGCGTGCGGTGGTTCTGGAAGGGCGTCCACAAGGACGACTTCCTGGGGCTCGCGGCCACCGGCAGGGAGGTCACCATGACCGGTACGACGGTCTTCCGCTGCGGCGGCGACGGGAAGATCGCCGAGGGCTGGTGGGAGTACGACCGGCTGGGGCTGATGGCCCAGCTGGGCGCGCTGGACGCGCTGGAGCGGTAGGGCGCGCCCGACTCGCCCGGGGCTGGGGCGCGGGACGGCCCGTGGAGCGGACCCGCGCCGGCTGCCCCGGAGCGGTGCGCGCGGCGCGGGCCCGCCGGAGCGGCAGTGTGCGCAGGCCCGCGCCGCGGACTGCGGGCCGCGGACTCCGGGCCGAGGACTCCGGGCCGCGGGCTCCCGGCCGCGGACTCCCGGCCGCGGACTCCCGGCCGCGGACTCCCGGCCGCGGACTCCCGGCCGCGGACTCCCGGCCGCGGTCCGCGTGCCGCGGGCGCAGCCGGAAGGCCCGGCACCCCGTGACGGGGTGCCGGGCCTTCCGGTCGTGCGGGGTGCGTCAGTGGGCGTGGCCGTGACCGTGGCCGTTGCCCGCCTCGGCCGGCTCCTCTTCCTTCTTCTCGACGACCAGGGTCTCGGTCGTGAGCAGCAGGGAGGCGATGGAGGCGGCGTTCTCCAGGGCGGAGCGGGTGACCTTCACCGGGTCGATGACGCCCTGCTTGACCAGGTCGCCGTACTCGCCGGTGGCGGCGTTGTAGCCGCTGCCCTTCTCCAGCTCGGCGACCTTGGAGACGATGACGTAGCCCTCCAGGCCGGCGTTCTCGGCGATCCAGCGCAGCGGCTCGACGGCGGCGCGGCGGACGACGGCGACACCGGTGGCCTCGTCGCCCTCCTTGCCGAGGTTGCCCTCCAGCACCTTGACGGCGTGGACGAGGGCGGAACCGCCACCGGAGACGATGCCCTCCTCGACCGCGGCGCGGGTCGCGGAGATGGCGTCCTCCAGACGGTGCTTCTTCTCCTTCAGCTCCACCTCGGTGGCGGCGCCGACCTTGATCACGCACACGCCGCCGGCCAGCTTCGCGAGGCGCTCCTGGAGCTTCTCGCGGTCCCAGTCGGAGTCGGTGTTCTCGATCTCGGCCTTGATCTGGGCGACGCGGCCGGTGACGTCCTCGGAGTTGCCGGCACCGTCGACGAGGGTGGTGTCGTCCTTGGTGACGGTCACCCGGCGGGCGGAGCCCAGCACGTCCAGACCGGCCTGGTCGAGCTTGAGGCCGACCTCCTCGGAGATGACCGTGGCGCCGGTGAGGACCGCCATGTCCTGGAGCATGGCCTTGCGGCGGTCACCGAAACCGGGCGCCTTGACGGCGACGGCGTTGAACGTGCCGCGGATCTTGTTCACCACGAGCGTGGAGAGGGCCTCGCCCTCGACGTCCTCGGCGATGATCAGCAGCGGCTTGGAGCCACCGGCCTGGATGACCTTCTCCAGCAGCGGCAGCAGGTCCTGGATGGAGGAGATCTTGCCCTGGTTGATGAGGATGTAGGGGTCCTCCAGGACGGCCTCCATGCGCTCCTGGTCCGTCACGAAGTACGGCGACAGGTAGCCCTTGTCGAAGGCCATGCCCTCGGTGAAGTCCAGCTCCAGACCGAAGGTGTTGGACTCCTCGACGGTGATGACACCGTCCTTGCCGACCTTGTCCATCGCCTCGGCGATGAGCTCGCCGACCTGCTGGTCCTGGGCGGACAGCGCGGCCACGGCGGCGATGTCGGACTTCTCGTCGATCGGCCGGGCGGTGGCGAGAAGGTCCTCGGAGACGGCGGCGACGGCCGCGTCGATGCCCTTCTTCAGGGCGGCCGGGGAGGCGCCGGCGGCGACGTTGCGCAGGCCCTCGCGGACCAGCGCCTGGGCCAGCACGGTGGCGGTGGTGGTGCCGTCACCCGCGATGTCGTTGGTCTTGGTCGCCACCTCCTTCACCAGCTGCGCGCCGAGGTTCTCGTACGGGTCCTCGACCTCGACCTCACGGGCGATGGTCACACCGTCGTTGGTGATGGTGGGGGCGCCGAACTTCTTGTCGATCACGACGTTGCGGCCCTTGGGGCCGATCGTCACCTTGACCGTGTCCGCAAGCTTGTTGACGCCGCGCTCAAGGGCGCGACGGGCGTCCTCGTCGAACTTCAGGATCTTCGCCATGGCAGCGGTAGCCCTCTCGGAAAAATCTGGGGTGAAAAAGCCGCGCCCCCAGCGCCCGGCTTCTTGTTCGGTAGCGGGGGCCAGGGGCGCGGATCGAGCAGAGTGCTTCGGCGGAAGCGAGGTGCTTACTTCTCGATGATCGCGAGGACGTCGCGAGCCGAGAGGACGAGGTACTCCTCGTTGTTGTACTTCACCTCGGTGCCGCCGTACTTGCTGTAGAGGACGATGTCGCCGACGCTGACGTCGAGCGGCAGGCGGTTGCCGTCCTCGAAGCGGCCCGGGCCCACGGCCAGGACGACGCCCTCCTGGGGCTTCTCCTTCGCGGTGTCCGGGATGACCAGGCCCGAGGCCGTGGTCTGCTCGGCGTCGAGCGGCTGGACCACGATGCGGTCCTCGAGCGGCTTGATGGCAACCTTGCTGGCGGTCGTCACGATCCGACCTCCCCCTTCGGAGATCTCACGGGGTTAACTGTCTGAGGTGGCGACCAGGTCGATCCGTCGTCGCGGGTGCCGGACCTGCCCGTCGCGTGTTTGGCACTCTCCAGTGGGGAGTGCCAGAGCCGAGACTATGACCGGGATTAGCACTCGGTCAAGCGGAGTGCCAATTGCCGCCCGGCGCGGCGTGCGGACCGGGCGTCGGCAGGCCCCGCCGGGGCTGCGGCCGGAGCCGCCCGCGCTCGCCGGTGAACCGTTCCGGTCGCAGCGCTAGAGGTAGTTCTCCAGGCCGCCCACCGCGAACCCCCGGCGCCGGATCTCGCGCAGCACGGCGAGCGTGCGCTCCAGCAGGGAGGGGGCGGCGGGGTCGCCGGAGGGCAGCGAGAGGATCGCCCCGGGCTCCGGGCGGACGGGCGGGCGCGCACCGGTGAGTTCCGCGCTCCAGCGGACGACGGCCGTGACCCCGCAGTCGGCCGCGGCCCGCAGGGTGGTGGCGTCCAGCGCGCCGTGCGGCGGCCGCAGCAGGCGGGGCCGCAGGCCGAAGCGGGCGTGCAGCCTGTCCCGCTGGCCGCAGATCGCCGCGCGCTGTCCCGCGTACGGCAGCCCGCCGAGGTGCGTGCCGCCGAGCGTGCGGTTCTGCAGCCCCGCCCCGACCGCGCGCAGTCCGGCGAGCCGGGCGTAGCCGGGGCCGGCGACGGTGCCGGTGAGGAACAGGGTGACGGGCAGGCGCAGTTCGCGGATCAGGTCGGTGAGCCGGGGGTCGCGCTCGGCGCCGTCGTCGTAGGTGAGGAAGACCACGCGGTCGCGGGTGCGGACCCGGTCGACGACGGGCGGCAGCGGCCCGCGGGCAGCCGGCGGCCGGTCGGCGCGCTCCGGCGCGGCGGCGTGCGGCCCGGCCAGCCCCCACCGCCGCCAGGCCGGCTGCGGCGCCCGGGGGTCGGCGGCCGGACCGGGCGGCGCGGCGGAGGGCGCGGAGAGCGCGGCGGGCCCGGAGGACGCGGAGGACGCGGAGGACGCGGAGGACGGTGACGTCCTGGGCGCGCGGACCCGCTCGGTGCCGGACCGGTCCGGCTGTTCGGGCGGGCCGGCGGGCCGGGCGCAACCGGTGGGCAGCACGGCCAGGGCGGCCAGCGCGGCGAGGGCGAGCCCGCCCGCGAGCGGCCGCCCCGCCCTCACAGGTAGTCCTCCAGCCGGGCCACCGCGTAGCCCTCGTCGGTCACCTTGCGCAGGAACCGGCGGACCATGTCGGTCATGGTGCCCTTCCACTCGCCGGGCCCGCGGAAGTGGCTGAGGACGATGTCGCCCGGGTGGAGGCTGCGGTCCCACTCGCGGTACTCCCAGCGGTCGGTGAACACCTCCTCGCTCCAGAGCGGGGCGTACTTCACACCGCAGGACTTCGCGGCACGCAGGGTGTCCTGGTTGTAGTTGCCGAACGGCGGGCGGAACAGGACGGGGCGCTTGCCGTAGCGCTTCTCGATGACGTCCTGCATGCCGCAGATCTCCTGCTTCTGGCGGGCGTAGGACAGGGCGGGCAGGTAGGGGTGGTGCAGGGTGTGGTTGTTGAGGCCCACGCCGCGGTCCCGCATGCGCCCGAAGTAGGCGTAGTCCTCCTTGACGAGGTAGTCGCTGAGGAAGGCGGTGTAGGGGATCCTGAGGTCGCTCGTCATCCGCAGGAACGCCGGGTCCTTCTCGGCTCCGTCGTCGATGGTGAGGAAGACGACCTTCTGCTCGGTGGGCACGGTGGTGAAGACCGGCGGCAGGCCCAGCTCCTCGTGCTCGTCGACCTCGAAGCCCTCGCGGGTGGCGATCCGGGGCTTCTTCGCGGGCGGGGCCGGGGCCCGCAGCGGGACCTTCGCCAGGCCCCAGCGTTCGGCGGCCGCGGTGCGGGCGGTGAGGTCGGCCCGCAGCCGCCCGGCATAGGCGTCCAGGGCGCGCGCCGGGGGTGCCTGGAGCGGCGGCTGCCGGCCGGGGGCGGGGTTGCCCTCCGCGGCCTCGGGGCGGGCGCCCTGGGCGCAGCCGGAGGCGACCGCGGCGGCGGCGAGCACGGCGAGCGCGGCCCCCGCGCGCAGGCGTCCGGCCCGGACCCCGCGCAGACGTGGGGCCCGGCTCCCGGAAGGCCGTACGGCCGGGCCTGCGAGGCGCGTCCCGGCCCCGCCCTCCGCGCCCCCGGACGCCGCCCCGTCCTGCCGGGGACCACGCGCGCCCCTCCGTGCCCCGGCCCCGGCGTCCGAGGGCACCGCCCCGCCCTCCGCGGGCCCGGCCCCGGCCCCCCGAGGCCCGTTATTGTCATTTTGTCCTACTGCTCGCATGGTGCCGGATCCTCGCAGCCGCCCGCCCCGAACCCCGGCCGACACCGCCACCGCGGGCGGACGGTCCACCGACTGGCCCACAATGAGCCGGTGAACGAGCTCGACGCCCTGCTGACCCCCGAAGGCCGCGCCCTCCTCGACGAGGTCCGCGACACCGATCCCGCGCAGGAGCTGGCCGTGGCCACCCGGCTGCGCCGCACCCACCCGGCCGGGCTGGTCTCGGCCGCCCTCGGCCAGGCCCGGCTGCGGCAGCGGGCGGCGGCGAAGTTCGCGCCCGGGGACGCCGCGCGGATGTTCTTCACCCCGCACGGGGTCGAGCAGTCGACCCGGGCGAGCGTGGCGGCGTACCGCGCCCGCCGGATGCGGGACCTCGGTGTCACCTCGGTCGCCGACCTGTGCTGCGGCGTCGGCGGGGACGCCGTCGCGCTCGCCCGCGCGGGCGTCCGCGTCCTCGCCGTCGACCGGGACCCGCTCACCGCGCGGGTGGCGCGCGCCAACGCCGAGGCGCTCGGGCTGGCCGACCTGATCGAGGTGCGCGAGGCGGACGTCACGGACGTCGACACCTCGCCGTACGACGCCGTGTTCGTCGACCCGGCCCGGCGCGGCGGGCGCGGCCGGATCTTCGACCCGGAGGCCTACTCGCCGCCGCTGTCCTGGGCGGTGGGCGCGGCGGCGAAAGCCCGGCACGCGGCGCTGAAGATCGCCCCCGGGGTGCCGCACGAGGCGATCCCGGCCGGGGCGGAGGCCGAGTGGGTCTCGGACGGCGGGGACGTGAAGGAGGCCGTGCTGTGGTTCGGCACCGACCCGGGCGCGGTGCGCGCGACCCTGCTGCCGGGCCCGCACACCCTGCGCGGCACCGGCCTGCCCGATCCCCCGGTCCGCGCCCCGGGCCGCTTCCTGTACGAGCCCGACGGGGCCGTCGTCCGGTCCCACCTGGTCGCGGAGGCGGCCGCCGCCCTGGACGCCGGCCTGATCGACGAGACCATCGCCTACGTCACCGCCGACGAACTGCGCCCCACCCCGTTCGCCACCGCCTACGAGATCACCGACCGGCTCCCCTTCAACGTGAAGAAGCTCAGGGCCCTGCTGAGGGAGCGGGAGGTCGGCATCCTGACGGTGAAGAAGCGGGGCTCGGCCGTGGAGCCGGAGGAACTGCGCCGGAAGGTCAAGCCGCAGGGGCCGAACGCGGCGACGGTGTTCCTCACCCGGGTCGCGGGCGCCCCCACCATGCTGGTCGGCCACCCGGCGGCGGCCGGCCGCTGACCCGCCCCACGCCGGCCGGCGCCGCGGCCGCAGGGTTCACCGGCTCGCGGCGGACCCCTCCGGTCGCGGCAGGGCCGGCGGGACCGGCGCGGCGGCGTCCGCCCGGGCGGACGCCGCACGGAGCTTCTCCCCGGGGCCCGGGGCCCGAGGCCCGGGGTCAGCGCAGCGACTCCCACAGCCCGGCCGCCGCCTCCTCGTCCGCCACCACCCGGTTGGGGTCCGAGAGCGCCGGGACGACCGGCATCATGACGGTCCGCACCCGGTCCGCGGACAGCCCCGAGAGGCTGCGTCCGAGCCCGACGAGTTCGGTGAGCGAGTCGAGGCCGGTGTCGGTGGTCAGGCCGCCGGTCACCGCGTCGGCGACCCGGTACAGGCGGGCCGGGTCGGTGAACAGGCCACGGCCGGAGATCCGCTCCAGCAGGGCGGTGACCAGGCGCTGCTGGAGGCCTATCCGCCCCAGGTCGCTGCCGTCGCCGATGCCGTGCCGGGTGCGGGCCAGGGCGAGGGCCTGCTCCCCGTCGAGCAGATGGGTGCCGGACTCCAGGCTGAGGTGGCTGTCCTCGTCGTCGATGTCCTCGTCGGTGGTGACGACGACCCCGCCGACGGCGTCCACGAGCCGCGCGAAGCCGGCGAAGTCGAGCTCGGCGTAGTGGTCCATGCGGACGCCGGTGAGCCGCTCCACGGTCTTCACCGCGCACACCGGACCGCCCACCGCGTAGGCGGAGTTGAACATCACGGCGTCCCGGGGCGCGGTCTCGCCGCCGGACGGCAGCGGGCAGGAGGGACGGCTGACGAGGGTGTCGCGCGGGATGCTGACCACGGTGGCGGAGGTCCGGCCGGGGTCCAGATGGACGATCATCGCGGTGTCGGAGCGGCCTCCGTCGCCGTCGCCGTCACCACCGCCCAGCCGCCGGTTCTCCGCTCCGCTGCGCGTGTCCGAGCCGAGGACGAGGATGTTCAGCGCCCCGCTGGGCACCGGCGGGCCGGCGGGCGACGCGGACGGGGTCGTCAGGGGTTGCTGCGGGCGGTCGTCGCCGAGCGCCCGGTCGATGTCGACGCCGGTGATGTTGCCGTCCAGCCGCCAGTACGCCCAGGCCGCCGTGGCACCCACCAGCACCAGGGCGGCGGCCAGCCCGAAACCGGCCACGCGCAGCACGGCGGGCCGCCGGCCCGGCCGCCCCGCACCGTCCGCATCCGCATCCGCCTCGGCCTCGGCATCGGCATCGGCATCGGTGCAGGCCGCGGTCCCGGTCCCGGTCCCGGTCGGGGCCTCGGCCTCGCCCTCGGCCGACTCCACCGCCGTGCCCGCAGCCGTGCCCGCAGCCGTGCTCTCGACCGCGGGCACGGCCTCGGTCCGGGTCTCGTTCCCGGTGGTTCCGTTCTCCCCGTAGCGCGCCACGGACAGGAACATACGTCCGAAAAGTGACGGGCGGGAACGTCACCAGGCGTTTTCTCGGGAGAATCTCATGTTCCGCGGGTCACCTGGCCCGTGACGGCACGTCAGCCCTCGTCGGCCGACTCGAAGCGCCAGCGGTGCACGGCCCGGGTCACCAGCGTGCCGTCCGGCTCCGCCAGCTCCGGCAGCTCCGCGTCGTACGGGGCGTCCCACCAGGTGATGACCAGAACCCGGTCCTGCGGCGCGGTGAGCGTCTCCCGGCGCAGCGGCGGGCGCGCCAGCCGCTGCGCCCGCGCCCAGGCCAGCAGCTCGGCACCCCGGCCGGGCACGGCCCGCGCCTCCCACATCAGCGCGACCGTCACGGGTGGAGGTTCTCCTCGCCGGCCCGGTGCACATGGTCGTGGCGGGCCCGCTCGTGGCGGACCTGTCCGGGCCCCGGGACGTGCGGGTCCGTCACCGGCAGCGACGAGTCCGCCGACAGGTCCCAGGCGGAGGCGGGCCGGCCGCGGGCGACCATCTCCGCGCCGAGGGCGGCCACCATCGCGCCGTTGTCGGTGCACAGCTTGGGCCGCGGCACCCGCAGCCGGATGCCGGCCCGCTCGCAGCGCTCCTGCGCGAGGGCGCGCAGCCGGGAGTTGGCGGCCACACCGCCGCCGATCATGAGGTGGTCGACGCCCTCGTCCTTGCAGGCGCGCACCGCCTTGCGGGTCAGCACGTCCACGACGGCCTCCTGGAAGGAGGCGGCGACGTCCCGCACCGGAACGTCCTCGCCGGCCGCCCGGCGGGCCTCGATCCAGCGGGCCACCGAGGTCTTCAGGCCGGAGAAGGAGAAGTCGTAGGCCGGGTCCCGGGGGCCGGTCAGGCCCCGCGGGAAGGCGATGGCCCGCGGGTCGCCCTCACGGGCGTAGCGGTCGATGACCGGGCCGCCAGGGAAGCCCAGGTCCAGCACGCGGGCGATCTTGTCGAAGGCCTCGCCGGCCGCGTCGTCGATGGTGGCCCCCATCGGGCGGACGTCGGAGGTGATGTCGGAGGAGAGCAGCAGCGAGGAGTGGCCGCCGCTGACCAGCAGGGCCATGGTCGGCTCCGGCAGCGGGCCGTGCTCCAGCTGGTCCACGCAGATGTGCGAGGCGAGGTGGTTGACGCCGTAGAGCGGCTTGCCGAGGGCGTAGGCGTACGCCTTGGCCGCGGACACGCCGACCAGCAGGGCGCCCGCGAGGCCGGGGCCCGCGGTGACCGCGATGCCGTCGAGGTCGCGGGCGGCGACGCCGGCGTCCTTCAGGGCGCGGTCGATGGTCGGGATCATCGCCTCCAGGTGGGCCCGGGAGGCCACCTCGGGGACGACGCCGCCGAACCGGGCGTGCTCGTCGACGCTGGAGGCGATCGCGTCGGCCAGCAGGGTGGTGCCGCGCACGACACCGACACCGGTCTCGTCGCAGGAGGTCTCGATCCCCAGGACCAGGGGTTCGTCAGTCATCGTTCTCGGTTCCTTGTCCGGAGGGTGCGCCCGCCGCGGTGCCGGCCGCGGTGGTCAGGCGCATCACCAGCGCGTCCACGTTCCCCGGCTGGTAGTAGCCGCGCCGGAAGCCGACGGGTTCGAAGCCGAACCGCTCGTAGAGCCGCTGCGCGCGCACGTTGTCCACCCGGCACTCCAGCATGACCTCGGCGCATTCGAAGTCGGTCGCCGCCCGCAGCAGTTCGGTCAGCAGCCGGGCGCCGAGGCCGGTGCTCCAGTGGTCGCGGGCGACGGCGATGGTCTGCACGTCCCCGACTCCTCCGGAGGCGGCCAGGCCCGCGTAGCCGACGAGCCGGACACCGTCCTCGGCGACGACGTAGCGCCGGGTCGCGCCGGGCCCGCGGGCGTGCGCCAGCTCGGACCAGAACATGCCCCGTGACCAGGCGTCCTCCGGGAAGAGCGCCTTCTCCAGCTCCAGCACGGGATCGATGTCCCACCAGCGCATCTCACGCACGGTCGTCACGGGGAGCGTCACTTCGGGGTGACCACCTTGTAGTTCTTGGGTACCTGGGCGTCCGGCCGGCGCAGGTACAGCGGGCGCGGCGCGGGCAGTTCCGCCCCGGCCGCCAGGCGCTCCGCGGCCAGGCTCGCGAGGGCCGCCGCGGACACGTGCTCCGGCTCGTGGGCGCTGGGGAAGGTGTCCGGGTAGAGCAGCGCGCCCGCCCCGACCGCGGGCAGGCCGGCCACCCGGTCGGCGATGTCGGCGGGCCGGTCGACGGCCGGCTCGGTGAGCCGGGTCCGGGAGTCGGCGTAGCGGGCCCAGTAGACCTCCTTGCGCCGGGCGTCGGTCGCCACGACGAAGGGGCGCTCCAGGTCGCAGGCGTAGGCGAGGCCGTCGAGCGTGCACACGCCGTGCACGGGCACGCCGAGCGCGAGCCCGAAGGTGTCGGCGGTCATCAGCCCGACGCGCAGGCCCGTGTACGGGCCGGGGCCGATCCCGACGACGACGCCGGTCACGGCGTCGAGCCGCAGCCCGGCGTCGGCCAGCACACGGTCCACCGCGGGCAGCAGCAGCTCGCCGTGGCGGCGCGCGTCGACCTGGCTCGACGAGGCGATGACGTCCGTGCCGTCGTGCAGCGCGACGGTCACGGCGGGGGTGGCGGTATCGAGAGCGAGCAAGAGCACGCGAACAGCCTACGGCCACCGCGCTGTGCGCACGGCCGTCCCGGCCGCCCGGACGGCGGCTGCTAACGTCACCACGAATCCGGACGTACGAGACAGAGGTGGACGACGGTGACAAGCAGGAGCGCGGGGTTCGTCCTCGGCCTCACCGCGGCGGCCTTCGCGGCGGTGGGCTTCCTCGCCTACCAGGCCTCCGCGGACGTGCCCCCGGAGCTGGCCCGGGGCCGCGCGGCCGCGCCGAAGGACGTCTCCACCACGAAGATGCCGCGCGACAGCGCCCGTCCCACCGCCCTGCCGGCCCGGTCCGGCTCGGGTGAGCGGGTGGTGTACTCGCTGGACGACGACCGGGTCTGGCTGGTCGGCACCGGCGGCACGGTCCGCCGCACGTTCCGGGTCACGCCCGGCAGCGTGGACCCCGCACCCGGCGTCTACTCCGTGACCTCCCGCTCCAACCGGGTCACCGGCACCGACGGCGTCCCGGTCGAGCACGTCGTACGGTTCGCGAGCGTGGACGGTGTGACCGTCGGCTTCAGCACGGCCGTGGACGGCCCCGCTCCCCCGCCGGACCCGCGGCTGAGGACCGGCGGCATCCGGGGGGCGCGGGCGGACGGCGACGCGCTGTGGTCGTTCGCGGTGATCGGTCAGAAGGTCGTCGTCATCCGGTAGGCCCGGCCCGGTCCGCCGGGCGGCCCCGCGCTCAGGCCGCCTCGGGGTGCGCTCCGGCCGCCCCCGCCGGGGTGGGCTCGCGCGGCGGCGTGGACACCGCTTCCGCGGCGGCGCAGGCCGCCAGCAGGTCACGCACCGACACCGCGGGCACGGACAGCGGGCGGGGCGGGCTCTCGTGATGCTCTGCGGGCTGCACGGACGCCTCCTGGGCTGGGGGCGAGGTTAGGTGAACCTAACCAAGGGGTACGACCATGTGACCACGCCCGGGAGCCCGGACGCAACAGCGTCCCGACACGATGTCGGAAACACTGCACGAACTGATGCCCCCGAAGGGCGTACGGACGCCGTCCCTCGTCCCGCCCGGCGTACCCGCTCCCGGAGCCCCGCCCCGGTGCCGGTCCGGCACCCCGTCCGCGCACCCGGGCGCAGAGCCCCGGGCGGCTGAGACGGCCGGGCGGGTGACGCGACGGACCGGGCGGGGCGGGGCGGACCCGGACGAGTGAGACGCCGAGGCAGGACCTGACGCGCGAGACGCCGAGACCGGTGACAAGGCGGACCGGGCGGGCGGGGCGGACCCGGACGAGTGAGACGCCGAGGCAGGACCTGACGCGTGAGACGGCGGGCAGGACGCCGGGGGACGCCGGGGGACTCAGGCGGCCAGGACGGTGAGGTCCACCGTGGACCAGCGGTCGCCGAGCCCGGTCAGCGTCACCTGGCGCACCTCGTCGTCGGTGTCGCCGACCGCCCGGTGGATGGCGACGTGGAGCCGGTCGTCGGTGAGCCCCTCGACCTTCCCCTCGCCCCACTCCACGACCACCACCGACTCCGGCAGCGAGACGTCGAGGTCGAGGTCCTCCATCTCGTCGAGCCCGCCGCCGAGGCGGTAGGCGTCGACGTGCACGAGCGGCGGGCCGTCCCCGAGCGGGGGATGCACCCGGGCGATGACGAAGGTGGGCGAGGTGACGGCACCCCGGACCCCCAGCCCCTCGCCGAGGCCCCGGGTCAGGGTCGTCTTGCCCGCGCCCAGCTCCCCGCTGAGCATCACCAGGTCCCCCGAGCGCAGCACCTTGGCCAGGCGCCGCCCGAGCTCACGCATCTGTTCGGGGGAGGTGACGGTCAGCCGGGCCTCAGCCGGGCTGTGCGGTGCTGCTGCTTCCATAGCCACCCACGGTAGCCCCTGCGGGGACGGCCCCCGCACGGGTGAGAAGGTCGGCGAGCCGGTCGGTGACCACTTCCGGGTGCTCCAGCATCACCAGGTGCCCGGCGTCCGGGACGAGCACCAGCTCCGCGTCCGGCAGCAGGTCGGCGATGGCCTCGCTGTGCTCGCTCGGTGTGACGAGGTCGCGCACCCCGGCCAGCACCAGCACCGGCAGCTCGCGGAAGTGGGTGAGCGCCTCGGCCTTGTCGTGCTCGGTGAAGGCGGGGTAGAACTCCGCGACGACGTCGATGGGCGTGCCCTCGATCATCCGCTCGGCGAACCGCGCGACGGCCGGGTCGACGTCCCGCGAGGCGAACGAGTACCGCTTGACGACCCCCGCGAACAGGTCGGCCGTCGCCCGCCGGCCCCGTTCGACCAGCTCGGCCTGCTGCCCCAGCGCCCGCAGCACACCCGGCAGCACCCGCCGCACCGCGTTCACCCCGGCCACCGGCAGCCCGAAGTCGACCCGGGCGAGCCCGCCCGAGGAGGTGCCGACCAGGGCGACGGCAACCACCCGGTCCCGCACCAGCTCCGGGTACTGGGCGGCCAGTGCCATCACCGTCATGCCGCCCATGGAGTGCCCGACCAGCACGATGGGCCCCTCCGGCGCGGCGGCGTCGAGCACGGCCTTCAGGTCCTGCCCGAGCCGGTCGATCGTCACCGGCTCGTCGCGCTCGATCTGGGCGTGGCCGCGCCCGGACCGGCCGTGGCTGCGCTGGTCCCAGTGCACGGTCCGCACGACACCGCGCAGCGCCGCCCGCTGGAAGTGCCAGGAGTCCTGGCTGAGGCAGTAGCCGTGGCTGAAGACCACCGTGACGGGGGCGGGCGCCTTGCGGCCGAACAGCCTGCGCCGGCGGGGCGTGCCGCCGCCCTCCGGGTCCACCTCGTCGACCTCGTAGTACAGCTCGGTGCCGTCGTCGGCGTACGCCTTGCCGGGCGTGCCGCGCAGCGCCCCGTACGGCCCGGCCGAGTCCAGGGCCAGCCGCGCCTTGCGGCGCATGCCGCGTCCCACGGTCATCCGCTCCAGGGCGACGCCGGCCGCCGCGCCCGCCGCGACGACGCCCACCGCCATGCCCGCGATCCCGGTGGCCCGGCGCCAGCTCCCGGCCGCCCCGGTGGCGGAGGCGACGGCCGCGACGGCCTCCGCGCTGCTCTCGCTCACGTACCGCTCCTCACTCGGTGTGCCGCTGTGTGGTGTGTGGTGTGTGTGCCGGGGTGCTGCTGCCGTTGCCTGTCGCTCGTCGCGTGTTGCTCGCTGCCTGTTGCTCGCTGCCTGTTGCTCGTCGTGTGTTGCTCGTCGCGTGTTGCTCTGTGCCTGCTGCCTGCTGCCTGTGCCGTGGTGCCTGGTCGTCGTGCCCGGTGCGTGCCGTCCGCCGCCCGGGTGCCGCGGGGCGGCGGGTTGCCACCGTACGCGAGGGCGATCGGGCGGGTCGCCACCGCACGCGGGTGACGTCGGGCACGGACGCCTCCGCCCGGCCCGGCGCGCTCGCGCGGGTGCCGGCCGCCGCGGAGGGCCGCCCCTCTCCCCGCCCGGTGCGTCGCCCGGCCTGCCCCCGGGTCGCCTGCCCGGCTTCCCGCCGGCCGTCCTGCGCGTCCCCCGCCCGTTCTACCTGTTCTACCCGTTCTGCCCGTTCGGCTCCTCGTTCAGGTGGATGCGGGGAACCCGGCCGCCGATCCGCGTCACGATCTCGTAGGCGATGGTGCCCGCGGCGTTCGCCCAGTCCTGCGCGGTGGGCTCGCCCTGGTCGCCGGGGCCGAAGAGGACCGCCCGGTCGCCCTCCACGGGTTCGTCCCCGCCGAGGTCGACGACGAACTGGTCCATGGCGATCCGTCCGGCCACCGTGCGCCACTTGCCGCCGACCAGGACGGGCCCGGTGCCGGAGGCGTGGCGGGGGATGCCGTCCGCGTAGCCGACCGGGACCAGGGCGAGGGTGGTGTCGCCGGCCGTCGTGTAGTGGTGGCCGTAGCTGACGCCGTGGCCGGCGGGCACGTGCTTGACCAGGGCCAGCGACGCCGAGAGCGTCATCACCGGGCGCAGCCCCAGCTCGGCGGAGGTGCCCAGCTCCGGGCTGGGCGAGATGCCGTAGACGGCGACGCCCGTGCGGACCAGGTCGAAGCGGGCCTGCGGGAGCGTGAGCGCGGCGGGCGAGTTGGCGATGTGCCGCACCTCGGGGCGGACGCCCCGCCGTTCGGCGTGGGCCAGCAGCTCGCGGAACACGGCCAGCTGGCCGGCGACGGAGGGATGGCCGGGCTCGTCGGCACAGGCGAGGTGCGACCACAGCCCGGTGACACGGATCAGACCCGCGCGTTCGGCCTCCAGCGCCTCGCCGACCAGGGCGTCCCAGTCTCCGGGCTGGCAGCCGTTGCGCCCGAGCCCGGTGTCGGCCTTCAAGTGCACGCGGGCGGGCCGGCCGGCCTGCCGGACGGCCGCGGTGACCTCGCGCAGCGCCCACAGGCCGCTGACCGACACGTCGAGGTCGGCCTCGACCGCCTCGCGCCAGGGCCCGCCGGGCACCCACAGCCAGCACATGATCCGCACGTCCGTGAGCCCGGCCGCGCGCAGCGCGAGCGCCTCCTCGGGCGTGGCGGTGCCCAGCCAGGTCGCCCCCGCGGCCAGGGCCGCGCGGGCGCAGGGCACGGCTCCGTGGCCGTAGGCGTCGGACTTCACCACGGCCATCACGGCCGCGCCGGACGCCTTCGCGCGCAGGGTGCGCACATTGGCCCGCAGCGCGGCCAGATCGATCTCGGCGCGGGCGCGCAGCGGGGCGGAGGGCAGGCTCGCAGTCTCACTCATCCCGCCCAGTGTCTCAGAGCGCTCCGGCGGCCCCCGGCGGGCTCACGCTCACCCCCAGGCGGCGGGACCGCGCCCCGCGGAGGGTGCGGGCTCCGGCGCGCCCCGGCTCACCCGGACGTACGAAAGTCGGGACGCGGACCGCACGGGCGGCCGCCGGGACGGTACGGGCCACCGGCCGCACGGGCGGCGCACGGGGTCACCGGCCGCGGGCCGCGGGAGCCGCGGGCCGTACGAGCGACGGACCCCGCAGCGCGCGAGCGGCGGGCTGCGGGCCGACGGACGCGCCCCCGCCCGTAGGGTGCTCGGCATGAGCATCATCGGGGTCGGCATCGACGTGGCGGAGATCGACCGCTTCGCCGCGGCCATGGAACGCACGCCCGGACTCGCCCGGCGCCTCTTCCTGGACGAGGAGCTGCTCCTGCCGTCCGGGGAGCGCCGCGGGACCGCCTCGCTGGCCGCCCGCTTCGCGGCGAAGGAGGCGCTGGCCAAAGCTCTGGGCGCGCCGGCCGGCCTGCTGTGGACGGACGCGGAGGTCTATGTGGAGGCCGGCGGCCGGCCGCGGCTGCGGGTGACGGGCACGGTCGCGGCCCGCGCCGCCGAACTCGGGGTCAGCTCCTGGCATGTGTCGCTGAGCCACGACGCGGGCGTGGCCTCGGCGGTGGTGATCGCGGAGGGCTGACGGCAGACTCGTCGTCATGCGTACTGCGTACAGCGTGGAGACGGTCAGGGCCGCCGAACGGAGCCTGATGGCGCGCGTCCCGGAGGGAGCGCTGATGCAGCGGGCCGCCGCGGGGCTGGCCGCGGCGTCGGCGGAGCTGCTCGGCCGGGTCTACGGCAGCCGGGTCGTGCTGCTGGTCGGCACCGGGGACAACGGCGGGGACGCCCTGTACGCGGGGGCCCGCCTGGCCCGCCGGGGTGCGGGCGTGACGGCGGTGCTGCTGTCGGCGGCGGCCCACGAGGGCGGGCTCGCGGCACTGCGCCGGGCGGGCGGGACGGTGCGGGGGACGCCGGACGCCGAGCGGCTGATCGAGCGGGCGGATCTGGTGCTGGACGGGATCGTCGGCATCGGCGGCAGGGGCGGGCTGCGCGCGGACGCCGGGCCGCTGGCCGCCGCGGCGGGCCGCTCCCGGGCCGCGGTCGTCGCCGTCGACCTGCCCAGCGGGGTGGACGCGGACACCGGCGAGGTGCACGGCGCGGCGGTCCGCGCGGACCTGACGGTCACCTTCGGCACCCACAAGCCGGCGCTGCTCGTGGACCCGGCCCGGGAGCATGCCGGGACGGTCCGGCTGGTCGGCATCGGTCTGGGCCCCGAACTGCCCGCGGAACCGGAGCTGGAGGCGCTGCAGCACGCCGACGTGGACCGTCTGCTGCCGCTGCCGTTCGCCGAGAGCGACAAGTACCGGCGGGGTGTGGTCGGGGTCGCGGCGGGTTCGGCCCGCTATCCGGGCGCGGCGGTGCTGGCGGTGTCGGGTGCCCTGCGGGGCGGTGCGGGGGCCGTCCGCTACGTCGGACCGGCGGGGGACGCCGTCGTCGCCCGCTTCCCGGAGACGCTGGTGTCGGACCGCGGACCGGCCGCGGCGGGCCGGGTGCAGGCGTGGGTGGTGGGCCCCGGGGCGGGAGACGACGCGGCGACGGTCGCGGAGGTCGTCGCGGCGGACGTGCCGGTGCTGATCGACGCGGACGGCCTGCGGCTGGCCGAGCGGGACGCGGTGCGGGCCCGTACCGCCCCGACCCTGATGACCCCGCACGCGGGCGAGGCGGCCGCGCTGCTCGGGGTCACCCGGGAGGAGGTCGAGGGCGCCCGGCTGAAGTCGGCCCGGGAGCTGGCGGAACGGTACGGGGCGACGGTGCTGCTGAAGGGTTCGACGACGCTGGTCGCCGAGACCGGCCGGCCGACCCGGGTGAACCCCACGGGCACGCCCTGGCTGGCCACGGCGGGCAGCGGCGACGTCCTGTCGGGCCTGGCCGGGTCCCTGCTGGCGGCGGGCCTCCCCCCGCGCGACGCCGGCAGCGTCGCGGCCTACCTGCACGGCCTGGCGGGCCGCTATGCGGCGGACGGCGCCCCGGTGGGCGCCCACGCGGTGGCGGAGGCCGTCGAGGAGGCGTGGCGGGACGTACGCGGCTGACCGCGGCGGAGCACGAAGCGGCCACCGCGCCGCCCGGCAGCCCGGCCGGGCCGCCGGGCCGGGCCGCCGGGCCGGGCCGCCGGGCCGGGCCGCCGGGCCGGGCCGCTCGCCACCCGGGGACCGGAGGGCGCGGCCGGCCACGGCCCGGTACGCGGGCACGCCCCGGACGCGGCCACGCCGGGCGGCCACGCCGGGCGGCCGCGTCAGGCGACCGGGCCGCGCCACCGCCCGGGACGACCACGCCGGGCCACCGCACGGACGCCCCCGCAACGACCGCGCCGGACCGCCACCCCGGACGACCGCCCGGGACGACCATCCGGACGCCCTCGCGGGACGACCGTGCCGGGCCACCCTCCGGCAGGGCCGTCCGGGGCGGCGGTCCGGGCCGGGCCCGCTAGCCGGGGCGGGGCGGGGCGGCGGGCCGCTACTCGACCGTCACCGACTTGGCCAGGTTCCGCGGCTGGTCCACCTCGTTGCCCCGGGCCGTGGCCAGTTCGCAGGCGAAGACCTGGAGCGGGACCGTCGCCACCAGCGGCTGGAGCAGGGCCGGGGTCGCGGGGACACGGATCAGGTGGTCCGCGTACGGCACGACGGCCTCGTCGCCCTCCTCCGCGACGACGACGGTCCGCGCACCCCGCGCCCGGATCTCCTGGATGTTGGACACGATCTTGTCGTGCAGCACGGACCGGCCGCGCGGCGAGGGCACCACCACCACGACCGGGACGCCCTCCTCGATCAGCGCGATCGGGCCGTGCTTGAGTTCGCCCGCCGCGAAGCCCTCGGCGTGCATGTAGGCGAGTTCCTTGAGTTTGAGGGCGCCCTCCAGGGCCACCGGGTGGCCCACGTGGCGGCCGAGGAACAGGACGGTGTTCCGGTCGGCCAGGGTGCGGGCCAGCTCGCGCACCGGCTCCATGGTGCGCAGGACCTCCTCCACCGCGCCGGGGATGCGCGACAGGTCCCGGACGACGGCCCGGATCTCGTCGGCCCGCCGGGTGCCGCGGACCTGGCCCAGGTAGAGGGCGACGAGGTAGCAGGCCACGAGCTGGGTCAGGAACGCCTTGGTGGAGGCCACCGCCACCTCCGGCCCGGCGTGCGTGTAGAGCACGGCGTCCGACTCGCGGGGGATGGTGGAGCCGTTCGTGTTGCAGATGGCGAGGACCTTGGAGCCCTGTTCGCGGGCGTGCCGCAGCGCCATCAGCGTGTCCATGGTCTCGCCGGACTGCGAGATGGCGACGACCAGCGTGCGGGGGTCGAGGATCGGGTCGCGGTAGCGGAACTCGCTGGCCAGCTCCACCTCGCAGGGGACACGGGTCCAGTGCTCGACGGCGTACTTGGCGATCAGTCCGGCGTGATGGGCCGTGCCGCAGGCGACGATGACGACCTTGTCCGTCTCGCGGAGTTCGGCCGCCCCGATCCGGACCTCGTCCAGGGTCAGCGATCCGGCCGCGTCGACGCGGCCGAGCAGGGTGTCGGCGACCGCCTTGGGCTGTTCGGCGATCTCCTTGAGCATGAAGTAGTCGTAGCCGCCCTTCTCGGCGGCGGCGGCGTCCCAGTCGACGTGATAGGGGTGCACGTCGGCGGGGGTGCCGTCGAAGCCGGTCACCGTGACGCCGTCGCGGCGCAGTTCGACCACCTGGTCCTGGCCGAGCTCGATCGCCGACCGGGTGTGCGCGATGAACGCGGCGACGTCGGAGGCGAGGAACGCCTCGCCCTCCCCCACACCCACCACGAGCGGGGAGTTGCGGCGCGCGCCCACGACCACGTCCGGGTCGTCGGTGTGCACCGCGACGAGGGTGAAGGCGCCCTGGAGGCGGCGGCACACCAGCCGCATGGCCTCGGCGAGGCCGGCCGTGCCGGAGCACTCCTCCGCCAGCAGGTGGGCCACGACCTCGGTGTCCGTCTCGGACGTCAGGACATGGCCGCGTCCGGCGAGTTCGGCGCGCAGCGCGGCGAAGTTCTCGATGATCCCGTTGTGGACGACGGCCACCCGTCCGGCGTTGTCCAGGTGGGGGTGGGCGTTGGCGTCGGTGGGCGCGCCGTGGGTGGCCCAGCGGGTGTGTCCGATGCCGGTGGTGCCGGCCGGCAGCGGGTGCTCGGCCAGTTCCTTGTCGAGGTTGACGAGCTTGCCGGCCCGCTTCGCGGTGGCGAGTCCGCCGTCCGCGAGCACGGCGACGCCCGCCGAGTCGTACCCGCGGTACTCCAGCCGCTTGAGGCCGGCCATGACGACGTCGAGGGCCGACTGGGGCCCTACGTATCCCACGATTCCACACATGTGCGGCAGCCTACGGTCGGGCCGGTGACCGAACACGGCTCCGCGTGCCCGATTCCGGAAATTCTCGGCCCGTTTCCGTCGCCCGTCGCGGGCGTCGCACGGAGCGCACACGGCCGGCCGGGACACGGCGGCACCGGAGCACGGCCGCCCCCGGGGTGACGGAGCCCACCCGCCGCCGGGGGCGAACTCCGTTAACAATGAACTGTGATCTCTCCGGTCTCCTCGATGCCCCGGAGCGCCCACCGGCCCAGGCCGGAGGCGACTCCCTACGTCGACCTCACCCGAGCCGAGTGGAGCGCGCTGCGCGACAAGACGCCGCTGCCGCTCACCGCCGAGGAGGTCGAGAAGCTGCGCGGTCTCGGCGACGTCATCGACCTCGACGAGGTGCGGGACGTGTACCTGCCGCTGTCCCGGCTGCTCAACCTGTACGTCGGTGCGACGGACGGGCTGCGCGGCGCGCTGAACACGTTCCTCGGCGAGCAGGGCTCGCAGTCCGGCACCCCGTTCGTGATAGGGGTCGCCGGGTCGGTCGCGGTCGGCAAGTCGACCGTGGCCCGGCTGCTGCGGGCGCTGCTGTCGCGCTGGCCGGAGCATCCGCGGGTGGAACTGGTCACCACCGACGGGTTCCTGCTGCCGACCCGGGAGCTCCGGGCGCGCGGCCTGATGTCCCGGAAGGGCTTCCCCGAGTCGTACGACCGGCGGGCCCTGACCCGGTTCGTCGCCGACATCAAGGCCGGCAAGGACGAGGTCACGGCCCCGGTCTACTCGCACCTGATCTACGACATCGTGCCCGGCGAGAAGCTCACGGTCCGCCGCCCGGACATCCTGATCGTCGAGGGCCTCAACGTCCTCCAGCCGGCCCTGCCCGGCACGGACGGCCGCACCCGGGTGGGTCTGGCCGACTACTTCGACTTCAGCGTGTACGTCGACGCCCGCACGGAGGACATCGAGCGCTGGTACCTCAACCGCTTCCAGCGGCTGCGGGAGACGGCGTTCCAGAACCCCTCCTCGTACTTCCGCCGGTACACGCAGGTGTCGCAGGAGGAGGCACTGGAGTACGCGCGCACGATGTGGCGCACCGTCAACCGGCCCAATCTGGAGGAGAACATCGCCCCCACCCGCGGCCGCGCCACCCTGGTCGTCCGCAAGGGCCCCGACCACAAGGTGCAGCGTCTGAGCCTGCGCAAGCTCTGAGGGCCGGCCTCCCCCGGCTGCTACAAAGAGCGCATGCTGCACCTGCGCCTGATCACACCGGCCGAGACGACCGAGGCCGTCATCCGGCTGATCGAGCACGCGCCGGGCACCGCGCACCTGGTGGTCCTGCCGGGTGCCGCCCGCAGTCCCGCCGGGGATGTCGTCCTGTGCGACGTGGCCCGGGAGGCCGCCGACGGGCTCATCGGCGGCCTTGAGGGCCTGGGGATCGTGTCGGCGGGCTCGATCGCGGTGGAGAACGTCGAACTGTCGCTGTCCGCGCACGCCGAGCGGGCCGAGCGGGAGGCTCCCGGCGAGCCGGCCGACGCGGTCCTGTGGGAGCAGCTGACGGAGGTGACGCACGAGGAGTCGACGATCAGCATCACCTACGTCGGCTTCCTGAGCGTCGCCACCATGATCGCGGCCTGCGGTGTGATGCTCGACAACGCCATCCTCATCGTGGGCGCGATGGCCGTCGGCCCCGAGTTCGGGCCGCTGGCCGGCGTCAGCACGGCCCTCGTGCAGCGCACCCCGCGGTCGGCGTGGCGCTCGCTGTGGGCGCTGCTCGCCGGGTTCGCCGTCGCCATGGTGCTGACCGCGGGCTTCGGGTCGCTGATGGACGCCTTCAGTCTGTTCCGGGAAAGCATGATCGAGGCGCCCCGCCCCAACACCGCCTTCATCTGGCAGCCCAACATGACGTCGTTCGTGGTGGCGTTCCTCGCCGGCATCGCCGGCACCCTGTCCCTGACCTCGGCCAAGTCGGGTGCCCTGATCGGCGTGGCCATCTCGGTCACCACGGTCCCGGCGGCCGCCAACGCCGCCATGGCCCTCAGCTACCGCGACTACCCGCAGACCTGGGGCTCCACGGTCCAGCTCCTGAGCAACCTGGGCGCGATCATCGTCGCGGGCACGCTGACGCTGCTGGCCCAGAAGTGGCACTGGGCCAGGCAGCGCAGGGCCTCCGTGCGCGGCTGAGGGCAGGCGCCCCGGCGGCGCGGGCCGCACGGGAACGCCGCGGCTTGCCGGAGCGCGGACCGGCACCGGAGAGGGCCGGCCGTACGGGAGGCCGCGGCGGGCGACCCGCCCGCCGCGGCACGGCACCTGACGCCTCGAAGGCACCCTTCGAACCGGCGTCCTCGGTCCGGCTCCTCGGTCCGGCTCCTCGGTCCGGCGTCCTCGGATCCGGTACTCCGGAGCCCGGCGCCGCCGGTCCCGGCCGGCCGACGGGACCGGGGCCGAAGCGGCCGGCGGGACGACCGAGACCGAGGACCGCGGCTGGACCGACGACGGACGCCGGACCGACGACGGACGCCCGACCGAGGACGGACGCCCGACCGGCCGGGACCGATGCGGCCGGACCGAGGACGGCAGCCGGGCCGGGGACGGCGTCGGCCGGTACGGCCGGTGCGGCCGGTGCGGCCGGTGCGGCCGGTGCGGCCGGATCAGCCGAGCGCGGACTTCACCGCGTCGGCGAGCCGCCCGGCGACGGACCGCGCGTGGTCGATGTCCGCGGCCTCGACCATCACCCGGACCAGCGGCTCGGTGCCGGAGGAGCGCAGCAGGACGCGTCCGGTCCCGCCCAGTTCCCGCTCGGCCTCGGTGACGGCGGCCGACAGTTCGGCGGACGTCGTGACCCGGGACTTGTCCACGTCGGGCACGTTGATGAGCACCTGCGGCAGCCGCTGCATCACACCGGCGAGGTCCCGCAGGCTGCGCCCGCTCTGCACCACCCGGGCGGCCAGCATCAGGCCGGTGAGGGTGCCGTCGCCGGTGGTGGCGTGGTCGAGGATGATCACGTGCCCGGACTGCTCGCCGCCGAGGGCGTAGCCGTGCCGCTTCATCTCCTCCAGCACGTAGCGGTCGCCGACGGCGGTCTGCACCAGCTGGATTCCCTCGCGCTCCATGGCGAGCTTGAAGCCGAGGTTGGACATGACGGTCGCCACCACGGTGTCGGAGCGCAGCGCCTCGCGCTCGCGCATGGCGAGGGCGAGGACGGCGAGGATCTGGTCGCCGTCGACCTCCGCACCGGTGTGGTCGACGGCGAGGCAGCGGTCGGCGTCGCCGTCGTGCGCGATGCCGAGGGCCGCGCCGTGCTCGACGACGGCGGCCTTCAGCTTGTCGAGGTGGGTGGAGCCGCAGCCGTCGTTGATGTTGAGCCCGTCGGGCTCGGCCCCGATGGTGACGACCTCGGCCCCGGCGCGCGAGAACGCCTCGGGCGAGACCCGGGCGGCCGCGCCGTGCGCCTCGTCCAGGACGATCCGCAGCCCGTCGAGCCGGTTGGGCAGCACACCCACGAGGTGGGCGACGTACTTGTCGAATCCCTCGTCATAGGTGCGCACGCGGCCGACGCCGGCTCCGGTGGGCCGGTCCCAGGGGGCGCCCGTGCGGTGCTCCTCGTACACGGACTCGATCCGGTCCTCCAGCTCGTCGGCGAGCTTGTGGCCGCCGCGGGCGAAGAACTTGATGCCGTTGTCGGGCATGGCGTTGTGGCTGGCGGACAGCATGACGCCGAGGTCGGCGCCGAGGGCGCCGGTCAGATAGGCGACGGCGGGCGTCGGCAGCACGCCGACCCGCAGCACGTCCACCCCGGCGCTGGCCAGCCCGGCGACGACCGCGGCTTCCAGGAACTCCCCGGACGCGCGCGGGTCCCGTCCGACCACCGCGGTCGGCCGGTGGCCCTCGAAGGTGCCCGCCTCGGCCAGCACATGCGCCGCCGCGACGGAGAGACCGAGAGCCATCTCGGCCGTCAGATCCGCGTTGGCGACACCGCGCACGCCGTCCGTGCCGAAGAGTCGTCCCACTTGTCCTCCTGAGAAAAGCGTCAGTTCGGGAAGGGTGTGCCGGTGCGGCTCGCGCACGCCGCTTCCGTTCCCGGGCTCTCGAGCCAGAGCATCACATCACACAAGCCGTAGAACGTCTTGTGTCGTTATACGCCCATCACTGGGATAAACGAACGCCCCGGCGGCACTGTGGCGTGCCGCCGGGGCGTTCGGAGTACGCGGGTCGGGGCGCGGGGCCCCATCGGCGTACGAGCAGGCAGCGAAGCTTAGCGCTTGCTGTACTGCGGAGCCTTGCGGGCCTTCTTCAGACCGGCCTTCTTGCGCTCGACCGCACGGTCGTCGCGGCGGAGGAAGCCGGCCTTCTTCAGCGCGCCGCGGTTGTTGTCGACGTCGGCCTCGTTCAGCGCACGGGCGACACCGAGACGCAGGGCGCCGGCCTGGCCGGAGACACCGCCGCCGGCGATGCGGGCGACGACGTCGTAACGGCCCTCGAGCTCCAGGACCTTGAACGGCTCGTTGACTTCCTGCTGGTGCACCTTGTTCGGGAAGTAGTCCTCGAGGGTGCGACCGTTGATCTTCCACTTGCCGGTGCCCGGGACGATCCGGACGCGGGCGATGGCGTTCTTGCGACGGCCCAGGCCGGCGGCCGGCTGGGGCTCGCCGAAGCGGGAGGCGAGGGACTCGGAGGTGTACTCGCCCTCCACCGGGACCTCGGTCTCGGTGGTGTAGCTGTCGATGTCAAGCTCTTCGAGCGGCTGCTCGGCAGTGGTCTCGGCCACGATTCTCCTCAGATTCTGTTCAGTCTTAGGGGGTGGCCGGACTTACTGCGCGACCTGGGTGATCTCGAACGGCACCGGCTGCTGCGCAGCGTGCGGGTGCTGGTCGCCCGAGTAGACCTTCAGCTTCGTGAGCATCTGACGGCCCAGGGTGTTCTTGGGAAGCATGCCCTTGACGGCCTTCTCGACGGCCTTCTCGGGGTTCTTCGCCAGCAGCTCGTCGTAACGGACGGAACGCAGACCACCCGGGTAACCGGAGTGGCGGTACGCCATCTTCTGGGTCCGCTTGTTGCCGGACAGGTGCACCTTGTCCGCGTTGATGATGATGACGAAGTCACCAGCGTCGACGTGGGGGGCGTAGATCGGCTTGTGCTTGCCCCGCAGAAGGGTGGCTGCGGTGGTGGCGAGACGGCCGAGGACAACGTCCTGGGCGTCGATGACGTGCCACTGGCGCGTCACATCGCCGGGCTTGGGGCTGTACGTACGCACGGTTCGTAGCCTTCGCTTCTTCAGTGGATGGTCCTGACAAGGCCACCGAAGACGATCACGACAGCCCAGACCGCACTGCGGTGACGCAAACCGCGTGCTGGTCGCTGGTCATCGGCCCGGTGGACCGGTGTAAGGGCCCGTCCCGTGAGAATGAGCAAGCCAATACACAACGAACACGCAGGATACCTGCGGCGCCACGGCCGGGTCAAAACGAGTCCGGCCGACCCGGCGCGGCCCGTGCCCGGCGGCCCGTACGCCCTGCTCAGACACGGTACGGCAGCCCGCTCGGACACCGGACGGCACCCGACCGCACCGCCCGCGCCCGGCGGCGCCCGGCCGCACCCGCCGTGAGGGGCCGCATGCGCAGGGTGCGGGCCAGGCGCCCGGACGCCCGGCGGGCAGCTCCGGCGGGACCGGCGAGACCGCCCGCGCCGGACCCCTAGCAGCAGAATCACCGCAGGTCAGCGACGTGCGGGCGGCGCCGTACACCCCCGGTGACCCGGCCGGCCCGGGCGCCCCGGCGCGGGCAGCGGGGCCCCGGCGCGCGCCGGCCGGGCCCGCGCCCGGGCGGAGCGGAACGCGGCCCACCACTGCGTCCGGGCACCTCTAAGATGCACCCCCATGAGCTATGGGCAGGGGGGACCTCCGTCCCAGTGGGATCCCTGGAAATCGAACGCGCAGCAGTCCTGGCACAGCGGCGCCGACCGCACCCCGGACTGGGCGGCGCTGGCGGAGGCCTCCGAGGCGCGCAAGAAGCGGCGCAGGCTGCTGGTCATCGGCGGCGGCGCGTTCGCCACGGTGGCCGTGGGCGCGGCCGTGGCCATGGCGGTGGTCTCGGCGAACGGCGGCGGCACGAACGAGGGCCGCCCGGCCTCCTCGCTGCCGGCCACGGCGGGCCTGCCCACCTCCTCCGGCCCGGCCCCGTCCTTCGATCCGACCACGGCCCCGCCGCCCCTGGACCCGAAGGACTTCATCGCGTCCGCGCAGAAGGACACGGCCCCCCTCAGCCCGGACATCCTCTTCCCCGGCACCCAGCTGACCATGGGCGAGACCGTCTACCGCAAGGGCCCGACCGCGGACACCAAGGACTGCGCCGAGGGTGCCCAGGGCACTTTGCCCAAGGTCCTCACGGACGGCGGCTGCACCCGGCTGCTGCGGGTGACCTACGTCAAGGACGGCATCGCGGTCACCGTCGGCGTGGCCGTCTTCGACACCGAGGCCGAGGCCACCGCGGCCAAGGGCGAGGCCGACTCCGGGAGCCTGGTGCGCGCCCTGCCCGGGAACGGCGTCAAGCCCTTCTGCGCCGGTGCCGTCTGCCGCTCCACCACCAACAGCTACGGCCGCTACGCCTACTTCACCGTCACCGGCTTCACCGACGGCAAGGACGTCACCACCAAGGACACCGCGGTCTTCACCCAGGGCGACGACCTCGCGGAGTTCGCCTTCCGCCAGATACGCCGCCGCGGCGAGGCCCAGGCCTCCGCGGCGGCCCAGGGCTGAGGCCCGCCCGCCGCGGCCGCGGGGCGCATCCGCCCCGCCCCGCGCCGCCCGCCCGCACAGCCCGCCCGCACAGCCCCGAGCGGGCCCCGGGCACGCGCCGCCGGGGCGGCCCCGCTTCCGCGGTGCGGCGGGCCTTCAGTGCACCTGGCCGCGCACCCGGCGGGCCTGGCGCTGGCGGTCGGCGAGCAGGCCGTCGGACGGGTAGGCGACCTCTTCCAGGGTCAGCCCGTGCGGGCGTACGACGTGCACGGCACTGTCACGGACCCGTGCGTCGAGGACCTTGCGCGGCCACGTCACGTCCCGGTGGCCGTCGCCGACGAACAGCAGCGCCCCCACCATGGAGCGCACCTGGTTGTGGCAGAACGCGTCGGCGCGGACCTCGATCTCCACGACGCCGCCGGCGGTGCGCCGCACCTCGAAGCCCAGGATCTCGCGGACGGTGGAGGCGCCCACCCGCTTCTTCGCGTACGCGGCGAAGTCGTGCTCCCCGACGAGGGACCGGGCGGCGGCGTCCATCACGCCCGTGTCCAACGGCCGGTCGTGCCAGAGCACATGGTTGCGCAGCAACGGGTCCACCCCGCCGGGCCGGTCGCAGACACGGTAGACGTAGCGCCGCCACAGCGCCGCGAAACGCGCGTCGAAGCCCGCCGGGGCCTCGCTGAGCGCCCACACCCGGACGTCCTTCGGCAGCCGCCCGGCCAGCCGCTTCAGCAGCTTCTCGCGGTGCTCCGCCCACAGCTGCGCGGGGAGGTCGACGTGCGCGACCTGGCCGCGCGCGTGCACACCGGCGTCCGTGCGGCCGGCCACGGTCAGGTCGTACGTGGTCGCGCCCGACCGGGTCACGGTCCGCAGCGCGTCCTCGACCTCGGCCTGCACGGTCCGCTCACCGCCGGCCTGCTTGGCCCAGCCGTGGAAGCCGCCGCCGTCGTAGGACAGGTCGAGCCGGACCCGGACGAGCCCGGGCTGTACTTCGTCACTCACACAGGGATCCTCTCCGGTACGGCAAAGCGGGCCCGCCCCGGGTAGGGGGCGGGCCCGCCAACGCCCCTGAGGGGCGCGGGAACCTCACGGCCGCCACGGCTGCGCCGTGGCATCGGCCGGCGGTCCCCGGCGAACGCTCACGCGTCCTTGGACTCCTCGGCGGGAGCCTCGGCGGCCTCGGTCTCCTCGGCCTGGGTCTCGGCCTTGGCCTCCTCGGCCTCCTTGACCGCGCGCTTGGTGGCGGCCTCGGCCTCACCCACGGCGTTCTGCTGCACGGTCAGCGCCTCGACCAGCTCGATCACGGCCATGGGCGCGTTGTCGCCCCGGCGGTTACCGATCTTGGTGATGCGGGTGTAGCCACCGGGACGGTTCTCGTACCGCGGGCCGATCTCGGTGAAGAGCGTGTGGACGATGCTCTTGTCCGTGATGACCTGGAGCACCTGGCGGCGGTTGTGAAGGTCGCCCTTCTTCGCCTTGGTGACCAGACGCTCGGCGTACGGGCGCAGGCGGCGGGCCTTCGCCTCGGTGGTGGTGATGCGGCCGTGCTCGAACAGCGCCTTCGCGAGGTTCGCGAGGAGCAGCTTCTCGTGCGCGGCGCTGCCGCCCAGACGGGCACCCTTGGTGGGCTTCGGCATGGTTCTTCTCCTGTGTGTCTGCCCCGGCCGTGTCAGGTACCGGGGTCAGTATCCGAGCAGGCGGGTTTGCCTGTCGGAGATCCGGGGCGTCCCCCAGGGGGCGCCCCGGAAGGGGTGGAGCACTCAGTACTGCTCGGTCTCCACGAACCCGGCGTCCGCGTCGTCGTCGGCGCCGAAGGCGTCGGCGGCGGCGGTCGGGTCGAATCCGGGCGGGCTGTCCTTCAGGGCCAGGCCCATGCCGGCCAGCTTCGCCTTGACCTCGTCGATGGACTTCGCGCCGAAGTTGCGGATGTCCAGCAGGTCGGCCTCGGAGCGGGCGACGAGCTCACCCACGGAGTGGATGCCCTCGCGCTTGAGGCAGTTGTAGGAGCGGACGGTGAGCTCCAGCTCCTCGATCGGCAGCGCGAGGTCGGCGGCCAGGGCGGCGTCCGTGGGGGACGGGCCCATGTCGATGCCCTCGGCGTCGATGTTCAGCTCGCGGGCGAGACCGAACAGCTCGACCAGGGTCTTGCCGGCCGACGCCATGGCGTCACGCGGCCGCATGGCCTGCTTGGTCTCGACGTCGACGATCAGCTTGTCGAAGTCGGTGCGCTGCTCGACACGCGTGGCCTCGACCTTGTACGTGACCTTGAGCACCGGCGAGTAGATCGAGTCGACCGGGATACGGCCGATCTCCTGGCCCACCTGCTTGTTCTGCACGGCGGAGACGTAGCCGCGACCGCGCTCCACGGTCAGCTCCATCTCCAGCTTGCCCTTGCCGTTGAGCGAGGCGAGGACGAGGTCGGGGTTGTGCACCTCGACACCGGCCGGGGGCGCGATGTCGGCGGCGGTGACCAGACCCGGGCCCTGCTTGCGCAGGTACATCACGACCGGCTCGTCGTGCTCCGAGGAGACGACCAGCTGCTTGATGTTGAGGATCAGGTCGGTGACGTCCTCCTTGACGCCCGGCACGGTGGTGAACTCGTGCAGGACGCCGTCGATGCGGATGCTGGTGACGGCGGCACCCGGGATCGAGGACAGGAGGGTACGGCGGAGGGAGTTGCCGAGGGTGTAGCCGAAGCCCGGCTCCAGCGGCTCGATCACGAACCGGGAGCGGAACTCGTCGACGACCTCTTCGGTCAACGAGGGACGCTGAGCGATCAGCATGTGTGGATCAGATCCTTCTTTCGTGGACGCCCGCTATTTGACGCCCGACGGAGACCGCGCCCGGGAGAGCACGGGTACTGCAAGGGTACGGGCGGCACGGCCCTGAGGGACGTACCGCCCGAACACCACACCGGAAGCGGACCGGCACCGGACCCGCGGCGGCCGAGGCCGCCGCGGACCGCGGATCAGACCCGGCGGCGCTTCGGCGGACGGCAGCCGTACCGCAGTCGTACGGGGGACAACCCCCGCACCCCCGGCCGACGGCCACCCGCCGCGGACCGCGGATCAGACCCGGCGGCGCTTCGGCGGACGGCAGCCGTTGTGCGGGGTGGGGGTGACGTCCTGGATGGAGCCGACCTCCAGACCCGTGGCCTGCAGGGAGCGGATCGCGGTCTCACGACCGGAACCCGGACCCTTCACGAACACGTCGACCTTGCGCATGCCGTGCTCCTGGGCACGGCGGGCAGCCGACTCGGCGGCCATCTGCGCGGCGAACGGCGTGGACTTCCGGGAGCCCTTGAAGCCGACGTGGCCGGCGGAGGCCCAGGAGATCACGTTGCCGGACGGGTCCGTGATGGACACGATCGTGTTGTTGAACGTGCTCTTGATGTGCGCGTGGCCGTGAGCGACGTTCTTCTTTTCCTTGCGGCGCACCTTCTTGGCAGCGCCCTGACGTCCCTTGGGGGGCATCTACAAACTCCTACGGGAGGTGGTCGGTCCTACAGCGAAGACCGTGGACAGGTGTCCGCTGCGGACTACTTCTTGCCCGGCTTCTTCTTGCCGGCGATGGCGCGACGCGGGCCCTTGCGGGTACGGGCGTTGGTGCTGGTGCGCTGACCGCGGACGGGCAGACCGCGACGGTGACGCAGACCCTGGTAGCAGCCGATCTCCACCTTGCGGCGGATGTCGGCCTGGATCTCACGACGGAGGTCACCCTCGGTCTTGATGTTGTTGTCGACGTACTCGCGGATCGCGACGAGCTGCTCTTCGCTCAGGTCGCGGACGCGGGTGTTGGGGTCGACGCCGGTCGCCGCCAGCGTCGCCTGCGAGAGGGTCCGGCCGATGCCGAACACGTAGGTGAGGGCGACCTCCACGCGCTTGTCGCGCGGGATGTCAACACCGGAAACGCGTGCCATTCAATGGCTCCTGGTGATTCTTCGGAGGTCTTCCGCAGAACCGGCTCCCAGCCGCCGTACGAGGTACGAACTGGGTCCCCGGCCTCCGAAACCGGGGGTGTCGGACGGAAGACTTCCCGTCCGGGTCCTGCGTATGAACATATTCAGCTCGCGTCGCGCGAAACTCTGCGGCAGAGGTGCAGAGGGTGAGATCGGTGTGCGATCAGCCCTGGCGCTGCTTGTGGCGCGGGTTGTCACAGATGATCATGACCCGGCCGTGACGGCGGATCACCCTGCACTTGTCGCAGATCTTCTTGACGCTCGGCTTGACCTTCATGGGGTGAGGCTCTCCGGGTCAGTTGCCGGCGGCCCCGCTCACACGGGACCCGGGCAAGATCTACTTGTAACGGTAGACGATCCGGCCACGCGTCAGGTCGTACGGAGACAGCTCCACCACGACCCGGTCGTCAGGGAGGATGCGGATGTAGTGCATGCGCATCTTGCCGCTGATGTGTGCCAGGACCTGGTGGCCGTTCTGGAGCTCGACCTTGAACATGGCGTTCGGCAGAGACTCGACGACAGTGCCCTCGATCTCGATGGCACCTTGCTTCTTGGCCACGCTTCGCCCTTCGAATCGACTACCTTGATCGGCTCTGTGCGGGCCGCACTGTCCGCGGGCATGCGGACATGCGGGTACACAAGAGCCGACGAGTCAGTCTACGTCAGGGCACCCGGAAAGACGAATCGAGGCAGTCTGCCCCGTCGGGGAGATCCTTACGCCAGCGGATCGGGCGCGGCCGTGATGCCGTACTCGGCGAGCTTGGCCCGGCCGCCGTCGGGGGCGGTCAGCACCAGGGGGCCCTGCTCGGTGAGGGCGACGGAGTGCTCCCAGTGGGAGGACCAGGTGCCGTCGGTGGTGACGACCGTCCAGTCGTCCTCCAGGACCTCGGTGCGCGGGGTGCCCAGGGACACCATCGGCTCGATGGCCAGGCAGAAGCCGGGCACCAGGCGCGGGCCCTTGCCGCGGCGCCGGTCGACGTAGTTCAGCAGGTGCGGGTCCATGTGCATCTCGGTGCCGATGCCGTGGCCGCCGTAGTCCTCGACGATGCCGTAGCGGCCGCCGCCCACCCGGGGCTGGCGGCGGATGTAGGTCTCGATCGCCTTGGAGATGTCGACGAGGCGGTTGCCCTGCTTCATCGCGGCGATGCCGGCCCACATCGACTCCTCGGTCACCCGGGAGAGCTCGACCAGCTCCGGCGCGTGACCGGACCCCACGAACGCGGTGTAGGCGGCGTCGCCGTGCCAGCCGTCGACGATCGCGCCGCAGTCGATGGAGATGATGTCGCCGTCCTTGAGGACGACGTCCTCGGACGGGATGCCGTGGACGACGACCTCGTTCACGGAGGTGCAGATCGTCGCGGGGAAGCCGCCGTAGCCGAGGAAGTTCGACTTGGCACCGTGCTCGGCGAGGACCTTGCGCGCCACCTCGTCCAGGTCCTTCGTGGTGGCCCCGGGCACCGCGGCCTCACGGGTGGCCGCGTGGATGGCGGCCACGACCAGGCCCGCCGCACGCATCGTGGCGATCTGCTCGGGGGACTTGATCTGCACCATGGGGAACGGGGCCTTTCTCGGACCGGGGGGTGGGGCGCTGTCCACGATACGTGGCAGCGGGCCGGGGCTGAACTCGCACGGCGGACCGGCCGGCCGCGCCGCCGGTGCACACCCCGGGGCGCGCGGCCGGGCGGCAGCGGACCGCGACGGGGCGGGCCCGCGCACGGCGCCCGGCATGCGGGCTACGGGCGGGGGCGGCCGAGGAGGCGGGACGGCCGCCGTCCGGGGGCCGCACCGGGCGGCCGCGGACGGGGAGCGACCCGCGCACCGCACGGCCGCGGACGGGCACCCCGCGGACCGCGCGGCCGACGCACCGGGAGCCGGCGCCGCGGCGGGAAGCCGCGGTCCGGCCCGCGCCGCAACGGCTCCGGGCCGCTCCCGCAGGGCCCGCACGCCGCAGCCGCGGCCCCGTTCGGCGGGAGCCGCGGCTGTACGCGGGGCGGGCGGGGTTACGCGTCCTCGCGCGTGAGCGCGGCCAGCGCGCGCTCGGTGACCTCGTCGACCGGGCCCATCGCCTCGATGGTGACGACCAGGCCCTGGGTCTTGTAGTAGTCGATGATCGGCTCGGTCTGCGTGTGGTAGACCTCCAGCCGGTTGCGGACCGTCGCCTCGGTGTCGTCGTCGCGCTGGTACAGCTCACCGCCGCAGACGTCGCAGACGCCGTCCTTCGCCGGCTTCTTGTACGTCACGTGGAAGACGTGGGCGGAGTCGTTGCGGCAGATGCGCCGGCCGGCGATCCGCTTGACGACCTCCTCCTCGGGCGCCTCCAGGTCCAGCACCGCGTCCAGCGTGATGTCCTCGCCCTGCAGCAGCTCGTCCAGCGCCTCGGCCTGCGAGACGTTGCGCGGGAAGCCGTCGAGCAGGAAGCCGTTCTCGGCGTCGGGCTGCTCCATGCGGTCCTTGGCCATGGCGATGGTGACCTCGTCGGGGACGAGGTTCCCGGCGTCCATGTAGGACTTCGCGAGCTTGCCGAGCTCCGTCTGCCGGCTGATGTTGGCGCGGAACAGGTCGCCCGTGGAGATGTGCGGTACGCGGAGCTTCTCGGCGAGTCGGGTGGCCTGCGTGCCCTTACCCGCGCCCGGCGGCCCGACGAGGACGATTCGCATCAGCGGAGGAACCCTTCGTAATTGCGCTGCTGGAGCTGGCTCTCGATCTGCTTCACCGTCTCGAGGCCCACACCCACGATGATCAGGATGCTGGTTCCACCGAACGGGAAGTTCTGGTTTGCATTGAAACCGACCAACGCCATCGTCGGGACGAGAGCGATCAGACCCAGATACAGCGAGCCCGGCCAGGTGATCCGGTTGAGCACGTACGACAGGTACTCAGCGGTCGGTCGGCCAGCCCGGATGCCCGGGATGAAGCCACCATACTTCTTCATGTTGTCGGCAACGTCTTCGGGGTTGAAGGAGATGGCCACATAGAAGAAGGCGAAGAACACGATGAGCAGAAAGTACATCGTGATGTAAATCGGGTGGTCACCGCGGACGAGATTGGACTCGATCCAGGTCTTCCAGCCCGAGTTGCTGTTCGAGAACTGAGCGATCAGCGCCGGGATGTAGAGCAGCGAGGAGGCGAAGATGACCGGGATCACACCGGCCTGGTTCACCTTCAGCGGGATGTACGTGGACGTACCGCCGTAGGCACGGCGCCCGATCATCCGCTTCGCGTACTGCACGGGGATCCGGCGCTGGGCCTGCTCGACGAAGACCACCAGGCCGACCATCACCAGGCCGACGAGGATGACGGTGCCGAACTCGATCCAGCCGTCCGCGAGGTCACCCTGCTCCTTGATCGACCACAGGGCGGCCGGGAAGGTGGCGGCGATGGAGATGAACATCAGGATGGACATGCCGTTGCCGATGCCGCGGTCGGTGATCAGCTCACCGAGCCACATGACGGTGGCCGTACCGGCGGTCATGGTGATGACCATCGTGATGGTCACGAAGATCGACTGGTCCGGCACGATCGAGCCGGCCTGCGGGCAGCCGCTGAACAGCGCGCCGCTGCGGGCGGTGGCGACCAGACCGGTGCCCTGGAGGACGGCCAGCGCCACCGTGAGGTAGCGGGTGTACTGCGTGATCTTCGCGGTACCCGCCTGCCCCTCCTTCTTGAGGGCCTCCAGGCGCGGGATGACCACGGTCAGCAGCTGGAGGATGATGCTCGCCGTGATGTACGGCATGATTCCCAGCGCGAAGATCGTGATCTGGAGCAGCGCACCGCCGCTGAACATGTTGACCAGACCGAACAGGCCCTGGTTGCCGGATGCCTGGTCCACGCACGCCTGTACGGCGCGGTAGTCCACGCCGGGGATCGGGATGTGGGTACCGACCCGGTACACCACGATGATGCCGAGCGTGAAGAGGAGCTTCTTGCGCAGGTCGGGCGTCTTGAACGCCCGGGCGAACGCGGTGAGCACGGTGCCTCCTGCGACCCCCGCGCCAGTGCGTCAAGGGTGACGGTCTTGAGGTTCGACGAATACGTAACGGTCAACTGCCGCTCAAGGTGCCCCGGCCGGGGCATCTCGTGAAAGTTGGCAGTGCAGGCCACCTTACCGGCGAGACTGCCACCCTAGGAACGACCAACCGGGGATACCCCTTTTGTGGGGTATCCCCGGTCGGGATCGCTCATGTCATCGAGACGCCTGACGGAGTCAGACGAGCTCGGTGACGGTACCGCCGGCGGCGGTGATCTTCTCCTTGGCGGAGCCGGAGACGGCGTCCACCGTCACCTGCAGCGCCACGGAGATCTCGCCCTGGCCGAGGACCTTGACGAGGCTGTTCTTGCGAACGGCACCCTTGGCGACCAGGTCCGCGACCGTGACCTCCCCGCCCTCGGGGTAGAGGGCGGCGAGCTTGTCCAGGTTCACGACCTGGTACTCGGTCTTGAACGGGTTCTTGAAGCCCTTCAGCTTCGGGAGGCGCATGTGCAGCGGCATCTGGCCGCCCTCGAAGCGCTCCGGAACCTGGTAGCGGGCCTTGGTGCCCTTGGTACCACGACCGGCCGTCTTACCCTTCGACGCCTCACCACGACCGACACGGGTCTTGGCGGTCTTGGCGCCGGGGGCCGGACGGAGGTTGTGGATCTTGAGCGGGTTCTGCTCCGCCATGATCAGTCGACCTCCTCGACCGTCACGAGGTGGCGGACGGTGTGCACCATGCCGCGGAACTCGGGGCGGTCCTCCTTGACGACCACGGTGTTGATCCCCTTGAGACCAAGCGACCGCAGCGTGTCACGGTGGTTCTGCTTGCTGCCGATGTAGGACTTGACCTGCGTGATCTTGAGCTGCGCCATGATTACGCACCTGCCCCGGCACGCGCACGCAGGAGAGCCGCGGGGGCGACGTCCTCGAGCGGCAGACCGCGGCGGGCCGCGATCTCCTCGGGACGCTGCAGGCCCTTGAGGGCCTCCACGGTCGCGTGCACGATGTTGATCGCGTTGTCGGAGCCGAGCGACTTCGACAGCACGTCGTGGATGCCGGCGCACTCCAGCACGGCACGCACGGGACCACCGGCGATCACACCGGTACCCGGCGAGGCCGGCTTGAGGAGCACGACACCGGCAGCCTTCTCGCCCTGGATGGGGTGAGGGATGGTGCCCTGGATGCGGGGGACCTTGAAGAAGTGCTTCTTGGCCTCCTCAACGCCCTTGGCGATGGCGGCCGGCACCTCCTTGGCCTTGCCGTAACCGACACCCACGGTGCCGTCACCGTCGCCCACCACGACCAGCGCGGTGAAGCTGAAGCGACGACCACCCTTCACAACCTTGGCGACACGGTTGATCGCGACGACGCGCTCTACGTACGCGGTCTTCTCGGCGGCAGCAGCGCCGCCGTCACGGCCCTTCCGGTCCCGCCGCTCGCCGCCACCGGCACCGCTGCCGCGGCGCTGGGGTCCAGCCATTGGATTACCTCTCTCTTTTTCCGCTAGCTACGGCGGCTCAGAACTTGAGCCCGGCCTCGCGGGCGGCGTCCGCCAGGGCGGCGATGCGCCCGGCGTACTGGTTGCCACCGCGGTCGAACACGACGGCCTCGACACCGGCGGCCTTGGCCCGCTCGGCGACCAGGGCGCCGACCTGCTTGGCCTGCGCGGACTTGTCGCCCTCGCCACCCCGCACGGAGGCGTCCAGCGTGGACGCCGAGGCCAGGGTGTGGCCCTTCAGGTCGTCGATCACCTGCGCCACGATGTGGCGGTTGGAGCGGGTCACGACGAGACGGGGACGCTCCGCCGTACCGTTGATCCGCTTGCGGATCCGCAGGTGGCGGCGCTTGATCGCGGCGCGCTTGTAGGCGTCGCCCTTCAGGATCTTCTGCCCGTATGCCATGGCTTACTTACCCGCCTTTCCGACCTTGCGGCGGATGACTTCGCCCTCGTACTTGACGCCCTTGGCCTTGTACGGGTCGGGCTTGCGCAGCTTGCGGATGTTGGCCGCGACCTCGCCGACCTTCTGCTTGTCGATGCCCTCGACCGAGAAACGGGTCGGAGCCTCGACCTTGAAGGAGATGCCCTCGGGGGCCTCGACGAGGATCGGGTGGCTGTAACCGAGCGCGAACTCGAGGTTCGCGCCCTTGGCGGTCACGCGGTAACCGACACCGCTGATCTCGAGCTTCTTCACGTAACCCTGGGTCACGCCGGTGATCATGTTCGCCACCAGCGTGCGGGAGAGGCCGTGCAGGGCCTTGCTCTGACGCTCGTCGTTGGGGCGGGTCACCTGCAGGGTGCCGTCCTCGCCCTTGGCGATCTCGATCGGCGCCACGACGGTGTGGGTCAGCTCGCCCTTGGGGCCCTTGACCTTGACCGTACGGCCGTCGATGGTGACGTCCACGCCGGCGGGAACCGCGATGGGGAGCTTGCCGATACGCGACATAGCTGTTTCCTCCGTTCCCTTCTGCTACCAGACGTAGGCGAGGACTTCCCCACCCACGCCCTTCTTGCCGGCCTGCTTGTCGGTGAGGAGCCCGTGGGACGTGGAGATGATCGCCACGCCGAGGCCGCCGAGCACCTTCGGCAGGTTGGTGGACTTCGCGTAAACCCGGAGACCGGGCTTGGAGATCCGCTTGATGCCCGCGATGGAGCGCTCACGGTTGGGGCCGAACTTCAGCTCCAGGACGAGGCTCTTGCCGACCTCGGCGTCCTCGACCTTCCAGCCCGTGATGAAGCCCTCCTGCTGGAGGATCTCCGCGATGTGCGACTTGATCTTCGAGTGCGGCATCGCCACGGAGTCGTGGTACGCCGAGTTCGCGTTCCGCAGACGCGTCAGCATGTCTGCGATCGGATCAGTCATGGTCATGAATTGGCCTGTGGCCTTTCTCGCCGGGGTTTCCTATATGCGCCATCCCTCTCCCCGTACTTCTTCAGACGGGACGGGTGCGGTGCGGGGACCTACGGCGTAGTAAGCAATTACTTGCGGACTCTGTGTCCGCGGGCGTCAGGGCGGCAGAGGCCCAACCCTCCTAGCCTACGCCATGAGAGCGACGGCCTCTGCCGGCCCGGTTGCTTACCGAGAGGTCCAGGAATCCCTTGTTACGGGGATTACCAGGAGCTCTTGGTCACGCCCGGCAGCTCGCCACGGTGAGCCATCTCACGAAGGCACACGCGGCAGAGGCCGAACTTGCGGTAGACGGAGTGCGGACGACCGCAGCGCTGGCAGCGGGTGTACGCGCGCACGCCGAACTTGGGCTTGCGAGCAGCCTTCGCGATGAGAGCCTTCTTCGCCATCTCGCTCACGCCTCCTTGAACGGGAAGCCGAGGTGACGCAGAAGGGCACGGCCCTCTTCGTCGTTGGTCGCCGTGGTGACCACGGTGATGTCCATACCCCGGACGCGGTCGATCTTGTCCTGGTCGATCTCGTGGAACATGACCTGCTCCGTGAGACCGAAGGTGTAGTTGCCACGGCCGTCGAACTGCTTGGGGGACAGGCCGCGGAAGTCGCGGATGCGCGGCAGCGCGAGCGACAGGGTGCGGTCCAGGAACTCCCACATGCGGTCGCCACGGAGCGTGACGTGGGCACCGATCGGCTGACCCTCGCGCAGCTTGAACTGCGCGATGGACTTGCGGGCCTTGGTGACGGCCGGCTTCTGACCGGTGATCGTGGTGAGGTCGCGCACGGCGCCGTCGATCAGCTTGGAGTCGCGGGCGGCGTCGCCCACACCCATGTTGACCACGATCTTGACGAGGCCCGGGACCTGCATGACGTTCTCGTACTTGAACTCGTCACGCAGCTTGCCCGCGATCTCCTCGCGGTACTTCGTCTTCAGACGCGGAGTGGTGGTGGTAGCCATCAGATGTCCTCACCCGTCCGCTTGGCAACGCGGATCTTGTTGCCTTCGTCGTCGAAGCGGTAACCGACACGCGTGACGACCTTCTTGCCGTCCTGCTCCACGACCAGCTGGACGTTGGAGACGTGGATCGGCGCCTCGGTGGTCACGATGCCGCCGGCCTGGGAACCGCGAGCGGTCGGGCCGGCCTTCGTGTGCTTCTTGACCCGGTTGACACCCTCGACCAGGACGCGCTCCTCGCGCGGGTAAGCGGCAATGACCTTGCCCTGCTTGCCCTTGTCCTTGCCGGTGATGACCTGGACCAGGTCGCCCTTCTTGATCTTCATGCTTACAGCACCTCCGGCGCGAGCGAGATGATCTTCATGAACTTCTTCTCGCGCAGCTCACGGCCGACCGGGCCGAAGATACGGGTGCCGCGAGGGTCGCCGTCGTTCTTGAGGATGACGGCGGCGTTCTCGTCGAAGCGGATGTACGAGCCGTCCGGACGACGGCGCTCCTTGACGGTGCGCACGACGACAGCCTTGACGACGTCGCCCTTCTTCACGTTGCCACCGGGGATCGCGTCCTTGACGGTGGCGACGATGACGTCACCGATGCCCGCGTAGCGGCGACCGGAGCCACCGAGCACACGGATGCAAAGGATTTCCTTCGCACCAGTGTTGTCGGCGACGCGCAGTCGCGACTCCTGCTGGATCACGTCTATCTCCTGATCGTCTGCCGGTTCCCCAGGGGCCGCTCACCGAGCGGCCCCTGGAGCCTGGCGGAACTGTCCTGCGAGGGGTGCCCCGCAGGAGGTTTACTTGGCCTTCTCGAGGATCTCGACGACGCGCCAGCGCTTCGTCGCGGACAGCGGCCGGGTCTCCATGAGGAGGACGCGGTCGCCGACACCCGCGGCGTTCTGCTCGTCGTGCGCCTTGAGCTTGTTGGTACGGCGGATGACCTTGCCGTACAGCGCGTGCTTGACGCGGTCCTCGACGGCGACGACGACGGTCTTGTCCATCTTGTCGCTGACGACCAGACCCTCGCGGGTCTTGCGGAAGCCGCGCGCCTCGGTGTTCTCAGTCACGTTCTTCTCGCTCATCAGGCGTTCTCCACCGTTTCGATGCCCAGCTCACGCTCGCGCATCAGGGTGTAGATCCGCGCGATGTCCTTGCGGACCGCCTTCAGACGGCCGTGGTTCTCGAGCTGCCCCGTAGCCGCCTGGAAGCGGAGGTTGAACAGCTCTTCCTTGGCCTCGCGGAGCTTCGCCAGAAGCTCCTCGTTGCCCAGCTCGCGCAGCTCGGACGCCTTGGTACCGGCCGACATCACGCTTCACCTGCCTCGCGCTTGACGATCCGGCACTTCATCGGCAGCTTGTGGGCCGCACGGGTCAGCGCCTCACGGGCGATCTTCTCGTTGGGGTACGACAGCTCGAACATGACGCGTCCGGGCTTGACGTTGGCGACCCACCACTCCGGGGAACCCTTACCGGAACCCATGCGGGTCTCGGCCGGCTTCTTGGTGAGGGGGCGGTCCGGGTAGATGTTGATCCAGACCTTGCCGCCACGCTTGATGTGGCGGGTCATGGCGATACGAGCCGCTTCGATCTGGCGGTTCGTGACGTACGCCGGGGTCAGCGCCTGGATGCCGTACTCGCCGAACGCAACCTGCGTTCCACCCTTGGACATACCGTTGCGCTTCGGGTGGTGCTGCTTGCGGTGCTTGACCCTACGGGGGATCAGCATGTCGGTCAGGCCTCCGTTCCGGTGCTCTCAGCCGGAGCGGCGGGGGCCTCGGCCTTGGGGGCCTCGGCGCCGGCAGCCTGCTGCGGCTTGCGACCGCGCCGCTCGCCACCGCGGCCACCACGGGCCGGGCGGTCGGAGCCGCCGCGCGCCGGGCGGTTGCCCGCACGGGCCGCGGCGTTCTCGGCACGGACCTCGGCGATGTTCTTGACGTCGCCCTTGTAGATCCAGACCTTCACGCCGATGCGGCCGAAGGTCGTCTTGGCCTCGAAGAAGCCGTAGTCCACGTTCGCGCGGAGCGTGTGCAGGGGCACGCGGCCCTCGCGGTAGAACTCCGAGCGGGACATCTCGGCGCCGCCGAGGCGGCCACCGCACTGGATCTTGATGCCCTTGGCGCCCGCCTTCATGGCCGACTGCATGCTCTTGCGCATGGCACGGCGGAAGGAGACACGGGAGGACAGCTGCTCGGCGACGGCCTGGGCGACCAGCTGGGCGTCGGTCTCGGGGTTCTTGACCTCGAGGATGTTCAGCTGGACCTGCTTGCCCGTCAGCTTCTCCAGCTGACCGCGGATCTTGTCGGCCTCCGCGCCGCGGCGGCCGATCACGATGCCCGGACGCGCGGTGTGGATGTCCACGCGGACACGGTCACGGGTGCGCTCGATCTCCACCTTCGAGATGCCGGCGCGCTCCATGCCGGACGTCAGCATCCGACGGATGGCGACGTCTTCCTTGACGTAGTCCTTGTACAGCTTGTCGGCGTACCAGCGGCTCTTGAAGTCCGTGGTGACACCGAGCCGGAACCCGTGCGGGTTTACCTTCTGGCCCATTACCGGGTTCCTTCCTTGCTGGCGACGACCACGGTGATGTGGCTGGTCCGCTTGCGGATCCGGTAGGCACGGCCCTGGGCACGCGGACGGAACCGCTTCAGGGTCGGGCCCTCGTCGACGTACGCCTCGCTGATGAACAGCGAGGAGGCGTCCGTGTGGTCGTAGTTGTGCGCGGCGTTGGCGATGGCGCTGTCGAGCACCTTGCCGACCGGCACGGAGGCAGCCTGCGGAGCGAATCGCAGGACGGCCTGGGCCTCCGTGGCGTCCATGCCACGGATGAGGTCCACCACGCGGCGGGCCTTCATGGGCGTGACGCGGATGTACCGCGCCTGGGCCCTGGCTTCCATGGTTGTCCCTTCAGTTTCTTACGTGTCTGAACGCGATCCGCTTAGCGGCGCTTCGACTTCCGGTCGTCCTTGACGTGACCCCGGAAGGTGCGCGTCGGCGAGAACTCGCCGAGCTTGTGGCCGACCATCGACTCGGTGACGAACACCGGGATGTGGGTCTTGCCGTTGTGCACCGCCAGCGTGTGGCCCAGCATGGCCGGCACGATCATGGAGCGGCGGGACCAGGTCTTGATGACGTTCTTGGTGCCGGCTTCGTTCTGGGCGTCCACCTTCTTGAGCAGGTGGTCGTCGACGAAGGGCCCCTTCTTCAAGCTACGAGGCATCTCAACCCGTCCTTAGCGCTTCTTGTTCGTCTTGCGGCGGCGGACGATGTACTTGTTCGACGCCTTCTTGGGCGAACGAGTACGGCCTTCCTTCTTGCCCCACGGGCTGACCGGGTGGCGGCCACCGGAGGTCTTGCCCTCACCACCACCGTGCGGGTGGTCGACCGGGTTCATGACGACACCACGGACGGTCGGGCGGACGCCCAGCCACCGCTTGCGGCCGGCCTTGCCCCAGTTGATGTTGCTCTGCTCGGCGTTGCCGACCTCGCCGACGGTGGCGCGGCAGCGCACGTCGACCAGGCGGATCTCACCGGACGGCATGCGGAGGTGGGCCATCGAGCCCTCCTTCGCGAGCAGCTGCACGGAGGCACCGGCGGAGCGGGCGAACTTGGCACCGCCACCCGGACGAAGCTCCACGGAGTGGATCGTCGTACCGACCGGGATGTTGCGGAGCGCCAGGTTGTTGCCGGGCTTGATGTCGGCGCCGGGGCCGTTCTCGATCCGGTCGCCCTGGTTCAGGCCCCGGGGGGCCAGGATGTAGCGCTTCTCGCCGTCCGCGTAGTGCAGGAGCGCGATGCGCGCGGTGCGGTTGGGGTCGTACTCGATGTGCGCGACCTTCGCCGGCACGCCGTCCTTGTCGTGACGACGGAAGTCGATCACTCGGTAGGCGCGCTTGTGGCCACCACCCTGGTGGCGGACGGTCACACGACCGGAGTTGTTACGGCCACCCTTGCTGTGCAGGGGGCGAACCAGCGACTTCTCCGGCGTGGACCGCGTGACCTCGACGAAGTCGGCGACGCTGGCGCCACGACGGCCCGGCGTAGTCGGCTTGTACTTGCGGATTCCCATTTCTCAGTCCTCGTCCGATATCGGACGGTCCGGACCGCCCTCAGGCGGTCGGACCGCCGAAGATGTCGATACGGTCGCCCTCGGCGAGGGTCACGATCGCGCGCTTGGTGGCGGCACGCTGGCCGAAGCCCGTGCGGGTCCGCTTGCGCTTGCCGATGCGGTTGATCGTGTTGACCCCGGTGACCTTGACCTCGAAGACCGTCTCGACGGCCTGCTTGATCTGGGTCTTGTTGGAGCGCGGGTCGACGATGAACGTGTACTTGTTCTCGTCCAGGAGCGCGTAGCTCTTCTCGGAGACCACCGGGCGGATCAGCACGTCACGGGGGTCCGTGTACGCCTTGCTGACCGGGGTGACGACCGTGTTCTTGCCTTCGGCGGCGTGACGACGCGCCTTCTTGACGCGCGCCTCCTTGGCCTTCTTGGCGGCCTTCGAGGCGACGGCGGGGTGACGGATAGCCATCAGACCTCAGTCCCTTCGGTGTCGGTGGACCGGCCAGCCGGCTGTCCGGACACGAAGGACTCGAAGGCGGCCTGGGTGAAGACCACGTCGTCGGAGACGAGAACGTCGTACGTGTTCAGCTGGCCCGGCTCCAGGATGTGAACCTGGGGCAGGTTGCGGGCGGAGAGCCACGCGGCCTCGTCGGCGCGCTCGACGACCAGGAGCAGGTTCTTGCGCTCCGAGATCTTGCCGAACAGCGTCTTCGCGGCCTTGGTGGAGACCTCGCCCTCGACCACGCCGGAGACGACGTGGATGCGGTTGTGGCGGGCCCGGTCGGTGAGGGCACCGCGCAGGGCGGCGGCCTTCATCTTCTTCGGGGTCCGCTGCGAGTAGTCACGCGGCTGGGGGCCGTGCACGACGCCACCGCCGGCGAACTGCGGCGCGCGGGTCGAACCCTGACGGGCGCGACCGGTGCCCTTCTGGCGGTACGGCTTCTTGCCGCCGCCACGGACCTCGCCGCGGGTCTTCGTCTTGTGCGTGCCCTGACGGGCAGCGGCCAGCTGCGCGACGACGACCTGGTGGATCAGCGGAACGCTGACCTTGGCGTCGAAGATCTCCGCGGGGAGCTCGACGGAACCGGCCTTGTCGCCCGCCGGCGAAAGGATGTCAACAGTGCTCATCGGTTACCTCAGGCCCCCTTGGCCGCGGTGCGGACCAGGACGAGGCCGCCGTTCGGACCGGGAACCGCGCCCTTGATGAGCAGCAGACCCTTCTCCGCGTCAACGGCGTGGACGGTCAGGTTCTGGGTGGTGACCCGCTCGTTGCCCATGCGACCCGCCATGCGGAGGCCCTTGAACACGCGGCCCGGGGTGGCGCAGCCACCGATGGAACCGGGCGAGCGGTGCTTGCGCTGGGTGCCGTGTCCGGCGCCGAGGCCACGGAAGTTGTGGCGCTTCATGACACCGGCGAAGCCCTTGCCCTTGCTCTTGCCGGTCACGTCGACCTTCACGCCGGCCTCGAACACCTCGGCGGTGATCTCCTGGCCCAGCGTGTACTCGGAGGCGTCCGCGGTGCGGATCTCGACGAGGTGGCGACGGGGGGTGACGTCGGCCTTGGCGAAGTGGCCCTTGAGGGGCTTGTTCACCTTGCGCGGGTCGATCTCGCCGAAGGCGATCTGGACCGACTCGTAGCCGTCGACGTCGTTCGTACGGACCTGGGTGACGACGTTGGGGCCGGCCTTGACGACGGTGACCGGAACAACGCGGTTGTTCTCGTCCCACACCTGCGTCATGCCGAGCTTCTCGCCCAGGATGCCCTTGATCTGCTTAGCCATTCTCAGCTCACCGACCCTCAGAGCTTGATCTCGATGTCGACACCGGCCGGCAGGTCGAGTCGCATCAGAGAGTCAACGGTCTTGGGGGTGGGGTCGAGGATGTCGATCAGGCGCTTGTGCGTGCGCATCTCGAAGTGCTCGCGCGAGTCCTTGTACTTGTGCGGCGACTTGATGACGCAGTACACGTTCTTCTCAGTGGGCAGCGGCACCGGGCCCGCGACCGACGCACCAGTGCGGGTCACCGTCTCGACGATCTTCTTCGCCGAGGAGTCGATGACCTCGTGGTCGTAGGCCTTGAGCCGGATGCGGATCTTCTGTCCCGCCATGGCTACTCAGTAGTCCTGTCTCTCTTACGCTCCGGAACCCGGTGTTCCGACATCCAGTCCTCCGACCCACGCGGTCGGGCGTGTCGCGCTCCCGCTGACACAGATGCCCCTTGTTCGAACATCCCTGCGGGGAATGCACACGGCCCTTCCGGAACCGCAAGCCGGGGGCGGAAGGCCCACCGGGTGCCTGGCCGGTGCCGCGCCCACGCTTCCCGGAAGATTCCCGTACGTCCGCCCCAGTGCTGCCCGAAGGCAGTTAGGGCGACGAGTACTGTGGGACTCGCTTCCAGTCCTCCCGGCGGGAGGCGCGCAGCATCAACACTCGACCGAGCAACTCCGACAGTCTGCCATACGGGGCATGGCAGACGCCAATCGAGCCGGAGAGAATACCCCGGGCGTGACGCAGGTCAAACCCGGCGCCCGGCCGGCGTGGCCGGCCCGGATCCACCGGCCGCCGGCAGGTCGCCACGGTCGACCGCAGGCGCTTCGGCGCGGTACGGCCGGCTCACACGACGGCGCTCCCCCTGCTCCCCGACGCCGGAGGCGAAACCGGCCCCGGCCTCCGGGGCGAGGGCGAGGCACGCTCCGTCGCCGGATTGCCCCGCGTCGCGGAGGAAGACCCCGCCGGGCCGGGGCGGCGACCACGCACGCCCCGCCTTCGTCACCGCCGCGGTGGCCGCCCTCGAACCGCGCCGGCCCTGCCCGCCCCCGAAGGCGGGTGCCCGGCCGCGGCGCTCCTGCCCGCCATCTGAAGGAGTGCGCCGCCACCGCCCTGTCCGGCGCCCGCCGGCCCGCCACCCCTGCCGGAGCGCGAGGGCCGCGGCCGGCCGTCCCGTACGCGCCCCCGGGCCGCTCGCGCTCCTGCCTGCCGCTCCTGCCGGGGCTGCCGGGGCGGGTCAGGTCCGGGTGACCGTCCCGCACCCGGGGCTCCCGTCCGTCCCCTCGTCCGTCCCCTCGTCCGCCCCCGCCTCCGCCTCCGCCAGCGGTCGGCTGCGGTCGTAGGGGTCCTCGGCGGGGCCGGTGGGCCGCACGGTGGACTCGGAGCCGCCGGTGAGGAGGTCGTCGGGGAAGGAGGGGTGGAGGAAGCCGTCGCCGGACTCGCAGGCGTCGTTGCCGCGACTGTCGCCCCAGGTCTCCAGGCGGAGCCTGCCCTCGGTCGCCTGCCATCTGCCGGGGTCGGCCACGCTCACGGCCACGTAGCGCCGGACGATGGTGCGGGCGACGACATCGCTTCCGCCGTGGGCCCGTACGACCGGGTAGACGAAGGAGTAGTCGGCCTCGACGCGCACGATGCCCGGCTTGCCGGCCTTGAACGTCAGGTGGCCGCGGACCTTCACCACCTCACCGGCGAGGCGGACCTCGTCGGGATCGAAGCGGCTGATGAGGTCCACGGGGTTGTCCTCGACGGTCGGCTCGCTCAGCATCCTCCGCAGACCGGACACGCGGTCCGGGTACGCGGGGTCGAGCAGGGCGAACGCCTTCTCGGGCGTGCCGCCGCGCAGCACGGCCGGGTCGAGGTTCGTGGCGACCAGGAACTCCTTGGTGCGCCGCAGCGCCTGCGCCACACGCTCCCTGCTCAGTCCGGACACGGCCTCCGCCTCGGGCAGCTCGATGGCGTCGGCCCCGTCGGCCCACCGCAGGGCGGGCGACCCGCGGAAGGGATGCGCGAGGGTGGGCAGCGAGGAGTCCTGCACCGCGCCGGGCGCGGCCGAGGGCAGGGCGGTCTCGGCCGGCAGCAGGGACGTTTCACCGGGCAGCGGCGCACCGCTGGTCGCTCCGTCCTCCCGGGCGCCGGGAATCCGGTCCAGCACCAGCGAGGGCCGTACGGCGACGACGGCGAGCGCGACGACCAGCACGACCCCGACCACGGACCCGGTCCGGCGGCGCCGCGCGGCGCGCCCGTTCATCTCCTGCCAGGCGGGCCCGGTACGCCACCCCGGCGGGGTCCAGGGCCCGGGCTCGGCCACCCGCTTCCCCCACCACCTGCGCCGCCTTCCGCCCCCGGACGCCGCCCGCGCGTCCTGCTCCCGCAGCCGCCGGGCCACGACGCGCGCCCGCGCGGAGGGCTCCTTGGGCGCTCCCCGCCCGCCGTCCTCTGCGGCCTGCCGCAGAAAGTCCTCCCACTGCGCGTCGGACGGGGACGACCCCCCGTCCCCCGGCTGTTCGTCTGGACGCTCGGGAGGCTGAACGGTGCTCACGGGGTCACTCTCAGGAGATGGACGGCAGGGAGATCCGGAGAACCCGCGCGTCCGAGCCGCACAAGATCACCACAGGCCATCCTTCTGGCCCGCGACACCCCGTGCACAGTCCTGTGCATGATCGTGCGAAACCCGTGACCGAACCGCTACCCGAACCACCGCCGCCCCGCCGGCCCCGGGCCACCGCCTAGCCGCTCCCGGTGGGCGCCGACAGTCCGGAGTAGGCGTCCGGCCCGGCGTCGATCGGGACCCCGGTCGAGTCCACGAAGCGGGTCAGCATCTGGAACCAGGCCATGATCATGATGGCCTGCGCGGCCTTGTCCTGGCTGCCGTAGTGCGACACGAGCTCCCGCACCTGCTCGGCGTCCAGCTTCGCCTTCGCGGCCATGTCGTCCACCATGTGACAGAGCCGCCGCAGCCAGGGCGCCAGCCGGTCCGGTTCGTCGTCCAGGACGGCCTGGCCGGCCTCCCGGGAGAGCCCGACGGCCTCGGCCAGCACGAAGTGCTGCGGGACCTCGTAGTCCGAGGAGTTCTGCCGGAACGTCCGCAGGGCGATGACCTCCCGGTCCGCACCGGGAATCCAGTGGGGTCCGAACATCGCGGACAGCAGCGCCTGGTACTCCCGGGCCATGCCGGTCCTGGCGATCATCCGCCACACGTTCAGCCGCGGCAACGACGCGAGGAACGCCGCCGTCTCCGCGTCGAGTTCCCCGTCCTCGGGCAGGTCGAGCTTCGGCAGGTTCTCGGGGCGTAGCGAAGGCATCGATGTCCCCTCTCTCGCCCGACCGGCTTCCGGTCTCCCACCGGCCCGGCACTCCGGCCTCTCGGCCGACCGGCACTCCCGGGGTGCCGGCTCGGCGACGCGCCCTGCCCCGGGACACCGGCCCCGGCGCCCGCGCCCTCGGCTTCGGACCGCGTCGGCGGAGGACGACCGGCCGTCCCGTACCGCGGCACGGTGAGCGGCGCCCGTCCGGGCACTCCGGGAAGCCCTGAGTCCGAGCCTATGCACGACGCCGACGACCGGCCAGCGGGCACACCCCCCGCCCGCCCCCGCCCCGGCAACCACCCCGCACCTCCCAGCGCTCCCGTACGTCCCGCGCGAACCCACGGGACCGCGCTGGAATCAGGACACCGCACCTTCGGGTGCGCGTTGAGGACCCCGTGGTTCCCGGCGCACTCGCGAAGGACCGGGCGTGACGGTCAGCTGCCGGAGCGCAGGCGGGTGAAGGAGGCGTCCAGGCCCTGCTTCATCCTCTGTGCCAGGGGGCGTTCGACGAACCGGTGCACCAGCCAGCTCAGCAGCAGGAACGCGGCGAGCACCAGCGCGACCAGCAGCCGGGCGTCCATCTGGTCGCGCAGGCGGGCGATCACCGCCGTGCCGGCCGCGTAGTGCATGAGGTAGAGGGGGTAGGTCAGGCACCCGGCCGTGACCAGCCACTTCCAGCGCACCCGGTCGGTCCGGCCGAGGGCGACGGCGACCATCAGCGCGAGGAACACGGTGTAGATCAGCACCGCCCCCCGCCAGCCCGACACATGCTCCACCTCGTCGATGCGCAGCCCCAGTTCGCGCTGGGCCATCAGCCAGGACAGGCCGAGGATGCCCCACAGCAGCAGGTCCGGGCCGAAGCGATGCATCAGGTACAGGGCGAGGCCGGCGATGAAGTACCAGGCGCCGTCGGGGTTGGCGGCCAGCTCCAGCAGCGGCAGGTGCGCCACCGGGGCGAGCATCGCCGCGGCGCCCCACACGCAGCAGAAGAGCACCACCTTGCGGTAGGTCAGCCCGGTCGCCACGACGAGCAGGAACAGCAGGTAGAAGCGGAGCTCGGACCACAGGGTCCAGTACACGCCGTCCACGTTGTGCACGCCGGAGCCGGACTGGAGCATGGTGAGGTTGAGCAGCACGTCCCGCCAGCGCAGCCGCTCCCACACCCCCGGCAGCATCGTCACCGCCACGGTGGTGAACAGCACCGCGAACCAGTAGGCCGGGTACAGCCGTATCACCCGGGAGACGAAGAACTGCCGCGGTGTGCGCCCCCAGCACGACATGCAGATCACGAAGCCGCTGATCACGAAGAAGATCTCGACGCCGATCCAGCCGTACGTCGCGAACCGGAACACCGTCGGCATGATGTCCGACACCGGCCGGTCCCAGATCGGGTTGTGCGGCTGGTCCACGCGGCGCGTGCCCGCGTAGTGGTGCACGGCGACGAGGAGGGCGGCCAGGAGGCGGATGCCGTCGACCGCGTACAGCCGCGGCCGCTCCCGGCGGGAGGACACGGGCGCGGTCCGGCGGGGCTCGGGCGGGCGCGCGGTGAGCGGCGGGAGGGGCTGCGCGCCACGTATGAGAGACAAGCCGATCATCCTCGTCGTACGTCTTACGTCTGCCGAAAGGCTCATCCTCTCCCGCGCACCCACCTCACTCCGGCCCACACGCCAAGCCGTTCCCCACCGTTCGCGCAGCATTCACCCGGACACCGCCCCGCAGGGGGGCTGGGGCTTTGGTCGGGAGGATCGCGGCCACCGGCATCCGGGGCGGAACCGCGCCGGACGGCTGCCTGCGCCGCGAGGGTGGCCGCGATCCTCCCGACACCGTGCGGGGCGGGGGCCGGGGGTCAGCCGGGGAAGCGGACCGACCGCAGGATGCGGGCCGTCTCGGCGTGGCCGGTGTAGTCGAGGAAGAGGACCCGGGAGACCGGGAGGTACCAGGCCTGGGGCGAGAAGCGGCGCCCGTCCCAGCAGGTCGCGGTCCAGCGGTCGTAGGCCGCCCGGTGGCTGCCCACGGGGCGCAGGCCGGAGTCGACCGGGGCGGTGTGGACGCCGCTGATGCCGTTGAAGGAGCCGTCGGCGCGGTCCGCCCCGAACGGGCAGGGCTGCACGTCGTTGGCGGCGTACCACCCGCCGGCCTGGCCCGCGGCGTAGGCGCTGCCCTCGTAGCCGCGGACGGAGCCGGAGCGGACGCCGAGGCCCGCGCAGCCGAACATGCGGGGCAGGCCGGTGTGGCGGGCGGGCTGCACACAGGCGGTGTCGCCGTACCGGTCGACCATCCAGGTCGGCGGGATCTCGAAGGACAGGCCGGCGACGGTGACCCGCGGCCAGGCGGGGCGGGGTGCGGGGGCCGGGGCGGTGGTGCGGGCGGGGCGCGGCGCCGGGCTCGCCGACGCGGTCGCGCGCGCGGGGGCGGAGGCGGAGGCGGAGGGGGAGGCGGAGGCGGAGGGGGACGGCGAGGGTGCCGCGGTCGCCGACGCCGAGGTGCCCGGCGAGGCGGAGGAGGACCCGGGGGCGGCGGACGCGGACGCCGCCCCCGGCGCGGTGGCGGCGGTGTCCGCCGAGGCCGACGCGGAGGGCGTGCCGTCGTGCGCCGCCTTCATGTCGTCCGGCCCGCAGGCGGCGAGCGCGGCGGCCGCCGACAGGCCGGCCACCGCGAGCATCAGCGGTCTGTGTCGTGTCCTCATGTGTGGATCCCCCTTGGTCCGGGTACGAGCGTGCCCCGCGCACCTGCCCGGACGGAACGCGCGCACACGTCCCCCCTGCATAACGAACCCGTAGCGACATGGCGGTCAGCCCCCGCAGCCCACTGCTCGCAGGGCCCCACGGCGGGCGCCGCGCCCCCGCGCACCGGTCGGGGCCCGCCCGCGCCCCCGCGCACCGGACGGGGCCGCGGCTCCCGCACGCCGACGCCCCGCGCGCGCCGCGGGCCCGCCCGAGGCACCTCGGGCCACGGACCTCGGGAACGACGGCCCCGCGGACGAGAGACGCCGGGCGGCCGACGAACCCCGGGAACGCCCGACCCCGGGAACGCCGGACCCCGGGAACGCCCGACCCCAGGAACGGCTGGACCCCAGGAACGGCGGACCCGGGAACGCCCGACCCCGGGAACGGCGGACGGGGCCCGCACGACCGAAGTCGTGCGGGCCCCGTCGGGTTGCTCGTCGAGCCGACCGGTCGAACGACCAGGTCGAGCGACCGTCAGTAAGCGGGACTTACTTGACGATCTTGGTGACCTGGCCGGCGCCCACGGTCCGGCCACCCTCACGGATGGCGAACTTCAGGCCCTCCTCCATGGCGACGGGCTGGATCAGCTCGACGCGCATGTCGGTGTTGTCGCCCGGCATGACCATCTCGGTGCCCTCGGGGAGGTGCACGACGCCGGTCACGTCCGTGGTACGGAAGTAGAACTGCGGGCGGTAGTTGTTGAAGAACGGCGTGTGGCGGCCACCCTCGTCCTTGGACAGGATGTACGCCGTGGCCTCGAACTCGGTGTGCGGGGTGACCGAGCCCGGCTTGATGATGACCTGGCCGCGCTCGACGTCCTCGCGCTTGATGCCGCGGAGCAGCAGACCGACGTTCTCACCGGCCTGGCCCTCGTCGAGCAGCTTGCGGAACATCTCGATGCCGGTGACCGTGGTGGTGGTCTTCTCGGTCTTGATGCCGATGATGTCGACGGTCTCGTTGACCTTGAGGACACCACGCTCGATGCGGCCGGTGACGACCGTACCGCGACCGGTGATGGTGAAGACGTCCTCGATCGGCATCAGGAACGGCTTGTCGACGTCGCGCTCGGGCTCCGGGATGGACTCGTCGACGGCCTTCATCAGGTCGAGGACGGACTGGGTCCACTCGGCCTCGCCCTCGAGGGCCTTGAGCGCGGAGACCTTGACGACCGGCAGGTCGTCGCCCGGGAACTCGTACTCGGAGAGGAGCTCACGGACCTCGAGCTCGACGAGCTCCAGGATCTCCTCGTCGTCCACCATGTCGGCCTTGTTCAGGGCGACGACGATGTACGGAACGCCGACCTGGCGGGCCAGGAGCACGTGCTCCTTGGTCTGCGGCATCGGGCCGTCGGTGGCGGCGACCACGAGGATCGCGCCGTCCATCTGCGCGGCACCGGTGATCATGTTCTTGATGTAGTCCGCGTGACCCGGGCAGTCGACGTGGGCGTAGTGACGCGCCTCGGTCTGGTACTCGACGTGCGCGATGGAGATGGTGATACCGCGCTGGCGCTCCTCGGGCGCCTTGTCGATGTTGTCGAACGGGGTGGCCTCGTTCAGTTCCGGGTACGCCTCGTGCAGCACCTTGGTAATGGCCGCCGTCAGGGTGGTCTTACCGTGGTCGATGTGACCGATGGTGCCGATGTTGACGTGCGGCTTAGTCCGCTCGAACTTCGCCTTCGCCACTGGGGTCCTCCTGGGAGTGGTTCTGTACGCCTTTGCTTCAACGGCGCCAGGTGATCTTTGCTGTAAAGGCCCGGAACCCGGGGGCATTCCGTCCGCGTTTGCGGGGGAATGCCCCTGGAGGCTCCGGAGTCAAGCCTACGGCGTGAGAACGCGGTGCGTTACTCGCCCTTGGCCTTCGCGATGATCTCCTCGGCGACGTTCCGCGGAACCTCGGCGTAGGAGTCGAACTGCATGGAGTAGCTGGCCCGGCCGGACGTCTTGCTGCGCAGGTCGCCGACGTAACCGAACATCTCCGAGAGGGGCACGAGACCCTTCACGACGCGGGCACCGGCCCGCTCCTCCATGGCCTGGATCTGGCCACGGCGGGAGTTGATGTCGCCGATGACCTCGCCCATGTAGTCCTCGGGCGTGGTGACCTCGACGGCCATCATCGGTTCGAGGAGCACGGGGCTGGCCTTGCGCGCGGCCTCCTTGAAGGCCTGCGAGCCGGCGATCTTGAAGGCGAGCTCGGAGGAGTCGACCTCGTGGTAGCCACCGTCGTGCAGGATGACGCGCACGCCGGTCATCTCGTAGCCGGCGAGGATGCCGAACTGCATGGCCTCCTGCGCACCGGCGTCCACCGAAGGGATGTACTCCTTCGGGATGCGGCCACCGGTCACCTTGTTCACGAACTCGTACGAGGTGTCGCCACCCTCGAGCGGCTCGATGCCGATCTGCACCTTCGCGAACTGACCGGTACCACCGGTCTGCTTCTTGTGGGTGTAGTCGACGCGCTCGACGGCCTTGCGGATCGTCTCGCGGTACGCCACCTGCGGCTTGCCGACGTTGGCCTCGACCCGGAACTCACGGCGCATACGGTCGACCAGCACCTCCAGGTGCAGTTCGCCCATGCCGCCGATGATGGTCTGGCCGGTCTCCTCGTCGGAGTGGACCTGGAAGGACGGGTCCTCCTCGGCCAGGCGCTGGATCGCGACGCCGAGCTTCTCCTGGTCGCCCTTCGACTTGGGCTCGATGGCGACCTGGATGACCGGGGCCGGGAAGTCCATGGACTCCAGGATCACCGGCTGCTTGTCGTCGGAGAGCGTCTCACCGGTGGTGGTCTGCTTCAGGCCCATGACGGCGACGATGTCGCCGGCGCCCACCGAGTCGATCTCCTCACGCTTGTTGGCGTGCATACGGTAGATCTTGCCGATGCGCTCCTTCTTGCCCTTGACGGAGTTCAGCACCGAAGAGCCGGACTCCAGGCGGCCCGAGTAGACCCGGACGAAGGTGAGCTTGCCGAGGTGCGGGTCGCTCATGATCTTGAACGCCAGCGCGGAGAGGGGCTCCTCGTCCGACGGCTTGCGCTTGATGACGACCTCGGGGTCCTTGACGTCGTGGCCCTCGATGGCCTCGATGTCGACCGGGGACGGCAGGTAGCGCACGACCGCGTCGAGCAGGGGCTGCACGCCCTTGTTCTTGAACGCGGTACCGCAGAACACGGGGGTGACGGTGGTGCCGCCGCCCTTGCCGGACGCGATGGTGATACGACGGATCGCGGCGTACAGCTGCTCCACGGAAGGCTCCTGGCCCTCCAGGTACAGCTCCATGATCTCTTCGTCGTTCTCGGCCACGGCCTCCAGCAGCTTGCCGCGGTACTCCTCGGCGGCCTCGGCGTGGGTGTCCGGGATGTCGACGGTGTCGTACATCTCGCCCTTGGTGGCCTCGGCGGACCACACCAGGGCCTTCATCGTCACCAGGTCGACGACGCCCTTGAAGTCGGCCTCGGCACCGATCGGGAGCTGCATGACGATCGGCTGAGCGCCCAGGCGGTCAGTGATCATGTCGACACAGCGGTGGAACTCGGCACCGGTGCGGTCGAGCTTGTTGACGAAGCAGATACGCGGAACGCCGTAGCGGTCCGCCTGACGCCACACCGTCTCGGACTGGGGCTCCACGCCGGCGACGCCGTCGAACACCGTCACGGCACCGTCGAGCACGCGCAGGGAGCGCTCCACCTCGACGGTGAAGTCGACGTGCCCCGGGGTGTCGATGATGTTGATGGTGTGGTCGACGTTCTCCAGCGGCCAGTGGCAGGTGGTGGCAGCGGAGGTGATCGTGATGCCACGCTCCTGCTCCTGCTCCATCCAGTCCATGGTGGCAGCGCCGTCGTGGACCTCACCGATCTTGTACGACACACCGGTGTAGAACAGGATCCGCTCGGTGGTGGTCGTCTTGCCCGCGTCGATGTGGGCCATGATGCCGATGTTGCGCACCTTGGCCAGGTCAAGCGAAGTGGTAGCCATAAGGCTTCAGTCTTCTCTCGGTCTCGATGTGGACTGCGACTACCAGCGGTAGTGCGCGAAGGCCTTGTTGGACTCGGCCATCTTGTGCGTGTCCTCGCGCTTCTTCACAGCGGCGCCCAGGCCGTTGGAGGCGTCGAGGAGCTCGTTGAGCAGACGCTCGGTCATGGTCTTCTCGCGGCGGGCGCGGGAGTAACCGACCAGCCAGCGCAGCGCGAGCGTGTTGGCGCGACCGGGCTTGACCTCGATCGGAACCTGGTACGTCGCACCACCGACACGGCGGGACTTGACCTCAAGGGTCGGCTTGATGTTCTCGAGGGCGCGCTTCAGCGTGATGATCGGGTCGTTGCCCGTCTTCTCGCGCAGACCCTCCATGGCGCCGTACACGATGCGCTCGGCGGTGGAGCGCTTGCCGTTCAGCAGCACCTTGTTGATGAGGGAGGTCACCAGAGGAGAACCGTAGACCGGGTCGATGATGACCGGGCGCTTCGGGGCGGGGCCCTTACGAGGCATTCTTACTTCTCCTTCTTGGCGCCGTAGCGGCTGCGGGCCTGCTTGCGGTTCTTGACACCCTGGGTGTCGAGGGAGCCGCGGATGATCTTGTAGCGAACACCCGGCAGGTCCTTCACACGGCCACCACGCACGAGCACGATGGAGTGCTCCTGCAGGTTGTGTCCCTCACCCGGAATGTAAGCGGTGACCTCGATCCCGCTGGTCAGACGCACACGCGCGACCTTACGCAGGGCCGAGTTCGGCTTCTTCGGGGTGGTCGTGAACACACGCGTGCAGACGCCGCGGCGCTGAGGGGAACCCTCGAGTGCGGGCGTCTTGTTCTTCTCGACCTTGTCCTGCCGGCCCTTGCGGACCAGCTGCTGGATCGTAGGCACTACTTCTCCGGTTTCTGTGTGCCGATAGGTACAGCTAACCTGGAACGTCTCCGACCCACGCGGTCGGGTGTGTCGAATCCCGCAGACCTCCGCCGCAGGGCGGGAAGGGCGCAGATTACGGTGGCCGATCTCGACCCCCCTGCGGTTGAAGGCACGCACGAGGGCCAGGGCACACCCCAGGCACAAGGTCTGAGCGTACCTACCTCATTCGCTGCGGTCAAAACAAATGGAGAGACCGCGCAAAAGGGCGCGTACCGGACACCTGTCCGTACATGATCCACCGCGGCCCCCGGAGCGCGGTTCCGTGCACACCGGCCGGCCCCCGGGCGCGCCCGCGCACGCACCGCGCGGGCACCCGACGGAGGCCGGCGGCAGGCAGCGGCAGCGGGCAGCGCGCGGGGAACGTCCCCGGCGCGGGGGCCGGCTCCCGCCGCTCCGCCCGGCCCGCACGTTCACGCCAGCAGCACCGCCATCAGCACCAGGGACAGCAGCAGGGCCGCCCACGACCCGATCGCGATCCAGCCCAGGACCAGCCCGGTCAGCGCCGCCCCGTCGCCGCTCTCCCCCGTACGCCGGATCTCGGCCCGTGCCGCATGGCCGAGGATCACCGCGGGGATCCCGGTGAGCCCGCCGGAGAAGAACACCAGTCCGCCGCAGACCGCCGACGCCACGGCCTTGCCGTTGGTCCGGGGCACGGCGGCGGGGACGAACGCCGCGGGCACCACGCCCTGCGCGGGCGGCTGGTGCTGCGGTACGGGCCCCTGCGGCAGGTCGGCGACCAGCAGCGCCAGCTCCCCCACCGTCCGCGCGGCATAGGCCCGCTCCACCCGTTTCTCGAACTCGCCGCGCGCCAGCCGGCCCTCGCCGAACCCGGCCCGCAGCACGTCGACCGCCCGCTCGCGGTCGGCATGGGAGGCGAGCATCGACGGGGTGTTCGGCCCCGTCCACGGCTGCCAAGCGGGATACGACACCGACGAGCACCTCCCAAGACTGTGAGTACTCATCATGCTCCGAAGCAGTACCGCCGAGACAGCCCCGCTCCGCCCCGGACCACCCCGCTCCGCCCCGGAGCCCCCGGATCACACCGGACCGCCCTGGACCGCCGAGGACCGCCGAGGACCGCCGAGGACCGCCGAGGAACGCCGAGGAACGCACCGTACTCGGCCCCCGCCCGCACCGTATCGGCCACGGACCGCCCCGACCGGCCCCGACCGGCCCCGACCGTGCCGGACCGACCCGGGCGGCGGGCCCGGCCGGGTCAGCCGAGCGGCTCGGCAACGGGTGCGGGCCCGCTCGCGGGCCCACAGACTGATGGCCGTGTCCACGTCGCAACCGCCGTCCCCTCCCGGCCGTCCTCCCGACACCCCGCCGGGCGTGCCGCCCGATGCCCCGCCGCACCCCCCGCCCGATCCCCCGCCGCGGCCCTCTCCCACGTCGGCGTTCCTGGAGAAGGCGGCGTTGGTCGGGGCGCCGGGCGTCATCGCCTTCGCCCTGCTCTACTACTTCGGCAGCCTCTACACCAAGGCCTACTACTCCGCCCTCGGGGTGCTCCCCGAGGACCTCGGCTTCTCCGTCCAGGGCATCGTCGCCAACAGCACGAGCGCCGTCCTGCTGCCCCTGTGCGCCCTGCTGCTCGGCGGGCTGGTCATGTTCCTGGTACTGGGCTGGCTGGGACGTGCGCTGGCCGGGCCGGCACGCGCGGTCCGGCGCCGTGCGGCGATCACCTGGCTGCTCGTCTCCGGCGTGGTCATGATGCTCATCGGCCTGCCGGTGTTCTTCACCGACGTGTCCCTGTTCCCGGAGGGTCTGCCCCGCCGGTTCCTGCCGGGCCTGTCGGTGGTGGTGGGCGCCACCCTCGCCGTCTTCGCCGTCCATCTGCGTCTGGCGGAGGACGGCGGGGCCCGCGTCCGGAAGACCTCGCCCGGCGACCGGCTGTGGCTGGGGGCCGGCACCCTGCTCATCGGGCTGCTGACGCTGGGCCTCTTCTACGACATGGCGCTGTTCGTCGCCGACGTCGGCCGCGGCGACGCCATCCTGGACGCGGAGCAGGGCTATCGGGGCAACCCGTACGTGGTGGTCCACTCACGGGTGCCGCTGCGCCACAACGCGCCGGAGATCGAGTTCATGGACCACGGCAGTGCGAGCGCGCCGTTCCGCTACGAGTACCGGGGCTTCCGCATCCTCGCGAAGGCCCCGGCCCGCTACTACCTGATCTCCCACACCGCCCGCAGCTACGCCGACCGCCATGTGGTCGTGCTGCCCGACGACGGCACGGCCTGGCTGGAGATCCGCGCCGCGTGACGGCGGCCCGGCCTCCCTCAGGGGAGGAGGTCCTCGGCGGAGGTGGGGACGTCCGTGGGGACGTCGGTGAGTTCCTCCGGCGTCCGCTCCCCCGTCCCCGCGTCCGTGTCCGTGGGCCCCGGGGAGGCCGTCGTGGGCCCGGCGGACGACGGCGTCGGCGTCTCGCCCCCGACCGCCTCGCCCGTGATCGGGGCGACGACGGTGGAACCGTCGGCCAGCGTCACCGTGAGCTGCCCGGCGTACGGCCCGGGCCGGGTCGGCGTGTACCGGAAGGTCACCACGCAGCCCTCCGGGGGCACCTCTCCCCGGCACGTCTGCTGGAGCGGGAGGTTCTGGCCCTCGATCTCCGCGACGATGCCCTGCAGCGGGGTCGACGTCTGCGCTCCCCGGACCTCCACGGTGCCCTGTACCGGTTCGTCCGGTCGCGTCCTCCCCAGGCTGACCGCCCGCGCGGAGGGCGGTTCGTCGTCACTGCCCACGAAGATCTCGCCCTGCCCCTCCTGCCCGCCGGTCTCCGTGGTCCCGGTCCCGCCGGTCCCGCCGGTCCCGGTGGCCTCGGTGGTCTCGGCGGGCGACTGCTGCACGGCGCCGCCCCCGCCGCAGGCCGCCACCGTCGCCAGCGCGGCCAGCACGGCTGCCACGGCCAGGCTCCGGGCCGCAGCTGACGTCATGAGGTCCGCACCTCGGCTCCCCTCGGACTGGGTTCAGCGCACAACCTCGCACGCCGGCCGCCGGGACGGGGACGGCCGCGCCCGCGGCACCACGGCAATCACTCGAACGACAGACCCGAACAACGCCGAAGGGCGGCCACCCCTGAGGGTGACCGCCCTTCACGTCAAGCGGATGACCGCCTACTGGTTGTACGGACCGTAGTCGTAGTCCTCCAGCGGGACGGCCTGGCCGGAGCCGGTGCCGAACGGCGAGTAGTCGATGTCGTCGTAGCCGACGGCCGAGTACATGGCGGCCTTGGCCTCCTCGGTCGGCTCGACCCGGATGTTGCGGTAGCGGGACAGGCCCGTACCGGCCGGGATGAGCTTACCGATGATGACGTTCTCCTTGAGGCCGATCAGGGAGTCGGACTTGGCGTTGATCGCCGCGTCCGTGAGGACCCTGGTCGTCTCCTGGAAGGACGCCGCGGACAGCCACGACTCGGTCGCCAGCGAGGCCTTGGTGATACCCATGAGCTGCGGACGGCCGGAGGCGGGGTGGCCGCCCTCCTGGACCACACGACGGTTCTCGGACTCGAACTTCGAGCGCTCGACCAGCTCGCCGGGCAGCAGCTCGGCGTCGCCGGACTCGATGATCGTCACGCGGCGCAGCATCTGCCGGATGATGATCTCGATGTGCTTGTCGTGGATCGACACACCCTGCGAGTTGTAGACCTTCTGGACCTCGCCGACCAGGTGGACCTGGACGGCGCGCTGGCCCAGGATGCGCAGCACGTCGTGCGGGTTGGTGGCACCCACGGTGAGCTTCTGGCCCACCTCGACGTGCTCGCCCTCGCCGACCAGGAGACGGGCCCGCTTGGAGATCGGGTACGCCGTCTCGTCGCTGCCGTCGTCCGGGGTGACGACCAGCTTCTTGGTCTTCTCGGTCTCCTCGATCCGGACGCGGCCGGAGGCCTCGGAGATCGGGGCGACGCCCTTCGGGGTACGGGCCTCGAAGAGCTCGACGACACGCGGCAGACCCTGGGTGATGTCGTCACCGGCCACACCACCGGTGTGGAAGGTACGCATCGTCAGCTGGGTGCCGGGCTCACCGATGGACTGGGCGGCGATGATGCCGACCGCCTCGCCGATGTCGACCAGCTTGCCGGTGGCCAGCGAGCGGCCGTAGCACATGGCGCAGGTGCCGACGGCGGACTCGCAGGTCAGGACCGAGCGGGTCTTGACCTCGCCGACGCCGTTGAGGATGAGCTCGTCGATGAGCACGTCGCCCAGGTCGGTGCCGGCCGGGGCCAGCACCCTGCCGTCCACGACGATGTCCTCGGCGAGGCAGCGCGCGTACACGGACGTCTCGACGTCCTCCGCCTTGAGCAGGCCGCCGTCCTCGGTGCGGTCGGCGATCTGCAGCCGCAGGCCGCGCTCGGTGCCGCAGTCCTCCTCGCGGATGATGACGTCCTGGGAGACGTCCACCAGACGACGGGTGAGGTAACCCGAGTCGGCGGTACGCAGGGCGGTGTCCGCCAGACCCTTACGGGCACCGTGCGTGGAGATGAAGTACTCCAGCACGGACAGACCCTCACGGAACGAGGCCTTGATGGGACGCGGGATGGTCTCGTTCTTCGCGTTCGACACCAGACCACGCATACCGGCGATCTGACGCATCTGCATCATGTTGCCGCGCGCGCCCGAGCTCACCATCATGAAGATCGGGTTGGTCTTCGGGAAGTTGTCGTTCATCGCCGCGGCGACCTCGTTGGTCGCGTTGGTCCAGATCGCGATGAGCTCCTGCGTGCGCTCGTCCTTGGTGATCAGACCGCGCTCGTACTGCTTCTGGACCTTCTCGTCCTTGGCCTCGTACCCGGCGACGATCTCCTTCTTCGCCTCGGGGACGACGACGTCGGAGATGGCGACGGTGACGCCGGAGCGGGTGGCCCAGAAGAAGCCCGCCGCCTTCAGGTTGTCGAGCGTCGCCGCCACGATGACCTTCGGGTAGCGCTCGGCCAGGTCGTTGACGATCTGGGAGAGCTGCTTCTTGCCGACCTCGTAGTCGACGAACGGGTAGTCCTCGGGCAGCAGCTCGTTGAAGAGCGCACGGCCCAGCGTGGTCTTCAGCGTGAAGGTGTCGCCCTGCTGCCAGGGCCGCTCGCCCACGGTCTCGTCGGCCTCCTCGCCGGCCGGCGGGGTCCAGCCGCGCGGCGGGATGGTGCCCACCGGGAAGCGGATGTCCACGCGCGACTGCAGCGAGAGCTCGCCGGCGTCGAACGCCATGATCGCCTCGGCCACGGACGAGAACGACCGGTCCCCGCCCTTGGCCTCGCGGCCCTCGGCGTCGGTGGTGAGGAAGTACAGACCGAGGACCATGTCCTGGGTCGGCATCGTCACCGGACGGCCGTCGGCGGGCTTGAGGATGTTGTTCGAGGACAGCATCAGGATGCGGGCCTCGGCCTGCGCCTCCGCGGACAGCGGCAGGTGCACGGCCATCTGGTCGCCGTCGAAGTCCGCGTTGAACGCGGTGCAGACGAGCGGGTGGATCTGGATGGCCTTGCCCTCGACCAGCTGCGGCTCGAAGGCCTGGATGCCGAGGCGGTGCAGGGTGGGCGCACGGTTCAGCAGCACCGGGTGCTCGGCGATGACCTCTTCGAGGACGTCGTACACCACGGTGCGGCCACGCTCCACCATGCGCTTGGCCGACTTGATGTTCTGCGCGTGGTTCAGGTCGACCAGGCGCTTCATCACGAACGGCTTGAACAGCTCCAGCGCCATCGCCTTCGGCAGACCGCACTGGTGCAGCTTCAGCTGCGGACCGACGACGATCACGGAACGCGCGGAGTAGTCCACACGCTTGCCGAGCAGGTTCTGGCGGAAGCGGCCCTGCTTGCCCTTGAGCATGTCGGACAGCGACTTCAGCGGACGGTTGCCGGGGCCCGTGACCGGGCGGCCGCGGCGGCCGTTGTCGAAGAGCGCGTCGACGGCCTCCTGGAGCATGCGCTTCTCGTTGTTCACGATGATCTCGGGGGCACCGAGGTCGAGAAGCCGCTTCAGGCGGTTGTTGCGGTTGATGACACGGCGGTACAGGTCGTTCAGGTCGGAGGTCGCGAAGCGGCCACCGTCCAGCTGCACCATGGGACGCAGGTCCGGCGGGATGACCGGGACGCAGTCCAGGACCATGCCCTTGGGGCTGTTGGAGGTCTGCAGGAACGCGGAGACGACCTTCAGCCGCTTCAGGGCGCGGGTCTTCTTCTGCCCCTTGCCGGTGCGGATGATCTCGCGGAGGCGCTCGGCCTCCTCGTCGAGGTCGAAGGACTCCAGGCGCTTCTGCAGCGCCGCGGCGCCCATCGAGCCGTCGAAGTAGGTGCCGAAGCGGTCGCGCAGCTCGCGGTAGAGCAGCTCGTCGCCCTCCAGGTCCTGGACCTTGAGGTTCTTGAACCGGTTCCACACCTCGTCGAGGCGGTCGATCTCGCGCTGCGCGCGGTCGCGCAGCTGCTTCATCTCGCGCTCGGCGCCCTCGCGCACCTTGCGGCGCACGTCGGCCTTGGCGCCCTCGGCCTCCAGCTCGGCCAGGTCGTTCTCGAGCTTCTTGGCGCGGGCCTCCAGGTCGGCGTCGCGGCGCTGCTCGATCTGCTGGCGCTCGACGGAGACGTGCGCCTCCAGCGAGGGCAGGTCGCGGGTGCGGCGCTCCTCGTCCACGTACGTGATCATGTACGCCGCGAAGTAGATGACCTTCTCCAGGTCCTTCGGGGCGAGGTCCAGCAGGTAGCCCAGGCGGGACGGGACGCCCTTGAAGTACCAGATGTGGGTGACGGGGGCGGCCAGCTCGATGTGGCCCATCCGCTCACGGCGCACCTTGGCGCGGGTGACCTCGACGCCGCAGCGCTCGCAGATGATGCCCTTGAAGCGGACGCGCTTGTACTTGCCGCAGTAGCACTCCCAGTCCCGGGTCGGACCGAAGATCTTCTCGCAGAAGAGTCCGTCCTTCTCGGGCTTGAGGGTGCGGTAGTTGATGGTCTCGGGCTTCTTGACCTCGCCGTGGCTCCACTGGCGGATGTCGTCAGCGGTGGCGAGGCCGATCCGGAGCTCGTCGAAGAAGTTGACGTCGAGCACTATGCGTCAATCCCTCTCAGGGTCGTAAGTCTTGGGGTCTGAAACGGGGGTCCTGGGGCCGGCGGGCCTTGATCGCTCAAGGTCCGCCGGACTCCCGTCAGACCTCTTCGACGCTGCTCGGCTCGCGCCGGGACAGGTCGATGCCGAGCTCCTCCGCAGCGCGGAAGACGTCCTCGTCGGTGTCACGCATCTCGATGGACATACCGTCGCTGGACAGCACCTCCACGTTCAGGCAGAGCGACTGCATCTCCTTGATGAGCACCTTGAAGGACTCGGGGATGCCGGGCTCGGGGATGTTCTCGCCCTTGACGATGGCCTCGTAGACCTTCACGCGGCCGGTGACGTCGTCGGACTTGATGGTCAGCAGTTCCTGGAGGGCGTACGCGGCGCCGTAGGCCTCCAGGGCCCACACCTCCATCTCGCCGAAGCGCTGACCGCCGAACTGCGCCTTACCGCCCAGCGGCTGCTGGGTGATCATCGAGTAGGGGCCGGTCGAGCGGGCGTGCAGCTTGTCGTCGACCAGGTGGTGCAGCTTGAGGATGTACATGAACCCGACGGAGATCGGGTCCGGGAACGGCTCGCCGGAGCGGCCGTCGAACAGTCGTGCCTTGCCGGACGGCAGCACCATGCGCTCGCCGTCGCGGTTGGGGATGGTGTGCTGCAGCAGACCGGCCAGCTCGTCCTCGCGCGCACCGTCGAAGACCGGGGTGGCGACGTTGGTGCCGGGGGCGACGGAGTCGGCGCCGATGGCCTGCAGCCGCTGGGCCCACTCGTCGGCGAGACCGGAGACGTCCCAGCCGCGGCTGGCGAGCCAGCCGAGGTGGATCTCCAGGACCTGTCCGGGGTTCATCCGGGACGGCACACCCAGCGGGTTGAGGATGATGTCGACCGGGGTGCCGTCCTCCAGGAACGGCATGTCCTCGATCGGCAGGATCTTGGAGATGACGCCCTTGTTGCCGTGCCGGCCGGCGAGCTTGTCACCGTCGGTGATCTTGCGCTTCTGGGCCACGTAGACGCGGACCAGCTGGTTGACGCCGGGGGGAAGCTCGTCGCCCTCCTCGCGGTCGAAGACGCGCACGCCGATGACCTTGCCGGTCTCGCCGTGCGGCACCTTCAGCGAGGTGTCGCGGACCTCGCGGGCCTTCTCGCCGAAGATCGCGCGCAGCAGGCGCTCCTCGGGGGTCAGCTCGGTCTCGCCCTTGGGGGTGACCTTGCCGACGAGGATGTCGCCGGCGATGACCTCGGCGCCGATGCGGATGATGCCGCGCTCGTCGAGGTCGGCGAGGACCTCCTCGGAGACGTTCGGGATGTCCCGGGTGATCTCCTCGGGGCCGAGCTTGGTGTCCCGGGCGTCGACCTCGTGCTCCTCGATGTGGATCGAGGAGAGGACGTCGTCCTGCACGAGGCGCTGCGACAGGATGATCGCGTCCTCGTAGTTGTGGCCCTCCCACGGCATGAACGCCACGAGCAGGTTCTTGCCGAGCGCCATCTCACCCTGCTGGGTGGCGGGGCCGTCGGCGAGGACCTGGCCCTCGATGACGTGGTCGCCCTCGCTGACGATGACCTTCTGGTTGACCGAGGTGCCCTGGTTGGAGCGGGCGAACTTGGCCAGGCGGTACGTGATGTACGTGCCGTCGTCGTTGGCGGTGGTGATGTAGTCCGCGGAGACCTCCTGGACCACACCGGGCTTCTCGGCCTTGACGACGTCGCCGGCGTCGACGGCGGAGCGGTACTCCATGCCGGTGCCGACGAGCGGGGACTCCGCCTGGATCAGCGGAACGGCCTGGCGCATCATGTTCGCGCCCATGAGGGCGCGGTTGGCGTCGTCGTGCTCCAGGAAGGGGATCATGGCGGTCGCGACCGACACCATCTGGCGCGGGGAGACGTCCATGTAGTCCACGTCGTCGCCGGGGACGTAGTCGACCTCGCCGCCGCGGCGGCGGACGAGCACGCGGTTCTCGGCGAAGCGCAGGTCGTCGGTGAGGCCGGCGTTGGCCTGCGCGATGACGAAGCGGTCCTCCTCGTCGGCGGTCAGGTAGTCCACCTCGTCGGTGACCTGGCCGTCGACGACCTTGCGGTAGGGCGTCTCGACGAAGCCGAACGCGTTGACCCGGCCGTAGGAGGCGAGCGAGCCGATCAGACCGATGTTCGGGCCTTCCGGCGTCTCGATCGGGCACATGCGGCCGTAGTGCGACGGGTGCACGTCGCGGACCTCGAAGCCGGCCCGCTCACGGGACAGACCACCCGGGCCGAGCGCGGACAGACGGCGCTTGTGCGTCAGCCCGGACAGCGGGTTGTTCTGGTCCATGAACTGGGACAGCTGGCTGGTGCCGAAGAACTCCTTGATGGAGGCGACGACCGGCCGGATGTTGATCAGGGTCTGCGGCGTGATCGCCTCGACGTCCTGGGTGGTCATGCGCTCGCGCACGACGCGCTCCATCCGGGCCAGACCCGTGCGGACCTGGTTCTGGATGAGCTCGCCGACACTGCGCAGGCGGCGGTTGCCGAAGTGGTCGATGTCGTCGGTCTCGACGACGACGCTCTCGCCGCTGTCGCCGACCGTCTCCATCTCCCCGGCGTGCAGCTTCACCAGGTACTTGATCGTCGAGATGATGTCCTCGACGGTCAGGATGCCGGCGTCGAGCGGGGCGTCCGCGCCGAGCTTCTTGTTGACCTTGTAGCGGCCGACCTTGGCGAGGTCGTAGCGCTTGGGGTTGAAGTACAGGTTCTCCAGGAGCGTCTGCGCGGCCTCACGCGTGGGGGGCTCGCCCGGACGCAGCTTGCGGTAGATGTCGAGCAGCGCGTCGTCCTGGCCCTGGGTGTGGTCCTTCTCCAGGGTGGCGCGCATGGACTCGTACTCGCCGAACTCCTCCAGGATCTGCTCGGTGGTCCAGCCGAGCGCCTTGAGCAGGACGGTCACCGACTGCTTGCGCTTGCGGTCGATGCGGACACCGACCATGTCGCGCTTGTCGATCTCCATCTCCAGCCAGGCACCCCGGGACGGGATGATCTTGGCGGAGAAGATGTCCTTGTCGGACGTCTTGTCGATGGAGGAGTCGAAGTAGACGCCCGGGGAACGGACCAGCTGCGACACCACGACCCGCTCGGTGCCGTTGATGACGAAGGTGCCCTTGTTGGTCATGAGCGGGAAGTCGCCCATGAAGACCGTCTGGGACTTGATCTCGCCGGTCTCGTTGTTCGTGAACTCGGCCGTGACGAAGAGCGGCGCGGCGTACGTGAAGTCGCGCTCCTTGCACTCGTCGATGGAGTTCTTCGGCGGCTCGAAGCGGTGGTCGCGGAAGGTCAGCGACATCGACCCGGAGAAGTCCTCGATCGGGGAGATCTCCTCGAAGATCTCCTCCAGACCGGACTTGGTGGGGACGTCCTGTCCGCTCTCCAGAGCCTCCTCGACCCGACTCTGCCAGGCGGTGTTGCCGAGCAGCCAGTCAAAGCTCTCGGTCTGCAGCGCGAGCAGGTTGGGAACCTCGAGAGGCTCCTTGATCTTTGCAAAAGAGATGCGCAGCGGGGCGGTGCTGGCGCCGTTGTTCGTATTCGCGGTCGAGGCGGTGCGCGAGGCGGCCAAGAGGGGGTCCTTCCGAGGGCTCGGACTCACTACGCGCTCCCCGGCCCCTCGACCCACAAAGAGACAGAAATCCCAGGTCAGAGAGTTCTGATCATCAGTGCTGAGGTGAGGGCAGACCCCTGGTGACGGGCAGGGGGCAACTAACAGGCAGCGCAAAGGGTCAGTGTAGCCACTTGGCACACTGATGTCCAGTGCGGGTTTGCGCCCCGACCTCGGGAACCCTCGTTGTTCTCAACCCCTGCGACAAGGCCATGCCCTCAACGCACGTTGATCCTGCCCTCTTCGCCGTCGGTCCATGCCTCGGATTCGGACCGTTGTGACGACGCGTCCTGAGAATTGCGCGCTGCGTTCGGTTCGTCAAGGCCCCCTGGCCGGAACCAGGACGTGCGGGGACACGACGAAGATCACCATACCCGCCGCCACGTCGGGTGCAAGGCAACCGCGGCCCGCCTCCCGGAACGCCGAAGAGCGACCACCCGCATGGATGATCGCTCTTCGGTGCGTTCGCGTTACAGCCCCACGGGGCTGCGCTCGGCGCGCGTGAGTCCTGGCGGACCCGCTGAGGTCTTACTTGACCTCGACGGAGGCGCCGGCGCCCTTGAGGGACTCGGCGGCCTTCTCCGCGGCCTCCTTGGTGACCTTCTCCAGGACCGGCTTCGGGGTGCCGTCGACCAGGTCCTTGGCCTCCTTCAGGCCGAGGGAGGTCAGCTCGCGCACGACCTTGATGACCTGGATCTTCTTCTCGCCGGCGCCGGTGAGGACGACGTCGAACTCGTCCTTCTCCTCGACGGCCTCGGCGGCAGCGCCACCGGCGGCACCGCCGGCCACGACGACCGGGGCGGCAGCGGCGGCGGTGACGTCGAACTTGTCCTCGAAGGCCTTCACGAACTCGGAGAGCTCGATGAGGGTCATCTCCTCGAACTGCGCGAGCAGCTCGTCCTGGGTGAGCTTCGCCATGATGGCGGTCCTTCCACTAGATCGGCAGGTGCCGGATGTACGGGATGTGGCGGGCGTACGTCAGGCCCGCTGCGACCCTCGCCGCAGGGCGGCCAGGATCAGAAAGCGAGCCGAGTTACTCGGCACCGCCCTGCTCGGCCTGCTTGGCGCGCAGCGCGTCCACGGTGCGGACGAGCTTCGACGGCAGCGCCTGGAAGACGGAGGCAGCCTGGGACTGCTTCGCCTTGAAGGCACCGGCCAGCTTGCTGAGCAGAACCTCGCGGGACTCGAGGTCCGCAAGCTTCTTGATCTCGTCGGCGGACAGCGCCTTGCCGTCAAGGACACCGCCCTTGATGACGAGATCGGGGTTGTCCTTGGCGAAGTCACGGAGACCCTTCGCCGACTCCACCGGGTCACCGGTGACGAAGGCGACGGCCGTCGGACCAGCGAAGAGCTGGTCGTCCAGCGTGATCCCGGCCTCGTTGGCCGCAATCTTGGTCAGCGTGTTCTTCACCACGGCGTACTGGGCGTTCTCACCGAGCGAACGGCGCAGCGTCTTGAGCTGCGCCACGGTGAGACCGCGGTACTCGGTCAGCACGGCGGCGTTCGAGCTGCGGAACTTGTCCGTCAGCTCGGCAACCGCGGCAGCCTTGTCGGGCCTCGCCATAGAGCCTCGGCCTCCTTCCGGGTGATTCGGACCGCGCGGACCCGAAGGAGGACTGGGGAAAACGAAACGCCCCGGCGCAGGCGCACGGGGCGGACTCGACCGGCTGTGCACACGCGGTGCGCACTCCGGGAGCTCTTCCACTGTCACCTGCGCGGGTCGTCCGCATTTTCAGCGGATCCTTCGGCCACCGAACCCTCGAACGAGTGCACGGCAACGACCAGCGGTCTTTGGCTTCTGAAGGAGAGTACGCGACCGGATCGCCCCCAGGCAAATCCGGCCGTACCCCTGCGTCCGCGCAGGTCCCGGGCAGGCCCCGCGCAGGCCCCGCCCAGGTCCCGGGCAGGTCCCGCGGAGGCCACAGGGCTGCCCCGGGGAAGGTCCGGGGGCAGTCCCGGGCGAGGTCCCGGGCGAGGTCCCGCAGGGGCCCCGCGGCGGCTCGGGAGGCTCCGGGGCGGCCCCGGGAAGCCTCAGTCCCCGTTCAGCTCGCTCATCATGTCGGCGAGGTCCACGGTGTCCTCGGCGGCCGGGGCGGTCACCTTCACCGGCTCGTTGACGGAGAGGAAGGTGACGGTCAGGTCGAGACCGCCCTGGCCGGTGGCGGCGCGGGTGCGGAACTGCTTGGCGTGGTCCTCGCCGTCGACCCACAGGTCGATGTCCATCTCGTCGACGCCGAGCGACTCGTACCGCTCCAGGCTCTTCTCGCGCTGCTCACGGGTCCCGGCGTCCTCGTCCTCGATCAGGTCGCGCAGGCCGTCGAGGGTGACGGAGCCCCGGTAGTGCGTGGTCTCCACTCCCTCGACCTGCTCGGTGCCGACCTTCTCCACGTCCTCGGCTCCGGCCAGGAAGCCCGACTCGGCCGCGGGGTTCTGTTCCGCCTGGGCCGCGCCCAGCCCGGCGGAGCCCGCGCCGCCGGGCTCCTTCAGCTCGGACATGTCGAACTTCAGCCAGGTCTTGCCGTCCAGCTCGCCGGCGGCCTCGGCGCCTCCGTTGATGTACAGCGCGTCGTCGACCAGGCGTACCTCGGTCTCCCCGTCGGCCCCGGCCGTCGGGACGTCCACCGTCATCTTCATGCTCATGGCCATCGGGTCGACACTCATCGCGGCCGTGCCGCTGATCCTGCCCTGGCCGGGCACCGTGCCCTTCATGCGGTACGTCAGCGAGGTGATGTCCTCGGACTTCGCCGCGGCCCTGGCCACCGCGGCGACGGGCTCCAGCTCCGGCGACGCCGCACCGGATCCGCAGCCCACGGCCCCGGCCAGCAACAGCCCGGCGAGCCCTGCACCCGCGGCCCCTCGTATGCCACGTATGCCACGCGTGCCACGCGTCCGACGTATGCCACGTGTCCCACGTACCGAAAGCGCCATGGAGTCCCCCCACGAAATTCGACGTTCTGCGCAGTCCGGCAAGAGCCTAGTCGAGAGATCCGGAGGCAGCCTCCGATTTGCCGGCCGAGGCTCCGGGGCCCCTGCGCCCCAGCGAGGCACGCGGCGGCAGGCGCGGGCCGCCCGCACCGCCCGCACCGCCCGCACCGCCGGCATCGGCGACCGCGGTCCGCTCCACGAGGCGGGCGGCGTCCGGATCCCCGGCGTCAGGAGGCTCCGGGGGCGGAGCGCATCACGTCGGTGAAGTCGCGGGTGTCGGCGGCGGGGGGCGGCTCGACGTGGACGGGCACGCCGTAGTCGCCGTAGTAGCAGGTCTGGGTGAGCTCCCCGGTGGCCGTGCGGTCCTTCTCCACCTTCTTCACCAGCAGCCCGTCCGTGCCGACCCAGAGGTCGAGGGTCTGCTCGGTGACGCCCGCCCGCCCCAGGCCCTCGCGCAGCTCGCGGTCGCCGATGTCGGCGGTGCGGGCGGTCCCCCGGTACCGCGTGGTGCGCTCGCCGCGGACCGTCTCGGTGCCGACCCGGTGGACGTCCCCGGCGGCCAGCAGCAGCTCGACGGCCCGGTGCGGGGCGGCCTCGCGGATCTGCTCGGCGAGGTACGGGCCGGCCGCCCCGCCGAGTCCGGCCAGGTCGTCCCAGTCGTAGCGGATCCAGTGCCGGCCTCCGGCCTGGGCGGCGAACGCGTCGCCCAGCCGGGCGTAGTAGGCGTCCGGCAGATAGCGCGCCTGCATCGAGGTGGTGCCCAGCTCGCGCAGCGCGGCGGCGACGTCGCCGCCCGTGTAGCCGACGGTGAGGGTGCCGGTGAGGCCGTCCGCCCAGGCGAGGGAGCCCGAGGAGGTCATGGCGTCGTCCGGGCCCAGGGTGGTGGAGGACTCCACGCGCGCCGACCCGGCCTGCTCGGTGGCCCGCCCGGCGGCCCGCAGCGCGGCGACCGCGGCGGGCTGCGCGGAGGGCCTGCGGTTCTCGTGCCCGTCCCGGCCCTCACGGCCGCCTCCGGCCGGCTGCGCGGGCCCCGCGCAGCCGGCCGCGGCCGCGACCGCGACCGCGAGCAGCAGGGCTCCGAGCAGCCGCGCCGGGCCCGAGGTGCCGTTCCTGCGCGTCATCCGTCCGTCCTCCCCGTCACCGGCCGGTCGCCGGTCGCTGCCGGTCGCTGCCGGTCCCCGTTCAGACGCTAGCGCAGCCGGGCCCCGTTGCCGGTACGCGAACGGGCCCCGCACCCTCTCGGAGGACGCTGTTGGTTCAAACCAACAGCGTCCCTCTCGGAGGTGCGGGGCCCGTGACCTGCTTCAGCGAGCCTGAGGGGCTCAGACCGCCGCCGGGTCCTCCTCGACGAGGAGGTTGCGGGTGCGGTTCGGGTCGAGCGGAATGCCGGGGCCCATCGTGGTGGTGATGGCGGCCTTCTTGATGTAGCGACCCTTGGCGGCGGACGGCTTCAGACGGAGGATCTCCTCCAGGGCCGCGCCGTAGTTCTCCACCAGCTTGCTGTCGTCGAACGACACCTTGCCGATGATGAAGTGCAGGTTCGAGTGCTTGTCGACGCGGAACTCGATCTTGCCGCCCTTGATGTCGTTGACGGCCTTGACGACGTCCGGCGTGACGGTGCCGGTCTTCGGGTTCGGCATCAGACCACGCGGACCGAGCACGCGGCCGAGGCGGCCGACCTTGCCCATGAGGTCCGGGGTGGCGACGACGGCGTCGAAGTCCAGACGGCCCTTCGACACCTCGTCGATGAGCTCGTCGGCGCCGACGATGTCGGCGCCCGCGGCACGAGCGGCCTCGGCACGGTCACCGGTCGCGAAGACCAGGACCCGGGCGGTCTTACCGGTGCCGTGCGGGAGGTTCACGGTGCCACGGACCATCTGGTCGGCCTTGCGCGGGTCGACACCCAGACGGAAGGCGACCTCGACGGTGCCGTCGAACTTGGTCGTGGAGGTCTCCTTGGCGAGACGGACGGCCTCGAGCGGGGCGTAGAGCTTCTCCCGGTCGATCTTGGCGTCCGCAGCGCGGAGAGACTTGCTGCGCTTGCTCACTACTGCTCCTGAGGTTCTGAGGAGTCGTGGTCCAGGCCGAGCAGGCCCTGCCACTACTGCTGGTCTACGAGGTGGGGACTCAGCCCTCGACCGTGACGCCCATGGAACGGGCGGTGCCGGCGATGATCTTCTCGGCGGCGTCCAGGTCGTTGGCGTTGAGGTCGGGCATCTTGGTGGTGGCGATCTCACGGACCTGGTCACGCGTGATCTTCGCGACCTTGGTCTTGTGCGGCTCGCCGGAGCCCTTCTCCACACCCGCGGCCTTGAGGATCATCTTCGCGGCCGGCGGGGTCTTGGTGATGAAGGTGAAGGAGCGGTCCTCGTAGACCGTGATCTCCACGGGGATGACCCAGCCCCGCTGCGACTCGGTCGCGGCGTTGTAGGCCTTGCAGAACTCCATGATGTTCACGCCGTGCTGACCCAGCGCGGGGCCGACCGGCGGGGCCGGGTTGGCGGCACCGGCCTGGATCTGGAGCTTGATGAGCCCCGTGACCTTCTTCTTCTTGGGAGGCATAGCTCTCCGGGTCCTTTCGATTCGGGTCCTGCCCGCGCTCGGGAATCACCCGGACGCAGGCATACCGCACAACGATAGCGGGTATGGATGCGCGGCCAAAAACCGAGCAGGTCAGGCAAGCGCCCGACCTGCTCGGAAGCGGTTCGTCCGGAAGCACCTCCGAACGCATCCCCGGGGCACGTCCGGAAGCACGTCCCGAAGCGCGCCCGGGGGGTACGTCCGGAAGCGTCAGTTCTTCTGGATCTGGTCGAAGGACAGCTCGACCGGCGTCTCGCGGCCGAAGATCTCCACGAGGCCCTTGACCTTCTTCGAGTCGGGGTTGATCTCGTTGATCGTGGCCTGGAGCGTGGCGAACGGGCCGTCGGTGACGGTGACGGAGTCGCCCACCTCGAAGTCCAGCACCTGGACCTCGACCTTGCGCTGCGGCGCGGGCTTGCCCTCGGCCTCGGCGGCCTCGCGGGCCGCCTTCTCCTCGGCCTCGGGGGCGAGCATCTTGACGATCTCGTCCAGGGTCAGCGGGTACGGGTCGTAGGCGTTGCCCACGAAGCCGGTGACACCGGGGGTGTTGCGGACGACGCCCCAGGACTCGTTCGTCAGGTCCATGCGCACCAGCACGTAGCCGGGGAGCTTGTTCTGACGGATCGTCTTGCGGTCGCCGTTCTTGATCTGGACGACCTCTTCCTGCGGCACCTCGGCCTGGAAGATGTAGTCCTCGACGTTCAGGGAGACCGCGCGCTGCTCCAGGTTGGTCTTCACGCGGTTCTCGTAGCCGGCGTAGGTGTGGATGACGTACCACTCGCCGGGCAGGACGCGCAGTTCCTCGCGCAGCGCCGCGACGGGGTCGACGGGCTCGGCCTCCTCGGCCTCTCCGGCTTCCTCCGCCTGCTCGGTGCCGGCGTCGTCACCGGTCCGCGCCTCGTCGGCGGCCTCGGTGCCGGCGTCCGCCGCGTCGGCGTCGCCCTCGACGTGCAGCGCGGCCTCCTCGGCGGGCTCGCCCGCCGCGGCGTCGGCAGCCTCGACCTCGTCCTGGTCCTCGTCCGCGCCCTCGACGATGTCGAGCTCGTCGTCCACCGACTCCGCGGCCTCGACGGGCTCGACGGCGTCGTTCAGGTTCTGGTCAGACACGGTGGCTGCTTCTTCCTGGATACAGAGGGGTGGAACATGCGAAAGGGGCGCCGGTAACCGCGGCGCCCTTCGCTTCTGGCTCAGCCGAAGACGTACTTGGCTGCGTGGTCGAGTCCATAGTCAATCACGGTGACCAGGCCGATCATGATGACCACGAAGACGATCACGACGGTCGTGTACGTGGTCAGCTGGTTGCGCGTGGGCCAGACGACCTTGCGGAGCTCCGCGACGATCTGGCGGTAGAAGAGGGCGAGCCGCTTCAGCGGGCCCTTCTTGGCGCGCTTGCCGCCCTTGCGGGTCTTCTTGGACTCCGGCACCTCGTCCTGGGCGTCAGGCGTGTCGAGGGAGCCCACGGCGTCCGTCATTCATCCTCACCTGGTCCCGGGTCGTGGCCGTGCCGCGCCCGGTCTGAGCCGCACGGCGGGTGCGTTGCTGTACGTACCTGCGCACACATCCTGGCGGTGTGTGTAGCAGGGCCGGAGGGACTTGAACCCCCAACCGCCGGTTTTGGAGACCGGTGCTCTACCAATTGAGCTACGACCCTTCGTGTGCCCACCAACGTACCGCATCCGGACGGGTGCTCGGTGTGCGCCGCGTGCGGTGCGGGCCGCTGAAGGCCAACGAGGTGAGAGTGTACGTGCTCCCGGGCCGGTCGTCGAACAGAAAGTGCCCGTGAGAACCGGGAACGTGAGCGGTCACCGGAAGATCACCTGGTGCGGCCGGTGGCGGAGCCGGGTGATCCGGACACCCGTTCGCGCTGCGTCCCGCACAGGTTCAGTGGGTGAAACCCGTGTGCCGGGCGCGTTTCGGGTCTGGAACGATGGGCCCATGAGCGCTGCAACCCATCCCACCGAGCGCCGGGTCTCCGCCCGCATCGGCGCGATCTCCGAGTCCGCCACTCTCGCCGTGGACGCCAAGGCCAAGGCCCTCAAGGCCGCCGGGCGTCCGGTGATCGGCTTCGGCGCGGGTGAGCCCGACTTCCCGACGCCGGACTACATCGTCGAGGCCGCCGTGGAGGCCTGCAAGAACCCCCGGTACCACCGGTACACCCCGGCCGGCGGTCTGCCCGAGCTGAAGGAGGCCATCGCCGCCAAGACGCTGCGGGACTCCGGCTACCGCGTGGAGGCCTCCCAGGTCCTCGTCACCAACGGCGGCAAGCAGGCCATCTACGAGGCGTTCGCCGCGATCCTCGACCCGGGCGACGAGGTCATCGTGCCGGCCCCGTACTGGACGACGTACCCGGAGTCGATCCGGCTGGCCGGCGGTGTCCCGGTCGACGTCGTCGCGGACGAGACGACCGGCTACCGCGTCACGGTCGAGCAGCTGGAGGCGGCCCGCACCGAGAACACCAAGGTCCTGCTCTTCGTCTCGCCCTCGAACCCGACGGGCGCGGTCTACACCCGCGAGCAGATCGAGGAGATCGGCCGCTGGGCCGCCGAGAAGGGCCTGTGGGTCCTGACCGACGAGATCTACGAGCACCTGGTCTACGGCGACGCGGAGTTCCACTCCCTGCCGGTGGTGGTGCCCGAGCTGGCCGACAAGTGCATCGTCGTCAACGGCGTCGCCAAGACGTACGCCATGACGGGCTGGCGCGTGGGCTGGGTCATCGGCCCGAAGGACGTGGTCAAGGCCGCGACGAACCTCCAGTCGCACGCCACCTCCAACGTCTCCAACGTGGCCCAGGCCGCCGCGCTCGCCGCCGTCGGCGGCGACCTGTCGGCCGTCGACCGGATGAAGGAGGCCTTCGACCGCCGCCGCCGCACCATCGTGCGGATGCTCAACGAGATCGAGGGCGTCTACTGCCCCGAGCCCGAGGGCGCCTTCTACGCCTACCCGTCGGTGAAGGCGCTGCTCGGCAAGGAGATCCGCGGCAAGCGCCCGCGGGACACGGTCGAGCTGGCCGCGCTGATCCTGGAGGAGGCCGAGGTCGCGGTCGTGCCGGGCGAGGCGTTCGGCACCCCCGGCTACCTTCGTCTGTCGTACGCGCTCGGCGACGAGGACCTCGTCGAGGGCGTCTCGCGGCTCCAGAAGCTGCTCGCGGAGGCCCGGGACTGACCCGGCCGCCCGCCACGGGGCCCCGCCGGAGCGCTCCGGCGGGGCCTCGCGTCTCTCACCGCGTGCCGCTCCGCACCGGGCGCCGCTCCCCCGCCGGACCACGCGCGAAGGCCCCGGTGGCCGCTGCGCCGCCGCCTCCGCCGGTCGTTCCACCGGCTCCCTCGCCGGTTCCTTCGCCGGGTTCCCTCACCGGGTTCCCTCGCCGGGTTCCGTCGCCGGGTTCCGTCGCCGGGTTTCTGTGTCGGGTTTCTGTGTCATTCCTTTGTGCGGGCGGGCGCCCGTAAGGGGAAACCGCTACCGGGAGCCGGGGGGCGTACGGCAGGATCACGGAATGGAGCGTGTACGTGATGTCTCTGATCTGCCGAAGGCCCATCTGCACCTGCATTTCACCGGCTCGATGCGGCCGGGCACCGTCCTGGAGCTGGCCGACAAGTACGGGGTGCGTCTGCCGGACGCCCTGACCGAGGCGCTCACCAGCGGGGAGCCACCCCAGCTGCGGGCCACGGACGAGCGCGGCTGGTTCCGCTTCCAGCGGCTGTACGACGCGGCCCGCTCCTGCCTGCGGGAGCCGGAGGACATCCGGAGGCTGGTGCGCGAGGCCGCCGAGGAGGACGTCCGGGACGGCTCGGGCTGGCTGGAGATCCAGGTCGACCCGACCTCGTACGCGCCGCGCCTGGGCGGGTTGATCCCGGCGCTGGAGATCATCCTGGACGCGGTGGAGTCGACGTCCCGGGACCTCGGCCTCGGCATGCGGGTACTGGTCGCCGCGAACCGGATGAAGCACCCGCTGGACGCGCGGACGCTGGCCCGCCTCGCGGTGCGGTACGCCGACCGGGGGGTGGTCGGCTTCGGCCTGTCGAACGACGAACGCCGCGGCATGGCGAGGGACTTCGACCGCGCGTTCCACATCGCCCGGGAGGGCGGTCTGCTGTCCGCGCCGCACGGCGGCGAGCTGACCGGCCCGGCCTCGGTCCGTGACTGCCTGGACGACCTGTATGCGACCCGGATCGGGCACGGGGTGCGCGCGGCGGAGGACCCGCGGCTGCTGCGGCGGCTCGCCGACCGGGGCGTGACCTGCGAGGTCTGCCCGGCGTCGAACGTGGCGCTCGGCGTGTACGAGAAGCCGGAGGACGTCCCCCTGCGCACCCTGTACGAGGCGGGTGTGCCGATGGCGCTGGGCGCGGACGACCCGCTGTTGTTCGGCTCCCGGCTGGCCGCTCAGTACGGGATCGCCCGCGAGCACCACGGCTTCACCGACGAGGAGCTGGCGGAGCTGGCCCGCCAGTCGATCCGCGCGTCGGCGGCCCCGGAGGACGTCCGGACCAGGCTGCTGGCCGGCGTCGACGACTGGCTGGCCGCCCCCGGCAACGGTCCCGGTCGGGGCGTCACGCCCTGACGCTGCCGCCGGGGGATGTCACCGTCCGCGCCCCGGGACGGGACGGTCGGCGGAGCGGCTCACCGGCCGGCGCCCACGGCGGTCCCTCCCGGCCGCACGACCGGCCGGAGGCCGGCTCACGGGAGGCCGGCTCACGGGAGGCCGGCTCACGGGAGGCCGGCTCAGAGATCGACTCCGACCGTGACCGGCTCGTTGACCAGGGTGATGCCGAAGGCCTCGCGGACTCCGGCGACGACCTCCCGGGCCAGGGCCAGCAGATCCTCGGTGGTGGCCGCGCCGCGGTTGGTGAGGGCGAGGGTGTGCTTGGTGGAGATCCGGGCCGGGCCGGTGCCGTGCCCCTTGGTGAAGCCGGCCCGGTCGATCAGCCAGGCCGCGGAGGTCTTGGTGCGGCCCTCGCCCGCCGGGTAGGCGGGCGGCTCGACGCCCTCGCCGAGACGCTCGCACACCCGGGCGCGGAACGCGTCGAAGGCGGTGTCGGTGAGGATCGGGTTGGTGAAGAAGGACCCCGCGGACCAGGTGTCGTGGTCCTCCGGGTCGAGCACCATGCCCTTGCCCGCCCGCAGCTTGAGCACGGTCTCGCGGGCGTCGGCGAGCGGCACCCGGTCGCCCGGCCGCACGCCGAGGGCGCGGGCGGTCTCGGCGTACCGGATCGGCGCCGACAGCCCGCCGGCGTCCTCCAGCTCGAAGCGGACGCGCAGGACGACGTACCGCTCGGGGTCGGCCTTGAAGCGGCTGTGGCGGTAGGAGAAGGCGCACTCGGCGCGGGGCAGGGTGACGGTCTCGCCGGCCCGGCGGTCGTAGGCGATCACCTCGGTGAGGGTGGCGGAGACCTCCTGGCCGTACGCCCCCACGTTCTGGATCGGCGTGGCGCCCGCCGAGCCGGGGATGCCGGCCAGGCACTCGATCCCGGCGAGGCCCGCCTCGACCGTGCGGGCGACGGCGTCCGTCCACACCTCGCCCGCGGCCAGCTCCAGCCGGGTGCCGGTGAGCTCGACGCCCCGGGTGGCGATGTTCAGGGCGGTACCGGCGAAGCCCTTGTCCCCGATGACCAGGTTCGACCCGCCGCCGATCACCAGCAGCGGGGTGCCGGCGGCGTCCGCCTCCCGCACGACGTCGATCACCTCGGCGTCGGTCGTCGCGGTGACCAGCCGGGTGGCGGGGCCGCCCAGCCGGAAGGTGGTCAGCGGGGCGAGGGGCGCGTCGTGGAGTTCCAGCACGGGCCAAGCCTACGAGACGCCTCCGACAGCGGCCGCGCCGCGCGCAGCGCGGCCGGGCGGCGGGCGGCTGCGGGCGGCCGGACAGCGGGGCCGGTCGGCGCACCGCCCCGGCCGGCCCCGCTCGCCGCCGCGGGAGCCGGCCGTCGGTGGCCGTCGGCGGGGCATCCTGGTGGTGCCGCCCGCCAGGGCCCCGGTCACCGGGGGGCCGCAGTGCCGGGGCCGGGTGCCGGTGGGCCGGGGCTCAGCCGGTGAGGCGGTTCTGGGCGTCGGGCCAGCGGACGGGCAGGCTGTCGCTCGGCACGGTCCAGGTGGCGAACTTCACGTCCCGCATCTCACCGACCAGCTCGCGCGAGGTCGGGGCGTGGGTGCCGGACCGGGCGAAGGTCTTGAGGGCGTCGGCGGACTCCCAGGCCGAGAGCGTCCAGAAGACGCGCTTCAGGGGCTGCGCCTTGAGGGTCGCGCCGTACGCGCCGGGCGCCTTGCTCACCTGCCGCCAGACTCCCGGCGTACGGGCGAGGAACTTCAGGGCGCCCCAGAAGGTCTTGGTCTCGAACCGGGAGGCGAACACGTGCGCCTCGGCGGCCTGCGGCGGGGTGTTCGGCACGGTCCAGGGCAGTGTGGGCATGTCGGGCTCCTTGTCGCGTAGGGGCGGGACGGGGCGCCGCTTCCGGTACGGCGGCCCGGGTCACCGGTGCTGGGGACGCGGGAGGCGTCGGGTCGTACGGCCGCTGCTTGCACGGACGCGGGGACGTGCGGGAGTCGGGACATCCCGGGATCGGGACGTGCGGGAGTCGGGACGTGCGGAGGTCGGACGTGCGGAGGTCGGACGTGCGGAGGTCGGGACCGGTGGTCGGGAACGGAGGTCAGGAACGGTGGTCGGGCGGTGAGGGCCCCGCCGATCACCTTCGGGACTACCCCGGACCGGGACCGGGGAGACGGCCGGATCATGAATTCGTCGGTCCGGGGGTGGCCTGCCCGGCGGCCCCCGGGTGGCTGGACGGGGTCGGGGCGTGCGGAGGGGGCGGTGGCCGGACCGGGGGACACATCGGAGGGCCGGTTCAGCGGGCGGCGCTGGGTTCGGCGCTGGGTTCGGCGCTGGGTTCGAGGACCGGGGGCGGGGTGCCGGGTGCCGGGCCCGCCGCGTCGGCCATCGCCAGCACGGTGCTGCGGCGGGCGGGGACGACCAGGGCCGCGACACCCGCGAGCGCCACGACCGCGGCGCCGACGGCCACCGAGGGGCGCAGTCCGTCGACGAAGGACTGCGCGGAGTCGTAGCCGCCGCGCGCCGAGAAGACGGAGGACATGACGGCGATGCCGAGCGCCCCGCCGACCTCGCGCAGCGCGTTGTTGGCACCGGAGGCGATGCCCTGCTCGGCGGTGGTGACGCTGGACATCACCAGCGCCGAGGCGGGCGCGAAGTACAGGGCCATGCCGATGCCGCTGAGCACCAGGCCGGGCAGCTGGGCGGCGTAGGAGGCGTCGGCGGAGGCCACGAAGGAGAGCTGGGCGAGGCCGGCGGCCTGGACGAAGAGGCCGGTGGCGACGACCGGGCGGCCTCCGATCCGGTCGGACAGCAGTCCGGCGAGAGGCGCGACGAGCACGGGCATCCCGGTCCAGGGCAGCATCCGGAGGCCGGCCTCGGTGGGCGAGTAGCCGAGCACGCCCTGGAGGTACTGGCTGAGCAGGAAGATCGAGCCGAACATGCCGAGGAACATCAGCATGCTCGCGGCGTTGATGCCGGAGAAGGCGCGGGAGCGGAACAGGCGCATCGGCAGCATGGCGTTCGGTGTGCGGCTGCCGTGCAGCACGAAGGCGGCGAGCAGGGCCGCCCCGACGAACAGGGCCGTCAGGACGCGCGGGCCGGTCCATCCGTCGACCGGGCCGCGCACCAGCCCGTAGACGATGCCGAACAGACCCGTGCTGGCCAGCAGGGTGCCCGTCACGTCCAGCCGGGCGCCGGAACCGTGGGACTCGGCGAGGCGCAGCCGGGCGAGCGGCAGCAGGGCGAGGCCGATCGGGACGTTCACCCAGAAGATCCACTGCCAGGAGACGTGCTCGGTGAGCGTGCCGCCGACGAGCGGCCCGGAAGCGACGGCGAGGCCGTTCACCGCACCCCAGATGCCGTACGCCAGCCCGCGTTTCGCGGCGGGCACGGCGGTGGTGAGCAGGGTCAGCGTGAGCGGCATCATCACGGCCGCGCCGACGCCCTGCACCGCGCGGGCGGCGATGAGCGCGTCGATGTCGGGCGCGAGGGCGGCCGCGGCGGAGGCGCCGGTGAAGACGGTGAGACCGACGGTGAACAGCCGGCGCCGGCCGAAGCGGTCCCCGAGGGCTGCTCCGGACATCAGCAGCACGGCGAAGGTGAGCGTGTAGGCGCTGACGGTCCATTCCAGGTCGTGCAGGGCGCCGCCGAGGTCCTCGCGGATCGAGGGCAGGGCGGTGGTGACGACGAGGTTGTCGAGGGCCGCCATGAATCCGGCGGCACCGGTGATGACGAGGACCCAGCCGATTCCTCCGCTGTCGCGGGCGGCCGTTGTGCTGTGGTGTGACATCTCTCCCCCAGGGATACGCCCCGAGCGGTGATTAGTTATTGCTGACTAACTTCTCTGGACAGAAAAACGGGGCCTGCGGAACGGCCCGGCCCCGGGGACCGGCCGGCCCGGGAGAGGGCCGCGGCGGACGGGACGTGCCAAACGCGGACCAGCCGGCAGGGGCCGGACGAACCGGGGCGGGCCGGACGAGCCGAGGCCGACCGGGCCGGACGAGCCGAGGCTGACCGGACCGGACGGGCCGAGGCCGACCGGGCCGGACGGGCCCGGGCGCGTCACTTCTCCGGCCGGCCGTCCTGCCCGGCCATCGGCGAGAGGCCCTCCCAGACCCGGTGCGTAGGCGGAAACCCCATGGCGACCAGGCAGTTGATGAGCATGCCGTGCGCCAGGAAGGCCGTCGTCCCGCCGGCCTCCGCCCCCAGCGCCAGATGGACGGTGTCCCACAGCCGGGTCCAGCCGGCCCGGACCGCCTCGCCGAGTTCGTGGTCGCCCTCCTGCTCGGCCGCGCCCACCGCTACGTACATCTGCATCTGCATCATCAGCCGCTCGGGACGCTCGGCGATGACCCTGGTGTACGCGTTGGCCATGGCGTGCAGGGCACGCTCGCCCTCCAGCCCCTCGGCCGCCTCGCGGAAGGTGCGGATGGTGTCCTCCACGCAGCGCTCGGCCGCCGCGAGGAAGATCGCCTTCTTGCCGGGAAAGAGCCGGAAGAGATACGGCTGCGAGACACCGACGCGCTTGGCGATCGCCTCGGTGGACGTGCCGTGGTAGCCGCCGCGGGCGAACTCCAGCGTGGCGGCGCGGATGACGCTCTCGCGCCGTTCCTCTGCGCTCATCCTGACCATGCCTAGAAGTTAGTACTCAATCACTAACTTAGTCAAGCGGGGCTCCGCGCGCGTCCGAGAGAGCTCCGGCCGCACCGTGGGGGCGTCCTCCCGGGAGGACGCCCCCACGGACGGGTCCCTGTCGGGCATCGGGCACCGCCCGGTCCTGGCACAGACACCCGAGGCTCACCCGGGGCCGGGCACCCGCACAGGACCGGGCGCCCGCAGACGGCAGATCCGGATCCGGGACGAAGGGGCTCCGGACCGACCCGAGGCACGTCCGGGATCCGACCCGGCCCGAACCGAGGTCCGGGTCCGGCACGGGGCAGGTCCGGGTCCGGCACGGGGCAGGTCCGCGTCAGGCCAGCCGCACGACGGCGCGCGGCATGGCGAGGACCTTCTCGCCGCCGCTGGTGACGGTGAGGTCCACGCGGACGGTCAGGTCGTCGAGCTTGGCCGCGACCTTGCCGCTGACCTCGATCTCGGCACCCCGGTCGTCGTCGGGGACCACGACGGGCTTGGTGAAGCGGACGCTGTACTCGACGAGCGCGCCCGGGTCCCCCACCCAGTCGGTCACCACACGGGCGGCCTCGGCCATGGTGAACATGCCGTGCGCGATGACGTCCGGCAGCCCGACCTCCCGGGCGAACCGCTCGTTCCAGTGGATCGGGTTGAAGTCGCCGGAGGCCCCCGCGTAGCGGACGAGGGTGGCCCGCGTCACGGGAAAGGTCCGGGCGGGCAGTTCGGTACCGACCTCGACGTCGGCGTACGCGATCTTCGCGGTCATCTGCTGCTCACGCCTCCTCGGCCGCGCGGGCCACGAGCTTGGTCCAGGCGGTCACGACGTGCTCGCCGGCCTCGTCGCGCACCTCGCCGCGGACGTCCACGAAGTCGTTGCCGGCCATCGACTTGATGCGCTCGATGGTCGAGGTCACCGTCAGCCGGTCGCCGGCCCGCACCGGGCGGGTGTAGGCGAACTTCTGGTCGCCGTGCACGACACGGTCGTAGTCCAGACCCAGTGCGGGATCGTGGACGACGTCCCGGGCGGCCTTGAAGGTGATCGCGAACACGAACGTCGGCGGCGCGATCACGTCGGCGTGCCCGAGCGCCTTCGCGGCCTCGGGGTCCGTGTACACCGGATGCGAGTCGCCGATGGCCTCCGCGAACTCCCGGATCTTCTCCCGGCCCACTTCGTAGGGCTCGGTGGGCGGGTAGGTGCGCCCCACGAAGGACTGGTCCAGTGCCATGGGATCGGCGCCTCCTGGTCTCAGCTGCGGTCGTACGAGTCGAACGTCTGACGTCGAACGGGTCGAACGGGTCGAGCGGGTCGAGCGGGTCGAGCAAGGTGTCGCGTCCGGCCGCCCGCGCCACGGTGCGGCGTCCGGCGGCCGAAACGGCACGAGGCCGCCCCCCTGGTACAGCGGGGGCGGCCTCGTGTGTGAGTCTGATTCAGCGCGTCTCGCGGTGCGCGGTGTGCGCATTGCAACGCGGGCAGTGCTTCTTCATCTCAAGACGGTCCGGGTTGTTACGCCGGTTCTTCTTGGTGATGTAGTTCCGCTCCTTGCACTCCACGCAGGCCAGCGTGATCTTCGGGCGGACGTCGGTGGCAGCCACGTGAGTGCTCCTTGACGAACGGGTAGGGTTTAACGCAAGAAAGAGTAGCCGATCGAAGGACCGACCCCGCAATCGGCTACTGTTAGTAGCGGTGACCGGACTTGAACCGGTGACACAGCGATTATGAGCCGCTTGCTCTACCGACTGAGCTACACCGCTGCGGTGGGATCGGTTCCCGCCTCGCGACGGAAACCTCACTCACCAGAGCCCCAAAACGGAATCGAACCGTTGACCTTCTCCTTACCATGGAGACGCTCTGCCGACTGAGCTATTGGGGCGAGCGAGGAAGACATTACACGGTCCGCGGCCGTTCACCCAAATCCGTAAACCGGGCACCCCGCGGCCCCTCGCCACCCCGCTCCCGGCCGCCCTTCCCGCACCATCCGTCCCTGCGCCGCGCCCGGGCCCACCTGGGACCACACCGGTACGACTATTGCGCTCCTCCCGGTCCCGGGGCGGCTGCCGCCCTAGGCTCGACCCACCCTGCGTGATCTTTCGGCACCGCGCAGGAGGAGCCTCCGCAGCGCGCCGCACGACACCCCACCCGCCCCATGACCCGCCCCATACGTCCTCACGAGTTCTCCTGGAGCGCGATGCCCGACAGCCAGCCGCAGCCGCCGTCCCCGTCGCCCTCGCCAGGCCCCTCGGGGCAGGCCGACTCGCTCCTGCTGTGCGGGGCCCGGCTGACCGACGGCCGGACCGTGGACGTACGACTGGGCGGCGGGCGCATCGAGGCGGTCGGCACGACCGGCAGCCTCGGCGGCCCCCGGCGCGGCGCCGGCGCGCGCGTCGACCTCAGCGGCTACCTCCTGCTGCCGGCCCCGGCCGAACCGCACGCCCACGGCGACACCGCGCTCACCGCCGACGAGGACGGCCCCGTCTCCCACGACCCGCGCGAGGTACAGCGCCGTGCCACCGAGGCGGCCCTGCTGCAACTCGGCCACGGGGCGACGGCCCTGCGGTCGCACGTCCGGGTGGGCGACGTCCAGGGCCTCGGCGCCCTCGGTGCGGTCCTGCAGGCCCGGCGCTCACTGCGCGGCCTCGCCGAACTGACCACGGTCGCCGTGCCCCGGCTGCTGACGGGCGTGGCCGGGGCGGACGGACTCGCGATACTGCGGGACGCGGTCAAGATGGGCGCCTCCGTGGTGGGCGGCTGCCCCGACCTCGACCCCGACCCGACCGGCTACGCCGAAGCCGTCCTGGAGGTCGCCTCCGAGCACGGCTGCCCCGTCGACCTGCACACCGACGCCGACGACCCGGCCCGGCTCGCCCGCCTCGCCGCGATGGCCGGCGGGCTGCGGCCGGGAGTGGCGCTGAGCCCCTGCGCGGGTCTGGCCCGGCTGCCCGAGGAGATCGCCGCGCGCACCGCGGACCAGCTCGCGGCGGCCGGGGTGGGTGTCGTCTGCCTGCCGCAGGGCGGCTGCGCGGGCGCCGACCGCCGCGGCACGGCACCGGTGCGCCTGCTGCGCGCGGCCGGGGTCCGCGTCGCCGCCGGCAGCGGCGCCCTGCGGGACACCGCCAACCCGGTGGGGCGCGGAGACCCCCTGGAGGCGGCCTATCTCCTCTCCTCCCGCTACGGGCTGCGCCCCGAGGACGCCTACGACGCCGTCAGCGCCCACGCGCGGGCCGTACTGGGCCTGCCCGGGGTACGGGTCGAGGCGGGCTTCCCGGCCGAACTCCTCGCCGTACGCGGGGAGCGCCTGTCGGGCGCGCTGTCGCTGGCGTACAGCCGGATCGTCATCCACCGGGGCCGGGTGGTGGCCCGCACCAGCGCGGTGCGCGAGTACTGCAACTCGGCCGTGGCGGCGGAACTCGGGCTGCCCCGGCAAGGGCGCGGCGAGGTGTCGTAGACCGGACGGCGGTGCGGCACGCGGGCGCGTCCACCTGCCCGGTGCCCACCGGAAGGAACGCGGGTGTTCGAGTCGCGCGGCGGTGGAGGGCTTTCCGGCGTACGGTCGGAGACATGCGCATTGTCATCGCTGGAGGTCATGGTCAGATCGCGCTGCGCCTGGAGAGGCTGCTCGCCACGCGCGGCGAGGAGGTGGCGGGCATCATCCGCAGAGCCGAGCAGGGCGACGCGTTGCGGGCGGCTGGTGCCGAACCGGTGCTGCTGGACCTGGAGTCGGCATCGGTGGAGGGGGTCGCGGCACACCTGCAGGGCGCGGACGTGGCGGTGTTCGCGGCGGGCGCGGGGCCCGGCAGCGGGGCGGGCCGCAAGGACACGGTGGACAAGGGGGCGGCCGTGCTGTTCGCGGACGCGGCGGTCCGGGCCGGTGTGCGGCGCTTCCTGATGGTGTCCTCGATGGGCGCGGACCCGCATCACGAGGGCGACGAGGTGTTCGACGCGTACCTGAGGGCGAAGGGTGCGGCGGACGAGCATGTGCGACGCCAGGACGCGCTGGACTGGACGGTGCTGCGCCCGGGTTCCCTGACGGACGACGCGGGCACCGGCCTGGTGCGGCTGGAGGCGCGCACGGGCCGCGGGCGGATCTCCCGGGACGATGTGGCGGCCGTCCTCGCGGAGCTGATCGAGACGCCCGCGACGGCCGGACTGACCCTGGAACTGGTCGCCGGTTCCACCCAGGTCCCGGTCGCCGTGAAGGCCGTGGCCGGGAACTGACCTCAGAACAGCGGCAGTTGCCCCGGGAACTCCGGCGCAGTCCAGCCGTCCAACGACGGCTGGACCGTGCCGAGTTGCGCCGGATGCCGGGATCCGGGGCAGGAGACGAGCCGGTCGCCCTCCCGCACCCCGGGCGGATCGTGCCGGGCGAACCGTCCTGCCACGACGGCGATGTCACGGTGGCACACGGGGCAGTTCCTGCGGCGGGACGACGGCATGGGACCAGTGTGCCCGCCGGGTCCGACATCCCCGGCCCCGGCACGGCGCGCGGTGCCCGCACGGCGCGCAGCCCCGGAACGGCGCGAGGCACTGGCACGGGGCGCGGCACGGGGACGGGGCACGGCAGGCGGCAGGTGCGGCACACAAACACATGACGGGCGCACCCGGACGGCGTCCGGGTGCGCCCGACCGAACGGCGCCCGGGACGCCCGTCCACGGATCTCGGGCGGGAGCATGGATGGACGGGAGCGTCGGACGCGAACAGTCACCGGGAGCGCCCACCGGGAACACGAGGAAGACCCTCACCGTCGGTACGGAGAGGGTCTTCCTGCAGTGTGGCGGCGCCAGGATTCGAACCTGGGTAGGCTAAGCCGACGGATTTACAGTCCGCTCCCATTGGCCACTCGGGCACACCGCCATGGGTTCGCTGCCGGGATCCGCTGGTCGGCGGTGCTCCGTGGCAACGACGTAAACAATACCTGATGCCGGGGGGTGCTCCGCCACCCGGTTGATCAGTGCGCAGATCACCGGTGCTGCGACCGGGAAGGCTCACCGGCTCGCGGCGCCCGGCAGAGCCTCCCGGCCGCAGCACTAGGCTTGAGGCGTATCGACACCGCCACACACAGCATTCGAGCAAGGAGCCACACGTCATGGCCGACTCCAGTTTCGACATCGTCTCCAAGGTCGAGCGGCAGGAGGTCGACAACGCCCTCAACCAGGCCGCCAAGGAGATCTCCCAGCGTTACGACTTCAAGGGCACCGACGCGTCGATCTCCTGGCAGGGCGAGAAGATCCTGATGTCGGCGAACGGCGAGGACCGGGTCAAGGCGATCCTCGACGTCTTCCAGTCCAAGCTGATCAAGCGCGGCATCTCGCTGAAGTCGCTGGAGGCGGACGAGCCGCAGCTCTCCGGCAAGGAGTACAAGATCTTCGCGTCGATCCAGGAAGGCATCTCCCAGGAGAACGCCAAGAAGGTCGCGAAGATCATCCGCGATGAGGGTCCCAAGGGGGTCAAGGCCCAGGTGCAGGGCGACGAGCTCCGGGTCACTTCCAAGAGCCGCGACGACCTCCAGACCGTCATCGCCCTGCTCAAGGGCAAGGACTTCGACTTCGCCCTTCAGTTCGTGAACTACCGGTGACCCGACGGCCGGGCGGGGTGGCGGTCCGGGGCGGCCCGGACCGTCCGGGGCTTCCCGGACGGTCGGGGTGCCACCCGCGGTGCCGCCTCCGCCCGGCCGTGAACGGGGGCGTCTTCTTCCTCCGTTAGGGTGCGCCGCATGACGCAACCCACCGCCCCCGGCCCAGGCCTGCGCCGCACGCTGGGTGTCGGCGACGCCGTCGTCATCGGCCTCGGCTCGATGATCGGCGCGGGCGTGTTCGCCGCGCTCGCCCCGGCCGCGCGGGCCGCCGGCTCCGCGCTGCTGCTCGGGCTGGCGCTGGCCGCGGTGGTCGCCTACTGCAACGCCACCGCGTCCGCGCGGCTGGCCGCGCGGTATCCCGCCTCGGGCGGCACCTATGTGTACGGGCGCGAACGCCTCGGACCGTTCTGGGGCTATCTCGCCGGCTGGTCCTTCGTCGTCGGCAAGACCGCGTCCTGTGCGGCGATGGCCCTCACCGTCGGCTTGTACGTCTGGCCGGGCCAGGCGCACGCCGTCGCGGTGGCCGCCGTCCTCGCGCTGACCGCCGTCAACTACGGCGGCGTGCAGAAGTCCGCCCTGCTGACCCGGGCGATCGTCGCAGTCGTGCTGGCGGTGCTCGCGCTCGTCGTGGCCGTCTGTCTGGGCTCCGGCGACGCCGAGGCCGCGCATCTCGATCTCGGCGCGGGGGACGGCGTCGGAGGGCTCCTCCAGGCGGCCGGGCTGCTGTTCTTCGCCTTCGCCGGGTACGCCCGCATCGCCACGCTCGGCGAGGAGGTGCGCGATCCCGCGCGTACGATCCCACGCGCGATTCCGCTCGCTCTGGGCATCGCACTGGCCGTGTACGTCTGCGTGGCCGTCGCGGTGCTGGCCGTGCTGGGACCGGCCGCGCTCGGGCGGTCGGACGCCCCGCTGGCGGACGCGGTACGCGCAGCCGGGCTGCCCGCACTGGTGCCGGTCGTCCGGGTGGGCGCGGCCGTCGCCGCCCTCGGCTCGCTGCTCGCGCTGATCCTCGGCGTCTCGCGCACGACCATGGCGATGGCCCGCGACGGCCACCTCCCACGCCCGCTCGCCGCCGTCCATCCCCGCTTCCAGGTGCCGCACCACGCCGAACTCACCGTGGGCGCGGTCGTCGCCGTCCTCGCCGCCACCGCCGACCTGCGCGGCGCGATCGGCTTCTCCTCGTTCGGCGTGCTGGCCTACTACGCCCTGGCGAACGCCTCCGCCTGGACGCTCGACGTGTCCCCGCGGGCTCGCGCCCTGCCCGCGCTGGGGCTGCTCGGGTGCGGCGTGCTGGCGTTCTCACTGCCCCGGACCTCGGTGATCGCGGGGTCAGCGGTGATCGCCGCCGGGGCTCTCCTCCACGGACTGCGCCACCGCCGCCCCAGGGCATGAAGGACGTGCGCCGCCGGGCGCGCCGGACTCCGGGCAGGTCCGCTCCGACGCCCCGAGGAGCGGCGGTGACAGCCGGTCAGCAGGCACCGAGCGCCCTGCCGGCCCGTGGTGAACACCCGGTCAGCGCGTGGCGAACGGCCGGTCCGTCGGGACGATCTCGCGGCCCAGCGGCAGCAGCGACACCGGTATGAGCTTGAAGTTGGCGATACCGAACGGAATCCCGATGATCGTCAGGCACAGGGCGATGCCCGTCGCGATGTGCGTGAGCGCGAGCCACCATCCGGCCAGCAGCAGCCACAGCACGTTGCCCAGGCAGGAGGGTGCGCCCGCGTCACGGCGCTCCACTGTGGTGTAGCCGAACGGCCAGAGCGCGTACACGCCGATTCTGAATGCGGCGATCCCGAACGGAATGCCGATGATCGTGATGCAGAGCAGCAGGCCCGCGGCCAGGTAGCCGAGGAAGAGCCAGAAGCCGCTCAGGACGAGCCAGATGATGTTCAGGACGAGTTTCATCGGCGGGGACCTGCCATCTGTTCGAGGCGCGCGATGCGCTCTGTCATGGGGGGATGCGTCGAGAACATCCGGGACATGCCCTGGCCGGGGCGGAACGGGTTGGCGATCATCATGTGACTCGCGGTCTCGATCCGCGGTTCCGGGGGCAGCGGCAGCTGCCTGGTCCCGGATTCGAGCTTGCGCAGGGCGGAGGCGAGGGCGAGGGGGTCGCCCGTGAGCCGGGCTCCGGAAGCGTCGGCCTCGTACTCGCGGGAGCGGCTGATGGCCAGTTGGATGAGGGAGGCGGCGATCGGGCCCAGGATCATGATCAGCAGCAGGCCGAGAAGACCGGGGCCGTCGTCGTCGCTGGAGCGGCCGACCGGGATCAGCCAGGCGAAGTTGACCAGGAACATGATCACCGAGGCGAGGGCTCCGGCGACCGAGGAGATGAGGATGTCCCGGTTGTAGACATGGCTGAGCTCGTGGCCGATGACGCCGCGCAGTTCACGCTCGTCCAGCAGGCGCAGGATGCCTTCCGTGCAGCACACGGCGGCGTTGCGGGGGTTGCGCCCGGTGGCGAAGGCGTTCGGCGCCTCCGTCGGGGAGATGTACAGGCGGGGCATGGGCTGGCGGGCCTGGGTGGAGAGCTCGCGGACCATGCGGTAGAGCGCGGGCGCCTCGAACTCGCTGACCGGACGGGCCCGCATCGCGCGCAGCGCCAGTCTGTCGCTGTTCCAGTACGCGTACGCGTTCGTGCCGAGCGCGATCAGCAGCGCGACGATCAGGCCGGTACGGCCGAAGAAGCTGCCGATGACGATGATGAGTGCGGACAGCCCTCCGAGGAGTGCTGCGGTCCTCAACCCGTTGTGCCGGCGGTGCACGGTACGCCCTCCAAGTCGTGCGGCAGGGGAACCCTTCGCTGTGTGATCTCCGATGCCACGGGTGCGGTGGTGTCACGTCCAGTGGACCCTCCCGCTTTGGACAACGCGAGGCGAGAGCTCCGGGTTCCCTCGACGACGCGCGGGCGGGCGGTATCGGGGCTGGTCCGTACGGGTGAGCGGGCGCCCACCCGTACGGCGGGGCCGGCGCGGGCGTCCGCGCGGGTGCGGCCCCGTGGCGCCGTGGGTGCCGGGAGGGGCCGGTCAGGCCGGCCGCCGCGGCACCTGGCGCCGCGGCGCCGGGGCCTGTTCCACAAGCGGACCACTGGCGGGTGCGACGCTCCGCGGCGGCGTGCCACCAGCCGGGCGGGGAAGGGGGCTGCGATGTGCGCGGCCGGCTGTTCGGGGTGACGTCCGAGACGTCGCAGAGCGCCTGCGCGGACACGGACCTCGAACCTGCCGGGCCGGCACGCCCTAGGTGTATCGCCCCGGGAGGTTGTGGACGGGTGATGGAGGTCTCGGCTGGGACTGCTTGAACGGGTGAGGGCCTTCCGGGTTCGGTGTGGATTGCGACCTCTACACCGACCAGAAAGGCCCTCGTGCCCCACCGTAATGCACCCCTGACCGAGACCGGACGCCTGCGCCTGGCCCGCTGTGTGGTCGAGGACGGCTGGCCGCTGCGGCGGGCCGCCGAGCGGTTCCAGGTCTCGCCCACCACCGCCCAGCGGTGGGCCGCCCGCTACCGGGCCCTGGGCGAGGCCGGAATGGCCGACCACTCCTCCCGCCCGCACCACAGCCCCCGGCGGACGCCGACCCGCACCGAACGCCGGATCATCAAGATCCGGCTCCTGCGCCGGTGGGGACCGGCCCGCATCGCGCACCTGCTGGACCTGGTGCCCTCCACCGTCCACCGGGTCCTGACCCGCTACGGCCTGGCCCGCCTCACGCACCTGGACCGGGCCACCGGCCGGAACATACGCCGCTACGAACGCGAACGTCCCGGCGAACTGGTGCACGTGGACATCAAGAAGCCCGGCAACATCCCCGACGGCGGCGGCCACAAGACCCTGGGCCGCCAGGCCGGCCGCAAGAACCGCCGGAACGCCGGCTACAGCTACATCCACACCGCCGTCGACGACCACTCCCGCCTCGCCTACAGCGAGATCCTCACCGACGAGAAGAAAGAAACCGCCACCGCCTTCTGGACCCGGGCCCACGCCTACTTCACCGGCGTCGGGATCACCGTCGAGCGCGTCCTGACCGACAACGGCTCCTGCTACAAGTCCCACGCCTGGCGCGACACGCTGGCAGCGGCCGGGATCACCCACAAACGAACCCGGCCCTACCGGCCCCAGACCAACGGCAAGGTCGAACGCCTCAACCGCACCCTGCTCGACGAATGGGCCTACGCCCGCCCCTACCGCTCAGAACAGGAACGACGCGACGCCTTCCCCCAGTGGCTGCACACCTACAATCACCACCGCGGACACACCGCGCTGAAGGGCAAACCACCCGCCAGCCGCGTCCCCAACCTCACAGGGCAATACACCTAGGGCGTGTTTCGAAAGTCCCGCCTGCCTGGCGGCGTCTGGCACGCACGCTCGCCGCGTTGTCGGGCTCGCCCCGATACATCCAGTATCGGGGCGACCCTCCGCCTTGCGATCGCACGCACCAGACGCCGCCAGGCCTGCCCTTCGGGCAGACGACGCTACTTTCGAAACACGCCCTAGAACAGGCCGGTGCCGGTGAAGCGCAGCGCCAGCTGCGGCGCGCCGGACAGGGCGACGCCGATGACGGCGGTGACGGCGATCGCCGCCGTCAGGGGCGCCGGGACGGCGTGGCGGTCGGGCTGTCCCTCGGGGGCGCGGAAGAGCAGCGCCGTCCACCGGAGGTAGTAGACGAGCGCGATCACGACGTTCGCCGCCATCACCACGGCGAGCCAGCCGAGACCGGCGTCGACGGCGGCGGCGAAGACGGTGACCTTGGCGAAGAGGCCGATGATGCCGGGCGGCAGGCCCGCGAGGCAGAGCAGGAAGAAGGCCAGCAGCAGGGCGGTCAGCGGGTTGGTGGCGTACAGGCCGCGGTAGTCCGTCACCCGGTTGCGGGCGTGCCTGCGCCCCACCAGGGCGGCCACGGCGAACGCGCCGAGGTTCACGGCGGCGTACATGAGGGCGTAGGCGACGGTGGAGCCCACGGCGTGCTCGGGGTCGTCGGCGTACCCGGCGGCGGCGATCGGGACGAGGAGGTAGCCGGCCTGGCCGACCGAGGACCAGGCGAGCAGCCGTACGGCGCTGTACGCGCGCGTGGCCTGCTGGCGCAGGGCGCCGACGTTGCCGACGGTCATGGTGAGCGCGGCCAGCACGGCCAGGGCGGGGCCCCAGACGTCGGCGTAGGAGGGCAGCGCGACGACCGTGACGAGGATCAGGCCGGAGAAGCCGACGGCCTTGCCCACGACCGACAGGTAGGCCGCGACCGGCAGGGGGGCGCCCGTGTAGGTGTCGGGGACCCAGAAGTGGAAGGGCACGGCGGCCGTCTTGAAGGCGAAGCCGACGAGGGTGAGGACCACGCCGGTCTGGGCGAGGGTGTGCAGCTGTCCGTCCACGTCCTGGATGCGTTCGGCGACCCGGGTGAGGTGGAGGGTGCCGGTGGTGGCGTAGACGAAGCTGACGCCCAGCAGGCTGACGGCGGTGGCCGTGACCGAGGACAGGAAGAACTTCAGGGCGGCTTCGGAGGAGCGCCGGTCGCCGTGGCGGAGGCCGACCAGGGCGAACGCGGGCAGGGAGGCGACCTCCAGGGCGACGATCAGGGTGGCCAGGTCGCGGGAGGCGGGCAGCAGCGCCGCCCCGGCGGCGGAGGCCAGCAGCAGGAACCAGAACTCGCCCTCGGGCAGGCGCCCGCGGGCGTCCTTCAGGGCGGTCGCCGAGAGCAGGGCGGTGAGGAGGGCGCCGCCGAGGACCAGGAACTGGATGACGAGGGTGAAGCGGTCCACGGTGTAGCTGCACGCTCCGGGGTCGCCGGTGAGGCAGAACGTGGACCGGCCGGCGTCGAGGAGGGGCAGCAGCAGGGCCGTCGAGGCGGCGAGACCCGCCACCGAGACCCAGCCCAGCAGGGGCTTCCTGGCGTCGGTGAGGAACAGGTCCGCCACGAGGACGACGAGCGCCACCACCGCGGCGAGGGTGGGCGGTGCGACGGCGAGCCAGTCGACGTCCTGGACGAGGGCGACGGCCTGCGTCTGTGCCGGGGAGCTCATCGGGTGCCTCCTGCGAGGAGCTGCTGCACGGCCGGGTCGGTCAGGCCGAGGAGGGTCTTGGGCCACAGCCCGGCGACGACGGTGAGCACCACCAGCGGGGTCCAGGCCGCGAACTCGTAGCTGCGGACGTCGGTGAGCCGCGGGACGTCCCGGAGGCTCCGGGGGCCCCCGGGCAGTGCACCCATGCACACCCGGCGGACCACGACCAGCAGGTACGCGGCCGTCAGCAGGGTGCCGAACGCGGCGACGGCCATGAACGTGAGGAACGCGGGCCTGCTCAGGCCGTCGGCGGGGTCGAACGCGCCGAACAGGGCGAGCATCTCGCCCCAGAACCCGGCGAGGCCGGGCAGGCCGAGGGAGGCGACCGCGGCGAAGGCGAGCAGTCCGCCCAGGCGCGGCGCCCGGCCGTACAGGGCGGCACCCGCCGGGGCGGACTCGGCCGGGGCGGACTCGGCCGGGGCGCCGTCGGCAGCGGGGCGCCCGGCGAAGGCCGACTCGGCGAGGGTGTCCAGGTCGGTGGTGCCGGTGCGGTCCTTCAGGGCGCCGACCAGGAAGAACAGCAGGCCGGTGATGAGGCCGTGGGCGATGTTGGCGAACAGGGCGCCGTTGACGCCGGTGGGGGTCATGGTGGCGATGCCGAGCAGCACGAAGCCCATGTGGCCGACCGAGGAGTAGGCGATGAGCCGCTTCAGATCGCCCCGCGCGCCCGTCCTGGCGAGGGCCAGACAGGCGAGCGACCCGTAGATGATGCCGACGACGGCGAACGCGGCGAGGTACGGCGCGAAGTCCCGGAACCCGTCGGGTGCGACCGGCAGCAGGATCCTGACGAAGCCGTACGTTCCCATCTTCAGCAGGACACCGGCCAGCAGCACCGAGCCGACGGTCGGGGCGGCCGTGTGGGCGTCCGGCAGCCAGCTGTGCAGCGGCCACATCGGAGTCTTCACCGCCAGCCCGAGTCCGATCGCCAGCACGGCGGTGACCTGCACGGACGTGCTGAGGGACCGGCCGTTGTCAGTGGCGAGTGCCACCATGTCGAACGTGCCCGCCGTGAGGCCGGTCAGGAGCAGGCCCAGCAGCATGACCACGGAGCCGAGCAGGGTGTAGAGGATGAAGCGCCAGGCGGCCTCGGCCCGGCCCTCACCGCCCCAGCGGGCGATGAGGAAGTACATCGGGATCAGGACCGTCTCGAAGGCGAGGAAGAACAGCAGCAGGTCGAGGACGGAGAAGGCGGCGAGGGTGCCGGACTCCAGGACGAGCAGCAGTGCGACGAACGCCTTCGGGGTCGGGCCCGCGGGCGTCTTGAAGTAGCTGTAGAGCGCGCACAGGAAGGTCAGCAGCGCGGTCAGGACGACGAGAGGGAGGGAGATGCCGTCGACGCCGAGGTGGATGCGCACGTCGAGTGCGGGGATCCAGCTGATGTCCGTGCTCGCCTGGATCTTAGACGGGTGGCCGTGGTCGAAGCCGGCCGCGAGCACGAGCGCGGCGGCCAGCACCGCGCCGGTCACGGTGACACCGTGCCGGAGCACGGCCTGCTCGGGCGACTTCCCCTTCAGTCCCGGCGGAGCGGGCAGCAGAGCCGCGGCGGCGCCCAGCAGCGGGCCGACGACGACGAACGCCAGAAGGAACTGCATCACTGACTCGTTGATATCGATCACGCCTGCTCACGCTCCCGTGGCGACGAGGACGACGGCCACCGCCAGGACGACGGTGCCGGCGAGCAGCGCGCTCACATAGGTCTGCACATTGCCGGTCTGGGCTCGGCGGACGGCGGCCCCCAGCCAGCGAGGCAGGGCCGCCGCACCGCGCACATAGGTCTCGATGACCTCGCGGTCCAGGAACCGCACGAGGTCGGCGCCGCGCCGCACCGGGCGGACGAACAGCACCGTGTACACGGCGTCGAGATGGAAGCCGACGGCGGCGTGCCGGTACAGCGGGCCGAGCAGCAGCCTTCCGGGGTCCGAGGGGTCGGGGGCGAGGGCCGCATCCCCGTAGGCGGGGGCATGACCGGCGATCGCCTCCGCCTCGACGAGTCCGGCATCGCCCTCGGGGTGTGCGGCGACCGCGCCGAGCGGGGTCCGGGCCGCGAGAGGGGCGGTGTGCCGCCAGGCGGCATAGGTCACCAGTCCGCCGGTGAGGGCCAGGCCGGTGCCGAGGACGGAGGTGGTCAGGGTCGGGGCGAGGGCGTTGCCGTCGAACCAGTCCGGCAGCACCCGGTAGGCGAGCCCGCCGAACGCGAGCGACGGCACGGCCAGCACCCACAGCACGAGCGTCATCGTCAACGGCTGGCGGCCGTGTTCCGGGGCCTTCGCGCCCTGGCCGCGGAAGGCGCGCAGCCACAGCCGGGCGGCGTACGCCGCGGTGAGCAGGGCGGTGAGCAGGCCGGAGACGAGGACGGTCCAGCCGGCCGCGCCCGGGGCCTGCCCGGTGTGACCGGTGGCGACGTGCTCGGCGGCACCGAGCACGGACTCCTTGGAGAAGAAGCCGCTGAACGGCGGGATCGCGGCGAGTGCGAGGAGCGCCACGGTCATCGTCCAGTAGGCGTCGGGCACGCGGTCGCGCAGGTTCCGCATCCGGGACATCGCGGCCAGCGAGTTGGTGCCCGCGGCATGGATGATCACACCGGCGGCGAGGAAGAGCAGCGCCTTGAAGGCGCCGTGGGACAGGAGGTGGAAGACGGCGGCACCGCGGTCGCCGACGGCGAGGGCGCCGGTCATGTAGCCGAGCTGGCCGATCGTCGAGTAGGCGAGGACGCGCTTGATGTCGTCCTGGGCCAGCGCGGCGAGACCGGAGCCGGCCATGGTGACCGCGGCCATCACGGCGAGCGTGACCATCACGGCGGCGGACGCCTGGAAGACGGGCAGCAGCCGGGCGACGAAGTAGACGCCGGCGGCGACCATCGTCGCGGCGTGGATCAGTGCGGAGACCGGAGTGGGGCCGGCCATCGCGTCGGGCAGCCAGGTGTGCAGCGGGAACTGCGCCGACTTGCCGGCCACGCCCGCCAGGAGCAGCAGGCCGATCACCGTCGGATGGTCGAGCGCGCCGCTCGCCACCGCCCCGAGGACCTTGGTGATGCGGAACGACCCGGCGTCCGTGGCGAGCGCGAACAGGCCGATCAGGAAGGGGACGTCGCCGAGCTTCGTCACCAGGAAGGCCTTGAGGGAGGCGGCGCGCGCCTCCGGCGTCTCCCAGTAGTGGCCGACCAGGAAGTAGGAGCAGATGCCCATGACCTCCCAGCCGACGAGCAGCACCATCAGGTCGCCCGAGTAGACGACGAGCAGCATGGCGGAGGTGAACAGCGAGACGAGGGCGGCGTAGGAGGCGTAGCGCGGGTCGTCGCGCAGGTAGCCCGTCGAGTAGACCTGCACGCAGGCGGCCACGAACGTGACCACGAGCGCGGTCAGGGCGGCGAAGCCGTCGATGTGCAGGGCGAGCTCGACGGGAACCGAGCCGGTCGGGGTGAGTTCGGTGGCCGCGTCGACGGGGGCCCCTCCGCCCTGCCGGGCCGCAACCAGGGCGGCGACCGCGAGGGACGCGGCGGTCGGCAGCACGGCGAGGGGGCGGACGAATCCGGGGGCCCTGCGGCCGAGGAGCAGGCCCGCGAGCGCGCCCAGGAACGGCAGGAGGGGGACGAGGATCGCGAGGGTGGTCGTGGTCACGCGGTGGCCTCGGTCTTCTCGGCGGCCGCGGCGGCCGCGGGATCGTCGGTCGCGTCGGGCTCGTGTCCCTCGGCCGTGTCGCGGAGCCTGTCGATGTCCGCCGTGCCGCGGTTGCGGTGCACGGCGAGGACGATCGCCAGGCCGATGCCGATCTCGGCGGCGGCGATGGCGATGGTGAACAGGGTGAGGGCCTGGCCGGAGTGCAGGGTCTCCTCGGCGGTGCGGCTCAGCCAGACGTCGAAGGCGACCAGGTTGAGGTTGACGGCGTTGAGCATCAGCTCGACCGACATCAGGACGAGGATCGCGTTGCGGCGGGCGAGAACACCGTAGAGGCCGGTGCAGAACAGCAGCGCGGAGAGCACTGCGGGGTAGGCGAGGTGCATCAGCGGGCGCCTTCCTGCTCGGCCGGGCCGCGCCGCCGGGCAGGCTCGGCCCGCTCTTCCGGCTCGGTGCGCCCGATCGGGTGATTCCGGGAATCCGGGGCGGAAGGGGAACCATCGTCGGCGGGCCGGGAGTTCACAGGAGGAGAGCTCGACTCCGCCTTCGCCTTGCGGGACAGGACGATCGCGCCGACCAGGGCGGCGAGGAGGAGGACGGAGAGGGCCTCGAAGGGCAGGACCCAGTTCTGGAAGAGGGCCTCGCCGGTGACCTCGGTGCTGCCCGAGGGGGCACCTTCCAGGTCGATCCAGGTGGTGCGGAAGGCGTCGGCGACCACCCAGACCAGAGCCGCCGCCGCGGCGACGGCCACCGCGAGCGCGGCCCAGCGGTTGTGCGAGTCGGCGTCCGGGGAGCGACCGATGGGGGCCCTGGTGAGCATGAGACCGAACAGGAGGAGCACGACGACGGAACCCACATAGATCAGGACCTGCACCCAGGCGATGAACTCGGCGGTGAGCAGGAGGTACTCCACGGCGAGGCCGCCGAGGGTGACCACCAGCCACAGCGCGGCGTGCACCAGCTGCCGGGTGGTGACGGTGACCAGGGCCGCGCCGAAGGTGACCAGTCCGACGAGAAGGAAAGCGATCTCCACGCCGGTCGGGGAGAGGAAGCCGTGGGCGTCCGCGGTGAGCGTCACGACTGCCCCTCCTCACTCTGGGCCTCACTCTGGGCCTCGCTCTGGGCCTCGCTCTGGGCCTCGGCAGCGGCGAGCTTGTCCGCCGTCTTACGGGCCGCGGCGATCTCCTTCGGCTCCTCGGCACCCGGATCGAGGGCCGGCGGCGCCGGCACGGTCCACATCCACTCGCGGAGCTTGTCCCGCTCATGGGTGAGGTCCCGGATGTCGGTCTCGGCGTACTCGAACTCCGGTGACCAGAACAGCGCGTCGAAGGGGCAGACCTCGATGCAGATACCGCAGTACATGCAGAGCGCGAAGTCGATCGCGAAGCGGTCGAGGACGTTGCGGCTGCGCTCGCGTCCGCCGGGCGTCGCCGCCGGGACGGTCTCCTTGTGGGAGTCGATGTAGATGCACCAGTCGGGGCACTCACGGGCGCAGAGCATGCAGACCGTGCAGTTCTCCTCGAACAGGCCGATCACACCGCGGGTGCGGGGCGGAAGGTCGGGCTGGGCGTCCGGGTACTGCTGAGTGACCGACTTGCGCGTCATCGTCCGGAGGGTGACGGCCAGGCCCTTGGCGAGACCGGCTCCCGGGAACGAACGCGGCCGTGCGGAGGACGTCGCCGCGGGGCCGTGATCGGGTGACGGGCGGGACACTAGGAGATCACCACCTTGACGACGCCGGTGAGGGCGATCTGAGCGAGAGAGAGGGGGACGAGGAGAGTCCAGGAGAGCTTCTGCAGCTGGTCCTCGCGCAGACGGGGATAGGTGACGCGGAGCCAGATGACGACGAAGGCGAGGACGGCCGTCTTCAGCAGGGTCCACACCCAGCCGAGACCGTCGCCGCCCCAGGGGCCGTGCCAGCCGCCCAGGAACAGGACGGTGGTCAGGCCGCACAGGACGACGATCCCGGCGTACTCGGCGAGGAGGAACAATGCGAAACGCAGACCCGTGTACTCGGTGTACGCGCCGAAGATGATCTCCGAGTCGGCGACCGGCATGTCGAACGGCGGCCGCTGCAGCTCGGCGAGACCGGCGACGAAGAAGACCATCGCGCCGACGATCTGCCAGGGAAGCCACCACCACTCGAAGGCGTCCAGGATGCCGAGCAGGGAGACGGTTCCGGCGGCCATCGCCACAGAGGCGGCGGCGAGCAGCATCGGCAGCTCGTAGGCGAGCAGTTGCGCGGCGGTACGCAGACCGCCGAGAAGGGAGAACTTGTTGGCGCTGGCCCAGCCGGCCATCAGGGAACCGAGGACGCCGACGCCCATCACCGCGAGGACGAAGAACACACCGGCGTCGATGACCTCGCCGACGGCACCCTCACCCGGGCCGATCGGGATGGCGAGGAGCACCAGGAGGTAGGGCAGCAGGGCGACGGCCGGGGCGAGTTGGAAGATCCGCCGGTCAGCGCCCGAGGGGACCACGTCCTCCTTCTGCGCGAACTTCACGCCGTCCGCGACGAGCTGGGCCCAGCCGTGGAATCCGCCGGCGTACATCGGGCCGAGACGGCCCTGCATGTGGGCCATCACCTTGTGCTCGGTCTGGCCGATGAGCAGAGGGAAGGTGAGGAACACACCGAAGATGATCAGCAGTCGCAGGGCGACGTCGAGAGCGCCGTTCACTGCGGGCCTCCTGCGGGGTCCTCGGGACGGGGGGTCTCGGAGCGGGGTGTCGCGGGGTGCGAACTTTCGGGGTGCGAGGTCTCGGGGTCGGAACTCTCGGAGGGTTCCGGGGGCTCGGCGGGCTGGGGGCTGCTGGGAGCCTCGGAGGGCTCGGCGGGCCGAGAGGACTCGGACGGCCGGGAGGTGGTGGAGTGGTCGGGCCGGCCGGCCACCCGAGCCGCCTCGGACCTCTGCCGCTCGGCCTCCTGGGCGTCCTCGGGCCGGCCTGACTCCTCCCCGGAAGGCTCGGGCCGACCGGAGGCCCCAGGCTCCGCGGAAGGTCCAGGCTCTCCGGAGGGCTCGGGCTCCGCGGACGTCTCGGGCCGGTGCGACCGCTCGGGCTCGGCCGCTGTCCCGGCCCGGCTCGGCTCGCCGGAGGCCCCGGGCTCGGGCGACGGTTCGCGCTCACCGGGCGCGGTGGGCTGCTCCGGGGCGTCGAAAGCCGGGCGGGCGTGGTGCCAGGGGGCGTCGGCGCTGCGCGAAGGGGCGGGGGACTTCGGCCGGGGTCCGGCCGGCGCGGCCGTCCGCCCGTCGGAGACCGCCCCCGGCCCGTCCTCGGCGGGCACGGCCGGCTCCGGGGTGCCCGCTCCGGCGGCCCCGGCCCGCTGGGAGGCCGGGCCCCCCGAGGCGCTGCGGGCCCGCCGGGGACCCGAGGGAGCCGCGGAGGGAGCCGTCGGGGACCCGGCTGCGGACGAAGGGCCGGAAGGGGACGCGGCGTCGGGACCGGAAGGGGGCGCGGCGTCGGGGGTGGACGGAGCGTCGGGGGTGGCGGGGCGCTGGGAGGCCGAGCCCTCGGAGGCGCTGCGGGCACGGCGCGTCCGGGGGGCTGCCGGGGCCGTCGGGGCCGCCCCGGGAGCGGCGGCGTCCTCGCCGGCCGGTGCGGGCTGGCTGGCCGAGCCCTGGGCGGCCGTGCGGGTGCGGCGGGCGGGGCGTTCACCGGCGCCGGCCCGTGCCGCTCCGCGGGCCGGCCGGGCCGGGGCCGGAGGCAGCTGTCCCTTGAGGGGGCCCCAGTCGTTAGGGTCGGGGACGCCGGGCGGCAGCATCTGGCGGCGCCTGGGGCCGCCGTGGTCGGACTCCCCCGGCTCCTTGGCGCCGGGCCAGGCCTTGGCGACACGGGCGGCGAGCACGAAGTCCTTGCGCAGGGGGTGTCCCTCGAAGGTCTCCGGAAGAAGGAGGTGGTTCAGGCCGGGGTGGCCGTCGAAGGTCACGCCGAACATCTCGTGCGTCTCGCGCTCGTGCCAGGCTGCGCCGGCGTAGACGTCCACGGCGGACGCCAGCGCGGCTGCCTCGTGCGGGACGGTGGTGCGCAGCAGCAGGCGGCGCACCGGAGCCAGGGCGACCACATGGGCCGAGACGCGGAAGCCCACGCCCGGCTCGTCGACGGCGCTCAGCCAGTCGAAGTAGGTGCAGCCCAGTTCGTCGCGGGCCACCCGCAGGGCCGCGGTCCAGGCGGCCGCGGGGACGTCGACGGTGAGGACGTCGTAGGACTCCTCGGCGTCGGCCTCCGGGCCGAAGAGTTCCTCGGCAGGAGCGGGCAGCCAGCCGACGGCGTTCATCGCGAGCCCTCCTCGGGAGCCGGCCCCGTGCCCGCACCGGGCGCCTCGCCGCCGGGCACCTCATCGCCGGGCACCCCGCCACCGGGCGACCCGCCGTCGCGCACCCCGCCGCCGGGGGCGGCCGCACCGGGCGCCGGTGGTGTGACCAGGCCGCTCTGGAGGGCCGCGGCGGAGGGGCGGGCAGCGGTGCCGTAGCGCTCGCCGAGGGACTCCCGGGCGATCTTCTCCTGGAGTTTCAGGATGCCCTGGAGGAGAGCTTCGGGGCGGGGCGGGCAGCCGGGGACATAGACATCGACGGGGATGACCTGGTCGACGCCCTTGGTGACCGAGTAGGAGTCCCAGTAGGGACCGCCGCAGTTGGAGCAGGCACCGAAGGAGATGACGTACTTCGGCTCGGGCATCTGCTCGTACAGGCGCTTGACGGCCGGGGCCATCTTGTCGGTGACGGTGCCGGACACCACCATGAGGTCCGCCTGGCGGGGGCCGGGCGCGAAGGGGATCACGCCGAGGCGGATGAAGTCGTGGCGGGCCATGGACGCGGCGATGAACTCGATCGCGCAGCAGGCCAGGCCGAAGTTGAAGACCCACAGGGAGTAGCGGCGGCCCCAGTTCAGGACGACCTTCATGGGTTCGGGCGCCAGCCGGGCGAGCGCACCGAGGCGCCTGGGCTCGGGCAGGGCCACGGGCTCGGAGACGGGCCTGTCCGCGGCGCCGGCCCCGGCCCCGGTCCCGGCTGCGGACCCGTCCTGCGCCCCGGCCCCGGTCCCGGCTGCGGACCCGTCCTGCGCCCCTGCCCCTGCCCCTGGTGCGGGGTTCACGCCCATGTCAGAACCCCCTTCTTGTACGCGTAGAGGAGGCCCACGGCGAGGAAGCCGAGGAACACGAACATCTCGACGAGGGTCGTCGCCCCGTAGCCGGGTGCGGCGAACACGGTCGCCCAGGGGAACAGGAAGATGGAGTCGACGGCGAAGATGACGTAGAGGAAGGCGTAGACGTAGTAGCGGACCTGGGTGTGGGCCCAGCCCTCGCCGACCGGGTCGACGCCGCACTCGTAGGTGAGGAGTTTCTCGGGGGTGGGCACGACGGGCCGCAGCAGGCGGCCTGCCCCGAAGGCGACGGCGACGAACAGCACGCCGAGGGCCGCGAGCAGCCCGACGACCGAATAGGACTGGAAGTAGTCCGCCGCGACGACGGTCGGTTCCCGCACGTCCGTCCCTCGCTCCCTGGCCCTCGACCTTCGACGACGGCCTCTGTTCGACGCTCTGTACGGACGGGAGTCTAGGCCCTGATAAAGGGGCGGTAAGCAGCCCGTCGCGCCTTGGGATGCCGGGGTGGGGTTTTCCCCCGCGGCACCGGGCGGCCCACCTCATGGCGCGGCCGGGCGGAGACGGGCAGGCTGACCGGTATGACCGAACGTACTCCGTCCGCGGGCGGCGGCACGACCCCGCCGTTGCCTCCGCCGCGCCCCGCCTACGAAGCCCGTACCTGGAAGGAGATCGCGCATCTCCTGGCCAACCTTCCGGCGGCGCTGGTGGGCTTCGTCTATGCGACGACCGTGGTGTCCACCGGTGCCGCGCTGACCGTGACCGTCATCGGGTTCCCGCTGCTCGCGGCGGGGCTGGCGGGCGCACGGCAGCTGGGCAGGCTGGAGCGGGCCCGGGCGCGGGCGCTGCTGGGCGTGCGGGTGGAGGAGCCGTCGCCGATGCGGCTGCGCGGGCGGAGCCCGCTGCTGCGGCGGATGGGGTGGACGCTGAGGGACCCGGTGGGCTGGCGGACGCTGCTGTACACCTTCGTGCGGCTGCCGTGGGGGGTGCTGACCTTCGCGTTGACGCTGGTGTCGCTGTTCGTGCTGTGGCCGGTGCTGCCCTACCTGGCGCGGGGACTGACCAACGTGGACCGGGCGATGGTGCGCGGCCTGCTGTCACCGTCGGACGAGCTGGAGCGCCGTATCGCCGAACTGGAGTCCGACCGGGGTGTCGTGGTGGACACGGCGGCCGCGGACCTGCGGCGCATCGAGCGGGACCTGCACGACGGCGCGCAGGCCCGGCTGGTGAACCTCGCGATGGGGCTCGGCCTCGCCAAGGAGCAGCTGCAGGACGGCCGGTCCGACGCCTATGTGGCGGCCATGGTGGAGGAGGCGCACGGCGAGGTGAAGCTCGCCCTGCAGGAACTGCGGGACCTGGCCCGCGGCATCCACCCGGCCGTTCTCACCGACCGCGGCCTCGACGCCGCCCTGTCCTCGGTCGCCTCACGCTGCACGGTCCCGGTGAAGGTGACCGTCGACCTGGACACGCGGCCCGCCGAGGCCATCGAGGGCATCGCCTACTTCACCGTCTCCGAGCTGCTGCAGAACGTCAGCAAGCACTCCGGCGCGCGGTCCGCCTCCGTGGAGGTGTGGCGGACGGAGGACCGGCTGCTCCTCCAGGTCGAGGACGACGGCGGCGGCGGCGCCCGCCTGGACGCCGGCAGCGGACTGCGCGGGCTCGCGGAGCGCCTGGACGCGGTCGACGGCCTGTTCGTGGTCGAGTCGCCGCAGGGCGGGCCGACCACGGTCACCGCGGAACTGCCCTGGCGCAAGCGCCCCGGCGCCCTGCCGGGAGGGTAGGGAAAACCCCCCGAGCGAGACCCCGACGGACTCCATGGCCCGCGCCGGGGCGGGCCGGGCAGGCTGGACGCAGGACGACACCTCCATGGGCGGCAGAGCGGAAACGGACGGCGGGCGATGGCCACGACGCGGTACGGGGACACCGAGCACACCGGGCACGGCGGGCAGACCGGGCACGGCGAGCACCCCGGGCACACGGGGTACACGGGGTACACCGGGTACGAGCAGGACGGTGTACGGGACGGTGCGGGGAGCGTGCGCGGCGCCGGAGAGGCACGGAACGTCCGGGACGCCGGAGGCGCGGGGGACGAGCGTCACGCGCGGGACGCCGGGCGGCGCCGGGGGCCCGCCGGGCTGCGGGCGCCGTTCGAGGCACGGCACTGGCGGGAGCTGGCGTATGTGCTGCTGAGCCTGCCGGTCAGCGTGCTGACGTTCACCTACGCCGTCACCATGGTGGCGCTCGGCGCGGGCCTGGTGGTGACGTTCCTCGGCGTCCCCGTGCTGGCCGCGGCACTTGCCGGGTGCCGGGGGTTCGGCGCGTTGGAGCGGGCCCGGGCGCGGGCGCTGCTGGGCGCGCGCGTGGCCGACCCGGAGCCGCTGCGGGTGCGCGGCAGCGGCCTGATGGCGTGGGTGGGCGCGGTGTTCAAGAGCGGCTCGTCCTGGCGGCAGCTGCTGTACGCGGTGCTGCACCTGCCCTGGGCGGTGTTCTCGTTCGCCGTCGCGGTGACGTTCTGGTCGTACGGCTGGGCGATGCTGACGTATCCGCTGTGGTTCTGGGTCTTTCCCGCGTACGCCGGGCAGGACGGGATTCAGCTGTACGGCGACGAGACACACGCCGTCTACCTCGACAACCCCTTCGAGATCGGGGTGACGGCGCTGATCGGTCTGCTGTTCACGCTGGCCACGCCGTGGATCGTACGGGCGCTGACCACGGTGGACCGGGGTCTGGTGCACGGGCTGCTGGGGCCGTCCCGGCTGTCGGCGCGGGTCGTGGAGCTGGAGTCCGACCGGGGTGTCGTGGTGGACACGGCGGCCGCGGACCTGCGGCGCATCGAGCGGGACCTGCACGACGGTGCGCAGGCCCGGCTGGTGGCGCTGGCGATGGATCTGGGGCTGGCGAGGGAGAAGCTGACCGAGGATCCGAGGACCGCCGCGCGCATGGTGGAGGAGGCGCACGGCGAGGTGAAGACGGCGCTGCAGGAACTGCGGGACCTGGCGCGCGGCATCCACCCGGCCGTCCTCACCGACCGCGGCCTCGACGCCGCCCTGTCCTCGGTCGCCTCACGCTGCACGGTCCCGGTGACGGTCGAGGTGGACCTGCCCGCGCGGCCGGCCCCCGCGATCGAGGGGATCGCCTACTTCACCGTCTCCGAGCTGCTGCAGAACGTCAGCAAGCACGCGCGGGCCCGTTCGGCCTCGGTGGACGTGTGGCAGGCGGAGAACCGGCTGATGCTCCAGGTGACCGACGACGGGGTCGGCGGCGCCGACGCCGCCGAGGGCTCGGGCCTGGCCGGTCTGGCCGGGAGGCTCGACGCGGTCGACGGCATCCTCGTCGTGGACTCCCCGGCCGGCGGGCCCACGACGGTCACCGCGGAACTGCCCTGGCGGGGCTGACCTCGGCCCGGTCTCCCCGCAGGGCCCGGTTTCCTGGGATGCTGGGGGCGTACCAGGACATCGGGTGTGGGGGGCCGGAGAACGTGGAGCACAGGGTGCGGGTCGTCATCGCCGAGGATTCGGTGCTGCTCAGAGAGGGGCTGACCCGGCTGCTGACCGACCGGGGCCACGACGTGGTCGCCGGGGTGGGGGACGCCGAGGCACTGATCAAGACCATCACCGAGCTGGACGCCGAGGGTGCGCTGCCCGATGTCGTGGTCGCGGACGTGCGGATGCCGCCGACGCACACCGACGAGGGCGTACGGGCCGCGGTGCGGCTGCGACAGGCCCATCCGCGGCTGGGTGTGCTGGTGCTCTCCCAGTACGTGGAGGAGCGCTACGCCACCGAACTCCTGGCCGGCTCCAGCCGTGGCGTGGGCTACCTGCTCAAGGACCGGGTGGCCGAGGTCCGCGAGTTCGTGGACGCCGTGGTGCGGGTCGCCGAGGGCGGTACGGCGCTCGACCCGGAGGTCGTCGCCCAGCTGCTGGGGCGCAGCCGCAAGCAGGACGTCCTCGCGGGCCTCACCCCCCGGGAGCGGGAGGTGCTGGGGCTGATGGCCGAGGGGCGGACGAACTCGGCGGTCGCCAGGCAGCTCGTGGTCAGCGACGGGGCCGTGGAGAAGCACGTCAGCAACATCTTCCTCAAGCTGGGCCTGTCCCCCAGCGAGGGCGACCACCGCCGGGTGCTGGCCGTGCTGACCTACCTGAACTCCTGAACCCCGCCGTCGGCGGCGGAAGGCGGTGAACGGAGGGCGCCGCCCGGCGCGCATCGCACGAACGGCCCCTCTTGCGGCCTTTTCGGAGACCTCTGCCAGGTCCGTGTCCGCCCTCCCCCGGCCGGTGGTCCGCTGCCGGCCGAGCCGCTGTCCGCCCTGTCCGGAGCCCGTGTTCGCGATGCTCCCGGGCGCGGGTCCGTCGGTCACGAAGCGGGTGTTCGTCGTGCGAATGCTCCACAGGGAGCAACCTCCGCGGACGTAGGGTTGGGGCGGGGAAGGCCTGCGGGAAGGCCGGTCCCCGACAGCCGCCTCGAAGGAGGTCCAGTTCAGTGACCAGCAAGGTCAGCAACGCAGTGGATCAGGCAGACGGAACCGTCGTAGGAGAGCAGCGCAGACCGGCCGGGGCGAAGGACGTCCGACGCGTCGACCGGGTGGTCATTCGGTTTGCGGGGGATTCGGGTGACGGCGTGCAGCTAGCCGGTGACCGTTTCACGTCGGAGTCGGCGTCGTTCGGGAACGATCTGTCGACGCTGCCGAACTTTCCTGCGGAGATCCGTGCTCCTGCGGGGACGTTGCCGGGGGTGTCGTCGTTCCAGGTGCATTTCGCCGATCACGACATTCTCACTCCGGGGGATGCCCCGGATGTGCTGGTGGCGATGAATCCGGCCGCGCTGAAGGCGAATGTGGGTGATCTGCCGCGTGGTGCGGAGATCATCGTGAACACGGACGAGTTCACCCGGCGGGCCCTGCAGAGGGTGGGTTACGAGAGCAGTCCGCTCCAGGACGGTTCGCTGGAGGGGTTCCGGGTGCATCCGGTGCCGCTGACGTCGCTGACGGTGGGGGCGCTGGAGGAGTTCGGCCTGTCGCGCAAGGAGGCCGGCCGCAGCAAGAACATGTTCGCGCTGGGGCTGCTGTCGTGGATGTACCACCGTCCGGTGGAGGGCACGGAGAGGTTCCTGCGGGCGAAGTTCGCCGGCCGGCCGCGGCTGGCGGAGGCGAACGTGGCGGCGCTGCGGGCGGGCTGGAACTTCGGGGAGACCACGGAGGACTTCGCCGTCTGCTACGAGGTCGCTCCCGCGGCGAAGGCGTTCCCGGCGGGGGTCTACCGCAACATCTCGGGGAACCTGGCACTGTCCTACGGGCTGATCGCCGCCTCGCGGCAGGCGGACCTGCCGCTGTTCCTCGGCTCGTACCCGATCACCCCGGCCTCGGACATCCTCCACGAGCTGAGCCGGCACAAGAACTTCGGCGTGCGGACCTTCCAGGCGGAGGACGAGATCGCCGGCATCGGCGCCGCCCTGGGCGCGGCGTTCGGCGGATCGCTGGCGGTGACGACGACGTCGGGGCCGGGGGTGGCGCTGAAGTCGGAGACGGTGGGGCTGGCGGTCTCCCTGGAGCTGCCGCTGCTGGTGATCGACGTCCAGCGCGGCGGGCCCTCGACCGGGCTGCCGACCAAGACCGAGCAGGCGGACCTGCTGCAGGCGATGTACGGCCGCAACGGCGAGGCACCGCTGCCGGTGATCGCCCCGGCCACCCCCGCCGACTGCTTCGCCACCGCGATCGAGGCGGCCCGGATCGCGCTGGCCTACCGCACCCCGGTCTTCCTGCTCTCCGACGGCTACCTCGCCAACGGCTCCGAACCCTGGCGCATCCCCGAACCCGGCGAACTGCCCGACCTGCGCGTCCGCTTCGCCGACGGCCCCAACCACACCACCGAGGACGGCACGGAGGCCTTCCTCCCCTACAAACGAGACCCGCACACCCTGGCCCGGCCCTGGGCCGTCCCCGGCACACCCGGCCTGGAACACCGCATCGGCGGCATCGAGAAGCAGGACGGCACCGGCCACATCTCCTACGACGGCGCCAACCACGACCACATGGTCCGCACCCGCCAGGCCAAGATCGACAACATCACCGTTCCCGACCTCACCGTCGACGACCCCCACCACGCCACCACCCTGGTCCTGGGCTGGGGCTCCACCTACGGCCCCATCACCGCCGCCGTCCGCCGCCTGCGCACCACCGGACACCCCATCGCGCAGACACACCTGCGCCACCTCAACCCCTTCCCCGCCAACCTCGGCGAGATCCTGGCCCGCTACGACCGCGTCATCGTCCCGGAAATGAACCTCGGCCAGCTCACCACCCTCCTGCGCGCCCGCTACCTCACCGACGCCCGCCCCCACACCCAGGTCACCGGCATGCCCTTCAAGGCCGAACACCTCGCCCACGCCCTGAAGGAGGCCATCACCGATGACCACTGAACTCCCCCTCACCCGCCCCACCGCCAAGGACTTCAAATCCGACCAGGAAGTGCGCTGGTGTCCCGGCTGCGGCGACTACGCCGTCCTCGCCGCCGTCCAGAACTTCCTGCCCGAACTCGGCATCCCCCGCGAAAACATCGTGTTCATCTCCGGAATCGGCTGCTCCTCCCGCTTCCCCTACTACATGAACACCTACGGCATGCACTCCATCCACGGCCGCGCCCCCGCCATCGCCACCGGCCTGGCCACCACCCGCCCCGACCTCAGCGTCTGGGTCATCACCGGGGACGGCGACGCCCTCTCCATCGGCGGCAACCACCTCATCCACGCCCTGCGCCGCAACGTCAACCTCAACATCCTGCTCTTCAACAACCGCATCTACGGACTCACCAAAGGCCAGTACTCACCCACCTCCGAACTCGGCAAGATCACCAAGTCCACCCCGATGGGCTCACTCGACACCCCCTTCAACCCCCTCTCCCTCGCCCTCGGCGCGGAAGCCTCCTTCGTCGCCCGCACCATCGACACCGACCGCAGCCACCTCACCGGCGTACTGCGCCAGGCCGCCGCCCACCCCGGCACCGCCCTCGTCGAGATCTACCAGAACTGCAACATCTTCAACGACGGCGCCTTCGACGCCCTCACAGACCGGCAGTCCGCCCAGGACGCCGTCATCCGCCTCGAACACGGACAGCCCGTCCGCTTCGGCACCGACCACACCAAAGGCATCACACGCAACCCCGTCACCGGCGACCTGGAAGCCGTCACCGTGACACCCGACAACGCAACAGACCTCCTCGTCCACGACGCCCACGCCCCCTCACCCGCCACCGCCTTCGCCCTCACCCGCCTCGCCGACCCCGACACCCTCCACCACACCCCCATCGGCATCCTCCGCGCGGTGCAACGCCCGGTCTACGACACCCTCATGACCGACCAACTCGACACCGCCACCGCACAACACGGCAAGGGCGACCTGACCGCCCTGCTCACCGGCGACGACACCTGGACCGTCGCCGACTGAGAGCCGACGCGTCGGTGCGGCTCCGGGACGGCGCCGCAGTCACCAGGCCCGGGCGGACTCCGCTCGGGCCTCGTCGTAGCCGGTCCGGGCTGCTTCGACGGCGGGCATGCGGCGCTCGGTCCATCGGGCGAGGGCGCCCACCCGTTCCGCCGCCTCGCGGCCGAGCGGGGTCAGCGAGTAGTCGACGCGGGGCGGGATGACCGGCCGGGCGTCCCGGTGCACCATGCCGTCGCGCTCCAGGGTCTGGAGGGTCTGGGTCAGCATCTTCTCGCTGACGCCTCGCCCGAACCGGCCGATCTCCCGCCGCAGCTCGCTGAACCGGTACGAGCGCTCCAGCAGGGCGATCAGCACCAGGACGCCCCAGCGGCTGGTGACGTGCTCCAGCACGAGGCGGTACGGACACAGGGCCTCGGCCTCGACTCCCGAGTTACTTACCGACATGGAAGTACCTTACTTCAAAGTGGGTACTTTCTTTTAGTTAGTGCGCTGCCTACGGTGAGGATCCAAGACACCGAAGGAGTTCTGAACCATGAGCATCGTCGTCACCGGAGCCACCGGAAAGCTCGGCCGCCACGTCGTGGCGCAGCTGCTGGAGAAGGTCCCGGCCGAGCAGGTCACTGTCGTCGTACGGGACGCGGCCAAGGCCGCCGGCCTCGTCGCGCGCGGGGTGCGGGCCGCGGTCGCCGACTACAACGCCCCGGAGACCTTCGACGGGCTGTTCTCCGCCGGCGACCGGGTCCTGCTGATCTCCGGCAACGAGTTCGACAGGAACCGCCCGGCGCAGCACAAGGCCGTCATCGACGCGGCCGAGGCGGCGGGCGTCGCCCTGCTCGCCTACACCAGTGCTCCCGGCACCCTGACGGCCGCGCTGGCCGACGACCACCGCGCCACCGAGGAGATCCTGCTGGCCTCCGGCGTGCCCTACACGCTGCTGCGCAACGGCTGGTACTTCGAGAACTACACCGAGAACCTCGCCCCGGTGCTGGCGCACGGCGCGGTGGTGCAGGCCGCGGGCGACGGACGCGTCTCGGCCGCCTCCCGAGCCGACTACGCGGCCGCCGCGGTCGCGGTGCTGACCGGCGAGGGGCACGAGAACGCGACCTACGAACTCGGGGGCGACACCGCCTTCGGCTTCGCCGAGTACGCAGCCGAGCTGAGCCGGCAGACCGGGCGGGAGATCACCTACTCCCCCGTCCCCGTGGACGCCTTCAGGGGCGTCCTGACCGGTGCCGGGCTGCCCGAGGCGTTCGCCGCGATCCTCGCCGAGGTGGACACGTCCGTGGAGAAGGGCGAGCTGGTCGTCTCCACCGGAGATCTCTCCCGGCTCGCGGGGCGCCCCACCACCACGCTCGCGGACGCGGTCGCGGCGGGTCTCAGGGCCTGAGCAGCGCCCGCCGTCCCGGCCGGCCGCGCTTCCGGGCCCGGCCGCGCAGGGTGCGCCCGCCGCACCGGACGCTGCGGCCCCGTGCCGGCACCCGTCGTCCGCCGAGCGCCCGGGGCGTCCGAGGGTGTCCGGAGGTGCGCGGAGGTGCGCGGAGGTGCGTCACACCCGACTGTCATGACCGTATGGCGATACGGGCATGACAGTCGGGGGCTCCCGGCGCTACCTTCGTCCCGGCGGGTGTTGCGGCGAGTGAGGAGGGCCCGTGGGCGAGTCGAGCGGCGAGCGGCGCATCGGACTGCTGAACGGCTTCGCGGCCTACGGGATGTGGGGGCTGTTCCCGCTCTTCTTCCCTCTGCTGGCGCCGGCCGGCGCGGCGGAGGTGCTCGCCCACCGGATGGTGTGGTCCTTCGCCGTCGTCGTCCTCGTCCTGCTCCTCGTCCGGCGTGGGCGGTGGATCGGGGAACTGGTGAGGCAGCCGCGCCGCCTGACGCTGGTCACCGTCGCCGCCACGGTGATCGCGCTCAACTGGGGCGTCTACATCTGGGCCGTGAACAACGGCCGGGTCGTCGAGGCCTCCCTCGGCTACTTCATCAACCCGCTGGTCACCATCGCGATGGGCGTGCTGCTGCTGAAGGAGCGGCTGCGGCCGGCGCAGTGGGCGGCCGTCGGCACCGGCCTCGCCGCCGTGATCGTCCTGACCGCCGGGTACGGGCGGCCACCGTGGATCTCGCTGGTCCTCGCCTTCTCCTTCGCCACGTACGGTCTGGTGAAGAAGAAGGTGGGCCTCGGCGGCCTGGAGTCGCTCGCCGCCGAGACCGCCATCCAGTTCCTGCCCGCGCTGGGCTACCTCCTCTGGTTGAGCGCCCAGAGCCGGTCGACCTTCACCACCGAGGGCACCGGACATGCGGCGCTGCTGTCGGCGACCGGCCTGGTGACCGCGCTGCCGCTGGTCTGCTTCGGCGCGGCCGCCATCCGCGTCCCGCTGTCCACTCTCGGGCTGCTGCAGTACCTGGCCCCGGTGTTCCAGTTCCTGCTCGGTGTCGTCTACTTCCGGGAGGCCATGCCGCCCGAGCGCTGGGCCGGTTTCGCCCTGGTGTGGCTGGCGCTGACCCTGCTCACCTGGGACGCGCTGCGCACCGCCCACCGGGCGGCCCGCGCGCTCCGGAACGGGGCGGTGCCGGCGGCCCGCCCGGCCGGAGGCCGGACCGGGGCCGGGGTCGCGGTCCGGCCTCCGGCCGGGGCCTGCGAGACAGCCGGCGCGTCCGGAGCCTTGGAGCCGACCGGGCCGTCCGAAGGCGAGCCGCTGGACGCCAGGCCGTAGCCGGGCGGGAGCGGAGGGCACCGCTCGCGGCCGCGGCGCCTCCATGCGGCCGCGGTGTCGCAGCGCATCCCTCCGGGCGCGCCGGTCAGGAGTTCACTCGGCCGGGTGCGGACCGACGGCTCGGCCTCCGGCCCGCGGACCGCAGGGCGACATCGCCGAGCGGGCCAGGAGGACGAGGCCGGCCCGGATGCGCCCCTCGCCGAGTTCCGGCAGAAGCGCGGCCACGTGCTCGGCCGCCATCGCGGCGAGCAGGGCATGAGCCGTGCACTCGGGGTCCGGGGTGGCGCCCAGCAGGATCGCGGCATGACGGTGCCAGAAGCGGTAGGCACCGATCCGGTACCGTGCGCCGGCCGCGGCCGTCTCCGACGTACGGATGAGAGCCAGGTTCTGCAGCAGGTGGTCGACGTAGGCGTCGACGAACGCGACGAGGCGCTCCTCGTCGGCGGCACCGGGCCCCAGCGGGGGCGGACCGTACAGGATCGCCTCCTGCAGGACGCGCTCGCGCGCGTCGAGAAGGGCTGCGGCCAGTCCGGACTTGTCCCCGAAGCGGCGGTACAGGGTTCCCTTGCCGACCCCCGCGGCTTCGGCGACCTGGTCCATGGAGACCGCGTCCACCCCGTGCTCGGCGAACAGCCGCGCGGCCGCGTCGAGCACCGCGGCCCGGTTGCGGGCCGATCGCGCCTGCTCCTTCGGGGGCGGAGTGCGCAGCAGTTCCACCAGCGTTGCAGAATCGGACTGCAGTCCGTTATTGTCTTGAGCCACGACCGGACTATAGTCCGTTTTCTGAAGGGGCAGGGAATGACCGCACTCATCACACGGGACGAGCTCAAGGCAGCCATGGAGTCGGGCAGCGTGACCGTCCTCGACACCCTGGGCGGCGAGTACTACGCCAGACAGCACCTGCCGGGTGCACTCGAACTGGTCCTCGCCGACGTGTCCGCCCAGGCGCCCGCTCTGCTCCCCGACCGTGACGCCCCGATCGTCACCTACTGCTCCAACCCGGCCTGCCCCAACAGCGGACAGGTCGCCGACCGGCTGACCGCTCTCGGATACACCGATGTCCGCAAGTACCGGGAGGGCATCCAGGACTGGGTGGAGGCGGGCCTTCCCACCGAGTCCGCCTGACCCGGCCGGGGAGAGGGCAACCCGAGGGGCGCGGCGCTGCCCTCCCCCCCCCCGGCAGTCACACGTCCGCACACCGTTCCGCACACCGTTCCGTGCACCGTTCCGTGCACCGTTCCGTGCACCGTTCCGTGCACCGTGCCCGGTCGGCAGGGCCGCCGACCGGGCACGGTGCACTCTCGCGGGCGGCTCGCCCTGTCGTGCCGGTCAGCCGAGCCCGGCTCTGGCGGCGAGCCGGGCCATGCGGGCGTGGGCCGACTCCAGCCGCTCCCGGTCGGTGGCGGCGGGGCCGCCGCCGGAGGCCAGCTCCGTCCACACGTCGATGAGTTCGCGGCCGAGGCGCAGGCCCTCCTGCGGGTCGCGCACCGCGCGCCAGGCCATCGCCGCGCTCTGAACGTTCCCGTACGCCGCCTCCGCGTCGTTCCTGCCATGGTGTATCCGGGCCAGGTCGAGGGAGAGTGCGAGGGCTCGTGCACCATCGCCGGCCAGATAGGCGATGTAGGCGGCCAGCTCCCGCAGCCGCAGCGTGTCGGGGTGCTCCGCGTGCAGGGCCGCCGCCGTGAGCGCCTGCTCCGCCAGTTCCGCGGCTGCCGTCACCTGTCCCGACCGCACGGCCTCGCTGATCCGGGCCATCGGCTCCGCGAGCGGTCCGCCGGCGATGCCCGGGGCGTCGTCGAGCACGGCTTCCGCCACGGCGTCGAAGCCCCGGGGCGGGGTGTGTCCGGCCGGGGCGGAGTCCGCCTCGTGGTGCGGGTGCGGAACCGTCGCGGGGCCGGCCGCGGCATGCGGCGCCCGGCCCGGCCGGGGGCCTGCCTCCGGCAGCGGCCCCGAGCCCGGCTCCCGCGGCGGGCGAGGGGGCGCGGTCGGCTGGAGGTAGGGGTTGGGGGCGTCCGGCCGGGGCTGGTCCGGGCGGGCGGCGTAGGGCGAGTGGACCGGCCGTGCCGGGGGCCGGGCACCGGACGGCTCGGTCGTCGAGGAGGGGCCGGCCATGGCCGGCGGCGGGCCGAACCCCCCGGTGGGCGCCGGGGGCCGCTGCGCCTCCGGGACGGGGGTCCGCCCCGGGACCGCCTCTGTGGCGGGCGACGCCTCCGGCCGGGGACCGCCCCGCCGTGCCCGGACCGGGTCCCCGGTGAAACTGCTTGAGCCGTCCGGGGCGACCTGGAGGGGGACCACGTAGCCGATGCGCTCGTCGTGGACCAGGGCGAGGACGGTACGGCCGGAGGAGTGGGCGAGGGCGTGCAGGTGCTTCAGAACGGCGCGTTGGATCTCCTCGCCGGGGGCCGCGGTCACTCGCGCCCCGTCGACGAGGGCGCTGTCCGCGGTCACCCGGACGTCGAGCGGCGTCGTCGGCCCGGCGGGCGGCGGCTCGGCGACGGCCTGCTGCTGCACCTGGCCGCCACGGCTGGATGGTGTCATCGGTCCCCCACTTCCCTGCGTCCGCGAACCTCGCCCGGACACCTGCCGTCGAGTCTCTCCGTTCACTGCCGGTGCCCGCGTCACCACGGCGTCACAGCCTCGTCCCAAGCACCGGCGGGCGACCGCCGGGCACCGCGACGACCGCTCGTCCACCGCTTCCGCGTCTCCCCGCCTCTGCGCCCCGTTTCCTCCCACTCCCCTGCGGTCGCGGTGGCCGAGGGCCGCGGGAGGCGGGGCACGACCGCGCGCGAGCGCCGCTGTCCCGCGGACCTGCTGCCGCTGTCCCGCTGTCCCGCCGTCCCGCCGTCACGCTGTCCCGCCGTCAGTCGGACACGGGCCGCGCGGTCACCTGCCGCGGCGGTCAGGCGGTGATGTCCTTGGTGGTGAACCTCGCCCACGCCGCCGTGCCGAACACCGCCGCGTAGAGGGCCTGGAGGCCGAGGTTGGCGCGCAGGTCGTCCCAGTGGACCGGCTCGCGCATCAGGTCGGCGAAGGACAGCCAGTGGTGCGAGAAGAGGTACGGGTGTACCGCGCTCAACTGGGGTATCTGGTCGAGGATCTGCACGGTGATCAGCAGGCCGACGGTCGTCGCCATCGCCGCGATGCCGCTGCCGGTCAGTGTCGACACGAACAGCCCCAGTGCCGCGACCCCGAGCAGGGAGGCGGCGACGACCAGGGCGATCAGCACGGCCCGGACGAGGCCCTCGGAGAGACTGATCCGGGTGCCGGAGATGGTCGTCAGCTCACCGAGCGGGAAGAGGACGCCGCCCACCACCAGCGCCGAGGCCGCGACCGTCAGGGTGGCCGCGAGACAGAAGGCGATCACGGTGGCGTACTTGGTGAGCAGCAGCCGGGAGCGGCCGGCCGGGGCGACGAGCAGATAGCGCAGGGTGCCTCCGCCCGCCTCACCGGCGATGGCGTCGCCCGCCACCACGCCGACCGCCATCGGCAGGAAGAAGGGGAGGGTCGCGGCGAGCGCCGTGAACACCAGGAACAGGCCGTTGTTGGTGATCTGCGAGATGAACGGCGGTCCCTCGCCGCCCCCGCCGCCCAGGGACGAGCCGTCACTGGTCTCGATCTTCACGGCGATGCCGACCAGCACCGGGACCGCGGCCAGCACGCCCAGCAGGGCGAGCGTGCGCCAGCGCCGGAAGGTCGTCGTCAGCTCGCTGCGCAGCAGACCCAGGCTCCACAGGACGCCGGGCGTACGGGCTTCGGCCGGGGCGGTTCGCGGCGCGGCGGTCAGATCAGCCTGCGACATCGAAGCCCTCCCCCGTCAGTGCCACGAACGTCTCCTCCAGCGAGGCTCGTTCGACACCGAATCCGCGCACTCGCACTCCTGCCTCCACCAACGCCGCCGTGAGCTCGGAGAGTTCCCGCTCGGGAGGCTCGCCCGTGACGCGGTCCCCGTCGACGGCCACATCGGCCACACCGTGCTCCTTCAGCACCCGGGCCGCATCCGCCGGGTCCGGCGTCGAGACGACCAGGCGTCCGCGCGCCCCGGCGGCGAGGTCGGCGACGGCGCTCTGGATGATCAGGCGGCCGCGGGCCATCACGGCGGCGTGGGTGCACACCTGCTCGATCTCGTCGAGCAGATGGGACGACAGGAACACGGTCGTGCCGTCGGCGGCGAGCTCCCTGACGAGCGCGCGGATCTCCCGCATGCCCTGCGGGTCGAGCCCGTTGGTCGGCTCGTCGAGCACGAGCAGACGGCGCGGCTGGAGCAGGGCGGCGGCCAGACCCAGCCGCTGCTTCATGCCGAGGGAGTACGCGCGGGCCTTCTTGCCCGCCGCGGCGGCGAGACCCACCCGGTCCAGCGCGGCGGCGACCCGTGCCCGCCGGGTGCGCGGGTCGGCGGTGGGGTCGGCCGCGTCGTAGCGCAGCAGATTGTCACGGCCGGACAGGAACCCGTACAGGGCCGGTCCCTCGATCAGCGCGCCCACCTGCGGGAGCACGGTCCGCGCGGCACGGGGCATGGGCCAGCCGAGCACCCGTGCGGTGCCCGAGGTGGGCTCGATCAGGCCCATCAGCATCCGGATGGTGGTGGTCTTGCCGGAGCCGTTGGGGCCGAGGAAGCCGAACACGCTGCCCTCCGGCACGGTCAGGTCGAGACCGTCGACGGCGAGGTGCCCGCCGCGGTAGCGCTTGGTGAGGCCCCGGGTGACGATGACGCCGCCGCCCGCACTGCCCTCGTCCACCGGGCCGCCGTCCTCCGCGGCGTCGCGTACGGCCCGCTCCGCCCGGCGCGCGGGCCGCTCCCGGGGGGCCTGCGCGGGCTGCGTCCCGGCGGCCTCGCGCACGGGCGGCGTCTCCCGCACGGGCGGCCGCCCCGATCCCTCCGCCGGGGGCGCCTCGGTGCCGGTCTCCGGGGGCCGTCCGCCGTCGCTGTCCGGGGGTGGCCGGTGGCCGTTCTCCGGCCACCCCTGGGCCTGGCTTCCGGGTCCCTCCGTGGCGGACGTCGCACGCATGGGCTCCCCCGGCTTCCTCGACTCGTGGTACGCGTACGGTACTCACTGCCCGGCGCACGCGCCCGCGATCGCGGTCATCGCTGCGAGTCGGCCGCCTCGACCAGCGCGTCCTTGGTGACCGCGCCGACGTAGACCGTGCCGTCGTCGGTGACGAGGGCGTTGATCAGACGGGTCTTGAAGACCGTGCCCTTGCCGAACTTCCCGCTGGCCTTGTCGCCCAGGGAGTCCAGGAAGCCGCCGAAGGCGCCGGCCCCGTCGCCGAGGTCGGCGCCGGACGGGATGCCCTCGCCGCCGGTGTCCAGGACGACGACGGTGTTCCAGCCCTCGCCGATGGTCTTCATGCCCTCGGCGCCCTCGGCGAAGCCCTCCTCGACGCCCGGCGGCAGGTCGCCCTCGTCGAACTCGAAGCGGCCGTCGCCGGTCGGCTCCGGGCCGTGGCCGGACTCGCCGGACTCGCCGGACTCTCCGTCCTCGGTGACCTCGGCGCCCTTGGGCGGGCGGAAGTCGAAGGTGGAGGCGGCCGGCTTGGCGAAGTCGACCCGGGTGAAGCCGACGTCCAGGACGGCGGCGCCGCCGCTGGACGGGGTGAGCGTGAACTTCAGCGGGGTCCATGTCCCGGCGTCCACCGCGATGCTGATCGCGCCGACCGTCGTGCCGGACTGCTTGGGCTTGATCACCAGCTTGTAGGCGTCGCGCCCGGCGACCCGGGCGGTGCCGTCGACGGTCACGGAGGTCGTGTCGTCGACCGACTTCAGGGCTTCGCTCGCGAAGTCCTTCGGCATGGCGGGCAGTTCCCCGGTCCTGCCGGACCGGGCGGCGGGCTCGTCGGTCGTCGAGTGGTAGACCTCGTTGGACTTGCTGTCGTAGCCCCACAGGTCCTTGCCGTTGTGGATGACGCTGTACTCGGCGGCGTCCTCCAGGAGGGACAGCTTCTGCCGCTCCGGACCGTCGGCGGCCACGCGCAGGGTGTGGGTGCCGGAGGCCAGTTCGGTGAGCCGCGCCGAGGGGTCGGCGGCGGAGCCGTCGCCGCCGCCGCTGCCGGCGGCGCCGGCGAGCAGTCCGCTCTCCAGCCCGCCGAGGTCCGGCAGGCCCAGGTCGGTGTTGATGCGGACCGTACCGGACAGCTGCTCGGTGTCCGACTCGGCGATGTTCTGGACGAGTTGTTCGGCGGTGATCCTCGGCAGGTCGGGGCTGCCGGAACTGGCGAGCGCCGGGACGAGCCCGATGGTCGCCGCCGCCACGCCGGTCACCGCGGCCGGAACCGCGTAGCGCGCGGCCCTGCGCCGTGCCGCGCTCGGGCCGTCGGCCGTCGCGACGGTGGTGCTCTCGTCGGATTCGTACGGTGCCATGTGTGCCCTACCTCCGTGTCGGCGGCGGCCGTTCAGCTCGTGCGCACTGTCCACCCTCAGCCGCCATTCTCACCCGGATCGGTGAGGAGTGGTGTTGTCCGTGTGGCCTCCATCAGACCAGGCGGAGGGGTGATGGCGCGTCACTCCGCGGAGGCAACTCCGTGTACTCCTGCGGTATGACACGGGAGGGCGGCACCTCACCCGACCCGTAAGGGTCGAGGGCGGCGGCCCTCGGGGCGACGCGCTCCGGGGTGCCACCGGGGCGGGGAGACGGGCAGGCGGGGGAGGCTGCGCGACGGGCGACGGGCATCGGGGCGGCGGGGCCGACACGAGGAACGGTCGCCGGCCGGTGACCGCCGACCAGCGACCAGCGACCAGCGACCAGCGACCAGCGACCGAGGGTCGTGCCTCGTACGTCGTACGTCGTGCGTCAGCCGGCCCGGTGCACGACCGCGTCGCAGAGCTCGACCAGGGCCGCCTTGGAGTCGCACTCCGGCAGCGGGGCCAGCGCGGCGCGCGCCTCGGAGGCGAACCGGACGGTGTCCCGGCGGGCCTGCTCCAGCGCCGGGTGCGCCCGCAGGGCGGCGAGCGCCTCGGCGTGCCGGGCGTCGTCGGTGAGGTCGGAGTCGAGCAGCTCGCACAGGGCGAGGTCCTCGGCGAGACCCAGCCGGGCCGCCCGCTCGCGCAGCCGCAGCACGGGCAGGGTGGGGACGCCCTCGCGCAGGTCGGTGCCGGGCGTCTTGCCGGACTCGTGGGAGTCGGAGGCGATGTCGAGGACGTCGTCGGCGAGCTGGAAGGCGACGCCGAGCCGCTCACCGTACTGCGTGAGGACGTCGACGACGGTCTCACCGGCCCCGGACATCATCGCGCCGAACCGGCAGGAGACGGCCACCAGGGAGCCCGTCTTGCCGCTCAGCACGTCCAGGTAGTGGTCGACCGGGTCGCGGCCGTCCGCAGGGCCGGCCGTCTCCAGGATCTGGCCGGTGACCAGGCGCTCGAACGCCTCCGCCTGGACCCGTACGGCCTCGGGTCCCAGGTCGGCCAGAATGTGCGAGGCGCGGGCGAAGAGGAAGTCACCGGTGAGGACGGCGACCGAGTTGCCCCAGCGGGTGTTCGCGCTGGGCACGCCGCGGCGCACGGCCGCCTCGTCCATCACGTCGTCGTGGTACAGCGTCGCGAGGTGGGTGAGCTCGACCACCACCGCCGACGGCACGACTCCCGGCGCGTAGGGGTCGCCGAACTGGGCGGCCAGCATCACCAGCAGCGGCCGGAACCTCTTGCCGCCGGCCCGCATCAGATGCTGGGCGGCCTCCGTGATGAAGGGGACCCCGCTCTTGGTGGCTTCGAGCAACCCTTCTTCGACAGCCGTCAATCCGGCCTGGACATCGGCTTCCAGAGCCTGGTCCCGCACGCTCAGCCCGAACGGCCCGACGACGGTCACGAGGGGTCTCCTGTCTGCTGGTGTCTACCGGCGATTACACGGTTTGTCGATAGGTCGCTGCCATCACTCAAGTCAGCGTATCCGGTCACGATTCGATCACTGCCGCCACCCACCCCGCAGGCCGGGCGGTATTGCGGCACGGCCGGTATGTTGCTGATCAACCGATAGGAACGGACATTTATCGACTTAACAGAACACCCGGCCTCGTAGGGATCACGCCATGCAGCACCCCGTCCGTCACACCCCGCAGGACCCCCCGCAGGACCCCCCGCAGGACCCCCCGCAGCACACCCGGCAGGACCCCCCACAGCACCCCGTGCACCATGCCGCGCGCCACGCTCCGTCCATCCGTACGTCCTTTCCGCGCGAGATCACTCACGAGGATCTGCGCGTACCGCTCGCGGACGGGACGCTGCTGCATGCGCGCGTGTGGCGCCCGGTGGACGGGGAGCCCGTCCCGGTGCTGGTGGAGTACGCACCGGACCGGCTGACCGACGCCACCGCGGCCCGGGACGCACAGCGCCACCCCTGGTACGCAGGGCACGGCTACGCCTGCGTCCGGGTCGACGCTCGCGGGCACGGCAACAGCGAGGGCCTGCCCGCGGACGGACGGCCGCCCGGGAAGCCGGAGGCGGCGGCGACCGGGCCGGCCACGGCCCGCGCGCCGCACCGAACGTACGGAGCGGGCGCGGCAGCGGTCCCGGGGGCCGAGACCTCGGGGTTCGAGGTCACGGGGTTCGAGGTCACGGGGTTCGAGGTCACGGCGTCCGAGGTGGCGGACGGGGTGGAGGTCGTGCACTGGCTGGCGGCTCAGCCGTGGTGCGACGGCGGGGTCGGCATGTTCGGCATCTCGCGCGGGGGCCTCATCTCCCTCCGGGTGGCGGCTCTGGCGCCGGAGCCGCTGAAGGCGGTCGTCGTGGTGTGCGCTCCCGACGACCGCCGCGACCGCGGCCGGGGCCGCCGTGGCAGCGGACCGTACGCGACCGCAGGTCCCCCGCTCGCGGAGGACCTGCACGTCCGCTCCGCCGCGGCACTCGCGGGCGCGGCCCTCCCGCCCGACCCGCGGTACGCCGGAGAGGCCTGGCGCGACCTGTGGCTGGAGCGCCTGAACGCCGTGGAGCCCCTCGCCCCCGCCTGGCTGAAGCACCGGAGCACGCCGCCGCCCGCAGGTCCCGGCGGCGGTGACGGCCCGGGCCACGTCCGAAACGCACATCCGGCCCTCGGCGACCTGCCCGGCGGGAGCCCCGCAGCGGGCAGCACCGAGGAGGGAGCGCATCACGACGGGCCGACGGCCGCCGGCCGCGACACCGACAACGGCCCCGGCAGCGACACTGAAACCGACACCGACACCGACACCGACACCGGCACCGGCACCGGCACCGGCACCGACACCGACAGCGGCGGCGGCGACAGCTACAGCGACGGCGCGGACGCCGCTGGCAGCGATGCGGGCGACGCGGGTGACCCGGGCGGTGGTGTCGCCGTGCTGGCCGTGGGCGGCTGGCCGGGTCCGGACCGGGACGGCGTGCTGAGCCTGATCGAGCGACTGCCCGCGGACCGGGTCCGGGGGCTGATCGGGCCCTGGCCGTGCCAGTACCCCGACCGGAGCGCGCCGCCCGGCCCGGCGATCGGCTTCCTCCAGGAGACCCTCCGCTGGTGGGACCACTGGCTCAAGGGGGCCGACACCGGCGTGCCCGGCGACCCGCTGCTGCGCGCGTACGTCCTCGGCGCGCACCGCCCGGCCACCGCGCCCCCGGCGCTGCCCGGCCGCTGGGTCGGGGAGCCCGCCTGGCCCTCGCCGCACGTGACCCCGGTGACGTACGCCCTCCGGGGCGCGTCCGTGGCCGTGCGGTCCCCGCTGCACACCGGCCTGGACGCCGGCCGGTTCCGGCCCGCGGGCGGCGACGCCGACCTTCCGCCCGACCAGCGGGAGGAGGACGCGCGGTCGGTGTGCTTCGGGTTCGCGGCGGGCGAGGAGACCTGGGTGCTGGGGCGGCCCCGGGTGCGGTTGCGGCTGACCTGCGCCCAGCAGCGCGGACTGGTCGTGGCCCGCCTGTGCGACGTGGCACCGGACGGGTCGTCGACGCTGGTCACCCGGGGGATGGCACGCCTCGGCCCGGGAGCCGGCACCCGTACGGTGACCGTCGGTCTGGGCGCCGCCGGATACGCCTTCCCACCCGGTCACCGCATCCGGCTCGCGGTGTCCTCCGCCTACTGGCCCTGGATCTGGCCGGAGCCGGACGCGGCGTACGGCTTCACCCTGCACCCCGCGGGCAGCACGCTGGAGCTGCCGGTGCGGTCGCGGCCCGCGCGGGACACGGTCGCCTTCGCGGAGCCCGAGCAGGCCGAGCCGCTCGGCGTGAGCCTTCCGATGACGCTGGACGAGCCGCGGCCGGGCCGGTTCGAGGCACGGGACGTCGCCGGGGACAGGTGGCGCGTGGAGATCTCTCCCGGCCCGGACGGCACGCACGTACACCCCGACGGGCTCCAGGTCACCGAGGAGGCGCTGGAGACGTACGCCCTCCGCGGCGGCGACCCGCTGTCGGCCCGGACACACACCCGGCGGTCGGTACGGCTGCACCGGCCCGACGCGGGGTGGGACGTCACGGTCCGCGCCCGGTCGGAGATCACCTGCTCCGAGACGGACTACGTCACCGTCGACGAGGTGGTCTGCACGGAGGGCGCCGAGGTGGTGTTCCACCGCACCTGGGAGAAGCGGGTTCCACGGGCAGCCGGTTGAGGCCGAGTTGGGATAGATGCCCGTTTTGCACTTCTTGTGACTGACGGTGAGTTGGCTCACCCCGCGGCCGACGCGGGCCGGACCGGCCCCGACGCCAAGAAGGCCGCCTCGCCGTGCGATTGCACGGCGAACGCCATAAAGGATCAAGTGGAACAAACTACCCGGATCATGGAGTCCCGCCGCTTTCCGTGAATTGCGCACTTGTTTCCGACACGCGCTCTCGCATACGTTCCGGGCCAGCCGGGCGGACGCCTAGTCCTGCCGCCGCCCACGGCATCCCACACGACCAACGCAGCGGCAGGAGCGGGGGACCCAGGTAGGTCGCCGGTCCGCACGTCGTACCAGTACGGCGTACGGCACGGCTTGGGGTGAAGCCATGCCTTCAGGGGCACGGCCGGGCACCTTTCCGCCCGAACCCGACAGCTCACCTCGCAGGCGCCGGAGAGGACATCCCCCATGCCTGCGCACCCGCACGCACCCCGCCGCCGCCGTCTCGCCCGCGCCCTCGCCGCCGCCGGAGTGGGCGCCGCCGTACTGGCCCTGCCGATCGTCGGCGCGACCAGCGCCTCGGCCGCCCCCACCGCCGCCACGGCCGCGACCGTCTACCCGAGCAACCTCGACGGCTGGATCCGCCAGTCCCTCGACGTCATGGCCCAGCACGGCATCCCGGGCAGCTACAACGGCATCTACCGCAACATCATGCGCGAGTCGTCGGGCAACCCCTACGCCATCAACAACTGGGACTCCAACGCCGCCGCCGGCACCCCGTCCAAGGGCCTGCTCCAGGTCATCGACCCGACCTTCGCGGCGTACCACGTGCCCGGCACCTCCTTCGACCCGTACGACCCGGTGGCGAACATCACCGCCGCCTGCAACTACGCGGCGGCCCGCTACGGGTCCATCGACAACGTCTTCGGCGCCTACTGATCCCCCTTGGTCCCCGGACCCGGTCCCGGTCCCGGGCCCGGGCCCGGGTGCCCGGGTGCCCGGAATCACGGGCCCGGGCTCCGGGCTTCGGACTCCGGGGCCTCAGTCTCCGGCCTTCCGGGCCGGTGGACGCCCGAACCCCTGAGCGCCGTCGAGCCCTCAGGATTCCCCGCCGGGGCTCAGCCGTAGAGCCGTTCGAGGACGACGGCGATGCCGTCGTCCTCGTTCGAGCGGGTGATCTCGTCGGCGACCGCCTTGAGTTCGGGATGCGCGTTGGCCATGGCGACCCCGTACGCGGCCCAGTCGAACATGGGGATGTCGTTGGGCATGTCGCCGAAGGCGACGGTGTCCGCCGGGGTCAGCCCGAGGTGCCGGGCGGCCAGCGCCAGCCCCGTCGCCTTGGTGACGCCGCACGGCTGGAGCTCCACCGTCCCGGGCCCCGACATGGTCACGGTGGCGAGCGATCCCACCACGCCACGTGCCACACCTGCCAACTCGTCGTCGCCCAGCGCATGGTGCCGCAGCAGCACCTTGCTGATCGGCTCGCACCACAGGTCGTCGCGCCGCTCGACCCGCAGCGCGGGCAGGGTGGGGTGCGGCATGGTGTAGCCGGGTTCGATGAGCGTCAGCCCGTCGACGCCGTCCTGGTCCACGGCCGCGAAGACCTGGCCCACCTCCGCCTCGATCTTGCCGAGCGCGGTCTCTGCCAGTTCCCGGTCCAGCGTGACCGACCACAGCAGCCGGTCGGACTCCACGTCGTAGAGCTGGGCGCCCTGCCCGCACACCGCGAGGCCCGCGCCGTCCAGGTCTTCCAGGAGCGGGCGGACCCGGGGCGCCGGCCGGCCGGTCACCACCAGATGACGGGCTCCGGCCGCCGCCACCAGCCCCAGAGCGGCACGCGACCGATCGGAGAAGGTGTCGTCGCCGCGGAGCAGCGTGCCGTCCAGATCGGTGGCGACGAGCGAGAATTCAGTGCGGTCGGCATATGCGGTGGGTGCGGCCATGATCAGAGAATACGGACAGCCCGCCCCCTCGACCCCGCGTGAACCGGACTCCGCCATGCGCCCCCGCACGTCCACGCGCCCCACCAACTCCCCACCCCACTGGGCCATTTCACCCCCGACCGGGGCGACCGAGCCTCCTCGCGCCCACCTACGCCGCTCCTGACCTGCACCGCGTCCCACGACGGCGCTCGGCGGGAGGGACCGGCACCCGTGGCGGACGCGAGGCACAGGCCCTCAGCTCAGGCTGGGCACGCCCGTCCGTGGGCGTCAGACAGCGGAGTCGGAGCGTGTACGTCGGACCGCGGGCATCAGGGCATGAACGTCAGAGCGTGGACGTGAGACCGCGGACGCAGAGCGTGGACGCAGAGCGTGGACGTCCGCGTGGAGGTGAGACCGCGGACGTGGGACCGCGGGCCTCAGGCCGGGGACGGCCGTCGGTCCACGGCCGACGCACGGCACCCGACCAGGGGCGGTGCGGTCGGCACCCGACCAGGGGCGGGCAGACGGCGCCCGGCGGCGGTGTGCCCCGTTTTGCCGCCCGACGCGGGAAAACTCCGGCCGCTCCCCCTGACCATGCCGGGCGGCGCGGCCGTAACGTGTGGCCCAGTCACGTGCCGTCCCGAACGCGCGGCACGCGAGCGCACGACCCCGCACACGGCACGCACGAGAGTGAGGCAGAACCGCATGCCCCCCTTCGATGTCCCCGAGGGCGACCCCTTCGGTCCGCACAACCTTCCGTACGGCGTGTTCTCCACCGGAGAACCGGCCGAGCGGACCGTCGGCGTCCGGCTCGGTGACCACGTCCTCGACGCGGGGGCGGTGGCCCGTGCCCTCGGCTCCCCCTATGTCCTGCTGCTCGCCCAGCCCTCCCTCGACCCGCTGCTGGCCGCCGGCCGCACCGCCTGGTCGGACGTCCGTCGCGCGCTCACCGCGTGGGTGACCGTGCCCTCCTACCGGGAGACGGTCGAACCGCACCTGCACCCGCTCGACTCGGTGACGATGCACCTGCCCTTCACCGTGGCGGACTACGTCGACTTCTACGCGTCCGAGAACCACGCCCGCAACGTCGGCCAGATCTTCCGCCCCGACGCCGAGGACTCCCTCACCCCGAACTGGAAGCACCTGCCGATCGGCTACCACGGCCGCTCCGGCACGATCGTGGTCTCCGGCACCGATGTCGTACGGCCCTCCGGCCAGCGCAAGGGCCCCGCCGATCCCGCGCCCGTCTTCGGCCCCTCCGTCCGGCTGGACATCGAGGCCGAGGTCGGCTTCGTGGTCGGCACCCCGTCCCCGATGGGCAGCCCGGTGCCGCTGGGCGGCTTCCGCGACCACGTCTTCGGCCTGTGCCTTCTCAACGACTGGTCCGCCCGTGACCTGCAGGCCTGGGAGTACGTCCCCCTCGGCCCGTTCCTCGGCAAGTCCTTCGCCACCTCCGTGTCGGCGTGGATCACTCCCCTCGAGGCACTGGAGGAGGCGCGCGTCGCCCCGCCGGCCCGCACACACCCCCTGCTGCCCTACCTCGACGACACCGACGAGGAGCCCTGCGGCTACGACCTGCGGATCTCCGTCGCCGTCAACGGGCACGTCATCTCGGAGCCTCCCTTCTCCACGATGTACTGGACCGCCGCACAGCAGCTCGCCCACATGACGGTGAACGGCGCCTCCCTGCGCACGGGTGACTTCTACGGGTCCGGCACGGTCAGCGGCCCCGCCGAAGCGCAGCGCGGCTCCCTCCTGGAGCTGACCTGGAACGGTCGCGACCCCCTCGAACTCCCCGACGGCAAGCGGACCTTCCTGGAGGACGGCGACCTCGTCACCCTCACCGCGTGGGCTCCGGGACCGGACGGCGTCCGCATCGGACTCGGCGAGGTGTCCGGGCGGATCGTGGCCGGATGACCGGAGGCTGACGAAGGCACAGCGGGCGGGACGGCGCGCCCCCCGTTCCGCCGGGCCCGGCCGGAACCGTGCCGGACCACGCCACCCGGCCCCGCCCGCTCCCCCTTCCGCCCCTCCTCTCTCTTCCGTCGGCTCCCGCCGGATTCCTTACGCACGGCGCTCGCCCCCGTCATACTGGCGGCGAGCCGTCCGCCCGTGCCCTGCGCCCGGGCCAGGGCCCGCACCGCACCGTTGCATCCTCGTGCCCTCGCACCTTCCGCACCGCCTGCCCCACCCGCACACCCCGCCCACGCGGGACGCGTCCCCCGGTCCCCGTCCCACCCCCGTCCCGCGGTCCGCACACCCCACGCCCGCCCCAGCACCAGCACCAGCACCAGCACCAGCACCACTGTCCGCACCCGCCCGAGCCGCCCCTACTCCCGATCAGGATCCGGAGCCCGTGGCATGACCGTCTGCCTGCTCCTGCTGAGCGTCGTCGCCCTGACGGCCTCCGTACCAGCCCCTCGCGCCCTGACCCGGGCCGACTGGCCCGAGCGGGAGCCCGTGGTCGCGCTGTGGGTGTGGCAATGCCTGGTCGCGACCGTGCTGCTGTGTTGCCTCACGGCCCTCGTGCTCAGTGCCGCCGCGGTCTTCCAGACCGTTCGCGCCCATGTCTTCGCCCCGGCGCCCGCGGCCGTGACCGCCGCCTACGACGACGTCTCGGGCGCCCCGGCCTGGGCCACCGCCCTGACCGTCCTGCTGGCCTGTGGAGCCGCCTGGACCACCGCGATGCTGGCCCGGGAGCTGGTGGAGGCCCGTCGGCGGCGCGGCCTGGCGCGCGCGCACCTGCGTGAGCGCGCACCCGATCTGCCCGCCGGACTTCCCGCCGCCCGGGGCCCCCTGCTCGTGCTGGAGGACGAGTACCCGGACGCCTGGTGGATGCCGGGCCATCCGCCGCAGCTGGTCGTCACCACAGGCGCCCTGCACCGTCTCACCGACCGTCAGCTGGACGCCGTACTCACCCACGAACGCGGTCACGCCCGCGCCCACCACGACTGGCTGCTGCACCTGTCGACGGCCCTGGCCAGCGGGTTTCCCCGGGTGCCGCTCTTCACCCACTTCTGCGACCAGACCCGTCGGCTCGTGGAGCTCGCCGCCGACGACACGGCGTCCCGCCGGTGCGGCCATCTGACCACGGCCCTGGCACTGATCGAGCTGAACCAGCACCGCGGCGTCCTGTCCTGCGCCTCCAGCAACCGTCTGCTCGGTGAGCGCGTCGACCGCCTGCTCCAGCCCCCGCCCCGTCTGGAGCGCGGCCAGCGCGCCCTCACGACCACGGTCGCGGCACTGGTGCCCCTGCTGCCCCTGCTGATCACCTTCGCACCCGGTCTGACCGCACTGAGCTGACCGGAACGCCTCTCCCGCCCTTCCCGTCCTCGGTCTTCCTCCGTCTCCTCTTCCTCCTCTTCCTCTCCTCCCTCGGCCCGTCTTCTCTTCCTCTCCCTCCTCGGCCCGCCTTCCTCGGCCCTCTCCTTCCTCCGGCCGCCGAGCGGGCCCGGCGCAGTCGACGGGTTCCAAGGCTCCGTCCGAGCCTGCCGACGCCCTCGCCCCTCGCCCCTGCCGACGGCTACGCCCAGTCGTCCGGCTCCGGTTCGGCGTCCGTGTCCGGCCAGTCGTACGGTTCGGCCTCGGCGGGGCCGGCTGCCGCGGCCGGTCCGGGCTCGGGGGCCGGCGCGGGTGCGGCCGCCGTGCCGGCCGGGCCGCTCAGCGAGGCCAGCACCCCGAGTACGCCTTCCCCGTACGTCGCCAGCTTCTTCTCCCCCACCCCGCTGACCCCGCCCAGCTCCCGCAGCGAGGCCGGCCAGGCGGTGGCGATCTCCCGCAGGGTGGCGTCGTGGAAGATGACATAGGCGGGGACGCCCTGCTCGCGGGCCTGCTCGGCGCGCCACGCTCGAAGCGCCTCGAAGGCGGGCTGCAGCTCCGCGGGCAGCTCGGCCGCGGTGGTCGCGGCCCTGCGCTCGCCTCGGGCGGAGGACGACGACCCCGAGCGCGCGGCGGCCGGCTTCTTCGGCTCCTTGCGCAGCGGCACCTCCCGCTCGCGCCGCAGCACCGACCGGCTCGCCTCGGTGAGCACCAGCGTGCCGTACTCCCCTTCGACGGCTATCAGGCCCTGGGCCAGCAACTGGCGGACGACACCGCGCCATTCGCCCTCGGTCAGCTCCTGGCCGATGCCGAAGACGGACAGCTGGTCGTGGTCGAACTGGATCACCTTGCCGGTGCGCTTGCCGAGCAGGATGTCGACGATCTGGCCGGTACCGAACTTCTGCCCGCGCTCGCGCTGCAGGCGCACCACGGCCGACAGCACCTTCTGTGCGGCGACCGTGCCGTCCCAGGTCTCCGGCGGGGCCAGGCAGGTGTCGCAGTTCCCGCAGCCCGCCGCGGCGGGTTCCTGGCCGAAGTAGGCGAGGAGCTGCCCGCGCCGGCAGCGGGCGGTCTCGCAGAGGGCGAGCATTCCGTCCAGGTGGGAGGCGGCGCGGCGGCGGAACGCCTCGTCGCCCTCGCCGGACTGGATCATCTTGCGCTGCTGGATGACGTCGTTCAGCCCGTAGGCCAGCCAGGCCGTGGAGGGGAGTCCGTCACGACCGGCCCGGCCCGTCTCCTGGTAGTAGCCCTCCACCGACTTGGGCAGGTCGAGATGGGCGACGAAGCGTACGTCGGGCTTGTCGATGCCCATGCCGAAGGCGATGGTCGCCACCACGACCAGGCCGTCCTCCCGCAGGAACCTGGCCTGGTGGGCGGCGCGGGTGCCCGCGTCCAGTCCCGCGTGGTAGGGAACGGCCTCGATGCCGTTGGCGGAGAGGAACTCGGCGATGCGCTCCACCGAGTTCCGCGACAGGCAGTACACGATGCCCGCGTCCCCGGCGTGCTCCTCTCTCAGGAAGCTCAGCAGCTGCTTCTTCGGTTCGGCCTTCGGCACGATGCGGTACTGGATGTTGGGCCGGTCGAAGCTGGCCTCGAAGTGGCGGGCGGCAGGCATGTGCAGCCGCTCGGTGATCTCCCGGTGGGTGGCCCGGGTGGCGGTGGCCGTGAGCGCGATGCGGGGCACGTCCGGCCAGCGCTCCCCCAGCAGGGACAGGGCGAGGTAGTCGGGACGGAAGTCGTGGCCCCACTGGGCGACGCAGTGCGCCTCGTCGATGGCGAACACGGAGATCTTGCCGCGGCCGAGCAGCTCCAGCGTGGAGTCCAGGCGCAGCCGCTCCGGTGCCAGATAGAGCAGGTCCAGTTCGCCGGCCAGGAACTCGGCCTCCACCAGGCGGCGCTCGTCGAAGTCCTGTGTGGAGTTGACGAACCCGGCCCGCACCCCGAGCGCCCGCAGCGCGTCCACCTGGTCCTGCATCAGCGCGATCAGCGGGGAGACCACGATGCCGGTGCCCGGTCTGACCAGGGCGGGGATCTGGTAGCAGAGCGACTTGCCGCCGCCCGTCGGCATGAGGACGACCGCGTCGCCGCCGGCCACGACGTGCTCGATGACCGCTTCCTGCTCGCCGCGGAAGGCGTCGTAGCCGAACACCCGGTGGAGGGTGGCCAGGGCCTCGCTGCCCGCCGCCCGGGCGTCCGCCGCCCCGCCCCGCTCGACCGTCCCGGCCGCCTCTGCCACCTCGGCCGTCGCGGCCCGCTGAGCCGGGTCTTCCGTCCTCCGAGCCGGCTCCGTCTCCGCCACCGTCTCCGCCGTCTCCGCCGTCTCCGCCGTCTCCGCCATCTCGCTGATCCCGCCCGTCGCGCCCATCGCCGTGCCCCCGTACGCCGTCCCTCGGCATCTCGACCACTTGCGTCAACGATAGGCGCCCGCGTCCCCGGGCCGAGGAGTTGTCCACAGACCCGTTCGAGTGAACGTCACTACGCTCCGTGAGGGCCGGTCGGGGCGCCGGCGGGCGTCGGCCGGGCAGGCCGACGCCCGGCGGAAGAGCCGCCCGTCACAGGCGTGGGCCCCGGATCCCGTGCGGGACCCGGGGCCCACGGACAGGGCGTTCCAGGGACGGTTCAGCGCACGAACACCCCGGCCTGACCCGCCAGGTCCAGGAAGTACTGGGGGGCCACACCGAGCACCAGCGTGACCGCCACGCCCACCCCGATCGCCGTCATGGTCAGCGGCGACGGCACGGCGACGGTCGGCCCTTCCGGCTTCGGCTCACTGAAGAACATCAGCACGATCACCCGGATGTAGAAGAACGCGGCGATCGCGGAGGAGATCACACCGATCACCACCAGCGGGGCCGCGCCGCCCTCCGCCGCCGCCTTGAACACGGCGAACTTGCCGGCGAAGCCCGAGGTCAGCGGGATGCCGGCGAAGGCCAGCAGGAACACCGCGAACACCGCCGCCACCAGCGGGGAGCGCCGGCCGAGGCCCGCCCACTTGGACAGGTGCGTCGCCTCGCCGCCCGCGTCCCGCACCAGCGTGACCACCGCGAACGCGCCGATCGTCACGAACGAGTAGGCACCCAGGTAGAACAGCACGGAGGAGACGCCGTCCGGCGTGGTCGCGATGACGCCGGCCAGGATGAACCCGGCGTGCGCGATCGACGAGTACGCCAGCAGGCGTTTGATGTCCGTCTGGGTGATCGCGACGATCGCGCCGCCCAGCATGGTGACGATCGCCACGCCCCACATCACCGGCCGCCAGTCCCAGCGCAGCCCCGGCAGGACGACGTACAGGATCCGCAGCAGGGCACCGAAGGCGGCCACCTTGGTCGCGGCCGCCATGAACCCGGTCACCGGCGTCGGCGCACCCTGGTAGACGTCGGGCGTCCACATGTGGAACGGCACCGCGCCCACCTTGAACAGCAGCCCCGTCACGATCAGCGCGGAACCGACCAGCAGCAGCGCGTCGTTGCCCATGGTGCCGGCCAGGGCGGGCGTGACCTCGGGCACCGAGCCGTCGACGACCTGCGCGATCGTCGCGTACGACATCGAGCCCGAGTAGCCGTACAGCAGGGCGATGCCGAACAGGGTGAACGCGGAGGCGAACGCGCCGAGCAGGAAGTACTTCACGGCGGCTTCCTGCGACATCAGCCGCTTGCGGCGGGCCAGCGCGCACAGCAGGTACAGCGGCAGGGAGAAGACCTCCAGGGCCACGAACAGCGTCAGCAGGTCGTTGGCCGCGGGGAACACCAGCATGCCGGCGACCGCGAACAGCAGCAGCGGGAACACCTCGGTGGTGGTGAACCCGGCCTTGACCGCGGCCCTCTCGCTGTCGCTGCCGGGCACGGAGGCGGCCTGCGCGGCGAAGGAGTCCACCCGGTTGCCGTGCGCCTGCGGGTCCAGCCGGCGTTCGGCGAAGGTGAACAGGCCGACCAGTGCGACCAGCAGGATCGTGCCCTGCAGGAACAGGGCCGGTCCGTCGACCGCGATCGCGCCCATGGCCGCGACCCGCGCCTTGGTGGTGCCGAACCCGTCCGCCGCGAGCGCCACCACCGCGGCGAACGCGGCGGCCAGCGCGACGACGGAGACGAACAGGTGGGCGTGGTAGCGGGACCGGCGCGGTACGAGTGCCTCGACGAGCACCCCGACGACCGCCGCGCCCACGACGATCAGGACGGGGGACAGCTGCCCGTATTCGATCTTCGGCGTATCGATCTTGGAGATCGGGTCGGCCGCGGTTGTCCACAGGTTGTGGACGGCTGGTGTGCTCACTTGGCCGCCTCCACCTCGGGCCGGGGGTCCTGCTTCTGTACGTCGGACATGGTCTGCTTCACCGCCGGGTTGACGACGTCCGTCAACGGCTTCGGATAGACGCCCAGGAAGACCAGCAGCACCACGAGCGGTGCGACCACGACGAGCTCGCGCACCCTGAGATCGGGCATCGCGGCGACCTCGTCCTTCACCGGGCCGGTCATCGTCCGCTGGTAGAGGACGAGGGTGTACAGCGCGGCCAGCACGATGCCGAAGGTGGCGATGACGCCGACCACCGGGTACTCGCTGAACGTGCCGACCAGCACCAGGAACTCACTGACGAACGGCGCCAGCCCCGGCAGCGACAGCGTCGCCAGGCCACCGATCAGGAAGGTGCCCGCCAGGACCGGGGCGACCTTCTGCACACCGCCGTAGTCGGCGATGAGCCGCGAACCGCGCCGCGAGATCAGGAACCCGGCCACCAGCATCAGCGCGGCCGTCGAGATGCCGTGGTTGACCATGTAGAGGGTCGCGCCGGACTGGCCCTGGGTGGTCATCGCGAAGATGCCCATGATGATGAACCCGAAGTGCGAGATCGACGCGTACGCCACCAGCCGCTTGATGTCCCGCTGACCGACCGCGAGCAGCGCCCCGTAGACGATGCTGATCAGGGCGAGCACCAGGACGGCGGGCGTCGCCCACTTCGAGGCCTCCGGGAACAGCCCGAGGCAGAAGCGGAGCATCGCGAACGTGCCCACCTTGTCGACCACCGCGGTGATGAGGACGGCGACCGGTGCGGTGGCCTCCCCCATCGCGTTGGGCAGCCAGGTGTGCAGCGGCCACAGCGGCGCCTTGACCGCGAAGGCGAAGAAGAAGCCCAGGAACAGCCAGCGTTCGGTGCTGGTCGCCATGTCGAGCGACCCGTTGGCGCGCGCCTCGGCGATCTCCGGGAGGGAGAAGTTCCCGGCGACCACGTACAGGCCGATCACCGCGGCCAGCATGATCAGACCGCCGGCCAGGTTGTAGAGGAGGAACTTCACCGCCGCGTACGACCGCTGGGTCGCCGCGGCCTCCTCGCCGTGCTCGTGGGCACGGTCCCCGAAGCCGCCGATGAGGAAGTACATCGGGATCAGCATGGCTTCGAAGAAGATGTAGAAGACGAAGACGTCGGTGGCCTCGAACGAGATGATCACCATGGCCTCGACGGCCAGGATCAGGGCGAAGAAGCCCTGCGTCGGCCGCCACCGCTTGCTGCCGGTCTCCAGCGGGTCGGCGTCGTGCCAGCCCGCGAGGACGATGAACGGGATCAGCAGGGCCGTGAGCGCGATCAGCGCCACCCCGATGCCGTCCACGCCCAGTTCGTAGCGGACCCCGAAGTCCTTGATCCAGGAGTGGGACTCGGTGAGCTGGTAGCGGTCGCCGTCGGGGTCGAAGCGGACCAGGACGGCGACGGCCAGGGCGAGCGTGGCGAGGGAGAACAGCAGCGCCAGCCACTTGGCGGCGGAGCGGCGCGCGGCGGGCACGGCGGCCGTGGCCAGCGCTCCCACCGCGGGAAGCGCCGCCGTCGCTGTCAGCAGGGGAAAGGACATCGGTATCAGACCGCCCTCATCAGCAGGGTCGCGGCGACGATGAGCGCCGCACCGCCGAACATCGAGACCGCGTACGACCGTGCGAAGCCGTTCTGCAGCCTGCGCAGCCGTCCGGAGAGGCCGCCGACCGAGGCAGCCGTGCCGTTGACGACACCGTCGACCAGCGTGTGGTCGACGTAGACCAGGGACCGGGTGAGGTGCTCACCGCCGCGGACCAGGACCACATGGTTGAAGTCGTCCTGGAGCAGGTCGCGGCGGGCGGCCCGGGTGAGCAGCGACCCGCGCGGGGCGACGGCCGGGACCGGCCGCCTGCCGTACTGCGCCCAGGCGACGGCCACGCCGACGACCATGCAGGCCACGGTCGCGCCGGTGATCGCACCCGCGCCGATCGGGGCGTCCCCGTGGTCGTGCCCGGTGACGGGCTCCAGCCAGTGCAGGAAGCGGTCGCCGACGCTGAACAGGGCACCGCCCGCGACCGAGCCGACGGCCAGCAGGATCATCGGGATCGTCATCACCTTGGGCGACTCGTGCGGGTGCGGCTCGTGCCCGTGCTCGTCGGGCTGCCAGCGCTTCTCGCCGAAGAAGGTCATCAGCATCACGCGCGTCATGTAGAACGCGGTGATGGCCGCGCCGAGCAGGGCCACGCCGCCGAGGATCCAGCCCTCGGTGCCGCCCTTCGCGAACGCCGCCTCGATGATCCTGTCCTTGGAGAAGAAGCCGGACAGCCCCGGAAAGCCGATGATGGCGAGGTAGCCGAGGCCGAAGGTGACGAAGGTGACCGGCATGTACGTCCGCAGGGCGCCGTACTTCCTCATGTCGACCTCGTCGTTCATGCCGTGCATGACCGAGCCCGCGCCGAGGAACAGCCCGGCCTTGAAGAAGCCGTGCGTCACCAGGTGCATGATCGCGAAGACGTAGCCGATGGGGCCGAGGCCCGCGGCCAGCACCATGTAGCCGATCTGCGACATGGTGGAGCCGGCCAGCGCCTTCTTGATGTCGTCCTTCGCGCAACCGACGATCGCACCGAACAGCAGCGTGACCGCGCCGACGGTCACGACGACCAGCTGTGCGTCGGGCGCCGCGTTGAAGACCGTCGCGGAGCGGACGATCAGGTAGACGCCCGCGGTCACCATCGTCGCCGCGTGGATCAGGGCCGAGACGGGGGTCGGGCCCTCCATCGCGTCGCCGAGCCAGGACTGCAGCGGCACCTGGGCCGACTTGCCGCAGGCGGCCAGCAGCAGCATCAGGGCGATGGCCGTCAGGCGTCCCTCGCTGGTGTCGGCGACCAGTCCGGGCTCCTCCGGGGTGCCGAGCACGGGACCGAACGCGAAGGTGCCGAACGTCGTGAACATCAGCATGATCGCGATCGACAGGCCCATGTCGCCGACCCGGTTGACCAGGAAGGCCTTCTTCGCGGCGGTGGCGGCGCTGGGCTTGTGCTGCCAGAAGCCGATCAGCAGGTAGGAGGCGAGACCGACGCCCTCCCAGCCGACGTACAGCAGGAGGTAGTTGTCGGCGAGGACGAGCAGCAGCATCGCCGCGAGGAAGAGGTTCAGGTAGCCGAAGAAGCGGCGGCGCCGCTCGTCGTGCTCCATGTACCCGACGGAGTAGAGGTGGATCAGCGAGCCGACGCCCGTGATCAGCAGGACGAACGTCATCGACAGCTGGTCCAGCTGGAAGGCGACCTCGGCCTGGAAGTCGCCGACCGAGATCCAGCTGAACAGGTGCTGTGTGAGGGTGCGGTCCTCCGCCTGCCTGCCCAGCAGGTCGGTGAACAGCACGGCGCCGAACACGAAGGAGACGGCCGCCAGCACCGTGCCGATCCAGTGGCCGACGGCGTCCAGCCGCCGTCCGCCGCACAGCAGCACGGCGGCTCCGAGCAGAGGCGCCGCGATGAGCAGCGCAATCAGGTTCTCCACGATTCAGCGACCCCTTACAGCTTCATCAGGCTGGCGTCGTCGACCGAGGCCGAGTGGCGGGAACGGAACAGCGACACGATGATCGCGAGCCCGACCACGACCTCCGCGGCGGCGACGACCATCGTGAAGAAGGCGATGATCTGTCCGTCGAGGTTGCCGTGCATGCGGGAGAAGGCGACGAACGCGAGGTTGCAGGCGTTCAGCATCAGCTCGATGCACATGAACAGCACGATCGCGTTCCGCCGGATCAGAACGCCGGTGGCGCCGATCGTGAACAGCAGCGCCGCCAGGTACAGGTAGTTGACCGGGTTCACTTCGACGCCTCCTCGGCCCGCTTGAAGTGGGGCGGTTCGACCTCGGTGCGCTCCAGGCGCTCCTCGGCCCGCCGTTCGACGGCCCTGAGGTCGTTCATCGCCTGCGCCGAGACGTCCCGGACCTGGCCGCGCTCGCGCAGGGTGCTGCTGACCGTCAGGTCCGACGGGGTGCCGTCCGGGAGCAGGCCCGCGATGTCCACGGCGTTGTGCCGCGCGTACACCCCGGGCGCCGGCAGCGGCGGCAGGTGTTTGCCCTCGCGGACCCGCTGCTCGGCCAGCTCGCGCTGGGTCCTGGCCCGCTCGGTGCGCTCGCGGTGGGTGAGCACCATCGCACCGACGGCGGCCGTGATCAGCAGGGCACCGGTGATCTCGAAGGCGAAGACGTACCGGGTGAAGATGAGGGCCGCCAGGCCCTGCACGTTGCCGCCCGCGTTGGCCGTGGCGAGGCCGTCGAACTCCGTCAGCGCGGCGTTGGCGATCCCGGCGACCAGCAGGATGCCGAAGCCGAGACCGCACAGCGCGGCCAGCCAGCGCTGGCCCTTGATGGTCTCCTTCAGCGAGTCCGCCGCGGTGACACCGACCAGCATCACCACGAACAGGAACAGCATCATGATGGCGCCGGTGTACACGATGATCTGCACGACACCGAGGAAGTAGGCCCCGTTGGCCAGGTAGAACACCGCGAGGACGATCATGGTGCCGGCCAGGCAGAGCGCGCTGTGCACGGCCCTGCGCAGGAAGACGGTGCACAGGGCTCCGAGCACCGCGACCGTGCCGAGGACCCAGAACTGCACGGCCTCCCCGGTGGACGTGGTGTAGGCGGCGAGCTGGGCGCTCATGCGTCCACCTCCTCGGCCGTGCCGTCCACCGGCGAGGCCTCCGACTGGGAGACGGCCGCCTGGCGCTCGGTGCCCGGCGCGGCCTCCGTCACCAGACCCCGGTAGTAGTCCTGCTCGTCCATGCCCGGGTAGATGGCGTGCGGCGTGTCCACCATGCCCTCGTCCAGGCCGGCGAGCAGCTGCTCCTTGGTGTAGATGAGGTTGGCCCGGCTGGAGTCGGCCAGCTCGAACTCGTTGGTCATCGTCAGCGCGCGCGTGGGGCACGCCTCGATGCACAGGCCGCACAGGATGCAGCGGGCGTAGTTGATCTGGTAGACGCGGCCGTACCGCTCGCCCGGGGAGTAGCGCTCCTCGTCGGTGTTGTCGGCGCCCTCCACGTAGATCGCGTCGGCCGGGCAGGCCCATGCGCACAGTTCGCACCCGACGCACTTCTCCAGGCCGTCCGGATGGCGGTTGAGCTGGTGCCGTCCGTGGAAACGCGGAGCGGTGGTCTTGCGCTGCTCCGGGTACTGCTCGGTCAGCCGCTTCCTGAACATGGCCCTGAAGGTCACGCCGAAGCCGGCCACGGGGTTCTGGAAACCGGGGCTCGACTGCTCGGTCTCCTTGGGCTCCTCAGCCATCGGACGCCTCCTTTCCATCCAGAGATCCGTCACTGGCAGTATCCGGTCCACCACTGACAATCAACTCGCGCTCCCGGCGCGGACGCCTGCGCGGCACCGCCGGCAGCTCCTGTCCCGGCAGCGGCGGCACGGGGAACCCGCCCGCCATCGGGTCGAACGGGGGGCGCTCCGCGCCCGCCGCCTCGCCCCGCCGCTCCCCGCCGCGGAAGAAGTCCACGACGAACGAGAGCAGCAGCAGGGCGAGTACACCGCCGCCCACGTACAGGGCGATGTCGGCGAAGTCGTAGTTCTCGTTGCGCAGGGCCCGCACGGTCGCCACCAGCATCAGCCACACCAGGGAGACCGGGATGAGCACCTTCCAGCCCAGCTTCATCAGCTGGTCGTAGCGCACCCGCGGGAGCGTGCCGCGCAGCCAGATGAAGAAGAACAGCACCAGCTGCACCTTGACGGTGAACCAGAGCAGCGGCCACCAGCCGTGGTTGGCGCCCTCCCAGAAGGTGCTCACCGGCCACGGGGCCCGCCAGCCGCCCAGGAACAGCGTCACCGACACCGCCGAGACGGTCACCATGTTGACGTACTCGGCGAGCATGAACATCGCGAACTTGATCGACGAGTACTCGGTGTTGAAGCCGCCGACCAGGTCGCCCTCGGACTCCGGCATGTCGAACGGGGCGCGGTTGGTCTCGCCGACCATCGTGACGACGTAGATGATGAACGACACCGGCAGCAGCAGGATGTACCAGCGGTCGGTCTGCTGCTCGACGATCGCCGACGTCGACATCGACCCCGAGTAGAGGAACACCGAGGCGAACGCGGCGCCCATCGCGATCTCGTAGGAGATCATCTGCGCGCAGCTGCGCAGACCGCCCAGCAGCGGGTACGTCGACCCCGAGCTCCAGCCCGCCAGCACGATGCCGTAGATGCCGACCGAGGCGACCGCGAGGATGAACAGCATCGCGATCGGCAGGTCGGTCAGCTGCATCGTGGTGCGCGTGCCGAAGACCGACACCTCGTTCCCGGCCGGGCCGAAGGGGATCACCGCGATCGCCATGAAGGCCGGGATGGCCGCCACCACCGGCGCCAGGACGTACACGACCTTGTCCGCGCGCTTGACGACGACGTCTTCCTTCAGCATCAGCTTGATGCCGTCGGCGAGCGACTGGAGCATGCCCCACGGGCCGTGCCGGTTGGGGCCGATGCGCAGCTGCATCCAGGCGACGACCTTGCGCTCCCAGACGATGGAGAACAGCACGGTCACCATCAGGAAGGCGAAGCAGAACACGGCCTTGACCGCGACCAGCCACCACGGGTCGCGGCCGAACAGCGAGAGGTCTTCAGCGGCGAGGAACAGGCTCATGCCTCCACCTCCTCGGGGGCGTCGCCGGCCGAGACCGCCGGGCCGATACGGACGAGGGAGCCGGGCCGTGCTCCGGCGTCGGAGGCGACTCCCCGGCCGGTGGAGTGCAGCGGAAGCCAGACCACCCGGTCGGGCATCTCGGTCACCTCCAGGGGCAGTTCTACGGTGCCGGCGGGCCCGGTCACGGCCAGCAGCCCGCCGTCCGGGACACCCGCCTCGACGGCCGTGGCCGCCGAGACACGCGCGCGTGCCGCGTGCCGGGTGCCGGCCAGTGCCTCGTCACCCTGCTGCAGCACGCCCTGGTCCAGCAGCAGCCGGTGTCCGGCGAGCACCGCCTCCCCGGCCGCGGGCCGCGGCGTCACGCCCGCGGGCTCCACCGGGTCGTCGGCCCGCGGGCCGTCCCACGCGCCCAGCCGGTCCAGCTCGGCGCGCGCGGTCCGCAGGTCCGGCAGGCCCAGGTGCACGTCCATGGCGTCGGCCAGCATCTGCAGCACCCGGGCGTCGGGGGGCGCCGGGCGACGGGTCATCTGGTCCGGCTTGAGCGCGGCCTCGAAGAACCTCACCCGGCCCTCCCAGTTGAGGAAGGTGCCGGCCTTCTCGGCGACCGCCGCGACCGGCAGCACCACGTCCGCGTACTCGGTGACCTCGCTGGGCCGCAGCTCCAGCGACACCACGAAGCCGGCCTCGTCGAGCGCCGCACGTGCGCGGGCGGGGTCGGGCAGGTCGGCGACCTCGACGCCCGCCACCAGCAGCGCCCGCAGCTCGCCGGAGGCCGCGGCCTCGACGATCTGCCCGGTGTCGCGGCCGTAGCGGTGCGGCAGGTCGGCGACGCCCCAGGCGGCGGCGACCTCCTCCCGGGCGCGCGGGTCGGTGGCCGGGCGCCCGCCGGGCAGCAGGGACGGCAGCGCGCCCGCCTCGACGGCACCGCGCTCACCGGCCCGGCGCGGGATCCACGCCAGCCGCGCCCCGGTCGCCGCGGCGGCCCGTACGGCGGCGGTGAGCCCGCCCGCGACGGCGGCCAGCCGCTCACCGACGACGATCACGGCGCCGTCGGTGCGCAGGGCCTCGGCGCAGCGGCCGCCGGGCTCCTCCAGGCCGACGCCGCTCGCGAGGGCGTCCAGCCACTCGGTCTCGGTGCCGGGGGCGGCCGGCAGCAGCGTGCCGCCCGCCTTCTGGAGGCCGCGCGTGGCGTGCGTGGCCAGCGCGTACACCTGCTGGCCGTGCCCGCGCCAGGCCTTGCGCAGCCGCAGGAAGACGCCGGGCGCCTCCTCCTCGGCCTCGATACCGGCCAGCAGCACGGCCGGCGCCTTCTCCAGCGCCGTGTACGTCACTCCGGTGCCGTCGAGGTCGCGGCCGCGTCCGGCGACCCGGGCGGCGAGGAAGTCGGCCTCCTCGCTGCTGTGCACGCGCGCGCGGAAGTCGACGTCGTTGGTGTCGAGGGCCACGCGCGCGAACTTGCTGTAGGCGTAGGCGTCCTCGACGGTCAGCCGGCCGCCCGCCAGCACACCGGTGCGGCCGCGCGCGGCCCGCAGGCCGTCGGCCGCGGTCTGCAGCGCCTCGGGCCACGACGCCGGGACGAGCGCGCCCTGGGCGTTCCGCACCAGCGGGGTGTCGATGCGGTCGCGCTGCTGCGCGTAGCGGAACGCGAAGCGCCCCTTGTCGCAGATCCACTCCTCGTTGACCTCGGGGTCCGCGGCCGCCAGGCGTCGCATGACCTTGCCGCGCCGGTGGTCGGTGCGGGTGGCACAGCCGCCGGAGCAGTGCTCGCACACGCTCGGGGAGGACACCAGGTCGAAGGGGCGGGAGCGGAACCGGTACGCCGCGGAGGTGAGCGCGCCGACCGGGCAGATCTGGATGGTGTTGCCGGAGAAGTACGACTGGAAGGGGTCGCCCTCGCCGGTACCGACCTGCTGCAGTGCGCCCCGCTCGACGAGCTCGATCATCGGGTCGCCGGCGATCTGGTTCGAGAAGCGGGTGCAGCGCGCGCACAGCACGCAGCGCTCCCGGTCCAGCAGCACCTGGGTGGAGATCGGCACCGGCTTCTCGTAGGTGCGCTTGCGGCCCTCGAACCGGGAGTCGGCCTGGCCGTGCGACATGGCCTGGTTCTGCAGCGGGCACTCGCCGCCCTTGTCGCAGACCGGGCAGTCGAGCGGGTGGTTGATGAGCAGGAGCTCCATCACGCCCCGCTGCGCCTTCTCGGCGACCGGCGAGGTCAGGTGGGTCTTGACGACCATCCCGTCGGTGCAGGTGATGGTGCAGGACGCCATCGGTTTGCGCTGGCCCTCGACCTCGACGATGCACTGGCGGCAGGCGCCCGCCGGGTCGAGCAGGGGGTGGTCGCAGAAGCGGGGGATCTCGATGCCGAGTTGCTCGGCGGCCCGGATGACCAGGGTGCCCTTGGGCACGCTGATCTCGGCGCCGTCGATGGTCAGCGACACGAGATCCTCCGGCGGGACGGCCGCGTCGCCGCCTGAGGAGGGAGCGCTCGTGGTCACCGTCATGCGTTCACCTCCAGGTGCTGGTCGGCCCAGGCCGTCGACTTCGCCGGGTCGAAGGGGCAGCCGCGGCCCGTGATGTGCTGCTCGTACTCGTCGCGGAAGTACTGCAGCGAGGAGAAGATCGGCGAGGCGGCGCCGTCACCGAGGGCGCAGAACGACTTGCCGTTGATGTTGTCGGCGATGTCGTTCAGCTTGTCGAGGTCGCTCATGACGCCCTTGCCCGCCTCGATGTCGCGCAGCAGCTGGACGAGCCAGTACGTGCCCTCGCGGCAGGGGGTGCACTTGCCGCAGGACTCGTGGGCGTAGAACTCGGTCCAGCGGGTCACCGCCCGCACCACGCAGGTCGTCTCGTCGAAGCACTGCAGGGCCTTGGTGCCGAGCATGGAGCCCGCGGCGCCGACGCCCTCGTAGTCGAGGGGGACGTCGAGGTGCTCGTCGGTGAGCAGCGGCGTCGAGGAGCCGCCGGGCGTCCAGAACTTCAGCCGGTGCCCGGGCCGCATGCCGCCGCTCATCTCCAGCAGCTGGCGCAGGGTGATGCCGAGCGGGGCCTCGTACTGTCCGGGGCCGGCGACGTGGCCGCTGAGCGAGTAGAGAGTGAAGCCGGGGGACTTCTCGCTGCCCATCGACCTGAACCAGTCCTTGCCGTTCTTCATGATGGCGGGAACCGACGCGATGGACTCGACGTTGTTCACCACAGTCGGGCAGGCGTAGAGACCTGCCACAGCCGGAAAGGGGGGACGCAGCCGCGGCTGTCCACGGCGGCCTTCGAGGGAGTCCAGCAGCGCTGTCTCCTCGCCGCAGATGTACGCGCCCGCCCCCGCGTGCACGGTGAGGTCCAGGTCGAGTCCGCTGCCGAGGACGTTCTCGCCGAGGTATCCCGCCTCGTAGGCCTCGCGCACGGCCTCGTGCAGCCGCCGCAGAACGGGGACGACCTCACCCCGGAGATAGATGAAGGCGTGGGACGACCTGATGGCGTAGCACGCGATGACGATGCCCTCGATGAGGCTGTGCGGGTTCGCGAAGAGGAGCGGGATGTCCTTGCAGGTGCCGGGCTCCGACTCGTCGGCGTTGACAACAAGATAGTGCGGCTTTCCGTCGCCCTGCGGAATGAACTGCCATTTCATCCCGGTCGGGAATCCGGCGCCGCCGCGTCCGCGCAGTCCGGATTCCTTGACGTAGGCGATCACGTCGTCCGGCGTCATGGCGAGCGCCTTGCGCAGCCCCTCGTATCCGTCGTGGCGCCGGTAGACGTCCAGCGTCCAGGAGCGCTCCTCGTCCCAGAAGGCCGACAGCACGGGTGCCAGCAGCTTCTCGGGGCCGGTGTCTTTCAGCTCGGGTGCCAAGGTCATCACTCCCCCTCCTCGGCGGTCGGCCCGGCCGGGTGCGCGGGGTCGGACGCCGACGTGTCCTGCGGCGCGTCGTGCGGGCTGAGGTGCTCGGCGGACGACGGCTGGTGCGCCGTCCGGTCCTGCGGAGGTTCCTGGGGTGGTTCCTGGGGTCCGCCGTCGCGCGGGTGGACGACCCGCGCGGGTGCGGTCTCGCCCTTGGCCAGGCGCAGGCCGGTCAGTGACGCGGGGCCCGCGCTGCCGCCGCCCTCGACGGCCCCGGGCCGCTCGTCGGGGAAGCCGGCCAGGATCCGGGCGGTCTCCTTGAAGGTGCACAGCGGCGCCCCGCGCGTGGGGGAGGCCGTCCGGCCGGTGCGCAGGTCGTCCACCAGCCGCTTGGCGCTCTCCACGGTCTGGTTGTCGAAGAACTCCCAGTTGACCATCACGACCGGGGCGAAGTCGCAGGCCGCGTTGCACTCGATGTGCTCCAGGGTGACCTTGCCGTCCTCGGTGGTCCCGCCGTTGCCGACACCCAGGTGCTCCTGGAGGGCCTCGAAGATGGCGTCGCCGCCCATCACCGCGCACAGGGTGTTGGTGCACACGCCCACCTGGTAGTCGCCGGAGGGGCCGCGCCGGTACATGGTGTAGAAGGTGGCGACCGCGGTGACCTCGGCCGTGGTCAGGCCGAGCAGGTCCGCGCAGAACGCCATGCCGGTGCGCGTGACGTGCCCCTCCTCGGACTGCACGAGGTGGAGCAGCGGCAGGAGGGCGGAGCGCGAGTCCGGGTAGCGGGCGACGACCTCGCGCGCGTCGCGTTCGAGCCGTTCCCGGACGTCGTCCGGGTAGCCGGGCGCGGGCAGCTCGGGCATGCCCAGGCTGACGCCCCGCTCGGAGGATGAGGTGGTCACCGGTCGACGCCTCCCATCACGGGGTCGATGGATGCGACGGCGACGATGACGTCGGCGACCTGGCCGCCCTCGCACATCGCCGCCATGGCCTGCAGGTTGGTGAAGGACGGGTCGCGGAAGTGGACCCGGTAGGGGCGGGTGCCGCCGTCGGACACGGCGTGCACCCCGAGTTCGCCCTTGGGTGATTCGACGGCCGCGTACGCCTGTCCCGGCGGCACCCGGAAGCCCTCGGTGACCAGCTTGAAGTGGTGGATCAGGGCCTCCATGGAGGTGCCCATGATCTTCTTGATGTGGTCGAGGGAGTTGCCGAGCCCGTCGGGGCCGAGCGCGAGCTGTGCGGGCCAGGCGATCTTCTTGTCGGCGACCATGACCGGCCCGGGCTGGAGCCGGTCCAGGCACTGCTCGACGATCCTGAGCGACTGGCGCATCTCCTCCAGGCGGATCAGGAAGCGGCCGTAGGCGTCGCAGGTGTCGGTGGTCGGGACGTCGAAGTCGTACGTCTCGTAGCCGCAGTAGGGCTGTGTCTTGCGCAGGTCGTGCGGCAGGCCGGTGGAGCGCAGGATCGGGCCGGTGGCGCCGAGGGCCATGCAGCCGGCCAGGTCGAGGTAGCCGATGTCCTGCATCCGGGCCTTGAAGATGGGGTTCCCGGTGGCGAGCTTGTCGTACTCCGGGAGGTTCTTCTTCATCTTCTTCACGAACTCGCGGATCTGGTCCACCGCGCCGGGCGGGAGGTCCTGGGCGAGTCCGCCGGGGCGGATGTAGGCGTGGTTCATCCGCAGGCCCGTGATGAGCTCGTAGATGTCGAGGATCATCTCGCGGTCGCGGAAGCCGTAGATCATGACGGTGGTGGCGCCGAGCTCCATGCCGCCGGTGGCGATGCACACCAGGTGGGAGCTCAGACGGTTCAGCTCCATCAGGAGGACCCGGATGATGGTGGCTCGCTCGGTGATCTCGTCCTCGATGCCGAGCAGCTTCTCGACGGCCAGGCAGTACGCGGTCTCGTTGAAGAAGGACGTCAGGTAGTCCATGCGCGTGACGAAGGTGGTGCCCTGCGTCCACGTGCGGTACTCGAGGTTCTTCTCGATGCCGGTGTGCAGGTAGCCGATGCCGCAGCGGGCCTCGGTGACCGTCTCGCCGTCGATCTCCAGGATCAGCCGCAGCACCCCGTGCGTGGAGGGGTGCTGGGGACCCATGTTGACGACGATGCGCTCGTCGTCGGCGCGGGCCGCGGACTGGACGACCTCGTCCCAGTCGCCACCGGTGACCGTGTAGACGGTGCCTTCGGTGGTCTCGCGCGGAGTTGCGTGCTGCGTGCTCATGAGTACGACCTCCGCTGGTCCGGAGCCGGGATCTGGGCGCCCTTGTACTCGACGGGGATGCCGCCGAGGGGGTAGTCCTTGCGCTGCGGGTGGCCCTGCCAGTCGTCGGGCATCATGATCCGGGTCAGGGCCGGGTGCCCCTCGAAGACGATTCCGAAGAAGTCGTACGTCTCCCGCTCGTGCCAGTCGTTCGTCGGATAGACGGGGACGAGGGAGGGGATGCGCGGGTCGCTGTCGGGGGCGCTGACCTCCAGGCGGATCAGCCGGTTGTGGGTGATCGAGCGCAGGTGGTAGACGGCGTGCAGTTCGCGGCCCTTGTCGTTCGGGTAGTGCACCGCGCTGACCCCGGTGCACAGTTCGAAGCGCAGCGCGGGGTCGTCGCGCAGGGTGCGGGCCACCTGGGGCAGGTGCTCGCGCTCGATGTGGAAGGTGAGTTCGTCGCGGTCGACGACCGTCTTCTCGATGACGTTGCCGGGGAGGAGGTCCTGCTCCTCCAGGGCGCCCTCGAGTTCGTCGGCGACCTCGTCGAACCAGCCGCCGTAGGGCCGGCCGGCCGGCCCCGGGAGCCGCACCGAGCGGACCAGGCCGCCGTAGCCGGAGGTGTCACCACCGCCCGCGGCGCCGAACATGCCGCGCTGCACGCGGATCTCCTCGCCGCCCTGGCCGCGCTGGCCGGGAAGGTTGGAGGAGGAGAGGTCCTTCTCGGGGTTGACCTCTCCGGCGCCCTGGGCCTCTCCGGCGCCGCCGGGACCGTTCTCGCCCTTGCCGTTCGCGTCGCTCACCGCAGCAGCCCCTTCATCTCGATCGTCGGCAGGGCCTTGAGCGCCGCTTCCTCCGCCTCCCGGGCCGCTTCCTCGGCGTTCACGCCGAGCTTGGAGCTCTGGATCTTCTGGTGCAGCTTGAGGATGGCGTCCATCAGCATCTCCGGCCGGGGCGGGCAGCCGGGCAGATAGATGTCGACCGGCACGACGTGGTCGACGCCCTGGACGATGGCGTAGTTGTTGAACATGCCGCCCGAGGAGGCGCAGACCCCCATGGAGATCACCCACTTGGGATTCGGCATCTGGTCGTAGACCTGCCTGAGCACCGGCGCCATCTTCTGGCTCACCCGGCCGGCGACGATCATCAGGTCGGCCTGACGCGGCGATCCGCGGAAGACCTCCATGCCGAACCGGGCCAGGTCGTACCGTCCGGCACCGGTGGTCATCATCTCGATGGCGCAGCAGGCGAGGCCGAACGTGGCCGGGAAGACGGACGACTTGCGCACCCAGCCCGCGGCCTGCTCCACGGTGGTCAGCAGGAAGCCGCTCGGCAGCTTTTCTTCGAGTCCCATGTCCTAAGGCCCCTCAGTCCCATTCCAGGCCGCCGCGCCGCCACACATACGCGTAGGCCACGAAGACGGTGAGCACGAAGAGCAGCATCTCCACGAGCCCGAACACACCCAGGGCGTCGAACGTGACGGCCCACGGGTAGAGGAAGACGATCTCGATGTCGAAGACGATGAAGAGCATCGCCGTCAGGTAGTACTTGATGGGGAAGCGCCCGCCGCCGGCCGGCGTGGGGGTCGGCTCGATGCCGCACTCATAGGCTTCGAGCTTGGCGCGGTTGTACCGCTTCGGACCGATCAGCGTGGCCATGACCACGGAGAAGATCGCAAAGCCTGCCCCGAGGGCTCCCAGTACGAGGATGGGCGCATACGCGTTCACCGCTCCTCGCTCCTCTCAGTCGGCATTGACTGCTGGCGGGTTGCATTGAGCTCACATCCGTCTCACCGGCCCCTCGCGCCCCGCCCGTCCCGGACGAAGATCGAGAACATGTGAAGCAGGTCACAAGCCCAACTGCCTCGCATCTTATGCCCGGGGCTCTGTGATCTGCGACACGGGGTATTCCACAAGCTTTGTGATCTCCACCACCTGACGAAGGATCATGAAGTCGGATGAGCGGTGATCTTCGCACTCGAAGCGTCCGAGTGATCACCAGAGGTGACATTTTCGCTCATCGGACCAGCTCAGAGGGGTCGTCTCCATATCAAGAGACTTCCACTGCATGCAAATTGGTGTTGCCGCGCTCCCCTTGGTAGGGAGCCGCGTTCACACATCAGAGGGAGGTCCGGGGCGGGGTGTGGACGTGTGCACGCGTTCACGAGCACCACACCCCCGCCACGCGGAGCCGGACACGAGGGCGCCCCGGCGCGGAATCGACACACGAGGAGGAGCAGGGAGGGAAGGGAAGGAGGGGCGGGAGCAGGGGGAGGGAGGGGCGGGAGAGGGGCCGGAGGAGGAAGAGAGGCGGGAGAAGAGCAGGGGGGAAGGGGGGAAGGGGGGAAGAGCAGAGAGAGGCGGGAGAAGAGCAGGGGGGAAGGGGGGAAGAGCAGAGAGAGGCGGGAGAGGCGGGAGGCGAGGGGAGCGAAGGAAAGAGCCCGCCCACTCACCCCCAGCCGCCGGCCGAGGCGGAGGCACCGAGCCGCACCCAGGTCGGCGGACCGAGCCCGCGGCGGGAGCGGGCCGGACCGGGGGCGGGATCCCGTAGGCGGGCCGGCGGTCGAACCCGGACCGGCCCCGGGCTGAACCCGCAGCCGGTCCCGGACCCCGGGGACCGGGCCGGGAGGCCGGGCCAGGGACCGGGGCCAGGCCAGGGACCCGGGCCGGATTCGGGCCGGATTGCCCCGCACGGCCCTCGCGCCCGGGGCGACCCACGGCGGACGCAGCCACTCCGGTGACCGTTCCGTGACCTCGACCACACTCATGAGAGGGGGATGAGAAGCGGGCTTGGCCAACCGTCTCAACCGATGGTAGGTGAGGGGCAATTCGGACGTAACGACGAAAGGCCGTGATCACAGGCTTACAGGGTTGCGTCCGCAATGTCCGTTACGGCGTCAATGGGCGCTCCAACTCCGTGGAGTTGCGGCCGCGGTTGAACAACTGTGGCGCAGCCCACGTTTCTTGTAGGTATGGAGGAGCCCCTGATACCGATTGCTCTCATGTCCCACACCGCTCACATACGCAGCCACCGGAAGCCCCGCCGCAGCGCGTCCTCGAACCTCGCGATGCGCGCCGGAGTCGCCGGTGGCGTCCTCAGCATGGCGGCGGCGGGTGCGTCGGCCTCGGCAAGCGCCGCGGAGCCGGTGACGCAGACCCTCGAACTGCCCACCCTCACGGCCGACCTGTCCAGCCAGGTCGCCGAGTCCGCGTACGCCACGGAGCTGGCGGCCGCGAACTACGAGCTGGCGGCCGAGCGCGACGCGGCCGCCGCGAAGGCCGCGAAGCAGGCCAAGTCGGACCTCGCGGAGGCGAAGAAGAAGGCCGAGGCGCGGAAGAAGGCCGCCGAGGAGGCCGCCCGCCGGGCGGCCGCCGAAGCCGCCGCCTCCCGGTCCGTCGAGCGCGCCACCCTCACGACCACGTCCGCTCCCGCGCCCGCGTCCGCCTCGGCGTCGGACACGGTGACGACGCCGGCGAGCGGTTCCGTGGGCACCGTCATCGCCTTCCTCAAGGCGCAGCTGGGCGACGCCTACGTGATGGGCGCCACCGGCCCCAACGCGTGGGACTGCTCCAGCCTCGTCCAGGCCGCCTTCCGGCAGGTCGGCGTGGACCTTCCGCGGGTCTCGCAGGACCAGTCGATGGCCGGGGTCGAGGTCGGCACCTCCAACCTCCAGGTCGGGGACATCCTGTACTGGGGCGGCAAGGGCTCCGCGTACCACGTGGGGGTGTACGTCGGGAACGGCCAGTACCTGGACGCGGCCAACCCGTCCAAGGGCGTCGTCATCCAGGACCTGTCCGGGTATCCGGCGTCGGGTGCGGTGCGCGTGCTCTGAGACCAGCGACGCGTGTGGGTGCACGCGTGACCGGCGAAGGGCCGCAGCCGCTCGGGGGCTGCGGCCCTTCGCCGTTGTGCGCCGCACGGCCGGGCGCGGGCACCGGGACGCGGCGCCGTCGAAGCCGGCACCGGGTACGTTCACGGGCGCACCCGGCGCCGTCCCGACGTCTGTCCGGGCGCCCCGCGGGGAGGCGCCGGGTGCGGCTCAGGCCTTGGGCGCCACCTTGCTGAGGCCGTTGATGATGCGGTCCATGGCGTCGCCGCCGGTCGGGTCGGTGAGGTTGGCCAGCAGCTTGAGGGTGAAGCGCATCAGCATCGGGTGGGTCAGGCCCCGCTGTGCGGCGATCTTCATGACCCGCGGGTTGCCGATGAGCTTCACGAAGGCGCGGCCGAGGGTGTAGTAGCCGCCGTAGGTGTCCTTGAGGACGCGCGGGTAGTGCTGGAGCGCCGCCTCGCGCTGGGCCGGTGTGGCGCGGGCGTGGGCCTGGGTGATGACGTCGGCGGCGATCTGGCCGGACTCCATGGCGTAGGCGATGCCCTCGCCGTTGAAGGGGTTGACCAGTCCGCCGGCGTCGCCGACGAGGAGCAGGCCGCGCGTGTAGTGGGGCTGGCGGTTGAAGGCCATGGGGAGAGCGGCGCCGCGGATGGGGCCGGTCATGTTCTCGGGGGTGTAGCCCCAGTCCTCCGGCATCGATGCGCACCAGGCCTTGAGCACCTCGCGCCAGTCGAGCTCCTTGAAGGAGTCGGAGGTGTTGAGCACCCCCAGGCCGACGTTGGAGGTGCCGTCGCCCATGCCGAAGATCCAGCCGTAGCCGGGCAGCAGCCGGTCCTCGCCGGGGCCGCGGCGGTCCCAGAGCTCCAGCCAGGACTCCAGGTAGTCGTCCTCGTGGCGGGGGCTGGTGAAGTAGGTGCGCACCGCGACGCCCATGGGGCGGTCCTCGCGCCGGTGCAGGCCCATCGCGAGTGAGAGCCGGGTGGAGTTGCCGTCGGCGGCCACCACCAGCGGGGCGTGGAAGGTGACTTCGCGCTTGTCGTCGCCGAGCCTGGCGGTCACGCCGGTGATGCGGCCGGTGCGGTCGTCGACGATCGGGCCGGAGACGTTGCACTGCTCGTGCAGGCGGGCACCGGCCTTCTGGGCCTGGCGGGCGAGCTGCTCGTCGAAGTCGTCGCGCTTGCGTACGAGACCGTAGTCCGGGAAGGAGGCGAGATCCGGCCAGTCGAGCTGGAGCCGTACGCCGCCGCCGATGATCCTGAGGCCCTTGTTGCGCAGCCAGCCGGCCTCCTCGGAGATGTCGACGCCCATGGCCACCAGTTGCTTGACGGCACGCGGGGTGAGGCCGTCGCCGCAGACCTTCTCGCGGGGGAACCGGGTCTTCTCCAGCAGGAGGACGTCGAGACCGGACCTGGCCAGGTGGTAGGCGGTGGTGGAGCCGGCTGGCCCCGCGCCCACGACGATCACGTCGGCGGAGTGGTCGGAGAGGGGCTCGGTCACGGCGGGATCTCCCCAAGGTTCGAAATCTGCGTGCCGACCGGCACTGGACACGGGCAGTCTATTCAGCAGAATTGATCACCCGGCTGAAGGGCTGCCCCGTGAACCGAGCTCTCCCTGCTGTTCGGCTGCGCGTCCCCACCGACGAGGACGCGGTCGTGTGGCACCGGATCTTCGACGATCCGGACGTCATGGAGTTCCACGGCGGCAGGTCCGCGGAGCTGTCCGTGTACGAGGAGCTGACCGCGCGCCAGCGGCGGCACGACGCCGAACGCGGCTTCTGCCTGTGGACCGTGCTCGACGAGTCCGGCACGGTCATCGGGTTCACCGGGGCCCAGCCGTGGCCGGCCGAGTGGGGGCCGAAGGGCGCCATAGAGATCGGCTGGCGGCTGGGGCGCCCGTACTGGGGCCACGGGTACGTCACGGCGGCGGCGCACATGACGCTGGACCGGGTGCGTGCGGCGGGCGTGGGCAGCGTGGTGGCCATGGTGAACGCCCGCAACACCCGCTCGATCGCGGTGACCCGGCGCCTCGGCATGCGGCTGGCCGAGACCTTTCGCACGCCCCGGTCCGAGCAGGAAGGCCACTGCTACCGACTGGACTTGTGACGGAGCGTGACGCTACGCTACGGATAGCGACATGGTGCTTCCGGGTGGCGTCTCGGGATGGTTACCCTGCCAGTACCGCTGGGGGTGACATCTGTGAGCATCACACGCAAAACACCCGAAGTGCGCGTACCGAAGCTCGTCGGTCTGATGGCCGTCGACGCCCGCCGCGAGGCCGCGGCGCACGGCGTGCTGCTGTCCTCGCCCGACCGGCCCGACCTCGATCTGACCGTCGTCGACTACGTCGTACGGCAGTACCCGCCGCCGGGCGCGGAGGTGCCGCGGGACGCCGTCGTCACGGTGTGGTTCGACTTCGGGGAGGGCGAGGGCGGCGGAGGCGTACGGGAGCCGCTCGTGCCGGGGCCCGGAGGCGGCGGACTGGAGCGCGAGCTGGACGAACCGCCGGACCCGTACGCCATGGCCAAGTAGGGCGCCGGGCACGGCGGGACGGCGCGCGGCGCGCCGCCTCGGCCGGCCCCGGCGGAGACCGGAAGGCGGGGCGGGGCAGCGGCGCGCCGGGCGGGAGCAGCAGGGTCCCGGGGCGGACGGCTGCGGGCCGGGCGGTCGTGGGAGCGGGCTGTCGGCCAGGGCTGGGGCAGGTCGCGGGAGCAGGCTGCACGGCTGCGGCCGGGGCAGGTCGTCGGAGGAGCGGGCCGGGCCGGGCGGCCGCCGGTCAGGGCGAGACCCGCCGGGGCCTGCGAGACCCGCCGGGACCGGGCGGGACCGGCCGGGCGGCACCGGCCGGGCGGCACCGGCCGGGCGCGGGGCGGGCGCGGGGCGAGGCGGGCAGCACCGCTCCCGGGGTCAGCCCTGCTTGAATCCCCGGTGCAGGGCCACGACCCCGCCCGTCAGGTTGCGCCAGGCCACGTCCGACCAGCCGGCCCCCTGCAGCCGCGCGGCCAGCGCGGACTGGTCGGGCCAGGCGCGGATGGACTCGGCGAGGTAGACGTACGCGTCCGGGCTGGAGGACACCGCGCGCGCGACCGGCGGCAGGGCGCGCATCAGGTACTCGGTGTAGACGGTGCGGAAGGGCGCCCAGGTGGGGTGGGAGAACTCGCAGATCACCACCCGCCCGCCGGGCCGGGTCACCCGGTGCATCTCGCGCAGGGCCGCGTCGAAGTCCTGCACATTGCGCAGCCCGAAGGAGATGGTGACCGCGTCGAAGGAGTCGTCCCTGAACGGCAGCCGGGTGGCGTCGCCCGCGGTGAACGGCAGCCACCTCTGGCGACGCTTGCCGACCTGGAGCATGCCGAGGGAGAAGTCGCAGGGGACGACGTAGGCGCCGGCCTGGGCGAAGGGCTGCGCGGAGGTGCCCGTACCGGCCGCGAGGTCGAGGATCTTCTGCGCGGGCCGGGCGTCGACGGCCCTGGCGACCTCCTTGCGCCATCGTCGGTCCTGGCCGAGGGACAGCACGTCGTTGGCGAGGTCGTACCGTTCCGCCACGTCGTCGAACATCGAGGCGACTTCGTGCGGCTGCTTGTCCAGGGATGCTCGGGTCACGCGTTCATTGTGGCAGCAGCGGGTGGGCTCACCGGGCAGCGCCCCTGCGCCCGCCCGGCCCCGCCCGCCCCGTCCACCGCGGGCAGGCACCCGGCCCGTGCCGTCCGCCCCGGCACCCGGGCATTCGGGCACCCGGGCCCGCCGCACGAGCCCGGTCCGAGCGGCGCACGAGCCGTCGCGCCCGGGTGTCCGCGCCTCGCTCGCCCGCCACCGCCCCGGCGCCGGTCGCCCCCGCCTCCCCCGCTCCCCGGGCTTCGGTCCGACGACCGGGTCAACGCCCCCGGTACACGAGGCGCCCGCCCAGCACCGTCGCCACGCAGGTCCCGGCCCCCTCGCGGACGAGCGCCGCCCGGTCGGGCACGTCGAAGACGGCGAAGCGGGCCGGGCCGCCCGCCGCCAGGGGCGGCAGCAGGACCAGTGGTACGGGGGAGAGCGACGGCGGCCCCGGCAGGGACGGCGGCCGCTGCCCGACGGCGAGTCCCGCGCGCCGCACCGCGTCGAGCGCGCCCCGCTCGCGCAGTTCCCCGGCGACGGCGACGGTGCCGTGCGCGAGCAGGCGCTGCACGCCCCGGCGTGCGCTGGCGCCCCGGCGCGAAGGGTCCGCGCGGAACAGCTCCTGCGCGCGCGGACCGCCGATCGGCTCCGTGCCGTAGGCCTCGGCCTCGCGGGGGTCGGGGTGGTACGTCCGCTCCAGCAGTTCCGGCCCGTACGGGTTGAGCAGTCCGGGCGTGAGGATGCCGGGCCAGCGCCGCACCCGGGCCCCGGGCCGTCCCGCGGCCAGTTCCTCGAAGGGGCCGACTGCGGCGATCCGGGCACCGTCGACCAGCAGGGCGGTCTCCGGGGAGGACTCGGCGACATGAAGGGTCAGCAACGGCAGCTCGCGGGAGGAGATCGGTCGAGGACCGGACCGGATGGTGCAGGGACGGGGGGGCAGGGACAGGAGACGGGGACCGGAGGCGGCCGGCTCCGCGGACCGGATCGCGGGCGGCGGGCGGATCGCGGGACGCCCCGCGGACAGAGTCCCCGCTCGGCCCGCGGGCGGCCCGGGGAGCAGCCGACGGCGCGACCCGACCGGGGCCGCGTCGTCCGGGTTGCCCCGGGCGCCTCCGGCTCAGTTGGCGGCGAGGATCTTCAGCTCGGGATGTGCCGTGCCGCCCTCGATCGCGGTGGAGGAGATGTGGGAGACCACGCGCTCGTCGACCGGGTCGTCCGCCGGGTCGTCGTGGACGACCAGGTGCTCGTAGGTGGTGCTGCGCTGCGCGGGGACACGGCCCGCGCCGCGGATCATCTCGATCATCTCCATCAGGTTGGAGCGGTGCCTGGCACCGGCGGCGGAGACGACGTTCTCCTCCAGCATGATCGAACCGAGGTCGTCCGCGCCGTAGTGCAGGGTCAGCTGCCCCGCGTCCTTGCCGGTGGTCAGCCACGAGCCCTGGATGTGGGCGACGTTGTCGAAGAACAGCCGGGCGATCGCGATCATCCGCAGGTACTCGAGAATGGTCGCCTGGGTGCGGCCCTTCAGGTGGTTGTTCTGCGGCTGGTACAGGTACGGGATGAAGGCACGGAAGCCGCCCGTGCGGTCCTGGACGTCGCGGATCATGCGCAGGTGCTCGATGCGCTCGGCATTGGTCTCGCCGGTGCCCATGAGCATGGTGGAGGTGGACTCGACACCGAGCCGGTGCGCGGTCTCCATGATCTCCAGCCAACGCTCGCCGCTCTCCTTCAGCGGGGCGATCGCCTTGCGCGGCCGCTCCGGCAGCAGCTCCGCACCGGCACCGGCGAACGAGTCGAGGCCGGCCGCGTGGATGCGCTCGACGGCCTCCTCCACCGACACCTTCGAGATCCGTGCCATGTGCTCGACCTCGCTGGCCCCCAGGCTGTGGATGACGAGCTGCGGGAACTCCCTCTTGATGGCGGAGAAGTGCTCCTCGTAGTACTCCACGCCGTAGTCGGGGTGGTGTCCGCCCTGGAACATCACCTGCGTACCGCCGAGTTCCACGGTCTCCGCGCACCGGCGCAGGATGTCGTCGAGCGCGCGCGTCCAGCCCTTGTCGCTCTTCGGCGGGGCGTAGAAGGCGCAGAACTTGCACGCCGTGACGCAGACGTTGGTGTAGTTGATGTTCCGCTCGATGATGTACGTCGCGATGTGCTCGACCCCGGCATAGCGGCGGCGGCGTACGGCGTCGGCGGCCGCGCCCAGCGCGTGCAGCGGGGCGTCGCGGTACAGGTCGAGCGCCTCTTCGGGGCTGATCCGCCCGCCCCCGGCGGCTCGGTCGAGGACGGACTGGAGGTCGGCCTTCTCGGTCACCGGGTGTCCCTTTCGTCAAGGGTTGTGGACGGACTGAAACAGCCTACGCCAGCCCCTACGGGGTGCGGACGCCAGGCCGTACGGGGGACGGACACCAGGCCCTACGGGGGGCGGACGCCAGGCCGTACGGGGCCGGGGCCCGCACCCTCGCGCGGGGCGGGGGTCAGGCCGCGCCGGCCCCCGCCAGCACGCCCAGGAACGCGCCCGCGATCAGGAACGGTCCGAACGGGATCGCCGTCCTGCGGTCGGCACGCCGGGCGACGACGAGCGCGCCGCCGTAGAGCGCCCCCAGCAGGAACCCGGCGAAGGTGCCGAGCACCACGGCCCCCCACCCGTACCAGCCCAGCGCCGCTCCCGCACCGAGGGCGAGCTTCACGTCGCCGAACCCCATTCCGCCGGGGCTGACGAGGTGCAGGACGAGGTAGCCGGCACCGAGGGCCAGGCAGCCGAGGAGCGCGGTCGTCCACTCCCCCGCGTGCCCGGGCAGCAGAGCGACCGGGCCGAGCAGGGTGAGGGCGAGGCCCGCGAGCGGCAGCGTCAGCGGATCGGGAAGCCGCTGCACCCGGAGGTCCACCGCGGCGAGCAGGACGCCGACGGGCGCGAGCAGCAGCCAGACGCCGAGTTCGGGCCGCGTACCGGTGGCGGCGGCGAGCACGGCGCAGGCCAGTGCGGTCACGGCCGCCGGCCCCCGGGCCCGCGGGCCGTACGCCGCGCGTGAGCCGTACGTCGGCGATCCAGCGGTCGACGACCCGGACGACGCAGACCCGGCGGACCCAGATCCGGACGACCCAGACCCGGCGGACACCGGCTCGCGGCCGGCGGAGTCGGCTGCCGCGGAGCCTGCTGCCGCGGAGCCTGCTGCCGCGGAGCCTGCTGCCGCGGAGCCCCCCGGCAGGAAGCCCGTCGGTACGGAGCCCCCTGGGGAGTCCTCCCCGGCACAGGCATCGGCAGCGGGAGCGGAAGCGGCCGGCCCCGGGCCCGTGGCGGAGGGGCGATCCGCGGAGGAGCCGTGCAGGGCGGCGCACTCCCGGCACCGCGCCGGTCCGGCCCATCCCCGCAGGGGATGCCCGGCGGGGCACCGGTCCCGCCACGGTCGGCCGGAGGGGACGGCGAAGCGGTACACGGCACGGGGCAGCAGCGCTCCGGCCGAGGCCCCCCACACCACGGCCGCGGCGATCAGCGCGAGGTCGCTCGCGGCCACCGGCGGCGCGACGGCGGCGTGCAACGCGACGGCGGCATCAGGCCCCGCGGCGGCATCGAGCAGGGCGACGGGCACGGTGGCGGCCACGGCTCAGCCCGCTGCCGTGACGCTCTGGCGCCAGTACGGCAGCAGTTCGTCCAGCAGTGCCTCGGTGCGCGGCGGCAGCCCGCGGGCCCCGCTGCGGCCGAGGAGGTCGGCGGCGAGGGCGCTCAGCCGGGCCGTGTCGCCGGTGGCGTGGGTGGCACGCAGCAGCTCGTGCCAGAGGCGTTCGTCGTCCGAGGCCGTGCGCAGGGCGGCACGGAGCGCCTCGATGGCCTTCTCGGCACGGTCCTTCACGAGGTGGAACTCGGCCAGGGCGAGCCCGATGTCGGCGACGAGCAAAGGCAGTCGGGCGTCGATGATCTCGTGGCCGAGCCACCGGTAGCGGCCCTCGGGCCGGTCGGCGAGCAGCGGGCCGCGCACCAGGACCAGGGCGTCGGTGAGCAGCCGCCCGCGCACGACACGGCTGTCGGCGCCCTTGCCCTGGGTGGCCTCGTGGTAGAGGGAGCGCAGGACGTCGAGGTCGGAGACGACCGACGGGGCGAGGGTGAGGCGCCCGCCGGCGTCGGCGGTGAGGCGGGGCGTGCCGTCCGGGTCGGTGCCGAGCCAGTCGCGCAGCCGGTCGAGCAGGGCGTCGCTCACGTCGTCGGTGACGCCGCGCGGCCACAGCGCGGAGGCCAGTACGCGGGGGTGCACTCCTTCCCGGTGCAGGAGCAGCAGGGCGAGCGCCTCGTGGAGTTGGGCGCTGCGTTCGTCGTCGGGGGTGTCCAGGCCGATGATCTCGTAGGACCCGACGAGGCGGGCGTAGACGGCGGGCCGGCCCTGTTCGCTGATGTCGACCAGGAACGGCGGGGCGGTGGCCGGTCCGTCCGGGTCGTGGTCGGGGCCGGGGTCGGCCTCGGTGAACAGCTCGACGACGGCGCGCTGCTGGGGCAGCGGGAGGAGCTGGGCGTCGAGTTCCAGGCCGAGGAGCGGAGCGAGCAGTCTGCCGTCGCCGGTGATCTCCATCTCCCATGCGGCGCCGGGCAGTTCACCGGACCCGGTGCCGACGAGGTAGCCGATGCCGAGGCGGCCGGCGTCCGCGGCGAGTTCGGCGAGCCTGAGGGCGTCCTCGGGGGACGGCTCCGCGGCGAGCAGCACCAGGTGCGGGGCCCAGCGGGTGTGCCGGGCGGGCCCGGTACGGCCGGTGAGCACCGAGTCCTGGCCGGCGGCGCCGAGCGCGCTGCGCCGCTGGCGGGTCTCCGCCTCCATGGTCTCGATGAGGTCGTCGACGCCGTCGAGGTGGCGGAGCCGGTTGGGGGCGAGCGGCGTGAGGTTCTCGCCGAAGCCGACGACGGTGATGGTCATGCGGTCCGACCAGCCGTTGGTGGCGAGTTCGGCGGCGACGGAGGCGAACACGGCGGCCCGGTCGGCTTCCTGTCCGCTCAGCGAGACGATGCCGGGCACGGCCTCCAGGTTGAGCAGCAGCCGTGACTCGTCCAGGGTGCCGAGGCTGACGAGGCCGGGGTAGGGGGCGGCGGTGTCGGCCTCCTCGTACCGCTCGGCGTCGGCGCGGGCCAGCGTCCAGAACGTCTGGTCCTGTCCGGGCTGCCACGGCGTGGGCGGCTTCCCGGCGGGCTGGGCGAGTTGGAGGTGCAGGTCTCCGTTGCTGAGCCAGGCCGCGTAGACCACCGGCAGGGGACGGGACTCGGCGGCGAGGGCGGCGGCGAGGCCGCGCAGTGAACGGTCCAGCAGCCGCACCGCGTCCGGGTCGGCGCCGACCAGGAGGGCGTCCTGTGCGTCGGCGGCGGCGCCGGCCGGAGTGGGCGGCTCCATGCCGCGCCGCCCGCCGACGGCACCGAGCGCCGACTGCCACAGCGCCTGCCGGCGGCGCCGGCCGAGGGCGCCGAGGAGTCCGGCGGCGAGCAGCGGGGCCCCGAGCAGCGCCTCGGGCAGCCCGAAGGACCGGCCGTCGGCGTCGGCGACCGGTTCCGCGTGCGGCTGCCCGGGGGCGGGGGCGGTGCTGTGACCGGGCGCGGGGCCGGGCCGCTGCTCGGACGGCCCGGCCGCACCCGCCCCGCCGGCCGCGGCCTCACCGGCGTGCCGTGCGTCGGCGTGCGGTCCCCCGGCGTGGTCGCCGGTGAGGGCGTAGTCCCGGATCTGCTCCCGCACCTCGGGCGGGACACTGCGCGTCTCGTCGGGCATCTCGACGAGCTCACCGCCGTGCGCGTCGCCGGGCATCTCCATGATCCAGCCGGGCCGGATGAGGCTGGCCTCGGACAGGCGGGAGCCGTCGGGCTGCACACGGTCCTTGTTGAGCTGGTAGATCTCCTTGTAGCGGCGGCCGTCGCCGAGGTGGCGCTCGGCGACCTCCCAGAGCGAGTCGTGGTGCCGGCCCTCGGGGGGCTGGATACGGTAGTACTTCGTGTCGCCCTCGCGTACGGCGCCACCGCCGTCCCGGGCGCCGTGCTGCGCACGGTCCGCGGCGTCGTCGGCCTGCTCGGCCTGCTCGGCGAGGGCGGACGCGGTGCCGGCGGCCTGCTCCCGCTGCTGGGCGAGGAGTCCCGGTGTGTGCTGCGCGGCCGCGACGGCCGGGCTCCGGCTGTCGTCCGGGGTCTGCCCGAGCTGGGACAGCCCGGGGGTGAAGCTCGCCGCGGTGGCGCCGACCAGCAGCAGGGCGGCGACCAGTTGCCGGGCGAGCAGCTGGCTGGGCCCGGCTCCGGGCACCCGCCCCGGCACGCCGACCCCGGACACGGCGGCCTTCACCTCGACGAGCACGCACGCCGTGAACTGGGCCCAGGCGCACCACACCACGACCGCGAGGATGTTCTGGAACGTCCGCACCGATATCTCACGCTGGAGCCAGTCCCACCCGGGTGCCCCGTCGGGAAACGGCCACCCGAACAGCGTGGCCAGCCCGAACGGCACGCCGAGGACCAGGGCCACCAGCGCCGCGAACGCGAGGAACGCCTTGACGAAGTCACCGACGCCACGCGGCCGCACCCGCACGGGCTCCGGCGTGCGGTTCCGCGGGGCGTTCGGGCGTCCCGTCGAGCTGGAGCGTCGCGACATGGGGGTTCCTGGGGGTGGGGTGCGGTGGATGCACTGAGCCTACCGAGATCTCGGTGATGCGCGGTACGACGAGGTCAGGCCCGAACCCTCCGGGAGAACGCCGGACCGAGGGCGGCACGTTCGCCCGCACACCGGCGTCGGGCACCCGTCCGCCCGACGACACGACACCCCGGCACGTCACGGTGCGCGGCTGGAGCCGTGCACTGCCCACGCGGCTCACACCCCGCACACACCGGCTGCGACGAGCTCACGTCGCAGGCGTGGCGCCGGCCAGGCACACCTGCCGGTCCGACAGGTGGCGGCCGCACATCCCTGAAGTGCCCGCCCAGACCGTCGATTTCACGGCAGCCCGCGCGGACCGCCACGAACCGCCCGACATCGATGACGAGGAGGGCCCCGGCCTCCCCCACTCCCTCTGGCCCGGAAGGCACCACCACCGAGCCCGACAGGAGCGACGCCCGTGGGTATCCGGTTCCCACTGCGGCCCGAGGTCCGGCAGACCCTCCGTCATGGGCGTGGTCACTCGGTCCGGACCGGTGAGGTGGCGGCGGCGTCGGAGAGGTCCGCCGCCTCGTCCGCGACGGGCTCCGGGGCGTGGAGGGGCCGCAGGGCGGCGGTTCTCAGCCGACCTCGTTCTCCGCGGCCGACTGGCCGTGCACCTTCACGTCCTGGCCGTAGAACATGCCGGTGAACACCGGTGAGTACGTCAGCTGGATCCGCACCTGCACGCGGTCCGCGTCGGCCGCCACGCAGTGGGACGCGGCGACGTCCGGGCCGGACAGGTGCATCTCGCGGGCGAACGCCTTCACGCGGGCGTCGCAGTTGGCGAAGTTGATCGGGGCCGGGCCGCCCACGTCGTCGTAGAGGGCCTCGCGGTCGATGTCCTGTGCGGCGTAGCGGGCCGCCTGTTCGGCGATGTCGGCGGCACGTTCACGCTGGGAGATCGACATGCCGCCGTCGATGACGAACGCGGTCAGGGAGAGGAAGACCAGCGCGAAGATGATCACCGCTCCCGCGCCGGACCCGCGGTCGTCCGGTACCGGCGCAGGGCGCAGGGCCGCGATGCGGGACCGTACGGCGCCCGCCGTACCGCGCGGGGCGCCCGCGCCGGCCCGTCCGCCGCCGCGCCCCGCGACCCGTACGGCGCCCGCTCCGCTCGGTGCGACGCCCGCCGCGCGCTCACCTCGTACGACGTCTCTCACGCGGTCCTCCGGAACGGGTCCAGGGGGGAGCTGAAGCGGGCCGAGAGGGTGGTGGGGATGTCCAGGCCCAGCATGGCCAGGCCGCGTACCTCACAGCTGACCTCGACCGTGAAGAAGGTGTCCGGCTCGAAGCCGGGGCTGGTCTGGCGGACCGAGACGGGGCCGGAGCACACGTCCTCCAGGTCCGCCTCCGCGGCTCTGCGCGCCTCGGCGACCGCCGTCGCGTGGTCCTTCTGGATGGATCCCGCGCGGGCCGCGTCCCGGGCGGCTCCGTCGATCGCGCCCCGGCCGTCGGCCAGTTGCCCGAAGGCCACCAGGACCAGGATGAAGAGGATCATCACCGGTGCCAGGATCACCACTTCGACCGTCGACAGCCCCTCGTCCCGCGCCGCCACCGCTAGTTGCCCCCTTCCGGGACGAAGCGCTCCACCGGGCCGGAGGACTGCGCGTGCACCGTCAGGTCCAGCCCGGGGAACACCGCCGGCACGCGTGCGGAGATCTCCACTCCGACCGTGTCCGGCTCCGGTTGCAGCATCGTCACGCGTGGTGACAGCACGAGCCGTGGGCCGAGCTGGCGGATGTAGGAGTCGACCACGTCGCGTGCCTCGCCCCGCCAGCCGCCGGGCCGCTGGTCGGCCGTGGCTCGGGCCTTGCGCGCGCCCGCCTGGGCCGCCGCCTGGGCCACGTGGTCGGCGAAGAAGTACAGCGCGAACTGCACCGTCGCGAAGATCATGAAGAAGAGGACGGGGGTGAGCAGCACCAACTCGATCGCGGTCATTCCGCCGTCGCCCCGGGCGGAGCGGACCTCCCGGCTGCGGCGCACCCGGCGGCGTACCGCGTGCCGCGCGCGTTCCAGCGGCAGTAGCACTGTCACCCCCCCGTTCCTCCCGCGCCCGTTCCCGTCGCTGCTTCCTGTTCCTGGTACTGACCCCGCGGCCGGCCCCGGCCCCGGCCGCGGAGGCGGCTGTGGTTCCGTCGCCGGGCCGGACGACGGCCGGGCCTCGCGTTCCGCCGGTTCGGCGGCCGTCCGGTGTCAGCAGGTCTTGCCGGCGTCCGCGCCCTTGATGCAGTCGCCGACCTTGTTGGCGCCCTCGCTCAGCGCGGCGTTGATGATCGCGGCGACGACGCCGACGATGGCCACGACGACCGCGGAGATGATGACCCACTCCACGGCGGAGGCACCGCGGTCGAGTTCACCCGAGCGGGCGCGCTCGACGCGGCCGCGCAGGAAGGTGACGAGGAAGTCCACCGCGGGGATCCCGGAGTAGCCGGTGCGGCCGGAGTGGCCGGAGTGGCCGGAGTAGCCGGTGCGGCCGGCGGGGTCGGAGTGGCCGGTGCGGCCGGTGCGGCCGGCGGGGTCGGTGCTGAGGGTCTTCGGTGCGTTCATGGGACTTCTCGATTCGTCTCGACTCAGGCGGAGGGAAGGGGGGCGGCTGCCGGCGGGCCTGTCACACCTGGAACACCCGCATCGCCGCGGGAAAGATCAGGAACACCAGGAACCCGGCGCACAGCAGCAGCTGGGCGACCAGCATCGACTGCGACTTCTCGCCCGCGCTGCCCTCGATCTCGGCCAGCTCGCGGTGGCGCATGGTCTCGGCGCGCGAGGCGAGGGACTCGCGGACCTTCGCCCCGTCGTCCGCGACCAGCGCGAGCGACGCCGAGAGGTCCTTCAGCTCCTCCACGCCCAGCTCCTCGCCGAGCTGGCCGAGCGCCTGCCACTGGCTGATGCCGGTGATCCGGGCGTCGGCCAGGGCGTTGCGGATGCGCCGGGTGGCCCAGCCGTCGGACACCTCGGCGGCGGCCAGCAGCGCCTCGGGCAGACCCCGTCCGCCGGCCAGGCTCATCGACACCAGGTCCAGGTACGCCCCGATCACCCGTCGCAGGTCCCGGCGCTTCTCGGCGGCGTCCCGCCGGACCTCCAGGTCGGGCAGGAAGAAGAACAGGCCGGCGCACAGCAGGGCCAGCCACACCGGGACGACCGGGCTGCGGGCGAAGCCCATCGTCGCCACGACGGCGAACAGGAACGGCCCGAAGAACAGCCCGGCGGCGGCCAGCAGCACCTTCGTCGCGAGGAACTTCTCCCAGCCGCGGTCCAGCACCGCCAGGTCGGCGCGGAGCGAACGCTGCTCCCAGCCCTGCTGCAGGTAGAACTCCGCCACACGGCTGCCGACCTGGGCGCGCAGCGTCGCGAGCCGTCCCTGGTCCCCTCCTCCGGCGGCCGGTACGTGCGTCGCCCCCCGCGCGCGCAGCGCGTCGATCCGGGCGACCTGCGCGACGGCGCTGCGCCGGGTCGGCATCAGCGCGCGGATGAGGACGTAGACCCCGAGGCCGAAGATCACGCCCACGGTGATCGGCAGGGACAGGTTCATCGCCGTACCCCCTCTTCCCGGGGCTCGGGCCGCGCCGGTGTGCGCGGCCGTACGAACCGCACCCCGGCCTCGTCGCGGACCAGGAACCGCTCGGGCGTCTCGATGGTGGACAGCTTGCGCAGCCACCAGAAGCCGAGGCCGAACAGCCCGCAGACGCAGGCGAGGACGAGCTGCCCGACGGCGGTGCCGTACGGTTCGACGAACTCCCGGTTGAAGACGGACAGTCCGAGCACGAACGCGATCGACACGGCGACCACGATCTGCACCGAACGGCGGGTCGAGGCCCGCTGCGCCATCACCCGCTGCCGCATGTCGACCTCCTCGCGCGCCGACTTGGCGAGCGCGCCGAGCACCTGGCGCAGACCCGGGCCGCGCAGCCGGGCGTTGAGGATCAGCGCGGCGACGATGATGTCGGCGGACGCGTCGTCGATCTCGTCGGCGAGGACCTGCAGCGCGTCGGGCAGCGGGGTGCGGGCGCGCAGCCGGTCCACGAGGGCGTCGAGGTGGGGGCGCAGCACCGGGGCGGCGGCCCGCGCGGACGCCGGGATGGCCTGTTCCAGGCCGACCGCGCCGGCGATGGTGTCGCGCAGGGACTCCGTCCAGGAGGCGAGGGCCTCCACGCGGCGCATCGCGGCGCGTTCCTCCCGGGCGCCGCCGAACAGGCGGTCCCAGAGGAAGACGAGCACCCCGGCGGCGATGCCGGCCACCGCCCAGCGGGTGAGCAGCAGCACGGCGAGGCCGACCAGCGCGGCCAGCGAGCCGCGCTGCCCGGCGAACCGGATCAGCTCCGCCGCCCGCTCGACGGCCCTGCGCTGGACGTGGTCGGGCCTGGCGGGGAGTCCTCTTACGGCGATCAGCAGCAGGGCGAGGCCGCCGCCGACGGCGACGCCGCAGGCCAGGGCGTACAGGACGGTGGTGGAGAACAGTCCGCCCATGGACCCGATCCGGCCGAGTGCGGCGGCGGTCGTCGTCGCGTCGCCTCCCCAGGGCATGCCGGGGACCGTGCCCTGAGCCATGCTTTGGGTCATGCCGTGGGCCATGTCGTGGGCCACTCCCTCGGCCGGGCCCTGGGTCATGCCGTGGGCCACTCCCTCCGCCGGGCCCTGGGCCGCCCCGTGGATCACCTCGTGGCGCATGCCGTCCGGCATGCCGGGAAGCACGCCGGGCCCCGCGGCCGGTGCCGTGCGGTCGGTCATCGTCGCCTCACCCCCACGATCCGGCGGGCCGGTAGCCGTGTGCGACGAGGTCGTCCAGGCAGGCGAGGGGCGCGTGCGGCACGACCCGGGCGTCGGGCGCCTCGGCGAACACCTCGCTGGACAGCACCCGCCCGTCCACGCCGTTGACCTCGCGGACGGAGGTCACCACGCGCTGCAGGCGGCCGCCGGTCTGGAAGTGGTTGCGGCGCTGGATGAACACCACGAAGTTCACCGCGCCCGCGATCAGCATCTGGCTGGCCTCGATGGGCAGCCGCTCGGACGCCTGGAGGGCGTAGGTGGAGATGCGGTTGAAGACCTCGCTGGAGCTGTTGGCGTGGATTGTGGACAGCGAGCCGTCGTTGCCCTGGGACATCGCGTTGAGCATGGTGACGATCTCGTCGCCGAGGACCTCGCCGACGATGACGCGGGAGGGGTTCATACGGAGCGAGCGGCGCACCAGTTCGGCCATGGAGATGCTGCCCTGCCCCTCGGAGTTGGGCAGCCGCTCCTCGAACGCGACGACGTTCGGGTGGAGTTCGGGGAAGGTGTCGAGGCCGAGTTCCAGGGCGCGTTCGACGGTGATGAGGCGTTCGTGGGGCGGGATCTCGTTGGCGAGGGCGCGCAGCAGCGTGGTCTTGCCGGCGTTCGTCGCGCCCGCGATCATGATGTTCTTGCGGGCGCGGACCGCGCAGGCGAGGAAGTGCCCGATCTCCGGGGTGAGCGTGCCGTTGCCGACGAGGTCGGCGATGAAGACCTTGCCCATGCGGGCACGGCGGATGGACAGCGCGGGCCGCCGGGCGACGTCCATCACGGCCGACAGCCGCGAGCCGTCGGGGAGCCGCAGGTCGAGCTGGGGGTTGGCGGAGTCGAAGGGCCGGGAGGACAGTCCGGAGTACGCGCCGAGCACCTGGATCAGCTCGATGAGTTCCTCGTCGGTCTCGGCGACGGGTTCACCGCGCACCTCACGGCCGTCGGCGTAGCCGACGAAGACCTGGTCGCAGCCGTTGATGTCGATGTTCTCGACCTCGGGATCGTCCAGCAGCGGCTGGAGCCGGCCCACGCCGAACAGCGCGGCGTGCACGGCGGCGGCGTACTGCTCCTCGGTCTCGGCGTCCGGCGGGGTGCGGCCGGCGTTGATCTCCTGGCGGGCGTGCTCCTCCAGGATCTGGGCTATGACCGCGCGGGCGTAGTGCCGCTCGTCCTCGCCGGACATCGGGCTGACCCCGCCGGCCTGGTCCTGGCGCCGCTGCTCGGCGATGCGGTCGCCGGCGTCCTGCCGGAACCGCTTGACCAGCTGGTGGTCGACAGCGGTCATCGGCCGGCTCCCTGCACGGCGGGTCCGGGCACCGACCAGGCGGCACCGTACTGCTGGTGGAGGTCCGCGCTGACCTTCCGGGCCGAGCGGATCAGCAGCGACTTCTCCAGCCGGCCGCGGCGGCGGCCGGCGAGCTGCTCGGCTCCTGCCGGGTCGTGGGCCACGGTGCCGACCACGCGGGCCCCGGTCTGTGCGTGCACGAGCATGTCGTTGACCTGACCGGAGAGCTTGCCGGCGGCGTTCGGGTCGGCGACCAGCACGACGCCGATCAGCGGAGTGCCGAGGCTCGCGGCGCCGCGCGCGCCGCCGTGCAGCTTCGCGGACAGCGCGGCGGCCCGGTCGCGGACCCGGGCGATGGCCTCGGGTTCGGTCCGGGAGACCAGCAGCACCAGTGCGGCGTGCGGGAAGAGTTCCACGGCGGGTGTGTCCCCGCTGATGCGGCCGCAGTCGGCGATGACGTCGGCGGGCGCGTCCGGGGAGTCGGCGAGCGCGGCGAAGGCCCGGCCGAGTGTGGGCCACAGACCTGCCAGCCCCGCGGCCTGCTCGGCGATGCCGAGCCCGACGAGGACGTCGAGCCCGCCACTCAGGGGCTGTACGTGATCCCAGAGCTGGTCGGGTACGAGTCCCCGGCGGGCGGTCGCCGCGATGGACAGCATGCCGGTGTTCGGGTTGAGCGGGCCGCCGTGCGCGGCGGCGGACCGGTACACCAGGTCACCGCCGGCCGGGTCCGTCTCGGCGAGCAGGACGCGGCGCGGCCAGACCGCGGCGAGTGCGACGGCCGCGGTGGTGACGCCGGGGGAACCCTTGTCGGCGGCGAGAGCGATGAGCGCCATGGGTGGGTGCCGCCTTCTAGTTGCCGGGGTTGCCTGGGACCAGGACCAGGACGACCTGGCCGTTGGCGGCGGCCTGGGCGAGGTCGGCGGCGTCGCCGGGGTCGACGGCCAGGGTGACCGCCTTGTTCGAACTGCTCACCAGATCATCGCTGTCGGCCTTGGGCACATCGGCCACGACCGCGCGCTCGACGAGCAGGCCGCCGCCCGATGACGCCGGGGAGTCCTCGCCGGAACCGGAACCCGACCGGCCCGCCGCGCCCACCAGGTAGGCGTCGACGACGTCGCCGTTCCTGATGCCGGTCGGATAGCGGCCCGCTTCCAGGGAGAGTCCCACGAGGGTCCTGCCCTTGGTGGCGTCGAGCTGGTTGCCGAACATGTCGCCCACGACGACCGTCCCGGCGTAGATGGTGGTCCGGGCCTCGAGCTTGCTGAGGGTGTCCAGCTGCTCCCAGCGGACGTAGTTGATGTCGGGGTCGGCCGCGACCATGACGGGCCTGGTGTTGCCCTTGGTGACGGACTCACCGGCCTGGATGTCGGCCGTCACCCTGACGACCTCGACCCGGTCCCCGACCCGCAGCACGAGCGTCGTGGCACCGAGGGCGCCGACGAGGATCAGCAGGACGGCGAGGGCGGCCAGCGCGGGCTTGCGCTCGCGTGGCGGTGCGGGAAGCCGTTCACCGACCGGCGGCTGAGCCGGGACACCGGCACGCCCGGCACCCACCCCCGTACGCTCTTGGATCCTCACGCAACCGCTCCCCGTAGTACACCCAGGACACTGCCTGTCACATCCTGTGCGCTGATGACCACTTCGCCCGTCTCGGCGTCCGCGCCGACGACTCGCGCGGGCATTCGACGCGCGGGGGCGAGTGTCAAGCCACAGCACCGTATCAGCCGCCCATAGGCCCCTCAAGGCACCTCCCGCCCCGCCCGGCCCGTCCGCACCACCCTTACCGATCTGCAACGCGCAGAGCCGTCGCCGCTGTTGAGCGCCCTCCCTTGTGACCGAGCGGACTGTGCGCGGGCGAATCCGCCCTCGCTCCAACGGACTTCGGGCACGGGCCCTGTGCCCCACCCAGCGCGGAGTCCGTCACGCACGGGCCACGCCCCCTGCACGAGCCGCACACGAGCGGACGTGTCCCTGAAGCTGGAACCCGGCACGAAGGACGCCGAGACCTACCCGGCGTCCGGCGCGTGCACGATCAACGCAGACGGCTCCATCGGCGAGCCCTACGCCAGGGGCAAGGCCGACCGCACCCCGCCCTGCGGGCTGCGCTACCTCCGCTCCTCCGGCGCCGGCACCTTCCCCCTCCGGGCCGCCGTCACCTGGCAGATCAACTGGACCGGCACCGGCGCCACCGGCGGCGACCTCCCCGACGGCACCTTCGGCGACGACCAGCCCGTCACCTCCAGGAGATCCAGTCCGTCAACCGCTGACGCCTGCGAACCAACAGCGCGAGATGCTGGAACAGCTCACTCGCAACAAGTCGTCGAGGTGATTGACGTGGCCTACGCAAAAGACACGGCGCAGGAGGATGACTCGATCCCCGCCATCGACTGGACCAACGTGACGGAGTTCACCCTCGGCACTGTCGTGCGACCAGTCACCAAGTGGCGCAAGCGACCCGTGCGCGGACCGCGGGCGATTCGCGTCCCGCAAGGCTCGGGCAGCACTCGGCTCTTCGCCCCGTGCGCCTTCGTCGCCCCGGTCGCCGCTCCTGCACCGACGGCCGCCCTGGAGCCCTGCCTGTATGAAGACGCCGAGGCACAACGTCTGTTGTGCTATCTCACCTCGGACAGCAACGGGGGGAGCGAACGCCGCTACCTCGTCCATGGCGACGACGGGCAGACCATCGGCACCATTCGGCGCATTCCGCCGCCGAGCAGACTCTTCAAGCACTCGTGGCGAATCGAGCAGCCCGGCCGTCCGGTCCTGGTCGGCCGCAACCAGTGGAGCGGGTTCCACGCGAAGCGAATTGCTGAACAGGCTGCCGACAAGGTCATCCCGGAAGTGCTCAATGCGCTGACCGGATCGGGCCCGGACGACACACACAACAGCCCCTTCCGCAGGAGCCGTACGCTCGTCTGGGTCGCGGACGGGGAGCTGGTCATGGTCTCGGAAGGCATCAAGTCCTGTGCCATAGAAGCAGACTGGCTCGATCGGCGGCTCGCCTTTGCTCACTCCGTCCTCGGAGACACATGAGACTCGGATGAGAATCGACAGCCGTCGTGAACGCGAACGACTGGGAACTCAAGCTCACGAACAGGGACCCCTTGGCGAAGCAACCGGATGCGCCATAGGGCTGTGGCTCCTGAGAGAGAAACCGTCTCTGGCTCTCAGTCGTGCGGGACCTCCTCGATCACGGCCTCTCCGAAGCGCCAGGCGCCGCGGTTGCCGAAGGCCTCGGCCTTGAGGCCCATCTCCCAGGCGATGCGGGCGGCATGGCTCTGCGGTATGTCGGGGAAGTCCTCGGGACGTAGCCTGATGTAACCTCGCCGGTCTGCCGGTTGGGTGCTCAAGGCCGCACGCAGCCTGGCTTCCTGTTCCTGCGGCGTGGAGGTGTTGCCGGCCAGGGTCTGGTAGGCCTTCCTCGTGACGCCCCGTCCCTTCTGGGCGTCCCGTCGGCGGGCAGCGTCCGACCCGCGCCATGCCATCCAGCCGACGGTGCCGAGCGACGCGAGAGCGAAGGCCGCCGCGCCGAGGGCATCACCCGTGGCGTCCGCCTCGCCAGGAGTCTTGGGGCGAAGCTCGCCCTCGGGGTCCGCGATCACCGTCACCTTCTGCCCCACGTCGAAGCGGTCGCTCGTCGCTCTCAGATCCGGCCCGGGGACCTTCGCCCCGTCCTGCGTCTCCAGCTCGTAGTGGTAGTCGCGGGCCTTGCGTCCCTCCGCGGGATCACGCCACTCGCGTACGACGATCGCCGTGGTCCTCTCTCCGCGCTGCTGCAGGATGAGATCGTCCCTCGCCATGTCGGCCACGTACACGGCCATGACGGAGGCGGCCAGCACGAACAGCGTGGCGTAGGTGCTGGACTCCCGTGCACCCAGCCTGCGGATCAGCACGACGAGAAGGACGCCGTGGGCCATCCACACCGGAGCCAGCACCACGGGACTGAAGTCAGCCGCCAGAAGGAACAGTCCGGCCATCGCGACCAGGACGTAGCAGCCGATGGCTGCCGCGAGCGCGCCGGGATACCGTGCGCGCCTCTTTCGCGCCTCGTCCTGGATACTCCCGCTCATGCCCACTGCTCCGTTCCTCCACCGTCCGGACCGTCGCGCTTCGGTGCTTGCTCGCCGCGTGGTTCCCCGGTCTGGCGGCGGTCAAGGGATCTGCCGGTGCCTCGAAGATTGCGGAGCCTTGCGCGGTGCTGGGGGTGTGGGCGGTGTGGTCGACGTATCTGGCCACAGACCAAGTTGTCCGTCGCGGCTGGTCGAGGCCGGCTCTGTCTCAGCGCCGGGTTGCACGACGCCTCGGCCACCGTATGGCATTCGGTTGCCCGAGGTCACCCGGAGCCCCGTCCAAGGCAGGACTGATTCAGAGTCCACGGGATGAAATGCAAACGCGCAGGTCACCGGCCGTGAGGATCTGGGGCAGACCTTCCCGTGCAGCGGCGTTCGCGGTGGCGAAACCGATATCCCCGCGGATACCGTCTGTGCTCCTGGCTGACCATCTGTCCCACGGGGAGCACACTGTGAAGCGCCGGACCGCACACACCGCAACCACACTCGCCGCAGCAACAGCCCTGTTGCTCACGGCATGCGGCGGCGAGCCCACCGAACCGAGCGACAACGACAAGATCGCCGGAGCCGACCAGGCAACAGGGACACCCGACAGGTCCCCCACCCCCACCGAGGACCACGACAGGCCGGACGGAGTCGACGTGTCCCTGCCGGCCGACATGGAACTCGTCTTCGACTGGGACACCCCCACCGACAAGAACGAAGCGGCGGCGACGGCCGACGCCGCGAACTTCCTCCGCGCCATCTACCGCGGAGTGGACAAGCGCACGACCAACGACGCGGCCATCGCCGCATACGCCACGGACGGCGGGTTGAGGTACGCGAACACGCAGGTGAAGGCTTGGATCGACGGGGGCTGGACGGCCACCGGCACCCTGCGCCACTACGACGTCTCCACCCGGTCTGCGCAGAACGGGACATCAGTCGAGGTCGCGTTCTGCGCAGACGCGACCCGGTTCTACGGCAAGGAAGTCAAGACCGGCAAAGTCCTGAGGACCGAGCCCAGCGTCAAGGACTTCGACTACTACAAGATCATCATGGTGAAGTTTCCCACCGGGACCGACCTGTGGCAGGCGTCCAAGGTGTTCGTCGAAACGGAGGCGACGAAGTGCCGGTGAGCGAGTCAGGACGCACAGCCCTCGGCGCCACAGCGCTCACACTCGTCTTCGGCATCTTCGTGTTCACAGGACCCGCCTACGCGGGAAAGCCGGTGGGGTCCGGCCAGGGTTCCGAAGTTGAGCAGTCGGGCGGCAGCGACACGACAGGCATCCATGCCACGGCCCGCATCCAGTACTCCGGTTCCGTCACCCAGAACGGCACTCGGGGGAACGTGACCGGCGCGGATCCCAACTGGACGCCGCCGCCCTGCTGGTACGCGCCCTATCTGGGGGCAAAGGACTTCAAGGAAGTGATGTCCGCGGACATCGAGCAGGCCAGGAACGCACCCGGCATGACCGGCCACGCGGGATCGGCGATAGCGGAGGTCCAGCGCCACTACGAAGACGAGTACGGCTGGACGGACACACCCGGCTACAAGGACTACAACGTCGACAACGACGGCAAGGGCATGTTCTGGGCCGCGGTGGAGAACCCCGACGAACCCGACCCGCTGCAACGCGGATCGTGCAACGAACTCCCCTTCTGGGTGGACAACGGCCAGGCACCGCCGGCCCGGTACCAGGACGCGATCAGACCGGAACTCCTGGCAGCCCTGGCCTACCAGCACATGCGGCTGCCGGACACCAAGGTCACCCTGGCCCCGGCAGCGGCCACCAAGGTGAACCTGCCGACATGGGCCTGGCTGGACCAGGCGGTGTTCGACGAGGTGCGGGCAACAGCGGCGATCAACGTGCCCGGTTTCAACATTCAGGCGACCACCACCGCCAGACCCGTGTCCCTGAAGCTGGAACCCGGCACGAAGGACGCCGAGACCTACCCGGCGTCCGGCGCGTGCACGATCAACGCAGACGGCTCCATCGGCGAGCCCTACGCCAGGGGTAAGGCCGACCGCACCCCGCCCTGCGGGCTGCGCTACCTCCGCTCCTCCGGCGCCGGCACCTTCCCCCTCCGGGCCACCGTCACCTGGCAGATCGACTGGACCGGCACCGGCGCCACCGGCGGCGACCTCCCCGACGGCACCTTCGGCAATGACCAGCCCGTCACCGTCCAGGAGATCCAGTCCGTCAACCGCTGAAGAGGCCGGAAACCGGTCACGCCGTCATCGGAACCCGACGACGCGTCACGCGCGGCCATGCGCAGGACAAGAGTTGATCGCCCACATCGGCGCGGCCCCGTCCCGGCTCAGAGTCACTCGTGCCCGACCCTCGAGATCCTCGCACCGCCGACCGTGAGAGAGACTGAACCACATGCCCTCATTCGACAGTTCCCGGGGCCGATTCAGGCTGGCCGACCGCCATATCGCCGTCTTCGCCCACCTGCTGGACAAGGAAGCGCCTCCTGCCGAGCTCTATCACTCACTCGGTGAGCTGCAGCAGATCGGCCTTGTCGGCTCGGAGGGTGAGCTGTCCCCGCTGCTGCGTGAGCTGCTGACGGCTCTGGCTCGGCCCCTGCTCATCATCCAGGCCGAGATCACCGGACAGCACGGTACCGTCAACCACGGCCTTGTCGTGGGGCAGGACGCGGTCTTCTCTCACGACGCCTGGCCCGGCGAAGAGGAGTCGGAGTACGTTCCGATCGAACCGCAGACTCTGGTGTGGGAGATGGCCCGCAAGGTCAAGCTGCGGAAGGGCGAACCCGATGCATCGCGGATGCCGCCCATATCCGAGATCACCACGACGATGGGCGCGCTGGACAAGGTGTTCGTCGCACTTGGCACCCAGTCCGACGACGTCGACGCCGCAAGACACGCTGCGCTCGCCGCCCTGTCCGCAACGAGCGACCTCGCCGAAGCCCCGCGCTTCACCCTGGTGGAGCTCGCCTCGTCACTCGACGCCGCCTGGCGCCTCACCACCGCCTGGGAGGGCAGGGACCGCCCCCGGTCGGTGCGAAGCATGGCCGTGTGGGACTGCGGCCGTCACGGCTACTGGCTGCGGACGCAGCCTGAGGAACCCGTCCAGGACGGTCAGGTCGGTCCTGACAGCACCCTGACCCTCGTACGCTCCAACGCCGGTGAGATCTGGGACAGACTCGCCGATCTACTCCCGGACAAGGAAGACCTCGCCAACGGGAACGCATAGCCGCGGGGGCCAGAATGCGGAATGTCAATCCGGACGACCTCGATCAACTCGCCAAACTTCTTGACGGTCAAGGAGGGATGACCGAGAAGCTCGACGAGGCCTTCACTCGCGCATCCACACTTGGCGTGTCTCATAGACTGGGCTCCCTGAAGCCCATGCAGACCTGGATCGCAGAGACACCATCAGATCTGCGAAATCGGGCGACGATCGCGCGGAAGGATCAACTGTTTGAACGAGGGCATCGCGAGACCTACAGTGACTGGCTGATTCGGGTCGAGGCGCACTATCTTGCCAGGGTGCCGGGCCTCGAAGGAATCGGCGAAAGAGACATCGAAGCGTTCCTCAAACGGAGCAGCGACGCCTTGAGCACGGTCAAGGTCGGCGGAATCACGGTTGGATCGGGCGTCGCCTTGACCACCACGCTGTTCAGAAACTCCTGGTACAACGGAATGCTTCGCACCACCGTGGACTCCTCGTGGTGGACGCGTGGAGGAGCGGTTCGGTCCTGGGCAGGTGCCGGACTCCGCAGCGTTCCTGCGGGAGCACTTCGATCCCTCTCCGCTCCCGGCTCATGGCTTCCAGGTCAACTGGGCAATGCGTTCAACAGGAGTTCGCTCTACCAGACATCCACTCGAATCCCGTTCACCTCGACGATGAGAAACACTTGGCTGGGCTACGGGTGGGACCATCTTCGTACACGACCGGTCATGAACTCTCCGTTCGTGACCAAGGCGGTCGACTCCCTCATCGGGTCCGATGCTCTGGCAGTCCGATACGGCGGAACAACGCATTCTGGGCTGATGGCTGCACGCGCCGGTCAAACCAGTCTGTCAAGAGTTTTTCGCAGCGCTTCATACTTCCAGCAGCTCAACAACGCCCGCCCCTCTGTCGTCGCCGCAGGCAAAACAGCATCACCATTCCTCAAGGGGCTTGGAACCGCAGCGAAGACCGGTGGGTACTTGCGTGTTGCAGGCATAGGCGCCAGCGCTTTCGCCACGGTGGCGAGCGGCGCCAATGTGTGGGCACAGGGAAACCCCAAGGAGGCTTTCAAGGCCAAGGGTGCAGGATACGTCGCAGATGTGGCGGAAGTCGGCTTCAATGCCTCACTCACGGCTGCGATGATCGCACCGAACCCGGTTACTGTCGGCCTCGCCGTCGGTACAGGCCTGATATACGGAGGGGCGAAGGTGGTCGAGCACCTTCCAGAGATCAAGGCCAGTGGAAAGGAGGCCATCGACTGGGTCGGCGACAAGGCGTCAAAAGCGAAGGACAACCTCGTCGACAGCGCAAAGAGCGCAGCCAAGGCCGCAAACCCGATGAACTGGTTCTGAAAGTCATCCCAAACGAGTGAGAGGACGCTCTTGAAGGCGCAGAACTTCGAACTGAGACCGTTCCGCGGCAAAGAAGTGTACGGACGCAAAGGATTCGTGGACGGGTTTGGCGATGTAGTTGTTGCCGCGAAACGCCGGAAGTCGTCCGTCAGGTCCGGCAGCAAGCAGCTGGAAGTCAGTGTTTCCGGCGATTGCATCCCAAGGGTCACCTATCGAACAATGGGGCCAGGACGCCCCAGCCTGAAGAACGCCCGGCTCGCCATCGAAGACATTCCCGTGCGCCTGACCTTCAACAGCAAGGGTTTGCGCAGCACCTCACGATCTCTTCACTTCGAATTCCGGGACAGGCACTACGAGTACGTTGCAGCGGAGTTCGACAAGGGAGGGATTCTCAGGCGTACTGGTGTCGTCATCAGTCTCACTCGCGGTAAGGCCTCCGAAGGAAAGGGCATGAGCAGCTTCGGCCTCGTGGACGGTGAGGCGGATCCCGTCGACATCGCACTCGCCGCCCTGTTCGAAGAAGTCGACACCCTTGAAATCACCACTTCAGGGGCCGCATCGGGACTCCTCAACAAGATCCTCTACCCGGACAAGAACGAGACTCCCACTGACTAGCAGTTGGATTGACGTCGAAAGCGTGCGGCACTCGCAGTCTTGTCCAACAAATGCACTCACTCGCGTTCCATGCTCAGCAGACAATCGAGCTGGAACTAGCGCCAATCGGGGGCGATAATGGCAAATCCGGAAGTGCAGGAGCTTACCGAGCGGGCATCGAAGTTGAGGAGCCTCGCTGAGCACGTCGAGAGGCTGGCCGACCCACCGCACACCTTCGCCACAGTCACCATGAAGAAGTGGTCTGGCCCGCACGCGGAGCGGGTGCGTGGGGAGCTGAGGAGCTGGCGGACGAAGTGCAGCACCGTTGCGGAAGCCTTGCGCGATGAGGCGCGGGCCTGCGACAAGTCTGCTCAGGACCTCAAGAACCCCAAGCCCTGAGTTGATCCGGATCGGGCCGAGAGGAAGAACAACATGCGCGTCCTGGTGACGGTGCTGCGGTCAGGTGTCGCCCCGCAGGACACCTTGGTCGTTCTGGAAGACGGGGCGACCGTCGCCGATGTGGCGTCGTGCCTGAGGAGCGCCGATGCGTCGTCCGGCCGGCCCTCGTGGGGGGCACAAGCCTCGGTCGTCGTACCCCTCTCGGGGCCGGCGGGCTCACCTCCGGGCACGCTCCAGGACCGGTCGGGCACGCCCACGCTCTGGGTGGACGGGCAGTCCTGTGCGCCGGACGCCCCCGCCGCGTCGGCCCTCCGCGACGGCGTGAGGGTCACCACGGACGACACGCTGGGGCCCTTGATGCGCAGCGGCGAGCCCGACGGCCGCTACGAACTACGCGTGTGCGGTGGGCCGGGGGCCGGGCGCATCGCCCGGGTGGAGGCGGGCATCGCGACCGTGGGCTCGAGCGAGCTGTGCACCCTGTCGATCGCCGATCCAGACGTGCCGCCCACCGCTGTCAAGCTCTCGATCGGCATCGACGGACGTGTCACGGTTCAGCCCGGCCACAACGTGACGATGGTGTTCGACGGCCAGTCCGAGAAGGCGGAGGCCGGGGCCGAGTGGCCGGCCGATGCCACTGTCAGGATCGGAGACTCCCTGATCCGCCTCTGTGAGCCGGAGGCGCCCGACGCTCACCTCGCGGCGACCGATGACGGCGGCTACGCGTACAACCGTCCTCCTCGGCTGGCCCCGGTACGGCAACGGCCGCGGCTCGTGGTCCCCGCGGAACCCGTCAAGGGCGAAGGGGCACGGCTCCAACTGATCGCAGCGTGCATCCCCGCACTCTTCGGCCTGGTCACCTACTTCATGACCAAGCAGGTCTACACACTGATCTTCTGCGCCATGAGCCCGCTGATGGTGATCGGCTACTGGATCAGCGAGGCACGGCACGGCCGGAAACGGCACCGGCAGGCCGTGAAGCAGTACAGACGAGACAAGGCCGAGTACGAATCCAGACTGCAGGAGCTGTGCGCGGCGGACCGAGCGGCACGTCATGCGGCCCACCCGGACCCGGCGGAGCTGCTGCTCTGCGCCACCGGTCCGCGACGGCGCCTGTGGGAGCGCCGCATCGTCGACCCCGATGTTCTCCAGCTTCGCATCGGGCTTGCCGACCTGCCGGCAGACATCGAACTACGCCCGGCCAAGGGCGGCACCGTCGACGATGCTCCCGCCCCACCAGACGTCGCGGACGTTCCGGCTGTAGTTCCTCTCGGTGCTCTGGGAGTCACCGGCATCGCCGGCCGACGCCGGACCGGGTTGAGCATGGCCCACTGGCTGGTGGCTCAGGCCGTGGTTCTGCACAGCCCACGCGATCTCTCTCTTGTCGTCCTGTCATCGGTCCCGGACGCACCTGCTGCCTGGGACTGGGCTCGCTGGCTGCCGCACACCGCGCCCAGACTCGGCCAGGACTGCATCTCCCTCGTCGGATCCGAGCCCGAGGTGATCGGTCGCCGCATCAACGAACTCGTCACCGAGCTGGAGCGTCGCAAGAGCAGCGCCCAGGCCTTCGGGGCGAGCAGCCGGCTGCGCCCCGACCAACTCGTCCTGATGGTGCTGGACGGCGCCCGCCTCCTGCGCCGTGTGCCTGGGGTGCCGCAGCTCCTGCAAGAAGGGCCTCTGCACGGCATGTACGCCATCTGCATCGATGAGGACGAGCGGCTGCTTCCTGAAGAGTGCAACGCCGCGGTGAGCGCCTCGCCGGATCGTGCCCACCACGTGTGCGTCAGCGGCGGTGGCCTTGAGACCATGGGTGAAATACTGGCTGATCAGGTATCCACTGCCTGGTGCGAACTGGTGTCCCGCTCCCTGGCACCCGTGCGCGACGTGAGCCGGGACGATGCGGACGCAGCCCTGCCGACCTCCTCTCGGCTGCTCTCCCTCCTGAAGATCCCTGAGCCCACTCGTGCCGACGTCGCGAGCCGATGGAGGCAGGGTGGTTCCACGACCGCAGCACCCATCGGTGTCGCCGCCGACGGGCCCTTCGTCCTCGACATCAAACAGGACGGCCCACATGCCCTCGTGGCGGGCACAACCGGTGCGGGCAAGTCGGAACTGCTGCAGACGATCATCGCGTCGCTGGCACTGGCGAACCGCCCGGATTCCCTCAACTTCGTTCTGATCGACTACAAGGGCGGCAGCGCGTTCCAGGACTGTGCGCGACTTCCTCACACCGTGGGCATGGTGAGTGATCTCGACGCCCACCTCACCGAGCGTGCACTCGCGTCGCTCGCAGCCGAGCTCAAGCGTCGTGAGGAGACCCTCTTCGCTGCGGGTGCCAAGGACATCGAGGACTACAACGACACTCGGAAGCAACGCCCCGGGCTTGAGCCGATGCCACGACTCGTCCTGATCATCGACGAGTTCGCCTCGCTCGTGGCAGAGCTTCCGGACTTCATCACCGGCCTGGTCGACATCGCCCGCCGGGGCCGCTCCCTCGGGGTCCATCTCATCCTCGCGACCCAGCGCCCCGCAGGCGTTGTGAGCGCAGACATCAGGGCCAACACGAACCTTCGCATCGCTCTCCGAGTCACCGACGGAGCGGAGTCCTCGGACGTCATCGACGCACCGGACGCAGGGGCCATCGCCAAGTCCACTCCAGGAAGGGCGTACGTACGGTCGGGCGCGCAGTCACTTGTGGCCGTTCAGTCCGCCCGGATCGGCGGCCGTCGGCCCGGCATCGGCTCGGACAGACCGAGAGTGGCCACAAGTCCGGTCAGCTGGGCTTCGCTCGGGCGGCCCGCGCCTCGTGCGGTGGAGAGTGAGGACGACGGGACGCTCGTCACGGACCTGAGTGTCCTCGTGGACGCCATCCGCGCCGGATCCGAAGCAATGCAGTTCGGACCTCAGCGGAGCCCCTGGCTTCCGCCGCTTCCGGACCGGCTGTCGCTTGCCGAGCTCCCGGACCGTACCGACGTCCCGGAGGGTTTCGACGACGTCGTGCCCATCCCCATGGGGCTGACGGACCTTCCCGCGCTTCAGAGTCGCGCAGCTCTGACCCTGGACCTCGTCCACGGGGAGCACATCATGCTGGTCGGCGGCCCCCGGTCGGGCCGTTCCACGGCGCTGCGAACCCTCGCGGGGTCTCTGGCGGCCGGCGCAGCGCCACAGGACGTACACCTCTACGGCATCGACTGCGGAGCGAACGCCCTGTTGCCGCTGGCCGACCTTCCGCACTGCGGCGCGATCGTGACACGCGACCAACCCGACCGGGTACGTCGTCTGCTGGGCCGGCTGTTGGCCGAGATCTCTCGTCGCCAGCAGATGCTGGCCATGGAAGGACTCTCCAGTGCCGCCGAACAGCGGGCCGGCGCCTCACCGGAGGAACGGCTCCCCTGGATGGTTCTCCTCATCGACGGCTGGGAGGGCTACACGTCGGCGCTGGAAGGCATCGAGTACGGTCGGCTCGTCGAGATGGCAGTGAAGATCTTCCGGGAGGGCGGCGCAGTCGGAGTGAGGGTCGTCATGACTGCGGACCGCAGCGGCTTCAGCGGCCAGATCTCACCCGCTTTCGCGGACAAGCTCATCCTTCGGCTCACCGACGCCAACGAGTACTCCCTTGCCGGCTTGTCGAACCGCGAGGTTCCGAAGAACATGCCGGCGGGCCGGGCGTTGCGGCTCACCGACAACGGAGTTCAGGAGACGCAGATCGCGCTTCTGGCCCCGGATCCGTCAGGGCAGGCGCAGGTGGCCGCACTGCGGGAGATCGGCCGGGAGGCCCGCCGCGTACACGGGTCCCCTCCGAGGAGTCACCGTCCGCTGCGCGTGGACGAGCTTCCGGCGCGCGTGACCGCCGCCCAGGCGCTCGCCCTCGATCCGGCATTCGTCCCCACGTCGCCGCTGTGGGCTCTCTTCTGTGTCGGTGGCGACGAGCTGGAACCGATCGGGGTCGACCTGGAGGACTCGGGGCCCGGTTTCGTCATCGCGGGTCCGCCGAGGTCCGGCCGTTCCACCGCACTACTCGTGGCTGCGCGCAGCCTGCTGCGCAACGACGTACCCCTTGTACTCGTCACTCCTCGGCGCTCACCGCTGCGAGACCTCGAGGGGGAGTCCGGGGTCCTGGGCCTGCTCACCGCGGACAGCTCAGATCGCGATCTGAAATCGCTGGTCGAGAAGGCTGCCGGTGGCAGCTACGCGGTCGTGGTCGACGACGCGGACATGCTGTACGACAGTGATCTGGACCGGGCCCTGGAGGAAGTGGCGCAGGGTGCGCGCGATGGTGGCGTCGGCATCGTCGTGGCGGGCGCCACGGACACCTTCAACGCGCAGTACCGAGGCTTCGTGGTCGAGACCCGGCGCTCGCGCCAGGGCCTCATCCTCGCTCCCCAGAGCCCCTCGGACGGTGAGCTGTTCAACGTGCGCGTGGCGACCTCCGGGGAGGGTCCTGTGGGACGCGGCATCCTGGTGCGCGGCGGACAGATGATGCCGGTTCAGGCGCTTCTCGACGCATGACGGCAACAACACCGCGGGGCGGCCCACTTCGGGGCCGCCCCGCGGTACGCCGACAGGAAGTCCGCCTCAGGACGTCGCCTGGTCGATCCTGTCGTGGCTGTTCTTGGCCGACTTGTGCGCGTCACCGAGCGAGTCGGCGAGACGGGTCATCTGCGGCTTGAAGTCCCGCCAGTCGTCGCGGAACCGGTCGGCACCGGGACCCTTCCAGAAGCCGTGGCTGTTGTTGGCCTGGCCGTCCAGCAGGTGGATGAGGTCCCGTACCTCACCCTCCTTCCTCTGGAACGCCTCGTACAGCGTCTTCAGCTTGTCGAGTCCTGCACCGCGATCGATGTCGCCGGACATCTGTCCTCCCCGTGTCACCAACGCAAAGACATCTTCTGACCCACAGGACGCTACCGCACCTGTTGTATCGCCGAGAGTTCGCCCAAGTACGGTTGCAGGGCTGGTACATGGCGAACACGGCAGGCACGGCGGGTAGACGCGCTCACCTACGCCCGCCCCCAGCGCTCGTGGCGGGCGCGCGGGTAGCGGGAAGCCGTCGGTGAGCGGGCCGGTCAGGGGTGGTCCGGCGGGGTACCCGGTGGCCGCCCAGGGCGCCGGGGTGTCCGGGCCGGCATCCGGCACCGGGGCGGTCCAGGCCCCGCCTCCGCCGTGCGGCGGCCGCCTCGCGGCGGAGGCGGGCGCGGAACCCCCGTCTAGCCCCAGATATCCCTGCGGGAACGCCCGTTCCGGGCTGAAAATCAGGGTGGCTGTCCGCTGACGCCGGAGCTCTATGGTCGCTGAGGCCGTCGTCTAGCCGGGCGCTGGGGACCGCGCTCCGGGAGCTTCAGTGTTGCCTCGAGCACGCGGATTAGAGTCTGCATGTCCCATGCGGTCCCTGCGGGCAGCCGCCTGCTGTTCGCCCCCAAGAGCAGGGGAGGTGCCGGGTGCTGCCGCCTGCCCACTGACGCATCGATTTTCGGATTAGTGCGAAGTACAGGTGCATGGTCTTCACGCGGCCGTACGGCCCGCGGCGGCGCGGCCCGGGCGGACGTGGCGCGTGGCGCCGGAGCCCTGCCGGCCCGGCCACCGCCGGCAGGGCCGGCAGGGCCGGCGGTGGCCGGCTCGTCGGCACCGGGCGGTTGCGCGGCGTCCCCCTGCCGCCGTACGGCGTTCCGGGCCCCGGTGTGCCGTTCCGCCGGGCGGCGTGTGGGTGGCGGGGCTACGGCTCCAGCAGTCGCACGTCCACATCCGCGGGAAAGCCGGTCGTGGGGCCGACCCGGCGGGCGAACTCGGCGACGGCCGCGAGCTGCGGGGCACCGAGCCGGAAGTCGAGCGTGGTGAAGTAGCGCTCCAGCACCTGCTCGTCGAAGGCCTCCCAGCGGGCGGCCTGCTCGGCGACCTTGCCGACCTCCTCCAGGGACAGGTTGCGGGAGGCGAGGAAGGCCTCGTGGACCTGGCGGGTGATGACCGGCTCACGCTCCAGGTAGTCGCGGCGCGCGGCCCACACGGCGAACACGAACGGCAGGCCGGTCCACTCCTTCCACAGCGTGCCGAGGTCGTGGACCTGGAGGCCGAAGCGGGGGCCGTCGAGGAGGTTGGCGCGCAGCGCCGCGTCACCGATGAGGACGGCGGCCTCGGCCTCCTGCATCATCAGGCTGAGGTCGGGCGGGCAGGTGTAGTAGTCGGGCGTGACCCGGTAGCGGTCGGCCAGCAGCAGCTGTGCGAGGCGGACCGAGGTGCGCGAGGTGGAGCCCAGGGCGACCCGGGCGCCGTCCAGGCGCTCCAGCGGCACCTGGGAGACGATCACACAGGACATGACCGGGCCGTCGCAGCCGACCGCGATGTCGGGGAAGGCGACGAGGTCGTCGGCGTTGCGGAGGAACTCGACCAGGGTGACCGGACCGATGTCCAGGTCACCGCGGACCAGCCGCTCGCTGAGCTTCTCGGGGGTGTCCTTCGTCAGCTCGAAGTCGAGGAGGGTGCCGGTTCTCGCGAGCCCCCAGTACAGGGGCAGGCAGTTCAGGAACTGGATGTGGCCGACGCGCGGCCGGGTGCGAGAATTGTCCACATCGTGAGGCTAGCCCCTGTCCGGGCCGCCCCCGCGCCCGGCCCCCGGGCGGCGTGCGCGAACGGCCCGGAGGGCGGTACGTCTCTCCGCCCCGGGAGGGCGGGGGCGCGGCCGGCGCCGTCCCGGCGGCCCTCCCGGTACCCCGGCCCTCCGGCGCGAGGGGGCCGTCGGCGGGGGCGCGTCAGCCGTACGCAAAGGCGTCAAACATCCGGGTGACATGATCTTGACCTCTATTGCTTTCGGCGGCCCTCGTGCTAGGCTCGCCGCAAGTTGCAGTTTGGTTTCCCTTGCAGTACAGAGCCTGCGGAGCATGTGACCGCGGGCTCTCGTCGTTTTCAGACTTATGCAGTTGTGCAGAATCTCGTCTCACGGTTGCTGGTTCTGGAGCAGGGCAACCCTTTTGAGCCCAAGGAGGGCTTATGGCTACCGGAACCGTGAAGTGGTTCAACGCCGAAAAGGGCTTTGGCTTCATCGCCCAGGAAGGCGGCGGCCCCGACGTCTTCGTCCACTACTCCGCGATCAACGCGACCGGCTTCCGGTCCCTCGAGGAGAACCAGCAGGTGAGCTTCGACGTCACGCAGGGCCCGAAGGGCCCGCAGGCGGAGAACGTCACCCCGGTCTGATCGTCCGGAACCGTCCGATCCGGCCCGCCGGGTCGATGCGATCCGACTTCTGATCGAAACCGAGTGCAGTACCCAAGGAGCCTCGCTGCCGTTCGCGGCAGCGGGGCTCCTGCCTTTGGGATCACCGGCAATCACCGGGGAACACCGGGTGTCACCGGGCGGGCGCCGGGGAACACCGGAGGCCATCAGGGGTCACGAACGCGCGATGAATTCTCCGCGAATTGCCCGCCCGCCTTCGCGTGCCCGGCCCGTCCGGTCGGCACACCCGACCGCCGCGTCCCGTCGGCGTTCCCCGTCGGCGTTCCCCGTCGGCGTTCGCGATCGCCGCCCCTGATCGGCATGACGGACGTGGCCGGGTGCGACAGCCACCTGGTGACCGGACCGCCCGGTATGTGTACGCCCGGCCGCACCGCAGAGGCCGGTTTTCTCCTCTTTCCGCGCCACCCGCACACGGGCACCGCGGCACCGCCCGCACACGGCCTCGCGACGTCCCTACCCCGCACACGGGCACCGCCCGCACCTCGCGGCGTCCCTACCCCGCGCCGCGCCGGTCCGGCACGCGTGGCCGCCCTCAGCGGGCCTCCGGTCCCCCGTACAGGCGCTCCACCACGTCGGCGAAGTCCGCGAGGACGGCCTGGCGGCGGACCTTGAGGGAGGGGGTGAGGTGGCCGGAGGTCTCGGTGAGGTCGGCGGGGAGGACGGCGAAGCGGCGGACGGACTCGGGGCGTGAGACCAGCCGGTTGGCCTCGTCGACGGCGCGCTGCAGCACGGCCAGCAGTTCGGCGTCGTCCGCCAGGAGTTCCGCGGGGACAGGGGGCCGGCCGCGCATGCGGAGCCAGTGCGTGATGCCGTCCCTGTCGAGCGTGAGCAGCGCGGCGACGTAGGGGCGGCGCTCGCCGACCAGGAGGCAGTGGGAGACCAGCGGGTGGGAGCCCAGCCGGTTCTCCAGCGGGGCCGGGGCGACGTTCTTGCCGCCCGCGGTGATGATGATCTCCTTCTTGCGTCCGGTGATGACCAGGTAGCCGTCCTCGTCGAGCCGGCCGAGGTCGCCGGTGGGGAACCAGCCGTCGACGGTGGCCGGGGCGACGCCCCCGGCGGCGGGGTCCCAGTAGCCGCGCAGGACCTGGTTGCCGGCGAGCAGGATCTCGCCGTCGGCGGCGATCCGGACGCGGGTTCCGGGCAGCGGCCGGCCGACCGTGCCGAGGCGGGGCCGCAGCGGCGGGGTGACGGTGGCCGCGCCGGTCGTCTCGGTCAGCCCGTAGCCCTCGTACACGCTGATGCCCGCGCCCGCGTAGAACGCGGCGAGGTCGCGGCCCAGGGGTGAGCCGCCGCAGATGACGTGCCGGACGCGGCCGCCGAGGGCGTTGCGGACGCGCCGGTAGACCAGCGGGTCGTACAGGGCGCGGGCGGCCTTGAGGGTCGCGCGCGGACCGGGGCCGGTGCCGTGCCGGGAGGCCTCCACGGCCTCTCCGTAGCGGCGGGCGGTGGCCGCGGCACGGGCGAACGCCCCGCCCTTGCCGCCGCGTTCGGCTCCGGCGCGGGCGGTGTTGTAGATCTTCTCCAGCATGTAGGGAATGGCCAGCAGGAAGGTGGGCCGGAAGGCGGCCAGGTCGGCGAGGAGGTCCTCGGCCTTCAGGCTGGGCGCGTGGCCGAGCCTGACCCGGGCGCGGACGCAGGCCACGGCGACCATCCGGCCGAAGACGTGGGACAGCGGGAGGAACAGCAGCGTGGCCGGCTCCCCGCCGATCCGCTCCCTGAACACCGGGTGGAGCAGTTCCACGGCGTTGTCGACCTCGGCGAGGAAGTTGCCGTGGGTGAGGGCGCAGCCCTTGGGGCGGCCGGTGGTGCCGGAGGTGTAGACGACGGTGGCCAGGGTGCCGGGGCCCAGCACCCCGCGCCGTACGGCGACTTCCTGGTCGGCGAGCGGGGCGCCGAGCCCGGCCAGCCGGTCCGTGTGGCCCCGGTCGATGGTCCACAGGTGGCGCAGGTCGGGCAGGCTGCCGAGTTCGGGGGCGAGCGCGGCGGCCTGGGCGGCCGTCTCGGTGATCAGCGCGACCGCACCGGAGTCCTGGAGGATCCAGCGGGTCTGGAACGGGGAGGACGTCGGGTAGACGGGTACGGTGACGAGTCCGGCGGCCCAGGCGGCGAAGTCCAGCAGCGTCCACTCGTAGCGGGTTCCCGCCATGATCGCGAGGCGGTCGCCGGGTGCCAGTCCCTCCGCGATCAGCCCCTTCGCCAGGGCCAGCACCTGGGCGGCGAACTCGGCCGCCGTCACGTCCTGCCAGCCGCCGTCCGGGGTACGGCGGGTGAGGACGGCGCGGTCCGGATCGGCGGCCGCGTTCTCGAACGGCAGGTCGGCGAGCGAGCCGTGCGTGACCGGCGGCACGAGGGGCGGTACGGCGGCCTCGCGCACCTCGCCGTCCAGTCGGCGCAGCTCCGGCTGCACGAGCACCGGGCCGGCGTCCGGGTCGTAGTCCACAGAGGACTCCGGGGAGGGCGGGGACGACGCCGCCGAGGACTCCACGGACGGCTGGGGTGCCGGCGCGGGCAGGAAAGGGCGCGAGGACGCGGAGGGGGCCGGGGTCGCGAGCGGAGGCGAGGACGCGGGCCGGAACGGGGACGGAGACGGGAGCGGGAAGGAGGACGGGTACGGGGACGGAGACGGGGGCCGGGAGGGGAATGGGGACGGGTATGGGGACGGCGACGGGGATGGGGACGGCGACGGCGACGGGGACGGCGACGGGGACGGCGACAGGGACGGGGACGGGGAATCGGACGAGTACGAGATCGGCATGTCGGCTCCTGAGACCTGTAGCTGCGTCCTGGACTGGCGGTATGGAGTACGCGGGGCCCGTACGGGGGTGTTCAGGGACCGCTGCCGCCGGGCGCGCGACGCACGGGGTCTTCGGCGGTCGGGGCGTGATCGTACGGGGCCCACGTGCGGGGGCGGTGCGGGTTCCGGGGTGGTCCGGAGGTGGTCCGGGGCCGGGCCTGTGCAGCCTCTCCCGGCGGCGCTCACCCCTTGCGGTTCTTGGGTTTACCTACGGTAACCTTACTGTCGAGTAGGAAGACAGAGCCGTGCGCCGAATCGCCGAACGCACCGGGAGCCGCCCCATGCCCGAGGTCACCCTCACCGGCCCGCCCGCCCTCGCCCCGCTCCTGCTGCGCGGCGCGCTGCGCTCCCCCTTCAAGCGGCCCGGACCGGATCCGGTGTGCCCGCGGGACCGGCTGGTGCTGCCCGGGGTGCGGGTCGATCCGGCGCGCCTCGCCCGGTACGAGCGGGTGTGCGGCTTCCCCACCGGGGAGGACTCGCTGCCGGTCACCTATCCGTATGTGCTCGGATTCCCGCTGGCGGTGCGGCTGATGAGCGTCCGTGAGTTCCCGCTGCCGCTGCTCGGCCTGGTGCACACCTCGGTCACGGTGACCCGGCACCGTGCGCTGCCGTCCGCCGCGGAGTACGAACTCGCCGTGCACATCGCCGGGTTGGCCCCGCACCGGCGCGGCACGGAGGCGACCGTCGTGACGCAGGCGCGGCTGGGCGGGACGGTGGTGTGGGAGTCCGCCAGCACCTATCTCGCGCGGCACCGCGACGGGCGGGGCACGGCGGTCGAGCGGCTCGGTGCGGAGCCGCTGCCGGTGCGGGCGCGCTGGGAACTCGGCGGGGACGTGGGGCGGCACTACGCCGCGGTCTCCGGCGACCACAACCCCATCCACCTCTCCCCGCTGGCCGCACGCGCGTTCGGCTTCCGCCGGGCCGTCGCGCACGGGATGTGGACCGTGGCCCGCTGCCTGGCCGCCTACGGGGTGGCACGGCAGTCGGCGGTGGAGGTCGCTGCGGAGTTCCGGGCGCCGGTGCCGCTGCCGGGTGCCGTGGAGTACGGAGCCGGCGGCGGCCGCTTCGAACTGCGCGGCGGCGGACGGCTGTTCCTCTCCGGCAGCGTCCGCCTGCACTGACCGTCCCGGTGACCGGGACGGCGGCCCGGGACAGTCGGCCGACCGGCCGGGCTCTGCCGGGGCTGCCCGGCCGGTGGCCCCGGCAGTCGCCGCTACGGCCGGCTCGGGTCGCGGCCCGTGGCGGAGCCGAAGCCCAGCCAGGTGTGCCGGTTGCCGGCCCAGCACCAGCCGATCTTGGGGGCGTTGCGGCGTTCGCGGCCGTCCCGCCCGGTGCCGTTGCTGACCCAGATCGCCGGGGTGCGGGCGTCCAGGGCACCGCCGGGCCTGCGCAGCCGGGAGCCGATGGTCATGAAGCAGTGCCCGCGCTCCAGGGCGGCGGGCTGCTGGAGCACCCAGTGGATGCCTTCGGTGAGCAGCAGGGGCGTTCGGCCCTCGGCGTGCAGGGCGGGCAGCGCCTCGTTCGGGCTCCAGCCGGCCATCCGGTCGCCGCGGTCGAGGCCGGTGAGGAGGTAGAGGGGGGTGTCGGGCAGCGTGACCGTGTCGAGCGGGGCGAAGAGGTCGACGTCGGTCATGTCGGAGACGACGAAGCCCGCCCGGCCGTGGTGCCGGAGCAGGGGGGCCAGGGCGGAGGCGGGGGCCCGGTCGGGGTGCACGGCGAGCAGGGCACGGCCACCGCCCGCCTCGGCCGTCGCGTTCCCCGCGCGCCCCTCGGCCGTTTCGGCGAAGGCGTGCACCTCGGCGGCGGACAGCCCCGCGACCTCGTGCACACCCGTCGCGACAAGCCGCTCGGCCTGGGCGCGGAGGGGCGGAAGGACGGGAAGGACGGGAAGGACGGGAAGAGCGGGGCCAGCGGGAAGATCGGGGCGAGCGGCGGAGGCGGCGGGCGAGTCGCCGGAGCCCGCGCACTCGGCGGACTCGGCGGCGGCGGTGGCGGCGCTGTCGGCGGCACTGTCGGCGGCGGCGCTGTCGGCGGCGGCGGCGGTGGCGGCGGCGTTGTCGGCGGAGGCGGCGTTGTCGGCGGCGGCGGCGCTGTCGGCGGCGGCGGTGGCGGCGTTGTCGGCGGCGGCGGTGGCGGCGTTGTCGGCGGCGGGCAGGGCGGCAGACCTGGCGTCGTGCACGATGCTCCCGGGGATGGCGGGTGGACGGTGCCGGGGTCAACGACACGAGCCGGTGGATCGTTCCCGGGGGCACCCGGTGTGCGGCGCTACCCGGGCGCTCCGCCCCGCTGCGTCAGCAGGCTGCCCAGCCCCTGCCAGGCGAAGTCCATCAGGGTGGCCGCGGTCTGCCGGGCGGTGACGCCCTCCGTGGCGTTGGCCCAGGTCGCGAGGGACTCGGCGGCACCCACCAGGGCCTCGGCCAGCCCCGCCACCTCGTGGTCGGTGAGGTCGCGGTCCGGGTGGGCCTCCCGGGCGGCGACGGCGAACAGGTCGGTGACGAAGGCCACCATCTCGGCGCGCAGCGCGGCGACCTCGCCGCGAAAGCGCTCACCGTGGGTACGGGCCTGGAGGTGCAGGACGGACCAGGCGTCGGGGTGCCGGGAGGTGTGGGTGAAGAAGGCCAGCAGGCCGTCCCACAGCCTCCGGTCCACGGGCTGGTCGAGGCGGACGGCGGCGCGGACGGCCCGGGTGAGGGCCGCGGCCTCGCGGCGGATGACCGCGGTGAAGAGGTCGTCCTTGGAGTTGAGGTACAGGTACACCAACGGCTTGGACACACCGGCGAGTTCGGCGATGTCGTCCATGGACGCGGCCGTGTAGCCCCGTTGACCGAAGATCCGTACCGCGGCGTCCAGCATCTGCTGTTCACGGACTGCGCGCGGCATCCGCTTGGTCTTCACAGCTCCCATGGGAGCAAGGGTAGTTACGAGGCCTGGGTGCGGGCCGCCTCGTCGAGCGCCGCGTCCTCCTGGCCGGCCTCGGCCTCGAAGCGCGCCTTGGCCCGCTCGACCCTGGGAGCGAGCTTCATCGAGGCCCGGTCGCGCTCCTTGCGCAGGGCCACGAAGCTGATGGGCGCCGAGATCACCAGGGACAGCAGCAGGATCCACATGCCGTTGGAGTCGCCGAGACCGCGGGGGAGGATGCCGTAGCGGACGAGGCCCCAGACGACCACGAGGCAGCCCGCGAAGATTCCGAGGCGCATCAGCGTGTAGCGGAGCATCGCATTTCCACTCTTCCGATTCCAAACAGGACGACAGTCCAGTGAACCACGGCGTACGGCCGATCTTGCAGGGGGCCTCGGGCGGCGGGGAGGCCGGGAGCGCCGCACGCGGGCTCCGGCGGGCCGGGACCGGGCCGCAGAGGGCCGCCGGCCGGAGGAGGTCCCGGCCGGCGGGAGCCGGCGGCCGGAAGGAGCTGCTCGTCCGGACGGAACCGCCCGCCGGGACGGAGCCGCTCGGCGCGAGAGGGGCCGGCTGCCGGGGCGCCGGTCCTCATCCGAGGGGCAGCAGCATGATCACGTCGTCGCGGTCGTCGCCGGGGGCCACCCGGATCGCGCCGGGGACCCGGCCGACCTCCTTGTACCCGCAGGAGCCGTAGAAGCGCTCCAGGCCGAGGCCGCCCCGGCAGGTGAGGCGGATCGCCTCGACGCCGTCCAGGGTGCGGGCCGCCCGCTCGGCGGCGGCGAGCAGGTCGCGGCCGGCGCCCCGGCCCTGGTGGCGGGGGTGGACCATCACCGTGTAGAGCCACACCCAGTGCGTCATCAGCCGGTGGGTGTTGCGGGTGAGGAAGGCGGCGGCCGCCACCCCGCCCTCCTCGTCGTGGCCGACGAGCAGCCGGGTGGTGCCCTCGGTCATCGCCGCGAAGTGCTTGAGCAGGGCCGGGCGGACGTCCTCCCGCGCGACCGGCGGCAGGAAGCCGACCGCGCCGCCCGCGTTGGAGACGTCCGCCCACAGGTCGAGGAGGCCGTCGCGCAGGTCCGGGGTGACGGCGGGGTCGAACGAGAAAGTAAGTGCCACACAGGCATCGTACCTATTACGTTCGAACGGCGGACGTCCCCCCGGCCAACGTGCGGCGAACCGCGGTCAGAGACGCATCGGCTGCGGCGACTCCCGGCGCAGCGGGTCCGGGCCGCCGTACTCGCGGATGACCTCGTAGCGCGTGTTGCGCTCCACCGGGCGGAAGCCGGCGTCACGGATCAGGTCCAGCAGGTCGTCCCGGGTGAGCTTGTTCGGGGTGCCGTACTGGTCCGCGTCATGGGTGATCTTGTACTCGACGACCGAGCCGTCCATGTCGTCGGCGCCGTGCAGCAGGGCGAGCTGGGCGGTCTGCACGCCGTGCATCACCCAGAACACCTTGACGTGCGGCACGTTGTCGAACAGCAGGCGGGACACCGCGAAGGTCTTCAGGGCCTCGGCCGGGGTGGCCATGGTGGTGCGGGCCTGGAGGGTGTTGCGGACCTTGCCGTCCTGCATGTCGACGAAGTCGTGCTGATAGCGCAGCGGGATGAAGACCTGGAAGCCGCCGGTCTCGTCCTGGAGCTCACGCAGCCGCAGCACGTGGTCGACGCGGTGGCGGGGCTCCTCGATGTGGCCGTAGAGCATGGTGCACGGGGTCTTCAGGCCCTTCTGGTGCGCCAGGCGGTGGATACGGGACCAGTCCTCCCAGTGGGTGCGGTGGTCCACGATGTGCTGCCGGACCTCCCAGTCGAAGATCTCCGCGCCGCCGCCGGTCAGCGACTCCAGGCCGGCGTCGATCAGTTCGTCGAGGATCTCCGAGGCCGACAGCCCGCTGATCGTCTCGAAGTGGTGGATCTCCGTCGCGGTGAACGCCTTCAGCGACACCTCGGGCAGGGCCGCCTTCAGCTCCCGCAGCGAACGCGGGTAGTAGCGCCAGGGGAGGTTCGGGTGCAGGCCGTTGACGATGTGCAGCTCGGTGAGGTTGTCGCCCTCCATCGCCCGGGCGAGCTTGACGGCCTCCTCGATGCGCATCGTGTAGGCGTCCTTCTCGCCGGGCTTGCGCTGGAAGGAGCAGTAGGCGCAGGACGCCGTGCACACGTTGGTCATGTTGAGGTGGCGGTTGACGTTGAAGTGCACGACGTCGCCGTTCTTGCGGGTGCGCACCTCGTGGGCCAGCCCGCCGAGCCAGGCCAGGTCGTCCGACTCGTACAGCGCGATGCCGTCCTCGCGGGACAGCCGCTCACCGGAGCGGACCTTCTCCTCCAGCTCGCGCTTGAGCCCGACGTCCATGCCAATGCCCTTTCTCCGACAGCCCGGCCCACGTTACTCCCCCGCCCGAGGCCCGCGGCCACCCGCACTCCCTCCGCCCCGGCAGGCGGCCGCCCGGGCCGGACCGGGTGCGCGCCCCGGCCGGCGGACGGGCCGGACCGGGGCGCACCGGGCCGCGCCGGGGACACCCGGGGCCGGGCGGCGTGCCCCTGGCCGGGGCGCGCCGGGGCCGGGGGCAAGCCCGGCCGGGAGCAGGCCCGGCCGGGGCGTGCCGGGTGGCTACACCTCCTCGGGCAGCTCGCCCACGCGGTTCTCCCACTTGGTGGAGAGCACGATGGTGGTGCGGGTCCGGGAGACGCCCTTCGTGCCCGACAGCCGCCGGATGATGCGCTCCAGCCCGTCCACGTCGCCCGCCCGCACCTTGAGCATGTACGAGTCGTCGCCGGCGATGAACCAGCAGTCCTCGATCTCGGTGAAGTCCTTCATCCGTCGCGCCACGTCCTCGTGGTCGGTGGCGTCGGACAGCGAGATGCCGATGAGGGCGGTGACGCCGAGGCCGAGGGAGGCGGCGTCGACCGTGGCCCGGTAGCCGGTGATGACGCCGGCCGCCTCCAGCCGGTTGATGCGGTCGGTGACGCTGGGGCCCGACAGGCCGACGAGGCGCCCCAGCTCCGCGTAAGAGGCCCGGCCGTTCTCTCTCAGGGCCTGGATGAGCTGCCTGTCCACCGCGTCCATGCGATCGAAGCCTTCCGAGATTCAAGAGGGACAAAAGAAAGAAAGAGGGACAAAGAGGAGTGGGGGGTTGGTCCGGCGGCCGGTCGCCCGGTGCGGGGCGCCCGCCGGTCAGGAGGGGCGCGCTCCGCCGAGGTCGCCCTCCCAGCGGCGGTAGAGGCCGTGTCGGACGCCCGCCGCGTCCAGCACGCGTCCGGCCACGAAGTCCACCAGGTCCTGGATGTGCGTGGCCCCGGCGTAGAAGGCGGGCGAGGCGGGCACGACGGCGGCGCCGGCGTCGTCGAGGGTGACCAGGTGGCGCAGGGTCTGCCCGTTCAGCGGGGTCTCCCGGACGGCCACGACCAGCGTGCGGCGCTCCTTGAGGGTGACGCTCGCCGCCCGCTGGAGCAGGTCCTTCGACAGGCCGAGCGCGACCCCGGCGACGCAGGCCGTGGAGGCGGGCACGATCAGCATGCCCCGGGTGGGATACGAGCCCGAGGACGGCCCGGCGGCCAGGTCCCCGGCGTTCCAGTACCGCACCGCCGACAGCTCGACGTCGAAGGTGCCGGGCTTGCCGTCGGCCCCGCGGCCCAGCCAGGCGCGCAGGTCGTCCCGCCAGTGCGCGTCCCGGAAGGAGATCCCGGTCTCGTCCAGCAGCGTCAGCCGCGAGGCCCGGCTGACCACCAGGTCGACGCTCTCCCCGGCCTCCAGCAGCGCCCGCAGCACAGCCGCCGCGTAGGGCGTCCCGGACGCCCCGGACACCCCCACGATCCAAGGCCTGCGCTGCGATTCTCCTGCGTTCACCTCTTGAGCGTACCGGTGGGACGGGTGTGGCTCAGGCCGGGGCGTGCGCCCGCGGGTCCACCGGCATGCGCCCGGTGGGGATCGTCGGCCGTCCCCAGGGGGCGTCGGCCTCGACGTCCGGGCCGTACGGAACCAGATCGCGTCCCCGGTGGCCGTCCGGTCCGGGGTTCCACAGCGTGGCCAGGTGCCCCTCGTCGAGCGGGTCCAGGACCAGGTGGTGGGCGGCCCCGCGCCCGGCGTACCGGAGGGGCTTGAGCTCGTGGTCCCGGCGGATGCTCTCGGGGGAGACCACCTCGGCGACGAGCTCGATGAGGTCGACGAGCTCGATGAGGTCGATGAGGTCGATGAGGTCGGCAGGGTACGCACTGCGGTTCGCGGCCTCGGCCCCGGCCCGGGTTCACGGCGAGGCCGGGGCAGAACTCGTCGGAGCCGTCGAAGACGAACGCCGCGCCGCTCACCAGGGCCAGGTCCGAGGGAAACGGGGCGTCGACGATCGCCCACAGCCGCTGAACGGTCTTCCCGTGGAACGGCCTGACCGGGTTCATCACGATGCCGCCTCGACGGTCTCCGTCAGAAAGCCGGGGAACATGTCCGCCGGCCTGCTGGGCCGCGCGTGCAGGCGGTCGGTTCCGGAGACGGTCACGGTGGCCTCCCTCGGGTCCCGTCCTCGATGGCTGGCCGCACCGTATTCAGACGGTCAGCCCCCGGGCCAGCAGGTCCAGCAGTGCGCACCCGAACAGGGCGATGCCGATGAACCCGTTGACGCTGAAGAACGCGCGGTTGAGGCGGGACAGGTCGTGCGGGCGGACGATGCTGTGCTCGTAGAGGAAGGCGCCGGCCACGACGAGCAGCCCCAGCCAGAAGAACGCGCCGGCGTCCGTGACCAGGGCGTACCAGGCGAGCAGGGCCGTCGTGACGGCGTGGCAGGCCCGGGCGCCCCGGATCGCCGCGGGGACGCCGAAGCGGGCCGGCACCGACAGGACCCCGGTCTCGCGGTCGGTCTCGACGTCCTGGCAGGCGTAGATCAGGTCGAAGCCGCCGATCCAGACGCCGACGGCCAGGCCGAGGATCACCGCGTCCCACGACCACTGCCCGGTGATCGCCAGCCAGCCGCCCACCGGGCCCATGGCCTGGGCGAGGCCGAGGATGGCCTGCGGGAAGTTCGTGAACCGCTTCCCGTAGGGGTAGACCACCATCGGGATCACCGCGACCGGCGCGAGCGCCAGGCAGAGCGGGTTCAGCAGGGCGGCCGCCCCGAGGAAGACGACCAGGGCGATCAGGGCGCCGGTCCAGGCGTGCCGCACGGACACCGCCCCGGTCACCAGCTCGCGCTGCGCCGTGCGCGGGTTGCGCGCGTCGATCTCCCGGTCGATGATCCGGTTGACGGCCATCGCGAAGGTGCGCAGGCCGACCATGCAGACGGTGACCAGCAGCAGCTTGCCCCAGTGGATGGTGCGGTCCCACTGGTACATGGCGGTGAGCGCGGCGATGTAGGCGAAGGGCAGCGCGAAGACCGAGTGCTCGATCATCACGAGCCTCAGGAACGCCCGGGTGCGTCCCGGCTGCGGGATCGCGGCGGAGGCGGAGCTCACCGGCGCCACCCCGCAGCGGTGGCGCCGCGGCCCGGAACGCTCGCCCCGTGCCCCGGAGCGTCCGCACCGTAGGCCGGAACCGCCGCGGCGCGTCCCGGAGCGTTTCCACAGTGCCCGGCCCGGTCCCCACAGTGCCCGGGCCGGTTCCCGCCGTGCCCCGGCGCGTCCCCGCCGTACGCGGGAACGTTCCCGCGGCGGCCGGGGCGGGCCGGCTCCGCGCCGCCCCGCGGCATCGTCTCGGCGCCCGTCACAGGCCGTACTCCTTCCAGCGTCGGGTGACCCGCTCGGCGGTCTCCGGGTCCGGCAGGACCATCTCGGGCCAGCCGCCGTCGCGCGTGTAGCCCTCCTCGGGCCACTTCCGGGTCGCGTCGATGCCCGCTTTCCCGCCCCAGAACTGCTGGTAGGAGGCGTGGTCGAGGTGGTCGACGGGTCCTTCCACCACGGTCAGGTCGCGGGCGTAGTCGGTGTTGCCCAGCGCCCGCCAGGCGACCTCGTGCAGGTCGTGGACGTCGCAGTCGGAGTCCACGACCACGATCAGCTTGGTCAGGGACATCATGTGGGCGCCCCACACGGCGTGCATGACCTTCTGGGCGTGCTTGGGGTACTTCTTGTCGATCGAGAGGATCGCGCAGTTGTGGAAGCCGCCCGCCTCGGGCAGGTGGTAGTCCACGATGTCCGGGATGATCACCTTCAGCAGCGGCAGGAAGAACCGCTCGGTGGCGCGGCCCAGCGGGCCGTCCTCCGTCGGCGGCCGGCCGACCACGATGGACTGCAGCAGCGGGCGCCGCCGCATCGTCACGCAGTCGACGGTGAGCGCGGGGAACGGCTCCTGCGGGGTGTAGAAGCCGGTGTGGTCGCCGAACGGCCCCTCCGGCAGCATCTCTCCCGGCTCCAGCCAGCCCTCCAGCACGACCTCCGCCTGCGCGGGCACCTGGAGCGGGACGGTCCTGCAGTCGACCATCTCGATCCGCTTGCCGGCGACGAACCCGGCGAAGAGGTACTCGTCGATGTCGCCGGGCAGCGGGGCCGTGGAGGCGTAGGTGACGGCCGGCGGGCAGCCGAAGGCGATCGCGACCGGCAGCCGCTCGCCCTTGCGGGCGGCGACCTGGTAGTGGTTGCGGCTGTCCTTGTGGATCTGCCAGTGCATCCCGATGGTGCGCCGGTCGTGCCGCTGGAGCCGGTACAGCCCGAGGTTGCGGACACCGGTCTCCGGGTCCCTGGTGTGGGTCAGGCCCAGGTTGAAGAAGGAACCGCCGTCCTGCGGCCAGGTGAACAGCGCCGGGAGCTCGTCCAGGTCCACCTCGTCGCCGCGCAGCACCACCTCCTGCACGGGCGCGCCGTCGGGCTTGACCTTCCTCGGCGGCACGTGCGCCATCGCGCCGAGCTTGCCGAACGCCTCCCGCACTCCGACGAAGCCCTGCGGCAGCTCCGGCTTCAGCAGGCCGCCGATCCGCTCGCTGATCTCGTCGTACGACTTCAGGCCGAGGGACTTCAGCAGCCGCCGGTCGGTACCGAAGACGTTCATCGCGAGGGGCATCGAGGAGCCCTTCACGTTCTCGAAGAGGAGTGCCGGCCCGCCCTGCTTGTTGACCCGGTCGACGATCTCCCCGACTTCCAGGTACGGGTCGACCTCCACCTTGACGCGCTTCAGGTCGCCCTCGCGCTCCAGTGCCCTGAGCAGGGAGCGAAGATCGTCGTAAGCCATGGGGCCCAGTATCCCCGAGCGGCTAACCTGAGGCCGTCACCGGGGCCGGACACGGAGCCCCACCGCGACCCCTGGGGGCTGTACTCCATGCTCAGGCTGCTGATGTACCTCGTGCCGCTGGCACTGACGATCTTCGCGCTGATCGACTGCCTGAACACGCCCGAGGACGAGGCCCGGCATCTGCCGAAGATCGCGTGGGTGTTCATCGTCCTGCTGTTCTGGATCGTCGGCCCGATCGCCTGGCTCGTCACGGGCAAGGTCCGCAACGTCCCGGCGGACGGCCGCACCCCCGCGGAGTGGCACCGCGACCACCGCGCCCGGTACGTCGCCCCCGACGACAACCCCGAGTTCCTCAAGTCCCTCGCCGAGGACAACAAGAAGGACGAGGCCCTGCTGAAGGACTGGGAGGCCGACCTGCGCCGCCGCGAGGAGGAGCTGCGCCGCAGGGAGCGCGGCGAGGAGCCGCAGGGCGACTGAGACGGGCCCGGCCCCGTCGTCGTCGGCGGCGGCCGGGAGCCGTCAGCCCTCCGGGGTACCGGGGTCCCCGGGGGTACCGGAGCCCCCGGGGGGGCCGGCCTGTTCCGCGCGCACGGACAGCCAGATGCGGTCCGGCAGGACCCGGGCCGCCTCGTCCAGGGACACGTCGTCGATGCCCGACAGCCAGCGGCGGGCCGTCGCCACGACGGGGCCGAGGACCAGGGACTCCATCAGGGGCACGGGCAGCGGGGCCACCTCACCGGTCTCGACGTGGTGGCCGATCCACGCGGCGAAGGCCGAGACGCGGGCCTCCTGGGAGTCGCGGAGTTCCGGCGCCTCGGCCATGCCCTGCTGGTCGGCGCGGGCGGAGTGCAGCAGCAGCGCCGCGGCGCGGTGTTCCTCGATGAACGTCAGATAGGCCCGGGTCAGTGCCCCGATGCCCGAGCGGGCGGTCCGGGTCTGCTGCAGCGCTCCGGCCAGCTCCCCCAGCAGGCGTCCCAGCCAGCGCCGCAGGAGCGCGTCGACCAGCCCGTCGATGCTGCCGAAGTGGTGGTAGAGGCTCCCGAGGCTGACCCCGCTGGTCCGGGTGATCGCACTGACGGTGAGGCCCTGATCGCCGGACTCGGCGTACACCCGCAGCGCGGCGTCCAGGAGCAGTTCGGCGGTCGCCTCGCCGCGTTGTTGCTTGGGGCTCATGCGACGAAAGCGTAGGTCATCCTTCCGTTTCTAAAATATTTTTCTAGAAACAGACTCCAGTTTTCGGCTGGAGTGATCCAGACTGGCCGCATGTCGCAGATACCGCAGCAGCCGAAGCCGCCCGGCGCCGGAACACCACCACCGGGCAGCGGTGCGAAGGGCTGCCTGGCCGTCCTCGCGGTGGCCGGGGCGCTCGTCCTCGGGGTCGGCCTGATCCTCCGTGCGAACGACGACGGCGACCGCGGCACCGCGTACCGGCCGGCCGCCACCTCGTCGCCGTACGCCACCTCGTCGCCGTACGTCCCGGACGAGCCGGCCGACTCCTACGGATCGGACGGGTCGGACGACTCCTACGGCTCGGACGGATCGGACGACTCCTACGGCTCGGACGGGTCGGACGGGTCGGACGGCTCCTACGGCTCCGGCTCCGACGCCGCCGCGGAGCCGGAGGAGCCCGACCCCTTCACCACCGGCACCTGTCTCAACGGGCAGCTGCCCGACTCCACGACCGCGCAGAGCGTCGACGTCGAGGAGGTCGACTGCTCGGCCTCCGACGCGCACTACAAGGTGATCCAGACGATCCCGTTCACCTCGGACATGAGCCGCTGCGAGGCCGACACGCGGACCGAGTACGCGTACCACTACCGCTACACGCTGAACGGGACGACCCTCAACGAGTACGTGTACTGCCTGGTCGGCCTGGGGGCCTACGCCCGATGAGCCAGGACCTGACGGGCAGCGGGGCGGAGCCGCCGGAGAGCGGCGGCTGCCTGGCGGCGAACCTGCTCGGCCAGGCCGTCTTCGTGGGCAGCCGCGACGGCTCGGCGTCCCGGAGCCGGTGGACCGGCTCCGGCGGCACCCTGGTCGGCGCCAACGGCGGCTGCCTCGACGTGGGAACGGCCAAGGGCTCCGTGACCACGGCGAGCTGCGCGGGCACGGCCTCGCAGCGCTGGACATCCCGGCACCCGCCCGCCCCGGCCCGGCCTGCGACATCCGGTACCGGCCCCCGCGGTGGGCCCCTGGTCAGCGCGGTGTGGTCCGTATCCGGCCGAGGAGGCGGTCGAAGCGGGTCCGCCAGTTCCGCTCCGTCTCCCCCTCGCCCTGGAACTCGTGGGTGAAGCGCAGCACGCAGGCGGTGTCGCCGTCACGCTCCAGGTGGAAGCGGACACGGCCGCCCTCCTCCAGCGTGTACTCGGCGACCCGGTCCACGTCCCAGGCCGTGACCCGGCCGGTGCCGAGGCCGCGGAGCGCGACCGCGCCGCCCAGCCGGGGCTCCAGGGCGTCGGCCGGCGCGAGCCAGCCCGCCAGCCCCTCGGGGGTGGCCAGGGCGGGCCAGACGCTGTCCATGGGCCTGGGCAGCCGTACCAGGAAGTGCAGGATGTGCGTGTTCCCGTGGGTCTGGCTGGTGCCCTGCTCGATGGATCCGGTCATGACACCAGCGTGACCCCGCGGGACGCGGCACGCACGCCCTCCGGGGTCACGGCGGCCGGGCCGCCGGCCGCTGCGGACCGGGCGGCTCAGAAGCCGACGGCTCGCAGCGCGTCCAGGCCGACGTCGGCGTAGGAGTGCTTGCCGGAGACGAAGATGTTGACGCCGTAGTAGTTGAACAGCCAGCAGCCGAAGGCGATCAGGGCCAGCCAGGCGGCCCTGCGGCCCTTCCAGCCGGCCGTGGCCCGGGCGTGCAGGTACCCGGCGTAGGCGACCCAGGTGATGAAGGACCAGGTCTCCTTGGGGTCCCAGCCCCAGTAGCGGCCCCAGGCGTCGCCGGCCCAGATCGCGCCCGCGATGATCGTGAAGGTCCACAGCGGGAAGACGGCCGCGTTGACCCGGTAGGAGAACTTGTCCAGGGAGGCCGAGGACGGCAGCCGGTCCAGCACGGAGTGGGCGAAGCTGCCCGGCCTGCCACCGGTGGCCAGCTTGTTCTCGTAGGAGTCCTTGAACAGGTAGAGGATCGTGGCGACGGCGCCCAGGTAGAAGACCGCGCCGCACAGGATCGCCGTCGAGACGTGGATGTACAGCCAGTACGAGTGCAGGGCGGGGACCAGCTGGTCGCTGGCGGTGTAGAGGACGGTGACGGCGAGGCCGAGGTCGAGCAGCACCGAGGTGGTCAGGAACAGGCCGATCCAGCGGACGTTCTTCCGCAGGGCCAGCAGCAGCAGGTAGACGCCGACCGCGACGGTGGAGAAGGTGATGTTGAACTCGTACATGTTGCCCCACGGCGCGCGCTCCACCGACAGGGCGCGGGTGAGGACGCCGCCGAACTCCACCAGGAAGGCGAGGGCGGTGAGGGAGACGGCGATCCGGCCGTAGAGGTCGCCCTGCTCGTCGCCGCCGTGCGCGCCGGGTCCGTCGGGCACGTCGCGGGAGCCCGCCGCGGCCCGCACGGTGACCCGCGGCCGCTCCAGCACCGCGGTGCCGCCGCCCGCCGAGTTCACCGTGACCGCGGGCGCGCCGGCCCGCTGCCCGGCGTCGCGGGGGGTGAGCGCGGCGGCGGTACGGCCGACCCTGCTGCGGCTGCCGAAGAGCCATTCGGCGATGTACGCGAAGAAGGCCAGGGTGTAGACGGCCATCGAGGAGTAGATCAGCGTGTTGCTGATGTTCGCGAGGTTCTCGTTGGTCGCGGCGGCCAGATCGCTCGCGGCGGCGAAAGTCACGGCTTGTCAGCCCCTTCGGCAGGTACGGCTGGGGGGTCGGGGGTGAGGGAGGCGGCGTCGCCCCCGGGCTTCGGGGCGCTCCCGGAGTCGGGGGCGCTGTCCGGGTCGGGGGCGCCCGGTGCCCGCTCGTACAGGGCGGCCGCGAGGTCGCCGAGTTCCTCGGGCAGCCTGGTGGACTCGCTGCGGCCGAGGCCGGCCATCTCCACCACGGTGACCCCGTCGTCGCCGGGGACGGCCCGCACCCAGACGCGGCGGCGCTGGATGAACAGGGAGCCCGCGAGGCCCGCGATCGCGGCGACGGCACCGGTCAGCGCCCAGCCGCCACCCGGCTCCTGCACGATCTGGAAGCCCGCCCACTCCCGGGTCTCCTTCTCGTACGTGATCGAGCCGGCGCCGTTCGGGAGCTGGAGGGTGTCGCCGGGACGCAGCTGCTTCTTCAGCAGGTTGCCGTCGGCGTCCTTGAACTCCTTCATGTGCGTCTTGTCCAGCTGGTACACGTTCTTCGGGATGCCGGAGTTCACGCCGAGGTCGCCGTGGTAGGCGTTCACCGCCATCATCGGGCTGATCAGCGCCGGGAACCGGGACACCATCGTGCCCTCGCTGTACGTGGGCAGGAACCAGATCTGGAAGCCGAGCTGCTCGCCCGTGCCCTGCGCGTTCCGGTAGCCGTCCAGGACGCGGACCACGCCGGAGGAGGTGACGTTGCCGTCCTGCGGGAGCAGCGGCACGGCGTCCTGGAAGACGATCTCGCCCTTGCCGTCGCGGACGGTCATGACCGGCGCGTAGCCGTGGCTGACCAGGTAGGCCTTGGCGTCGCCGATCCGGAGCGGCTCGTTGACCTCGACGGTGGTCTTCCGCTCCTCGCCGTCGGCGCCCTCGCTGTAGGTGAGGTCGGCCTCGTAGGTGCGGGGGGTGCCTCGGTTGGGGCCGGTCGGCTCGTAGGTGCCGGTGAAGCGGTCGAGGGTGAAGCTGAACGGCTCCAGGTCGTCGTTCCGGAAGAGGCTGCCGGACTTGAAGTCGTCGTACTGGGAGAGCGTGTTGGAGAACCCGTCGCCCTCGACGACCAGTTTGTTGCCCTCGGACTTGAACAGCTGGCCCCAGGCGAAGGCGACCAGCATCACGATCAGGGCGAGGTGGAAGACGAGGTTGCCGGCCTCGCGCAGATAGCCCTTCTCCGCGGCCACGGCGTCGCCGCTGAGGTGGGCGCGGAAGCGGCGCCGCCTCAGCAGGGCGAGTGCGGCCCCGCGGACCTCCTCGGGTGCGGCGGCGGTGCGCCACGTGGTGTGGGCGGGCAGCCGGGTCAGGCGGCGGGGCGCCCCCGGCGGGCGGCCGCGGAGCTGGCCGGTGAACTGCCAGGTGCGCGGGACGATGCAGCCGATGAGGGAGACGAACAGCAGGATGTAGATCGCGGAGAACCACACCGAGCTGTAGACGTGGAAGAGGCCGAGCCGGTCGTAGACGGGGGCGAGGGTGCCGTGCCGCTGCCGGAAGTCATCGACCTGGGTGATGTCGTTGCCGGTCTGCGGGATCAGTGAACCGGGGATCGCGGCGAGGGAGAGCAGCAGGAGCAGCAGCAGCGCCACCCGCATGGAGGTCAGCTGGCGCCAGAACCAGCGGACCCAGCCGGTCACGCCGAGGGCGGGCAGGCTCGGGGCCTCCTCCTGCGGCGCGGTGGACAGCTGGGTGCCGGCGGCGCCGAGGTCCTGGTCCTCGGGGGCGCTGGGCGTCGTCTTGGTCATGGATCAGATCCCCACCGTGAAGCCGTCGGACCAGTTCTGCATCTCCCGCACGAGACTGTCCCACGCCCCGGTCAGCAGCAGCACACCGGTGAGGATCATCATGGTGCCGCCGATGCGCAGCACCCACACGTAGTGCCGCTTGACCCAGCCGAACGCGCCGAGGGCCTTGCGGAAGGCGACCGCGGCCAGCACGAAGGGGATGCCGAGCCCCAGGCAGTAGGCGATGGTCAGGACGGCGCCGCGGCCGGCGCTGGCCTGCTCCATGGCGAGGGTCTGCACGGAGGCGAGGGTGGGGCCGATGCAGGGCGTCCAGCCGATGCCGAACAGCGCGCCGAGCAGCGGGGCGCCGGCCAGTCCGGCCGCGGGCCGCCGGTGGAACCGGAACTCGCGCTGGGTGAGCCAGGGCATCAGGCCCATGAAGAACACGCCCATGAGGATCATGAGCACGCCGAGCACCTTGGACAGGACGGCCTGGTGCTCGCGCAGGGTGTAGCCGAAGAAGCCGAACAGGGCGCCGCCGGAGACGAACACGACCGTGAAGCCGAGCACGAACAGCGAGGCGCCCGCCACCATCCGGCCGCGGCGGGCCTCGGCGAGGTCGGTGCCGCTGACGCCGGTGACGTAGGAGAGGTAGCCGGGGACGAGCGGCAGGACGCAGGGGGAGAAGAAGGAGACGAGACCGCCGAGGACCGCGAGCGGCAGCGCCAGCAGCAGGGCGCCGTGCAGGACGGTGGAGTTCGGGTCGGTGGCCGCGGCCAGGGAGGACAGCGCGGTCACGTCACTTCTCCGCGAGGACCGGGTCGATCATCTCGCGCAGCTTGCTCTCGCTCAGCGGCTGGAGCGCGCGGGCGGCGATCCCGCCCTCGCGGTCGATGACGAGGGTGGAGGGCACGAGCTGCGGGTTGAGGGTGCCCTTCTTGAAGCGGAGCAGCAGCTTGCCGGTCGGGTCGTACAGGCTGGGGTAGGTGATCCCCCACTCCTTCTCGAAGGCGACGGCGGGGACGGTGCTGGTGTCCCGGGTGTTGATGCCGACGAACTCGACGCCCTGGTCCTTGACGTCCTGGTAGACCTTCTGGAAGTTCTTCGCCTCGACCCGGCAGGGGCCGCACCAGGAGCCCCACACGTTCAGGACGAGGACCTTGCCGCGGTAGTCGCCGGTGCTGAGCCGCTTGCCGTCGAGGGTCTCGCCGTCGAGCACGGGCGCGGCACTCCGGTCGTCCTCGGCGGCGGTGGCGATGCCGTCGTCGCCGGTGACGAAGTTGGTGCCGCCGCCGCCTCCGGAGGTGCCCTGGGAGGTGCACGCGGACAGCGCCAGCGCGGTGACGACGGCACCGGCGGCGAGCAGGGTGGTACGGCTGGCGGCACTCATGTGAAAAGTTTCGCATGCCCGTTCTGCGGATCTTTCCCACCCCCCTCGCAGGTACGAAGCCCCATGTCAGGGCCGGTTCCGGGGGATTCCGGGAGGGTTCCGGGGGGTTCCGGGGGGTTCCGGACAGGTCCGCCCGCACCCGTCACCCGCCCGTCACCACGTCCGTCGCGGCGTCGGTCGCGGCGTGCGTCGCGGCGTCGGTCGCGGCGCGCGTCACGGCGTCGGTCACGGCGTCGGTCACAGCGCCCGTCACCAAGTCCGTCGCGGCGTGCGTCGCGGCGTCGGTCGCGGCGTGCGCGCGGCGACCGTGACGGCGCCCGCACGCCGACCGGGACGGCGTCCGTACCGCGTCTCGCGCGGCTGTCCGTACCGCGGCCCTCGCGGCGTCCGCGGCCGGTGCGGCACCCCTGCGGTCACAGGGCCTTCCAGCCTCCCGCGGGGGCCTGCCCCACACCCAGGGTGCGCAGCTTGCCGAGGACCTCGGGCCGCTGCACGTCCAGCCACTCCGTGAACTGCCGGAAGGACACCAGCCGGATGTCACCGCCCTTGTCCCGCTCGCGCGCCATGTGGACGAGCGCCTCCTCGACGGCGTCCATGTAGATCCCGCCGTTCCACTGCTCGAAGTGGTTGCCGATGAAGAAGGGCGCCCGATTCGTCTTGTATGCCCGCTTGAAGCCGGATATGTAGGCCTGGGCCGCCTGCTCGCGCCAGGCCGGGTGGTGGTGGGCCGGGGCGTTGGTGGAGTTCAGCGACTGGTTGGCGAGCATGTTGTAGTCCATCGAGAGGACCTCGAAGCTGCGGCCGGGGAAGGGTATCTGCTGCAGCGGCAGGTCCCAGACGCCCTGCTTCTTCACCGGCCACACCTGCAGGCCGCCCGGGGACGAGGCGTCGTAGCGCCAGCCGAGCTCGCGGGCGACGGGCAGCAGGTTGTCCTGGCCGAGCAGGCAGGGCGTGCGGCCGCCGACGAGTTCCTTGTCGTAGTCGAAGGGCAGCGGCGGCTCCTCGCTCCAGCCGGTGTTGGTGCGCCACTCCTTCACGAAGGCCTTCGCCTGGTCGATCTCGCTGCGCCACTGCCGGGGCGTCCAGTGGGCGACGGAGCCGTGCCCGTCGCCGCAGAAGTGCCCGTTGAAGTGGGTGCCTATCTCGTGGCCCTCCCGCCAGGCGCGGCGCAGCCCGGCCAGCGTCATCCGGATGTGCTCGTCGGTGAGGTAGCCGATGTCGGAGGCGCCGCGCCGGTTGTTGGGCGGGTCGTACAGGCGCTGCTTCGACTCGGGGAGCAGGTACAGCCCGGAGAGGAAGAACGTCATCGACGCGCCGTGCTTCTCGGCGAGGTCCAGGAACCGGGGGAACAGGCCGTTGCCGACCTCGCCCGCGCCGTCCCAGGAGAACACGACGAACTGCGGCGGCTTCTCGCCGGGCTCCAGCGGCACGGGGCGCTCGGGCTGACGGGGCTGCCGCCCGGTGAACGCGGTGGAGCCGTCACCGAGCGGGCGGACGGTGGGGGACGGCGAGCCCGGGGACCGGGAGGAGGAGTTCTTCCCGCCCCCGGCCGCGGCGCCGGAACCGGGGGTACGGCCCGTCCCGTCGGAGGAGGCGGAGGGGCCGCATCCGGCGAGTCCGACGGCGGCGGCCCCCGCGCCGAGTCCGAGTGCTCCCCTTCGGCTGACCGTTCGGCTGACCGTTCGGCTGACCGTTCGGGTGACCGTTCGGGTGACAGAGCGCATGGCGCCCCCCAGTTCGTCGCGTTCTCTCGTGGTCACCCGGGAAGAGGCCGCGGCGAACGGGGAGGTTCCGCCGTTTTGTGGCGATTCCGTAACGGGGCGAATCGCCCCCACCACGGGCCACCCGCGCCTCCCGGGGGCACCTCGACGCGCCCCCGGAGGGCGAAGCCCCCCGCGACCGAGCCCCGTACGCCCGAGCCCGGTACGACCGAGCCCCGTACACCCGAGGCCCGTACGCCCGAGGCCCGAAGGGGCACGCCTTCGGGAACGCCCCTGTGGGACTACGCCCCGAACGCCTTGTCCTGACCCTTGACCGGCTTGGCGCCGGCCCGCAGGTGCGCGGGGACCAGGTCCAGGGCGGGCTCGGTGTAGCCGACGGAGACGATCCGGTCGCCGTCGTAGGTGAAGGACGTCAGCGAGGCGAGCGTGCACTGGCGGCGGCGCGGGTCGTGCCAGAGCCGGCGCCGCTCGACGTGGGAGCGGACGATCCAGATCGGCAGCTGATGGCTCACCAGCACCGCCTCGTGCCCGCGGGCGGCGTCCCGGGCGGCGTCCAGCGCGTCCGTCATCCGCGCCACCTGGTCGGTGTACGGCTCACCCCAGGACGGCCGGAACGGGTTGACGAGGTGCTTCCAGTTGGCGGGCTTCTTCAGCGCGCCGTCACCGACGCCGAAGGTCTTGCCCTGGAAGACGTTCTCCGCCTCGATCAGCCGGTCGTCGGTGGCGAGGTCGAGCCCGTGCGCCTTCGCGATCGGCGTCGCGGTCTCCTGCGCCCGCTCCAGCGGGGAGGAGCAGACGTACCTCACGTCCCGCCCGGCGAGGTGCTCGGCGACCCGGTCGGCCATCCGCCGGCCCAGTTCGGACAGGTGGTAGCCGGGCAGCCGGCCGTACAGCACGCCGTCCGGGTTGGCGACCTCGCCGTGCCGCATCAGGTGTACGACGGTGATGTCCCGTCCGCTCATCGGCTGCTCCCCGCGCCTCGTCCGCTCGTTCCCCCCGCTCATGCGCCCGCCTCCGCCGGGTTCGCCTCGGCGGCGGCGCGGGCCGCCGCCGGGAGGGCGTCGGCGACCCGCTGCAGGGCGCGCTCGTCGTGCGCGGTGGACACGAACCAGGACTCGAAGGAGGACGGCGGCAGGTAGACGCCCTGCGCGAGCATCGAGTGGAAGAACGCGTTGAAGCGGAAGGACTCCTGCCGCTTGGCGTCCTCGTAGTCGCGCACCTCGCGGTCGGTGAAGAACACCGAGAACATGTTGGACGCGGTCTGCAGCCGGTGGGCGACGCCCTCCTTGGCGAGCGCGTCGGTGACCAGCGTCCGGACCTGCTCCGACACCGCGTTCACGGTGTCGTAGGCGGCGTCGTCCAGCAGGCGCAGCTGGGCGAGCCCGGCGGCGGTGGCGACGGGGTTCCCGGAGAGGGTGCCGGCCTGGTAGACGGGCCCGGCCGGGGCGAGGTGGGCCATCACGTCGGCACGGCCGCCGAAGGCCGCGGCGGGGAAGCCGCCGCCCATCACCTTGCCGAAGGTCATCAGGTCGGGAGCCACGCCCTCGACCCCGTACCAGCCGGCGCGGCTGGTACGGAAGCCGGTCATCACCTCGTCGGAGATGAACAGCGCGCCGTTCTTGGCGCAGGCGTCCTTGAGCCCCTGGTTGAAGCCGGGCCGCGGCGGGACGACGCCCATGTTGCCCGGGGCGGCCTCGGTGATGACACAGGCGATCTCGCCGGGGTGCCGGTGGAAGGCCTCCTGCACCGCTTCCAGGTCGTTGTACGGCAGCACGATCGTGTCGCCGGCCTGGGCGCCGGTGACGCCGGGGGTGTCCGGGAGGGCGAACGTGGCGACGCCGGACCCGGCCGCGGCCAGCAGCGAGTCGACGTGGCCGTGGTAGCAGCCGGCGAACTTGACCACCTTGGCGCGGCGGGTGAAGCCGCGGGCCAGCCGGATCGCCGACATGGTGGCCTCGGTGCCGCTGGAGACCAGCCGGACCTGCTCCAGCGGCGCGATGCGCGCGACCATCTCCTCGGCGAGGGCGACCTCGCCCTCGCCGGGCGTGCCGAAGGAGGTGCCGCGGGCGACGGCCTCCTGCACGGCGGCGACGACCCGGGGGTGGGAGTGGCCGAGGATCATCGGCCCCCAGGAGCAGACCAGGTCCACGTACTCGCGCCCGTCGGCGTCCGTGAGGTACGGGCCGGTGCCGGACACCATGAACCGGGGCGTGCCGCCCACCGCCCGGAAGGCGCGCACCGGGGAGTTCACCCCGCCCGGGGTGACGGCCGCCGCACGGTCGAACAGCTCCTGCGAGACGGGTGCTTCGTATGCATATGGCAGTTCGCTCATGACCTGCGACTTCTCCGACTTCTCGGACTCCGGTGGGCAGTGACCTGTTCAGGGTAGGCCGCGGCGGACGGCGATCGATCCCGCACCGCCCGGACGAGCATCTGCGAGACTGAGAGCTGACACACACACGTCATTCGGGCGACGGCGGTCAGGGGCTGCGAAGATCCTGCGGACAGGAGTTCCCACCGCACGTTTCGGCGGGCGGCCGTGGGGGAGGTCACTGACACGATGATCGGGTTGCGCGGCGGGGTCCTCGCGTCCTAGAAAAGCAGTCGGGTGGAGATATGCATCGCGGTGGCGGGCTGGGCGAGGGGACTGACGACCTGGGTCCTCGACGTGCCAGGCGGGGAAAGCACCGACGCGACGCGGAAGAGACGGGCGAGGCGCACCGGGCCCAGGCCGGGCCGGGTGAGCCGGAGGCGGCCGAGCGGCGGCGGGACCGCCGGGCGGAGCCCCTCGGGGCCGGGAGCAGGAATGGTGGTCGGGTGGGGGTGACGTACAAGTACTTCGGCGCGCCGGACGGCGCCACAGCGGCCCGCGTCCCGATCTCGATGCGGCCCGAGGAGCTGGGCGGCGACGAGCTCGGCATGAACGGCATGTTCACCAAGATCAAGCCGGAGACGATGGCCGCGATGGTCCTGACCGGCATCGAGGGCGTCCCGCTCCACAAGGTCCCCCCGCTCGAACTCGTCGTCCTGCACCCCGACTACGCCGTCGTCCGGCTCCCGATGACCGTCGTGGACCCGCTCCGCGACATCGGCGAGGAGGCCGTGGGCGCGGCCGCCTTCATCTGGTCCACCGTGCCCGACCGCGGCGGCCCCCGGGACGCCTTCGACGTCTACCAGCTCCTCCACGAGTGGCAGGACTTCTCCCACCGCCTCCACGAGGCCGGGCACCAGCCCTACTGCCTGGTCTGGCCGTGACCTGAGCGGTCCCCGCAGCCCGTCGCGGCGGGCCCGCTGTGCCGGGACGCCTTCCGGAGGGGAGACGCCTTCCGGAGGGGAACGGCCGCCCCGCACCAGGGCCGGGGCCGCCCTGCCGCACGGGTGGCTTTGCCACACTGGTCGGGTGGCCCCGACACTTCTGCTCGCCGAGGACGACCGTGCGATCCGGCACGCCCTGGAACGCGCCCTGACCCTGGAGGGGTACCGGGTGACCGCCGTCGCCGACGGGGTCGAAGCCCTCGCCGAGACCCACCGCACCCCGCCCGACGTGCTCGTCCTGGACGTGATGATGCCCGGCAAGGACGGGCTCCAGGTCTGCCGCGAGCTGCGCGCCGAGGGCGACCGCACGCCCGTCCTCATGCTGACCGCGCTGGTGGAGACCGCCGACCGGGTCGCCGGCCTGGACGCCGGAGCGGACGACTACGTCGTCAAGCCCTTCGACGTGGAGGAGGTCTTCGCCCGGCTGCGCGCCCTGCTGCGCCGCACCGGCCCCACCGCCGCCGCCCCCGCCCGGCCCTCCGCACCCGCCCCCGGCACCCTGGAGGCGGCCGGCGTACGGGTGGATGCGCAGGCCCGGCGGGCCTGGCGTGGCGACCGCGAACTGGAGCTGACCCGCACCGAGTTCGAGCTCCTCGAACTCCTCGCCCGGCACGCCGGCACGGTCCTGGACCACGCCACCATCTACGACCGCATCTGGGGCTACGACTTCGGCCCCGGCTCCAAGAACCTCGCCGTGTACGTCGGCTACCTGCGCCGCAAGCTGGACGAGCCCGGCGCGGCCCCGCTGATCCACACGGTGCGCGGGGTGGGCTACGTCCTGCGGGAGGGCTGAGTGGCCGGCGGCCGCCGGTGGCGGCTGGTGTCGCTGCGCACCACCTTCGCGCTGTCGTTCGCCGCGGTGACCGCGGGTGTCACCGTGCTCGTCGGCATCCTGTCGTACAGCGCCGCGGCCCGCCTGGTGCGGGTGGACCAGCAGACCGTGTTCGACGAGGTGGTGCAGGACGTACGGGCCGAGGTGCGGCGCGACCCGATGAACCCGGCCGACTTCTCCTCGGCCCCCGGCCACGACCTGGTGCGCCCGGCCCGCACCGACGTGCAGGTCCTCGGACCCGACGGGTCCGTCTTCGACGAGGGCAGCCCGGGCCTCCCGGTCGCCGGGGACGACGTACGGATCGCGGGTGCCGCCACGGCCGGAGGCCTGGTGGTGCACCGGGACGTCGGCGTCGGCGGCGACGTGTACCGGGTGGCCACCGTCGCCCTCGGCGGCGGCCGGGGCGCGGTACAGGTCGGGCAGCAGTTCAGCGACACCGAGGACCTGCTGCGGGTGCTGCAGCGGCGCACCCTGGGCACGGTCGGCGCCGTCGTGCTCGGCGCGGGCCTGTTCGGCTGGTGGCTGGCCTGGCGGATCACCCGGCGGCTGGTGGTGCTCACCTCCGCCGCCGAGGCCGTCGCCCGCACCCGCCGGCTCGGCATCCAGGTCCCGGTGTCCGGCCACGACGAGGTGGGGCGGCTCGGCCGCGCCTTCGACCGCATGCTGGGCCGCCTCGCCCAGTCGGAGGAGGACCAGCGGCGGCTGGTCCAGGACGCCGGGCACGAGCTGCGCACGCCGCTGACCTCCCTGCGGACGAACATCTCGCTGCTGAAGCGGATGGACGAGCTGCCCGACCGCGCCCGGGAGGAACTGGTCGCCGACCTCGCGGAGGAGGCACGGGAGCTGACCGACCTCGTCAATGAGCTGGTCGACCTGGCCGCCGGCCAGTCCGACAGCGAGCCGCCCCAGCGGGTGGACCTCACCGAGGTGGCCGAGGAGGTCGCCGCGCAGGCCCGGCGGCGCACCGGCCGGGAGATCACGGTCCGCACCGACGGCCCGACCGTCACCCAGGGCCGCGCCGGTCTGCTGACCCGGGCGGTGTCCAACCTCGTCGAGAACGCGGCGAAGTTCGACCCCGGCGGAACCGGCGCCATCGAGATCCGGGTGAGCGGCGGACCGGGCGCACCCGTGCGGGTGGAGGTGCTCGACCGGGGACCGGGCATCACCGAGGACGACCTCGCCCGCGTCTTCGACCGCTTCTACCGGGCGGCCGACGCACGTGCCCTCCCCGGCTCGGGCCTCGGCCTGTCCATCGTCCGCGAGATCGCCCTCGCACACGGCGGGTCCCCCTTCGCCCGCTCCCGCCCCGGCGGCGGCACCGTCATCGGCTTCACCCTCCGCCCCACACCCGCCGGCCCCGCGCGCCCCCCGCACCCTCCCCGCTGAGCCCCGGAGCCCCGCGGACACGTCCGGTGTGCGGAGGATCCGGGCCGGCCGGCCCGGTCCGGACCCGCTCCTCCCCCGGGAACACCTCTCCGGCCGTGGCCCCGTTCCCCCGTTTCCCCGCGTGCGGGGGAGCCCCCCGGGGCGTCAGGGGACCAGGACGAGGCGGCCGCGGAGTGCGCCTCAGCGCTACGGCGCCGGCCCGGACGGGCCCTGACGCGCCGCCGCGGCGGGCCCGCCGCGGCGGAGAGACCGTCAGAAGTAGTACGTGTCCCCGGTGTCCAGCACCAGCACCCGCTGCCGGTCGTTGGCCCGGTTCCGGTCCACCGCGCCCCCGCCCCACACCGTGTCCAGCTCCAGCAGCGCCTCCGACGGCCCGCCGCGCAGTCGCACCGACAGCTCCGTCCGCTCCCTCGGGCCGTCGGCGGGCAGCGCGCCCGTCCGGCACACCACCGCCTGCGCCCCGTACCGCGCGCAGCCCTGCGGCAGCTCCTGCCGGTCGGCGAGCGGGGCCGACCACCGCAGCCGTACGGTCGCGTCGGCCACCGCGTCGGGCCCGTGGTTGCGCGCGGCGAACCGCACCCGCATCCGCCCGTCGGCCATCACCGCGAACCCGTGGTACGCCAGGTCCGCCTCCGGCCCCACCGCCCGATCCGGCCCGGCCACCGCCACCGCCACCGCCGGAGCGACGGCGGCCGCCGCCCCGGGCTCACCGGTCCCGTCGACCGCCCCGGCCGCTCCCGTGGTTCCGGCGAACGCCAGCACCGCACCGCACACCCACAGCCCCCGTGCCGCCCTGCGCATGCCCCTCACCAGCCCTCCAGACCTCGCCGGGACCGCTCGGTACGCGCCCGGCACGCACCGCTATGCATCCCACGCCCCGGCCCCGTGCAGGCGCCGTCCATCAGGTGACAGGCACCGTCCGGCGGGGGACGCGGGCCCGGCGTGCCAGGCTGGGGGCATGCTGATCGCCCGTTCCGCCGCCCTGTTCGTCGCGGCCGCCGTGCTGGAGATCGGCGGCGCCTGGCTGATCTGGCAGGGCCTGCGCGAGCACCGCGGGCCGCTCTGGATCACCGGCGGGGTCCTCGCCCTGGGCGCCTACGGGTTCGCCGCCGCCTTCCAGCCGGAGGCGCACTTCGGCCGGGTCCTCGCCGCGTACGGCGGGATCTTCGTGGCCGGTTCCCTGCTGTGGGGCGTGGTCGCCGACGGCTTCCGGCCCGACCGCTGGGACGTGACCGGCGCGCTGGTCTGCCTGGCCGGGATGGCCGTGATCATGTGGGCCCCGCGGGGCGGCTGACCGCGCGGCGCCGGACCACGCGACGGCCGGCCGCGGGACCGCCGGTGGCGGGGCGGCCGGGCGCGGGGCGGCGCCGGGCTCCGCCTATCCTGGCAGGAGCCCGAGCACCCCTAGCACCCCGAGCACCCCGAGCACACGGTCCCAGCCCCAGGAGCAGCCCCATGGCCACCGCCGCCCCGTCCACCGCCGCCCGCATCGCCGTGGTCACCGGGGCGAGCAGCGGGATCGGCGCCGCCACCGCGCGGCGGCTCGCCGAGGCCGGCTACCGCGTCGTGCTGACGGCGCGCCGCAAGGACCGTGTCGAGGCGCTCGCCGAGGAGATCGTCGCGGCGGGCGGTTCGGCGACGGCGTACCCGCTGGACGTGACGGACCGGGCGGCGGTCGACGAGTTCGCCACGGCGTTCCGGACGATCGGCGTGCTGGTCAACAACGCCGGCGGAGCGCTCGGCGCCGACCCGGTCGCCACCGGCGACCCGGCGCACTGGCGCGCGATGTACGAGACGAACGTCATCGGCACCCTGAACCTCACCCAGGCCCTGCTGCCCAAGCTGGAGGCGAGCGGCGACGGCACGGTGGTCGTGGTGTCCTCCACGGCGGGCCTCGCCACCTACGAGGGCGGCGCGGGCTACGTCGCCGCCAAGCACGGCGAGCACGTCCTCGCCGAGACGCTCCGGCTGGAGATCGTGGGCCGGCCGGTCCGGGTGATCGAGGTCGCACCGGGCATGGTGAAGACCGACGAGTTCGCGCTGACCCGGTTCGGCGGCGACACGGAGAAGGCGGAGAAGGTCTACGCGGGTGTGGCGCAGCCCCTCACCGCCGACGACGTCGCCGACACGATCAGCTGGGCCGTGACCCGCCCCAGCCACGTCAACATCGACCTGCTGGTGGTCCGCCCGCGCGCCCAGGCCTCCAACACCAAGGTGCACCGGGAGCAGGGGTGACCGGGACCACGCCCGGCCCCGAGCCCGAGCCCGGCCCCGCGCCGGGCCCGGCGGCCGGCTCCGCCCCGGACCCCGGGCCGCGTCCCGCGGCCGGTCCCGAGTCCCCGGAACACCTCCGGGCCCGCCAGGCGCGGGAGAAGCGCGACGAGCGCCAGATGTGGATGTGGCTCGCCTACTTCCTCTTCGGCATCCACGTCGTGGCGCTCGTCATGATCTACGCGGTCCGGCACGCGAAGTAGCGGCCCCGGCCGTGCACCCGGCACCCCGCGCACCGGCAGAGACCGGCGGACACCGGCGGACACCGGCGGACACCGGCAAACTGCGGCAGACGGCGGCGGACACCGGCAGACGGCGGCAGCGCAGACGGCGGGCTGCCGGTGCCGCCCGGCCGTCGTCTCACCCCTTCACACAGACGACCTGCTTCAACTTGGCGACCACCTCGACGAGGTCCCGCTGCTGGTCGATGACCTGCTCGATGGGCTTGTAGGCGCCGGGGATCTCGTCCACGACGCCGGAGTCCTTGCGGCACTCCACGCCCCGCGTCTGGTCCTCCAGGTCCCGGGTCGAGAACCGCCGCTTGGCCGCGTTGCGGCTCATGCGCCGGCCGGCGCCGTGCGAGGCGGAGTTGAAGGACTTCTCGTTGCCGAGGCCCTTCACGATGTAGGAGCCGGTGCCCATCGAGCCCGGGATGATGCCGTACTCGCCCGCCCGCGCGCTGATGGCGCCCTTGCGGGTGACGAGCAGGTCCATGTCCTCGTAGCGTTCGCGGCTCACGTAGTTGTGGTGGCAGCTCACCTCGGGCTCGAAGGTCACCCGGGCCTTCCTGAACTCCTTGCGGACCACGTCCTGCAGAAGCGCCATCATCAGCGTCCGGTTGTACCTGGCGTACTGCTGGGCCCAGTACAGGTCGTGCTCGTAGGCGGCCATCTGCGGGGTGTCCGCGACGAACACGGCGAGGTCGCGGTCGACGAGGCCCTGGTTGTGGGGCAGTTCCCGGGCCGTGGCGATGTGGTGCTCGGCGAGCTCCTTGCCGATGTTCCGGGACCCGGAGTGCAGCATCAGCCAGACGGACTGCTCGCTGTCGACGCAGACCTCCACGAAGTGGTTGCCGCCGCCGAGCGTCCCCATCTGCTTCAGGGCGCGGTCCTGGCGGAACCTGACCGCCTCGGCGACCCCGTCGAACCGCCCCCAGAAGTCGTCCCAGCCGGCGGTGGCCAGGCCGTGGAAGCCTCCCGGGCCGACCGGGCTGTCGTGCATGCCCCGCCCGACCGGGATGGCCTGCTCGATCCTCGACCGCAGCCGCGACAGGTCACCGGGCAGGTCGTTCGCGGTGAGGGAGGTCCGGACCGCGGACATGCCGCACCCGATGTCCACACCCACCGCGGCCGGGCAGACCGCCCCGCGCATCGCGATGACGGACCCGACCGTCGCGCCCTTGCCGTAGTGGACGTCCGGCATCACGGCGAGCCCCTCGATCCACGGCAGCGTGGCCACGTTCCGCAGCTGCTGCATGGCGACGTCCTCGACCGTCGCGGGATCGGCCCACATCCGGATGGGCACCTCGGCCCCGGGCACCTCGACGTACGACATATCGTCCTCATTCCCCCGTGAGACAACAGAAGTCATCAATCGCAAAACCGACGCCAAGGTCAATGAAAGGGACAGGGGACCGGCGTTCACAGCAGTGCGTGCGATACACATTGTCTGCGGGTCGCACCCCCGCGCGGCAACCGAATAAGCAGCCCGGCCATCGGTCCGGCCATCGGTCCGGCCATCGGTCCGGGCAGCAGTCCGGGCAGCAGTCCGGACGTCGGCGCAGTCGCCGACGCGCCGGCGGGCCCGCCCGCCGGCACACCGGCCGGCACGCCGTCGAAGGAGAGAGAGGAGCCCCACCGTGCAGCGGAAGGCCTTCGTACCCGGCACCGTCGCCCTCGTCGCGGCGCTGCTGGCCGGCTGCACCGGCGGCTCCGACCGTGCCGCGACCGCGGACGGCTCCAACCCGGAGGACTCCGGCGCCGGCGCGGCGACCGCCGAACCGGGCCGCTACCGCACGCTCCCCGAGGCCTGCGCCGCGGTCGGCCCGGACACCCTGGACGCCCTCCTGCCCGGCCTGCGCGAGATCGCCGACGAGTCCCGGCGCGAGCAGGCCTACGAGGGTGAGGCCACGCTCACCTACGACACGGACCGCAAGGTCGGCTGCCGCTGGAAGGTGGAGTCCGCGGCGGCCACGGACCATCTGCTGGTCGACTTCGAGCGCGTGGTGTCCTACGACGCTGCGGTCAGCGACGACAGCGAGGCCGAGACCCTCTTCGCCGGCAAGGTCCTCGACGCGGACCTGCCCGAACCGGCCGACTCCGGCTCCCCCGCGTCCGACACCACGCCCTCCGGGTCCACGACCCCCTCTGCCCCGCCCCCCGCGTCGCCCTCGTCGTCTTCGTCGTCTTCGTCGTCTTCGTCGTCTTCATCTTCTTCGTCCTCCGCTTCGTCCTCCTCTTCCCCGGCGGCCGCGTCGCGGACGGGGGCCGCCGGGGGCGGAGCGGGCAGCGCCGAAGGGTCCCCGGGCAGCGGCACGGCGGACCCGGCCCCGTCCGGCACACCCGCCGACGTCCGGCCCCGCCTCCTCGACGGGCTCGGCGACGAGGCGTTCCTCGACGACGAACTGCGCAACTCCGGCTCGACAGCCAAGCGCCGCACCGTCACTGTGGCGTTCCGCACGTCGAACGTCATCGTGACCATCGAGTACGAGGAGCAGCCGGCGACGCTGGGAGGCGTGCCCGACAGCAAGGAAATGCAGGACAGGGCACGGAAGCTGGCCTCCCGGCTCGCCGACTCGCTGTCGGGGTAGCCCTCTTGCACGGCGGGACCACGCCCCCGGACAGAGGACCCGAAGCGCGTCCGGCCGCGGCCCTCACCGCGTACCGTGGCCCCTCGGACCCGATCCGACCGCAGGAACCACGAGTGTCATGAGTGAAGGAACCATGCAGCGACGAGCACAGCGAGCCGACCTCGGGGCACGTCCCACGCCGTTCCGGCCGTGGGCACGCGACCAGCGCGACGAGCGCAGCGAGCGCGGGCGGCGGGCGGTACGGCGGCGCCGGGCCCTGGCCGGCACGGCCGTCCTGCCCGTGGTGCTGCTGGCAGCGGCCTGCTCCGGGGACTCCGGCTCCGACTCCGGCTCCGGCTCCGGCTCCGTTACGAAGGCCGGGCAGCCGACGGCGACCGCCTCCGCGAGCCCCTCGCCGACCGTCCGAGCGGCCGTCTACACCAGCCTGCCCGAGGCGTGCGGCGTGCTGTCCGAGAAGACGCTCAAGGACCTGGTTCCCCAGGCGGGCAAGTCCGGCAAGGAGGGCAGCTCGAACGACGTGGAGTCGCGCGGCAGCTGCTCCTGGGACAGCCTCGACAACAACGGCGTCAAGGGCTCCCAGTTCCGCTGGCTCAACGTCTCGCTGCTGCGCTTCGAGTCGGACGTCACCCGCGGCGCGGGCGACGAGCTGGCCGAGGAGTACTACGACCGTCAGGTCGAGGACGCCCAGGGCGCGAGCGGCGCCAAGAACGTGAAGTCGGCCCCGGTCGCGGGCACCGGCGACGAGGCGACGGCGGTCCGTTACGACCTGAAGAAGAAGGAAGGCGCCTTCAAGCAGCAGACGGTCGTGGCGCGCGTGGAGAACGTCGTCGTGACGGTCGACTACAGCGGCGCCGGCCTGGCGGGTGACAAGACCCCGGACGCCGACGAGCTGATGAAGGACGCGCAGAAGGCCGCCAAGGAGGCCGTCGCCGCGGTGCAGCGGACGAGCGGCGGCAGCACGACCGGCTCGGCCTCTCCCTCGGTCTCCGGCTCCCCGAAGAGCTCCGGCTCGCCCGAGCCCTCCGGCTCCACGGCCAAGTCCGCCTCCTAGGGCGTGTTTCGAAAGTAGCGTCGTCTGCCCGAAGGGCAGGTCTGGCGGCGTCTGGTGCGTGCGATCGCAAGGCGGAGGGTCGCCCCGATACTGGATGTATCGGGGCGAGCCCGACAACGCGGCGAGCGTGCGTGCCAGACGCCGCCAGGCAGGCGGGACTTTCGAAACACGCCCTAGCAGGCCGGTTCGAGCGAGCCCGCGGTCCGCGGGGGCCGGGCCCGCCGCCGGTCCGCGGAATCGGTCACCGGACCGGCCATCCGTCCCCCGCACAGATGTGCCACTCTGTTGGCCGCACAACAGCACGCAGCGGGAGGGGAGCACGGGTGGCCGCGCCACTACAGCTGACACGGATGCACCGCGTTCTCATCGGTGTGGTCGTCCTCGGTGCCGTGATCATCGCCGGCATCGGTTTCGCGGGGTCCTACGCGGCCGTGCGGGAACTGGCCGTGAAGAAGGGCTTCGGGGACTTCTCCTACGTCTTCCCGATCGGCATCGACGCGGGCATCTGCGTGCTGCTCGCGCTGGACCTGCTGCTGACCTGGATCCGCATCCCCTTCCCGCTGCTGCGGCAGACGGCGTGGCTGCTGACGGCCGCGACGATCGCCTTCAACGGCGCCGCCGCCTGGCCCGACCCGCTGGGCACCGGCATGCACGCGGTGATCCCGGTGCTGTTCGTGGTCGCCGTGGAGGCCGCCCGGCACGCGATCGGCCGGATCGCCGACATCACCGCCGACAAGCACATGGAGGGCGTGCGGCTGACCCGCTGGCTGCTCTCCCCGGTGCCGACCTTCCTGCTGTGGCGGCGCATGAAGCTGTGGGAGCTGCGCTCCTACGACCAGGTCATCAAGCTGGAACAGGAACGCCTGGTCTACCAGGCCCGGCTGCGCTCCCGCTTCGGCCGCGGCTGGCGCCGCAAGGCACCGGTGGAGTCCCTGATGCCGCTCAGGCTGGCCCGCTACGGCGTCCCGCTCGCCGAGACCGCCCCCGCCGGCCTCGCCGCCGCGGGCATCGACCCGGCCGTCCTGCCGGCGGTGACCCGGCAGCCCGAGCTCGCCCCCGCCGCCGAGGCGGCCGCGCCCGCCGCAGCCACACCCGTCGCCGGGGCCGCCGGGGCCGCTCCCGCCGTGCGGCCGCCGGGACCGGCGGCCGGCCCGGCCGAGGACCGCAGCCAGTGGCTGCACTCCCGCGACCCGCGCGCGGTCGAGTACCACGGCGGCTACGACCCCGACTACGACCCGGACCACGACCCGGACTTCGAGCATCAGGCCGGCCCGGCGTTCGATCCCGGGTTCGGTCCCGGGTTCGGTCCCGGGTTCGGTCCGGGCACCGAACAGGCACCGTACGAGCCGCCCTACGACGACTTCCCGCCGGAGGGCTTCCCTCACGAGGACTTCCCCCACGAGGAGGTCCCGGGCCGGAGCGCCCCGCGCATCCCGCAGCAGGGCGTCCCGCCGCAGCAGACCCCGCAGCAGCGGGTCACGCGGCAGGAGCCCCTGCCCGAGCCGGAGCCCTCCCCGGAGGAGACGGGCAGCTTCCCGATCCCGGTGGGACCCAACCGCACCCGGCTGATGGGGGAGGGCGGCGGCTCGGAGCCGGACGAGGAGTCGTACTACCAGGTCTTCAAGCAGTCGATCAACGGCAGCTACCCCACCCCGCGCGAGCTGATGGACAACGTGGAGGCGGAGTTCGGTCTCAGCCTCGCCCCCGAGGACGCCAAGCGCATGGTCAACCGCTTCACCAACCGCCACAACGCGGAACTGGAGGAGGACCACATCGCCTGAGCGGCCGGAGCACGCGGGCGGTCCCGGACCCGGGCGCCGAGGGACCGCCGCACGACCCACGCCGCACGCCGTCCGCCGCACGCGGGAACGCGGGAACGCAGGAAGAGGGGCCCTCTCCCGAGGGCCCCTCTTCCCGCGTTCGGGTGCTCGGCGTTCCGCTGCTTCGTGTTCTCGTGCGTTCAGCCTCGGCCGGTCACGCCCCGAGCAGGGCCCGTACCCGCTCCTGCCCCACCGCGAGGAGCAGCGTGGGCAGCCGCGGGCCCGTGTCACGGCCCACGAGCAGGTGGTAGAGCAGCGCGAAGAAGGTCCGCTGGGCGGTCTTGATCTCCGGCGGCAGCTCCTTGGGCGTGGCGTCCGCGGCGAACCCGGCCTGCACCTTGGGCACGCCGTAGACGAGGTGCGTCAGACCGTCGAGCGACCAGTGGCCGGCGAGGCCGTCGAGCAGCAGCCGCAGCGAGTCCCGCGCCTGGTCGTCGAGCGAGGCGAGCAGCTCGGTGTCGGGCTTCTCGCGCACGATGGTGCGCTGGTCGGCGGGCACCTGGGTGTTGATCCACGCCTCGGCCCGGTCGTAGCGCGGCCGCGCCTCGTCGAGGGAGCCCAGCGGCTGCCCGGGGTCGAGCTCGGACAGGATGCGCAGGGCCTGGTCCTCGTGTCCGGCGGTGATGTCCGCGACCGAGGCGAGGGTCCGGTACGGCAGCGGGCGGGGGGTGCGCGGCAGCTCCCCGGCGGCGGTGCGCACGGCCCGCGCGTGCGCGGCGACGTCGGCGGGCAGCGCGGAGCCGTCGGCGACCTTGCCGTCGAGCTTGTCCCACTCGTCGTAGAGCCGCTGGATCTCCTGGTCGAAGGCGATCTTGAAGGACTGGTTGGGGCGGCGGCGGGCGTAGAGCCAGCGCAGCAGCTGCGGCTCCATGATCTTCAGCGCGTCGGCGGGTGTGGGCACGCCGCCGCGGGAGGAGGACATCTTCGCCATGCCGGAGATGCCGACGAAGGCGTACATCGGGCCGATCGGCTGCTCGCCGCCGAAGATCCCCACGATCTGGCCGCCGACCTGGAAGGACGACCCGGGCGAGGAGTGGTCGACGCCGCTGGGCTCGAAGACGACGCCCTCGTACGCCCACCGCATCGGCCAGTCGACCTTCCAGACGAGCTTGCCGCGGTTGAACTCGTTCAGCCGGACGGTCTCGGAGAAGGCGCACGCGGTGCAGGAGTACGTCAGCTCGGTGGTGCCGTCGTCGTAGGAGGTGACGGTGGTCAGGTCCTTGCCGCAGTTGCCGCAGTACGGCTTGTAGGGGAAGTACCCGGCGGTGCCGGAGCTGCCGTCGTCCTCCGCCGCGGCGCCGGAGCCCTCGGCGGCCTCCAGCTCGGCCTCGTCGGCGGGCTTCTGCTGCTTCTTCGGCGCGGCCTTCTTCGTGCGGTACTGGGCGAGGATCGCGTCGATGTCGGCGCGGTGGCGCATCGCGTGCAGGACCTGCTCGCGGTAGACGCCGGAGGTGTACTGCTCGGTCTGGCTGATCCCGTCGAACTCCACGCCCAGCTCGCCGAGCGACTCGACCATGGCGGCCCTGAAGTGCTCGGCCCAGTTGGCGTGCTCGGAGCCCTTCGGCGCGGGCACCGCGGTCAGGGGCTTGCCGATGTGCTCGGCCCAGGACTCGTCGACGCCCGCGACACCGGCCGGCACCTTGCGGTAGCGGTCGTAGTCGTCCCACGAGATGAGGTGGCGCACCTCGCGGCCGCGGCGCCGGATCTCGTCCGCGACCAGGTGCGGGGTCATGACCTCGCGGAGGTTGCCCAGGTGGATGGGCCCGGAGGGGGACAGCCCGGACGCGACGACGACGGGTTTGCCGGGGGCCCGACGCTCCGACTCCTCGATGACCTCATCCGCGAAACGGGAGACCCAGTCGGTGGTCTCGGTGCTCTGAGCCACGATCGGCACGTCCTCTTGGTTCTGAAGGGCTGTCCTGCAGGCTGACCCCCTCATTCTCACAGACGGGGTCACGCCCGGGAAAACCGCTTTACCCCCCATGGGATACTGGCCGGGACCATCCAGCCCACGAGGAGAACGGCACCCCACCCCATGGCTTCGGTCCAGTCCCTCAGCGACTCCGTCCAGCAGCACCTCGCCTCCGCTCTCTCGGCCGCCGTGCCGGAGGCCGCCGGAGCGGACCCGCTGCTGCGCCGAAGCGACCGGGCCGACTTCCAGGCCAACGGCATCCTGGCGCTGGCGAAGAGGGCGAAGGCGAACCCGCGGGAGCTGGCGGCCGAGGTCGTCGGGCGGGTCGTCACCGGCGACGCACTGATCGGCGCCGTCGAGGTGTCCGGGCCCGGCTTCCTGAACGTCACGATCGCGGACCGGGCGATCACCGCGACCCTGGCCGCGCGGTACGCGGACGACACCGGCCGCCTCGGTGTGCCGGTCGCGGACAGCCCGGGCACCACGGTGATCGACTACGCCCAGCCGAACGTGGCGAAGGAGATGCACGTCGGCCATCTGCGGTCCGCGGTGATCGGCGACGCGGTGGTGCGGATGCTGGAGTTCACCGGGGAGAAGGTGGTGCGCAGGCACCACATCGGCGACTGGGGCACCCAGTTCGGCATGCTCATCCAGTACCTGGACGAGCACCCGCACGAGCTGGACCACAAGTCCGCCGAGGTGACCGGCGAGGAGGCGATGTCGAACCTCGACCGCCTCTACAAGACGTCCCGCAAGCTCTTCGACTCCGACGAGGACTTCCGGACGCGGGCCCGGCGCCGGGTGGTGGACCTCCAGGCGGGCGACCCGCACACCCTCGCCGTCTGGCAGAAGTTCGTGGACGAGTCGAAGATCTACTTCTTCTCCGTCTTCGACAAGCTGGACATGCGGATCGCCGACGAGGACATCGTCGGCGAGTCGGGTTACAACGACATGCTCGCCGAGACCTGCCGCCTGCTGGAGGAGTCCGGCGTGGCGGTCCGCTCGGAGGGCGCGCTGTGCGTGTTCTTCGACGACATCCTGGGCCCGGACGGCAAGCCGGTCCCGCTGATCGTGCAGAAGTCCGACGGCGGCTACGGCTACGCGGCCACCGACCTGTCCGCGATCAGGGACCGGGTGTTCGGCCTGAAGGCGGACAGCCTGATCTACGTCGTGGACGCCCGTCAGTCGCTGCACTTCAAGATGGTCTTCGAGACGGCCCGGCGGGCGGGCTGGCTGAGCGACGAGGTGCACGCCCACCAGCTCGCCTTCGGCACGGTGCTCGGCAAGGACGGCAAGCCGTTCAAGACCCGTGAGGGCGAGACGGTCAAGCTGGTGGACCTGCTGGACGAGGCCGTCGACCGCGCGTCGGCGGTGGTCCGGGAGAAGGCGCAGGACCTGTCGGAGGCGGAGATCGCCGAGCGGGGCACCCAGGTGGGCGTCGGCGCGGTGAAGTACGCGGACCTGTCGACGTCGGCGAACCGCGACTACAAGTTCGACCTGGACCAGATGGTCTCGCTGCACGGCGACACCAGCGTGTACCTCCAGTACGCCTACGCCCGGATCCGGTCCATCCTCCGCAAGGCCGGCGAGGTCCGCCCCGCCGCGCACCCGGAGCTGGAGCTGCACCCGGCCGAACGGGCCCTGGGGCTGCACCTGGACGCGTTCGCCGAGACGGTGTCGGAGGCGGCGGCGGAGTACGCCCCGCACAAGCTGGCGGCGTACCTGTACCAGCTGGCGTCCCTGTACACGTCCTTCTACGACAAGTGCCCGGTGCTCAAGGCCGGGACGCCGCAGCAGGTCGAGAACCGCCTCTTCCTGTGCGACCTGACCGCCCGGACCCTGCACCAGGGCATGGCCCTGCTGGGCATCCGGACGCCCGAGCGCCTGTAGGCAGGTGAGGCGGGGCGCCCCGGCGGGGGTCCCGCGGTGAGACGACGCGAAGGCCGCCCGGTGCGTACCGGGCGGCCTTCGCGCTGAGCGGGGGCGTCAGGCCTGGGCGGGGACGGCCTTCGGGTTCTCGCCGTACTTGTTGGCGCCGGGCTGGCCGTCGAGGCACAGGAAGACCAGCAGCGCGATGCCGCCGACCAGCGGGACGAACGCGATGAGGAACCACCAGCCCGAGCGGCCGGTGTCGTGCAGGCGGCGCACGGTGACACCCAGGCTGGGCAGCAGCAGGCCGAGGGCCAGCAGGCCGCCGAGGACCGACGCGCCGAGCAGGGCGTTGTCGACGATCATGGCCACGGCCGCGAAGATCATGTAGAAGAGGAAGTACATCCAGTACTCCTTGCGGCGCGCGCGCCCGCTGAACACCGCGTACTTCTTGACGACCTCGACGAACCAGTTCACGTGTAACCCCCCAGGGATCGATGTGCGACGGCCTCCTCACCGATCGGATTCGGCCAGAGGCAGACGGTACGAACTTGGCGGGTGCCCGTCAACATGGTTCGCGTGCCTGATCAGGACGGGTGAACCCCGGCAACCGCCCCGCCCGGCGGGGCGCAACCGTGCGATTCCGGACGCGTCGACACTCCGGCACCGTGCCGGACCCCCTCCCGACGTGGGGCTTCGCCCCCGTCGACACCCGGTGGTCACCGCACCGTAGGCGATCCGTTGCCTCCGCTATGCCGTTTCGACGCCGGACCGATCCCGAAACGTTGCCGCCCGCACCGCCCGGCCGCCCGCTACGAACGTCCCGCGGCGAGCAGGCGGGCCGCCTCGACCGCCCAGTAGGTGAGGATGTTCCGCGCCCCGGCGCGCCGGATGCCGGTGAGCGTCTCCAGGACCGCCCGGTCCCGGTCGATCCAGCCCTTCTCGGCGGCGGCCTCGACCATCGCGTACTCGCCGGAGATCTGGTACGCCGCGACGGGCACGTCCACGGCGTCGGCGACCCGCGCGAGGATGTCGAGGTAGGGGCCGGCGGGCTTGACCATCACCATGTCCGCCCCTTCCGCGAGGTCCAGCTCCAGCTCCCGCAGCGACTCGCGCAGGTTGGCGGGGTCCTGCTGGTAGGTCTTGCGGTCACCTCTGAGCGAGGAGCCGACGGCCTCCCGGAACGGGCCGTAGAAGGCGGAGGCGTACTTCGCGGTGTAGGCGAGGATCGCCACGTCCTCGCGGCCGATCTGGTCCAGCGCGTCGCGGACGACGCCGATCTGCCCGTCCATCATCCCGCTCGGGCCCACGACATGGGCTCCGGCGTCGGCCTGCACCTGCGCCATCTCCGCGTACCGCTCCAGGGTGGCGTCGTTGTCGACCCGCCCGTGCGCGTCCAGCACCCCGCAGTGCCCGTGGTCGGTCGTCTCGTCCAGGCACAGGTCGGACATGACCAGCAGGTCGTCGCCGACCTCGGCCCGCACGTCCCGCAGGGCGACCTGGAGAATCCCGTCGGGGTCGGTCCCGGGCGTGCCCAGGGCGTCCTTCTTCGCCTCCTCCGGCACGCCGAACAGCATGATGCCGGAGATCCCGGCCGCCACCGCCTCCGCAGCCGCCTTCCTGAGGCTGTCCCGGGTGTGCTGCACGACCCCGGGCATCGCCCCGATCGGCACCGGCTCGCTCACGCCCTCCCGCACGAACGCGGGCAGGATGAGGTCGGCCGGGTGCAGCCGGGTCTCGGCGACCATCCGCCGCATCACAGGACTGGTGCGCAGCCGCCGGGGACGCGTACCGGGAAACGATCCGTACTTCGTCATCCCCCCAACCTACGCCCGCCCCCGCACCCCCCTTGCCAACACCGAGTCGGCACCCCGGAGCCACCACCCCGGGGGCGCGGCGACTGCGCGACCAACCACCACACCACCACCCCAGCGACGCGGCGAACTACGCGACCAACCACCACACCACCACCCCAGGGGCGCGGGGAACTGCGCGACCAACCACAACGACGCCGCACCCGACACACGACGGACCACCCACTACCCGGGGGCGCGGCGAACTACGCGACCAACCACCACACCACCACCCCAGGGGCGCGGGGAACTGCGCGACCAACCACAACGACGCCGCACCCGACAACCCACAGGCACACCCCCAAGGGGCGCGGGGAACTGCGCGACCAGCCACGACGACGCCGCACCCGACCGCGGGACACACGCCCTCCAGCGCATGCCCCTCAGCGGAGGCACGCCCAGCCGAGAGGCGCCCCCTCGGCGGAGGCCCGCCCAGCCGAGAGGCGCCCCCTCAGCGGAGGCCCGCCCAGCCGAGAGGCGTCACGTCGCAGCGCGACGCCTCCGCGTCCCGGGACGCCGCTCACTGGGCCGCGTCACCGCGTCCCCCGCCTCCACAGCCGCATCCCGCCGCCGCGCACCGAAGTCCGCCAGCGCCTCCGCCAGCTTCAGCGCGGACGGCTCCGGAGCCATGACGTCGACCCGCAGCCCGTGCTCCTCCGCGGTCTTGGCCGTGGCCGGCCCGATACACGCGATCACCGTCACGTTGTGCGGCTTGCCCGCGATGCCGACCAGGTTCCGCACGGTCGAGGACGACGTGAACAGCACCGCGTCGAACCCACCGCCCTTGATCGCCTCACGGGTCGTGGCCGGCGGCGGCGACGCCCGCACGGTCCGGTACGCGGTGACGTCATCGACCTCCCAGCCCAGCTCGATGAGCCCGGCGACGAGCGTCTCCGTCGCGATGTCGGCGCGCGGCAGGAACACCCGGTCGATCGGGTCGAACACCGGGTCGTAGGGCGGCCAGTCCTCCAGCAGGCCCGCGGCCGACTGCTCGCCGCTGGGCACCAGGTCGGGCTTCACGCCGAAGGCGACCAGCGCCTTCGCGGTCTGCTCGCCGACGGCGGCGACCTTGATACCGGCGAAGGCCCGCGCGTCGAGCCCGTACTCCTCGAACTTCTCCCGGACCGCCTTCACCGCGTTGACGGAGGTGAACGCGATCCACTCGTAGCGGCCGGTGACCAGGCCCTTGACCGCCCGCTCCATCTGCTGCGGGGTGCGCGGCGGTTCGACGGCGATGGTCGGCACCTCGTGCGGCACGGCCCCGTAGGACCGCAGCTGGTCGGAGAGCGACGCGGCCTGTTCCTTGGTGCGCGGGACGAGGACCTTCCACCCGAAGAGCGGCTTGGACTCGAACCACGACAGCTGCTCGCGCTGGGCGGCGGCGCTGCGCTCCCCGACCACGGCTATCACCGGCCGGCCGCCCTCCGGCGAGGGCAGCACCTTGGCCTGCTTCAGGGTCTGTGCGACGGTGCCGAGGGTGGCGGTCCAGGTGCGCTGGCGGGTGGTCGTACCGGCGACGGTGACGGTCAGCGGGGTGTCGGGCTTGCGGCCCGCCGCGACCAGTTCACCCGCGGCCGCGGCCACGGAGTCCAGCGTCGTGGAGACCACGACCGTGCCGTCGGAGGAGCCGACCTCGGCCCAGCACCGGTCGGAGGCGGTGCGGGCGTCCACGAACCGGACGTCCACGCCCTGCGCGTCACGCAGCGGGACACCGGCGTACGCGGGCACGCCGACGGCGGCCGCGATACCGGGGACCACCTCGAAGGGCACACCCGCGGCGGCGCAGGCGAGCATCTCCTCGGCGGCACAGGTGTCCAGTCCGGGGTCGCCGCCGACGGCTCGGACGACCCGCCTGCCGCCCCGCGCGGCCTCCATGACAAGATGTGCGGCATCCCGCACCGCGGGAGACACAGCGGTGGTTGACGGCCCGTCAGCGACCGTCTGCTGAGACGTGCCCGCGCCCGGACCGGTGTCCGGGGAGGGATCGGCGTCGGTGTCGACGACGCTCACCCCCGGCCTCGCGTGCGTGCGCACGACGTCGAGCACGTCGTGCTCGGCGACGAGGACGTCCGCGTGCGCCAGCGCCTCCACGGCGCGCAGGGTCAGCAGTCCCGGATCTCCGGGTCCGGCACCGAGGAAGGTGACGTGCCCGTGTTCCGGACCGGCGGGAAGAGTGGTGGGGCTCACTGTGCTCGCTCCCCCATCAGACCGGCCGCGCCCTGGGCGAGCATCCCGGCCGCGAGGTCACGGCCGAGTGCCACTGCCGCCGCGTGCGTGTGGGGCACGGGACCGGTGGTGGACAGCTGCACCAGCGAGGTGCCGTCGGGGGTGCCGACGACGCCGCGCAGGCGCATTTCCTTGACAATCTGCCCGTCGGCCAGCAGGTCGGCCAGCGCGCCCACCGGGGCGCTGCAGCCGGCCTCCAGGGCGGCGAGCAGTGAGCGTTCGGCGGTCACGGCGGCCCGCGTGTGCGGGTCGTCGAGCTCGCCGAGCGCGGCGATCAGAGCGGCGTCGCGGGGTGTGTTCCCCGCCCGGCACTCGATCGCCAGGGCCCCCTGGCCGGGGGCGGGCAGGACGGTGTCGGCCGACAGGAAGTCGGTCACCTCGTCGGCGCGGCCGATCCGGTTGAGTCCGGCGGCGGCCAGCACGACCGCGTCGAGTTCGCCGTCGTGGACGTAGCGGATGCGGGTGTCGACGTTGCCGCGGATCGGGACGGTCTCGACCGCCAGGCCGTGGGCGCGGGCGTACGCGTTGAGCTGCGCCATGCGGCGCGGCGAGCCGGTGCCGATCCGGGCGGGCCGGCCCTCGGCGGACGCGGCCAGGTCGGTGAACTTCAGCGCGTCGCGGGCGACGAGGACGTCCCGCGGGTCCTCGCGCCCGGGTACGGCGGCCAGCACCAGGCCCTCGGGCTGCGCGGTGGGCAGGTCCTTGAGGGAGTGCACGGCGAAGTCGACCTCCCCGGCGAGGAGCGCCTCGCGCAGGGCGGTGACGAACACGCCGGTGCCGCCGATCTGGGCGAGGTGCTCGCGGGAGGTGTCACCGTAGGTGGTGATCTCCACGAGGTCGACCGGTCGCCCGGTCACCCGGCGCACGGCCTCGGCGACCTGCCCGGACTGGGCCATGGCGAGTGTGCTGCGCCGCGTGCCCAGCCTCAGTGCCTTCTGCGTCATGCCGGCCCTCGGTTCTTCTCGGTGCTGTCCTCGGCCCGGGAGACGGCGGCGACCGTCTCCTGGTCGAGGTCGAACAGGGTCCGCAGCGCGTCCGCGTATCCGGCCCCGCCGGGTTCGGCGGCGAGCTGCTTGACCCGTACGGTCGGCGCGTGCAGCAGCTTGTCGACGACGCGCCGCACGGTCTGGGTGATCTCCGCCCGGTGCCTGTCGTCGAGGCCGGGCAGCCGCCCCTCGAGGCGGGCGACCTCGCTGGCGACGACGTCGGCGGCCATGGCGCGCAGGGCGACCACGGTCGGCGTGATGCGCGCGGCGCGCTGCGCGGCGCCGAACGCCGCCACCTCGTCGGAGACGATGCGGCGGACCTGGTCCACGTCGGCCGCCACGGGCCCGGCCGCCGCGGTTCCCGGGTCGGTGGCGGAGGCCTCGGCGAGCGACTCGATGTCGACCAGCCGCACCCCGGCGAGCCGGTGCACGGCGGCGTCGATGTCCCGCGGCATCGCCAGATCCAGCAGGAAGAGCGCGGGCTCGGGGCGCGGCGGCCCGGCCATCGGCTCGGGCCGGCGCCGCTCGGGGATCCGGCCGGCCGTGGCCGCGGTCGCGGCGAGCGCGGTGATCAGGTCGGCGTCGGTCTCGGGGGTGCGCCGGGCGCCCTCGCGGCGGGCGGTGCCGGTGCCCGCGGCCCAGGCCGCGTGCTGCTCCAGCGCCGCCGCGTCCATCCCCGCCACGGCCGCCTCGCCCAGGACGGAGAAGCCGGGCTGGACGGCGGTCAGGTCGAGCGGGCAGGACTCCTCGGCGGCGGCGCGGCGGCCCCCGGTCCGGGCGGCCGGGGTGCGCGGCGGCTCCGGGGTCCGCTCGGCGGGCAGCCCGGTGCGGCCCTCGACGGCCGCGGCGACCGCGCCGGCGTCCAGGACCAGCCCGGTGGCACCGGTGCAGGAGACGACGACGTCGGCACGTGTCAGCTCGTCCGGCACCGCTTCCATCGGTACCGCGCGGGCCGCCACGTCCGCCCCGTACGGCCCGTCGGTGCCGTACGGCCCGTCCGCCCCGTCGCGGCCGGAGCCCTCGGTGCGGCGCTGTCCGTACTGCTCCCCGACGAGCTGCGCCAGGCGCTCGGCCCGTTCGACGGTGCGGTTGGCGACGACGATCTCGGCGACCCCGGCGCGTGCGAGCGTGGCGGCGGCCAGCGAGGACATCGAGCCGGCGCCGATGACCAGGGCGCGGCGGCCGCGCGCCCAGCCGGTGACGTCCGCGCCCGCGGCGAGCTGTGCCAGGCCGAAGGTGACCAGGGACTGTCCGGCGCGGTCGATGCCGGTCTCGGAGTGGGCGCGCTTGCCGACCCTGAGCGACTGCTGGAACAGGTCGTTCATCAGCCGGCCGGCACTGTGCATGTCCTGCGCGCGGGCCAGGGAGTCCTTGATCTGGCCGAGGATCTGGCCCTCGCCGACGACCATCGAGTCCAGCCCGCACGCCACCGAGAACAGGTGGTGCACGGCCCGGTCCTCGTAGTGCACGTAGAGGTACGGGGTGAGTTCGTCGAGGCCGACGCCGCTGTGCCGGGCGAGCAGTGTGGACAGCTCGGCCACCCCGGCGTGGAACTTGTCCACGTCGGCGTAGAGCTCGATGCGGTTGCAGGTGGCCAGCACCGCGGCCTCGCCGGCCGGTTCCGCGGCGACGGTGTCCTGGAGCAGCTTGACCTGGGCGTCCGCGCTCAGCGCGGCCCGCTCCAGCACGCTGACCGGGGCGCTGCGGTGACTCAGTCCCACGACGAGGACACTCATGCCGGCATCACGGCGGGTACGTCCCCGTCGGGCCCCTGCTCGGCGGACTCCTTGCGGGCGGCGGACGGCACGGCCGCCCCGGCGGCGCTCTCCTCGCCGGCCTTGCGCTGCTCGTGGAACGCGAGGATCTGCAGCTCGATGGAGAGGTCGACCTTGCGCACGTCGACGCCGTCCGGGACGGTCAGCACGGTCGGCGCGAAGTTCAGGATGGAGGTGACCCCGGCGGCCACGAGCCGGTCGCAGACCTGCTGGGCGGCACCGGCGGGGGTGGCGATCACACCGATGGACACCCCGTTGTCCTGGATGATCTTCTCCAGGTCGTCGGTGTGCTGCACGGGGATGCCGGCGACGGGCTTGCCCGCCATGTTCGGGTCGGCGTCGATCAGCGCGGCGACGCGGAACCCGCGGGAGGCGAAGCCGCCGTAGTTGGCGAGGGCCGCGCCGAGGTTGCCGATACCGACGATGACAACCGGCCAGTCCTGGGTGAGGCCCAGTTCGCGGGAGATCTGGTAGACGAGATACTCGACGTCGTAGCCCACACCGCGGGTCCCGTAGGAGCCGAGGTAGGAGAAGTCCTTGCGCAGCTTCGCCGAGTTGACCCCGGCGGCGGCCGCGAGCTCCTCCGAGGAGACGGTCGGCACCGAGCGCTCCGACAGCGCGGTGAGGGCGCGGAGGTACAGCGGTAGCCGGGCGACGGTGGCCTCGGGAATCCCTCGGCTGCGGGTCGCCGGTCGGTGAGTTCGGCCAGTTGCCACGGTGCTCCTGCGGGTAGAGCGGGGCTGTGGGCGGCCATACGTCCCCGGACCGCCCCGTCGACAGCAGGCTATGTCTTTGTGAACGCGTGCACAAAGATGGTGTCCGATTTGCCCGGCCAACGTGACCGGGGTCACGCGACCCCGGCACACCTGCGGGGAACCCGTGCGCAGGCGCACATGTTCCTTCACTCCTGAGGGCAAAACCGCACACTCTCCTCGATGATCCATGCCCCCGAGACCGGCACACCGTCGATCCTAAGCGACTTTCCGGACGACTTGGACTGGTCGGTCAGTGACGTGTTCCTCAGGCACGGTGCCGACCGGAGCCCGCCGGGTGCCACCGGACGCCCCGGCACACGGCGCCTACCCCGTCAGGGCACGGCGCAGCCGCCCCTCGTCCACCCGCCAGAACGTGTGCTGTTCACCGTCGACCAGGACGACCGGGATCTGCTCCCAGTACCGGCGGTGCAGCTCCTCGTCCTCGGTGATGTCCCGCTGCTCCCAGGGCACACCGAGTTCCGCGCACACCTTCTCGATCACGAGCTGTGCGTCGTCACACAGATGGCACCCCGGCTTGCGGACGAGCGTGACGAGCCGGTCCTGGGGTGCACGGGCCGCTGCCTTGCGGCGGAAAACGGGACTCATACCGGCCATTGTTCAACGCCGGCGACGCGGAGAGTTCACGTCCTCCCCACCTGGGCGGTCCGGCAGCCCCGAACAGACTGGCTATGCTCACGCCATGGCCGCTCTCGGATGGCTCACTTCCCGTAAGCGCTCCGCCACGGCGCGGAGCGTGCTGGCAGGCGAGGCCTCGGCGGAGGCCGCACGCAAGTCCGTGCCGGAGGCCCCCGAGGAGGAGCCCGAGTTCCCGGTGCTCGGCGACGACAGAGCCGCGGCGTTCTTCGACCTCGACAACACCGTGATGCAGGGCGCCGCGCTGTTCCACTTCGGGCGGGGCCTGTACAAGCGGAAGTTCTTCGAGACGCGCGACCTGGCCCGGTTCGCCTGGCAGCAGGCCTGGTTCCGGCTGGCCGGCGTCGAGGACCCCGAGCACATGCAGGACGCCCGCGACTCCGCGCTGTCCATCGTCAAGGGCCACCGCGTCGCCGAGCTGCAGTCCATCGGCGAGGAGATCTACGACGAGTACATGGCCGGGCGCATCTGGCCCGGCACCCGCGCCCTCGCCCAGGCCCATCTGGACGCCGGTCAGAAGGTGTGGCTCGTCACCGCCGCCCCCGTGGAGATCGCCCAGGTCATCGCCCGCCGCCTCGGCCTGACCGGCGCCCTCGGCACGGTCGCGGAGTCCGTCGACGGCGTCTACACCGGCCGCCTGGTGGGCGAGCCCCTGCACGGCCCCGCCAAGGCCGAGGCGGTCCGCGCGCTGGCCGCGGCGGAGGGCCTGGACCTCGCCCGCTGCGCCGCCTACAGCGACAGCCACAACGACATCCCCATGCTGTCCCTGGTCGGCCACCCCTACGCCATCAACCCGGACACCAAGCTGCGCCGGCACGCCCGGGACCTGGACTGGCGCCTGCGCGACTACCGCACCGGCCGCAAGGCGGCCAAGGTGGGCCTCCCCGCCGCCGCGGGCGTCGGCGCGGTCGCGGGCGGCACGGCGGCGGCCATCGCCCTGAGCCGCCGCCGCCGCTGAACCCGGCACCGCCGAACACATCGGGGCCGAACGCACCAGGGCCGAACACATCGGGGGCGAACGCATCGGGGGCGAACGCATCGGGGCCGTACACGTCACGGCCGGACACGTCATGGCCGAACACGTCACGGCCGTACACGTCACGGCCGACGCGGCACCGCGGGCACGGCGCGGCCGGACACACGGGCGGACCGCGGCCGCCGCGCCCGCGGCGACGTGCGCCACGGCCGCAGACCGGCGGCAGACCGGCCGCGCGACGCGAGCGCGCCCGCGCCTTTGGCGCACCGGACCGCCCGGCCGGGCCGCGGACCCGCGCCGCCGCGCCCGAACCGAGCGACGTACCCCGCCCGCCCGGCCGCCACTCCCCCGGTCCGCACATCGCGCGCGATTGTCCGCGCACAGCCACAACCCGCCCCGCATCGCGCCGGAATCCGAACCGAACCGATCAACAACCTGTCACTCTCCGCCATGCGATCGGACGTCAATCGGTTACACAAGCGACGTAATCGATGATTTGAGCAACTGGGTGTAGCAGTGCCTGCACGAAGCGTTATTCTCCTCAGACGCAATCCGGTACCCCCTCCGTCGCCACGACGGGTGAAAGGTCCCGTACTGCACGTGATGGAAGCTCTGCCTCTGGGAGTCCCGTGTACCCACACGTCGGGGTTGACGCCTCGGGCCTGGCTACGCTGCGCGCTACGGTCCTCGACCTGCTGCGCGGCCTCGTCCCCACCGCGTACGCCGTCCCCGCCTTCGCCGCCACCGCGCCGCTCGGCCCGTGCTACGCACTGGCCGAAGGCGGCGCCACGGTCGGCAGACGCGGACGCTCCGCCGGCGCGGCCACCACCGCACGCCGTCCGGCCGCCGACAGCGACAGCGCCCGGATGATGGACCTCGTCGAGCGCGCCCAGGCCGGCGAGGCCGAGGCGTTCGGCCGGCTCTACGACCAGTACAGCGACACCGTGTACCGCTACATCTACTACCGGGTCGGAGGGAAGGCGACCGCCGAGGACCTGACGAGCGAGACCTTTCTGCGGGCGCTGCGCCGCATCGGCACCTTCACCTGGCAGGGCCGCGACTTCGGCGCCTGGCTGGTCACCATCGCCCGCAACCTCGTCGCCGACCACTTCAAGTCCAGCCGCTTCCGGCTGGAGGTGACCACCGGGGAGATGCTCGACGCCAACGAGGTCGAGCGCTCCCCCGAGGACTCCGTCCTGGAGTCCCTGTCGAACGCGGCACTCCTGGACGCCGTACGCCGGCTCAACCCCCAGCAGCAGGAGTGCGTGACGCTCCGCTTCCTCCAGGGGCTGTCCGTCGCGGAGACCGCACGCGTCATGGGCAAGAACGAGGGCGCCATCAAGACGCTCCAGTACCGCGCCGTGCGGACACTCGCCCGGCTGCTCCCGGACGACGCCCGCTGAACCCCGACACGCGACCCTGGGTGACAATCAACTCACGGTCCGTGAAAGTCCGTTGACTTCTCGATCCGATCATCCGCCGTCCGTAACCCAAGTGCCGCGCCGCTCGTTGTGCGGGATGCAGGCTCCCTGTGGTCACGTCCGGACCAGACCCGGTCACTCGATCGGGTGGAAGCGGTCGATGGCGTGCAACCCCAAGGATCCCCAGGGAGTCGACCGTCATGACGAGAGGAGGTGCCGCCAGTGATCGCGAACGTATCGGCGCACCGGCGGGCGAACGCCTTCGCCCAGGCCCTGGAGGAGCAGTCCGAGCAGGGCACGGCGGCCGATCAGTCCGCAGCCCCGGCTCCGGTGACTGCGGAACACACCGATCAGGACCGCCTGTTGGCCCTGGCCACCGGTCTCGGCGAGCTCCCCAGACCGGGACTGGACCCGGAGGTCAAGGTCGTCCAGCGCGCGCGGCTGGTGGCCGCCATGGAGGCCATGCTGGCAGGCGTCGCGGGAGGCGAGGCGGCGGACCCTTCGGTGCCCGAGCAGCGCCGGGCGCGAGGCGCTCACCGGGCGACCACCCTGGGCAAGTTCCGGCCACGCACCCGGCTGGCCAAGGGCCTCACCGCCGGCGGGCTGAGCGTCGGGGTCGCCGCGGGTGCGTTCGGCGGGGTCGCCGCCGCCAGCTCCGACGCCCTCCCCGGTGACTCGCTCTACGGCCTCAAGCGCGGCATCGAGGACTTCAAGCTCTCCTACCTGGCCGACGGCAACACGGAGCGCGGCGAGGTCTACCTCGACCACGCCTCCACCCGGCTCAGCGAGGCCCGCCGGCTGATGGAGCGCGACCGCGGCGGCCCGCTCGACCACGAGTCCCTGGGCGAGGTCCGCCGCGCGCTGTCCGGCATGCGGCACGACGCCGCCGAAGGCCACCGCCTGCTGCGCGAGGCGTACGAGCGCGACCCCGACTCACTGGGCCCCATCCAGGCCCTCTCCGTGTTCTCCCGTTCCCACCGCGAGGTCTGGGGCGCCCTGCGCGAGCGGCTGCCCGTGCAGCTCGGAGACGTCAGCGAGGAGGTGTCGTCGGTCTTCGACGCCATAGACGAAGAGGTCGCCCCCCTGCAGTCCCTCCTCCCGCAGCCGCCCGCCGAGAGCGGCGGCGGACGCGGCGGCACGGGCGACCGGCAGGGCGGCGGCCCGTCCACGCCGACCGGGCCCTCCGGGAAGACCGGCCGCTCCACCGCGCCCAGCGCGGACAGCAGCGCCGACGACCCGGGCCGGCGCGCCGGCGGCAGCCCCAGCAGTCCGCCGGGCTCCGCCCCCGACGGCGGCCTCCTCGGCGGCGCCGGCGGTCTCCTCGACCCGCCGGAGCAGGGCACCGGCACCGCCGCTCCGTCACAGGCCCAGAGCGGGACGCCCGTCCCCGAGCCGGACGTCACGCTCCCGCCGCTGCTCCCGGGTCTTCTGCCCGGGCTCGGCATCGACGGCCAGGACGCGGAGTAGCGCGCACCCGCAGGCCCGACCGACGGGGGGTGTCCCTCTCCCATCCCGGGAGAGGGACACCCCCCGTCGCCGCGCACGGAACGTCGCCGGGCGCGGCCGCACCCGGCGCGGACGAGAACGGGAACAACCGCCGGACGAAGCCCGGGAGCAGGCCGGCGGAACGGCCGCCACCACGACCCGAAGCAGGCCGGAAGAAGCCCGGGGCCAGGCCCCGCGGAGGGCACCCTCAGAAGAACACCGACCTGCGCTGCACCAGCAGCTTGTACAGGGTGTGCTGGATCTGCTCGCGGACCTGGTCGGTCAGGTTGAACATCAGCATCGGATCCTCCGCGGCCTCCGGTGGATGGCCGTCCGTGGGGATCGGCTCGCCGAACTGGATGGTCCACTTCGTCGGCAGCGGGACCGCGCCGAGCGGGCCGAGCCAGGGGAAGGTCGGCGTCAGCGGGAAGTACGGGATCCCGAGGACCCGGGCCACGGTCCTGGCGTTGCCGATCATCGGGTAGATCTCCTCCGCCCCGACGATCGAGCAGGGGACGATCGGGGCGCCCTGACGCAGCGCCGTGGAGACGAAACCGCCCCGGCCGAAGCGCTGGAGCTTGTAGCGCTCGCCGAACGGCTTGCCGATGCCCTTGAACCCCTCCGGCATCACCCCGACCAGCTCGCCCTCGCCCAGCAGACGCTCGGCGTCCTCCGCGCAGGCCAGGGTGTGGCCCAGTTTCCGGGCGAGTTCGTTGACCACCGGCAGCACGAACACCAGGTCCGCGGCCAGCAGCCGCAGATGGCGGCCCGCCGGATGGTGGTCGTGCACGGCCACCTGCATCATCAGGCCGTCCAGGGGCAGCGTGCCGGAGTGGTTGGCGACGATCAGCGCACCGCCCTCGGCCGGGATGTTCTCCATCCCCTTCACCTCGACCCGGAAGTACTTCTCGTACACCGGGCGCAGCAGGGACATCAGGACCTGGTCGGTGAGCTCCTCGTCGTAGCCGAAGTCGTCGACCTCGTAGTCCCCGGTGAGGCGGCGGCGCAGGAAGGCGAGCCCGCTCGCCACCCGCCGCTCCAGGCCGCCCGGCGTCTCCCCCGGGTCCGAGGGCTGTCCGGCATCCGGCGCCGGGACGTCGTCCTGCTGCCCCGCCGCCCGGGTGGGCAGCGGCTGGACCTCGTGCACCGGCGTGGTCCCCGAGCCCTTCAGCCTGCCGCCCGCCGCGCGGCGCCGCGCGGGCCGCTGTGCCGCGCCCCCGCGGGACCGGTCGTCGTCGAACGGAATGACCTTGGCGTCCGCCATCGTTGCTGCGCTCCTCAGTCGGCGTCGTGCGCCGGGGGGTGGCCGCCGCCCGCGAGGGGCAGCGCGGCGATCCGGTCGACGGCCCCCGCGAGGGCCTCGGGCGGCAGCAGTCCGGGACCACGGCCACGTACGAAGTCCGCGAACGTCTCCGCGGTGGTGTGTCTCGGCTCGAATCCCAGCGTCTCGCGCATCTGGTCCGTCGCCACGACCCGGCCGTGGGTGAGCAGCCGGATCTGCTCGGGCGAGAAGTCCGTCACTCCCAGCGTACGCACGGCCGTGCCGGCCCAGGTGACCGCGGGCAGCAGCAGCGGCACGGTGGGGCGGCCCAGTCGCCGGGAGCACTGGGAGAGCAGCAGGACGCCGTCCCCGGCGATGTTGAAGGTGCCGCTGTTCAGGGTGCCGCGGGCCGGCTCGTGGGAGGCGATCCGCAGCACCTCGATCACGTCGTCCTCGTGCACGAACTGCAGCCGCGGGTCGTAGCCGAACACGGTGGGCAGCACCGGCAGCGAGAAGTAGGAGGCGAGCGGCGAGTCGGCGCTGGGGCCGAGGATGTTGGCGAACCGCAGCACGCACACCGCCACGTCCGGCCGGCGCCGGGCGAAGCCGCGCACATAGCCCTCGACCTCGACGGTGTCCTTCGCGAAGCCGCCGCTGGGCAAGGACTTGGGCGGGGTGGTCTCGGTGAAGACGGCCGGATCACGCGGGGCCGAGCCGTACACGCTGGTACTGGACTTCACCACCAGGCGTCTGACCGCGGGCGACTTCTGGCAGGCGCCGAGCAGCTGCATCGTGCCGATGACGTTGGTCTCCTTGACCGTGGTCCGGCTGCCGCTGCCCAGCGCGGTCGCGGTGACGTCCATGTGGACGACCGTGTCGGCCCCGGTCTCGGCGAGCACCCGCGCGATGGCGGGCTGCCGGATGTCGGCCCGGATGAAGTCCGCACCGCCCAGGTGGTGCGCGGGCGGCATCGCGTCCACGGCGATCACCCGCTCCACCTCGGGGTCGCGTTGGATCCGTCGTACGAACCGGCCGCCCAGCCTGCGGGCCGCTCCGGTGACGAGCACGACCTTGCCCAAGATCAGCGCCTTCCTTCCGCCTCACGGTTTCCTGGCCCGTACCCTGCCGCGTTCCCCGTGTGCCGCCAACCTAGCGGGTCGACGTTGCGCTGTGATGACCCCCTGCTGCGTGAAGTGACGAGAAAACACGGTCGTACGACCAGCCGGCCCGTCTCCCCGGGCCCGCCTCGCCGCGAGGAGGCCGGGAACGGCGCGTGGCCCCCCACCGGAGAACGGTGGGGGGCCACGGGGTGACGCCGTCGCCGGGTGTCCTGCCGCAGCCGGCCGGCTGCGGCAGGACACCCGCGGCGCCTACTTCTTGTTGCGGCGCTGAACGCGCGTGCGCTTGAGCAGCTTGCGGTGCTTCTTCTTAGCCATCCGCTTGCGCCGCTTCTTGATAACAGAGCCCACGACTACCCTCGCTCACTTCTCATCACTCGGTGTTTGGGCGCCATGGGCCCACACGACCTACGAGGGGCTAGCCTAACCCGCCCGAGCGCTGAGGCCGTAATCGAGGACCGCCGAGGAGCACCGTGGAGGACCGGGGAGGGTGAGGAGGCCTCCGGGCGACCCGGAATGCCCGAGATGCCCGGAACGGGCCTCCTCGCCGTCGGCCGTCAGACGGTTTCCACCCCCACGTAACTGTCCCGCAGATATTCGTGTACCGCTTGCTCCGGGACGCGGAACGACCGGCCGACCCGGATCGCGGGCAGATGACCGCTGTGCACCAGCCGGTACACGGTCATCTTCGACACTCGCATCACCGAGGCGACCTCCGCCACGGTGAGGAACTGAACCTCGTTCAGAGGCCTCTCGCCAGCTGCAGCCATGACACACCTGAACCTTCCGCACTCGACGGGCACCGGCTTCCCCTCCGGTGACTCTTCGTCGTTGCGTGCTCACTCCCCAGACTAGGGGCGGGTGATGCGAGTGGGGAAGAGGTGCACCCATCGGCGGCCTACTGTGACAGACACGCTCGTTTGAGTACGTAGCGGGTAAGCGGGCGGTAGTAATCAGACCGCACACCGTCATCAAGTGGAACGACGACGGACACCACTCCCTCGGCCTCTCCCACGAAGGGTGCGGGGTCGTCGGCATCGGCCAGCCCGATGGCCTCGAACCCCAGCTGACCTGCCCCGCAGACCCAGCCGTGATCCCCGATGACGAGCTCCGGCAGCGGCCCGCCGGCCTCCGCCGCGGCGGCCAGCGCGGTCCGAACCGGCAGCGGTGAGTGGGTGTGCGCGCCGGTCGCACCACCGGGGCTCCGGGCACCGGGCCTCCGCACCAGCGCGACTCCCCGTACGTAGCCGAGCTGGTGGGTGCGTAGACCGAACCGGGTCGTTATGTCGACACAGCGACCCGTCGCCGGAGTGAGGACAGTGCATCCCGCCGTCGACAGGGCGTCCGCGAGAGCGGCGTAGAAACCCAGGAGGCGGTGGGGGTGCCCGGTACCCAGCAGCACGGGTGCCCTGCGCCGGGCGGCGCCCGCGACCCGGGCCGCGAACGCGTCCAGCGCGCCGAGCGTCCGCTGCGGATCGATCACATCATGCCCCGATGTGCAGCGCGGATCGGCCGAAACCCCACACCTCTCCGACATCAGGGCGACCAGGTCGGTCATCCCCCAGGACCGTTCGGGATCGATCCCGATCAGCACCCGGGGGTCGCGGGCCGCGAACAGGCGATAGCTCCGCAGGCTCTCCTCGCGCGAGGTCGCCACCGTCCCGGCGATCCGGGTGGCGAGGAGGTGCTCACGCAGGGCCTGGGGGCTCACCATGCGGCGATGGTGGCGGAGGCGGCTCGCGCTCCGCGGCGGAACCGGCGGAACTGTGCACGGTTGGCCTAACGGCGGCGCCGGGACGGGGACGGCCCGTCGCCCCGGGACGCACCTGCGACGCCGTGCGCCCCGGCTCGGGGGCCGCCCTCAGGCCAGCAGTCCCCGCAGCGGGAACACGGCCTGCCGGGTGGCCCGTACGGCCTGGTCGAGGCGGTCGGCGGGGTCGTAGCCGGCCTCCCAGTCGGCGAAGGTCACCGGCCACCGCCCGTCGGTCATCCGCATCGGGGCCAGCTGCCGGGTGCGGGCGTACACCTGCTGCCGCCAGCTCTCGGGGATGACGGTCTCCGGCGCGATCTCGCGGCCGGCGGCGATGCCCACGAGGTGCGTCCAGGAGCGGGGGACCACCTCGACCACGGCGTAGCCGCCTCCGCCGAGGGCGATCCACCGCCCGTCGGCGTACTCGTGGGCGAGCGCGTGGCAGGCCGACTGGACGGCCCGCTGCGCGTCCAGGGAGACGGCGAGATGGGCGAGAGGGTCCTCGAAGTGGGTGTCCGCGCCGTGCTGGGTGACCAGCACCTGCGGCCGGAAGCCGGCGATCAGCTCGGGCACCACCGCGTGGAAGGCGCGCAGCCATCCCGCGTCCCCGGTTCCGGCCGGCAGTGCCACGTTCACGGCGCTGCCCGCGGCGGACGGCGCCCCGGTCTCCTCCGGCCAGCCGGTCCGCGGGAACAGCGTCCGGGGGTGCTCGTGCAGGGACACGGTGAGCACCCGCGGGTCCTCCCAGAACGCGGCCTGCACCCCGTCCCCGTGATGCACGTCGACATCCACGTAGGCGACGCGTTCCGCGCCCAGCTCCAGCAGCCGGGCGACGGCGAGGGAGGCGTCGTTGTAGACGCAGAACCCGGCCGCGGCGCCGGGCATGGCGTGGTGCAGCCCGCCGGCGAAGTTCACCGCGTGCAGCGCCTCGCCGGACCACACGGCCTCCGCCGCCCCCACCGACAGGCCCGCGATGAGCGCCGACACCTCGTGCATCCCGGCGAACGCCGGATCGTCCAGGGTGCCGAGGCCGTACGCTCCGTCCGCCGACGCGGGGTCCGCGGAGGCGGCCTTCACGGCCTGGACGTAGTCGTCGCGGTGGACGAGCCGCAGCGTGGACTCCCCGGCCGGCTTGGCCGACACGACCTGGATGTCGCGGTCGAGGCCAAACGCCGCCACCAGTCGCCGGGTCAGGTCCAGCCGGACCGGATCCATCGGATGGTCCGGACCGAAGTCATAGCCCGTTACTGCCTCGTCCCACATCAGCTGTGCGCGGCCGCTCATGCCCGTCACCGTATCGGTCTCCTCCAACGGTGAACGACCTGGCATACCCGAGCGTCACCAGCACCAGCGCCATCGGCACGAGCATCGCCCCGCGGTAGCTCCAGACGTCGCCCAGTGTGCCGACCAGCGGTGAACCGATCAGGAACCCGACGTAGTTGAAGACGTTCAGCCGTGCGACCGCCGCGTCGGAGTCCCGCGGGAAGAGCCGGCCGGCCGCCGCGAACGTCTGCGGCACCAGCACGCACAGTCCCAGCCCCACCAGCGTGAACCCGAGCATGCCCGGCCAGGGGCCGGGCGCCCCGGCCACCACCGCGAACCCGGCGGCGGCGAGCAGCGTCCCGCCGCGGACCACCGCCACCGCACCGAAGCGCCGTACCCCGAAGTCCCCGAGCGCCCTCCCCACCAGCGTGGTCACCATGTAGACGTTGTACGGCACCGTCGCGAGCTGCTCGGAACTGCCGAGCACGTCCTGGAGGTACTTGGCGCTCCAGTTGGAGACCGTCGAGTCGCCGATGTAGGCGAAGGTCATCACCAGGCACAGCGGCAGCAGCAGCCTGAAGACGACCGCCCGGCTCCCCCCGGCACCGCCCTCCGTGCCGCTGCCCGCGCCGTCGCCCGCACCCGCACCCGCATCCGCACCCGCACCGTCGCCTCCGCCGACGCCTCCGCGGACGGGGTCCGGTCCGCCGTGGCCGCCCGGCCGGTCCCGGTGGTCGACGTACCAGCGGCTGCCCACCAGGCAGAGCGGCACCAGCAGGCCGGCCACCGGCAGATACGACACCCACAGGGCCAGCCCCCCGTGGGCACCGGCCCAGGCGAGGGACGCTCCGAGGATGCCGCCCAGACTGTAGGCCGCGTGGAAGCCGAGCATGATGCTGCGCCCGTAGGCGCGTTGCAGACTCACTCCGAGCATGTTCATGGAGGCGTCGAGTGCGCCGACGGCGAGTCCGAACGCGCCCAGGGCCAGAGCGAGTTCACCGAGCCGGTCGCCCGCTCCGACGCCGAGCAGCGACAGCAGCACGACCGGCTGCGACCAGCGCAGCACGGCACTGGGCCGGATGCGCCGCACCAGCCACTCGGTGCCCACACTGCCGGCTCCGGCGAGCACCGGCACGGCCGCGAGGAACGCGGGCAGCAGCGCGTCGGAGACCCCGTACCGGTCCTGGATGGCCGGGATACGTGTCACGAGCAGGGCGAAGGCGACGCCCTGGGCGAAGAATCCGAACCCCAGCGAGGCCCTGCCGCGCCGCAGCACATCAGTCATGGCGGCGAGCGTAGGCCCGGACCGGACCGCCTGGATACGGAGAAGTTGAAGTTTCCTCAGCTTCGGTGGAGGAACGCGTCGAGCTCCGGCATGGTGGAGAACAGCCGTGTCGCGTCCGCGAGTCTCGCGGCGGGCGTCATGGCGGTGAACCCGTACACGTCCATGCCGGCGGCGACGGCGGCCTGGACGCCGAGGGGGCTGTCCTCGACGACGAGGCACCGGCCGGGCTCGGCCCCCATGCGGGCGGCCGCGTGGAGGAAGAGGTCGGGTGCGGGCTTTCCGCGTCCGACGTCCTGGGAGCTGAAGATCCGTCCGTCGTCGAACCACCGGTCCAGCCCCGTGGTCCGGTGTCCCACCCGGATCCGTTCGTGGCTGCCGGAGGACGCCACGCAGTACGGCACTCCGTCCTCGCTCAGTCGCTCCAGCAGGTCGGCGGCGCCGTCCACCGCCTTCAGTTCACGTTCGAAGGCGGTGAACACGCGGGTGTGGAAGACCTCGTCGAAGTCCGCCGGCAGCCGCTGCCCCGTCCGCTCCTCGACCAGGTCGTGGATCCGGTGCATCGCGGACCCCATGTAGTCGCGGACGGAGTCCTCGTACGTGGTGGGGTGGCCCACCTCCGTCAGGTACTCGGCCAGCAGCCGGTTGGAGATGGGTTCGCTGTCGACGAGGACGCCGTCGTTGTCGAAGATGACGAGATCGTGGTTCATACCGCGAGCCTA
>NZ_JBYRRL010000010.1:0-32001 GCF_058833805.1 Streptomyces sp. B8-7 | reverse complement strand
GCGCCGATGGTACTGCAGGGGGGACCCTGTGGGAGAGTAGGACGCCGCCGAACAAGTATTGACAGGGCTGGACCCGGAACTTACGTTCCGGGTCCAGCCCTTTTTTGTTGGTGGTCACGTGGAGTTCACGTTGCGCGCCCAGCATCCAGTCATGGGTACTGCTGCACTGCTCAGGGCCGCCGGAGTCGGACGTGGTGACGAGGTCATCGTGCCGGCCTTCGGGAACGTCGAGATCGCCCAGGCCGTCACCCTGGCCGGCGGACTCCCGGTGTTCGCGGACATAGACCCCGTGACGTACTGCCTCGACCCGACCGCCGTGGACGCGGCCGTCACCCCGCGCACCGCGGCCGTCGTCGCCGTGCACCGCTTCGGACGCCCCGCTGACGTGGCACGGCTGCACGCGGTCGGTGAACGGCGCGAGCTGCTGGTGCTGCAGGAAGGCGAGTCCGAGGCGCCGTACGACGAGATAGCCCAGCGCCGGCAGCGGGCCGGCTATCTCGACGCCAGACTCAAGGGCGTCCACACCCCGGAGAGCAGCGTCGGGCACACCTACCAGCAGTACGTCGTCCGCGTCCCCGGCAACGGGCGGCCCGACCGGGACGCCTTCGCCCGGGCGATACGGGCCAGAGGCGTCGACTGCCGGGTTCCGGTCAAGACCCCCGTGCACCGGCTGCCCGAATTCCGGCACTGCGTGTCCCTGCCCGAGACCGAGCGGGCCGCCGACGAAACACTCGCGCTGCCCGTGGACGCCTCTCTGACGAAGCGGGACATGCAGCGGATCGTGGGCGCATGCAACGCACTCGGCGGGCTGCTCCGGGCGGCCGTCTGAACGAGTTTGGGAATACAACCCCGTTCGGGGTACGATCAATGCAGTTGCCGCGGGGAAATCCCGAAAGCGACCCGCCCCTATAGCTCAGTCGGCAGAGCGTCTCCATGGTAAGGAGAAGGTCAACGGTTCGATTCCGTTTGGGGGCTCGTGATGGATGAGGACCCCGCCCTTTCGGGCGGGGTCCTCATCCATATGCGGCCTGCTCACATCCCGGGCGCCCCGGGGCCGTTCATCTCAGGCCATGGGCAGACCCGGGACCCGCATCGCGAGAATCGCCATGTCGTCCGACGGGGCGTCCGAAGCGAAACGCTCCACCGCCCGCATGATGCGTGCCGCGACCGCACCCGCCGTCAGCCCCGTGCACGTCGTCAGAACATCCGCGAGGCCGTCGTCGCCCAACATGCGTGAACCTTCGCGGCGTTCGGTCACACCGTCCGTCACGCACAGCAGCACGTCGCCCGGATCGAGGGTGACCGTCTGCTCGTACAGCTCCAGATCCTCCAGCACACCCAGCAGCGGCTGCGGCTCCGCCGCGGGCTCCACCGTGCCGTCCTGGCGCAGCCGGAGCGGCAGCGGGTGCCCCGCGCACACCACCTTCAACTCCGCGCTGCCGTCCGGCCGCGGACGCATCTCGCCGTACAGCAGGGTCAGGAAGCGGCTGCGGGCTCCCTCGTCCAGGATCGCGGAGTTCAGCCGCTCCAGCACCGCCGGACCGCTCAACCCCTCCCGCGCCAGCAGGCGCAGCGCGTGCCGGGCCAGACCCGTCACCGCCGCCGCGTTGGGCCCTGTACCGCACACGTCGCCGATCGCGAAGCCGTAGGCGCCGTCACTGATCGGGAACAGGTCGTAGAAGTCGCCTCCGACCTCGTTGCCCTCGCCGGCCGCACGGTAGATGACCTCGACCTCCACGCCGTCGATCTGCGGGAGCTCCGGCGGCAGCAGGCTGCGCTGCAGGGACTGGCTGATGGCCGTACGCTCCGAGTACAGCCGGGCGTTGTCCAGGGCCAGCGCGGCACGGCGGCTCAAGTCCTCCGCCAGCTCCAGGATCTCCTGGCGGAAGTGGTCGTCGGTGGGCTTGCCCAGCGTGAGCATGCCGATGACCCGGTTCCGTGCCACCAGCGGCAGCACCACGGTCTCGCCGCCCACCGCGCCCGCCGTCGCCAGCGTCGTACCGATGCCGGAACTCAAGGGCGCCGGCTCGCCGAGACCGAGGCTCCGCATCGACGTGCGCAGCGCCGCCTGATGCGCCGCCTGCGCCGGAGCCGTCCACACCCGTGCGCCGGGAGTGGGCACCGGATCGGGCGGGGCGATCTTCGACAGCAGCGCCTTGATGCCGTCGATCAGCTCCTCGTCCTCGTGCAGCACGTACGACAGAAACGGCTCCGAGGCCGGGTCGGCGATCGTGTACACGGCACACCAGGTGGCCAGCGTCGGAACGGTCATCTGCGCCATCAGCGCCAGCGTCTGATCCCGGTCCAGGGTGCCGGCCAGCAGGTCCGAGGCCTCGACCAGGAAGCTCAGCGAGCCCCGGCGCAGCCGCTCCAGCTCCCCGAGCCGCGCCGACTCCACGGCCAGCGCGATCCGGTCGGCGGCGAACTGCAGACGCAGCGCCTCCTCGTTGGAGTAGCGGCGCGCGGCCTCGGCGGCGACACCGAGCGAGCCGGTGAGCCGGCCCTCCACCTTCAGCGGCACCGTGACGACCGAGCGCATCCCGGTGCCGTCCAGCAGCGGCACCGCGCCCGGGACCGCGGTGAGATCGTCGTGGACGGCGGGCATCCGGGCCGAGCCGTAGCGGCCGGGCCCGGCCTCCACCGGGACGCGGGCGAAGCGCTGGCGGGCCGAGGGCAGCCCGGTGGAGGCCCGCACCTCCAGCTCCGTCTCGTCGTCGGTGGCCAGCAGCAGGAACGCGGAGTCGGCGTCGAGCATGTCCCGGGCACGCTCCACCGTGCGCTGCAGCAGACCGTCGAGGTCGTCCGGGGCGGGGGAGCCGATGAACACCTCGAACGGGTCGCTGCCCTTGCCCTCGCCGGAGCCGCCGCCGTCGGTGACCCGCAGCGGGGTCTGCAGGACCGCCCGCTCGTTGTCGCGGACCAGCAGGCACACCGTGGACGGCTCGCCGCCGGTGTCGCGGACCCGCAGGTGGGAGGCGTAGACGGGCACGACACGGCCGGCCGCGTCGCGGATGCCGTAGCTGCCCTCCCAGCGCGACAGACGCAGCGCCTCCGCGACGCCGGTGCCGGTGCCCGGGGTGTGCGGCCAGGCCGTGAGGTCGGCGAGCGGCTTGCCGGTGACCTGGTCGCCGGTGTAGCCGAAGAGATCCTCGGCGTCCTCGTTCCAGGCGGTGATCGCGCCGACGCGGTCGATCTGGACGACCGCGACCCGGACCCGGCCGTCGGCGAGCGGCAGCAGGTCCGGCGGCAGGGACGGGCCCGCGGCACGCGTGCCGACCTGGCGGGCGGGCAGCTCCAGCTGGAACCAGACCTGCTTGAACGTCGGTGTGTACTCCACGCCCCAGCGGTCGGCGAGCGCCGCGCACAGCTGGAGACCGCGGCCGCCCTCGCGGTCGGGGCCGGCCAGGGTGAGCGCGGCGCCCTGGAGCGGGATCTCGCGCTCGGGGTAGCGGTCGGCGACCTCGATGCGGACCCCGTCGTCGCTGCGCAGGCACACCACGTCCGCGGAGGTGCCCGCGTGCACCACCGCGTTGGTCACCAGCTCGCTGGTGAGGACCACGGCGTCGTCGACGATGTCGCCGAAGCCCCAGCCCTGCAGGGTGTCGCGGACGAAGGAGCGGGCGGAGGCGACCGAACGCCCGACGGGCTCGAAGCTGGCAGCCGCGCGCGCGGTGATCACGGAACTCCTCGGCCGGTTGTCGGTGTGCTGGGCTGCCCGGTCCGCGGACCGCGGCGGCGCCTGGACGGGCAGCGCGCCGTCGGGCCGGGGTTCCGGGGGCTGTGCCCCCGGGATCAGTCCGGTGGTCATGTGTGCGGCCGCCCCTCCGATGCCCGCTCGTCTTCGTGCCACCGCCCTAGCCGGACGGACCGGTGCGGCTGGACAGCCGCATGCAAGGTTACTTACCTTCCCCGTCCGTGCGGATGCCGGTCGCCGGTGTTTTACGTCCGGTGGGTGTGCGCACGATGTGCGAAGCTGCCGAACTGTTATGGCCTGGTTCGGCCGGGGTGAAACACTGGGCAGGCTAGGTGTCGGAGGCCGGGCAGGTCGCGTGGTCTCCGGGAGCGGCGGGCAGCGGCCCCGGACGGGGCGCGCGCCCGGCGGCCTCCGGTGGCATACGGCACGCGTACGGCGAGCAGCAGCACCTGAGGACAGCAGTGACGGTCGACCCCTGCGGGAGGGACACAGTGGAGTCTGGCGCAGCGACGCGGGAAACACCGCGGGGTACGAAGCCGCGCGATCCACGCAAGGCGCGTGGGGGTACCACCGCGGTCGACACGGCTGCCCTGAACCGCCTGCTGACGGCGCTGGTGGCGATGCGGGACGGCAACTTCCGCCGGCGTCTGACGGTGTCCGGCGACGGCGTGATGGCGGAGATCGCGGCGGTCTTCAACGAGGTCGCCGACCGCAACATGCACCTGACCGGCGAGCTCTCGCGGGTGCGGCGCATGGTCGGACGTGAGGGAAAGCTCACGGAACGGCTGGAGGTCGGGGCGAGCGAGGGGTCGTGGGCGGCCGCCGTCGACGCCTCCAACGCACTGGTCGACGATCTCGTCTGGCCGGTCTCCGAGGTGGGCCGGGTGCTCTCCGCGGTGGCGGAGGGCGATCTGTCGCCGCGGATGGAACTGCGCACCCAGGCGCCCGACGGCAGCGGGCATCCGCTGCGCGGGGAGTTCCTGAAGGTCGGGCGGACCGTGAACAACCTCGTCGACCAGTTGTCGACGTTCACCGACGAGGTCACCCGGGTGGCCAGCGAGGTGGGCACCGAGGGCAAACTGGGCGGCCAGGCGCAGGTGCGCGGTATGTCGGGATCGTGGAAGGACCTGACGGAGTCCGTCAACACCATGGCGGACCGGCTGACCGCGCAGGTGCGGGACATCGCGCTGGTGACCACGGCGGTCGCCAAGGGCGACCTGTCCCGCAAGGTCACCGTGCACGTGGCCGGCGAGATGCTGGAGCTGAAGGAGACCGTCAACACGATGGTCGACCGGCTCTCGGCGTTCTCGTCCGAGGTGACGCGCGTCGCCCGCGAGGTCGGTACGGACGGCATCCTGGGCGGCCAGGCGCAGGTGCCGGGTGTGGACGGGGTGTGGAAGGAGCTCACCGACTCGGTCAACACCATGGCCGGCAACCTCACGGCCCAGGTGCGCGGGATCGCGGAGGTGACCACGGCGGTCGCCAACGGTGACCTGTCGCGGAAGGTGACCGTCCCGGCGCGGGGCGAGGTCGCGCAGCTCGCGGAGACGATCAACCAGATGACCGAGACGCTGCGGATCTTCGCGGACGAGGTCACCCGGGTGGCGAACGAGGTCGGTTCCGAGGGCCGGCTCGGCGGCCAGGCCAATGTGCCGGGTGCCGCGGGGACCTGGAAGGACCTCACCGACTCCGTCAACACCGTCTTCCGCAACCTGACCACCCAGGTCCGCGACATCGCCGCGGTCACGACCGCGGTGGCCAGCGGCGACCTGTCGCAGAAGGTCACGGTGGACGTGGCCGGCGAGATGCTGGAGCTGAAGAACACCGTCAACGGCATGGTGGACCAGCTGTCGGCGTTCGGCTCCGAGGTGACCCGGGTCGCGCGGGAGATCGGCGACGAGGGCGAGCTGGGCGGCCAGGCGCAGGTACCGGGGGCGGCCGGGACTTGGAAGGACCTCACCGACAGCGTCAACACGGCGTTCCGCAACCTCACCGGGCAGGTGCGGAACATCGCCCAGGTGACGACGGCGGTCGCCAACGGCGACCTGTCGCAGAAGGTCACCGTGGACGTGTCCGGCGAGATGCTCCAGCTGAAGAACACCGTGAACCGCATGGTGGAGCAGCTGTCGTCGTTCGCGGACCAGGTCACCCGGATGGCCCGGGAGGTCGGCACCGAGGGCCGGCTCGGCGGTCAGGCGCAGGTGGAGGGGGTGTCCGGCACCTGGAAGGAGCTGACCGACTCGGTCAACTCCATCACCGGCAACCTCACCGCCCAGGTCCGGCAGATCGCGCAGGTGACCACGGCGGTGGCGCGTGGCGACCTGTCGCAGAAGATCACCGTCGATGCGCGCGGCGAGATCCTGGAGCTCAAGAACACCATCAACACCATGGTCGACCAGCTCTCGGCTTTCGCCGACCAGGTGACCCGGGTGGCCCGCGAGGTGGGTACCGAGGGCCGCCTGGGCGGCCAGGCACAGGTGCCGGGCGTGGCCGGGGTGTGGCGTGACCTGACCGACTCGGTGAACGGCATGGCCGGGAACCTGACCGCGCAGGTGCGCCAGATCGCGCAGGTCGCCACCGCCGTGGCGCGCGGTGACCTGTCGCAGAAGATCACCGTCGATGCGCGCGGCGAGATCCAGGAGCTGAAGAACACCCTGAACACCATGGTCGACCAGCTGTCCTCCTTCGCGGAGGAGGTCACCAGGGTGGCCCGCGAGGTCGGTACCGAGGGCAAGCTGGGCGGTCAGGCCGAGGTGCAGGGCGTCTCCGGCACCTGGAAGGACCTGACCCAGTCGGTGAACTTCATGGCGAACAACCTCACCGTGCAGGTGCGCTCCATCGCCGACGTCACCACCGCGGTCGCCAAGGGCGACCTGTCCAAGAAGATCACTGTCGACGCCAAGGGCGAGATCCTCGAACTGGTCACGACGGTCAACACCATGGTCGACCAGCTGTCCAGCTTCGCCGAGCAGGTGACCCGGGTGGCGCGCGAGGTGGGCACCGAGGGCATCCTGGGCGGCCAGGCACACGTGCCCGGTGTCACGGGCATCTGGAAGGACCTGAGCGACAACGTCAACCTGATGGCCAAGAACCTGACCGTGCAGGTGCGCAACATCTCCCAGGTCGCCGCGGCGGTCGCCAACGGCGACCTGACGCGGACCGTGACGATCGAGGCACGGGGCGAGGTCGCGCAGCTCGCGGACACGTTCAACACCATGGTCAAGACGCTCAGCTCGTTCGCCGAGCAGGTCACCAAGGTGGCCCGCGAGGTGGGCACGGACGGCATCCTGGGCGGCCAGGCGCATGTGCCGGGCGTGGCGGGCACCTGGAAGGACCTCACCGAGTCGGTGAACCAGATGGCGTCCAACCTGACCGGTCAGGTGCGGAACATCGCGATGGTCACGACGGCCATCGCGAAGGGTGACCTGACCAAGAAGATCGACATTGACGCTCGTGGCGAGATCCTCGAACTGAAGACGACCATCAACACCATGGTCGACCAGCTGTCCAGCTTCGCCGAGGAGGTGACCCGCGTCGCCCGCGAGGTGGGCACCGAGGGCCGGCTCGGCGGTCAGGCCCGGGTGCGTGACGTCGACGGCACCTGGCGGGACCTGACGGAGTCGGTGAACGAGATGGCCGGGAACCTGACCCGGCAGGTGCGGGCCATCGCGCGCGTGGCGACCGCGGTGACGCGCGGCGACCTCAACCTGAAGATCGACGTGGACGCGTCCGGGGAGATCCAGGAACTCCAGGACTACATCAACAAGATGATCGCCAACCTGCGCGACACCACGATCGCCAACAAGGAGCAGGACTGGCTCAAGGGCAACCTCGCCCGCATCTCCGCGCTGATGCAGGGCCGCCGCGACCTCGACGACGTCGCCTCGCTGATCATGAGCGAGCTCACTCCGGTGGTGTCCGCGCAGCACGGGGCGTTCTTCCTGGCGATGCCGATGATGGACGAGCAGGACCTCGGCGCCGACAGCGGCGACGAGGAGGAGCACTACGAGCTGCGGATGCTCGGCTCGTACGGCTACTCGATGGGGTCCATGCCGACCTCCTTCCGGCCCGGTGAGGCGCTGGTGGGCACCGCGGCCCTGGAGCGGCGCACCATCCTGGTGGACCACGCGCCCAGCGGCTATCTGAAGATCTCCTCCGGGCTGGGGGAGGCCCCGCCCGCGCAGGTGATCGTGCTGCCGGTGCTGTTCGAGGGCAAGGTGCTCGGAGTGATCGAGCTGGCCTCGTTCACCCCCTTCACGCAGATCCAGAGGGACTTCCTGAACCAGATCGCGGAGATGATCGCCACGAGCGTCAACACCATCTCCGTCAACACCAAGACCGAGGTGCTGCTGAAGCAGTCGCAGGAGCTGACCGAGCAGCTGCAGGAACGGTCCGCGGAGCTGGAGAACCGGCAGAAGGCGCTGCAGGCGTCCAACGCCGAACTGGAGGAGAAGGCCGAGCTGCTGGCCCGGCAGAACCGCGACATCGAGGTGAAGAACACCGAGATCGAGGAGGCCCGCCAGGTGCTGGAGGAGCGCGCCGAGCAGCTCGCCGTCTCCATGCGCTACAAGAGCGAGTTCCTGGCCAACATGTCGCACGAACTGCGCACCCCGCTGAACTCGCTGCTGATCCTGGCCAAGCTGCTCGCCGACAACGCCGAGGGCAACCTGTCGCCGAAGCAGGTGGAGTTCGCCGAGACCATCCACGGGGCGGGCTCGGACCTGCTCCAACTGATCAACGACATCCTCGACCTGTCGAAGGTCGAGGCGGGCAAGATGGACGTCTCCCCGACGCGCATCGCGCTCGTCCAGCTCGTCGACTATGTGGAGGCCACGTTCCGGCCGCTGACCGCGGAGAAGGGGCTCGACCTCTCGGTGCGGGTCTCGCCGGAGCTGCCCGCCACGCTGCACACCGACGAGCAGCGGCTGCTGCAGGTGCTGCGCAACCTGCTGTCCAACGCGGTGAAGTTCACCGACTCCGGAGCGGTGGAGCTGGTCATCCGGCCCGCGAGCGGCGACGTGCCGGTGGCGATCCGGGAGCAGCTGCTGGAGGCGGGGTCGCTGACCGACCCGGACGCGCCGCTGATCGCGTTCTCGGTGACGGACACCGGGATCGGCATCGCGGCCAGCAAGATGCGCGTGATCTTCGAGGCGTTCAAGCAGGCGGACGGCACGACCAGCCGCAAGTACGGCGGCACCGGGCTGGGCCTGTCCATCTCCCGGGAGATCGCCCAGCTGCTGGGCGGGGAGATCCATGCCCAGAGCGAGCCCGGCCGCGGGTCCACGTTCACCCTCTACCTGCCGCTGCACCCCGGCGAGCTGCCTCCGCACGGCTACCAGCAGCCGGCCCTGCCGGCCGCGGTGGAACCGGAACTGCTGCTGCCCGAGCCCGCGATCGAGACGCCGGCGGAGGTCAAGTCGTACATCGAGACGCAGAACGGCGCCGCAGCGCTGTTCCGGCGCCGCCGCCGGGCCGCGGTCGAGGACGGGCCGGACGGGCGGGAAGGCCGGGGCGGCGGCCGCACCGAGTGGTCCGCCGACGGCCGGGAGACGTCGGCGCAGACGCGCGGCGGCATCCGGTTCGGCGGCGAGAAGGTGCTGATCGTCGACGACGACATCCGCAACGTGTTCGCGCTGACCAGCGTCCTCGAGCAGCACGGCCTGTCGGTGCTGTACGCCGAGAACGGCCGCGAGGGCATCGAGGTGCTGGAGCAGCACGACGATGTGGCGGTGGTGCTGATGGACATCATGATGCCGGAGATGGACGGCTACGCCACGACCACCGCGATCCGGCGGATGCCGCAGTTCGCCGGGCTGCCGATCGTGGCGCTGACCGCGAAGGCGATGAAGGGCGACCGGGAGAAGGCCATCGAGTCGGGTGCCTCCGACTACGTGACCAAGCCGGTCGACCCCGATCACCTGCTGTCGGTGATGGAGCAGTGGATGCGCGGAGAGTGACGGGCCGGGGCCGGGGCCGGGCTGTCTCCGGCACCGCAGGCCGGGAAGCCGCGGGTCCGGTGCCGGCCGGTGCCGGCCGGTGCGGTGGACGCGGAGGGAGCGCAGGGACACGGCGGCCGTCCGGGGTCCGGCGCTCCCGCGACGGACGGCGGCGCCCGTGGGCGCACGCGGGCTGACCGGCGACCGGAGGACCGGGGCGCCGGCCGCGGCACGGCGTCGCGCGCCCCGGGCGGCGCAGCACGGAGGCTCGCGGTTCCGGTCGGCGCGCCGCGGACCCGGCCCGGGGCCGGGGCGTCGGGGTGTCCGACGCCCTGCGGTGCCCGGCGGCGGCGCGCGCTCCGCCGGGGGCGCCGGGTGTTCACACGGAGTTGCTGTCGGAGTGTGCCCGACGCCGTGTAGAAGTACGGGATTCGGGGAACCTTCTGGTCTCGCGCGGCGTTTCTGCTACGTGCACAGTGACATCGCGGTGACAGGGTGTGGCGACGGGCGGGGTGCGGCTACCATGACCGGCACGAGGACGGGCGGCGAAAGGGAGTCGTCCCCTGGGGCGGCAGCAGCGGGAGCCGCCCCGAGTCCTGAGGACAGGGGAGGCCCCAAGCCGGGGCGAGGAGGGCGGGCCATGGTGCAGAAGGCCAAGATCCTCCTGGTCGATGACCGGCCGGAGAATCTGCTGGCGCTGGAGGCGATCCTCTCGGCGCTCGATCAGACGCTGGTTCGGGCATCGTCCGGGGAGGAAGCGCTCAAAGCGCTGCTCACGGACGACTTCGCGGTCATCCTGCTGGATGTCCAGATGCCGGGCATGGACGGCTTCGAGACGGCCGCGCACATCAAGCGCCGCGAGCGCACCCGGGACATCCCCATCATCTTCCTCACGGCGATCAACCACGGCCCCCACCACACCTTCCGCGGGTATGCGGCGGGTGCCGTCGACTACATCTCCAAGCCCTTCGACCCGTGGGTGCTGCGGGCGAAGGTGTCCGTGTTCGTCGAGCTGTACATGAAGAACTGTCAGCTGCGCGAGCAGGCGGCCCTGCTGCGGCTCCAGTTGGAGGGCGGCGGCAAGGACGACGCGGTCGGACCGGGCAAGGAACCGGCCGGTCTGCTCGCGGAGCTGTCGGCGCGGCTCGCGGCCGTCGAGGAGCAGGCGGAGGCGCTGTCCAAGCAGCTCGACGACGACGCCGCGGACGCCGCGGCGGTCGCCACGGCGGCGCACCTGGAGCGCAAACTCACCGGACTGCGCCGGGCACTGGACGCGCTGGAACCCGGAACCGGCGGCCAGCCCTCCCTCCCCTCGCAGAACTGACGCCAGCCGAGGGCCTCTTGGCCCGGCGTCAGTCCGGCGTGACCGCCCGGGCGACACGTACGGGTGAAGCAGCGGCCACACGTGTCCGCCGTCGCCTCCCCAGGTAACCTCACACCCATGGCCTCACGTCCCTCCGCAGCCAAGAAGCAGCCCGCCAAGAAGGCAGCCGCTCCCGCGAAGGCTCCGGCGAAGAAGGCCGCCGCGAAGAAGGCGCCCGCGAAGAAGGCGCCCGCCCGGAAGACCGCGGCCAAGAAGCCGGCACCCCGCCCGGCCCCCAGTCCGACCGGGGGCGTCTACCGGCTGGTGCGGGCCGTCTGGCTCGGCATCGCCCATGCCGTCGGCGCCGTGTTCCGCGGCATAGGGCAGGGCGCCAGGAACCTCGACCCGGCCCACCGCAAGGACGGCGTCGCCCTGCTGCTCCTCGGCCTGGCGCTGATCGTCGCCGCGGGCACCTGGTCCAGCCTGCGCGGGCCCGTCGGCGACCTGGTGGAGATGCTCGTCACCGGCGCGTTCGGGCGCCTGGACCTGCTGGTGCCGATCCTGCTGGCCGCGATCGCCGTGCGCCTCATCCGGCACCCGGAGCAGCCGGACGCCAACGGCAGGATCGTGATCGGGCTGTCCGCCCTGGTGATCGGCGTGCTCGGACAGGTGCACATCGCCTGCGGCTCGCCCGCCCGCGACGCCGGCATGCAGGCGATAAGAGACGCCGGCGGCCTGATCGGCTGGGCCGCGGCCACCCCGCTGATCTTCACCGTGACCGAGGTGCTCGCCGTCCCCCTGCTGGTGCTGCTGACCGTGTTCGGCCTGCTGGTGGTCACGGCGACGCCGGTCAACGCCGTCCCGCAGCGGCTGCGGCTGCTCGCCGTGAAGCTGGGCGTGCTGCACGACCCCGAGCGGGACGAGTTCGGCGAGGACGACGAGCGCTACGACGAGCAGTGGCGGGAGGCGCTGCCTCCGCGAGGGCGCCGACGCGGCCCCGCCCTCGACGTGTACGACCCCGGAGCCGCCGAGGAGGACGCGCTCGCCGGGCGCCGCGGCCGGCCCCGCCGCCCCCGTGCGCCGCAGCCCCCGGCGGACCGCCGGCCGGACGCCGTCGACCTCGCAGCGGCGGCGGCCGCGGACCTCGACGGGGCCGTCCTGCACGGCATGCCGCCCTCGCCGGTCGTCGCCGACCTCACCCAGGGCGTCAGCCCCGGCGACCGCGACACCACGCCGACGCCCGTCCCGGCCCCGGCATCCGGCTCCCGCGAGGACCGGCGCTCCGGCGGCACCGTGCCCGACCTCACCAAGGCGCCGCCCGAGCAGCACCGCGACCTGCCGCCGCGCGCCGAGCAGCTCCAGCTCTCCGGCGACATCACGTACGCGCTGCCCTCGCTGGACCTGCTCACCCGCGGCGGGCCCGGCAAGGCCCGCAGCGCCGCCAACGACGCGATCGTGACCTCGCTGACGACCGTCTTCTCCGAGTTCAAGGTCGACGCCGCCGTCACCGGCTTCACCCGCGGCCCGACGGTCACCCGCTACGAGGTCGAGCTGGGCCCGGCCGTGAAGGTCGAGCGGATCACCGCGCTCACCAAGAACATCGCGTACGCCGTGGCCAGCCCGGACGTGCGGATCATCAGCCCGATCCCCGGCAAGTCCGCGGTCGGCATCGAGATCCCCAACACCGACCGCGAGATGGTCAACCTCGGGGACGTGCTGCGGCTCGCCGAGTCCGCCGAGGACGACGACCCGATGCTGGTCGCCTTCGGCAAGGACGTCGAGGGCGGCTACGTCATGCACTCGCTGGCGAAGATGCCGCACATGCTGGTCGCCGGCGCCACCGGTTCCGGCAAGTCGTCCTGCATCAACTGCCTGATCACCTCGATCATGATGCGGGCGACCCCCGAGGACGTCCGCATGATCCTCGTCGACCCCAAGCGCGTCGAACTGACCGCCTACGAGGGCATCCCGCACCTGATCACGCCGATCATCACCAATCCCAAGCGCGCCGCCGAGGCCCTCCAGTGGGTCGTCCGCGAGATGGACCTGCGCTACGACGACCTGGCGGCGTACGGGTACCGGCACATCGACGACTTCAACAGGGCCGTGCGGGAGGGCACCGTCAAACCGCCCGAGGGCAGCGAACGGGAGCTGCAGGCCTACCCCTACCTGCTGGTCATCGTGGACGAGCTGGCCGATCTGATGATGGTGGCGCCCCGCGACGTCGAGGACGCCATCGTGCGCATCACACAGCTCGCGCGCGCCGCCGGCATCCACCTGGTGCTCGCCACCCAGCGCCCCTCGGTCGACGTCGTCACCGGCCTGATCAAGGCGAACGTCCCCTCCCGGCTCGCCTTCGCCACCTCCTCGCTCGCCGACAGCCGCGTCATCCTCGACCAGCCCGGCGCCGAGAAGCTGATCGGCAAGGGCGACGGACTGTTCCTGCCGATGGGCGCCAACAAGCCGACCCGCATGCAGGGGGCCTTCGTCACCGAGGCCGAGGTCTCCGAGGTGGTGCAGCACTGCAAGGACCAGATGGCGCCGGTCTTCCGGGACGACGTCACCGTGGGGACGAAGCAGAAGAAGGAGATCGACGAGGACATCGGCGACGACCTCGACCTGCTGTGCCAGGCGGCCGAGCTGGTGGTGTCGACGCAGTTCGGGTCGACCTCCATGCTCCAGCGCAAACTCCGGGTGGGCTTCGCCAAGGCCGGGCGGCTGATGGACCTCATGGAGTCGCGCAACATCGTCGGGCCCAGCGAGGGCTCCAAGGCCCGCGACGTCCTGGTCAAACCCGACGAGCTGGACGGGGTGCTCGCCGTCATCCGCGGCGAGACCGACGGGTAGCGGCGGCCCCGCACCCCCGCGCGGACCGGCGCACTGCGTCGGCTGCGGGGCGTCGCCGGCGCGGTCGCAGCGGCAGGGCCGGGGGGCCCGCCCCGTGCAGGGTGTACGCGGGTGTTCCGGCGAGGCGACGAGGTGTCGCGCCCGACGGTCCGTGCGCCCGCCCGGAGCACTGTGCGGCCCCGCGGGCAGTACGGACGGTCCCTGGCCCGAGGCAGGCACACATCCGCGCGGGCGGGGTATGCGACACGGCAGTTGTGCGATCGTGACTCACCCGTAAGGGATCGGTGAGCAACCGTTTCCCTTCGGCCTACGTCAAGTTGAGGGAAGCGACAATGAGGTACCCCACCATCGGCATGACCGGCCATTCCGATGGCGTACAGATTCCCACCGCCCGGTTGCCCCACCCCGTTCGCACCCCCCTAGACTGAACCTCCAGCACAGGCGGCTACACGCTCGAAAGGCGCCCCCGTGTCCATCGGCAACTCCCCTGAAGACGAGCGTCCGTTCGAAGACGTTTCCGAGGAAGCCCGCCCCTCCGTCGGCCATGCCCTGCGCGAGGCCCGCCTCGCGGCCGGGATGACCGTCGACGACGTCAGTACCGCCACCCGGGTCCGCATCGCGATCGTGCAGGCGATCGAGGCGGACGACTTCTCGCCCTGCGGCGGCGACGTGTACGCCCGGGGTCACATCAAGACCCTGGCCCGGGCCGTCCACCTCGACCCGGCGCAGCTGCTCGCCCGGTACGACGCGGACCACGGCGGCAGCCCCGCCCCGACCCCCGCCGCACCGCTGTTCGAAGCCGAGCGCATCCGGCCCGAGCGGCGGGGCCCCAACTGGACCGCGGCGATGGTCGCCGCCATCGTCGCGGTGATCGGCTTCGTCGGTTTCACCGCGGTGAAGGGCGGCGACTCCGACCCCGGCACCGGCGACAACGTGGCCGAGGACGCCACGCCCAGCGTCAGCAGGAGCGCCTCGCCCTCGGCCGACAAGAAGCCGGCCGCGCCCAAGTCCGACCCCAGCGAGAGCGCCATCGCCGCCGCCCCCCAGGACAAGGTGACCGTCCAGGTCAGCGCCACCGACGGACGCAGCTGGATCTCGGCCAAGGACCACAACGGCCGGCTGCTGTTCGACGGCCTGCTGAAGCAGGGTGAGTCCAAGACCTTCCAGGACAGCTCCAAGATCAACCTGGTGCTCGGCGACGCCGGGGCCATCCAGCTCTACGTCAACGGCAAGAAGATCGACGACGACTTCCAGCCCGGTGCCGTGGAGCGGCTCACGTACACCAAGGGCGACCCGCAGGTCGGGTGACCCCTGCTCGTCCGGGAGTGCACCGGGGGCGGTCGGCGGCGCGCCGGTCGCCCCCGGTGGTGTGTCCGGGGGTTCGGGCCTGCGGCCCGGCGGCCGTCCGGGGAGCCTCCGACGACGGCGCCGGGTCGTCGCCCGGGCAGCGCCGCGGTCGCCCCGGCCGGGGGCCGTCCGCCTCGACAGGGGGCCGGTCCGGCGGGTCGGAGCCGGCGGCCCGCAGGCAGGGCGGCGCACCGCACGGCGGGGCGGCCCGCGCGGACCGCCCCGCGGGGCGGCGGGGCGCGGGGGCCCGCGCGGAGCGGCCGGGACCGTGCCCACCGGTCGGATCCGGACCGGGGCGGTCAGGACCGGCCAACCCCGTCGACGTGGGGTGCCGGCGGGACGAAGTAGTCTTGAGCCCATGCCTGAACGCCGTACCGTCGCACTCGTCACACTTGGCTGCGCCCGCAACGAGGTGGACTCGGAGGAGCTCGCGGGCCGTCTGGAGGCGGACGGCTGGCAGCTCGTGGAGGACGCCGCGGACGCGGACGTCGCCGTGGTCAACACCTGCGGGTTCGTCGACGCCGCCAAGAAGGACTCCGTCGACGCCCTGCTGGAGGCCAACGACCTCAAGGACCACGGCCGCACCCAGGCCGTCGTCGCGGTCGGCTGCATGGCCGAGCGATACGGCAAGGACCTCGCCGAAGCCCTCCCCGAGGCGGACGGCGTGCTCGGCTTCGACGACTACGCGGACATCTCCGGCCGCCTCCAGACCATCCTGTCCGGCGGCATCCACGCCTCCCACACCCCGCGTGACCGGCGCAAGCTGCTGCCCGTCAGCCCCGCCGAGCGGCAGACGGCGACCGAGGTGGCGCTGCCCGGCCACGGAGCGCCCGCCGACCTGCCCACGGGCCTGGCTCCGCGGTCCGGCCCCCGCGCGCCCCTGCGCCGCCGCCTGGACGGCGCCCCGGTCGCCTCGGTCAAGCTGGCCTCGGGCTGCGACCGGCGCTGCTCCTTCTGCGCCATCCCCTCCTTCCGGGGCTCCTTCATCTCGCGTCGCCCCTCCGACGTCCTGGGCGAGACGCGGTGGCTGGCCGAGCAGGGTGTCAAGGAGATCATGCTGGTCTCCGAGAACAACACCTCCTACGGCAAGGACCTGGGCGACATCCGGCTGCTGGAGTCGCTGCTGCCCGAGCTCGCCGCGGTCGACGGCATCGAGCGGGTGCGGGTGAGCTACCTCCAGCCCGCCGAGATGCGGCCCGGCCTGATCGACGTGCTCACGGAGACGCCCGGGGTCGCGCCCTACTTCGACCTGTCCTTCCAGCACTCCGCGCCCGGCGTGCTGCGCGCGATGCGCCGCTTCGGCGACACCGACCGCTTCCTGGAACTGCTCGACACCATCCGGAGCAGGGCCCCCGAGGCGGGCGTGCGATCCAACTTCATCGTCGGCTTCCCCGGCGAGACCGAGGCCGACCTGGCCGAGCTGGAGCGTTTCCTCAACGGCGCGCGCCTGGACGCCATCGGGGTCTTCGGCTACTCCGACGAGGAGGGCACCGAGGCCGCGACGTACGACGGCAAGCTCGACGAGGACGTGGTCGCCGAGCGCCTCGCTCACCTCTCCCGGCTTGCCGAGGAACTCGTCTCGCAGCGCGCCGAGGAGCGGGTCGGCGAAACCCTGCGCGTCCTGGTGGAGTCGGTGGACGGCGAGGAGGGCGTGTACGGCCGCGCCGCCCACCAGGCGCCCGAGACGGACGGCCAGGTGCTGCTCACCGGCGGCGAGGGACTCGGCGTGGGCCGTATCGTCGAGGCGAAGGCGGTCGGTACCGAAGGCGTCGACCTGGTGGCCGAGCCGCTGCCCGGCACGCGCGCGTGGAGCGAGGAGGCGGGCACATGACCGGAGTCCCGGCGTCCGCAGCGGGCGGCTCCTCCTCCCGCGGGGTGACCCCGGCCGGCTCCGGCCCGGCTGCACGCCCCGGCCCCGGCGCCGACTCCGGGCTCGCGCACGACGCCCCCGACGACGCCGCGGACGGCGCGGTGCGGACCCCGCGCGGCGGCAAGCTCGCGGCGGCAGCCGTCAACCAGGCCAGCGTCTGGAACATCGCCAACCTGCTGACGATGCTGCGGCTGATGCTCGTCCCCGCGTTCGTCGCGCTGATGCTGGCGGACGGCGGCTACGACCCGGCCTGGCGCTCGTTCGCCTGGGCGGCCTTCGCCATCGCCATGATCACCGATCTCTTCGACGGTCATCTGGCGCGCACCTACGACCTGGTCACCGACTTCGGGAAGATCGCCGACCCCATCGCCGACAAAGCGATCATGGGGGCGGCGCTGATCTGTCTGTCCTGGCTGGACGACCTGCCCTGGTGGGTGACCGGCGTGATCCTCGGCCGGGAACTCGGGATCACGCTCCTGCGTTTCGTCGTCATCCGCTACGGCGTCATCCCCGCCAGCCGCGGGGGCAAGCTCAAGACCCTCACCCAGGGCGTCGCCGTCGGGATGTACATCCTGGCACTGACCGGGTGGCTCGCCACCCTGCGGTGGTGGGTGATGGCCGCGGCCGTCGTGCTCACCGTCGTGACCGGCCTGGACTACGTGAGACAGGCCATAGTGCTGCGCAGACAGGGAATGGCCGAACGCGAGCGGACGCCGGAGGAGACGGAAGCGTGAGTTCCACCGCCGCCGACGTGCTGCGACTACTGAAGGTGAAGGGCGAGACCGTGGCCGTCGCCGAGTCGCTGACCGGCGGATTGGTGGCCTCCGAGCTGACGTCCGTCGCCGGGGCCTCCCAGGCCTTCCGCGGCTCCGTGACCGCCTACGCCACGGACCTGAAGCACACCCTGCTCGGTGTCGACGCCGTACTCCTGGCGGAGCGCGGAGCGGTGGACCCGCAGGTCGCGGCCGAGATGGCGGCGGGCGTGCGCAGGGCGCTGGGGGCCGACTGGGGACTCGCCACGACCGGGGTCGCCGGACCCGAGCCCCAGGACGGCCGGCCGGTCGGCACCGTCTTCGTCGCGGTGGACGGGCCCCGGGCGCCGCACTCCGGTTCTGCCGGTGGCGGAAAAGTGGCGGCTCTGCGGTTGAACGGCGACCGTGCGGAAATCCGTAGGGAGAGTGTACGGAGCGTACTCGCCCTGCTCCTGAGGGAGCTCACGGGCGAACAGACCGGGAATGAGCGGACACAGGATACGGAACAGAACGGGGGGTTTTGATGTTTGCAGCCCTGAGTGAACACGACATCGCTCCCCGCACGGCCGCGGCACGAGGCGGTACGGTGGGGCGTGAAGGATGCGGCTACGCGGTCCGAGGAGGGAGCCACCGATGATTCTGCTCCGTCGCCTGCTGGGTGACGTGCTGCGTCGGCAGCGCCAGCGCCAGGGCCGTACTCTGCGCGAAGTCTCCTCGTCCGCCCGAGTCTCACTCGGCTATCTCTCCGAGGTGGAGCGGGGGCAGAAGGAGGCCTCCTCCGAGCTGCTCTCCGCCATCTGCGACGCGCTGGACGTACGGATGTCCGAGCTCATGCGGGAAGTGAGCGACGAGCTCGCCCTCGCCGAGCTGGCCCAGTCCGCTGCGGCCACCCCCAGCGAGCCCGTGCCGACGCCGGTGCGACCCATGCTGGGTTCCGTTTCGGTGACCGGTGTGCCACCGGAACGGGTGACGATCAAGGCCCCCGCCGAGGCGGTCGACGTCGTCGCCGCGTGACGGTTGTGCGCATGGGTGCGTGAGAATCGACGCGACACATGGCCCAAGGCCCCGACCGGGGCTCCTCCGGGTGGACCGACCCGGGGAGAAGCGGTGGGGGCCTTTCGCATGTCCGGGTGGTGTCGGGCCGTCATCGCCCCGCGAGCGCCGAGCCGTCGCTGCGGCTGCCGTCGGCCGCACGAACGCCCGGCGTCCCCGGGGCCTGCGCGGCGCCGACGGGAGCGGCGTCGGGCAGCGCCGGAGCCGCTTGTCCGCCGCGGACGTGCGGAGCGCCCACGGGGCCCGACGCCGGGCCCGACGCCGGGTGCGGCCTCGGGCCGGTGGCCGCCCTGCGGGTGACGGGCTTGGTCCGTTTGCCGCTGTCGAGTGGGGCGGCCATGGTGGAGGAACGTATCCGCCGCGGCCCTGCCAAGGGCTGAAGCGTAACGGGAGGCGTACTGCGCCTGTGTGCCGTGGGTGCGCCCTGGTGGCGGGCGCGGGACGCGCCTAGCGTCGATCGTCGTTGAAGGTCTGCCGAGGGCGGTGTCGGGCTGGAGGTGGCGCCATGGTGGGGCGGATAGCGCACTGGGGGGCAGGCCTCGGGCTGGGCGCGCTGTGGTGGTGGGCCGTGCTGCGGCTCGCTGCGGCGCCGGACGCGGGCGTGCTGGAGGGGGCGGTGGCCGCCGGAGGATGGGGACTGAGCCTGCTGCCCGTGCACTGCGTGCCCAAGGGCAGGGCGGAGGGTGCGCTCGCCGCGGGGCGCTGGGTACGGGCCTGGCGCCCGGTCGGGAGCGGGAGCGGGGGCGGGAGCGAGGGCCGGGGGGACGGCTGAGGGCGGCAGTGGGCGGAGGGCGGCGGCGGGGCGGACAGGCGGAACGGAGCGACCCACGGGGCCCTCGGAGGCTCGTGTGCGTCGCGTGCGTGCGCTGCGCGGGCCCCGGCGCCGTGCCGGGCCGGGGCCGGTCACCAGGGCATGGCCACGCCACCGTTCGGGCGCAGGATCTGGCCCGTCATGAACGACGACGCGTCCGACGCCAGGTGGAGAACCGCGTGCGCCACCTCTTCGGGGTCACCCACTCGGCCCAGCGGCGCGCGGCGGGCCATGCGCGCCTCGGCACGCTCCCGCACCCCGGCCTCGTGGCGCCCGGTCATGGGCGTGCGGATCCAGCCCGGCGCGACGGCGTTGACGCGGATCCCGTACGGGCCGAGCTCGGTCGCCAGGGTCCGGGTGAGCTGCACGACCGCCGCCTTCGCCGCGCCGTAGCACAGCAGCCCCGCGCCGCCCGTGTCGACGGCGCCGGAGGCCATCGTGACGATGCTCCCTCCGTCGGCCCGAGCGAGCATCAGGCGTGCGGCCTCACGGCAGGCGTGCAGCACCCCCTTGAAGTTGACGTCCATCACGCGGTCCAGGTCCTCGTCCCTGGTCTCCAGCACCGGGCTGGTGTGCATGATCCCGGCGACCGCCGCCATCACCTGCAGCCGCCCGCAGGACGCGACGGCCTGCCGCATCCGCACCGGGTCGGTCACGTCGAGGTGGTGGGTGGCGGCCGAGCCGCCCTCGGCCCGGATCAGCGCGGCGGTCTCGTCGAGGCGGTCCGCGTCGAGGTCGGCGCAGTGCACCGAGGCACCCGCGCGGGCCAGCAGGACCGCGGTGGCGCGGCCGATCCCGCCGGCGGCGCCGGTGACGAACGCGGTGCGTCCGGTGAGGTCGTACGCGTCGACGGCCATGAGGGGACCGTAGAAGCATGTCTGACGGGGCGTCAATCGGCGGTGCGGGCCGGGGTCCGCCCGGAGGGCGGGCGGCCGGATGCCGGAGCGGTGCCCGGCTGGCAGGTCGGGCACCAGTAGGTGGGGCGGTCGCCGGAGCCGCCGCCCTGGTCCGCGACGCGGACGGGGGTTCCGCAGCGCAGACAGGGGCGAGCCGCCCGCCCGTACACGAACAGGGCCTGGCCTCGGCGGCCCGTCGTGGTGCGGACCGGCCGGTCGCGGTTGGCTTCCAGGAGCCGCTTGGCGAGGGCGGGCAGCGCGGCCGCGCGGTCGGCGGGGAGGGCGCCGACCGGGAGCCAGGGAGTGACGCCGAGGAGGAAGCAGAGCTCGCTCTTGTACACGTTGCCGATGCCCGCGACGTTGCGCTGGTCGAGCAGGGCTTCACCGATGGGCCGGTGCGGGTCCGCCCGGAGATTCGCCAGGGCGCGCTCCGCGTCCCAGTCGGGGCCGAGCAGATCAGGGCCGAGATGACCGACCACGGCCTCCTCGTCAGCGGTGCGCAGCAGTTCCAGGACGGGCAGACGGTAGCCGACGGCCGTACGGTGCGCGGTCCCCAGGACGGCGCGGATCTGATGGGCGGGGCCGCCGCTCCAGCGCCGGCCCGGCGCGTACACCTTCCAGGCGCCGTCCATCCTCAGGTGCGAGTGCAGGGTCAGGCCGCCCTCGACGCGGGTGAGCAGGTGCTTGCCGCGCGGGGTGACGTCCAGAACGGTCCGGCCGGTGAGGTCCGTGGTGGCGTACCTGGGCACCCTGAGGTCGGACACGGTCAGCACCCCGCCCGCGAGGGCCGCGTGCAGCCTCCTCGCGGTCTGCCAGACCGTGTCGCCTTCGGGCATGGGTCAAGGGTGGCACGGTGCGCCGCGGGCCGCCGCCGTGCGATGCCGCCGAACGCACCGAGGCCGGGTGCGGTGCGGTGTGGTGCCGTGCAGGGCCCCGGTGGGCGGGCCCTCATGCGCGCAGGCGCAGACCGCGCGGTGTGGCGATGAATCCCGCCCCTTCCAGGACGGTGCCGACGGCGGAGGTCAGGGCCGCGGCGCCGTTCACGCGCTCGACCGTGACCGTGCCGAGCGAGCCCGCACGGGCGGCCGCAGCAAGAGCCTCCGCGGCCTCGTGCAGGCGCGGATCGTCAGCGGGCGACGCGCCCGAGTCCGCCGGGTCGGCCGGCCAGGCCAGGAGCGTCTTGCCGCCGCGCTCCATGTACAGGGCCAGTTCGCCGTCGACCAGCACCACGAGCGAGCCGGCCTTCCGTCCCGGTTTGTGCCCGGCGCCGGTCGGCGGCTCGGGCCAGGGCAGGGCGGCGCCGTAGGCGTTGGCCGGGTCGGCGGCGGCCAGGACGACCGCACGGGAGGGCGGGGAGGGGCGTCCGCCCGGGTGCGCGGCCCGACCGGGAGAGGCGCCGGTGCCCCGGGCGGGCGGGGGCGGACCGTGCCGTCCCGCGCGGTCCCCCGCCCGGGCCGGTGCGCCCGGTCCGCTCGGGGCGGGCGCGTCGTGGAGGTCGCGGGCGGAGCCCCGGTCGCCGGGCCCCGTCGTCGGCCCGTCGGACGGGAGGAGGCCGTCCGGCGGACCGACCGGGCCCTCCGACTCCGACCGGTCCGGACCGCCGGACGGGCCCGCCGGACCGGAGACGCCGCCCGAGGTACCGGAACCCGGACCGGCCGGGTCGCCGGAGGCGGTGAAGGCGCCGAAGCCGGAGTCCGCGTAGGGCGGGACCGTGCCGAACCCGTCGGCCGGGGAGGTCCGTCCCCCGCCGTCCGCGAGGCGGGGGGCGGGCAGGCCCTCGCGGGCGTTGGCCACCGCGCGCAGACGATCCACGGCACCGTCCATCGCGAACTGGGCCGCCCCCAGCCCCTCCACCACGTAGCCGCGGCGGGCCTGTCCGCTCTCCTCGAAGGCCGACAGCACGCGGTACGTCGCCGAGAAGCCGCCCTCCACGCCCTCCGCGGCCACGGCCCCGCGGGTCACCACTCCGTGCCGGTCCAGCAGGACCCGGGCCAGGGCGTGTGCCCGCACCGTGGGGTCGGTGTCACGCGGCGGCAGCAGCGACCAGCGCCCGGCGACGGTCGGCGGACCCGTGCGCGAGACGGGGCGGGCGGCACCCGTCAGGGATCCGTAGCGGCCGCGCGGCACGGTGCGCCTGGCTCGGTGGGCGGTGGAGCCCGCCGTGCGGCCCGAACCCAGCAGGGCCCGCATCGGTGCCAGGGTGTCGTTGGTGAGCCGCCCGGACCAGGCCAGGTCCCACAGCGCGTCCGCGAGCTGCGGGTCGGTGACGTCGGGGTGCGCGGTGGCGCGGATCCGGTCGGCGATCTGGCGGAAGAACAGGCCGTACCCGCCGGACAGGGCCTCCAGCACCGACCGGTGCAGCTCCGTCAGCTCCAGGGGGTGCGGCGGGGGAAGCAGCAACGGCGCGGCATCCGCCGTGTACAGCGAGACCCAGCCGTCCTTGCCGGGCAGCGAGCCCGCCCCCGCCCACACCACCTCCCCCGCGGCGGTCAGCTCGTCCAGCACCGCAGGGGCGTAGTCGGTGACCCGGGACGGCAGGACCAGCTTCTCCAGGGCGGACGCGGGCACAGCCGCGCCCTGCAACTGCTCCACGGCTCGCACGAGGCCGTCGACACCACGCAGACCGTGCCCCCTGCCGACGTGCTGCCACTGGGGCAGGAACTGCGCCAGCGCCGCCGGCGGCACCGGCTCCAGCTCGTGCCGCAGGGCGGCGAGCGAACGGCGGCGCAGGCGCCGCAGCACCGACGTGTCGCACCACTCCTGGCCGATGCCGGCCGGGTGGAACTCGCCCTGCACGACCCGACCGGCCGCCGCGAGCCGCTGCAGCGCGCCCTCCGTGACCGCGACACCGAGGCCGAAGCGGGAGGCCGCGGCGGCGGAGGTGAACGGACCGTGGGTACGGGCGTGGCGTGCGAGGAGGTCGCCCAGAGGGTCCTTCACCGGTTCGGTGAAGGCCTCCGGAACGCCGACCGGCAGCGCCGTGCCCAGTGCGTCGCGCAGCCGGCCCGCGTCCTCGACCGCCGCCCAGTGGTCGGCGCCCGCGATCCGGACCCGGATCGCGCGGCGGGCGGCCGCCAGCTCCTGCGCCCACTGCGGGGCGGCGCCGCGCGCGGCCAGCTCCGCGTCGGTGAGCGGACCGAGCAGCCGCAGCAGGTCGGCGACTCCTTCGGGGTCCCTGAGCCGCCGGTCCTCGGTGAGCCACTGCAGCTCCTGCTCCAGCCGAGCGAGCACCTCCGCGTCGAGCAGCTCGCGCAGTTCCGCCTGGCCCAGCAGTTCCGCCAGCAGTCTCGAGTCCAGCGACAGCGCGGCCGCCCGGCGTTCGGCGAGCGGCGAGTCACCCTCGTACAGGAACTGGGCGACGTACCCGAAGAGGAGCGAACGCGCGAACGGGGACGGCTCGGGGGTGGTGACCTCGACGAGGCGGACCTTGCGCGCCTCCAGGTCACCCATCAGCTCGACGAGGCCGGGCACGTCGAAGACGTCCTGGAGGCACTCGCGGACCGCCTCCAGGACGATCGGGAACGATCCGAACTCGCTCGCCACCTGCAGCAGCTGGGCGGCCCGCTGGCGCTGCTGCCACAGCGGGGTCCGCTTGCCGGGACTGCGGCGCGGCAGCAGCAGCGCGCGGGCGGCGCACTCCCGGAAACGGGACGCGAACAGTGCCGAACCGCCGACCTGGTCGGTGACGACCTGGTCGACCTCCCCCTTGTCGAAGACGACGTCGGCCGCGCCCACCGGCGCCTGCTCGGCGTCGTACCCGGCGCCGCCGGGAACCGGCTCCCGGTCGAGCAGGTCCAGGCTCATCAGGTCCGCGTCCGGCAGCCGCAGCACGATGCCGTCGTCGGCGTGCATGACCTGCGCGTCCATCCCGTACCGCTCGGACAGGCGGGCGCCCAGCGCCAGCGCCCACGGGGCGTGGACCTGCGCGCCGAACGGGGAGTGCACGACGACCCGCCAGTCACCCAGCTCGTCCCGGAAGCGCTCCACGACGATCGTGCGGTCGTCCGGGACGTGCCCGCAGGCCTCGCGCTGTTCGTCCAGGTACGCCAGCACGTTGTCGGCGGCCCAGGCGTCCAGGCCCGCCGCGACCAGCCGCAGCCGGGCGTCCTCCCGGCCCAGTGAACCCACCTCGCGCAGGAACGCGCCCACCGCGCGGCCCAGCTCCAGCGGCCGGCCCAGCTGGTCCCCCTTCCAGAACGGAAGCCGGCCCGGCACACCCGGCGCGGGCGAGACCAGCACCCGGTCACGGGTGATGTCCTCGATCCGCCACGAAGTGGTGCCCAGCGTGAAGACGTCGCCGACCCGGGACTCGTAGACCATCTCCTCGTCCAGCTCGCCGACCCGGCCGCCGCCCTTCTTCGGGTCGGCCCCGGCCAGGAACACACCGAACAGGCCGCGGTCGGGGATCGTGCCGCCCGAGGTCACCGCGAGGCGCTGGGCGCCGGGACGGCCCGTGACCGTGCCGGCCACCCGGTCCCACACCACGCGCGGGCGCAGCTCCGCGAAGGCGTCCGAGGGATAGCGGCCCGCCAGCATGTCCAGAACGGCCGTGAACGCGGACTCGGGCAGCGAGGCGAACGGGGCCGCCCGTCGCACCGCGGTGAGCAGGTCGTCCACCTGCCAGGTGTCCATGGACGTCATCGCCACCAGCTGCTGCGCCAGCACGTCCAGGGGGTTGGCCGGAACCTTCAGCGACTCGATGGCACCACCGCGCATGCGCTCGGTGACCACGGCCGCCTGCACCAGGTCGCCCCGGTACTTCGGGAAGACGACCCCGGTGGAGACGGCCCCCACCTGGTGCCCGGCGCGCCCCACGCGCTGCAGCCCCGACGCCACGGACGGCGGCGACTCCACCTGGACGACGAGGTCGACCGCGCCCATGTCGATGCCCAGTTCGAGACTGGAGGTGGCGACCACCGCGGGCAGACGGCCCGCCTTGAGGTCCTCCTCGACCAGGGCCCGCTGCTCCTTGGAGACCGAGCCGTGGTGGGCGCGCGCGAGGACCGGCGGAGCGCCCTGCGCCGCACCGGAGCCGCCCATGAGCTGGGCCGGAGCGTGCTGTTCGTCCAGGGGCTCGCCGGTGGCCCGTTCGTAGGCGATCTCGTTCAGCCGGTTGCACAGACGTTCCGCCAGGCGGCGCGAGTTGGCGAAGACGATCGTCGAGCGGTGCGACTGGACCAGATCGGCGATCCGCTCCTCGACGTGCGGCCAGATCGACGGCCGCTCCGCACCGGCCTCCCCGTCCACGGCGGGCGCGGCGCCCAGCTCACCGAGGTCCTCGACGGGGACGACCACGGAGAGGTCGAACTCCTTGCCGGACTCCGGCTGGACGATCTCCACCTTGCGGCGCGGCGACAGATACCGGGCGACCTCGTCCACCGGACGCACGGTCGCCGACAGGCCGATCCGACGGGCCGGCCGCGGCAGCAGTTCGTCCAGCCGCTCCAGGGACAGCGCGAGGTGCGCGCCACGCTTGGTGCCCGCCACCGCGTGCACCTCGTCGAGGATCACCGTCTCGACGCCGGCCAGCGCGTCCCGCGTGGCCGACGTCAGCATCAGGAAGAGCGACTCCGGCGTGGTGATCAGGATGTCCGGCGGACGCGTCGCCAGGGCACGGCGCTCGGCGGCGGGAGTGTCGCCGGAGCGGATGCCCACCTTCACCTCGGGCTCCGGCAGTCCCCGCCGCACGGACTCCTGGCGGATGCCGGTCAGGGGGCTGCGCAGGTTCCGCTCGACGTCCACCGCCAGCGCCTTCAGCGGGGACACGTACAGCACCCGGCAGCGCTTGCGGGGGTCGGCGGGCGCGGGTGCCGAGCTGAGCTGGTCCAGTGCGGCGAGGAAGGCGGCCAGCGTCTTGCCCGAGCCGGTCGGGGCGACCACCAGCACGTCCGAGCCCTCTCGGATGGCCTGCCACGCCCCCGCCTGGGCCGCCGTGGGCGCGGAGAAGGCTCCCGTGAACCAGCCGCGGGTCGCGGGGGAGAAGCCGTCGAGGGCCCGGTGGGCGGAGCTGACCATGCGTCCATCCTGCACCCCGCCTCTGACAACGGCGCTGAGCTGCGGGTTCGGGAGCGGCGTGGGACTGAGCCGGGTTGGTCCGGGGTGCTCTGGGGGGATGCGCCGACGCCGGGGGCGGGGCGTGGGACGGGCGCGGCGGTCCGCACCGCGGGAGCCGGGCGGGGCAGGGCGCGGAGGCCGGAGCGGGCCGGGGAGAGCGCGTCCGGGCCGGCGGCCGCGTGGCGCGCGAGTCGGCGCGCGGCGGGAGAGCGCGTCCGGGCCGGGCGGCGGGGCTGGGGCGCGCAGCCGGGCGAGCCGCGAGGCGCGGGGGAGCGGGGGAGCGCCGCCGGGCGAACGGTGCCGGGCGAACGGTGGGCCACGGGCGGGACGGTGCGCGTGTGCCGTCGAGTTGCCGTCCGGAAGGTGATCGTTCCAGCCGCCGGCCGTGCGTACGGCCGACAATGGGCCCATGGCAGGTACCCGGGAGCGCGCACGGCACTGGCGGTACGCCGAGCTGCCCGGGGTCGACCTGCTGCGGGCACGCTACGTCCACAAGACGTTCGCCCGTCACACCCACGAGCACTTCGTGATCGCCGCCGTCGCCGACGGCGTCGAGGTCTTCCACCACGGAGGCGGGGACCGGTACGCGGGAGCCGGGGCGCTCGCCCTCGTGAACCCCGACACCCCGCACACCGGCCGGGCCGGAGTCCCCGAGGGCTGGCGCTACGGGGCGGTCTACCCCTCCCCGGACGTCGTGGCCGCCATCGCGGCCGAGACCACGACGATCCGCGGCACCCCGGGCTTCGCCGGTCCGGTCCTCGACGACCCGTACGCCGTCGCCCTGGTCCACCAGGTGCTGCGCGCCGCCGACGAGGGCAACGCGCTGGCCGCCGACACCCTGCTGCGCGTCGCGGTGACCCGGCTGCTCCGGCTGAACGGCGGCCGCCTGGCACAGCGGGCCGTCCGGACGGCGGGGGCCCGTCTCGCCGCACGCGCGCGTGGCGTGCTGGAGGAGCACATGGCCGGACCACCGACCCTGGAGAGACTCGCCGCGGACCTCGGCACCAGTCCGTTCGCCCTGCTGCGGGCCTTCCGGGACGCCTACGGCATGCCGCCGCACACCTGGCTGACCGACGCCCGGGTGCGGCGTGCGCGGCTGCTGCTGGACGACGGAACGCCGCCCGCCGAGGCGGCGCTGGCCGTCGGCTTCACCGACCAGCCGCACCTGAACCGCCACTTCAGCCGCATCGTGGGCGTGCCGCCAGGTGCCTACCAGCGTGAGCGCAAGAACGTACAAGACGAACCGCGCGGGCTCCTCGTACCGTCCGGCACGTGGCAGAACGGACAGCACTCACAGCAGGCGCACGGGCCGGCGGACCCGGAGGGACGGGCAGCGCGGACCCGGGCACCGCACGGCCGGAAGAACGCCCCGGCACCGCAGACCCGGGAGGACGGCCGGACGACCCGGGCGCGGGAGGCCGGCCGGACGGCGCGCGGCCGGGAAGGCCGGACACGGCCGTCGTCCGTGACGCCCTCGGAGTCGGAGTCGCCGTAGGGCTGTCCGGGTTCGCCTTCGGAGTGACGTCCGCGGGCAGCGGACTCACCTTGCCGCAGACCTGTGTGCTGAGCCTGCTCGTCTTCACCGGTGCCTCCCAGTTCGCGCTGGTGGGAGCGTTGGCGGCGGGCGGGAACCCCTTCACGGCGGCGGCCGGCGCCTTCTTCCTGGGGGTACGCAACGCGTTCTACGGGCTGCGCCTGTCGCAGCTGCTGGCACTTCCGCGCGCACTGCGCCCCCTCGCCGCGCAGTGGGTGATCGACGAGACCACGGCCGTCGCGCTGGCCCAGCCCACCCGACGTGCCGCGCGGATCGGCTTCGGCGTCACCGGCCTCACCCTCTACCTGCTCTGGAACCTCACCACGCTGCTCGGCGCGCTGGGCGCCGAGGCCGTCGGCGACACCGACGCCTGGGGCCTGGACGCGGCCGGCCCGGCCGTCTTCCTGGCGCTGCTCGCCCCCATGCTGACCAGCGCCGCCGAGCGGGCCGTCGCCGGTCTCGCCGTGGTGCTGGGCCTCTCGCTGCTGCCGGTGCTGCCTGCGGGGGTGCCGGTCCTGCTGGCCGCCCTGGCGGCACCGGTGGTCCTGTTCCTGCAGGGCCGCCGGACCGGTGGCGGAGCCTGGCGGGGACCGGACGGGGCGCGGCGGCGGCCGCAGCGGCCGGGGAAGCGGCGCGCGGGCGGGGACCGCGACGGACGCGACGGAGAGGACGGGCGATGACCTTCTGGATCGCGATCGCCGTCACCGTCGTCGGCTGCTACGCCGTCAAGCTCGCCGGACTGCTCGTCCCCGCGGGCGCGCTGGAGAGGCCCGTCGTCAGGCGGCTCGCCGCGCTGGTGCCGGTGGCCCTGCTGGCCGCCCTCACGGCGCAGCAGAGCTTCGCCGACGGACGCGCGCTGGTGCTGGACGCGCGCGCGGCAGGGCTCGCGGCGGCGGGCGCGGCACTGATGCTGCGGGCGCCCTTCCTGGTCGTGGTGGGGGCCGCCGTGGCGGTGACGGCAGGGGTACGGGCGCTGGGCGGGTGAAGCGACGCCGAGCACCCGGGAACCTCCCCGGGCCCGCGGGCGGCGCGCTGCTGCCGAGCCCGGCCCCGCTGCTCCGCGCCCCGGCCCCGCTGCTCCGTGCCCCGGCCGGCGGCCCGTGCCCCGGCCGGCGGCCCGTGCCCCGGCCGGCGGCCCGTGCCCCGGCCGGCGGCCCGTGCCCCGGTCGGCGGCCCGCGCGCCGCGGCGGCGGCCGGTGGGGCGCTACCGGCCGGTCATCCGACGAAGCGGCCGTGGGCCCGGAGCGTGCGCAGCGCCTCGATCGTCATGATGGGGCGCGACTCCAGCGCCGTGCCCGGTTCCCGCCGCCGTCCGCGGGCCGGCCAGCCGCCGTCCTCCGCCTGCTCGGCCAAGAGGAAGTCCAGGGACCGCGCCATCTCCTCGTCCGTGAACCAAGCGCGGGCCAGGGACCGCGGCGTCCGCGCGAAGTCGTACGGAAAGCGGTGCTCGCCCGGGGGGTGTCCGGGGGCCACCGTTGCGTCGTCGCGGCGTAGCGGGTCGAGCACCGCCAGCCGCTGCTCACGCACCAGCCGGCCCAGCCGGTCGGCGGCCGCCTCCGCGCGCGAGCGGTCCGGCACCCAGTCCAGGAAGGCGACCGCGGCATGGACCTCGTGGGGGTGCGGCGTCCGCAGCGACTCGACCGCCTGCCAGCAGAAGTCGGTGGCGCGGAACAGCCACGCGTGCCACACCTCGTTGCGGTGCAGCAGTCCGACCACCGGGCCGGTGGTCAGCAGCTCGCCCGGAGGGCCGTCCGCGGCCGGCCCGGACGGGGCCGTCGGACAGCCGCGGCGGCCGGGCAGCGCCCCCGGCAGGGCACCCTCCGGGGTGGACACCAGGGTCAGGTAGCGGCACACCCGCTCCGCACGCCGCCCGCTGCAGCGCCCCAGGGAGTCCAGCACGCGCAGTGCGTGCGTGGTGTGCCGCGGCCGGCTGGCGGGGCCGCGCAGGCCGGGCTCCAGGGCGTGCCCGTACCCGCCGTCCTCGTTGCGGTAGGCGTCCAGTGCCGCCTCCACCGGGTCGGCGGGTCCGTCGAGGAAGCAGTAGGCGAAGAGCCGCTGCTCCAGCACGCGGGCGGTGAGCCGGACGAACTGCTCCGCGCGGGCCAGCGGGGAGTGCGCCGGGGACGCCTCGGGGAGGGGGGATGCTCCTGTCTCGGCCATGGTCAGACGGTAGGGGCGACGGCGGTTCCGGCGGGCCGTCCCGGGCGGGCCCCACCCTCAGGGGCGGGATACTGGTGTCATGCGGTTGACGGTCTTCTGGCAGCGGATGGCGGAGCACTTCGGTGCGGGGTACGCCGAAACCTTCGCGCGCGACCACGTGATGTCGGAACTCGGGGGACGCACGGTGATCGAGGCGCTGGACTCCGGCTGGGAGGCCAGGGACGTGTGGCGCGTGGTGTGCTCCGTCATGAACGTGCCGCACGACAGGCGCTGACCGCCCGCGGGGAGCGCCTGTCGTGCGGCACGTCGCTCCCGTGTCACGTTCGTCACGCGTGCCACCGGTGTCGGCGGCGTAGGCCAGACTGGTCCCCGTGGCACCCACCGACGAGACCGGGCACACCGTCCCGCAGGCATCCTCCCCCCGCACCGCCGAGGCCGCTCGGCAGGCGGCCGACGGCGCCGTGCGGAGGGCGCGCATGCCGCGCTGGCTGCCGCGCGCCATGGTGCTGGCGCTGGCCCTGATCGCCTGCTTCCAGCTCGGCAGCTGGGCCTTCCACCAGCTCACCGGGCTGCTGATCAACATCCTCATCGCGTTCTTCCTCGCGCTGGCCATAGAGCCGGCCGTGAGCTGGATGGCCGCACGCGGGATGCGCCGGGGCCTGGCCACCGGGCTGGTCTTCTTCGCGGTCATCGTGCTGTCCGCGGGCTTCGTCACGCTGCTGGGCTCCATGCTCGCGGGCCAGATCATCAAGATGATCGAGGGGTTCCCGGAGTACCTCGACTCGGTGATCAACTGGATCAACGGCCACTTCCACACCGAGCTGCGGCGGGTCGACGTCCAGGAGGGCGTGCTGCGCTCCGACTGGCTGCGGGACTACGTCCAGAACAGCGCCACCGGAGTGCTGGACGTCTCGGCGCAGGTGCTGGGCGGACTGTTCCAGCTGCTGACGATCGTGCTGTTCTCCTTCTACTTCGCCGCTGACGGGCCCCGGCTCCGCCGCGCGCTGTGCTCGGTACTGCCCCCCAGGAAGCAGGCCGAGGTGCTGCGCGCCTGGGAGATCGCCGTGAACAAGACCGGCGGGTACCTGTACTCGCGCGGCCTGATGGCGCTGATCTCCGGCCTCGCCCACTACGTCCTGCTGGAGGCACTGGGCGTGCCCTATGCGCCCGTGCTGGCCGTGTGGGTCGGCCTGGTGTCGCAGTTCATACCGACCATCGGCACCTATCTCGCGGGCGCCCTGCCCATGCTGATCGCCTTCACCGAGGACCCCTGGTACGCGCTGTGGGTGCTGGTCTTCGTCGTGGTCTACCAGCAGTTCGAGAACTACATGCTCCAGCCGAAGCTGACCTCCAGGACCGTCGACATCCACCCCGCGGTCGCGTTCGGCTCGGTCATCGCGGGCACCGCGCTGCTCGGCGCGGTCGGCGCGTTGATCGCCATCCCGGTGGTCGCCACGCTGCAGGCCTTCCTCGGCGCCTATGTGAAGCGCTACGACGTCACCGACGACCCGCGGGTGCTCGGCCACCGGCGCGAGGAGGGACGGGACTCCGGCCCCGTCGTGCGCGGGCGGCGGCTGCGGGACCTGCTCCGGCAGGACCGTGCGCCGAACCACCCCGACACGGAAGCCGACCCGCGGGAACCGGCCGGGAGCTGACGGCCGGGCCCGGCACCGTTCCCGCCGCGGAGTGTGCCGGGGCTCCTAGGGCGTGTTTCGAAAGTAGCGTCGTCTGCCCGAAGGGCAGG
>NZ_JBYRRL010000009.1:0-43687 GCF_058833805.1 Streptomyces sp. B8-7 | reverse complement strand
GGTCAGCCGGCCGCGATCGCCCAGTTTCCACCGGCTGTGGACGTGACTCCGAGCGCGCCGAGCCGGGCGATGTTGACGGCGGCGGCCAGCAGGGAGAAATCGGCGGCGATCTTGGCCCGGCCGCGCACGCGGGCGCGGCGTCCGCCGTGCCGCCGCCGCATCAGGTGGGCGATCTTGCGTTCGACCTTGGGCCGGGTGGCCCGGTAGGCGGCCAGCCAGGCCGGGTCGGCGCTGCGCGCGCGGCCCCGGGCCAGGTGTTCCTCGTGCGGGCCGATGCTGATCACGCGGCCGTCCTTGGCCGTGGTGCAGTGGGCTGCGAGCGGGCAGGTGGCGCAGGCGGCCCGGAAGCGGGCCGCCCCGCCGCCGTCGCGGTGCGAGCGGATCACGGCGGTCACCTGGTTCGGGCAGGTGACCTGCCCCGCTTCCAGGTCGATGCTGAAGGCGTCCTTGGAGAACCGCCCGCCCGGCGCGTTGGCCGCCTGCACCTTGACCATCACCTCGACGCCGGCATCGGCCAGCTCGGCCAGCAGCGGCCCGGTCCCGTAGGCGGCGTCACCATAGACCTCGGCCTGCTCGGCCTGCTCGGCCGGGGTGGCCGGGGTGGCCGGCTGGAGGATGTCGTCGAGCAGCTCGGCGGCGGGTTCGGCGTCGCCGACGTTGCCCGCGGTGACCGCGGTCGCGGTGACGATCTCGCTGTCGGGGTCCTCGGCCACATGACCCTTGTAACCGTCGAAGGAGCGGCGGACGGTCTTGTGCCCGTGCCGGGCCTCGGGATCGACCGTGGAGATGACCCGGTCGCGGGCCACCTTCCGGGCAATCCTGAACACCCCGTCGTCCTCTTCCAGGTCCTGGCCCAGCACGATGGCCAGCAGGCGTGCGGCCTGGTCCACCTCCTGCCCCAGAACCCGCCCCTCCAGCACGGCCAGCACCGCGAACCCGTCACGGGCCCGCGAATCGATCAGGGCCTCCCGCTCGGCCGCGTCCGTCCAGTCGATGGCCGGCTTGGCCGCACTGGTGTAGGCGTCCCCGCTGGAGATCACCGCCCGCAGCGCGGCCCGCAGTACGTGATCGGCCGCCCGCAGCAGGCCACGAACCGCCGAACGGATCAGCGTGATGGTGTCCTGCGTCGCCACCGCGTCATAGACGGGCGCTGAGTCCAGCACCCGCCTGCGGCCCACCAGCCCCGCTTGAGCGGCCACCTCCACCGTCCGCTCGAAGATCCGGTCCGGGCGGGCGGAAGCGGCCAGCCGCGCCCGCATGTCCACCAGCACGGTGTGCACGAACCCCGGATGATCGAAGTCCAGCCCGCCGGCCGCGTACTTCCAGCGCACATCGAACGCGAACCGCTCGACCGCCTCACGATCGGACAAGCCCTCCAGACGCTGCAGGACCATCACCACCGCCACGATCATCGGCGGCACCGACCTGCGACCGTCCTCCGCGAACAGATCCGCGAACATCTCATCCGGGAACAACGCACCACACTCACGGTGCAGCACCGCATAGACCGAGTTCGGCGCCAGCCGACCCTCGCAGAAACCCGCCGTGGAGGAGAGCAACCCCGGCTGCATCGGAGTCCGGCCCACCGCCATCGCTCAACCTCTCCCCACACCCAGCGACCAACACCCGGCAGCCTGGCACAGATCGAAGAGCCAACGCGAGCCCACACGATTAACACCAGTCACCTAGGACCGCTCTCGAATGGGGGTAGCGAGCGAGGGTGAGGCCCATTCCCCCGCAGTCGCTCATCAGATGGAGCAGTCGACCGATGTGGTCGACCATCTCGCTGTCGGTATCGAGGTCTGCAAGCGCCTCATGGAGTCTGGCGACTGTCGCGACCTTGCCGGCGAAGTATCCGTTGAGGAAGTCGCCGTCGCAGGCCCTGCGAAGCAGCCATGGTCGGGCAGCCGGATCGTCGAGTCTGCAGAGAGCTTCGACGACATAGACGCGCCCCCAGCCGGTGACTCGCTCGGCAAGCCAGAGCAGGGCCTCAACTCCTCCTGGCCGACTCTCGAAAGCATGCGCCGCCAGTGGCCCGAAGCGGTTGGAGAGCAGTCCGATCGTTTGAATCAACGGGATGTCATCGGCTGTTCCCACGGCAGCGAGCAGGGCCAGTCCCACGGTGACCGAACATCGGTCGGTGCCATGTCGCACCAGCCAGCGGCCTGTTTTACGAACGCGCTCTCTGTCCGCCTGCTCGGCTGCAGCGGCGATGTGCTCGTCGGGGTGGATTGGGATGTAGACGTCGTGGAAGGCATCGGCCAATTCACCCGGAAAGGCAGAGGCCCGCGCGAAATGTGCGTCGAGGATGAACGCCGCGTCCTTGCCGGCCGAGTGCCGGTCCTCAGGTGTTCGCGGGCCTTTCCGGTGACGGTGCGACCCGTCGTCGGGGTACGGCTCCCCGTCGCGATGAAGCGGCTCCCCCGGAGCCAGCTGATGCAGCCGGAGGGCATGGTCGAACAGCGTTGTCGGTGATCCGGGCAGTTCTATCCCGGCCGTCTCGCTCATCGGCGGACGGAGGACTCGATTCTCTTGATCATGTCCCGGAGGATGCCACGACAGCAATCGCAGCGACAAGCCCTCGACGCGGCGGCGCGTTGCATCAAACACAACAGCCAGGCATCACATGCGCCGAAGGCGGTGGAGCCGCGAAACCGACTCCACCGCCCTGGCCAGGCAATCTATGCCTCAGCGGCGCCCGGAATCAGCTGCAGCCGCTCGTGGAGCCGCAGCCCTCGCAGATGTAGCAGGAGCCGGCTCGCTGCATCTTGGTCCCGCAGGAGAAGCAGAGCGGGGCGTCGGCCTGGATGCCGAGCTGCATCTCGACCAGTTCGGCGCTGGTGTGGGCCTGCTGCGGAGCGGGCTTGGCCGCCTCGGTCCCGGCGGCCTGGGGTGCGGCCAGCGCCTTCAGTTCCTGGGCCCGCGGCGCCGACTGGGCCAGGCCCTCGACGTCGACGTCCTCGTCGTCGAGCGGCTCGTAGGACCCCGTCTCAAGGTGGCGCTGACGCTCCTCGGCGGAGTGGATGCCGAGCGCGGAGCGGGTCTCGAAGGGCAGGAAGTCGAGCGCCAGGCGGCGGAAGATGTAGTCGACGATCGACTGGGCCATCCGCACGTCCGGGTCGTCCGTCATCCCGGCCGGCTCGAAGCGCATGTTGGTGAACTTCGAGACGTACGTCTCCAGCGGCACGCCGTACTGCAGGCCGACCGAGACGGCGATGGAGAAGGCGTCCATCATGCCCGCGAGGGTCGAGCCCTGCTTGGACATCTTCAGGAAGACCTCGCCGAGGCCGTCGTCCGGGTAGGAGTTGGCGGTCATGTAGCCCTCGGCGCCGCCGACCGTGAAGGAGGTGGTGATGCCGGGGCGGCCCTTCGGCAGGCGCTTGCGGACCGGCCGGTACTCGACGACCCGCTCGACCTTGGCGGTGGCCTCCTCGGCGGGGGCCTCGGCCTTCTTGTCGTCGTCCTTCCTCTTCGCCGACAGCGGCTGGCCGACCTTGCAGTTGTCGCGGTAGATGGCGAGGGCCTTGACCCCCAGCTTCCAGGCCTCGAAGTAGATCTCCTCGACCTCCTCGACGGTCGCCGTCTCCGGCATGTTGACCGTCTTGGACAGGGCGCCGGAGATCCACGGCTGGATCGCGGCCATCATGCGGACGTGGCCCATCGGGGAGATGGCGCGCTCGCCCATGGCGCAGTCGAACACCTCGTAGTGCTCGGGCTTGAGACCCGGGGCGTCGACCACGTTGCCCTGCTCGGCGATGTGGGCGACGATCGCCTCGATCTGCTCCTCCTGGTAGCCCAGGCGGCGCAGAGCCTGCGGGACCGTGCCGTTGACGATCTGCATCGAGCCGCCGCCGACCAGCTTCTTGAACTTGACCAGGGCGAGGTCGGGCTCGAGGCCGGTGGTGTCGCAGGACATCGCCAGGCCGATGGTGCCGGTCGGGGCGATGACGGACGCCTGGGCGTTGCGGAAGCCGTTCTTCCCGCCGAGGCGCAGCACGTCCTGCCAGGCCTCCGTGGCAGCGGCCCAGACCGGCGTGTCGAGGTCGTCCATCCGGACGGCCGCGCCGTTGGCGTCGGCGTGCTGCTTCATGACGCGGTTGTGGGCGTCGGCGTTGCGGGCGTAGCCGTCGTACGGGCCGACGACCGCGGCGAGCTCGGCGGAGCGGCGGTAGGCCGTGCCGGTCATCAGGGACGTGACGGCGCCGGCGAGGGCGCGGCCGCCGTCGGAGTCGTAGGCGTGGCCGGTCGCCATCAGCAGGGCGCCGAGGTTGGCGTAGCCGATACCGAGCTGGCGGAACGCCCGGGTGTTCTCACCGATCTTCTGCGTCGGGAAGTCCGCGAAGCAGATGGAGATGTCCATCGCGGTGATGACGAGCTCGACGACCTTGGCGAACCGCTCGGAGTCGAAGGACTGGTTGCCCTTGCCGTCGTCCTTCAGGAACTTCATCAGGTTCAGCGAGGCGAGGTTGCAGGACGTGTTGTCCAGATGCATGTACTCGCTGCAGGGGTTGGAACCGTTGATGCGTCCGGACTCCGGGCAGGTGTGCCAGCGGTTGATGGTGTCGTCGTACTGGATGCCCGGGTCGGCGCAGGCCCAGGCCGCCTCGGCCATCTTGCGGAAGAGGGACTTGGCATCGACCGTCTCGATGACCTCGCCGGTCATCCGGGCGCGGAGGCCGAACGCGCCGCCGGCCTCGACGGCCTTCATGAACTCGTCGTTGACGCGGACCGAGTTGTTGGCGTTCTGGTACTGGACGGACGTGATGTCGTCGCCGCCCAGGTCCATGTCGAAGCCCGCGTCGCGCAGGGCGCGGATCTTCTCCTCTTCGTTGACCTTGGTCTGGATGAAGTCCTCGATGTCGGGGTGGTCGACGTCGAGGATGACCATCTTCGCGGCCCGGCGGGTCGCGCCGCCGGACTTGATCGTTCCCGCGGAGGCGTCGGCGCCGCGCATGAAGGAGACGGGGCCCGAGGCGTTCCCGCCCGAGGAGAGCAGTTCCTTGGAGGAGCGGATGCGGGAGAGGTTCAGGCCGGCTCCGGAGCCGCCCTTGAAGATCATGCCCTCTTCCTTGTACCAGTCGAGGATCGACTCCATGGAGTCGTCGACGGACAGGATGAAGCAGGCGGAGACCTGCTGCGGCTGGGGCGTGCCGACGTTGAACCAGACGGGGCTGTTGAAGCTGAAGATCTGGTGCAGGAGGGCGTGGGCCAGTTCGTGCTCGAAGATCTCGGCGTCGGCGGGCGAGGCGAAGTACCTGTGGTCCTCCCCCGCCTTCCGGTACGTCTTCACGATGCGGTCGATCAGCTGCTTGAGGCCGGTCTCGCGCTGCGGGGTGCCGAGAGCACCGCGGAAGTACTTGCTGGTGACGATGTTGACCGCGTTCACCGACCAGAAGTCGGGGAACTCCACGCCGCGCTGCTCGAAGTTGACCGAGCCGTCGCGCCAGTTGGTCATGACGACGTCACGGCGCTCCCACCGGACCTCGTCGTACGGGTGCACGCCAGGGGTGGTGTGGACGCGCTCGATACGGAGCCCCTTGCCGGCCTTGGCACCCTTGGCCCGGGAGCCTCGTGCCGGTCCGCTCGCCGTCTCTGTCATGCCGCCTCCCTGTACGGGCGAAAACGCCCTGAAATGCCCCGATGTTCCCGTGGCACGATGTTCTGTGTCTGGTGCTGCGGGCGCGCACATGGAGCCCGCAGCAGGTCTTCTCGCGGCCGACGCGATCCGGTCGGCCCCAGCCGTCCCGATCCGTCCGCCGTTCACTTCCGGCCGTCGGCGCCGGTCCTCCGTCGCGAGCCGCCTGCCCGCTCCGTCCGCCGTCCCGATCCGTCCGCCGTGCCGGTCCGGTACGCCGTCCCGGCTGCTCTTCCGTCCTCGCTCGTCCGCCGCCCCGGTCCGGCCGGCCGGGCCGCGTGCAGGCCCGGCGCGTCGCCGTCAGCCGGCGGACCGGGTGGCGGCGGGGGCACGGACGGCGTCCGCGTCCCCGCCCCGGTGTTCGTCGTCGTGGTTCCCCCGGTCGGCCGTCGACGGGGCCTCACCGCCGGCACCGGGGCAGCCGGCCCGTCTCAGCTCCACGATGGCGGCCTCGAAGTCCTCCAGAGAGTCGAAGGCGCGGTAGACCGACGCGAACCGCAGGTAGGCCACGAGATCGAGTTCCTGGAGGGGACCGAGTATGGCCAGGCCCACGTCGTGGGTGGTGAGCTCGGCGCTTCCGGTGGCCCGTACGGCCTCCTCGACGCGCTGGCCGAGCTGGGCGAGCGCGTCCTCGGTGACGGGCCGCCCCTGGCATGCCTTGCGGACGCCGTTGATGACCTTCGTACGGCTGAACGGCTCGGTGACCCCGGACCGCTTCACGACCATGAGCGAACACGTCTCCACGGTGGTGAACCGGCGAGTGCAGTCAGGGCACTGACGGCGCCTGCGGATCGACGTGCCGTCGTCGGTCGTACGGCTGTCGACCACCCGGCTGTCGGGGTGCCTGCAGAAGGGGCAGTGCATGGATTCCCAACCCTCCTCACAGCAGACTCAACAACCCCAGGAGCCCTGCGGGGCCCCTCGAAGCAGCCACAAGCATAGGTGATGCCGGAGGGCGCGAAGCACCAGGGGACCACAACTTGTGGGCTGCTGCCGCAATCCAACCACTACATGTGGGGCTTGGCCCATACACGCACGCCGAACCGCGTGTCGCCCCGAGCCGCCGGCGGCAGGACGCCCGCGCCGCACGGGAACGCCGCCCCCCGGGCCCCCTCACCGCGGGCCGGCCCGCAGCGGCGGCGCCCCGCACCGGCTCAGGCGCCGCCCTCCGGGGCATCCGAGGCACCCGTGAGGCCCGTGACGCGCCGACACGCCTGCGGCCCGCGGAGGACCCGGGGCGCGCGAGGCGGCACGGCTACCGTGGGTCCACCCGCACGCCCCGCGACGGGAGCGGCGGCACACCGCTCCGCAGGGCACTCCACAGGGCGGCAGGATGGCAGACTGGTGCGCACCCCAGGGGGGCGGGCCTCGGCGGTGAAGGGTACAGCAATGCACCCTTTTGACCGTCGAGCGGCGCGGCGCCCATACACCCGGACACTCGATCGCGGCAGGCGAATCGCGTTTTTTCACTCGAACGTGTGTTTGGCGCAACCTTTCGAAAGCAACTACCGTTGTCCGGGCAGGGAGACAATCGAGAGGGGCCGACGTGACCACCACCACAGACAGCGCCACCATCACCGCCCAGGACCGCTCCCAGGGCCGAGCCGAGCCGGTGCATGCGATGAACGAAGCCGTGAATCCCGAAGGGCACAAGCGCTCGCTCCCGGGGCGACCTCCAGGCATCCGGGCCGACAGCTCCGGACTCACCGACCGGCAGCGCCGAGTGATCGAGGTCATCCGGGACTCCGTACAGCGTCGCGGCTACCCGCCGTCCATGCGGGAGATCGGCCAGGCGGTCGGCCTGTCCAGCACGTCCTCGGTCGCGCACCAGCTGATGGCGCTGGAGCGCAAGGGCTTCCTCCGCCGCGACCCGCACCGCCCGCGCGCCTACGAGGTCCGCGGCTCCGACCAGGCCGCCACCGTGCAGCCCACCGACACCACGGGCAAGCCCGCCGCGTCGTACGTCCCGCTCGTCGGCCGCATCGCCGCCGGCGGGCCGATTCTCGCCGAGGAGTCCGTCGAGGACGTCTTCCCGCTGCCGCGGCAGCTGGTGGGCGACGGCGAACTGTTCGTGCTGAAGGTCGTCGGCGACTCCATGATCGAGGCCGCGATCTGCGACGGCGACTGGGTCACCGTCCGTCGCCAGCCCGTGGCCGAGAACGGCGACATCGTCGCCGCCATGCTCGACGGCGAGGCCACCGTGAAGCGCTTCAAGCGCGAGGACGGCCACGTCTGGCTGCTCCCGCACAACTCCGCCTACGAGCCGATTCCCGGAGACGACGCGACCATCCTCGGCAAGGTGGTGGCCGTACTGCGCCGCGTCTGACCGCACCGGCCGGCGGGCCCGCCGACAACCCGCCTCCCTGACCGGGCCCCGGAACCTCTGCGCCGGTTCCGGGGTCCTGTGCTGTCCTGGTGTCCTGTCCGGGCCGCCTCCGCCCCCGGGGCACCTGCCGCCCGGTCATCGCTGCTCCCGTCGGCCACGTCTCAGGCCGCCGTCGGGAGGGGCGCGGTCACACGACGGAACGGGCGCGGTGCTCATCCCTCCGGGCGGCACGACAGGGCCTCACGCCGGGGCACACGCCCCAGGGACGAGCAGGTGCCCGCCGCCCCACCGCACCGGCCTCACGGAACCGCGAGCCGCCGTCGCGCTGCCGCCTGCCGCCTGCCGCCTGCCGCCTGCCGCCTGCCGCCTCGGGGAGCATCTCGGGGACACCGCCCGTCCCGGTGCCGGATGCGGCCGTGTTCCGGTGCCCGGACGGCGTCCGGGTACGTCCGGCTCCGGTTCGTCCCTTCGGTTCGCCCCTCGTGCTCAAGCGCCCTCGGACTGCCTGGCCGCCGCGTCGATCGCCGCGAGCGACTTCCGCACCTGGTTCCGGTCGGTGGTGTACCAGAAGTCGGGAAGCGACGCCTTCAGATAGCTCCCGTAGCGCGCCGTGGCCAGCCGCTGGTCGAGCACGGCGACGACCCCACGGTCCCCCGTCGCCCGGACGAGCCGGCCCGCGCCCTGGGCCATGAGCAGTGCCGCGTGTGTCGCGGCCACGGCCATGAACCCGTTGCCCCCGGCCTCCTCCACGGCCTTCTGGCGGGCGCTCATCAGCGGGTCGTCCGGCCGCGGGAACGGGATCTTGTCCATCACCACGAGCTGGCAGCTGGGGCCGGGGACGTCGACGCCCTGCCACAGGGACAGCGTGCCGAACAGACACGTCCGCGGATCCGCCGAGAAGTTCTTGATCAGTTCGCCCAGCGTCTCCTCCCCCTGGAGCAGGATGGGGAACTCCGGGATGCGCGACCGCAGCTCCTCGGCGGCCAGCTGAGCGGCCCGCATGGACGAGAACAGGCCCAGCGTGCGGCCGCCGGCGGCCTGGATGAGCTCGGTCAGTTCGTCCAGCATGTCCCCGCGGTCGCCGTCCCGCGCGGGGCGCGCCAGATGCTTGGCGACGTACAGAATGCCCTGCCGGGGGTAGTCGAAGGGTGAGCCGACGTCGACGCCCTTCCAGGACGGCGCGTCGTCACCCGTCACGCCTTCCGGAGCGAGTCCCAGCGACGCCCCGACACCGTTGAAGTCGCCGCCCAGCTTGAGGGTGGCGGAGGCCAGCACCACCGAGCGGTCGGTGAAGAGCTTCTCCCGCAGCAGACCCGAGACCGACATCGGAGCCACCCGCAAAGAGGCCCCGAAGCGGTCGTGCCGCTCGTACCAGACGACGTCCCACTCCGAGCCGTGCGTGATCCGCTCGGCGACGTCGTGCACCGTCTCCACGGAGGCGAGAGCCTGCTTGCGGACCGCGTCCTCGTCCTGGACGGACTTGTCCCGGGTGGCGCCGATCGCGGAGATGACCGTACGGCAGGCGTCGCGGAGCGCCATCAGGGCGTACCCGAGGTCTTCGGGGATCTCCTCCAGGCGGCCGGGCAGCGCCAGCTCCATGAGCCGCTCGAAGCCCTCGGCGGCGGTCTGGAGCTGGTCGGCGGCCTTCTCGTCGACCAGCTTGGCGGCGCGCCGGACCGCGCGGTTGACCTGTCCGGGGGTCAGTTCGCCGGTGGCGACTCCGGTGACGCGGGACACCAGCTCGTGCGCCTCGTCGACGATCAGCACCTCGTGCTGGGGCAGCACCGGGGCTCCCTCGATCGCGTCGATGGCCAGCAGGGCGTGGTTCGTGACGACGACGTCGGCCAGTTTGGCCCGCTCCCGGGCCATCTCGGCGAAGCACTCGGCGCCGTACGCGCATTTCGTGGCGCCGAGACACTCACGCGAGGAGACCGACACCTGGGCCCAGGCCCGGTCGGAGACACCCGGCGTCAGGTCGTCGCGGTCGCCGGACTCGGTCTCGTCGGACCAGTCGCGCAGTCGCAGCAGGTCCTGGCCCAGCCTGCTGGTCGGGGCGGCGGCCTCGAACTGGTCGAACAGGCCCTCTTCCTCGTCCTGGGGCATGCCCTCGTGGAGGCGGTGCAGGCACAGGTAGTTCGAGCGGCCCTTCAGCATCGCGCACTCCGGGCGACGTCTCAGCAGCGGGTGCAGGGCGTCGACCGTACGGGGCAGGTCCCGCTCCACGAGTTGCCGTTGGAGGGCCAGCGTGGCGGTCGCGACGACGACCCGCTCCCCGTGTGCGAGCGCGGGCACGAGATAGCCCAGCGACTTTCCGGTGCCGGTACCGGCCTGGACCAGCAGGTGCGAGGCGTCGTCGATCGCCTCCGCGACGGCTTCGGCCATGGCCACCTGGCCGGGACGCTCCGTCCCGCCGACGGCGCCGACGGCGGCATGCAGGAGTTCGGGGAGAGAGGGCTTTGTCATAGCGCGACCACCCTACGGCCCGGCACTGACAAACGGGTGATCGCGAGTGCTGCGAGGGGCGGGATCAAGGCAGTGGGTCTCCTGTGGGTGAAGGGCCGGCGCGGAACGAGAGCGGTCCGGACGCCCGCGGAAGCAGCTGCGCCCGGCCCCGCCGCCCGAGCCCGGGCCGACCGGGCCGGACCGACCCCGGTCGCCGGTCGCCGGTCGCCGGTCGCCGGTCGCCGGTCGCCGGTCGCCGGTCCAGGATCTGCGGATCGATGCCGGTCCCGGGTCTGCGGCGCGATGCCGGTCCGGGCGGGTCACGGCGTCCGGGACCGGCGCACCCCCGGTCGGGCGACGGAACGGAGTCGAGGAGTGACGGCATGCGGCGTGACGGCATACGGCGTGACGGCTCAGGGTGCCTGTCACAGGAGGCGGCGCAGGGCGCGGTCCCGCACCATCAGGGCAGCCCGCTTGCCGGGCATGTCGACCTCCGCGTGGAACCGGAAGCCCGCGGTGAGGAAGGCCGCCACCGAGGGGGTGTTGCGCAGATCCGGTTCCGCGACGACCCGCGCGCAGGCGGGACGCCGGTCGAGGACGAGATCGGCGACGGCTCTGAGGAGCATGCCGCCCAGCCCCCTCCCCCGGTCGCGGGCACCGCCGACGAGGGCGTGGACGCCGGTGTCGTGCGGCCGGGCCGGGTAGTGGCGGGCCAGCGGGTCGAGGTCCGCGCGATACAGCTCCCAGTAGCTCATCGGGCTGCCGTTCAGTACCCCCAGACAGGGAACGCTGCGTCCGTCGCCCGCGACCTGCTCGGCCAGATGCCGCTCCGTCACCCGGGGCGGACCGGCCAGATCCCAGAACGCCGCGACCGCCGGATCGTTCATCCAGCGCGCCACGAGCGGCAGATCCCGGTCAGGGCGCACCGTGGCCAGCTGGAACGTGCCTGCCGGGGTCGTGACCGGCCCCCAGGCCCCCACACGGTCGAGCAGGTCGTCGGCCGGTCCCGGCGCCGGTCCGGTGGTGCCCCGCCCCCCGGGGCCCTCGGCGGCGCGGCCACCGGACACGGTGGGGTCCGGGGTGGGACCGCCGAGGAACCCGGCGGGCAGCCGCAGGTCGAGTGTGTCCTCGGCACCGGCGCAGAGGCCGGTGCCGACGTCCGGGCCGACGTCCGGGCCGACGTCCGGGCCGACGTCCGGGCCGACGTCCGGGCCGATGCCGGGGCCGGGGCCGACACCGACGTGTCCGACGGCGCCGGAACACGGGTCGGCCCTGGGGCCGGTGAAAGACACGGGGATGCTCCTCCCGAGGAGTTGCGCAGAGCCGTGGCAGAACGGAGCCGTCACAGCCGTCAGGAACGCAGGGGGTTGGCGATGGTGACGTAGACCGACTGGGTGGCCACGGGGCCGGTGAGTTCGTCGAGCCCGTGCAGCCGGGTCAGCAGGTTGGCCTTGCAGCGCAGGACCGGTGAGTCGAGCAGTCGGGCGGGCAGGGTGCTGCGCAGAGGTGCCGGACCGGCGGCGGCTCCTTCCAGGAAGCCGCGGAACGCCGCGAGCAGCACCCGTTCGTCGACGAGCCGCTGCGACCCGAACGCGCCCACCAGACCGCATACGTTGTTGACGGCGAGGTAGTAGGCGAACCGCTCGTCGGCGACCTGGTCGGGGACGAACGTGTCGCTGTCCCGGCCGATCCCGGGCAGCAGCGCGTCGAGTTCCGTCCGGCGGGACGCGCGGAAGTAGTAGCCCTGGTTGTCACGGTAACGGCCGCCGGCCGGCCAGCCGTGGGCATCGAGCACCACAAGCGTGTTCTGCTGGTGGGCCTCGAGCGCGATCCCCGCCTCCCCGTCGAGCCACAGCAAGGGGCGGACGACCTGTTCGAGATAGCGCAGGAACCACTCCGCGGCGACGGCGCCCGGAGACCGGCCGGTGCGGTCGGCCAGGCCGCTGACCAGCTCGGCGAGCCGCGATCGCAGCGCCGCGCCGCCGGCCCTCCGCTGTCCGTCCCGGGCGGGCGCCGGGGCCGGGGGACGGAGCGCGACGAGTCCGGCGACGCAGGCCACGGCGTCCGACGGGCCGAACGGATTGTGCCGGATCACCACGTCGAGTCCGCGTACCGGGCTGCCGTCCGGCCCGTCCACGGCGAGCCAGGCGGGGTCCCGGACGATGTCGAAGCCCGGGTGGGCCGCGTGCCAGCGGGGCCCCAGGCCCGCCCGCAGCAGCCGGTGCACCTCGATCCCCCGGTGGAGTTCCTTGCGGAGGTTCTCGCGCCGGGAGTTGGTGATCCGCAGCCCCAGCGACAGCTTGAGCATGGCGGGAGCACCGGAGCGGTGGACGGTGCGGACGGAGGAGGTGGGATGCCACGGCTCTCCGTGGCGGCCGAGGTCCTTCAGGAGTCCGGAGTCGAACAGGGCCGCGGCATCCGGCCGGTTGCGGATCTCCGTCAGCTGCCAGGGATGCAGCGGAAGTGCTGCGCGTCCGTCGGGCAGCGGCAGTCCCCGCCCGGCGAGGCGGGCGGTCAGCACGGACGCGGGAACGGGTCGGCCGCGCTCGGTCCAGGCGGAGTCGGCGGCCAGCACGGACGGCGCGACGGCGATCCAGTGCAGCGGGAACGACGCGCGCGCCTCGGGTGCGTAGAGCGGCCCCTCGGACTCGCTGAGACCCACGCGGCTCTTCGGGGTCGGGTGCAGAGGGTGTCCGAACACAAGCGCCTGTTCGGCGGAGAGGAACGGGTCGGCTCCCTCGGCGGGGCGGGCGCGCCGCTCGCTGAGGAAGGCGGCCGTGCGGCGGACCGAGTCGGCGACCCGGGCGACCAGGTCGGCGGCCCCGGGGCCCGCGGGCGTGCCGGTCCGTGCCGCGGGCCTCGCGGCGGACGGCGCCGGCTGCGCGATGCCCGGAGTCCCGGAGTCCGGGGAGGTCCCGGAGTCGCCGGGCCCTGTCTGCCCCTCGCGGGCGAGCAGGGCGGCGAGCAGGACGGCATCCACCGCGGGTGCGTGGGCGGGCGACTCGGCCAGGGACGGGGGGCCGAAGCGGTGCCAGCCGGTCGGCGACCAGTAGTGCACGGGGACGTGCAGTTCGGTGCCCGAGGCCGGGAGGGGGACGCGGAGGACCCCGTCTCGGGGTGCGGGCAGGCCGGCCTCCCGGACCCAGCAGCGGAGCAGGTTCTCCAGGGCGGCGGCCTCCGCGGCCACGGACGCGTCCGGGTGGTCGAGGGGATCGGGATGCGCCGGAAGCGGGGGCCCCGGGTCAGGTTGCACAACGCCGGGGTGCACCGGGCCGGGGTGCACAACGCCGGGGTGCGCAAGGCCAGGGTGCGCAAGGCCGGGGTGCACAGGGCCGGGGTGCCCCGGGACCCAGGCGTCCGGCCGCGGGGCCGGGGTCCCCGGTGAGGACGCGACCCGGCCGTCCGGGCCCGACGACGCCTGGGGCGGCGTGGACGCAGGCATGGGTGCGGGCGTCGGCGTCACCGCGGGCGGCTGAGGCCGGCGCGGGGACGACTGGCGCGGGGACGGCTGATGCGGGGACGGCTGATGCGGGGAGGCGGTGTTCAATGAGGTCCTCAGGCTGGTGCCGCGGATGCGGTGGTCGGCGGGGGCGGGGGGAGGGGTCCGGAGCCGGCCCGGGCCCACCGGGCCCGCCCTGCCTGCCGCCGGCAGGGGCCGTCGTACGGCACGTTGGGCCGAGCCCGCAGGCCGCGAACCGGGCTCGCCGGAACCGCCGCGGCCGGGCCGGCCCGGCGGGCGGACTCAGCACGGCGGAGGAGGGACGAGCACGGGCGGCGGATCGCCCAGGGCCACCGTCTCCACCGCTTCACAGAGGCGTTCGATCACGGCGGACGCCTGCTCGTCGCTGATGGTCAGCGGCGGGAGGAGGCGCACGACGTGAGAGTCGCGGCCGCTCAGGCCGACGATCAGCCCCCGCCGCAGGCACTCGTGCTGGACGGCGGCGGCCAGTTCACGGGCGGAGGAGCGCCGAGTGCCGGGATTCCACCGCGCGCCGGAGTGCGAGCTCGCCCCCGGACGCGGGCCCGGGTCCGCGTGCGCGTCCGCCCCCGGCGAACGAAACTCGATCCCGGTCATCAGCCCCCGGCCGCGTACGCCTCTGACGCAGGGGAACTTTCCGGCGAGGTCCCGGAGTTGTCCGAGCAGGCGGTGTCCCAGGGAAGCGGCGCGTTCGGCCAGACGGTTCTCCCGTACGTGGCGCAGGGTGGCCGTGCCCGCGGCCATGGCGAGCTGGTTGCCTCGGAGCGTGTCGGCGGAGGTTCCGGGGTCGAGGTCGGCGTGGTGGACGACGAGGGGCAGGGGCAGGCTGCCGCCGATGGCCTTGGACAGGATCATCACGTCGGGTGTGATGCCGCTGTGCTCGACCGCCCAGAACGCCCCGGTGCGGCCGACGCCCGTCTCGCTCTCGTCGGCGATCAGCGGGACGCCCAGGCCGCGGGTCAGCCGGCGGACCTCTCGGGTCCAGTCGTCGCAGGTCGGCGTGGTGCCGTCGGCGCCCCGGACACCGGCTACGACGGCTCCGGCGAGGCCGCCCCCACCGCCATGGCCTCCGCCGCCGGTGTGCCCCTCCTCGTCATGCCCTCCACAGGCCTGCCCCCTGCCCGTGCCCGTGCCGCAGCCACCGGCACGGCCCGGTCCGTCCGCCGGGCCGGGCGCATCCGGCGCGTCGCGGGCCTGTCTGACGTCTCGTAGGGCATCGGACTTCGCCGGGTACGGCGCACCGGGTCCGCCGGGATCGCTCCGCACGCCGGAGGCGTCCCGCCCGCCCTGCCCGTCCGGAAGGGCACAGGAAGCGCACTCCTCGGTGCGTACGTGGCGTGCGAAGGAAGGGCCGCCGTCGGCAGCGGCGTCGGCCTCCGCCCGTGGGGCCGGTCCTCCCTCCCGGTCGCCGTCCGGAAGGAGTGTCGTGTGCGGGGGGCGCATGGCGTCGAGGTCGCGCACCTCGGTGCGGCCGGTCGCGGCCCGGACCAGACGGCCGGCCTCCTCAAGGGCGCTCGCACGGGACGGACCGCAGAAGCGGACGCGCGCGTGCGGGGCCAGCGCGGGCGGCAGGGTGCGCAGGAGTTCGGCGACGAAGGCCTCCTCGACGGGGGTACGCAGGCCCGCGATGTGGAGCGGGGCGCCGGAGTCGAGGACCTCACGGATGGCTTCGAGGACGACGGGGTGGTTGTGTCCGAGGGCGAGTGTGCCGGCTCCGGAGAGGCAGTCCAGGTACCGGCGGCCGTCGGCGCCCTCGACGGTCAGCCCGCGCGCGCGTACCGGCACGACCGGCAGGGCGCGTGCGTAGGTGCGCGCTGCTGAGTCCCGCGCCGTCCGGCCACGCGCCATGTCCTCGGTCACCGTCACCGTTGTCCGTCCTCCCGCTGTCCGGAGGCGAGAGGTCCCTCGCGCTCCCCGCCCGCCACGCGACCGGCGTCCGTGACCTGTCCGGGCACCGGTCCGTCCCCGGTCTCCCCCTGGGCCCGGCCGGGTTCCGGGTGCGCCGACGCAGCCCGGGTCGTTCCTGGTCCTCTGCCGGCTCCCGCCCCCCGGCGGCATTCGAATCGCCCGCCCACCGCTACCAACCGCGTACCGGCGACGGGGTTACGGGTTGCCCCGAGGTCTCTGCCGGCACCGGGTCCACGCCATCGGCGCACGCGCCCGCGCACCTGTACCGCGCGGGCGCGGCGCAGACTCCGCGCCACGGCGTCGCGTGGCGCGACCGGGCGTGCCCGGCAGGCTCCAACTGGGCAGCGTTCCAGGTCAGATCGCCTGTAGCCGAACCGTTGCCGTTCCGTCGGAAGTCCCCCACAGCGACCGCATAGGGTGAGGTGCCGTTCCAGGGCGGCGCCGCACGCGTGTCCGGACCGCCAGCGCCACGTTCGTCCACATCAGGGGGAGTCAGCAGATGCGATCCATACGGCCGTCGACCACCGCCAGCGGCCGGGGCAGAGGCGGGCGCCGCCGGACCTCTCCCGTCCTGGCCGCCCTGGCAGTCGCGTCGACGCTCGCGCTGACCGCGACCGCGTGCGAGTCGGGGGACGACACGGCGGGCGGTGAACCGTCTGCCTCCTCGGTGGCCGGTGACAACAAGCTGCGGATCCCGGACGACATCAAGGAGCGGCTGAAGGAGCACGGGATCGACGTCGACAAGTGGCGCAACGGCGCCTGGCGCGACTGGGACAGGGACGACTGGCTGCGCGAGGCCGACGAGTTCATCAACCCGATCATCGAGGACCTGTGGGACCCGGACCGGATGCGGGACGCGGAGGAGCCGGACAAGGGTGTCGACGACGACCTCTCGGGTGACCGGGGGGTGACCGACCCGACGCCGGAGCCGGTGGCGGCGAAGGCCGTTCCCACGCCCTACCACTCGGGTGCCCCCGTGGCGGGCAAGGTCTTCTTCGACTCGCCCGAGGGCACGATGGTCTGCTCGGCGACGGTCGTGCAGGACCCGGCTCACCCCGGCCGGTCGAACATGGTGTGGACGGCGGGCCATTGCGTGCACGCCGGCAGGAGCGGCGGCTGGTACCGCAACATCGCGTTCGTGCCGTCGTACAACGACTCCGGGCTGTCCGCCGCCGAGCTGGAGAGCGCCACGAAGGAGCAGGTGGCTCCGTACGGTGTCTGGTGGGGCGACTGGGTGCAGACCTCCGACCAGTGGATCGAGCAGGGCGGCGCGACCGGCGGTGACGGCGCCTCGTACGACTTCGCGGTGATCCATGTGACACCGGAGGCCGGCGGTTCCGGCAAGTCCCTGGAGGAGACGGTCGGTTCGGCGCTGCCGGTGGACTTCGACGCCCCGGCCGTGCCGGAGGTCGACAGCGTCACCGCGACCGGCTACCCGGCGGCGGCACCGTTCGACGGCCAGGCGATGTACCAGTGCACCGACGAGCCGGGCCGGCTGTCCCTCAAGGTCTCCGACCCGACGATGTACCGCATCGGCTGCACCATGACGGGCGGCTCCTCCGGTGGCGGCTGGATCGCGACCGGCTCGGACGGCAGGCCCGCGCTGGTGTCGAACACCTCCATCGGCCCGGTCAGCAGCGGCTGGCTCGCGGGGCCGCGGCTGGGCGAGGTCGCCGAGGGTGTGTTCACCGAGGTGAGTGAGAAGTACGCGGGGCGGTGACCGCCCACTGCGGCACCCGGCGCAGTCTGCCGGACGCCGCGGCCCGCCGAGGCGACGGCCGGGGAGGGCAACGGCCCCGGAAGGGGCGGCGGCCCCGCCGGGCGCGGGCTTCCGGATGCGGCAGACTGCCGGTTCCGGCGGCTCGGTGGGGGCGGCTGTGCACCATGCCGGGCCGCCCGTCGGTTGCGGCCGGCGCCGGACGGGACGGCCTGCCGGGTGCCACGACGGCCCGGCACGGCGAGAGGCCCGCCTCTGAAGGCGGGCCTCTCGTCTGCCGGGGCCTCCTAGCGGTGCGGCCGCGGGCGCCGCAGGGCCGGCCCTCCGAGCCGTTGCCGGGGGGAGGCCGTGGAGCGGTCAGGCCAGGGCCGCCGGAACGTACGGCGCGAGTTCCGCCGCCAGTTCCTCGTGCACCCGCGCCTTGAGCAGGGTGCCCTCCGCGGTGTGCTCCTCGGAGATCACCTCGCCCTCGTCGTGCGCGCGGGCGACCAGCTTGCCGTGGGTGTACGGCACGAGCGCCTCGACCTCGACCGAGGGCCGGGGCAGCTCGTTGTCGATCAGCGCGAGCAGCTCGTCGATGCCCTGGCCGGTGCGGGCCGAGACGGCGAGAGAACGCTTCTCGACACGCATCAGGCGCTGGAGGACCAGCGGGTCCGCGGCATCGGCCTTGTTGATCACGACGATCTCGGGCACCTCGGTCGCGCCGACGTCCCGGACCACCTCGCGCACGGCCGCCAGCTGCTCCTCCGGAGCCGGGTGCGATCCGTCGACCACGTGCAGGATCAGGTCGGCGTCGCCGACCTCCTCCATGGTGGAGCGGAACGCCTCGACCAGATGGTGGGGCAGGTGCCGGACGAAGCCGACGGTGTCGACCAGCGTGTACAGCCGGCCGCTCGGGGTCTCGGCCCGGCGCACGGTCGGGTCCAGCGTCGCGAACAGTGCGTTCTCGACCAGGACGCCCGCGCCGGTGAGACGGTTGAGCAGGGAGGACTTCCCGGCGTTGGTGTAGCCCGCGATGGCCACCGACGGCACCTTGTTGCGCCGGCGCTCCTGGCGCTTGATGTCGCGGCCCGTCTTCATCTCCGCGATCTCACGGCGCATCTTCGCCATCTTCTCGCGGATCCGCCGGCGGTCCGTCTCGATCTTGGTCTCACCGGGACCACGGGTGGCGAGGCCGCCGCCCTTGCCGCCGCCCATCTGCCGGGACAGCGACTGACCCCAGCCGCGCAGCCGCGGCAGCATGTACTGCATCTGCGCGAGCGCGACCTGCGCCTTGCCCTCTCGGGACTTGGCGTGCTGGGCGAAGATGTCGAGGATCAGGGCGGTACGGTCGATGACCTTGACCTTGACGACGTCTTCGAGGTGAATCAGCTGGCCGGGGCTGAGCTCGCCGTCGCAGATGACGGTGTCGGCGCCGGACTCGATGACGATGTCCCGCAGTTCCTCGGCCTTGCCGGAGCCGATGTAGGTGGCCGCGTCGGGCTTGTCACGGCGCTGGATCACGCCGTCGAGCACGAGCGCGCCCGCGGTCTCCGCGAGGGCGGCGAGCTCCGCGAGGGAGTTGTCCGCGTCCTGCACGGTCCCCGTGGTCCAGACGCCGACGAGGACGACCCGCTCCAGACGGAGCTGCCGGTACTCGACCTCGGTGACGTCCTCGAGCTCGGTGGAGAGGCCCGCGACACGGCGCAGAGCCGCGCGCTCGGAGCGGTCGAACTGGTCGCCGTCCCGCTCTCCGTCGATCTCGTGGCTCCAGGCGACGTCCTCTTCCATCAGGGCATCGGCCCGAAGACTCTCGGGGTAGCTGTGCGCGAGGCGCTTGTTGTCCTGGGAAGGGGAAGAAGAGGAGGTCATTGGGTCCTTACGTCGATGGGGATGGATGAAGACCGAGGGAGACTCCCTCATGGAACACAACGTGCGCACGCCCCGGAGGATTCCCGGACCGGCGCCGCGTCCGCCCGAAGATGGTCGCACGGCTCGCCCCGCCCCGGCACCGCCTTATCTCCGGATCTCCGGCCTGCGCGCGGCCTCGCCCCGGGAGGCAGGTCACCCGGCACGGGGCGGGGGCGCGGCAGCCGGCAGGCGGGCCGCCGCCCGCGGGAGGCGGGCGCGGCGTGCAGCCGGCCGACGGCCGGGCCCTCTCCGGGTCCCGGCGGAGGACCCCGCCCGTGCGGGCGCGCAGGTGACCGGGTGCCGGCCGGACGGCCTGGCGCCCGCGCCGCGGCGTACCGGGCGCGGTGCCCTGTCTCCCGGTCACGGCGGGGCCTACTTCCGGACCCCGGTGGGCGGTGCTGCCTCCCAGTCCGGGTGGCCGGGCATCGGCGGGGTCTTCTCTCCGTACAGCCAGTCCTGGAAGAAGGTGCCGAGGTCGCGCCCCGACATCTGCTCGGCCAGCGCCACGAAGTCGGACGTGGTCGCGGTGGAGTCCGCGTGGCGGCTGACCCAGACGCGCTCCAGGCGGTCGAAGGCGCGGTGGCCGATCTCCTGGCGCAGGGCGTAGAGCACGAGCGCGGCGCCGTCGTAGACGTTCGGCCGGAAGATCCCGATCTTGCTGCCGGGGCGGGGCTCCCTGGGGGCCGCGGGAGGCCCGCCGGAGGCCCGCCAGCGGTCGGAGGCGCCGTAGGCGGCCTTCATCCGGGCCTGCACCGGCCGGCCGGCCGTCTCCTCCGCGTACAGCGCCTCGTACCAGGTGGCGTGTCCTTCGTTGAGCCACAGGTCGGACCAGGTCCGCGGGGTGACGCTGTCGCCGAACCACTGGTGGGCCAGCTCGTGCACCATGATCGACTCGACGTACCACTCCGGGTAGGCGGGCTCGGTGAACAGACCCCGCTCGAACAGGGAGAGGGTCTGCGTCTCCAGCTCGAACCCGGTCGCGGCGTCGGCCATGAGCACGCCGTAGGTCTCGAAGGGGTAGCGCCCGACCTTGCTCTCCATCCAGGAGATGTGTCCGGGGGTCTTCTCCAGCCACGGTTCGAGCGCCTTGCGGTGCGCGGTGGGGACGACGTCGCGGACGGGCAGGGCGTGCGGTCCGGTGCGGCGCAGGACGGTGGACCGGCCGATGGAGACCTGGGCCAGTTCGGTGGCCATGGGATGCCCGGTCCGGTACGTCCAGGTGGTCCTGCCGGGTGCGCGGTCCACGCCGGTCCGCAGGCCTGACGCCACGGCCGTGTAGCCGTCGGGGACCGCGACCCGGAGGGTGAACATGGCCTTGTCGGAGGGGTGGTCGTTGCAGGGGAACACCAGGTGGGCGGCGTCCGCCTGGTTGGCCATGGCGAGCCCGTCCGCGGTCCGCACCCAGCCGCCGTCCCGTCCCCCGGGGGGCACCGGGTCACTGATGTGCCGGACGGTGATGCGCATCCAGTCGCCCCGGCCGAGGGACTGCCGTGGAGTCACCACCAGGTCCTCGCCGACGGTGGTGAAACCGGCGGGCCGGCCGTCGATCTCGACCGAGTCGACGGTGCCGTGCGCGAAGTCGAGGTTCACGCGGTCGAGCCGGGTGGTGGTCCGGGCGTCGATGGTGGTGACGGCCCGGAGCGGCTTGCTGTTGGAGCCGCTGTAGGTGAACGACAGGTCGTACGAGGCCACGTCGTAGCCGGGGTTGCCCAGGTGCGGGTAGAGGCGGTCGCCGACGCCCAGCTGGGCCGGCGGAGCACTCGCGGCGACCAGGCAGACGGAGACCGCGGAGGCCAGCAGGGCAGCCGTCAGGCGGCGGGAACGGGTGACCGGGCGGGTACGACACGCGCGCGTGGTGACACGGGAAGTGAGCGGCATGCCTCACGGCTACCAGCGCGCCGCCGCGCTGCGCCGCCGACGCGCGCCCGGCCCACCCGAACGGGTTCCCCCCGGGGACGGGGCGTGGACGCGCGGCACGGGACGCGGCCCCGGCGGCCGTCGGACGGAACGGCCCGAGCGGCCCGAGCGGCCACGACCACGACCACGACCACGGCCACGACCACGACCACGGGAGACATCGTCCTGGGCGGGAGGTTCCGGGAAGATCGGGGGGACCAAGAGTGACTCAGAGGGAGCAGAGGCACCAGAAGGACCAGAAGGACCAGAAGGACCAGAAGGACCAGAAGGACCAGAAGGACCAGAGGGACCACGGAGTGCGCCGAGGGCGCCCCGCGTGGGCCTCACATGCTCTGCGCCCCGTCGGCCTGGGCGCGGCTCACGTCGTACACGCCGGGGACGTCGCGCATGGCGCGCAGGAGGTCGGGCAGCCCGGCGGCGTCGGGCAGGGTGACGGTGTAGGTGTGCCGGACGTGCTGGTGACTGGGCGGTTCGACGGTCGCCGAGACGATCTCGGCACCCTGCAGGGCCATCGCCTCGGTCAGGTCCGCCAGCAGATGCGGCCGGACGAACGATTCGGCGAACAGCGTCACCCGGCACTCGGTGTTGTCCCCCCAGGCCACGGCGACCTCCGCGCGGCCCGCTTCCGTCATACGGCTCACGGCGGGGCACGCGACGCGATGCACGGTCACCACACCGCCGCGCACGGCGAATCCGGTGACCTCGTCGCGCGGTACGGGGGTGCAGCAGCCGGCGAGCCGGACGGCCGCGCCGGGCCGGTCCACGGCGACCGCCCCCTCGCCACGGGGCCGGGCGGCACCGGGTCCGGCGGGCGTGCCGTCCGGCTGTCCGCCGCTGCCGGCGGGCGGCGTGGACCGGGAGCGGCGCTCCGGTGCCGGTACGCGTACGCGCTGGACGGCGGGCACGTCCCCGGAGGCCTGCGGGGTCCGGCGGGTCTCCGGCACGGCCTCCGGTGCCGTGGCGGGGTGGGTGGCGATCCAGCGCTGGATGGCGATCCGCGCGGCGGGGGTGTGCGCGTGGTCCAGCCACTGCCGGGACGGCTCGGAGGCGGGGTCCTGGCCCATGAGGAGCTGCACGGTGTCCCCGTCGCGCAGCACGGTGCTCAGCGTCGCCAGCCGGCCGTTCACGCGGGCGCCGATACAGGCGTGCGCGTCTTCGCCGTACTGCGCGTAGGCCGCGTCCACGCAGGTGGCGCCCTCGGGCAGGCCCAGGGTGCCGCCGTCGGGGCGGAAGACGGTGATCTCGCGGTCCTGTGCCAGGTCCGCACGCAGGGAGGACCAGAAGGTGTCCGTGTCCGGGGTGGCCTCCTGCCAGTCGAGGAGGCGGCTGAGCCAGCCGGGCCGGGTGGGGTCCTCGCGTTCTCCGTCGGCGGGGTCGTCGGGGGCGGGCGCGTAGGGGTTGCCGAGGGCGACCACGCCGGCCTCGGCGACCTTGTGCATCTGGTGCGTGCGGATGAGGACTTCGGCGACCTGGCCGTCGGCGCGGGCGACCGCGGTGTGCAGCGACTGGTAGAGGTTGAACTTGGGTACGGCGATGAAGTCCTTGAACTCCGACACCACCGGCGTCATACAGGTGTGCAGTTCGCCCAGCACGCCGTAGCAGTCGGCGTCCTCGTTCACCAGCACCAGGAGCCGTCCGAAGTCCGCGCCGCGCAGCCGCCCGCGTTTGCGGGAGACCCGGTGGACGGAGACGAAGTGCCGGGGCCGGATGAGGACTTCGGCGGCGATGTCGGCCTCACGCAGCACGGCCCGCATCTCGTCGGCCATCTCGGCGAGCGGGTCGTCCGCTCGGGCCGTGTTCTCGACGATCAGGGCGCGCGTGTACGCGTACTCCTCCGGGAGGAGGATCGCGAAGACCAGGTCCTCCAGTTCCGTCTTCAGGGCCTGGACACCGAGGCGTTCGGCGAGCGGGATCAGGACGTCGCGGGTCACCTTGGCGATGCGCTCCTGCTTCTCGGGGCGCATGACGCCGAGGGTGCGCATGTTGTGCAGCCGGTCGGCGAGTTTGATCGACATCACACGGACGTCGTTGCCGGTGGCGACGAGCATCTTGCGGAACGTCTCGGGCTCGGCGGCCGCACCGTAGTCGACCTTCTCCAGTTTGGTGACGCCGTCGACGAGGAAGCGGACCTCCGCGCCGAACTGTTCGCCTACCTGATCGAGCGTCACATCGGTGTCCTCGACCGTGTCGTGGAGCAGGGACGCGGTCAGGGTGGTGGTCTCCGCGCCCAGTTCGGCCAGGATCAGGGTCACCGCGAGCGGGTGCGTGATGTAGGGCTCGCCGCTCTTGCGCATCTGCCCGCGGTGCGAGGACTCGGCGAGGACGTAGGCGCGGCGCAGCGGGTCCAGGTCGGCTTCGGGATGGTGGGCGCGGTGTGCGTCGACCACATGGCCGATGGCGTCGGGGAGCCGGCCGCGGGCGGCGGGGCCGAGCAGCGCGGCCCGGCCCAGACGCCGCAGGTCGATCCGGGGGCGGGCCCGTTTGCGGGGGACCGACGCGGTGGTCGGCAGCCCGGTCAGGGCACTCGCCGCCGGGCCTGGGGTCGCGGGGTTCGTGGCCTCCGCACTCATGGGCACCTCCGGCTGCGTGGACCGGCCGACGGGGTGCCCCAGGGCGGACACGGCTCAGGGGTCGGCGGCCGTCCCCCGTCCGGGCCGGTGCTTGATGCTACCGAGCCCATCACGCCCGGCTGGCCGTCTCTCGCCGAGCGTGAAACGGATCACCCATTCGAGCGAAGGCCGGGAGGTTTGCGGTTGCCACTTCCCCCTCCCCGGAGGGACCGGGTCTCGAACCGGAGTCCGGTCGCTCCCCTCGGGGCGGGGCGTGCCGCGTCCAGGGGCGGGACGGGACGCCGGCGGTCGTCCGCCGGACGCCCCGGGGCCTCGCCGGACGCGGCCCCGGAAGGCGGTGACAGCAGATCGTGAAGGCGGGCCGGAGCGCCACCGACAGCGCTGCCGGGCCGTCACCGGGGCGGCCGGAGCGGGGTCGGCGGTTCAGAGCGTGGCCCGGCCGGCCACGGCGTCCGCGAGCCACTCCGCGTCGAGCTCGCCCTCGGCGACGATCACGGCGGGTCCGGTCATCTCGACGGTGCCGTCGGGCTGTTCGGTGATCGACAGCCGGCCGCCGGGGAGGTCGACGGTGTAGGTGACCGGGGTGCCGGTGAGCGACGGGTCGGTGCCGTCCCGGCGGGCGGTGGCGACGGCGACCGCGCAGGCGCCGGTGCCGCAGGAGCGGGTCTCGCCGGAACCACGCTCGTGCACCCGCATGGCGACGTGGCGAGGGCCGCGGTCCACGACGAACTCCACGTTCACGCCGTCCGGGTAGGCCTCGGCCGGGCTGAACGGCGGCGCCTGGTGCAGCGGCCCCGCGTCGGCGAGGTCGTCGACGAAGGCGACCGCATGCGGGTTGCCCATGTTCACGTTCCGCGCGGGCCGGCTGTGCCCGCCGGCCTCGACCGTGACGTCGCCCTCGGGGAGCACCGCCCGGCCCATGCCGACGGTGACGTCGCCGTTCTTCGCGAGGTGCACGCGCTTCACGCCCCCGCGCGTGGCGACCGCGAGGTCGCCCTCGGTGACGTGCCCGGCGCGCTGGAGGTAGCGCGCGAAGACCCGTACGCCGTTGCCGCACATCTCGGCGACGGACCCGTCGCTGTTGCGGTAGTCCATGAACCACTCCGCGTCCGCCGCCATCCCCCGTGCCTCGGGGTGCGCCGCGGAGCGGACCACGTGCAGCAGCCCGTCGCCTCCGACACCCGCGCGGCGGTCGCACAGGGCTGCCACGGCGGCCGGGGGCAGGTCGACGGTGTTCTCGGGGTCCGGGACGATCACGAAGTCGTTCTCGGTGCCGTGCCCCTTGAGGAAGGCGATCCGCGTGCTCATTCCTCGATCGTACGGGGTGGCGAGGCCGGTCCGGCGCGCCGTGCCGCCGACGGCCGGTACGCCGCGTCACCGGCCCGGACACGGCGCACCGGGCCCGACCCGGCGTCAGCCACGGGCCTGGTCCGCGTCAGCCGGAGGCCCGTCGGGCGGCGCCGGGCGGCCAGGGGCCCGCCGGCGTCACCCGAAGCGGAGCGGGGCGGGCGGCCGGTGTCGGCGCCGCGACGCTCGGGCGGCAGGGCCGCTGCGGGCGCCGCGGCGAATCGGCGGTCCGGCGATCCGCCGATTGCGGCGGTACGGCGATTGCGGCGGTACGGCGATTGCGGCGGTACGGCGGGCCGCGGAGGGGACAGCGCAGCGGAGGGGACAGCGCAGCAGGAGGACGCGACCGTGCCTCAGGGCGCTCCACCGCAACGGTGCACGCGGCGCCACGGCGCAGAGGGCACCACGGCCCGGTGTCCGTCAGCGGGAGGGGAGAAGCGCCCGGGGAGACTCCGTACGACGACGACTCCGGCGCGGGCGGCGTCGCCGTGGTGCGGGCCGCGGGGTGCCGGGGCGGCGCGTCAGCGCAGTCGCGCGACCCGCCACACCGCCAGCACCACCACCGCCAGCACCACCACGGCGTAGGTGACCACCACCCGCCAGTCGGAGCGCCGGCCCGATCCCCGCTGGGGCAGCCCGGGCCAGGTGTAGCCGACGCGGCGGGCCGCCATCATCCCCCAGCCGGCGGCACAGGAGGAGATCAGCAGCCCCAGCATGGCGATCACGGCGCCGCTGTCGCCGAAGTCGAAGGCCAGCGGGAAGGCGAACATCAGGGAGCCGAGCGCGGCCAGGCCCACGATGGGTGCGAGCTGCCAGATCCGCAGGCGGCGCTGCGGACGCAGCTCCACCTCGACCTCGGGGCCGCCCGCGAACATCTCCTCCGGCTCGGGACCGTCGTCGCTGACCCCGTCCGGGGTCTCGTCGGGCCCGTCCGCACTCAGACGCTGGTCCTCCGGCTCCGCCGGGCCGCCGGCGGCGGTGACGGACTCGGTGTCTTGTGCGGTGTCGCGAGGGCCGGCCTCCATCGCCACGCGCCCTCCCAACTCGGACTCCATTTGGTCGATCGAAGCTCGATGATGGCACGGCACCGGGGGCCCCGATGACGACCGGGGCGTCCCGATGCCATGACGTGATCAGGCTGTAACCGGTCGTTCGACCAACGCCAGTGCTCGATGCGGAAGTTCTGTGAGATCCGCCGCAGCCCCACTCAGCCAGTGCACCCGTGGGTCGCGCCTGAACCACGAATCCTGGCGGCGCGCGAAGCGCTTGGTGGCCCGGACGGTCTCGTCGCGCGCCTCGGTCAGGGTGCAGTCCCCCGCGAGGGCCGCGAGAACCTGCTGGTAGCCGAGCGCACGCGAGGCCGTCCGCCCCTCGCGCAACCCGTGCGCCTCCAGCTCCCGCACCTCGTCCACGAGACCGGCCTCCCACATGCGGTCGACCCGGCGGGCGATGCGTTGGTCCAGTTCGGGACGGGCCACGTCGACGCCGATCTGGACGGTGTCGTAGACCGAGTCGTGACCGGGCAGGTTCGCGGTGAACGGACGGCCGGTGATCTCGATCACCTCGAGCGCACGGACGATCCGGCGGCCGTTGCTCGGCAGGATGGCGCGGGCCGCCCCGGGGTCGGCTGCGGCGAGACGGGCGTGCAGCGCCCCGGGGCCGCGCAGCACCAGCTCCTCCTCCAGCCGGGACCGCACGCCGGGGTCGGTGCCGGGGAACTCCAGGTTGTCGACGGCGCCGCGGACGTAGAGACCGGAGCCACCGACCAGGACGGGCCAGCGCCCCTCGCCGAGGAGGGCGTCGATGCGTTCCCGTGCGAGCCGCTGGTACTCGGCGACGGACGCGGTGACGGTGACGTCCCAGATGTCGAGCAGGTGGTGCGGAATCCCGGCGCGCTCCTGGGACGTCAGCTTGGCGGTGCCGATGTCCATCCCCCGGTACAACTGCATCGAGTCCGCGTTGACGACCTCGCCGCCCAGCTGCCGGGCGAGGAAGACGCCCAGATCGGACTTTCCGGCCGCCGTGGGGCCGACGACGGCGATGACTCGGGGGGCGGGGGCTGCGCTGCTCACCGCACCAGTCTCCCAAACCTCGACGAGTGCCCCCGAACGGATGACGTCACTGCGACGGTCCGGTGTCGTTCCCCGATGCGGGATGTCCCGCAGACCGCGGGGCGGCGGCGGGCCGGCCGCACGACCGGCCGCACCGGACGCCGCGCCATCCACCCGCACGAGTACCCTATGGAGTGATTGTGGGCGTTTTCGAACGACTTCTGCGCAGGTCCACCGCCGCTGCGACGGAGGACGCTCCGGAGCCCGCGGCCGGGGCCGAGGCCGGCGCCGGGTCGGACGCGGCCGACGAAGCGGCCGGGACCGAGGCGGTCGAGGCCGGATCCGCGGCGAGGGAGGCCGCGCGGGGCGACGGACCTGTGGTCCGCACGGCCGCAGACGGCGGCATCCCGCGGCAGCAGTCCGCGGGCGACGCGGCCGACAGCGGGGCCGGCGAGGACGCCCGCACCTGACCTCACCGCGACGGAGGGCGGACCATGGGGCTCCTGGACGACGTGAAGGCCAAGCTCACCCCGGCGAAGGACAAGGTCTCCGGTCTGGCACAGCAGCACGGGGGCAAGGTCCAGCACGGCCTGGACAGGGCGGCGAGGGCCGTCGACGAGAGGACCAGGGGCAAGTACGGCGACAGGATCCGGACGGGCACGGACAAGGCCAAGGAGGCCGTGCACCGGCTCGCGCACCGGCCGGGCCCGGCCGGGGGCGACGGCACCACGTCGGGCTCCGGCACACCGCCGGACGCCCCGCCCCCGACGTCCTGACGGCCCGGCTGCGGCCCGCACCGTCGACGGGCCGCAGCCGACGGTCCGGCGCCTGACGGCTCCGCGACCGGCCGCCGGCGCCCGCGGTCCGTCTCCCCGGTCCGTCTCGTCGGTCCGTCTCGTCGGTCTCGTCGGTCCGGCCCGCCGCAGCCCTGCACGGCCTGCTGCCGGCCTCGCTCCTGTCCGGGTCGTCGCGGCCCCGCGGCGCGACGACGTATGCCGGGATGCCCACGGCGTGCGGGCCGCTGGGCGTACCCCACGACCGCACGGCCCCACGACCCCACGGCACACCGCGCCGCCCGCCGCCCGCCGCCCTGTGGCAGCCCCTGCGGCCGGGCGGTTCCCCACGCCCGTCGCACGGCACCCGGCAGCACGGCATCCGGCAGCGCGGCACCGGGCACAGCGGCACCCGGCAGGACCCGGCCCGCGGCCCGCCCGGCTCCGAAGCGGCCCGTCCCTACGACCAGGCCGCCACCAGGTAGCCGACGCCGTACGGCGCGTCCTCGTAGAGCAGGGTGCCGGACAGCGCTGCGCCGTCGGCGGCGCCCGCGAGGACCTGCCAGGGGGCCCGGCCGGAGACCTTCAGCTCGCGGGCCAGGTCCGGATCCAGCTGCGCGAGGGCGGCGAGGTCCGCCGCTCCCAGGGCCCGTGCGGCCTGCGCGTCGAACGGCTCGGCACGCTCGTCGAGGTAGCCGGGCGCCTTGACCGTACGGCAGGCGCTGGCGTCGCCCATGACCAGCAGCGCCACGCGTTCCGCCCGGGCGGCGACGGTACGCCCGGCCTCGCCGCACGGCACGGCGTCGAGCGCCTCCCCCACACCGAGACCCTCGACCGGGGCGTCCGCCCATCCGGCCCGCTCCAGCAGCCAGGCGCCGACGGCCAGCGACGGGGGGAGCGCTCCGGCCGGGCGGCCGCGCCCGGCCGCCACCCGGCCCAGCCTCACCTCCAGTGCGACACCGAAGCCACGGAACGACCCCGGCGTGCCCTGCGGGTACACCGCCGGCCCGGCCTCCGTGTCCGGTCCGACGACCACCAGCAGGTCCGGCCGGGCGGCGGCCAGCAAGCCGACGGCGTCGGCGCACGCGGCACGGGCGGCGTCGAGTTCGGACGCGGCACCCGCGGCGACCTCGGGGACCAGCAGAGGCGGGCAGGGGCAGACTGCGGCGGCGGCAAGCATGATCGGCAGCGTAGCGGTCCCCCGCCCCCGCGCACGCCCGCACGGACGGCCGGTCCGGAGCCGTCTCCGCCGCGGCCGTGCACGCACCGCGCCCGCACCCGCGCGGGGGCGGCGTAGGGGGCCGGTCACCCGGACCGGGCCTGCTCCCGCGCGCGCAGGGCGCGCAGGGACGGTGCAGCACGCTGTGCTCGCGCAGGAACGCGGGGCGTGCGTGCTCCCGCCCGCGCCGGGGACGCCTCACCGCGCTCGCTGCCGACCGGCCCAGCCGCCCCGCACCCGCACGGGAGGGGGTGGCGCCGCGGGCGCGAGGTCGATCGGCATCCCCCCCCCACGCGCGACGTACGCGGGGACGGCCGGCGGCGGCCCGACGGGTTCCCGGTGGGCTCCGGCCTGTGCGGGGGTGCTCCCCCGGTCAGTCGCAGCCGCAGGGGCTGGCGTCGGCCACCGGCAGCGGAGCCGGGATACCGATCTTGGGCAGGCCGAGCATGACGCCCTGCTTCTTCTGCTGTTCCTCGGCGGTGCGGCGCTCCCAGGCGTCTCCCGCGCGGGTGCGGCGCACGGCCCGGACCGGCCCCTCGGCGAGGAGATGGTGCGGGGCGGCGTAGGTCACGTCGACGGTGACGACGTCGCCGGGGCGCACCGGCTGCTCGGGCTTGGTGAAGTGCACCAGGCGGTTGTCGGGAGCGCGGCCGGAGAGCCGGTGGGTGGTGCCGTCCTTGCGGCCCTCGCCCTCGGCGACCATCAGGTCCAGGGTGCGGCCGACCTGCTTCTTGTTCTCCTCCCAGGAGATCTCCTCCTGGAGGGCGACCAGCCGCTCGTAGCGCGCCTGGACGACCTCCTTGGGGATCTGGCCCTCCATGGTCGCGGCGGGCGTGCCGGGCCGCTTGGAGTACTGGAAGGTGAAGGCCTGCGCGAAGCGCGCCTCGCGGACGACGTGCAGGGTCTGCTCGAAGTCCTCCTCGGTCTCGCCGGGGAAGCCGACGATGATGTCGGTGGTGATCGCGGCGTGCGGGATCGCGGCGCGGACCTTCTCGATGATCCCCAGGAAGCGCTCCTGGCGGTAGGAGCGGCGCATCGCCTTCAGGACGGTGTCCGAGCCGGACTGGAGCGGCATGTGCAGCTGCGGCATCGCGTTCGGTGTCTCGGCCATGGCGGCGATGACGTCGTCGGTGAAGTCACGCGGGTGCGGCGAGGTGAAGCGCACCCGCTCCAGGCCCTCGACGGCGCCACAGGCGCGCAGCAGCTTGCCGAAGGCCTCGCGGTCGCCGATGTCGCTGCCGTAGGCGTTGACGTTCTGGCCGAGCAGGGTGATCTCGCAGACGCCCTCGGCGACCAGGGCCTCGACCTCGGCGAGGATGTCACCGGGGCGGCGGTCCTTCTCCTTGCCGCGCAGCGCCGGGACGATGCAGAAGGTGCAGGTGTTGTTGCAGCCGACGGAGATGGAGACCCAGGCGGCGTACGCGCTCTCGCGGCGGGTCGGCAGCGTCGAGGGGAACGCCTCCAGCGACTCGGCGATCTCGACCTGCGCCTCCTGCTGCACGCGGGCGCGGTCCAGCAGCGCCGGCAGTCTGCCGATGTTGTGCGTGCCGAAGACGACGTCCACCCAGGGCGCCCGCTTCACGATGGTGTCGCGGTCCTTCTGGGCCAGGCAGCCGCCGACCGCGATCTGCATTCCGGGACGCTGCGCCTTCTTGGGCGCGAGGTGGCCGAGGTTGCCGTAGAGGCGGTTGTCGGCGTTCTCCCGGACCGCGCAGGTGTTGAAGACCACGACGTCGGCCTCACCGTCCGTGCCCTCGGGGGCGCGGACGTATCCGGCGTCCTCCAGCAGTCCGGACAACCGCTCGGAGTCGTGGACGTTCATCTGGCACCCGTAGGTGCGCACTTCGTACGTCTTGGTTCCTTGCACGTCCACTGCCGGGCTCCGGTCGCTGCTGCTGGTCATGCGTTCAAGGGTAGGCGGTCCGGGGCGGGCCCGAGGCCGCCGAGGGGGATCACCCGTCCGGCGGCGGGGCCGGGCCGGTGCGCGCCCGGTCTCAGGCCTGGGCGTCGGCCGGGGCGCCGGGCGCCCAGCCCTGACGGCGCAGGACGGCGGAGACGTCGGGCGCCTCGTAGTGCTCGCCCTTGAGGACTTTGCCGTCGGCGCGGCGGGCGACCTGCCCGTCGGGGCCCAGCTTGGTCATGTTGGAGCGGTGGATCTCGGCGATCACCTCGTCCAGGTCGATGCCGTGCACGAGCGCGGTGCCGTAGGCCACGTACACGACGTCGGCCAGTTCGTGCGCGAGCCGGTCCAGGGGGCCGGTGACCGCCACCTCGGCGACCTCGCCGGCCTCCTCCGCGAGCAGCTCGCCACGGTGCGCGGCCAGCTCCGGGGCGACCTCGGTGGGCGTGCTGCGGGCGTCCAGGGCGAAGGCCAGGTGGAACTCCCGGACCAGACGGGCGGGCGAGCGAGTCATGCCGCGACTGTACCGCCGTCCCCCCTCGCCCCTGGTCAGCAGGTCACCTCAGCTGGCAGGATCGCGCCCATGGCCAAGGCGTTCCCCCGAGTCGGCAGGCGCCGTGCCCTCCAGGGCGCGGGCGCCGCGTTCGTGGCGGTCGCGCTGCTGCTGTGGTGGCTGCTGCCCCTCGGGGACGAACCGCCGAGCGGCAGGATCACCATCAGCACGGGCACGCCGCTCGGCGTCTACCAGAAGTACGGCACGCTGCTGCGGTCCGCCCTGAAGCGGGACATGCCCGACCTGGACGTGCGACTCCAGGTCAGCAGCGGCTCGCAGATCAACGTGACGCGGCTGGCGGCGGGCACGGCCGACTTCACCATCGCGGCCGCCGACGCGGTGGAGACGTACCGCGCGGAGTCGGGTCCGCGGGCCGAGGACCTGCGCGGCGTCGCCCGCCTCTACGACGACTACGTGCACCTCGTCGTGGCGAGCGACTCGGACGTGGAGTCGGTGGGGGACCTGCGGGGCAAGCGGGTCGCCATAGGCCTGCCGAACTCGGGCGTGCGGCTGATCGCCACCCAGGTGCTGAGGACCGCGGGCATCGACCCGGAGGACGACATCACCCCGTTCTACGACGGCATCGACACCGGCCCGCAGGGGCTGAAGGAGGGCAGGATCGACGCGTTCTTCTGGTCCGGGGGGCTGCCCACCGACGGCCTGAAGGAGTTCGCCGACGACTTCGCCTTCCGGTTCGTACCGCTGGAGGCGGACTTCGTGGCGCGGCTGCAGCGTCGGGGCGGGGCCACCCGCTACTACCGGGCCACCACCATGCCGGAGTCGGCCTACCCGGCCATCCAGCACGGCACGGCCGTACCGACGATGGCGGTGTCCAACCTCCTGGTCACCCGCTCGGACGTGGACCCGCGGCTCACCGAGTGGCTGACCCGGACCGTGATCAGGAGCCGGGACAAGATCGGCTCGGACGTCCACTCGGCGCAGCTCGTCGACCTGCGTACGGCGATCTACACCGCTCCGGTGCCCCTGCACGAGGGAGCCCGGCGCTACTACCGGTCGGTCAAGCCGTAGACGGCGCCGTTGCGGGCAGGACGCGGCGGGCGGGGCGTTGCGGGCAGGGCGCGGGGCCGTGACCGGGGCCGTGACCGGCCCCGTCCGACCGTGCGGTGGGCCGCGGCGCTCCCGCCGCCCGCCCCCCGGCGGCCACCGCATCCGCCCCGGGGCGGCCGCCGCGCCGGCGGGCCCCGGCTACGGCGCGGTCCCCGCCCGCCCGGCCGGTTCCGTCCGGGGAACCGTCACGGTGACGCGCAGACCGTGGGGCGCGTGGTGACCGTAGGCGAGGGAACCGCCGGACGCCTGCAGCAGCGCCCGGGTGATGGACAGTCCCAGCCCGGATCCCTTGATGTTCTGGTGGCGCCCGCTGCGCCAGAAGCGGTCGCCGACGCGGGTGAGTTCCTCGTCGGTCAGCCCCGGCCCCCGGTCGGCGACGACGATGGTGCAGAGGTCGCCGTTCGACGCGACGCGGACCTCGACGCACTCGTCCCCGGGGGTGAACTTCACCGCGTTGTCGATCACCGCGTCCAGGGCGCTGGACAGCGCCACCGGGTCGGCCCAGGCGGTGGTCGGCGGGCACTCCCCCACCAGTCGTACGCCTTTCGCCCCGGCGGTCGGGGCCCAGGCGGCGACCCGCTCGGCGGTGAGCGCGCCGATGTCGGTCAGGCTCAGGTCCGCCTGGGCGTGCTCGGCGAGCGCGAGGTCCAGGAGGTCGTCGAGGACCTGGGCCAGGCGGCGCCCCTCGGCCTGCACCGACTTGATCTCCTCGTTGCCCTCGGGCAGTTCGAACGCGAGGAGCTCGATCCGCAGCAGGAGCGCGGCGAGCGGGTTGCGCAGTTGGTGGGAGGCGTCAGCCACGAAGGCGCGCTGCTGTTCCAGCACGTCCTGGACGTTGTCCGCCATCTCGTTGAAGGACCGGGCCAGCCGCCGGAGCTCCGGCGGCCCGCCCGCCACGGCGACCCGGGACTTCAGGCTTCCGGTGGCGATGTCGTGCGTGGTCGCGTCCAGGATCCGCACCGGTCTGAGGACCCAGCCGGTCAGGCGCAGCGCGGCGCCGACGGCGAGGAGCATCGCGGCGGACTCGCCCGCCGCGATCAGCAGCCAGCCGCGCAGGATGCGGGAGCGCATCGCACCGGTGGGCGAGTCGGTGACGACGACCGCGACGACGTCCCCGTCGCGGATGACGGGTGAGGCGACGACGAGGGACCGGCGCTGCCAGGGCCAGATCTGCTGGGGGTCCTGGCTGCGCCGGCTGAGCAGGGCCTCATCGAACGCCCGCCGCACCTCGCCCTCGTCGGGCAGCAGCCAGTCGCCGGGCGCGTGGGTCATCGGCGAGCCGTTGCGGTAGAAGACACCGGCGCGGATGCCGTAGACCTCGTGGTAGCTGGTCAGCTCACGGCTGAGGGTGCGGTGGTCGGGGGAGGTGGTGCCGGGGCCGGTCGTGGTGGGCGGGACGTACTGGGCGAGGGCGGCGAAGCGGGCGGTGTCGTCGATCCGGTCGACGATCACGCGCTGCTGCTCGCCCGCGGCCACGCTGACGGCGAGGGGCAGTCCGAGTGCCAGCAGGACCGCCGCCATCAGGACGATCAGCAGCGGGAGCAGTCGTGTGCGCACCCGGGCCCGCTATGCGGCGGGGGCGACGAGGCGGTACCCGACGCCGCGCACGGTCTCGATCAGCGCGGGCATGCGCAGCTTGGACCGGAGGGACGCCACATGCACCTCGAGGGTGCGCCCGGTCCCTTCCCAGCTGGTGCGCCACACCTCGCTGATGATCTGCTCGCGGCGGAAGACGACCCCGGGCCGCTGGGCGAGCAGGGCGAGGAGGTCGAACTCCTTGCGGGTCAGCGGGATCGCCGAGCCGTCGATGCTGACCTTGCGCGTGGGCAGTTCGATGCGTACGGATCCCAGGCGGAGCACGTCCTCGCCGCCGGCCCCGGCGTCCCCGGGGACCGTGCGCCGGCTGACCGCGTGGATGCGTGCCAGCAGTTCCCCGGTGTCGTACGGCTTGACGACGTAGTCGTCGGCGCCCAGGTTGAGGCCATGGATGCGGGAGCGGACGTCGGAACGCGCGGTGACCATGATGACCGGTGTGCTGGTGCGTTTGCGGATGCGTCCGCAGACCTCGTAGCCGTCCTGGTCGGGCAGTCCGAGGTCGAGCAGGACGACCCCGAAGCCCTCCCCCTCGGGGACGAGTGCCCGCAGGGCCTCCTCGCCGCTGCGGGCGTGTGTGACGTCGAAGCCGTGCCGCGCCAGCACCGCGGACAGGGCAGCGGCGACGTGGTTGTCGTCCTCGACGAGGAGCAGTCGCATCCCGGCCTCCTTCGGTTCATCGCGCGTAGGGTCTCGACGGTTAGACACACGGGCACGCGCGCGCGTGCATCAAGGCAGTCACGCCGATGGACGTCGACGGCGTCAAGAGGGTTCCAGTCGTGCGCCGGTTCCGTTATCCGGCCGATATGCGCCCCTGCCGCCGGAGCCACGACACGTGTCCGATTGCTATCGGATCGTGATGCTCAGATTCCCCTCAGATGTAATGACGCTGGTCGTACGGGGTTATTACTGTCCTCCGAAACCGAGGAGGACGGAGCCCGAGAGCGATGACCGAAGTATCGGTGGCCGAGGAAAAGACGGCCGCGAGTGGCGAACTGGTCGTCCTGAAGAGCGTCAACAAGCACTTCGGCGCGTTGCACGTACTCCAGGACATCGATCTGACGATCGCGCGTGGCGAGGTCGTCGTGGTCATCGGGCCCTCCGGGTCCGGGAAGTCCACCCTGTGCCGCACCATCAACCGGCTGGAGACGATCGACTCCGGCGACATCACCATCGACGGCAGGCCGCTGCCCGCCGAGGGCAAGGCCCTCGCGCGGCTCCGGGCCGACGTCGGCATGGTGTTCCAGTCCTTCAACCTCTTCGCGCACAAGACCGTGCTCGAGAACGTCATGCTCGGCCAGCTCAAGGTCCGCAAGGCGGACAGGAAGGCGGCCGAGCAGAAGGCCCGCGCCCTGCTGGACCGGGTGGGCGTGGCCAGCCAGGCGGAGAAGTACCCCGCCCAGTTGTCCGGCGGTCAGCAGCAGCGCGTCGCCATCGCCCGCGCGCTGGCCATGGACCCCAAGGTCATGCTCTTCGACGAGCCGACGTCGGCTCTCGACCCGGAGATGATCAACGAGGTCCTGGAGGTCATGCAGCAGCTGGCCCGCGACGGCATGACCATGATCGTCGTCACCCATGAGATGGGCTTCGCGCGGTCGGCAGCCAACCGTGTGGTGTTCATGGCCGACGGCCGGATCGTCGAGGAGGCCTCGCCCGAGTCGTTCTTCAGCAATCCGCGCAGCGACCGCGCCAAGGACTTCCTGTCGAAGATCCTGCACCACTGACTCCCGCCGCACCCGCGGCGTCCGCCCCGACCGCGGCGTTCCCGACGCCCCCGGGGGCACGCCGCCCGAGAAGCCAGCGTCACCCCCGGCGTGACGTCCGTGTCACGTCGAGAAGCCCGCGTCGCCCGCGATGCGTGCGTCACCCCGAGAAGCCCGCGTCGCCGCCCGCGACGTGCGTGTCACCCGCTCCACGGCATCTCCTCTCCACACGAAGGATGTTCACCATGAAGCTCCGCAAGGTCTCCGCCGCGGCCGCCGCCGCGCTCGTCCTCTCCCTGACCGCGACGGCCTGTGGGGGCGACGACAACGACAGCGACAGCGGCTCCGGCGGCTCCGGTGGCGACAAGATCAAGATCGGCATCAAGTACGACCAGCCCGGCCTCGGCCTGAAGGAGGCCGGCGGCGACTTCTCCGGCTTCGACGTCGACGTGGCCACCTACGTGGCCAAGGAGCTCGGCTACGAGCCCGGCCAGATCGAGTTCGTCGAGACCAAGAGCGCCGACCGGGAGAACGCCCTGTCCCGCGGGGACGTGCAGTTCATCGCCGCCACGTACTCGATCACCGACGAGCGCAAGCAGAAGGTCGACTTCGCCGGCCCCTACCTGCTGGCGCACCAGGACCTGCTGATCAAGGCCGACTCCGACATCAGCGAGGGCACCGACCTCAACGGCAAGAAGCTGTGCTCGGTGACCGGCTCCACCTCGGCCCAGAACGTCAAGAAGGACATCGCCCCGGACGCCCAGCTCAAGGAGTACAGCTCCTACTCGGAGTGCATCGCGGGTCTGCAGAGCGGCGCGGTGGACGCGGTGACCACCGACGACTCGATCCTGGCGGGCTTCGCCTCCCAGGAGCAGTACAAGGGCGAGTTCAAGCTCGCCGGCCTGAAGCTCAGCAACGAGAACTACGGCATCGGTGTGAAGAAGGGTGACACGGCCACCCTCGACAAGATCAACAAGGCCCTCGAGAAGATGGTCGGCGACGGCGCCTGGGAGCAGGCCGTGAAGGACAACTTCGGCCCGGCCGGCTACCAGAACGAGCCCGCTCCGGCGATCGGCGACATCAAGAGCTGACGCTCCGGACGACCGGTGCGCCGCCCCCGCGCGGGGGCGGCGTGCCCGCACACCCCTACACCCGGAAGCGCGGGAGACAGTGTTCGACTTTCTTTCTGACTACCACGACCCGAGCCTGTTGGGCGCGTTCTGGGTGACGGTTCAGCTGACCGTCTTCTCCGCCCTCGGCTCACTGGTCTGGGGCACCCTGCTGGCCGCCATGCGGGTCAGCCCGGTCCCGCTGATGCGCGGCTTCGGCACCGCGTACGTGAACATCGTCCGTAACATCCCCCTCACGGTCATCATCGTCTTCACCTCGCTCGGCCTGGCCGACATCTTCGGGGTGACCATGGGCGCCCCGGACGACTTCAAGGTCCAGGGCTTCCGGCTGGCCGTCCTCGGCCTGGTCGCCTACACCGCGGCCTTCGTCTGCGAGGCGCTGCGCTCCGGCATCAACACCGTGCCCGTGGGGCAGGCGGAGGCGGCGCGCGCGATCGGCCTCAACTTCACCCAGGTGCTGCGTCTGATCGTGCTGCCGCAGGCGTTCCGCGCGGTCATCGGCCCGCTGGCCAACGTGCTGATCGCGCTGACCAAGAACACCACCGTGGCGGCGGCGATCGGCGTGGCCGAGGCGGCCTACCTGATGAAGGAAATGATCGAGAACGAGGCCCAGACCCTGCTGATCGGTGCGGTCTTCGCCTTCGGGTTCGTGGTACTGACCCTGCCCACCGGCCTGCTCCTCGGCTGGCTGGGCAAGCGACTGGCGGTGAAGCGATGAGTTCGGTCCTCTACGACGCCCCGGGCCCCCGGGCCAGGCGGCGCAACCTGCTGCTGTCCGTCGCCTTCTTCGCCGGACTCACCGTGCTGCTGTGGTGGATCTGGCGGGTCATGGACGACAACGGCCAGCTGGCGTGGAAGCTGTGGAAGCCGTTCACCGAGACCGAGGCCTGGACGACGTACCTGTTGCCCGGCCTCGTCAACACGCTCAAGGCCGCGGCGCTCGCCATGGTCATCGCCCTGCCGCTCGGCGCGCTCTTCGGCATCGCCCGGCTGTCCGACCACCGGTGGGTGCGGGTCCCGGCCGGCGTGGTGATCGAGTTCTTCCGGGCCATCCCGGTCCTGCTGCTGATGCTGTTCGCGAACGAGTTCTACGCCCGTTCCACCGATGTCAGCACCAGCGAGCGGCCGCTGTACGCGGTCGTCACCGGTCTGGTCCTCTACAACGCCTCGGTCCTCGCCGAGGTCGTCCGCGCCGGCATCCTCGCGCTGCCCAAGGGCCAGACGGAGGCCGCCCAGGCCATCGGGCTGCGCAAGGGGCAGACCATGACCACCATCCTGCTGCCGCAGGCGGTCACGGTCATGCTGCCGGCCATCGTCAGCCAGCTCGTCGTCATCGTGAAGGACACCGCACTGGGCGGTGTGATGATCGGCTTCACGGAGCTGCTCAACTCCCGCGGCACGCTGGCGGCGTTCTACGCCAACGTCATTCCCAGTTTCGTGGTCGTGGCGATCATCTACATCGTCGTCAACTTCGCCCTGACCAGCTTCGCGGGCTGGCTGGAGAAGCGGCTGCGGCGCAGCAAGCGGTCCACCGGCGCGGTGCTGGCCGCCGAGGAGCCGGAGGAGGTCAACCCCGCCGCGGTGCAGGGCGGCTTCGGCACCGGCGGCGGCAGTGGCACCGGCGGCGGCTGACGGGGCGGCTCACGCGGCGTCCGGCGCCGGGTTCCCCGCCCGTGGCAGGCCCGCACAGACGACATGAGGGCAGTGGCGTTCGCGCCACTGCCTTCGTCACTTGACGCAAGCACCGGCAATGGGTTGCATACGTTCTGTGATCGTGCACCCTGCTCAAACCTCCTGTTCACATCTGTCTCCTGAGACGCCGTCACGAGCAGGGGGCGCCGCGCCGTGGATCCGGTGATCATCGTCGGAGCGGGGCCCGTCGGGCTCACGCTCGCCCTGGCGCTGGCCCGCCAGGAGGTGCCGTCCGTCGTCCTGGACGAGGGACCCGGCAAGGACGAGCCCCGGCTCGCCCGGACCGTCGTGCTGCGCGAGGACACCGCCGCACTGGTGGAGCGGCTGACCGGGGTGCCGCTCGCGCGGGCGGGCGCCCGCTGGACCGGCTGGCGCTCGATGCGGCGCCGGCAGGTCATGCGTGAGATCGACCTGGCCGTCCCGGACGCGCCCCACCCCGCTGACGCCCCGAACACCACGGGCGAGGCCGTGCCGGCGGCCGCCCCGCTGCACCTCGCCCAGCATGTCCTCACGGGTGCGCTGCGCGCCGCGCTGGCGGGTGAGCGCCTGGTACGCCTCGCCGTGGACAGCAGGCTCGACGGCCTGGAGCAGGAGTCCTCCGGGGTCACCGCCCGCACCCGGGGTCCGCGGGGCACCTGGTGGCGGGGCAGTTACCTGGTCGGCTGCGACGGCCCCCGCTCCACCGTGCGCAAGCTCCAGGACATCCGCTTCCCCGGCCGTACGGCGGTGGAGCGGCACGCCGTGGCCGCACTGCGCACGGAACTTCCCTGGCCCGGCCGCGCGTTGCTCCATCGGACGCCGCCGTGGCGGATGTCGGGCCCGTCGGCCGGGGAGGTGACCGCGCGTCCGCTGCCGGAGGGGGTCTGGCGGCTCGACTGGCTGCTGCCGCCGGGCAAGGACCTGGTCACGCCCGAACTGCTGGTGGCCCGGGTGAGGGAGACACTCGCGGGCTGGTCGCAGGGCGTCACTCCGCCGTACGAGCTGCTGGACACCGGCGTGCATACGGTGCACCACCGGCTGGCCCGGCGCTGGCGGGCGGGCCGCGTGTTCCTCGCCGGTGACGCCGCGCATCTGCTCGGCGCGCTGGGCACCCAGGGCCTGGACGAAGGGCTGCGGGATGCCGACAACCTCGCCTGGAAGCTGGCCCTGGCCTGGCACCACGGGCCGCACGAGAGCCTGCTGGACAGCTACCAGGCCGAGCGGCGCGCGGTGGTGGCGGCCCGGCTGCGCGCCGCCGACCAGGTGCTGCCGCTGCTGCGCGGCGGCAAGGGGCTGCGCACCTACGTGCCCGGAGCGGGCCGGGGGCACGACACGCTGCTCACCGACGGCCACCTCGGGCTGGGGGCGCTGGGTGCGCCGGGCGTCCACGGCGACTCCCCGCTCGCGCCGCGCCACATCGAGGCGGAGGTGCCGGTGGACACGGCGCCGGGCGCGCCGGTCGCCGATGTGACGGTCACGGCCGAGGACGGCAGCTTCGTCCCGCTGCGTCAGCGCCTCGGCCGGAGTGCGCTGCTGGTGGTGCTGGTCGCGCCGGGTACCGGGGTGTGGGAGCGCCGGCACTGGGTGTCGGCCGGCCTCATGCCCCGTCTGGCCGCGGCGGTGACCGCCCTTCCGCATCCGGCGGAGCTGCTGGTCGCGGAGAGCTATCCCGGTGCGGCCGCCCACACCGTGCTGCTGATCCGGCCGGACGGCCACCTGGTCACGGCCCTGAACGGGGTACGCCCGGCCGACCTGTACGCGGCGGCGGAGGCGGCCCTCGGCGGACCGGTCCGGACGGAGCCCGCGGCTTCGGCGTCGCCGGCGTCCGCCGGGCCGTGACTCCTCCTGGGCAGCGTGATCCGTGCACGCCGTGCGACGGCCGGCCCGCGCCTCGTCGTCGGTCTGCTCCCCGCGCCTCGTCGTCGGTCTGCTCTTCGTGGCACTCGCTCGGGTTCGGGCGGCACGTGGCCGGGACCTGGCCGACGCGCGTCGGCGAGGTCGGCGCCGAATCCGCTGAGCACCGGCGCGCCGAGTCCTGCCGCCGTGCCGCGGCCGTCACGCCACAGCGGCTGCGGGGCTGCGGGGCTGCGGGGCTGCGGGGCTGCGGGGCTGCGGGGCTGCGGGGCTGCGGGGCTGCGGGGCTGCGGGGCTGCGGGGCTGCGGGGCTGCGGCCAGTTTGCCCCGGGCCACGCGCCCGCAGGGGGTTCGGGCGCGGAGTGGGCCGGACCGGCTCCTTCAGCGCGCCGTGTCCACCTGGGTGCTGAGCTGTTGCGTCGTACGGCCGTCGCTTCGCGCCGGTTCCGCGCGCCTGCGCCGGGCCACGGATCCAGCCGGACCGCGGATCCGGAGAGGTGGGCTCGCACGGAGTCCAGGTGGGGAGAGTCACAGGCCGGGGAGGGTCGAGGCGGGCCGGACGGCAGGTTTCCGGCGGCGTCTCAGAGCCCTTCGTCCTCCATGAAGCCGGTCTCCTCTCCTTCCTCCTCCAGCGCCTGCCGGACCACGCGCAGTGCCATGCCCTCGGGGTAGCCCTTGCGGGCGAGCATGCCCGCGAGTCTGCGCAGCCGCTTGTCACGGTCAAGGCCCCGGGTGGCACGCAGCTTGCGGGTGACGAGGTCGCGGGCGGTCTCCTCCTCCTGTGCGGAGTCGAGCCGGCCGACGGCCGAGTCGATCAGTGAGGAGTCGACACCCTTGGTGCGCAGCTCCTGGGCGAGGGCTCTGCGGGCGAGGCCCCGCCCGTGGTGACGGGACTCCACCCAGGCGTCGGCGAACGCGCCGTCGTCGATGAGGCCGACCTCCTCGAACCGGGACAGCACGGCCTCGGCGGCGTCCTCGGGGATCTCCCGCTTGTGCAGGGCGTCCGCGAGCTGTTTGCGGGTGCGTGGGGTCCCGGTGAGCAGACGCAGGCAGATCGCCCGTGCCTGCTCCACCGGGTCCCCCGGAGGCTCCCCCGTCCCGGCCCTCGACGAGGTGGGGGCGTCTCCGTCTGCGGGGTACGGGCCCGGTCCGCCGCGCCGACGGCGCCCACGCCCCCTGCGTGAGCGGTCGCCACCGGACCGTGGTGCACCGTCCGGCCGGTCGTCGCCGTGCCCGTCGGCGACCCCGTCGTCCTCCCGCCCCGGCTGCCGGGGCGTGCCGGGGTGGGCGTACTCGGCCCAGTCGGTTCGCCGTGTCACGCGGTCAGCTCTTGGCGGCCGCGGTCTTCGGCTTGGCCGCCTTCGCGGCTGCCGGGGCCGTCGCCGGCTTGGCGTCCTGGGCGGGAGCGGAGACCGCGGCGTCGGCGCCCGGCTCGGCGGCGGGCTCCTCGGGGCGCACGCCGACGCCGAGCTTCTCCTTGATCTTCTTCTCGATCTCGTTGGCCAGGTCGGGGTTGTCCTTCAGGAAGTTGCGCGCGTTCTCCTTGCCCTGGCCGAGCTGGTCGCCCTCGTACGTGTACCAGGCGCCTGCCTTGCGGACGAAGCCGTGCTCCACGCCCATGTCGATCAGGCCGCCCTCACGGCTGATGCCCTGGCCGTAGAGGATGTCGAACTCGGCCTGCTTGAAGGGCGGGGCGACCTTGTTCTTGACGACCTTGCACCGGGTGCGGTTGCCGACCGCCTCCGTGCCGTCCTTCAGGGTCTCGATGCGCCGGATGTCGATGCGCACGGAGGCGTAGAACTTCAGCGCCCGGCCACCGGTCGTGGTCTCCGGGGAGCCGAACATCACGCCGATCTTCTCGCGGAGCTGGTTGATGAAGATGGCCGTGGTCTTGGACTGGTTGAGCGCGCTGGTGATCTTCCGCAGGGCCTGGCTCATGAGGCGGGCCTGCAGCCCGACGTGGCTGTCGCCCATCTCACCCTCGATCTCCGCCCGCGGGACGAGTGCGGCGACGGAGTCGATGACGATGAGGTCGAGGGCGCCGGAGCGGACCAGCATGTCCACGATCTCCAGGGCCTGCTCGCCGTTGTCGGGCTGGGAGAGGATCAGGTTGTCGATGTCGACGCCGAGCTTGCGCGCGTACTCGGGGTCGAGGGCGTGCTCGGCGTCCACGAACGCGACCTGGCCGCCTGCCTTCTGCGCGTTCGCCACCGCGTGCAGGGTCAGCGTGGTCTTGCCGGACGACTCCGGTCCGTAGATCTCGACGACACGGCCGCGCGGCAGGCCGCCGACGCCGAGGGCCACGTCGAGGGCGGTCGATCCGGTCGGGATGATCTCGATGGGCTCCTGGGACCGCTCGCCCATGCGCATGACCGCGCCCTTGCCGAATTGCCGTTCAATCTGTGCGAGCGCGGCATCCAGGGCCTTCTCGCGGTCGGTTCCTGCCATGGGTTCCACCCGGTTTGCTTGAGTCGATCGCTTCACGTCAAAGACGCTAGCGCCTGCCACTGACAATGCGCCCCGACGCAGGTCCGGCCTGTGGATAACTCGGGCGTTTCTCGTCATGAACCGCACGAAAGCACCCGGCGAGAGCCTTGCCGGAACCTCCATAAGAATGGATGTTCGATTTTTGTGTCAAGCGCTCCGCACCGCCGCGGAGCACCCGCGGCGGTGACCGCGAAACGGGCTCCCGGCACGGCCCGCCGAACGGTTCGGCGAAAGGTTCGGCGAACGGTGCGGCGAACGGTTTGCCGCAACGGCCCGCCGCACGAGTCGGCGGCAGCCCGGCAAAGGCCCGGCGGGGCCGCTCTGCGGCGGGGGCCGTCGCACGTACGACGGGCATCCCGGCCGACGTGCGCCTGCGCCCGGCCGGACCGGCAGGCACACCGCCCGCGCGCCGCGGACCCACCGCGCCCGCCCGCCGCCGACGCACCGAACCACCG
>NZ_JBYRRL010000008.1:0-48082 GCF_058833805.1 Streptomyces sp. B8-7 | reverse complement strand
TCTAGGGCGTGTTTCGAAAGTAGCGTCGTCTGCCCGAAGGGCAGGTCTGGCGGCGTCTGGTGCGTGCGATCGCAAGGCGGAGGGTCGCCCCGATACTGGATGTATCGGGGCAAGCCCGACAACGCGGCGAGCGTGCGTGCCAGACGCCGCCAGGCAGGCGGGACTTTCGAAACACGCCCTAGTACGCGGGCAGGGTGCGGGGGCCGAGGTCGTCGCGGGCGGGCGGCGGAGCGAGACGGACGGAGGCGCCGAGGACACTCAGCCCCTGTGGGGCGACGACGACGGGTTCCAGGGTGACGGCGACCACCTCGGGATGGTCGTCGACCAGCCGGGACACCCGCAGCAGCAGTTCCTCCAGGGCCGGGGTGTCGACGGGGGTGGAGCCGCGCCAGCCGAACAGCAGGGGCGCCGTCCGGATCGCTCTGACCAGGGAGGCGGCCTCCCGGTCGGTGACGGGGACGAGCCGGTGCGCGGTGTCGCCGAGCAGTTGGGAGGCCGCCCCGGCCAGCCCGAACGACAGCACCGCGCCCGCCGCCGGGTCGATCACGGCCCGTACGACGGTGTCGACGCCGCGCGGCGCCATCCGCTGCACCACCGGGCGCAGCTCCTCCGGTGCCCCGAACAGGCCGGTCAGCTCGGCGTAGGAGCGTCGCAGCTGCTCCTCGTCGGCGAGGTCGAGGCGGACGCCGCCCAGGTCGGCGCGGTGCCGCAGATGGGGCGCGGTGGCCTTGAGGGCGACCGGGTAGCCGAGCGTCCGCGCCGCCTCAGCGGCGGCGTCGGCGCTCGGCGCGGGCAGGGCCCGCAGCACCCGGACGCCGTACATGCCGAGCAGGTCGCAGGTCTCCTCGGTGCCCGGGGTGAATCCCTGCCCGCGTGCCAGGAGACCGTCGATCAGCGCGGCGGCGCCCCTCTCGTCGACGTCCTCGTACTCCGGCACCCGGCCGGGTTCCGCGGCCTCCCTGCGCCACCGTGCGTAGTTCACCGCCTCGGCCAGCGCCCGGACGGCCCGCTCGGCGGCCGGGTAGGCGGGGATGAGGCGGCCTGCGGCGGCTTCCGGCTCGGTGCCCGCCGCAGGGCCGGCCTCCGTGCCGGCCTCCGTGCCGGCCTCCGTGCCGGCCTCGGGGCCATTCCCGGTGCCGGTCTCGGGCCCGGTGCCTGCGCCTGCTCCGGTACCGGTTCGAGTGCCGGCCGCCGCTGGCGCGGCAGGAGCCGCGCCGGCCTGCGCCGCCGCTGCCCCGTCGGGCCGTCGGCCGGCCGGAGGGGCCGGGTGGGCCGCGTCCGCGACGGACTCGGCGCCTGCATCGGCCCCGGCGCCTGCCCCGGGACCGGAGACGCGGCCGGGACCGGGGACGGGGCCGGGACCGGGGACGGGGCCGGGGACGGTGCGAGGGCCGGCGTCCAGCGCCTCGGGCCGGGCACCGGCCTGGGGGGCGGTGCTCGTCGCGGCCGACAGCGCTGCGGCGAGCCCTCCGAGCTCGACGTGCACGACGAGCACGGGCTTGCCCGGCACCTCGCGGGCCGCCGAGCGGAGCGCCCCGGCCAGTTCCGCATCGTCGGGCGAGCCCTCCCCGATCGCCGGGATGGCCGTCACCACCACCGCGTCGCACGACGCGTCGGCCAGGGCCCGGGACAGCGCGTCCCGGAAGTCCCGCGCGGACGCGGCGGTCGTCAGGTCCAGCGGCGGCAGCGGCTGCAGCCCCTGGGACAGGCAGGCGTCGTAGGTGAGCAGCCCCAGCGACTCGGAGTTGCCGAGGATCGCCACCCGGGGGCCGCCCGGCAGGGGCTGGCGTGCGAGCAGCAGCCCCGCGTCGACCAGCTCGGTGATCGTGTCGACGCGGATCACCCCGGCCTGGCGCAGCAGCGCGGAGACCGTCTCGTGCGGCAGCCGGGTCGCGCGTACCGCGTGCCCCTGGGGTGCGGCTCCGCCGTGCCGGGCACCCTGGACGACGACGAGCGGCTTCATCGCCGCCGTGCGCCGGGCGAGCCGGGTGAACTTGCGCGGGTTGCCGATGGACTCCAGATACATCAGGGCCACGTCGGTGTCCGGGTCGTCGTACCAGTACTGCACGACGTCGTTGCCGGAGACGTCGGCGCGGTTGCCGGCCGAGACGAACGTGGACACACCGGTGACCCCGGTCACGCCGCCTCCGCGCCGGTGCAGCCGGGACAGCAGGGCGACGCCTACGGCTCCGGACTGGGTGAACAGGCCGATGCGGCCGGGCCGCGGCAGTTCGGGGGCGAGAGAGGCGTTGAGCCGCACCTCGGGCGAGGTGTTGATGATCCCGAAGGCGTTGGGTCCGATGATCCGCATGCCGTACGCGCGCGCGTGGCGGACGAGTTCGCGCTGGCGCTCGCGGCCGTCCGGCCCGCTCTCGGCGTACCCCGCGGAGATCACGACGAGGCCCTGCACGCCGTGCTCCCCGCACTCGGCGACGACTTCGGGCACCCGGTGCGCGGGGACGGCGACGACGGCGAGGTCGACGGGGCCGGGGATGTCCCGGACGGAGCGGTGCGCCGGCACCCCGTCGAGTTCCTCCAGGTCGTCCGGGAAGGCCCGGTTGACGGCGTACAGCTGCCCGGCGAACCCCGCTTCCCGGATGTTGCCGAGGACACCGCGGCCGACGCCGCCGGGGGTGCGGCCGACACCGACGACGGCGACGGAGCCGGGGGCCAGCAGCCGCCGCACCGAGCGCGCCTCGGCCCGCTGCTCCCGGGCGCGCTGCACGGCGAGCGAGCGGTCGGTGGGTTCGAGGTCGAGCTCCAGGCGTACGACGCCGTCCTCGAAGCTGCGCTTCTGGGTGTAGCCGGCGTCGGTGAACACCTTGATCATCTTGGTGTTGGCGGGCAGCACCTCGGCGGCGAACCGGCGGATGCCGCGCTCGCGGGCGACGGCCGCGATGTGCTCCAGCAGCGCGGAGGCCACCCCGCGCCCCTGGTGGGCGTCCTGCACCAGGAAGGCCACCTCGGCCTCGTCGGCGGGGGCGGGCGCGGGCAGTCCGTCCGCTCCGATGCGGTCGTAGCGCACGGTGGCGATGAACTCGCCGCCGATGGTGGCCGCGAGGCCCACCCGGTCGACGTGGTCGTGGTGGGTGAAGCGGCGGACGTCCTTGGCCGACAGGCGCGGGTAGGGCGCGAAGAAGCGGTAGTACTTCGACTCGTCCGAGACCTGCTCGTAGAAACTGACCAGGCGTTCGGCGTCGTCGACGGCGATGGGCCGGATGCGCGCGGTGCCACCGTCGCGCAGCACCACGTCGGCCTCCCAGTGGGCGGGGTACTCGTGCCGGTCCGGCGCGCTCTGCATGGGGCCCAGCGTACGGCTCGCACACGGCGACGGCGCGGGGCGGTCCGCGGGACATCCGACCGGGCCGGAGGGCGGGGCCAGGGCGGTGGCGGCCGAGGCGAGGACGGGCCGGGGCCGGGCCGGCGGCGGCCCGGGCGGGGCCGGACCGAGGCCGAGGCGAGGGCCGGGGCAAGGGCCGGGGCCGGGGCCAGGGCCGGGGCCGGGGCCAGGGCCGGGGCCAGGGCCGAGGCCGGGGCCAGGGCCGAGGCCGGGGCCAGGGCCGAGGCCGGGGCCGAGGCGAGGGACGGGCGCAGCGGCGGCGAGGGCCACCGCCGGGGGCCACGCGGCGCCCGGGACGGGGGTCCGTGGGGCGGCGGCGCACGGCCCCGGGCCCCCCGGAGCCGTGTCACGGTCCGGACGCCGCAGCCGGGCTCCGGAGGACCGGGCTCGTACGCCACGCCGGGACGGCCCGGGAGGCGGCACGTTCCCGGCACACCGGCCGGTGTGGAACACTGGTCTAGACAACCCTGAGCAAGTGAAGGGCAGCATCACATGGCTGAGCGCCGCGTCAACGTCGGCTGGGCCGAGGGTCTCCACGCCCGCCCCGCCTCCATCTTCGTCCGAGCCGCCACCGCCGCAGGCGTCCCCGTGACGATCGCCAAGGCCGACGGCAGCCCCGTCAACGCGGCCTCCATGCTGGCCGTCCTCGGCCTGGGCGCCCAGGGCGGCGAGGAGATCGTGCTCGCCTCCGACGCCGAGGGGGCGGACGTCGCCCTCGACCGCCTGGCCAAGCTGGTCGCCGAGGGCCTTGAGGAGCTCCCCGAGACCGTGTGAGCCGGCCCGCGCGACGCGCGCCGAAGCCGTGGCCACCCCGGGCGGCGGCGGCCACGGCTTCGGCGCTTCCCCCGCGTGCCCGGCCCTCTCCCCCGCGGCGTACGAACGGCCGAGCGGGAGCGGACGCGGACACCGCACGCAACGCGCGGCCGCCGCCGCCCGACACCGTTTCGGGACGCACGGCCGCGACCATCGGGCACACGCCGCGGAACGTCCGGCCGCGACGACCCGGCACACCCGCCGGAAGGCCCGTCCGCCATTCCGCGGACATGCCGAACAACGCACCCCCGAATTACCGGGAAAAGCGGAAAGCGGCAGCGCAGGAAAACCCCGCCGCCGATATCCTCTCTTTGTATACGGCGTACGCGTTAAGGCCGCGGACCCGACATGTTTACGGGATGTTGCGAAGTCCTCACACGGTCCGCGCGGTCCGGCTGGCCCGGAACGCGCAGCCGGTGCGCGGCCCCCGCCCGCTCGGCGTGCAGCGCGGTGATCGCCCGCGCGCGCTCGCTGTCGCCGCGGGCCACCGCGTCCACGATCGCGCCGCGCTCGGCCCAGGACTCGACCGGTCCGGCGGCGGGGGGCTCCACGGCGTACATCCAGGCGATCTTGTGCCGCAGCTGCGTCAGCACCGCGATCAGGGCGGGACTGCCGGAAGCCTGGGCGAGGGTCTCCTGGAACCAGCCGCCCAGCGAGCGCAGATCCTCGCTGTTGCCGCGTCTGGCCCGCTCCTGCCCCAGCCTGACCAGCCCGCGCAGCACCTTGAGATGCGCCTCGGTGCGCCGCTGGGCGGCCCGGGCGGCCCCCAGCGGCTCCAGCAGCATGCGCATCTCCAGCAGGTCCGCCGCCTCCTGCTCGGTGGGCTCGGCGACACACGCGCCCGCGTGCCGCCGGGTCACCACGAAGCCCTCCGCCTCCAGCGTGCGCAGGGCCTCCCGGACGGGAACGCGTGAGACGCCGTAGCGTCGCGCCAGCACTTCCTCGGTGAGCCGGCTCCCGCGTTCGTGGACACCGGCGACGATGTCGTCCCTGATCGCCGTGCACACCGAATGCGCCGGTACACGCATGAGCGACCTCCGCCTTAATGCCCGTGAAACGCCGACGATTGACGTGTGTTCAGCGACTCTATGGCAATGACGCCGAATTTCCGACGGCGGGCCGGATTCCATGGCTATTTTTTGCTCATGCGACCGTCCTGAACGGCCGATTCGACCGGATCGGCCGTCCCGTTGACCGGAAGGGAACGCCGAAAGCCCCGGCCGGGAGCGGCAGGGGCTTTTACGCGGGCGTACGCCGGGCACTGCGGCCGAGCACGGCTCGCACCGGGTGTGCGCCGGTCAGATCTCCACGCCGTGCGCGCGCAGGTAGGCGAGCGGGTCGACGTCGGAGCCGTACTCCGGCGAGGTGCGGGCCTCGAAGTGCAGGTGCGGGCCCGTGACGTTGCCGGTGGCACCGGACAGGCCGAGCTGCGCACCGGGGGCGACCGGCTGCCCCGCGACGACGGTCAGCGAGGACAGGTGGCCGTACTGGGTGTACGTGCCGTCGTGCATGCGGACGACGACCTGGTTGCCGTAGGCGCCGCCCCAGCCGGCCTCGACGACCGTACCGGCGCCGACGGACCGGACGACCGTACCGGTGGCGGCGTGGAAGTCGATACCGGTGTGGCTGCCGGAGGACCAGACGGAGCCGCCCGCGCGGTAGCCGGTGGAGACCGAGGAGCCGGCGACCGGCGTCACGAAGGTGTTCAGGCGCTTGCGCTCGGCCTCGCGGGCGGCGCGCTCCTCCGCCTCGCGGGCGGCCTCGGCCCGCGCCTCGGCGCGCGCCCTGGCGGCGGCCTCGGCCTTCCGCTCGGCGAGCGCCTCCTCGGCGGCCTGCTTCTGCGCGGCGGCCTGCGCGCCGACCTGGTCGGCCGCCAGGTCGCCGAGGGTGAGCACCGGCAGCAGGCCGGTCTGCTCGGCCTCCGGTTCGGCGGCGAGCGCCGGAGCGGCCAGAGTGCCGATGACACCGGTGGTGGTGAGCGCCGCCATGCCCGCCGCACGGGCGCCGGTGCGCCGGATGCGGGTGGGACGACGGTGCTTCCCGGTGGCGCGGGTGAACGCCATGAGGTGGCTGGTCCTTTCCTTCCCTCTCGCCTACCGGGTTAGCTGACGGGTTCGGAGCAGGAAGGTCTCCTACGGGCTCCCACGCACGCGCGGGCACCCGATTCACCCCAGGGATGTGGACCCCGTCCACCGCGGGGCGGCGACAGGGGTGGGTCCCCGGCTCCCCTGGCTCGCGCCGCACGGGGACTCGGCGATGACTGTCCGGTGCCGCGGATGCGGCGCACTGCCTGACGGACAGCCCGGAAGACGTTAAGGGGATCATCGGGTGATCCCCAAACCGATCGGCCGATGTGTAGCGCATGACACAGGACGGACAGGCAACCCCTGCCCCTCAATTCGAGGTAAGCGGCCACAAATCAGGCACCGCCGAAGGTGCCGGGGCGCCACGGGCCGAAGCGTCACCGGAGCCCCGGCGGGGCGGGCGGCGGGGGACGGACGGCACGGGTACGCACGGCGGCCGGCACACCCGTGCACCCGGTACGCACCGCGGCCGGCGCACTCGTGCACCCGCTACGCACCGCGGCCGGTGCACCCGTGCATCCGGTACGCACGGTGGCCCGTGCACCCGTGCACCCGTGCACCCGGTGCCGTCCCCCCCCGTACCCTCGTGCCCGCGTGCATGCGCGGGCACGGGGGTACGACAGGGGACGGCCCGCGCCACCCGCGCCGTCCCCGTGCTACTCGGCCGCCACCACGCTGACCGCGCCGATCCCGAGCGCCGCCACGGACTCCTTGATCTGCGCCGCGTCGCCGACGAGGACCGTGACCAGGCGGTCCACCGGGAAGGCGTTGACGACGGCCGCGGTGGCCTCCACCGTCCCGGTGGCGGCGAGCCGCTGGTACAGCGTCGCCTGGAAGTCGTCGGGCAGATGCTGCTCCACCTGGTCGGCGAGCGTGCCGGCGACGGCGGCGGCGGTCTCGTACTTCAGCGGCGCCACCCCGACCAGGTTCTGCACGGCCACGTCCCGCTCCGCGTCGGTCAGGCCCTCCCCGGCGAGCGTGCGCAGCACGCTCCACAGGTCGGCCAGCGCGGGCCCGGTGTTCGGGGTGTCGACGGAGCCGCTGATGGCGAGCATCGACGCGCCGGAGCCGTCCGGCGCGGAACGCAGCACCTGGCCGAAGGCCCGCACACCGTAGGTGTAGCCCTTCTCCTCGCGCAGGACGCGGTCCAGGCGCGAGGTGAGGGTGCCGCCCAGGCAGTACGTGCCGAGCACCTGCGCGGGCCACACCCGGTCGTGGCGGTCGGCGCCCACCCGGCCGATGAGCAGCTGGGTCTGCACCGCACCGGGCCGGTCCACGATGACGACCCGGCCGGTGTCGTCGGCGCTCACCGGCGGCACCGGGCGGAGCGCGGCCGCGGAGCCCTTCCAGGCGCCCAGCGTGTCGCCGAGCAGGCCGTCCAGGTCGACGTCCGTCAGGTCGCCGACCACGACGGCGGTGGCGGTGGCGGGGCGTACGTGCCGCTCGTAGAAGGTGCGGACCGCCTCGGAGTCGATGGCGGCGACGGTCTCCTCGGTGCCCTGGCGCGGCCGGGACATGCGCGAGGCGGCCGGGAACAGCTCCTTGGAGAGCTCCTTCGCCGCCCGCCGGGCCGGGTTGGCCAGCTCGTGCGGGATCTCGTCGAGGCGGTTGCGGACCAGCCGCTCGACCTCGCTGTCGGCGAAGGCGGGCGCCCGCAGGGCGTCGGCGAGCAGGCCGAGCGCCTTGGCGAGCCGGGAGACGGGCACCTCCAGGCTGATCCGCACACCCGGGTGGTCGGCGTGCGCGTCCAGGGTCGCTCCACAGCGCTCCAGCTCCGCGGCGAACTCCTCGGCCGAGAGCTGGTCGGTGCCTTCGGAGAACGCCCGGGCCATGATCGTGGCCACGCCCTCCTGGGCGGCCGGCTCGGCGTCGAGCGGCGCGTCCAGCAGCAGCTCGACGGCGACGACCTGCTGGCCGGGCCGGTGGCAGCGCAGGACCGTGAGGCCGTTGCCGAGGGTGGCGCGGGTGGGCGCCGGGAACGCCCAGGGCCGGGCCGCGCCCGCCTGGGGCATGGGGTGGAAGTCCATCGCGGCGAGCTCGGTCACTTGGCCGTCTCCTCGTGCTCGTGGTTCTCGTGGCTCTCGTGGCTCTCGTGGTTCCCGGCCTGGACGGTGGCCTCGGCCTCGGGGTCCTCGGGGAAGTCCTCGTCCTCGGTGTGCTCTGCGGACTCCGGCGACAGCGGCTCGTACACCAGCACCGCACGGTTGTCGGGGCGCAGCCGGGCGGCGGCGACCTCACGGACCTCCTCGGCGGTCACCTCCAGCACCCGCCGCACTGCGGTCAGGGCCAGCTGCGGGTCGCCGAACAGGACGGCGTAGCGGCACAGTTCGTCGGCGCGGCCGGCCACCGTGCCCAGCCGGTCCAGCCACTCGCGCTCCAGCTGGGCCTGCGCGCGCTCCATCTCCTCGGCGGTCGGGCCCTCGGCGGCGAACCGGGCGAGCTCCTCGTCGATGGCGGCCTCGATCACCGGTACCTCGACGTCCCCGGAGGCCTTCACGTCCAGCCAGCCCAGCGAGGGCGCCCCGGCCAGGCGCAGCACGCCGAAGCCGGCCGCGACCGCCGTACGGTCCCGGCGGACGAGCCGGTTGTACAGGCGGGAGGACTCGCCGCCGCCCAGGACGGTCAGCGCCAGGTCGGCGGCGTCGCACGCGCGCGTGCCGTCCTGCGGCAGCCGGTAGGCGGCCATCAGCGCCCGCGCGGGGACCTCCTCCTCGACGACCTCGCGCAGCTCCCGGCCGATCACGTCGGGCAGGGAGCCGTCGCGGGGGGCGGGCTTGCCGTCGTGTCCGGGGATGGATCCGAAGTACTTCTCGATCCAGGCGAGGGTCTGCTCGGGGTCGATGTCGCCGACCACGGACAGCACCGCGTTGTTGGGCGCGTAGTAGGTGCGGAAGAACGCGCGCGCGTCCTCCAGGGTCGCCGCGTCCAGGTCGGCCATCGAGCCGATCGGCGTGTGGTGGTAGGGGTGGCCCTCCGGGTAGGCGAGGGCCGTGAGCCTCTCGAACGCGGTGCCGTAGGGGACGTTGTCGTAGCGCTGACGACGCTCGTTCTTGACGACGTCGCGCTGGTTCTCCATGGACTCCTCGTCCAGGGCCGCGAGCAGCGAGCCCATACGGTCGGCCTCCAGCCAGAGAGCGAGCTCCAGCTGGTGGGCGGGCATGGTCTCGAAGTAGTTGGTGCGCTCGAAGCTGGTGGTGCCGTTGAGGGAGCCGCCGGCGCCCTGCACCAGCTCGAAGTGGCCGTTGCCCCTGACCTGGCCGGAGCCCTGGAACATCAGGTGCTCGAAGAGGTGCGCGAGCCCGGTGCGGTTCTCGGTCTCGTGGCGGGAGCCGACGTCGTACCAGAGGCACACCGCGGCGACCGGGGTCAGGCGGTCCTCGGACAGCACCACGCGCAGGCCGTTGGCCAGGCGGTGCTCGGTCGCTGTCAGGCCCCCGGAGCCTGCCTGGTCTGTGGCCGTGTGACCCATGGGCATGTACGTCCCTTCGATGGCTGTCGCGGTCGCTGAAAACCGCTGCTGTCCTGCCGGTCCTGCCACTGTATGCAAGCGTGCGGGCCGTCGTCGGAGTTCCCGCCCGCCGTACGCCGAGAGCGAGATCCCGTAGCCTTCGGGCACACGCGCACGGGCGGTGCCGGGTCCTGTTCCGGTGTTGTCGGTGCCGAGGTCCACAATGGTCCGCGTCAGAACCCGTTCATGCTTCAGAGCAAGGCGCGAGCCGGCGGGGCGTGCCGGTGCCGGCCGGACGAGTGCGTGCGGTCCGGGCGGTCCGGGCGCGCTCGTCCCGCCGGTACCGGCACGCGCCCCGCAGGCGAGCACCCAGAAAAGAGGAGCCGGCAGCGATGGCCCGCCGCAGCACGAAGACCCCGCCGCCCGACGACGCGTACGAGGAGAGGATCCTCGACATCGACGTCGTCGACGAGATGCAGGGCTCCTTCCTCGAGTACGCGTACTCGGTCATCTACTCCCGAGCGCTGCCGGACGCCCGCGACGGTCTCAAGCCGGTGCACCGCCGCATCGTGTACCAGATGAGCGAGATGGGGCTGCGCCCCGAGCGCGGCTACGTGAAGTGCGCGCGGGTCGTCGGCGAGGTCATGGGCAAGCTCCACCCGCACGGCGACGCGTCGATCTACGACGCCCTGGTGCGCATGGCGCAGCCGTTCTCCATGCGGGTGCCCCTGGTCGACGGCCACGGCAACTTCGGCTCCCTGGGCAACGACGACCCACCGGCCGCCATGCGGTACACCGAGTGCCGGATGGCCGAGGCGACGAGCCTGATGACCGAGTCGATCGACGAGGACACGGTCGACTTCACGCCCAACTACGACGGCCAGGAGCAGGAGCCCGTCGCGCTCCCCGCGGCCTTCCCGAACCTGCTCGTCAACGGCGCGTCGGGGATCGCGGTCGGCATGGCCACCAACATGCCGCCGCACAACCTGCGCGAGGTCGTCGCCGCCGCCCGGCACCTCGTCCGGTACCCCGGCGCCGACCTCGACACCCTGATGCGGCACGTGCCGGGGCCCGACCTGCCCACCGGCGGCCGGATCGTCGGCCTGTCCGGCATCCGCGACGCCTACGAGACGGGCCGCGGCACGTTCAAGATCCGCGCCACGGTGTCCGTGGAGACCGTCACCGCGCGCCGCAAGGGCCTCGTCGTCACCGAACTGCCGTTCACGGTCGGCCCGGAGAAGGTCATCGGCAAGATCAAGGATCTCGTCGGGTCGAAGAAGCTGCAGGGCATCGCCGACGTCAAGGACCTCACCGACCGTGAGCACGGGCTGCGCCTGGTCATCGAGATCAAGAACGGCTTCGTGCCCGAGGCGGTCCTGGAGCAGCTCTACAAACTGACGCCGATGGAGGAGTCCTTCGGCATCAACAACGTGGCGCTCGTCGACGGCCAGCCCCTCACGCTCGGCCTGAAGGAGCTGCTGGAGGTCTACCTCGACCACCGCTTCGAGGTGGTGCGGCGGCGCAGCGAGTACCGCCGCGGCAAGCGCCGGGACCGGCTGCACCTGGTGGAGGGCCTGCTCACCGCGCTGGTGGACATCGACGAGGTGATCCGCCTCATCCGGTCCAGCGACAACTCGGCCGAGGCCAGGCGGCGCCTGATGGAGCGCTTCGCCCTCAGCGACGTCCAGACGCAGTACATTCTCGACACGCCGCTGCGCCGGCTGACCAAGTACGACCGGATCGAGCTGGAGTCGGAGAAGGACCGGCTCACGGCCGAGATCGGGGAACTGACCCGGATCCTGGAGTCGGACGCGGAGCTGCGCAAGCTGGTCTCGGCCGAACTGGCCGCGGTCGCCAAGAAGTTCGGCACCGACCGCCGTACGGTGCTGCTGGAGTCCGCGGGCGCCCCGGCGCCGACCGTGTCCCTCCAGGTCGCCGACGACCCGTGCCGGGTGCTGCTGTCCTCGACCGGGCTGCTCGCCCGCACGGCGACCGGTGAGCCGCTCCCCGCGGGCTCCGGGGGGCGCCGCGCCAAGCACGACCTGATCGTCTCGGCGGTGGCCGCCACCGCGCGCGGCGAGGTCGGCGCGGTGACCTCGGCCGGCCGGCTGCTCCGGCTGAACGTGGTCGACCTGCCCCAGCTGCCGGACACCGCCACCGCACCGAACCTGTCGGGCGGCGCTCCGCTCACCGAGTTCCTCTCGCTGGACGACGGGGAGACGGTCGTCTGCCTGACCACCCTGGACGAGTCCTCCCCCGGACTTGCGCTGGGCACCGAGCAGGGCGTGGTCAAGCGTGTGGTGCCGGACTATCCGGGCAACAAGGAGGAGCTGGAGGTCATCACCCTCAAGGACGGCGACCGCCTCGTCGGCGGGGTCGAGCTGCGCACCGGTGACGAGGACCTGGTCTTCATCACCGACGACGCGCAACTGCTGCGTTTCCAGGCCTCCCATGTGCGTCCGCAGGGGCGTCCGGCGGGCGGTGTGGCGGGCATCAAGCTCACCGAGGGCGCGAAGGTCATCTGCTTCACCGCGGTGGATCCGGCCCTCGACGCGGTGGTGTTCACCGTCGCCGGTTCGCGGGGCACGCTGGACGACTCGGTGCAGACGACGGCCAAGCTGACCCCGTTCGACCAGTTCCCGCGCAAGGGCCGCGCCACGGGCGGGGTGCGCTGCCAGCGGTTCCTCAAGGGCGAGGACTGCCTGTCGCTGGGCTGGGCGGGCGCGGCGCCGGCCCGTGCGGCGCAGAAGAACGGCGCTCCGGCCGAACTGCCCGAGCCCGATCCGCGCCGTGACGGCTCGGGCGTGTCGCTGTCCAGGACGGTGGCGGCGGTGGCGGGACCGGCCTGAGGGACCGCGGCCGGCACGAGGGCGAGGGCGGGCCCGCACGGGGCGGCCGAGGACGGGCCGGCGCCGGGGGCGCTGGAGGAGCCGGGGCTGGGGGAGCCGGCGCCGGCCTGCAGCGGCTGAGGCCGTGAGCCGGCGCGGAGCCGGGCCGGACTGCGCTCCGGGGAGACGGCCGGCCCGGGGCGGGTCCTCCGGCGGAGGGCCTCAGCCGGTGACGGGTGAGCGGTCGGGGCCCTCCGGGGCGTCGAGACCCTCCGGGCCGCCGAGGGCGTACGCGTCACCGGGCCGGCCGACGGTGGGCCGGCCCGGTGCTTCGGGCTCGTCGCCCGGCTCCCGCACGTAGCGCAGGACGCCCCACATGCCGTGCTCGTCGGCGTCACCGGCGTGACCGGCGTCGTCGGCGCACGCCTGGAGTTCCTTGGCGAGGGCCTCGGTGTCGATGCCGGAGCCGATGAGCACGAGACGGGTCAGCCGGGGGCCGGCGGCGGGCCAGGGGTCGGGCTCGAAGCGCAGGAAGCGGCCGACGGCGTGGACGCCGTAGCGGTTCCGGGTGTCGTGGAGCCCGAAGCCGACCTGCCCCTTGATCCGGTAGAGCCCCTCGGGGCGGCTGTCGAGGAAGGCCATCAGCCGCCGCGGGTCCATCGGTGTGGCGGTCTCGAACGACAGGGTGTCGTAGGCCGCGTGCAGATGGCCGTCGTGGGCACAGCCGTCGTCGTCACCGGGGTCACCGGGGTCACCGACATGGCCGCCGTGGCCGCCGTGGCCGCCGATGCGGTCGTGCAGGTCGTCGAAGGAGAGCTGGCCGATGCGTTCCTCGCCGGGCCGGCAGTCGAAGAGGAGCTCCGGGTCGACACGGCCCCAGCGGGCGGGCACGACGGCCGCGCGGTCGGTGAGGGACCGGACCGCGGCGAGGAGCCGCGCGGCGTCCGGAGCCCGGTCCGTCTTGTTGACGACGACGAGGTCGGCGAGGCCGAGATGCCGGTCGATCTCGGGGTGGCGCTCCCGCGTGTCGTCGAACTCGGCGGCGTCGACGACCTCCACGAGCCCCCCGTACACGACTTCGGGCCGTTCGCTGGCCAGCACCATGCGCACGATCTCCTGGGGCTCGGCAAGCCCGCTCGCCTCGATGACGACGACGTCGACACCGGTGCCGGGGCGAGTGAGGCGCTCCAGGTAGACGTCGAGTTCACCGGCGTCGACCGCGCAGCACAGGCAGCCGTTGCCGAGCGAGACGGTGGAGTCGCCGAGCGCGCCGGCCACGGCCAGGGCGTCGATCTCGATGGCGCCGAAGTCGTTGACGATCGCGCCGATCCGGGTGCCGCCGCTGTGGTGCAGGAGATGGTTCAGCAGGGTGGTCTTGCCCGAGCCCAGGAACCCGGCGAGGACGACGACGGGGATCTGCCGCGAACCGGAACCCACTGTGCGACCTCTTTCACCTCTCGCGTCGCGCGTCCTGCGCGCCCGGCGTGTCCTGCATGTCCCGCGCCGCGCGCCCGCGCACGCCGGACCGCTCCGGGCACGCCACCGAAGACCGACTGCCGCCCCAGGATACGAGGCACCGGAAGCGTCGCGGTGTCGACGGCTGACTGCGGCGGCCGTAGGCGGAAGCCGGCTGCCGCCGGGCGTGCGGGAGGCGGACGTACGGCGGCACGGCGGGCCGGCCCGGCCCGCCGCCTGCGCCCGCCGCCTGCGCCCGCCGCCTGCGCCCGCCGCCTGCGCCTGCGCCTGCGCCTGCGCCTGCGCCTGCGCCGGAAGCTGCCCCGCAGGCCACCGACGCCCCTCCCCCGCGACGCAGGACGAGGGCCGCTTGTTCCGCATCTTCGAGCGGGCCGTCCGGGGATCTCAGGGGGATCTCAGGGGGCGGAGCAGCTCCACGGTCATGACTCCTCGGTCATGACTCCTCGGTCATGACTCCTCGGTCGTGGCCGCAGCCACGCCGGGGCCGGCACGACATCGCGTGGCACCGTTCGCGGCGGCGGGTCCGGCATCGCCCCCGCACGACCCCGGGCCCGGCCGCCGTCAGGCAGCGGTCTCCGCGGGGACCGGTACCTGCGGCGCCGGTCCCACGTACCGCGCCGCCGGACGGATGATCTTCGGGTCCTCCGCCTGTTCCAGGACGTTGGCGCTCCAGCCGACCACCCGCGCCGCCGCGAAGGTCGGTGTGAACATCTCCCGCGGCAGCCCGCACCGCTCCATGACCAGGCCGGCGTAGAACTCGACGTTGGCGTGCAGTTCACGTCCGGGCTTCAGCTCGGCGAGCACCGCCTCCACGCCCCGCTCGACCTGGACGGCGAAGTCGACGCGGTCGCCGCCGAAGCCGCGCGCGATCTCCCGGAGCATCCGGGAGCGGGGGTCCTCGGTGCGGTACACCGCATGCCCGAAGCCCATGATCCGTTCACCCGCGAGGACCCGCTCGCGCACCCAGGGGTCGATGCGCTCCGGCGTGCCGATGGCGTCGAGCGTGTCGAGGGCCCGGCTGGGGGCGCCGCCGTGCAGGGGGCCGGAGAGCGCGCCGACGGCTCCGACGAGGCAGGCGGCGACGTCGGCACCGGTCGAGGCGATGACGCGCGCGGTGAAGGTCGACGCGTTGAACCCGTGGTCGATGGTCGAGATCAGGTACTGCTCGACGGCACGCGCGTGTCGGGGATCCGGCTCGGAACCGGTGAGCATGTACAGGTAGTTGGCCGCGTAGGACAGGTCCGTTCTGGGCTGGACCGGGTCAAGTCCCCGGCCGAGCCGGTGCAGACTCGTCAGCAGCGTCGGTACGGCGGCGGCCGCCGTCACCGCGTCCGCCCGGCGCTGCGCTGCGTCGATGTCGTACAGGGGCCGGAACCCCTTGGCGGCACCCAGCAGGGACAGGGCCGTGCGCAGACCGGCGAGCGGCCCGGAGCGGCCGCCCCCCGCCGCGAGGGCGGGAAGCGCGGCCGACACCTCCTCGGGCAGCCGCCGCAGCGCGGCCGTCTCGGCGGCGAACGCGGCGCTCCTTTCGGCCCCGGGCAGTTCGCCGTGGAGCAGCAGGTGCCACACGTCCTCGAAGCCCCGGTGCCGTGCGAGCTCGACGGCCGAGTACTGCCGGTAGTGGTAGAAGCCCTCACGCCCCCGTACGTCACCGATCTCGGTGTCGGTGACCACGACGCCCGCGAGTCCCCGCGGTACGTCGACAAGAGTGGATGCGGACCGGTTGACGGACATGTTTCCTCCCTGGACTTGATTCGACTGTCCATGGTTGACTTGATATCTGTCAATATTGATTGAATCAATATGCACGCGCCTTGTCGTGAGTCTGGATACGGTGGCCTCCATGCGCGATCAGCAAGCCGGTGCCGACCCCTCTGAGCGACGCCTGAGCACCAGGGAGGCCGCGGAGCTGCTCGGCGTGAAGCCCGAGACGGTGTACGCGTACGTGAGCCGCGGCCAGCTCACCAGCCGGCGTTCCCCGGCGGGACGCGGCAGCACCTTCGCCGCCGACGAGGTCGAAGCGCTCGCCCGGCGCAACCGACGGGAGAGCGGGGCGGGCCAGACCGCCGCAGGCGAGACCGCCGTACGGACCCGGATCACGCTCATCGAGGCGGACCGCTACTACTACCGGGGCGTCGACGCGGCCGAACTCGCCGCACGCCACACCTACGAGGAGACCGCCGAATGGCTCTGGACGGGCCGGCTGCACCCGGGAGCGACCTTCACCGCGCCCCCGTCCTCCGTCGCCGTGGCCCGCCGCGCCGTCGACGCACTGCCCGAACACGCCGGACCGACCGACCGGTTGCGCGTGGCCGCCATTGCCGCGGCCACCGCGGACCCGCTGCGCTTCGACCTGTCCGGGGACGCCGTCCTCGGCACCGCGCGGACCCTGATCCCGACACTCGTCGACGCCCTGCCGCCCCTGGGGGCCGACCGCGGCGACGACGGCCCGCTGGCCCACCGGCTGTGGCCCCGGCTGTCCGGCAGGCGCCCCGACGGGATGTCGCTGCGCGTCCTGGACACGGCACTCGCCCTGCTGGCCGACCACGACCTGGCCGCCTCGACGCTCGCGGTGCGGGTCGCCGCCTCGGCCCGCGCGCACGCCTACGCGGCGGTGTCGGCGGGCCTGGGCGTGATCGAGGGCCCGCTGCACGGCGCGGCCGCCGGACTGGCCCACCGCATGCTGCTGGAGGTGCTCGACCGGGGCGACGCGACACCCGTGGTCGCCGACCAGCTGCGTGCCGGGCGCCGCATCCCCGGACTCGGCCACCGGCTCTACTCCGGCGAGGACCCGCGGGCCGCCGTCCTGTTCGGCCTCCTGGAAGAGCTGCCCGGTGCGGCACCCGCGCTCGCGGCCGCGCGCCGCGTGGTGGAGACCGCGGCCCGGCACACCCCCCTGCACGCCAACGTCGACCTGGCGCTCGCGGTGTTCACCGCGTCCTCGGGGATGGGCCCGACGGCCGGCGAGACACTCTTCGCCGTGGCCCGCACGGCGGGCTGGATCGCACACGCGATGGAGGAGTACGGCGAACGCCCCCTGCGGATGCGTCCCAGCGGCGTGTACACCGGCCCGAGGCCACCGCAGCCGCTGCCGTGAACGGACCCCGCCTCGACGCCGGGCCTCCCCGGGGCGCTGCGGCCGGCGTCCGGCACCCTCCGAGCCCGGGCTGCCGGCACGGCAGGGGGCTCACACGCCGCTCCGGTCCCTCCGAAGCAGCAGGCGGGTGTCGCCCCCACGGCCCCCGGCGGCCCCTCCCGCGGCGGCACCTCCTCCGGCCGGCCGGGAGGGACCGGGAGGGACCGGGAGGGACACGGGCGCGACGACACGCCACCTCGGACGAACTCAGGTTAGGCTCACCTCTGTGAGTACGTGTGCAAGCGTCTCGCGGGACCTCGACGAGCCCGTCTCCGGGACCGCGGCCCCCGCGCAGACCTGGCTGCTGGTGGAACAGCCCGGCCCGTGGGGTGCCCGGGCCCTCACCTCCAGCCACCTCGACCCCGTCCTCGGCCGCGCCCTCGAAGCGGCCGCGAAGGGCACCGGTGTGCGCATCGCGCTGATCCGCCGCCCCGGCCGTCACGCAGACCGCCACACCCCCGAGGCCCGCCGCGTGTACGTCTCGCACACGGTGCCGGGCAGGGTCTGGCTGCGCACCGCCACCATGGTCGACCCGCACCGGCTCCTGGAACTGGACTTCGCCGCGCTCGGCCGGGGCGACCACAGCTCCTTCGACCGCGTCCTCGGCGGCCGGCCGCACCCGGGCGGCCCGCTCGCGCTGGTGTGCACCAACGGCAGGCGCGACCGCTGCTGCGCCGTCCTGGGCCGCCCGCTGGCCGCCGAACTGACCGCCTCCGGGGTCGACGACGTCTGGGAGGTCACCCATCTGGGTGGTCATCGCTTCGCCCCCACGGTGCTCGTCCTGCCCTACGGCTACGCATACGGCCGAGCCGAGGCGCACACCGTCAAGGAGGCCCTGCACGAGGTCGGCGAGGGGCGCATCCTCCTGGACGGCTGCCGCGGCTCGTCCGCCTGGGAGCGTCCCGGCCAGGCCGCCGAACTGGCCGTGCGCCGCGTCGCCGCCGAGGACGCCGCCGAAGCGCTCACGGTCGTGCGCACGGACGGCGCGGCCCCCCGCTGGGAGGTCACCGTGGCGCACGTGGACGGACGGTGCTGGCGGGTGACCGTCGCCCAGAGCGCATCCGGCCCGGCCCGGCCCGAGAGCTGCGGCACCTCCGTCCTCGGGGCTCCCGCGCGGATGGACGTGGTGGCCGTACGGGAGCTGGCGGCTGCCCTGGCGAGCTGACGGACGCACCCGTACGGTCCGGGCCTCCCCCGGGCCGGCGACCGGGGGAGGCCCGGACGGGCCCGCTCGGCCGGCCCGCACCGTGCCGCTGCAGCAGGCCCGGCCTGCGCTCACCTCGTGGCGCCCCTCGGTGCCTCGCAGGCCGCCAGGCGTGCCCGGACGCGCCCGCAGGCTCACGGACCCCGTGCCGCCCACGGGCCCCCGCTCCAGGCCCTCCGTACCGCTACACCGCTCCGGCACCGGTGAGTGAGCGCACCTCGGTCTCGGCGTGCTTGGCCTCGTCGGGCTCTTCGGCGGAGATCACGGTGCCCAGCCAGCCCGCCACGAACCCCAGCGGGATGGACACCAGGCCCGGGTTCTCCAGCGGGAAGAACTGGAAGTCCGCCCGCGGGAACAGCGAGTCGGGGCTGCCGGAGACCACGGGCGACAGCAGCACCAGCAGCACGGCGGGAATCAGCCCGCCGTAGACCGCCCACACCGCGCCGCGCGTGGTGAAGCCGCGCCAGAACAGCGAGTAGAGCAGCACCGGCAGGTTCGCGGATGCCGCGACGGCGAAGGCCAGTCCCACGAGAAAGGCGACGTTCAGATCCCGTGCCAGCAGGCCCAGCGCGATGGCGGCCACCCCGATGCCGACCGCGGCGATCCGGGCCACGGCCACCTCGCTGTAGGGCTTCGCGTGCCGGCGTCGCAGCGAGGCGTACAGGTCGTGGGCGACCGATGCCGACGAGGCGAGGGTGATGCCGGCGACGACCGCGAGGATGGTGGCGAAGGCGATGGCCGCGACGACGGCGAAGAGAACCGTTCCCCCCGTGGAGTTGGCGCCACCGCCCAGGTCGAGCGCCAGGAGGGGAACGGCGGTGTTCCCCGCGGCGTTCGACCTGCGGACCTCGTCCGGGCCCACGACGGCGGCCGCGCCGAAGCCGAGCACGATCGTCATCAGGTAGAAGCCCCCGATGAGTCCGATCGACCAGACCACCGACCGCCGGGCGGCCCGCGCGGTGGGCACCGTGTAGAACCGGGACAGGATGTGCGGCAGCCCGGCCGTTCCCAGCACCAGCGCGAGACCGAGGCTGATGAAGTCGAACCGGGCGGTCCAGTCACCGCCGTACTTCAGCCCGGGAGCGAGGAATCGGTCGCCCTGACCGCTGCGCTCGGCGGCGCTGCGCAGCAGGTGGTCGACGTCCCCGTGGTACCGCACGAGTACGAGCGCGGTCAGGGCGATCGCCCCGCCCATCAGCAGGACCGCCTTGACGATCTGGATCCACGTCGTGGCCCGCATCCCTCCCAGCGACACATAGGTGACCATGAGGGCGCCGACGCCGACGACCGTCCAGGCCTGCGCCGCCTCTCCGGATCCGCCCAGGAGCAGCGCGACCAGGCTGCCCGCACCCACCATCTGCGCCACCAGATACAGAACGGACACCACGACCGAGGAAGTTCCCGCCGCGATGCGTACGGGCCGCTCGCGCATCCGCGCGGCGACGACGTCGGCGAGCGTGAACCGGCCGCAGTTGCGCACCAGTTCGGCCACCAGCAGCAGCACGACGAGCCAGGCGACCAGGAATCCGACGGAGTAGAGCAGCCCGTCGTAGCCGAACAGCGCGATCAGGCCGGAGATGCCGAGGAAGGAGGCCGCCGACATGTAGTCCCCCGCGATGGCAAAACCATTCTCCATCGGAGAGAACAGCCGCCCGCCCGCATAGAACTCCTCCGCGGAGCCGTGCCGGTGGCGGCTCACCCAGGTGGTGATCCCCAGGGTGACGGCGACGAACGCGCTGAACAGCAGCAGCGCCAGGGTCTGGTGATCGTCTCTCACCGGGCACCCCCTCGCACACCGCGTGCCAGTTCCTGGGTGTCCCAGCGCAGTTCGAGGGCGGCGCGATCCCGGCGCAGCCGCGCGTGACGGGCGTAGGCCCAGGTCAGCACGAAGGTCGTGAGGAACTGGCCGAGCCCGGCCAGCATCGCCACGTTCACCGCGCCCGCGACCGGCCGGGCCATCAGTCCCGGGGCGGTGGTGGCGGCGACGACATAGCCGAGATACCAGGTGAGGAAGGCGGCGACGGCCGGCACCACGAACCTGCGGTACCGGCGGCGCACCTCCTGGAAGTCCGCGCTGCGCTGGACCTCCAGATACACGTCGGCCGCGGTGAGGGCCCCGCCTCCGTCCTCCGCGCGCGCGGCGGGCACGGCGCTGGCCGGTGCGGCCGACTCGCCCCAGCCCGCGGCGAGGGCGTCGTACCAGGGATCGTCGTAGTCCACCGGACCCGTCGCGACGGGCGCCGGGCGCTGCCCGGATCGGTGGCCCTCCGCCGGTCGTGCGGGCGCTCCCCGGCCGGCGCGCGGGCGCCCCTTGCTTGATTGCATGCCCAAGGATGGACAGAACGGGAAGATCCCCGGCTCTTGTTCCTCCTGCTGTTCACCCCTTCAGGTGACGTGGTCCGTACGGCAGCGGGTCAGGCGTCGATGCGGGACCGGTCCAGGGTGGCCGCGGAGCTGGAGATGAACTCCTTGCGCGGTGCCACGTCGTTGCCCATGAGGAGGTCGAAGACCTGCTCGGCGGCTTCCAGGTCGGACAGGTTGATCCGGCGCAGGGTGCGGTGACGCGGGTCCATGGTGGTCTCGGCCAGCTGGTCGGCGTCCATCTCGCCGAGGCCCTTGTAGCGCTGGATGGAGTCCTTGTAGCGGATGCCCTTGCCCTCCATCTCCAGGAGGGTGTCCCGCAGCTCTCGGTCCGAGTACGTGTAGACGTACTTGTCCTGCCCCTTCTTGGGCTGGACCAGCTCGATGCGGTGCAGCGGCGGGACGGCGGCGAAGACCCGGCCGGCCTCCACCATGGGCCGCATGTACCGCTGGAAGAGGGTCAGCAGCAGGCAGCGGATGTGGGAGCCGTCCACGTCGGCGTCGGTCATCATGATGATCTTGCCGTAGCGGGCCGCGTCGATGTCGAAGGTACGGCCCGAGCCGGCCCCTATGACCTGGATGATCGCACCGCACTCGGCGTTCTTCAGCATGTCCGTGACGGACGACTTCTGCACGTTGAGGATCTTGCCCCGGATGGGCAGGAGCGCCTGGAACTCGGAGTTCCGGGCGAGCTTCGCCGTACCGAGGGCGGAGTCGCCCTCGACGATGAACAGCTCGCTGCGGTCGACGTCGTCGCTGCGGCAGTCGGCGAGCTTCGCGGGCAGCGAGGAGGACTCCAGGGCCGTCTTGCGGCGCTGGGCGTCCTTGTGCTGACGGGCGGCGATCCTGGTGCGGGCGGCGGCGACGACCTTCTCCAGGACCACCCGGGACTGCTGCGCGGCATCGCGCTTGGTGGCGGTGAGGAAGGCCTTGAGCTCCTTGGAGATCACACCGTTCACGATGCGGCGGGCCGCCGAGGTGCCGAGGACCTCCTTGGTCTGCCCCTCGAACTGCGGCTCGGCGAGGCGGACGGTGACCACGGCGGTCAGACCCTCCAGGGCGTCGTCCTTGACGACGTCGTCCTCGGCGACCCGCAGCAGCTTCTTGGCCCGCAGGACCTCGTTGAGCGTGCTGGTCACGGCGGCCTCGAAGCCCGCGACATGGGTGCCGCCCTTGGGGGTGGCGATGATGTTGACGAAGGATCTGACGGTCGTGTCGTACCCGGTGCCCCAGCGCAGCGCTACGTCGACCTCCAGCTCGCGGGTGACCTGCGTGGGGGTCATCTGGCCGTGCTCGTCGAGCACCGGGACGGTCTCGCGGAAGGTGCCCCGGCCGGTGAGGCGCTGGATGTCGCAGATGGCCTTGTCGGTGGCCAGGTACTCGCAGAACTCGCTGATGCCGCCGTCGTAGCGGAAGGACTCCTCGCCCTTGCTGCCGCCCTCCCCCAGGCCGTACTCGTCGCGGACGACGATCGTCAGGCCGGGCACCAGGAACGCGGTCTGCCGTGCGCGCTGGTGCAGGGTGTCCAGGGACAGCCTGGCGTCCTTGAGGAAGATCTGCCGGTCGGCCCAGTAGCGCACCCGCGTGCCGGTGCGCGTCCGGGGCAGCTTCTTGGACTTGCGCAGGCCGGCCCCGGCCTCGAACCCGGCGTCCGGACCGGTGGCGGCGAACGCACCGGGAACACCGCGCCGGAAGCTGATGGCATGGGTGTGGCCGCCGCGGTCGACCTCGACGTCCAGGCGGGCGGACAGCGCGTTGACGACCGAGGCGCCGACGCCGTGCAGGCCGCCGGAGGCGGCGTAGGAGCCGCCGCCGAACTTGCCGCCGGCATGGAGCTTGGTCATCACGACCTCGACGCCGGACAGACCGGTCTTGGGCTCCACGTCGACCGGGATGCCCCGGCCGTTGTCCCGCACCTCGACCGAGCCGTCGTCGTGGAGGACGACCTCGATGTGGTCGCAGTAGCCGCCGAGGGCCTCGTCCACGGAGTTGTCGATGATCTCCCACAGGCAGTGCATCAGGCCGCGGCTGTCCGTGGACCCGATGTACATCCCGGGCCGCTTGCGCACGGCCTCGAGACCCTCCAGGACGAGCAGATGCCGCGCGGTGTAGTTGGACCCGTCCCGGTCTGCTCCTGCCAGCAGCGCTGTGGACGGCACGGACGTCTCGGCGGTCACGCGGTTCGCTCCTCGCTGAATTTCAGTTGGGGCCCTTCTGGGTAAGGGCGCGGCGTCGGTTGCCGCTCAGAGGGTACCGAGGCCTGGTAGAGCCGTTGTAACGCCACCCTCGTCCCGAACACAGACTAGTCCAGCATCGCATACTTGTTCGATCACTCGATGGGGTGAAGCAGATGTCACGTTCCCTTCGGCGCATGAACCATTTAGGCTCCGGGCACGTCCTCATGAACAACCGGCAACCCGGCCGGGAGGACTTACCCGAAACCGTCCGACAGCGCGAACCCGTACGACACAGAGACACGCACTACGGCACATTCGCCGCCAACCGGCAGCAGACAACCACTCGGAAAGATTTTTTCGAGGGAAAGCCCCGAGCGGGAACGAATTCGGGCTGGTTGGATGTTGACCCTGGTACGACAGCTCGTCGAGCTAGAGAAGAGGCGACGTGACTACTGTTCTGACCCCCGCGAGCCCGCTGACGGCCGCTGATCGCTGCGACCGCTGCGGCGCCCAGGCATACCTGCGCGTCGTCCTGCTGAGCGGCGGAGAACTGCTCTTCTGCGCCCACCACGGCCGCAAGTTCGAGCCGGAACTCAAGAAGATCGCCGCTGAGATACAGGACGAGACCGAACGGCTGACCGCCGTTCCCGCATCCGCCTCCGAAGAAGAGCGCTGATTCCTCGCGTCCACGACGAGCAGGCACCGGTGTGACCGGTTCACGGGCGGTGACCCCCGGTTCTCAGGGGTCACCGCCCGCGCTCGTGGGGCGCGGCACGCCATGCGCGCTCCCGCGACACGTCCGTGACACGCACACCGCCGTCCGCCGACGTCGCCACGGTCCGCTCCTGCCACCCGGTCCCGGACAGCACGCCCGCCACAGGGCATACGTGCCGCTCTCCGGTCGGACGGAGAGGCCGGTCACGGGATTGCCCACCCGTGCCCCGCTCAGCCGCCCTGAGGGCCTTCCGCCGCGTTCTCGCCACGCTCCGCCGCGCCGTCGTCGGCGCTCCAGCCGAGCGTCCGCACGATGTCGGACACCCGTGTGTAGACCCCCGGACTGCCGGCCAGGCCGCAGCCGCTGCCCCAAGAGACCAGTCCGATCAGCCGCCCGCGGGCGACCAGCGGCCCCCCGCTGTCTCCCTGGCAGGCGTCGGAGCCGCCCTGCGCCTCACCGGCGCACAGCATGCTGTCGGGGCGGTACGTGCCGTTGACGCTGCCCGGGTAGGCCCGGGCGCACATCTCGTCGGGCAGCACCTGCACCCGCGCCGCGCGCAGGCCGTAGGCGTAGTTCCCGGCTCCCGTGACGTCGCCCCACCCGAAGACCCTGGCCGCCGTACCGGGCTCGTACGCCGGGTGGCCCGCCGCGGCCATGGTGGCGATCGCCCCCTGTGCCACGGGCTCGGTGAGGGAGAGCACGGCGAAGTCACCGGCGTTGCTGATCCGGTCGTAGCGGGGGTTCACCCAGACGTCGCGGACCCGGATCTCCCGTCCCTCGCGGGAGCGCAGGTCGGTACGCCCGGTGATCACCTTGAGATCGCGCACCCGGTCCGGTGCCGTGCCGAGGACCTCCCTGCTCAGGCAGTGCGCCGCGGTGAGCACCGTGGTGCGGCCGACGGCGACGCCTCCGCAGAACTGGCCCGCGCGGGTACCCCCGAACCGGTCACGGCTGGACACCGCGACCGTCCAGGGCCCCTCGGACACATCGACCGGGAAGCCGCCCACCACGACACTGTCGGCGGCCGCCGGGGCGGCGACCAGCAACGGTATGGTCGCCGCCGCGGCCGCCAGGACCAGTGGCCCGGCCAGTGCCCGGACATAGGGACGACGCATGCGTGCTCCTCACTGTGAGGTGACTCCGAGGTGGTCACGAGACACTCAGAGTGTTCCAGCGGCAGAGCCGCCGCACCCGCACACACGACGGGGCCCGGCTCCCTCTCCTCGGAAGCCGGGCCCCTGACCGTCGTGCGACGGGTCAGTCGAGGTAGTCGCGCAGCACCTGGGAGCGGGACGGGTGGCGCAGCTTGGACATGGTCTTGGACTCGATCTGGCGGATGCGCTCACGCGTGACGCCGTAGACCTTGCCGATCTCGTCGAGGGTCTTCGGCTGGCCGTCGGTCAGGCCGAAGCGCATGGACACGACGCCCGCCTCGCGCTCGGACAGGGTGTCCAGGACCGAGTGCAGCTGCTCCTGCAGCAGCGTGAAGCTGACCGCGTCGGCAGGCACGACGGCCTCGGAGTCCTCGATGAGGTCACCGAACTCGCTGTCGCCGTCCTCGCCCAGCGGGGTGTGCAGCGAGATGGGCTCACGGCCGTACTTCTGGACCTCGATGACCTTCTCCGGGGTCATGTCGAGCTCCTTGGCCAGTTCCTCCGGGGTGGGCTCACGGCCCAGGTCCTGGAGCATCTGGCGCTGGACGCGGGCGAGCTTGTTGATGACCTCGACCATGTGCACCGGGATGCGGATGGTGCGGGCCTGGTCGGCCATCGCGCGGGTGATGGCCTGGCGGATCCACCAGGTGGCGTACGTGGAGAACTTGTAGCCCTTGGTGTAGTCGAACTTCTCGACGGCGCGGATCAGGCCGAGGTTGCCCTCCTGGATCAGGTCCAGGAACAGCATGCCGCGGCCGGTGTAGCGCTTGGCCAGGGAGACCACGAGGCGGAGGTTGGCCTCCAGCAGGTGGTTCTTGGCGCGGCGGCCGTCCTCGGCGATGATCTCCAGCTCGCGCTTGAGCTTGGGGGCGAGCTTGTCGGCGTTGGACAGCTTGTCCTCGGCGAAGAGGCCCGCCTCGATGCGCTTGGCGAGCTCGACCTCCTGCTCGGCGTTGAGCAGGGGGACCTTGCCGATCTGCTTGAGATAGTCCTTGACCGGGTCGGCGGTGGCGCCGGCCGCGGCGACCTGCTGCGCCGGGGCGTCGTCCTCGTCCTCGTCGGACAGCACGAACCCGGCGCTCTCGGTGCCCTCCGGCTCGTCGCCCGGCTTGGCCTCCTCGATGGCCTCTTCCTCGACGGGTTCGGCGTCGTCCTTCTTCGCCGCGGTCTTCTTGGCCGCCGTCTTCTTGGCGACGGTCTTCTTCGCGGCCGTCTTCTTCGCCGTGGTCTTCTTCGCCGCGGCCTTCTTGGCGGGCGCGGTCTCCTCGGCGGGGTCGACGGCGGGGTCGGCGACGGTCTCGTCCGGCGCCGCGGCCGTGGCGCCGGTGGCCTTCCGCGTGGTCACCGGCTTCGCCGCGACCGACTTGGTGGCGGTGCGCTTGGCCGGGCTCTTCGCTGCGACGCTCTTGCGGGTGCGCTTGGGCTCTGCGGCACTGACCATCAGCGTCACACCCTCTTCCTCAAGGATCTGGTTGAGGCTGCGCAGTACGTTCTTCCACTGAGTGGCCGGAATCTGGTCAGCTTCGAAGGCTCGACGCACGTCGTCGCCGGCGATCTGCCCCTCAGCCTTTCCCCGCTCAATGAGCGCCATGACAGAGACGGACTCGGCGATCTCCGGCGGGAGCGTACGGGATGTGCTGGCCGACACGAACAACCTCTCGGAACGTTGGAAAACGGCTTCCGGCCTCGTCCACGGCGGACAGGGGCCGACCGTCGGCCTGGGGATGGACCGACGGCACGGGCGGGGGCCGGGAAGATGCACAGCGCCATGAACGGCGTCCGTATTCCCTCCGCGGCTGTCACCTCTTAGGTCATCGCAGTGTTCCCACTGGCGTTACGCCTAATCTGCGTGGCCCGAGTCACACCCCGTAAGCAATCAAAAACGGTCAGGTACTGACAAAGCCGTCCAGGTGGTGCGAGCTGCGGACTTGCCGAACGTACGCGCCGGCACCTCACGCCGTCGAGATCCCGCAGGGCCCGGACGACGCCGGAGGATCCCGCCGGACCCCTCGGACCCCGCAGAACCGACGTCCTGCGGGGTCCGAGGGGGCGCGGTCCGGGCCGGCGATGCCGCAGGAGGGGGAGGCATCCCCGGACGGGACCGCCCTGCGGTGGCCGGTCAGTGCTCGCGGGGGGCGGGCACGACCCGCTCCACCTCGGGATGGACGGTGAGCAGCTGCCGCATGGCGGCCTCCGCCCCTGCTCCGTCACCGGCGGCGAGCGCGTCGACGATCCTGCCGTGGTGCCCGAGGGAGGCCTCGTTCGGACGGTCACAGCCGGTGACCGGGCCGCCGGAGACCTGGAGAGCGGCGGAGACGATCCCCGAGAGGTGCTCCAGCATGCGGTTGCCGCCGACCTGGATGAGCAGCGAGTGGAACTCGGCGTCCGCGCGCGAGAACGTCAGAGCGTCCCCCTGCGCCATGGCGTGCCCCATGACCTCGACCATGTCGGCGAGCCGCTGCTGGACCTCCTCCCGGCCGTGTCCGGCGGCCAGGCGCGCGGCCAGGGGCTCGATGATCCAGCGCAGCTCGCTCAGCTCACGGCGCTGGTCGTCGCGCTGCGGGCCGAAGGCACGCCACTCGATGATGTCCGGGTCGAGCAGATTCCAGTCGCTGACCGGGCGCACCCGGGTGCCCACGTTCGGCCGGGCGCTGACCAGACCTTTGGCCTCCAGGACGCGGAGCGACTCGCGGACGACGGTCCGGGACACCTCGAAGCGCTGGCCGATCTCCTCCGGCACCAGCGGACGGTCGGCCCCGAGATCCCCGGAGACGATCATCTGACCCAGCTGCTGAACGAGTTGGCCGTGCAGTCCGCGTCCGCGGCTGCCCGCGGTGCGCCGGCCCACGCGGCCCAGCTCCGGGTCCGCGCCCTCCCAGGCGGGAGGCCCGACGCGGCGGGCTCCGGGGGCCTCCGCGTAGGGGTAGCGGTCGAGTTCGCCCGGACCGGCGAGGCCGGCGTCGGCGGTGCGGGCGGGGGTCATCATGGTGTGCGCAACGGTACTCACGGAACCTTTGTCGGCGACCTCTCCAACTCCCTTGAGGGCTTTGGTGAAAAGCACACGAAAGGGTGATCGCTCACCCCGTCGCAATTGACGCCTTATCGGAAAGAAATGGGCTTTCTCCGGGGAGTTGTGTGCATTCTGTGTCCGGCGGCACTGCTCAGCGGGTCCGCGGCGTGCCGGAGGTCACGCACCGCTACCGCAGCCTGCCGCGCAGAGTGGTGAGCAGGTACGCGCACAGCAGCGCGGTCAGTGTCAACGCGAGCGCGCCGCCGACAGGTTGGGCGATCACCTGCACGACTCCGGCCAGGTATCTCTCCCCGCCGTAGGGCCACTGCGACAGCAGGAGCTCCCGCATGCGCATCGAGAAGCCCGTGGCGTCACGCACGGCCGGTCCCTCGAAGGCCCGGTGCACGAGGGGGACCACGGCGACCGGAACGGCGACCACCGCCGCGAGCCCCGCGGTCGTCGACCGGAAGATCCCGGCCGCCAGCACGCCCGCCCAGGCGCAGCCCACCACCAGAGCGAGCCAACTCGCACCCAGCACCGCCCAGTCCGCGGGAACTCCGGTGAGCTCCCGTCCGTATACGAGATACAGCACCTCGGCGTCGCATCCCACCGTCAGCACGGCCAGCGCCAGGCCCGTGGCGGCGGCGACGAGGAGTTTGGCGGCGAGCAGGCCCAGCCGACGGGGCACCGTGCCGCGGTCGGCCGCCAGGGCGGGGTGGCGGAACTCGTCCCCGAAGGCGAGTGCGCCCAGCAGCCCCGCACCGAGCGCGGCGGGCGGCAGGGGCAGTTCCTGGGGCCAGGCGGCCAGCAGCCGCGACTGCGGAGTGTGGCCGATCCGGGCGGCGATCACCGTGGTGAGCGCGGAGAGAACCAGCACGGCGGCACTGGTGAGGGACACCGTGCCGACCCCGGCCGCCCTGCGCACCTCGTAGCGGAGCGGGCGCAGGGGGCTGGGAGCGGAGCGGACGGAGAGCGGAGGCGGGAGCGCGGGCCGGGCGTCGGCCCCGTGCCGCCGGGCTGCGCCGCGAGGGCCGGCCGTACCGGTGCCGACGCGCAGGGAGGAGACGGCCGGTGCGAGGGGGGCGGCCGGGGAGTCCTCATGAGTCAGGCCGGCCGCGGCCGGAGTGACGACGGCGCCGCGGACAGGCACCGGTCCGTTCCGGCGTGGCTCCGCGGTCGGGCTCGGGGCAGCGGAGTCCGCCCCCGCGCGGGTGTCCACCGCTGCCGGGTGCGGCGGCTCCCCGGCACCGGCTCCCGCCGGGGAGAGAGGCGCCTCGGCCGCGGCGTCCGCCACCGGGCCGGCCTCCGCGCGGCCGTGCGCCGGAGCGGTGCCTGCGGGTCCGGAGGCCGGAGCGGTGCCTGCAGGGCCGCCGGGCGACGTGGCGCCGGCGGGGTCGGCGGGCGGTGCGGGACCTGCCGGGCCGGGCTCGACCACCGGGCCGGCCTCCGCGCGGCCGTGCGCCGGAGCGGTGCCTGCGGGTCCGGAGGCCGGAGCGGTGCCTGCGGGGCCGCCGGGCAACGTGGCGCCGGCGGGGTCGGCGGGGTCGGCGGGCGGTGCGGGACCTGCCGGGCCGGGCTCGACGGCCGGAGCACCCGCGCCGGGCCGGATCAGCGCCACCGCTTCGGCTGCCATGGCGGCCGGCTCGGAGACCGGCCCCGTGTCCCCCGTCTCGTCGGCGAGTTGATGGACGAGCACGCCGTGCCGGAACGCGGTCTCGCCGACGTCCGCGCACGTGCTTCCGTACACGTACAGGCGGTTGCCGCTCTCGCGCACCACCTCCACGGACCGCCGGCCGGTGCGTGCCTCCCTGGCCAGGAGGGCGGCGAGGCGGGCGGCGTGCGGGGTGCGGACGACGACCCGAGGGCGCAGGCGGGTGCGCGCGAACTCCGCCGCGTCCTGGTCGGCCACGACCCTGCCCCGGTCGAGGGTGACGACCCGGTCGGCCGTACGGGCCGCGTCCTTGGGGTCGGTGACGGTGAGCAGGACGGTCCCGCCTTGAGCCGCGTGCGCCCGCAGCATGCCGTACAGCCAGCGCCTCTCCTTCTGGCACAGGCCGTCGGCGGGGTCGTCGAGCACCAGCGTGTGCGGGTCGGCCAGCAGGGCGCAGCCCAGGCCCAGCCGGCGGTCCATGGCGCGGGAGAGCGTGTCGAGCCGTTCGCCGCGCAGACTGACGAGACCGACGACTTCCAGCACTTCGTCGGCCCGGCGCGCCGGAACACCCGCGGCCGCGCACAGCATGCGCAGGTGCCCTCGCACGCTGCGGGCCGGATGGCCGGGCACGTCGCCCAGGAGCACACCCACCTCGCGCGAGGGGTGGGCGATACGGTGCAGGGGTCTGCCCCGGAAGTGGGTGATTCCCCGGCCCTGCTGGAGTTCGAGCATCAGCCGGAGCACGGTGGTCCGGCCCGAGCCGGGCGCTCCGAGCAGTGCGGTGAGGTGTCCCGCCCGCGCGTCGAAGGAGACGTCGTCCACGGCGGGCGGAAGGTCCTTGCGGGTGGTGCTGGTCAGTCCGAAGGCCTGGATCACCCGTAGCAAGATAGCGCTTTATGTCCGTTTTCCCGGGCAGGGGGCGGGTGCCACCCAGGGCCCGGCGCCCTCGTCGGCGGGCCGGGTGCCGGCTCCTGCGCGCCTCCCGGACGGCGGCTGGGCCTCGGCCGGCGGGGGAGGCCGCCTCACACCTCGGGACGCAGCATCGGCGGGTTGAGGAGGGTGGCGCCACCGGCACGGAAGAGCTGGGCGGGACGTCCGCCCTGGCGGGTGGTGGTACCGCCGGTGGGCACGAGGAAGCCTGGCGTGCCGGTGACCTTGCGGTGGAAGTTGCGCGGGTCGAGGGCCACGCCCCACACCGCCTCGTAGACGCGGCGCAGCTCGCCGACGGTGAATTCCTGTGGGCAGAACGCCGTCGCCAGCGACGAGTACTCGATCTTGGACCGGGCTCGCTCGACCCCGTCGGCGAGGATCCGGGCGTGGTCGAAGGCGAGCGGTGCCACCGGTTCCCCGTCCCGTCCGTAGCCGCCCTGCTCCAGGAGTTCCTCGACGGGAGCCCAGCGGGCGTTGCTCGCGTCCCCTCCGGCGCGCGGTGCGGGCAGGTCCGGGGCGAGGGCGAGGTGCGCGACGCTCACCACCCGCATCCGCGGATCACGCCCGGGGTCACCGTAGGTGGCGAGCTGCTCCAGATGGGCGCCGTTGCCCTGGGCCGGGAGGGGCGGCTCGTGGGCGTGCAGTCCGGTCTCCTCCGCCAGCTCGCGCGCCGCCGCCTGGGCAAGGTCCTCGTCGTCCCGCACGAACCCTCCCGGAAGTGCCCAGCGCCCCTGGAAAGGCGGCTCTCCCCTGCGGACCGCCAGCGCGCACAGGGCATGGCGGCGAACGGTCAGCACGACCAGATCCACGGTGACGGCGAAGGGCGGAAAGGCTGACGGGTCGTAGGGCATGTCCGTGATCATAGTCGTCTTCCTGACGATAAACACTCCCTTCCCCGGCCGCGACGGCCGCCGAACCTCTTCGTGGCCGGTATGCCGCCCTCCCCCGCCGCAGCGGGTCCCCGGACACGCCGCCCCGCCCCGCGGTGCGCGGTGCGCGGGCCGTTCCCCGCACAGGGAGGTGGGCTGTGTGCCGTGCGGCCCACGGAGGTGACGGCTCCGGGTGGAACGGGATGCGGCTTCTGGTTGCGGCGTGGAACCGGGCGGCGCACGCGATCGGCCGTGCGCGGTCACCGTCCCCGGCCACGGCCGCGTTCCCCGTTGCGGCCGAGACCGGCTCCGCGGACGCCCCCGGTTGCGGTCACGTCCCCAATCGCAGTCCCTCGGCCGCCTCCTCCACCAGCGCCGTTCCGAGCCGTGTCACCCGTACCGAGAACGGGGCACCCGCGACCCGCAGGCCGGCCAGTGCGAGCTCGCCGAGCGGCGCACCGCGCAGGGGCCGCAGGGTGACGGTCCCGGCGGGGACGTCGGGACGGATGCCCACGAGTGTGCTCAGCAGCAGGACTCCGGCGGCCGCGGACGTCGCCGCCGGGCGGCAGGCGGCCGGGTGCGGAAGAGGAGCACCTCCGGCGGTGCGCTGCTCCCCCGCGTACATCTCCGGCAGCCGGTGTCCGAAGGCCCCTGCCGCCGCCAGCAGGCCCCGCAGCAGCGAGGTCGCCTCCTTCTCGTGCCCCGCCACGGCGAGTCCGGCGACGGCGATGGCCGTCTCGTGGACGCGGACGGCGCCGGTGCGATGGCCGAAGGGGTTGTAGCCGGCCTCCTCGGCGCCGAGGCTGCGGAGCCCCCAGCCCGAGTCCCATGGCGGGCTCCCCAGCAGCCTCGCCAGCTGTCCGGTGCGGGCCTTGTCCAGCAGGCCGTCGGCGTACTGCCCGAAGCCGAGCAGGCCGGTGTCGAGAAGGGTGGCGGCCGCGGCTCCCAGGTGCCTGACGAGGTGTCCGTCCGCGGTGCGGGCGGCGGCCGGCCGGCCGCCGGCGAGGTCGTCGCACCAGAAGTCGTTCCGGAACGCCGTCCGCAGTGCCCTCGCCCACTCCCGCAGTCCGGCACCGCCGGGTCTGCCGAGGGCGTCGAGCAGGTCCGCTCCCAGCAGCGCGGCTCGGTGGGCGTGGGCCTGTGTGTCGCAGCGTGCGGGGCCGCCGGGCCGGGGGTCGGGCAGGTAGACGCCGTCGCCCACGCTTCTGCGCATCCAGTGCAGGCAGCGTTCGGCGGCGGGCAGCAGTGCCTCGGTCTCCCGCTCCGGCATGCCCCACCGGCGGGCCTCGGCCAGCAGGACGGGGAACAGCAAGGTCGCTTCGGTCCCGGTGCAGCCGGGCGGCAGATGCGCACCCGCGTCCCGGAGCGGTCCGGGGATCATGCCGGACCGCGCGCCGAAGCCGGTGATCTGGGTGCGGGCGAGGCTGCGCAGTGTGCCGGCCGCCAGGCGGGTCCCGAGCGGCAGGGCCATCCGCGCGGCGGCGAGTGCCTCGGCCGGGGCGTGCCCGCAGCGCCACGGCGCACCGGCCGCGGCGTACGTGTCGGCCGGGTGGGCGGGGTCGCGGAGGAGCAGCGCCCGAAGGTCCTCGACACCGGTGCGCAGCAACGCCGCGGCTCCCGGGTCGTCACCCGCGGCCTCCGCGACGGCGAGCGGACCGGCGGCCGCGCGGACGGCCGGTCGGGTCCCACCCCCGGTCGGCCGGACCCGCAGTTCGATGCTGGCACGGCCGCCCGGAGCCAGTTCCAGTTCCCAGCGCAGCAGTCCGGCCGAGGCCACGGCGTCGTCGGGAGGCGGATCCGCGGTGACCGACGAGCCGCCGTCCGGGCCGGTCCAGCGCAGGCCGAAGCCGTGCACGCCGGCGGGCAGTTCCCGTCCGGTCCGGCCTGCGCCGATCGCCCCGAGTGCGGCGAGGTCGGTGCCGAGGACGACTTCGACCGGCAGCCGGAGGGACCGGGGAGCCGCACTGTGCAGGGTGATCCGCTCCGTGCCGTCGGCGGAGCGGATCCGCTCGACCATCACGTCCGGGTCCGGACCGGCGTGCGGTGAGATCCGCACCGTGCCCGCGAAGCGCGCCCGGCCGGCGCCGGCCATCCGGGCCTGCACCGTGACCGGTTCGCGCCCCGCGACCCGGACCTGGCACCGGGACAGGAGACGCCGGCCCCCGTGGTAGAAACCCTCCAGCCCCGAGCCGGTCAGCTGCCCATGGTCTCCGGAGACGGCGAGGCCCGGGAGGGCGACACAGATCAGGAGCCCGTGCGCGCACGGTGGTTCGGCCGGCGCGGGCGGCCGCTGGACGCTGCCGGCACCGAGCGGTCGCCGACCGGCGGGTACCGGAGAGCCGCCGCGGGCCTCCCCCGTCTGCGGCCGACGGGCGTAAGGGGCCGACGACCGGTGCGGGGGCGGCTGCCCGTGCCGGTCCGCAGCTTCGGACACGGGAGGCCGGGGGCGGGCGTCCGAGGCTCTCGGCCCCGCGGGCTGCAGGTGTTCTTCCGGGAGACCTGGCGCAGGAGGCTGTCCGGGACCGGCCGGCTGCCGGAGCGCGCGGCGCTCCCGGCCGGAGGTCGCGGGGGCGGCCGGGGTGCCGGCCCCGGCACGAGGCCCGGAGGGTCGTCCGGCTTCCGCTCCGGCCGACGGCACCGCGTGTGCCGGACTCTCCGCCGGGGGCGGACCGGGTCCGCCCGCGGCGCGGCGGGCATCGTCGTCGGAGGAGGGTACGGGCGGCTGGTGCATACGGCGGCTCTTCCGCGGTGAGTTCGCCTCGCACGGGTGAGGAGGTGTTCGCCGGCGAGGACAGGGCGTGCTCGGAGCGGCGGTACGGTCCGACCGGGAGGCCGCTCCGCCACCGAGGTGAACGGGACGGGACTTGTTCGGGTCACGCCCCGGCGACCGGGAACGATCCGGACGGCGGCCTCGGGGAGCGCCACCGCCCGCGAGCGTCCGAGCGGCCTGCCGGACAACGGCCCGGCAGTGGTCGACGAGCCTGTCGGCGGACCGGTTCACGGGTCACTCCGCGTCGCGTCGCGCCCGGGGAGCGGAGTGGCAGGGGAGTCGGAGCCCCGGGGCCGGTGCCGCCGTGCTCCGCCCCCGTCAGGGTCTCGGGGCGGACGGGAGTTCTGCGGGCGTGCCCCGCCTGCCGGCCGCGGGCCGGAGCGCGTCGTCCGGCCGCCGCCCGGTCGCACCCCTGCGGCGGCCGGGGAGGGGACCGCGGGGCGGGGACGGCGTGCGGTGCGGCCCGCGGCCGGAGAAGGCGACAGGCAACTGCCGCGCCCCGCTTCGTCGTCGGCCGCGATGCTGCCACGGGCCTCGACGGCCTCGCCGCTGTCGTCGGACCCGGGATCCGTGCTCTCGCGCCGGCCGCGCTCCGTGCGCAGGCAGCGGCGGAGCGACTCCGGGTCGAGGCCCTCGTTGCAGGCCTGGTGCAGCAGACGTGCGAACAGGTAGCCGGGGTCGGCGCCCAGAGCCATGGCGAGGGCTTCCCGGGCCTCGATCTCGTCGCCTGCCGACCAGGCGACCCAGCCGGCCAGGGTGAGCGGGGCGGCAGCGTGTTCCCCGTACGGGCCGACACAGCGCCGGGCCAGCGCCCGCCACAGCCGGAGTGCCGGTGCGGCCTCGTCCCCCTCCATCCATTCGGCGGCGCGGTCGCGGGTCACGCGGTCCTGGAGGCCCAGGATGAGGGCGGCTGCCTCGTCGTGGGCGAGCAGTTCGTCGTCCCGCAGGTCCTCGGCGAAGGCGCTCGGCACCGGCTGCGCCTCGGCCAGGCGGCTCATGACCCTTTGGGCGAGCCCCAGTGTCTCCGCGGCGACGTCCTCGCGGCTGCCCTCGTCGAGGATCCTCGGGACGAGGGACCGTCCGGCGGCGTCCAGGGCCATTTCCTGGTTCAGCGCGGATGCGGTGTCCCAGGGCTGGAGCCTGCCCCGCAGCTCCCGCAGTGTGCCGCGCACCTGGAGGCCCGCGTAGGTGGCGGCGGCCGCCAGCACCGATGAGCCGGGCAGGCCCATCGGCCGGCCTTCGGGCGGACAGCAGGCCGTCTCCTCGCAGCAGTACGACCAGCAGCGGCCGTCCGAGACGCACAGTGCCTCGATCACCGGCACGTCCAGCTGACCGCATTCGACCCTCAGTCGGTGGGCCAGTGGCGCCAGCCGGTCCCGGACGTCCTGGCCGCTCTCGCCCGGTTCCGGTTCCTGACAGAGGTAGACGACGATCTGCTCCGGCCGGGCCCCGCGGCGCTCGCCGCCGGTCACGAGTCCGTGTGCGAGCTGCCTGGCCGCGGCGGGCCAGTCCTCCCGGTGCGCGGGGATGCCGAGCCGCGCCCTGCCGCCGAAGCGGCCGCGACCGTCCCTGTCGTGCAGGGCGGCCATCACGATGCTGTCCTCGGGCCGGTACCCGAGCAGGTAGGGCAGGGCGTCGGCCAGCTCGGTGGGGGTGCGCAGGGTGACCTGGTCCGGGCCGGCGTCCCCCGCGGCGGCGTCCCCCGCGGCGGGGGCCCGCTCCGCGTGGGGAGCGACCTCGTGCCGCGGCGGGCGTAGGCCCGGCCGGGAGTGTCCGCTCTGACCGATGATGTCGCCGTCTCCGAAGGATCCGGCACTTTCGAAGGGTTCGCTGCTTTCGCCGTGATGTGTCATGCGGTGACGATCTCGCGGATCTCCGGGTTCCGCTTGCCCCTGTGGATAAGTCCGGTCAGGAACACGACACGGTCACGACGCTCCGCCTCTCTCGCGCCGCGCCTCGCCCGGAGTCCAGCCGTCACCGCGGGCCGGGGCGAGGCAGCGCACGGCGTCGGACGGGGCGGCGACAGGTCAGGGACGACGGGCGCGCGTCAGGGCGGAGGGCCGTCGGCGTCAGGCGGACCCGCGGCAGGCGGGGGAAGCAGGCACAGCAGGACGGCCGCCGTCGGGGCTCACCCGCCGGGCGAGGCAGCCCCGACCGCGGCCGGAGCTCACCCGGCGGACGCCAGCACCAGGGGCAGCACCTGCCCGGCACCCGCCTGCCGGAGCAGCCGGGCGGCGACCGCGAGGGTCCAGCCCGAGTCGGTGAGGTCGTCCACCAGCAGCACCGGCCCCTGGGCGCCGGCCAGGGCGGCCGCCAGCTCCGGGGGGACGGTGAAGGCGCCGAACAGCGCTCTGAGCCGCTGCGCGGAGTTGCTGCGGCGGGCCGCGTGCGCGCCGCCTTCCCCGGTGTACGCCAGCGCCCCCAGGTAGGGCAGCCGCCCGATGCCGGCGAGGCCCTCCGCGAGGGAGCCGACCAGCTGAGGACGGGTCAGGGACGGCACCGAGACGACCCCGACGGGCCGGGCGGAGGCGTCCGGGCCGCCGGACGCCCAGCCGGACGGGGAGCGCGCCCAGTCGGCGAGGACGGCCACCGAAGCCTGCAGCACGTCGGAGGGCACCGGACCGTCGGACGCGCCCTCCGCCAGCAGCGGACGCAGCCGGTTGCCCCAGCCGATGTCCGAGAGCCTGCCCAGTGCGCGCCCCGTCGAGCCCTGCTCGGCGGCGGGGATACGCCCCTTGAGGTCGACGCCGAGGGCCGGCATGCCGGTCGGCCACATGCGGCGCGGCTCGACCTCCACACCGGGGCGGTCCAGTTCCTTCGCGGCCCCCGTCAGCGCCTCGGCGGAGACGCCGGAGTCGATCCAGGCACCCGCGCAGTTGTCGCAGCGTCCGCACGGGGCCGCGCCCTCGTCGTCCAGTTGGAGCCGCAGGAACTCCATACGGCAGTCGCCCGTGGCGATGTAGTCGCGCATCGCCTGCCGTTCGGCGGCGCGCTGCCGGGCCACCCAGGCGTACCGGTCGGTGTCGTACACCCAGGGCCGCCCCGTGCTCTCCCAGCCGCCTTTCACCCGGCGCACGGCCCCGTCGACGTCGAGGACCTTCAGCATCGTCTCCAGCCGGGTGCGCCGCAGATCCACCACCGCCTCCAGAGCAGGCACGGACAGCGGACGTCCCGCGTCGGCGAGGGCCGCGAGGGTCTGCCGCACCTGCGCCTCGGGCGGGAACGCGGTGTCGGCGAAGTAGCGCCAGATCGCCTCGTCCTCCTTGCCGGGCAGCATCAGCACCTCGGCGTGCTCCACCCCGCGTCCGGCGCGCCCGACCTGCTGGTAGTAGGCGATCGGCGAGGACGGGGAGCCGAGGTGGATCACGAATCCGAGGTCGGGCTTGTCGAAGCCCATGCCGAGCGCGGACGTCGCCACGAGCGCCTTGACGCGGTTCTGCTGGAGGTCGGCCTCGGCCTGGAGCCGGTCGGCGTTCTCCGTGCGGCCCGTGTAGGAGTCCACTGCGAAGCCGCGCTGCCGCAGGAAGGCGGTGGCCTCCTCGGCGGCGGCGACAGTCAGGGCGTAGATGATCCCGGAACCGGGCAGCTCGTCGAGGTGCTCGGCCAGCCAGGCCAGCCGGTGCGCGGCGTCCGGCAGCCGGATCACGCCCAGCCGCAGGCTCTCGCGCTCCAGAGAGCCGCGCAGCACGAGGGCGTCCGCGCCGCCGGTCCCCAGCTGCTCGGCCACGTCCGCCGTGACCCGGGCGTTGGCGGTCGCGGTGGTCGCCAGGACCGGCACCCCGGGAGCGAGGTCGGTGAGCATCGCCCGCAGCCTCCGGTAGTCGGGCCGGAAGTCGTGGCCCCAGTCGGAGATGCAGTGTGCCTCGTCGACCACCAGGAGGCCGGTCGACTCCGCGAGGCCGGGCAGGATCTGCTCGCGGAAGTCCACGGCGTTGAGTCGCTCGGGACTGACGAGCAGCACGTCGGTCTCCCCGCGCTCCACCTCGCCGTGGACCGTCTGCCACTCCTCGGGGTTGGCGGAATTGATGGTGCGGGCGTTGATACCGGCGCGTTCGGCGGCCTCCACCTGGTTGCGCATGAGGGCCAGCAGCGGGGACACGATCACGGTGGGGCCCGAGCCGCGTCTGCGGAGCAGGGCCGTGGCGACGAAGTACACCGCCGACTTGCCCCAGCCGGTGCGCTGTACGACGAGAGCACGCCGGCGGTCCTCGACGAGCGCGGCCACGGCCTGCCACTGGTCCTCCCGCAGCCGGGCCGAGCCGTCCGGGGCGCCCACCAGCTCGGCGAGAACGGCATCGGCTTCGGCGCGGAGCTCCTGGTTGTCCATGCCTCCATGCAAGCGGATGACACCGACAATCGGCCAGTTCACCCCGCGAGGCCGGGTCTGCCGGAGGGATCGGAGCAGCACATTCCGGTCGTCTCGCGCACGGCGAGGCAGCAGAGGAACGGCGGGCCGCCTGTGTCGCGTGGGTGCGTTCTCCGGGCGGCCCGGGACGGCTCCGGTGTCCGGGCGGACGGGCCCGGGGGTGCGCGGGCGCGCGGCGGGCGCCTCAGCGACACGGGCCGTCCGGCGGCGTCGTGGCGCGTCCGGGCGGGCGGCCGGGCCGGGCCCTGGCTCTCCCGGCCCGTTCATGTCACGGTTGTCCGCATCATCCGGCGCCGCGCGGGGTAGTGATATAAGCCACCGAACGCCAGATAAAGGGCGGTGGCCCCAATTGCTCGTTGCCGCATCCAAGTTCGACAGCAAGAATTGAGGTCCGCTCCCCGCACGGCCCGGCCGTGGTCCGGAAGGGCTTCACTGCGGTGCGCGCCCCCGAATCCGATCCCGCCCGCAGTGTGGGCGCGTAGCCGAAGGGAGAAACGTGACCTTCGGATTCGCTCCGTCTCCCACGGCTTCGACGTCGGCGTCCGCGGAACTGTCCGCCGCTTCAGCCGCGCGCATGCTCGAGCCGGCCGAGTGGGCCGCGGCCGGCATTCCTCTGCTGCGCAACCCCCGCGAGGTGGTCAGCGGGCTGCATGCACGGCACCGGCCGGAACCGGGGACGGCGGTCGTCGCCGTCCTGGACCCCGATGAACGGCTGCGGGCGAGCGCCTCGTTCACGCGCCGCCCGGCACCTGCCGACGGATGGATGTTCCGCAACTCCCTGCTCGCCCAGCTGCGCCGGGTGATCCCGCACGACCTGCGGCGCCGTACGCCGGTGCGTACGGCCGTACTCCTGTGCTGCCGGGACGGCGACGCGCGCTGGACGGAGGAGGACGGCGCCTGGATGTGGGGGTTGCGTGACGCGTGCACCCTGCACGGGCTGCGCTGCGGGGCCTACATCCTGCTCACCCACGAGGGCTGGCAGGTGCTCGGTGAGGGGCGCGGCGGCCGTCGGCCCAGTGCGGGCTCGGCTCCGGAACCCTTCGGTTCCGGGGAGGTGACCCCGTTGCTGCCGCGTACCGGCGGCGTCTCGTCCGACGGTCTGCGCCGCGTGGCGGCCCGCTGAGGTCGCGATTCCTCGCACGGCGCGGTCGGTCGTGCCGGGAGTGCCGTCGACGGCGGCTGGAGACCGGGGCGGACGGCGGCCCTACGCGGTACGGGCTCCGCCCGGCAGGCCGGGCGAGGCGTCCCCGGGGGAGGCACCCGGGCAGCGGGGACGGCCGCGGCGTGCACGGCGCACCTCACGTTCCCCCGTGAACGGGGTCGGCGGGTTGCGGCGCGCTCCGGCACACCGGGCGGAGGCACGCGCCAGCGCGCCTCCGGTCGTCCGCGCCTCGACCGGGCACGGGGCCCGGCCGGAGGGCGGCTGTCGTCGCCCGCAGCGTCCTCGGACGCCTCGGGGCGTGCTCAGACGCCCGCGCCCAGCACCGAGTTGATCTGCTGCGGGTCGCCGCAGACGATCAGCAGGGCACCGGCCCGGGTGAGGGCCAGCGGGAGCGCCTGGGCGGCCGTGGCGTCGGTGCCGCCGTTGACCGCGACGACCACGACGGACCGGCTCCCGGCACGGCTCGCGACGTCGGCACCGGTGTAGAAGACGTCGTCGCCCGCGTCGTGCTGGGCCCAGTAGGAGGTCTCCCCGAAGGACAGCTCGTGAGCGGCCCAGGGGTGGTGTTCCCCGGTGGTGATCACCAGGATGTCACCGGGGGCACGGCCGGAGTCCAGGAGCAGGTCGACGGCTTCCTCGGCCGCGTCGAGCGCGCCCTCGGCGGAGGCCGGGATCAGCTGGATCTGCGGCGTGTGCGAGGCCTTGCCGGCGGTCGCGGGGGTGACGGGAGGGCCCGACGGAACGGGCTTGGCCGCGGCGGCGTCGCGCGGGGTGCGCTGAGCCGGCGGCGTCGGGCGCGTCGGCCCCGGGCGGCCCGGGCGCGGCGGCGCCACGGGGCGGGGGCCGGGTACAGGGCGGGGGGTCGGCGCGTTGCGGCCGCTGGCCGGCGTGGCGCGGGGACCCTGGGCACTCTCGTGAATCTGAGGCTCCTCGGGGATGAGAGGCATGAGCTGATGTCTATCAAACGTTGGTACGGCTCGCCTCGGCGGGTGGCACGTGCATGCGAGCAGAACCGTCAGAAATCGAAGCCGAGCTGACCCTCGATTTCCGGAACGCTTCCGTCCGCCCAGTTGCGGGCCTTCTTGAGGTGCCGCCACTGGGGCAGCGCATCAAGATACGCCCACGACAACCGGTGGTGGGGAGTGGGTCCCCATTCCTCCAGTGCGGCCTTGTGCACGGGCGACGGATACCCGGCGTTGTCCGCAAAACCGAAGTGTGCATGGTCGATACCCAGTTCGGCCATCATTTTGTCGCGCTGAACCTTGGCGATCACCGAGGCCGCGGCCACGGCCACGCAGGACCGGTCGCCCTTGATCACCGTACGGACCTTCCACGGGGTGCCGAGGTAGTCGTGCTTGCCGTCGAGGATGACCGCGTCAGGGCGCACCGGAAGGGCGTCCAGCGCGCGCACCGCGGCGAGCCGCAGGGCGGCGGTCATTCCCCGTTGGTCGATCTCCTCGGGAGAGGCATGCCCCAGTGCGAAGCATGTCACCCATGTCCGGAGCTCCTCGGCGAGCACGGTGCGCCGTTTGACGGTGATCAGTTTGGAGTCGGTGAGGCCCTCGGGGGGCCGCCGCAGGCCGGTGACCGCCGCACAGACGGTGACGGGGCCGGCCCACGCGCCGCGTCCCACCTCGTCGACACCGGCAACGATCTTCGCCCCGGTCGTGGCGCGGAGTGAGCGCTCGACGGTGTGGGTGGGTGGTTCGTACGCCATGACATGCCTAGCCTACGACGCCCCGAAGCCCCCGCGACACCCCGGCACCCCGGCTGACGTCGCAGCACCCGGTGACGGCCGTCAGGAGTCCGGTGTCCGCAGCAGCGGCATCATCAGCTGGTCGATGAGCCCGGCGAGATCCTGGTCGCTCCATTCGCTGGCGCACATCTTGGAGCGGTACATCATCATCGCCGGAATCGCGTCGAAGACATAGCCGTTGGCTGCGTCCTTCCGCACCTCGCCCCGGGCTATGCCACGCGTGATGACCTTCCGCAGCATGCCGAGCGTCGGCTCCACGACCGCGTCGAAGATCACACTGTGAAAGCGCTCGGCCTGCGCATGGTCGCATTCGTGAATCACCGCGCGCAGCGCGCAGCCGGGGCGGGAGAACATCGCGTCCCGCGCCTGCCGACACAGGGCCAGCAGGTCCTCGCGGACCCCTCCCAGGTCGGGGGCGCCGTCCAGCCGGGGCAGGCCTGCCCGCAGGGCGTCGACGACCAGGTCCTCCTTGGTGGGCCAGCGCCGGTAGACGGCGGCTTTCCCGGTCTGGGCGCGGGAGGCGACGCCTTCCATCGTCAGGCCGCTCCAGCCGACGGTACTGAGCTGGTCCAGGGCGGCGTCGAGGATCGCCCGTTCGAGCACCGCTCCGCGTCGGCGGGGCGGGGCCGACCGGGCGGGGTCCGTCCAGCGCGGCGAAGCCATCGAGTCTCTCCAGTGAGCAGAAGCGGAGTGCCCCGGAGCCGGTCCGGGACGACGGGGACCCTCCACCGTGCAGTGGCGGAGGTCATGTTCCGTCCGGCAGCGGAAGTGAACGCTTGCGTTCACTACGGGGATCTCACTACCGTGGGCGTGACAGTGAACACCATCGTTCACTAATGAGGGTGTGGGGGAAGTACGGTGACGACCTCTCAATTGACTCAGCACCAGAAATCCGGGGCGCCACGCCGGGCGGGGCATCCCGGCATCGCGCTCGCCGTCATCGCGGCCTGCCAGCTCATGGTGGTCCTCGACGCGACGATTGTGAACATCGCACTCCCGCACATTCAAGCCGCTCTCAGCTTCAGCACCACCGATCTGACATGGGTGGTGAGTTCCTACACGCTCACCTTCGGCGGACTGCTTCTGCTGGGAGCGCGGGCCGGTGACATCCTCGGGCGGCGGCGGGTCTTCCTGACCGGCATCCTGCTGTTCACGTTCGCCTCGCTGCTGGGCGGTCTCGCACAGGAGCCCTGGCAGCTGCTGGCGGCGCGGGCGCTGCAGGGGGTCGGCGGCGCCATCGCCTCGCCGACCGCACTGGCGCTGGTCACCACGACGTTTCCCGAAGGCCCCGAGCGCAACCGCGCTTTCGGGGTGTTCGCGGCGGTCTCCGCGGGCGGCGGTGCCGTCGGGCTGCTCGCGGGGGGCATGCTCACCGAGTGGCTCGACTGGCGCTGGGTCCTCTTCGTCAACGTGCCGATCGGACTGCTGATCGCGGCGATGACACCGCTGTACCTCGCCGAGTCCGAGCGGCATCCCGGCCGCTTCGACATCGCCGGCGCTCTCGCCTCGACCCTCGGCATGGCCTCGCTGGTCTACGGCTTCATCCGCGCGGCCGAGGACGGCTGGCGCGACTCTCTCGCCCTGGGCTCCTTCGCTGCCGCGGTGGTCCTGCTGGTGGGCTTCGTCTCCATCGAGATGCGGGCGAGGGAACCGATCACCCCGCTGCGGTTGTTCGCGGACCGCAACCGCTCCGGAACGTACGTGATCATGCTGTGCCTGGCCGCGGCGATGTTCGGCATGTTCTTCTACATCGTGCTGTTCGTGCAGAACGTGCTCGGCTACAGCCCGATCAAGGCGGGTCTGGCCTTCCTCCCCGTGACGGCGGCGATCGCGGTCGGCGCGGGGCTGTCGCAGCGGTTCCTGCCGGCGCTGGGCCCCAAGCCGTTCATGCTGGTGGGCTCCACCCTCGTGCTGACCGGCCTGTCCTGGCAGACCTTCATCACCCCGGACAGCTCGTACGCCGGCGGGGTGATCGGCCCGATGCTGGTGTTCGGGTTCGGTATGGGGCTGATCTTCGTGACGGTGACGGTGACCGCGGTCTCGGGCGTCGCACCGCACGAGGCGGGTGCGGCGTCCGGACTGCTCAACGCCACCCAGCAGGTGGGCGGTTCGCTCGGCCTGTCGATCCTCACCACCGTCTTCGGCACGGCCAGCGCGGACGAGGCGAAGCGTCAGATGCCGGACTTCCTGACGCACGGCACCGCGCAGCAGCAGGCGGAGTTCCAGCAGACGCACCTGTTGCCGGCGCCCTGGGGGCACGCGGTGCTCTCCGAGGGCATTTCGAGCGCATTCCTCCCGGCAGCGGGGATGGCCGTGCTCGCCCTGGTCACCTCCGCCGTGGTGATCCGCGTGCGCAGAAGCGACCTGGCGGCGCTCGCCGGATCGGCGGGCCCGGTGGACAGCTGAGAGCACCCGGCGCCGCGCCGGTCCCGGAGACGCGCCGAAAGGCATGCCGACGGTGCGCCCGGGGCCGCCGGGCCGCACTCCCGTGGTCCGCGGCGTCGCGGACCGCACTCCCGCGGACCGCGGCGTCACGGACGGCAGCGGCTCGGGCCGGGCGGCCCGGACCGCGCGGTCTGCCGTCCTCACCGGCCGACCGAACCGGACCGGGCGGGCGGACCGCAAGGAGCGCACCACCGGCGCGGACGAGCACGGCGTCACCCACGGCGGCTCCCGCGGCGGCTCCCGCGGCGGCGCGGGAGCCGCCGCCCCGTGCCGGCCCCGGGCCGCACGCCACCGCGACGCGCACCCCGCGGCCACGGCCAGAAACCGGAGAACCTGCACACCCGCCACCCCCTTCACCCTCGCCGTCGTCGCCCGGCACCGCTCACCTCCGACGGCGCCGCCGATACCGCCCGGCTCCGCCGAAGCCGCCGAAGCCGTCCGGTCCGTCCGGTCCATCCGGTCCGTCCACACCTGTCGGCGCGGCACTCACGACGACAACGCGGCGCGCTCACGCAGAGTTCCCGAAGAATGCAGAGTGTCACCATGGTGTGGAACAGCGGTCACGGAGGCCGGGAAGCGCACGAGGGCGGCCCGGAGCGAGGCCGGGCACGGGCGGCCGGAGCCCGTCGAGCCGGCGGGCGACGGCGAGACTTGCGGGCTCCGGCCAGGCTGGCGGGCAGGGTGCCCCCTCAGACGGCGGCAGGCACCCAGTCCGGGACCGACTCGGTCCGGGTGACCCAGTCGGCGGGCGGCGTGCCCGGCTCGCCGGAGGCGAGTACACCGCCCACGATCGCGCAGGTGGTGTCCACATCACCGCCGACCCGGGCCGTGGTCCAGAACGCCTCCTCGTAGTCACCGAGGCGGCGAGCCGCGGACCACAGGGCGAACGGCACCGTGTCGTGGGCCGACTTGCGCCGACCGCAGCCGAGCACGGCGGCCACGGTGGCCGCGTCACCGTAGTCGAGCATGTCGCGGGCGCGGCGCAGGCCTGCGCCCACGGCGCTCCTGGGCAGCAGGGCGATCACGTCGTCGAGGAGTGCCTCGGCTCTGGGCGGGCCGCCGGGGGCGGCGACCAGTGCCGCCGCCGCGGCCACCGCCATCGCGCCGACCACGGCCTCGCGATGCTGGTGGGTGGGGTAGGCGGAGATCTCCGCCTGGTGGGTGGCCTGCTCGGGGTCGTCCGCGTACCAGGCGCCCAGGGGCGCGATGCGCACCGCCGCTCCGTTGCCCCAGGACCCGGCGCCCTGGAACAGCGCGGCGGACAGTTCACGCCAGTCGCCACCCTCGCGGATCAGCCTCAGCAGCCGCGCCACGGCGGGCCCGTACTCCCGGTCGAAGTCGTGGTGCTCGGCGAACGACAGGGCGAGGGCGTCCTGGTCGATGCGGTGGTGAGCGGCGAGCACGGCCACCACGGAGCAGGCCATCTCGGTGTCGTCCGTCCACTGCCACGACCCGTCCGGCAGCTCGCGCCGCTTGAGCAGCGGATAGCGCGCCGGCGCGAAGAACTGCGAGCCCAGCGCGTCACCCACCGCCAGTCCGCGCAGGCTGCCCAGGGCCCGCTCCAGGCGCACGTGGGAAGAGGAATCTGCGGTCATCGCCCTGCCACTCTATCCGGTGATCCCGTACGGCTCCGGCTCCCGCCAGCGCTCGAACGGCCGGTCGAGCGTGTACTTGCCGTCGTCTCCGAGAACGAGCATCCGCATCTCGCCGTTCCCGGGATTGGCCAGCGACTCGAATTCCGCGACCGTCCAGTGGAACCAGCGCATGCAGAACAGCCGCATCGCCAGGCCGTGCGTGACGAGGAGCACGTTGGGCGGGTGATCGGGTGCCTCGAAACTGCGGTAGAGGCTCTCCAGGAACCCGCCCACCCGGTCGTAGACGTCGGCGCCGCTCTCCCCCTGCGCGAAGCGGTAGAAGAAGTGTCCGTAGGCGTCGCGGTAGGCCTTCTGGAGCCGCACGTCGTCGCGGTCCTGCCAGTTGCCCCAGTCCTGCTCGCGCAGCCGGGGCTCCTCACGCACCCGTATCCGTCCGGGGTCGAGGTGGAAGGCGCGGAGGGTGTCGTGGGTACGCCGGTAGGGGGAGACGTACACGCTCACGCGCTCGCGCCCGAAGAGTGCCCGCAGCTCCTCGCCGGCCTTCCCGGCCTGCTGCCGGCCGCGCTCGGTCAGCGCCAGGGCATGGTCGGGCTCACGCTCGTACACGGTGTCATCAACGTTGCCGGTTGACTCGCCGTGCCGGACAAGGACGATGCGCCGTGGTCGTGCCATGCCGAAACCCTAGATCGATCCGCGCCCGGCCGAGCACCCGTGCGGGCTCCATACGGCGTAGGTCACACCGTGTGCGCCCGCCCCGGCGCATGGTGCGACTGCTGCGCACCGGGTGCCCGTCACACCGTCCAGGAGGGTTCAAGGTCCACGACGTCTCCGGTGAGGGCCGCGACGTCGGCCTCGGTCTGGGCCCGCAGGGCGAGCCGCTCCACCCGCTCGGTGCGGTACTTGCCGTGCTCGGCGGCCGACCGCCACATGGACAGGACCAGGAACTCGTGCCCCGGCGCCTCGCCGAACAGCCCGCGGACCATGCCCGGCGATCCGGCCATGGCAGGGTTCCAGACCTTCTCCTGCATCAGCGTGAAGTTCTCGACGCGGTCCTGGTGGACGCGGCACAGGGCGACCCGGATCAGGTCCGCGTCGGTGAAGCGCGGTTCGAACCCCGTCTTCACGTCGAAACGGTACTCGAAGAGCCTGACCTGGGCGTTCTTGAAGGTGCCGGCCTGGGACGCGGCGAGCCGGTCGTGGGAGCGCGCCATGAAGGAGTCGTAGAACGCCCTGCTCTCCCAGAAGGCGAAGACATGGGCGACCGACGGCCGCGCCCTGCTCCAGCCTCCGCCCTGCCCCCGGAAACCCGGTTCGCCGGGCAGCCCCGCCCACTTCCGCTGCCCCCGCTCGAAACCTCGGCGGTCCACCACGGTGCAGCGAATCCACTTGACCAGCACCGCGCCATGGTAAAGCCACGGAGCGCGGCGGGGGCCCGCCCGGTGACGGAGCCGCCCGCAGCAGGGCACGCGCGCGTGGCAGGATGGCAACCGGGCCCGTCAGCACAGCAGTTGGGCCCTCGGACCGACGGGGAAAGGGAGTCAGGTGAACGACCTCATCAAGGGTATCCGCAAGGTCGAGGTGGCCCTGAAGTGGGATCCGAGCCCGGCGGGCCAACCGCCCACGGACCTGGACCTGGTGGCGGCGACCTATGTACGCGAGGAGCCGTACGGGGACCCCTCCTACGTGGTGCACTTCGACAGCCGCTCCCCCGACGGCACCATCCACCTCAGCCGGGACAGCCAGGACGGCAAGGGCTTCGGCTGGGACGAGGTCATGGTGCTGGAACTGGAGCGGCTGGACGCCCGGTACGCGCGCGTGGTGGTCGGTGTGATCCTGCAGCAGCGTCCCGTCGGCCGGACGTTCGTCAGCGTCGCCAATCCGGGCCTGCGGATCCGTGAGGGGTACACCGACCTGGCTCTGGACGACTTCGGTTCGGTCCTGGGCGCGACGGCGGCGACCGTCGCGGAGTTCGTCCGCGACGAGGCGGGCAACTGGGATCTGCGCCCGGGGGTGCGGGGCTTCGAGGACGACCCCGCGACGTTCGTCCGCGCCATGGGCGCCATCGGCCGCCCCTGACGGCCGGCCGGAGTACGGCGCCACGACGGCGAGCGTCGCCGAGAGACCGTCCCGGGAGGCCGTCCGGGAGGCCGCCCCGGGAGGCCGTCCCGGGAGGCCGTCCCGCACGGGCCTCTCGGTGCCGGGCCCGGTGCGTGCGGCACACCGGTGTCGCCGGTGCGCAGGCACTGGTCCGCGAGGAGGAGAGGACCGGAGCCTGCGCGGGTGCGCGTGGTGCCGGAGGCCCAGGCACGACGGCCCCGGGCGGGCACCCGCCCGGGGCCGCCCGCAGGGCGCGCGCGGGACGCGGATCCCGGCTCAGGGCACCCGTCGTCGGGCCGGCTCCCCGGCGGCCTCCCCGCGCGGGAGGACGCGGCGGCACAGGGCCCCCGCGTCCTCCCGCCCGGAATACTGGTGGAGAGCACTTATTCCTGACGTGCGCTATTCCTCGGTATCCGGCTCTCGATCGGGGAACGCACGCAGCTTCAGCCGGGGCGCCCGGTGATCGGCGAGCCATCGCATCAGGTTGTCATCCGCAGTGAACCCGGCGCGTGCCGTCTCGGTCCACTCCTCTCGGTCGAGGACTTCGAGGTATGTCTCTCGGAGCGATTCCTGCTGAGTCGCAGTGCACCCCGCAGCCTCGGGAGGCTCCGTGGTCAGGTGCTGAGTGAGCACCGCGATCGTGAAGTAGCGCTCGATCGTCGGGCTGAGCGAACCCACACGGCGAGCATGAGCTT
>NZ_JBYRRL010000007.1:0-106920 GCF_058833805.1 Streptomyces sp. B8-7 | reverse complement strand
GCACCCGCAACCCGGCGGCTCCGCCACCGGACCGGCCCACTCCGTGGCCCGGAAGCAGGATCGCTCCGCGATCCTGCACCGGAGTCCCGCTCCACTGACACCGAACCATCCAGCAACCAGCGGGTGAGGCGGGAGCGTTTGATGTCTCGTCACTGAAAAGTGACGAGACATCAAACGCGTCGAGTTCTCGGAAACACTTGATCATTCCCCCACCGGACACTGCCGGCAGATACATCCCACCCCTGCCACACGGTGCACGGAAGCCCACACCCCGCGGAAGCCCACACCCCGCGGGCGCTCCGCGCCCGCCCTCCCGACAACTCCCCCACCAAACCAGACCACACACCCCCCCCAACTCCCAAGAAACACCTCCACACTGACAGCCAAACAGAACCAAACCAACCAACCACACACCCACCTGCCCCCAACAGCCCCAACCGACTACACCCCAAAACCAACCCCCACCACACAAACCAACACCAATGGAGGATCCACGCCACCCCACCCCAGACCCTCACACCCAAACTGACCCAAAACCTCCAAACCGTGGCGTGCCGGATCTCGGTGGGCGGGTGCGTCTGCCGGTCGCCTTCGTTCTCCTGATGCCTTGTCGGGCCGACGGCATCCGCTCGCGGCCGGCACCGCGATTTCCCGGGACGCCTGATCGCCTGTCACCTCGTGTCCGCGCGAGCGCACTGCCGGAGGGAAATCGGGCGGCCTCGGTCCGCTGTCTCCAGGTCGGCTCCGGCGGGGCTCTTTTCGTGGTCCAGGGGCCGGCCGAGGTGGGTTCGGGTTCGGGTGGAGGGCTTTTCGGCTTGAGCAATCTGGGCGATGACATCGGGGGATTCGCGGCTGCATTCTGGTCGTTGAAACGTGTTCTGTGTGGTCGGGACTGGGGAAGGTTCTTTCATGTCGTCTGCTCTCTTCGGGGTCTCTGGCGATTTCGATGTCATCGTCATCGGCGGCGGGCCCGCCGGTGCGACCACGGCCGCGCTGCTCTCCAAGCGCGGGCACCGTGTTCTCGTGCTCGACCGGGAGCGTTTCCCCCGGTACCACGTCGGGGAGTCGCTGATTCCCGGTGTGATGGTTCCGATGGAGGAACTCGGCCTCAAGGAGCGCATGGAGGCGAAGGGGTTCGAGCGGAAGTACGGCGGCACCCTGGTGTGGGGCAACAACGAGGTTCCGTGGAACTTCTCGTTCACCACGGGGGGTCGTATTCCCTACGCGTTCCACACGCGGCGGGCCGATCTGGACGCGCTGATCCTGGACCGGGCGCGTGAGCTGGGTGCCTTCGTCGTGGAGGACGCGACGGTGAAGGACACGATCGAGGAGGACGGGCGGGTCGTCGGTGTCCGCTACGCGCTGCGCGGGCTGAACGGCACGCACGAGGCCCGTGCCCGCCTGGTGGTGGACGCCTCGGGGCAGGCTCGGGTGGTGGGCCGGAAGTACTCCGAGGTCAACTGGAACGACCAGCTGCGCAACGTGGCGGTGTGGACGTACTTCGACAACTGCCACCGGCTGCCGGGCGACGAGTGGAGCAACATCCTGATCGAGGGGACCCAGGACGGCTGGTTCTGGGGCATCCCGATCGACAAGGGGGTCTTCAGCGTCGGCTACGTGACGCGGTCGGCGCTGGCGACGGAGTCGGACAAGTCGCTGGAGGATCTCTTCCGGTCCGAGATCCAGCAGACCACCAAGCTCAAGGACCTGCTGCGGGACGCGACGCAGGCCGCGGGGTACCGGTCCGCGCGGGACTGGTCGTACACCAACGAGCACTTCCACGGCAACGGCTGGGTCCTGGTCGGCGACGCCGCCGCCTTCGTCGACCCGCTGTTCTCGACCGGTGTGGCGCTCGCGACCCTGGCGGCCAGCACGCTGTCCAAGGTCGTCGACAAGATACTGAGCCACCCGGAGATCGAGGAGAAGGCCCTCGACCGGTACTCCGCGGCGTACCAGGACTTCTTCCACGACATCCGCCGGTTCGTGGAGGGCTTCTACGACCGCTCCAAGACCAAGGGCTTCTACTTCAACATGGCCCAGGACATGATCGACCCGGACAGGAAGAACGACGCCGAGGTCGACTTCGTGAAGCTGATCTCCGGGCTGAGCGGGCGTGAGGGCGGCCTGTTCGAGCTGAACGTCGACGACCTCATCGAGGGCGCCGGCGCCCGCGCCGCGGACTGAGGCCGCGCGGCCGTTCACCGGGCTCCCGGTGGGGGCGGGTTCCTCCGGGAGCCGCCCCCACCGGGAGCCCTTCCGTTGCCGGAAGGGCTCCCGGTGGGAGCCGCCGGGTGCCGACGTGCCTGTGCGGCTGCCGGTCCCTTCGCGGGGGCCGGCAGCCGCACAGGCGGGTCGGGGTGGTTCAGCTCGCCCGGTCGGGGGTCCGTACCGGCCGGGGGCGCAGCTGCGTGGGTTCCAGAACGGTCAGGGCCGGGCCCGCGGGTGTCTTCCGTTTCTTCCTCGCGTGCCCGGCGATGGTGAGGGCCGCCGCCACGATGATCAGGTTCTTGAGGATGTACTGGCCTTCGAGTGTTCCGATGCAGAAGGATTCCCAGGTCGTCTTCGGGAACATGAAGAGCGGGGTGAAGGTTCCCGCCATGTGGCCGAGGAGGACGATGATGGTCAGTGTGGGCAGCATTCCACTGACGAGGAGGAGTCCGATGAAGGTTTCGAGGGTTCCGGTCAGGGTGGTCGCGACCGTTCCCTCGATGACTCCGAAGGTCAGTTTCGCCACCGTCTCGGAGGCCAGTGGCTCCGCCGGGCTCATTCCTGGAAAGAGCTTCGGCACTCCGAACCACAGGTAGATGATTCCGATGGATATTCGGAGTGCCGTGATGCCGAACGTGGCGCCGAGGCTCTCTAAGGAACGGGCGATCCGTCCGTAGGTGCGCATTTTTCATCCCCCCGGGGTGTCTCATTTCCGGCTGAAAACAAAATGAGATTGTCAGGTTCAGCACAAGGCCGGGTGGAGGGGCACCAGGGCGGTGGTGCCGTACGGCCGGAGGGAGGTCGCGCGGGTGCTGCCCGGGTGTTTCCGCCCGGCGCCGGTCAGTCCGCGGGCAGCAGGACCCTCGCCTCCAGGGAGCCCTCGGAGAGCTGGTAGTAGGTCTGGAGCTTGAAGTACTCGCCGCCGGCGTACGACGCCACGTTGTAGAGGCCCTGGACGGGACCGGGGTAGGTGTGCGGGACGTTCGTGGCGAACTTCCCGACGCCGGGGTCGACCTCGATGCGGTCCGGCAGCGCCGCGGCGTCCGGGACCATGGTGGCGAAGGTGATGCGCTGGATCTTCGAGGACTCCCAGTCCAGGGTGGTGTAGATGCCGACGGCCTGGGCGGCGAGCTTCAGCATGCGTGCGCTCGGCTCGGGCAGGTCCAGGTCGCGCAGCATCGCGCGGACGGTGTCCGGTTCGCGGCACTCGGCGGGGAACTGGAGGAAGTAGACGTTCACGGTCCGGCTGGGGTAGTCGATGCCGATCATGCTGTTCTTGTCGTCCAGGCCGTAGCGCGCGTAGAAGTCCAGGTTCTCGGAGAGGCTGCGCGGCATGGACGGCAGGGCGGCGACCTTGGACAGCTTCTGCAGGTCGTTGACCGGGAGGAAGGTCCAGGTCTTCTTGAAGCCGCCGATCACGCCGAAGTCGACGCCGTGGGCGGTGACCGGGATGTTCTCCTGGACCTCTTCGAGCAGCCGGCCGACGGGGTGGTCGGTGGGCTCGGCGATGCCCTGCGACACCGCGTAGAGGTAGGGGTTGACGTCCCCGGGCAGCGCCGTGAAGCGGCAGTCGAGGTCCTCGGTGCCGCGTGTGGTCACGCGGAAGGCGACGACGACCTTCTCCAGGTCGTACGCGGACAGGATCGGCGCGACCTTGTCACGCGAGGGGGATATGTCCAGCAGTCCGGCGGTTTCCTCGATGGCGGTGTAGAGACCTTCCGTGCCTGCGCTGGTCATTCGTCCTCCAGTTTCCTTTGAGCTGCACGTCTTGTGAATGAGGCGGTCGGCCGGGTATTTGTTGTCCACCCGTTCATTCGTCAGATGCCGGCGCGTGCCGGTGGATTCGACGGATGCGGGAGTCTCGACCGAATTGCCGAGGGTCAGGGCCGACGGGCATGGCACGTCCCATTTTCGCCACTCCGTGAAGTGTCGACGCCGAGCACTCCGCGTGTCAAGGCCGTCCAAATGCTTAGCGCATTTCGAGTGGCCCTCTAGTGGTGACTGATAACGTGGCGACGCAGTATTTCACGTGGAAACCTCGCTCGACGTCGATCGCTTGGAGTTTTTGATGTCCGAAGGCATAGGAGCAGAAGAGCTGTACTCGGCCATCGAGGAATCAGCTCGCCTGGTCGATGCGCCTTTTTCACGTGACAAGGTGTGGCCGGTCCTGTCGGCATTCGAGGACGGGTTCTCGGAGCACGGGGGCGTGATATTCAGCCTCCAGGCGGGCGAGCGGGTGGCGGAGCTCGAGTACTCGGTCCAGGTCTCCCCCGGGATCGAGGACCCCTACGGCCGCGCGCTGGAGAACGGGTTCTTCACGGAGACGGAGCATCCCGTCCGTGCCCTGCTCGCCGAGCTGCTGGCCCTGGTGCCGAGCAGCGAGCACTACATCGACTGCGGGATCGTCGGCGGCTTCAAGAAGATCTACGCGAACTTCCCGCACGCTCCGCAGAAGGTGTCCGGGCTGGCCGGCATCCCCTCCATGCCGAGTGCGGTGAGCGAGAACCTGGAGTTCTTCGCCCGTCACGGTCTCGAGGATGTGGCGCTGGTGGGTGCCGACTGCAGGAACAGGACGGTGAACCTCTACTTCCAGCTGCCCGCCGGTATCGCGGGAAACCTCGACCCGAAGACCGTACTGGCCGTGCTCCGGGAAACCGGTATGAGCGAGCCGAGCGAGGAGATGCTGGCGTACGCCGGGCGCGCCTACCGGGTCTACGCGACGCTCAGCTGGGACTCCTCGAAGATCCTGCGGATCGCGTTCGCCCCGCTGCCGCGGCGGAGCATCGATCCGGCGGAACTCCCCGCCCGGCTGGAGCCCAGGATCACGCGGTTCATGCAGGACACCCCGCACCGGTACGCCGGTGCCCTCATCAACGCCACCGCGGCCAAGTGGTCGCCCGAGAAGGAAGTCCTCGACCTCGCGTCGTACCACCGGATCTCTCCTTTGCACCTGAAGGCCATCGAAGGGCAGAAGACGGCCCTGGACCGCGGCGCTCTCTCATGAAGAAAGGCCTCACTCTGTGACGACTTCCGGTCGCGCCCAGCAGATACCCTTCGACTTCGACAACGGGAACTTCATCCGGGATCTGATCACCACGCACGGCGGCGGGGGCTATCCCCCGGCAGACGCGATGGCTCCCGGGGACGTGTCCACCTACACGTGGCTCACCCATCTGCTCCAGACGTCCTGGTTCGACGCGCTGGCGCCCTACCATCCGACCGCGGTCGGTCTGTACGCGCGGATCCCGCGCCGTCCCGCCGGGGAGTCCGCGACCAACCGGAACAAGAACATCGCCGGCCTGCACGCGCTGTACCAGGTGGTCAAGGCGGTGTTCGAGGAGCGGGCGCCGGTGATCCGGCAGGCGATGACCGCACTGGGCCTGGACCCCGACGACGAGTCGGAGGACCTGACCACGGCGGTGGGCATCGGCAACACCGCGGGCCGGTCCGTGGTGGCGGCCCGCGCGCACGACGGCATGAACGTGCTCGGTGACCGGGGCCGCAGGTACCACGGCCTGCCCTACGAGGACTACACCGGCTACCGGCCGGTGAACTCGGCCGACGAGCTGGCGGACCCCGCGCGCTGGCAGCCGGCGGCCGAGCCGCACCGCCGGCGCGTCGACGGCGGCCCCGGTGACAAGGGCGTGTTCACCGTCCAGCGGTTCGCCACCCCTCAGCTGGGGCTGGTGGCGCCTCAGACGTACAAGGACCCGGGCGAGTTCGAGCTCGGCGCGCCCGGGCATCTCGCCGCCGGGGACGCGGAGGCGTACCGGGGCGCGGTGGACGAGGTGCTGGCGGCGTCGGCCGGGCTGACCGACGAGCAGAAGGTGAAGGCGGAGTTCTTCGAGCACACCCCGCTGTCGGTGACGCTGTCGCCGCGGGCCGCGGCCATGGCCCACGACCTGGATCTGGACGGCTGGGTGCAGCTGTTCCTGGTGACGTCGGTGGCCCGCTTCGACAGTCTGATCGCCGCCTGGCACCACAAGCGCGCCCATGACGCGGTGCGGCCGTTCAGCGCCGTACGGCACGTGTACGGGGACGGCGTGGTGCCGGGCTGGGGCGGGCCCGGCAGGGGGACGGTCGAGGACCTGCCCGCCGCGGAGTGGGCCGGCTATCTCCCGGTGGGCAACCACCCGGAGTTCCCGTCCGCCTTCACCACCCTGTGCGCGGCCCAGGCGCAGGCGGCCCGGAGCTTCCTCGGCGACGACGTGCTGGAGTGGACGCACACCTTCCCGGCCGGCTCGACGCAGCGGGAGCCGGGCGTGGTCCCGGCCGCGGAGCTGGAGCTGAGCTGGGCCACCTGGAGCGACTTCGAGCGGGACTGCGCCGAGAGCCGGGTGTGGGCCGGTGCGCACTTCAGGAACACCGTCGAGACGTCCCTGGCGTTCGGCGCCCAGTTCGGCGACCTGGCGCACGCGTTCGTCCGGCGGCACATCAGCGGCGACGTCGAGCACTGACCCGCCTCCGGGGCGGCGGGTGCCCGCACGGCCGCCTGCCGTCGCGTGGCCGCCCGCGCGGCTGCCGCCCGTACCGGGCTTCGCCCCGTCGCGGTCCGGTCCTCTCAGGGCCCGGCCGTCCGGGGAGACGCCGTCCTCTCCGGGTCCCGTCCCGTGCGGGTCCCTCTTCTCCGAGCCCGACACCTGTCACCTGTGCATCATTTCCCTGCAAAGGACAAGGAACAGCCCATGACGACGTCCGGACGTTCTCCTGTCTCCGTCTTCGCTCCCCAACGCAGAACGCTGCTGTTCGGCGGTCTGGGTGGGGCCGCGACCGCCGCGCTGGCCGCCACGCTGGGTTCCGGCAGCGCGGCCGCCGCGGACGAGAGCGCCAAGGCACTCAAGATCGACTTCGACCTCGACCGCGACAACTACGTCAAGTGGGCGCAGCCCAGCGACGAGCAGGCGGGCCAGTCGCCCAGCCTGGAGATCGTCGGTCCGATGGACGTGACCGTCTTCCTGTGGACCAACCGGCTGACGATGATCGCGGCGTTCGACGCGCTGGCGCCCTACCACGAGACCGCGAAGGGCATCTACTCGCGGATTCCACGCCGGCCGTCCGGTGAGTCGACGACCAACCGGAACATGAACATCGCGGCCATCCACGCCCAGATGGCCATGTGGAAGCGGATCCTGCCGAGCAACGTGGAGCGGCTGCGGGCGCTGATGATCGCGCTCGGCCTGGACCCCGACGACGAGTCGGAGAACCTGTCCAGCCCGGTCGGCATCGGCAACGTCGCCGCCAAGGCGGTGTGGGAGGCGCTGAAGAACGACGGCATGAACTTCCTCGGCTACGAGGGCCGCACGTACAACCCCAAGCCGTGGTCGGACTACACCGGCTACCGGCCGGTGAACACTCCCTTCCGGCTGCGGCACCCCTCGCGCTGGCAGCCGCAGCTCCAGCCGCACAACGGGCGGCGGGCCGGCGGCGGCCACGGTGACATGGGCATCTACGTCACCCAGCACTTCGTCACTCCGCAGGCCCGGCTGGTCAAGCCGCACATCTTCAAGAGCGTGCACCAGTTCCACGTCGCTCCGCCGCACCACAGCGACCACACCCGGCCGCGCGCCTACAAGCGGTCGGTCGACGAGGTCCTGGAGGTGTCGGCCACGCTGACCGACGAGCGCAAGGCGCTCGCGGAGATCATGGAGAACAAGCTCTGGGGCATCGGCCACTCGTCCATCGTCATCGCGCGCAAGTACGACCAGGACGACCGGATGGGCGTGCACGGCTGGGCGCACTGGATGCTCCAGCACATCCTGGCGACCTTCGACCCGCTGATCGCCGCCTGGCACCAGAAGACCAAGTACGACGCGGTGCGGCCGGTGAGCGCGATCCAGCACGTGTACGGCAGGAGCAAGGTGACCTCCTGGGGCGGGCCGGGCATGGGCACGGTGCACGACATGCCGGCCAACGAGTGGAGCAGCTATCTGCCGGTGGGCGACCACCCCGAGTACCCGTCGGGCTCGACGACGCTGTGCGCGTCGACGTCGCAGACGGCGCGGCGCTTCTTCGGCTCCGACGAGCTGGACTGGACGATCCACTACCCGGCCGGGTCGACGCTGATCGAGCCGGGGCACACTCCGGCCAGGGATCTGACGCTGCACTTCGACACGTGGACCGACTTCACCCGGAACTGCGCCAACAGCCGGGTGTGGGGCGGTGTGCACTTCCAGAAGACGGTGGAACGGTCCATCGGGTTCGGTGAGCAGTTCGGCGATCTGGCGCACGAGTTCATGCAGCGCCACGTCCGCGGCGAGGTCGACTGACGGTGAGGGCCGCCGTCCGGGGCCGGTGCTGAACGGCTCCGGGCGGCGGTGCGGGAACGAGGCCGGCCGGGCACCTGTGGTTCACAGGTGCCCGGCCGGAGGTCTGCTCCCGGTGGGGCGCCGGCCCCGCCGGGAGCGGGTCAGGCGCCGCTGTCGGCGGTGCCGGCCGGGCGGCCGACCTCGCCGGGGTGTTCCAGGACGGTCAGGGCGCGTTCGATCATCTCCACCAGGTCGACGTCCTCGCTGTGGTCGCCCCACAGCACCTGGTGGAAGCCGCCGGTGACGGCGCCGACCAGGACGCGCAGTTCGAGGTCGTCGGCGGGCCGGCCGGCCCGTTCGGCGAGCACTTCGCTCGCGGCCTCGATCATCCTGTCCTGGGTCTCGCCGACCAGGGCCCGCACGGCGGGCACCTGGCGTACGAGTGCGCGTCGCCACCGGTACTCCGCGCTGAAGTCCCCGGCGATCCCTCGCACCATCTCCGTCAGCGCCTTGCGCAGGGCGACCAGGGGCGGCTCGTCGGCCGGCCGGTCGCGCAGGAGGGCGATGCTGGACTGGGCGTAGTCGTCGGTGAGGACGATGTGCTCTTTGGTCGGGAAGTAGCGGAAGACGGTGCTGGGCGAGACCTCGGCGGTCGCCGCGATCTGCTCGATGGTGGTGTTGTCGTACCCTCGCTCGTCGATCAGCCGACGGGCGGCCTCTCGGATGGCCTGGCGCGTGCGCAGCTTCTTGCGTTCGCGCAGGCCGAGACCGGTTTCGGCGACGGTGACCGCCGGTGGTGTCGGTGCGCTGGACGTGGCGGAGGGCATAGGGCTCATTGTCGCGCACCGTCCACGGGTGCGGACACCGGCTCGGCGGCCGGCGTCTCGTCGGAGGCCGCCTCGGCGGGCTTCGCCAGGCGGCTGTCGGGCAGCTTGAAGGCGGCGAGGGCGGCGGCGGCGAGACCGGCGATGCCGCAGATCAGCAGCACCGTGCTCATGCCGTGGACGAAGGCGGACTCGGCGGACCGGGCCAGTTCCGGCAGGTTGAGCCGGGCGGCGACGGCCTGGGCGGCCACCACGGACTCCTCGGCCGCGTCGGCGGCCTGGGCGGGCACGCCGTCGGTGTCGAGGCGGTCGGTGAAGGCCGCGTTGAGGATGCTGCCGAGGAGGGCGATGCCGATGGCTCCGCCGACCTGGCGCAGCGTGGTGTTCAGGCCGCTGCCGGTGCCTTCCTTGCCCTTGGGCAGGGTGGCGAGGGCGCTGTCGAGGGCCGGCACCATGACGAGGCTGACGCCGAGGCCGGTGAGGGTCATCCACAGGGCGGTGAAGCCGTAGCCGGTGTCGGTGTCGGTGGTGGAGCCGAGGAACATCGCCCCGGACATGATGACCAGGCCGGCGACGACCAGGGGCCGGGTGCCGAGCTTGGCGGTCAGCGGCGGCACGATCTTCGCGACGACGATCATGCCGGCCATGAGCGGCATCAGCCGCACGCCGGTGCCGAAGGCGTCGTTGCCCTGGATGACCTGGAGGTACTGCGGCAGCACGAACATCAGGCCCATGAACGTGAACATGCCGAGGATGAGGAAGGTGGTGTTCCAGCGGAAGGAGGTGTTCTTCAGCAGCTCCAGGTCCACCATCGGGCGGGGCCGGCGCCGCTCGCGCAGCACGAGGGCGGTCAGCATCAGCGCGCCGCCGACGAGGGAGGCGAGGATGACCGGGTCGCTCCAGCCTTCCGCGGGTGCCTCGATGACGCCGTAGACGAGGGCGCCGAGGCCGAGCATGCCGAGGACGGTGCTGACGATGTCGACGTTCGGGGACGACGGGTCGCGGGTCTCGGGGAGCAGCAGGACGCAGGCGAGGATGCCGATGGCGACCAGCGGGATGTTGATGACGAAGACCGAGCCCCACCAGAAGTGTTCGAGCAGCCAGCCGCTGATGAGGGGCCCGAGGGGCAGGCCGATCGAGACACCCATGGTGATGATCGCGATCGCCTTGGTCTGCTCCTCGCCCTTGAACAGGGTCGGGATGACGGACAGCGTGAGCGGCATGATCAGCGCGGCGCCGAGACCCATGACGGTGCGGGCGCCGATGAGTGCGGTCGGGGTGTCGACGAAGGTGCCGATGATGGAGCCGCCGAGGAAGATCACGAGTCCGGTGATCAGCAGCTTGCGGCGGCCGAAACGGTCGCCGAGGAAGCCCGCGGGGAGCATCGCGGCGGCGTAGACGACGGCGTACGAGTCGACGATCCACTGCAGTTCGCCCGTGGAGGCGCCGGTGTCGGCGGCCAGGGTGGGCAGGGCGACGTTGAGGATCGTCGTGTCGAAGCCGATGACGAGCACGCTGATCGTGAGACCGACCAGCGCCAACCAGCGATTTTTGACAGCCATAAGGAAATGGTAGCAGCTTTCACTTGATAGTGAGTAGAGGGTTCCGGTGGGGCGCGGCAGGCCGCGGACCTGCGGGGATCTCGAATGGCATGGCCATGACAACTCTGCACCGGGGGCGACCCCGGCCCGGCCGAGAGGGTGGGGGCGTGATCGGAAACGCCGCGTCCCGTCGCTCCGCGTGCGGGCACGGACAGGCGCGCCCGCCGACGGGGGAAGGGTCCGGCGGGCGCGCCACCCAGGGGCTTGCGGACGTCATCGTAGAAGCGACGGGCCGTCAGGTCCCGCGTGCACCGGGGAACGTCGAGTCCGGCTGGACACGGTCGCGAGCGGGCGGCACGCCGGATCGTCCGGCCCGGCGTGCCGCATCGGCGGCGTCGCGCACGCCGAGCGCCGCGCACGACGGGGGGCGGCCCGGCGGGTGCCGTCACGGGCGTTCGGAGACCAGGCCGGGGAGCGGTCGCGGCGCGGGGTGGGACGGCCCGGACTGCCGTTCCTGTGCCCGGGAGGGCAGCGCCAGCGTGGCCAGCAGGGCCACGGCGACCGGCCCGGCCAGCACCAGCAGGACCGCTGTCAGCGACCAGCCCGCGCCGACCATGAGGCCGCCGAGCACACCTCCGGCCAGCGGTCCCGCCTTGCCCGCACTGTTCGCCCAGCTCACGGCCGTGGCGCGGGCGGCCTGCGGGTAGGCGACCGCGGTGATCGCCTGGAGCGCGGAGGTGGCGGCCGGCAGGCAGAGCCCGAGCAGGAACGCCGTCAGGAGCAGCCCGGCGAAGTGACCGGCCGCCAGCGCGGCCGCCGCCAGGCCGAGGGCGGTCAGCGCCCACAGGGCCGCCAGCACCCGGAACCGGTCGAACCGCTTGAGCACGAAGGACACCGAGAGCTGTCCGAGCAGACCGCCCCACCCGAACGCGGCGACCGACACCGCGGCCCTGGCCTCCGTCAGGCCCGTGTTCTCGGCCAGCTCGGGCAGATAGGTGACGATCACGAACGCGACTCCCTGCCCCAGGAAGAAGCACAGCCAGAGCAGGACGGTCATCCGGAGCAGGCCCCGGGACAGCACGACCCTCGGGCCGGGCCGGGCGCTCCTGCGCGCCGCGCTCCGCTCCCAGTCCACCCGGGACAGGTCCCCGTCCGGAACGGCGGCAGCCAGGGCGCCGCGCAGCTCCTCCCGCGGCCGCCCGCGGGCGGCGAGCACGGCGAGGGACTCCGGAACGACCCGCACGATCGCCGGGATCAGCACCAGCGGCACGATCCCGCACACGACCAGCAGCGTCTCCCAGCCGAAGGCGGGGACGAGCACCGCGGCGAGAAGCCCGCCGAGGGTGGTGCCGGCCGTCACCCCGGCGAAGGCCAGGGCGACCATCTGGACCCGGCGCCGGGCGGGCATCCAGTCCGCCACGAGAGCCATCACGGTCGGCAGCACCGCACCGAGCCCCAGACAGGCCACGGTGCGCAGCCCGGTGAACGGGCCGATGCCGCCGGTGAATCCCATGGCGGCCGTGCCCACGCCGAAGCCGGCGGTGCCCACGAGGGTGACGAGCCTGCGCCCGTAGCGGTCGGCGAGCGGCCCGGCCACCACACCGCCGAGGATCATCGCCAGGACTCCCAGCGCCACGGTCGCCGTCACGGCCCTGCCGTCGATGCCCCAGTCCTCCTTGAGCCTCGGGTAGACGAAGGCGGCGACGGTGGTGTCCATCCCCTCGGCCACCATCGTGAGCAGGCCCACCGCCACGATCAGCCGCTGCCGACGGCCCATCGGACGCTGGTCGATGAACTCCTGCGGACTCGGTCTCGCCGTGGCGTCCGTACTCATGGGCGGTGGCCCCTTTCCTCTGCGGCTGTGCGGGTCACGCGACGGTCCAGGTGTCGTCGCCGGTGAGCAGGGCGGCCAGCCGGCCCCTGCCGTTCTGTGCGACGGCCGTGTCGAGCTGCTCGGCCATGCGGGTGTCGTAGACCGGCCGCTCCACCGAGCGCAGCACGCCGATCGGCGTGTGGTGCAGGGTGTCGGGGTCGGCCAGCCTCGACAGGGAGAAGGCCGTGGCCGGAGACGGGGCATGGGCGTCGTGCACCAGGATCCGGGGCCGGTTGTCCTCGGTGACCGCGACGACCTCCAGGTCGCCGGTGGCCGGATTCCGCACGACGCCCTGGGCGAGGCCGGTGCCGAAGCGGATCGGCTGCCCGTGTTCGAGGCGGATGACCGCGTCCTCGGCGGACCGCTTGTCCTTGAGCGCGTCGAAGGCGCCGTCGTTGAAGATGTTGCAGTTCTGGTAGATCTCGACCAGGGCCGTGCCCGGGTGGGCGGCGGCCCGGCGCAGCACGTCGGTGAGGTGCTTGCGGTCGGAGTCGATCGTGCGTGCCACGAAGGACGCCTCCGCGCCGAGGGCCAGGGACACCGGGTTGAAGGGCGAGTCCAGCGAGCCCATCGGGGTCGACTTGGTGATCTTGCCGACCTCGGAGGTCGGCGAGTACTGGCCCTTGGTGAGTCCGTAGATCCGGTTGTTGAACAGCAGGATCTTGACGTTCACATTGCGGCGCAGGGCGTGGATGAGGTGGTTGCCGCCGATGGACAGCGCGTCGCCGTCGCCGGTGACGACCCACACGCTCAGGTCCTGGCGGGACACGGCGAGGCCGGTGGCGATGGCGGGGGCGCGGCCGTGGATGGAGTGCATCCCGTAGGTGTTCAGGTAGTACGGGAAGCGGGAGGAGCAGCCGATCCCGGAGACGAAGACGATGTTCTCGCGGGGGACGCCGAGTCCGGGCAGGAAGCCCTGGACGGCGGCGAGGACGGCGTAGTCGCCGCAGCCCGGGCACCAGCGCACCTCCTGGTCGGACTTGAAGTCCTTGGGCTGAAGGCGGAGTTCAGTGGTCATGGAGGGTCGCTCCCAGTGTGTGCGCGAGCTGCTCTTCCTTGAACGGCATGCCGTTGACCTGTGTGAAGGGCTGGACGTCGACCAGGAACCGGGCGCGCAGCAGCGTCGACAGCTGGCCGAGGTTCATCTCGGGGACGACGACGCGGTCGTAGCGCGCCAGGATCTCGCCGAGGTTGCCGGGGAACGGGTTGAGGTGGCGCAGGTGCGCCTGCGCGATCTGCCGCCCGGCGGCGCGCAGCCGTCGCACCGCCGCGGTGATGGGCCCGTAGGTGGAACCCCAGCCCAGGACCAGTGTTCTCGCACCGTGCGGGTCGTCGACCTCCAGGTCGTCGACCTCGATGCCGTCGATCTTGGCCTGGCGGGTGCGGACCATGAAGTCGTGGTTGGCCGGGTCGTAGGAGATGTGGCCGGTGCCGTCCTGCTTCTCGATGCCGCCGACGCGGTGCTCCAGCCCCGGGGTGCCCGGGACCGCCCACGGCCTGGCCAGGGTCTGCGGGTCTCGTTTGTAGGGGAGGAAGACCTCCCTGCCGTCCTCGGTGGTGTGGTTGGGGCCGTCGGCGAAGCGCACCCGCAGGTCGGGCAGTTCACCGGGCTCCGGGATGCGCCAGGGCTCGCGGCCGTTGGCGAGGTAGCCGTCGGAGAGCAGGAACACCGGGGTGCGGTAGGCCAGCGCGATCCGCGCGGCCTCGATCGCGGCGTCGAAGCAGTCCGCCGCGGTGCGCGGGGCGATCACCGGCACCGGCGCCTCGCCGTTGCGGCCGTACATCGCCTGCAGCAGGTCCGCCTGCTCGGTCTTGGTCGGCAGCCCGGTCGAGGGCCCGCCGCGCTGGATGTCCACGACCAGCAGCGGCAGCTCCAGCGACACCGCCAGGCCGATGGTCTCCGACTTCAGCGCCACACCCGGCCCCGACGTCGTCGTCACCGCCAGCGACCCGCCGAACGCCGCGCCCAGGGCGGCGCCGATGCCGGCGATCTCGTCCTCCGCCTGGAAGGTCCGCACGCCGAAGTTCTTGTGCCGGCTCAGCTCGTGGAGGATGTCCGAGGCCGGGGTGATCGGGTACGAGCCGAGGAACAGCGGCAGATCCGCCTGGTGCGAGGCCGCGACGAGGCCGAACGCCAGCGCGAGGTTCCCCGAGATGTTGCGGTAGACGCCGGCCGGGAAGGCCTTCGCGGCGGGGGCGACCTCGTAGGAGACGGCGAAGTCCTCGGTGGTCTCGCCGAAGTTCCAGCCCGCGCGGAACGCGGCGAGGTTGGCCTCGGCGATCTGCGGCCTCTCGGCGAACTTCGTCCGCAGGAACTTCTCCGTGCCTTCCGTCGGGCGGTGGTACATCCACGACAGGAGGCCGAGGGCGAACATGTTCTTGCTCCGCTCGGCCTCCTTGCGGGTGAGGTCGAGGTCCTTCAGTGCCTCCGCCGTCAGCGTGGTCAGAGGCACGGGATGCACGCGGAAGCCGGCCAGCGAGCCGTCCTCCAGCGGGCTGCCGTCGTAGCCGGCCTTCCGCAACGCCCGTCCGGTGAACTCGTCCTTGTCGACGATGATCTCCGCGCCGCGCGGCAGATCGCCGGTGTTCGCCTTCAGTGCGGCCGGATTCATCGCCACCAGGACGTCCGGTGCGTCCCCCGGGGTGAGGATGTCGTGATCGGCGAAGTGCAGCTGGAAGGACGACACCCCGGGCAGGGTCCCGGCAGGGGCGCGGATCTCGGCGGGGAAGTCCGGCAGCGTCGACAGGTCGTTCCCGAACGACGCCGTCTCCGAGGTGAAGCGGTCACCGGTGAGCTGCATGCCGTCACCCGAATCCCCCGCGAACCGGATCACCACCCGGTCCAGACGCTGCACGGTCCCGGTGTCGGGCCGGGTTGGGTTTGAGCCGGGCATGAAGACTCCTCGGAGGAAGACTCTGCGGAACGGGGGAACGGGCATCGCCAGGACGGGGACCGCCAGGACGGGCATCCCCAGGACGGGCATCCCCGGGACGGGGACAGCGGCAACGGGAAGGTCAGGCGGCGGTGGTGCGGACGGTCTTGGGCTCGGCCGGCGGTTCGGGGGCGCCCGGCGGCGTCCCGGTGCCGTCGGCCCGGGGCCGGCCCAGGATCCGGTTGAGCAGCGGCCCTGTCATGGCGGTGGTGAGCACGGCCATGACGACCATGAGCGAGTAGAGGTCCCGGCCGAGAAAGCCGAGCTGCAGGCCCACGTTCAGCACGATCAGCTCGGTGAGGCCGCGGGTGTTCATCAAGGTGGCCAGCGCGGCGGACTGACGGGCCGGCATCCGGTTCAGCCGGGCGGCGGCGAACGCGCCGAGGAACTTGCCGCCGACGGCGACGAGCAGGATCAGCGCCAGTGCGCCCAGCGCGCCGGCGTCCAACGCCGACAGGTCGACCTGGAGGCCGGAGACCAGGAAGAACACCGGCAGCAGCAGGGTGCCGGTCAGCGCCCAGAGCCGGTCGTGCAGCTGGGTGCGCAGCTGCTCGGTGCGGGTGCGCGGAAGGATCGCGCCGAAGAGGAAGGCACCGAAGATGTAGTGCAGTCCCATCCACTCGGTGGCGGCGGCGGACAGCAGCAGGCCCGCGAGGACGCAGGCGAACACGGTCGGGGTGAGCCGGAGTCCGGGCCGGCGGGCGGCGTGGCGGCGCAGCAGCGGGCGCAGGACGAGGAACATGCCCAGCAGGTAGGGGGCGGCGAGCAGGATGCGCCACTGGCCGGCGGTGGCCGAGCCGCTGACGGCGACCACGGCGGCGAGCAGGGCCCAGGCGAGGACGTCTCCGATGGCGGCGCAGGCCACGGCCATGGCGCCGAGCGGGGTGTGGGTCATCTGCCGGTCGGTGAGGATGCGGGCCAGCACCGGGAACGCGGTGATGGCCATGGCGATGCCCATGAAGAGCATGAACGCCGTGCGGTGCGGGGTGCCGTAGTCGTCGGCGAGGTGGAGGGCGAGGAGCGTCCCGAGGCCGAAGGGCACGACGATGGAGCTGACGGAGACGCTCGCGGCGAGGCCTCCGTTGCCGCGGACGAGCGCGCCGTCGACCTCCAGGCCGACCATGAACATGAAGACTGTGACGCCGACCGTCGCCAGGGCGCCGAGCAGGGGTCTGGTGGCGGCGGGGAACAGGGCGTCGGAGATCGCCCCGTCCAGAAGCGTGGGTCCCAGGGCGACGCCGGCGAGGACCTCGCCCGTGACCGCGGGCTGGCCGAGGCGCCGGGCGAGGATGCCGAGCAGGCGTGCCAGCAGCACGACGGCGGCCAGGCCGAGGAGGAGGGACGTGGTCTGATGTGTGTTCATGCCTTCGGTCTCCGGAGGCCGGGTGTCTCCGCTGGTCCGGCGAGGGTGCCTGAGGCCGGCCGGGGAGGCGGGTCAGGCCGCCAGCGGCTGCGGGGCGAGGTCCAGCAGCGCGGAGAGGATCGGCGGGCGGGTCCAGTCCATGGGGGACAGGGTGATGTCGAGCGGGTGACCGCCGTCGCCCTCGACCCGGACCGGTCCCACGGTGGCCATCAGCAGGCAGTGGTCAGAGCCGGAGGTGTCGGCGGGGCCCCGGCCCCGGGCGACGGCGTGGATGTACCAGGTGCCCCGGGGCACGCGGGTGAGGGTGAAGCGGCCGGGCGCGGTGGCGCTGCTCCAGGAGGCGGGGACGCCTTGCAGGATGGCGCCGTCGAAGGCACCCACGTAGGCGGTGGCGAGGTCGGCCCCCGGGGTGTGCAGGACGCCGGTGACGGAGCCGGCCGGCCGGGCCCGGGGCAGCGGTACGACGGTGGCGGGGACGCTCCCTGACGGTACGGGGTCGCGGGGCTCGGCCCGGGTGGCGAGGGAGAGCCTGCGGTACTGGGTGGGGGAGAGTCCGACGGACTCGGTGAAGCGGCGGGTGAAGCTGCCGGTGCTGCTGTAGCCGACCCGGGCCGAGATCTCGGCGACGTTGAGGGAGGTGCTCAGCAGCAGGCGTTTGGCCTCCTGCAGCCGTACGGCGGTCAGGAAGCGCCCCGGGGTGACGCCGGTGACACGGGTGAAGACCCGCAGGAAGTGGTACTTGCTGACCGTCACGCTGCGCGCGAGGTCGTCCAGGGTGAGGGGCTCCCAGAAGCGTTCTCGGATGAGGGTGACGGCGTGCTGTACTAAGTGCTCCATGAAGGGCGCTCCTGGTCGCGGTGTTTCGTCCAGTGCCGCCGCCGCAGGGTGTGAAGAGCCGGTTCAGTGGGTCCGGTAGGTGACGCGCAGGGCCATGTCGGCGAGTGCGGTGCGCCAGGCCGGGGCGAGGGGCGCGCCGGCGATGGCCTTGCGGCCGCGCTCGACGAGGTCGGCTATGTGGCGTTCGACGTCCTCGGGGACGCCGGTGTCCAGCAGGCGGCGGCGCACCTCGTCGGGGGTGTGGCCGGGCTCGGTCATCAGGGTGCGGACGCGTGCGTCGCGCTGCATCGCCCAGCCCAGCAGCAGGGTCATCTTGTGCTGGCTGAAGTCGAGTCCGGCGGGTTTGCCGGTCTCGGCGGAGTCGCCGAAGGCGTCCAGCAGGTCGTCGCGGAGCTGGAAGGCCTCGCCGACGGCCTCACCGTACTCCGTGAAGGCGGCGGCCAGGTCGGGGCGTCCGGCGGCGTCGGCGCCCATGACGAGGGGCCGGTGGATGGTGTAGCGGCCGGACTTGATGAGGGCGATCAGACGGGAGAGGCGGGGGTCGACGGAGAACTCGGCGGCGGCGGTGACGTCCAGGCACTGGCCGATGTGGACCTCGGAGCGCAGCCGGTGCCACTCGGCGCGGAGCCCGGCGGGGGCCTCGGACATCAGTTCGTCCGAGTAGACCAGGGCCAGGTCGCCGATGAGGATGGCCATGCCCTCGCCGTAGCGGCGGGCCTCGCCGCGCCAGTCGCTGGTGCCGTGGTGGTCGGCGTAGGCGGTGTGCATGGTCGGCCTGCCGCGCCGCCGGGTGGAGTTGTCGATGACGTCGTCGTGGATGAGCGCGGCGACGTGCAGCATCTCCAGACCGGCGGCGGCCGCCACGATGCCCGGGTCGCCCGGGTCGCCGCCGGCGGCGAGGTAGCCGGTGACGCAGAAGGCGGGGCGGATGCGTTTGCCGCCCGAGGTGACCAGGTCGGACAGGGTGTCGAGGACGGTGCCCGCCCGTTCGTCGACGTCGGCGTGGCGGGTGCGCTCGGCGGCGAGGAACGAGCGCAGCCGGTGCTCCACGCGCTGCAGCAGGTCGTCGGTGATACGGCGCACGGAGGCGGTCGTCTCCTGGCCGGGGGCCAGCCGGGAGGTCACGTCGGTGGTCACTGCGTATCTCCTTGGGCGGGGCGTGTGAGCAGAGGGGCCGGTGCGTGGTCGGCGGCGCGGACGGCCCGGCCCTTCCGGCCGCGGGGGCCGGTGGAGGCTCTGCCGCCATTGAAGGGGCGCGCGGTGGGGTCCGCCTGGAGTGTGTGCCGAGCGGCCCGCCGCGCAACGGCGCCGAGGGAGGGCCCGGTGCGGGGCCCTCCCTCGGCGCGGCCGGCGGGCGTCAGGCCGACTGGTGGAGCTGCTCCTCGAAGCGCCGGGCCAGCGCCAGGCGCTGCACCTTCAGGGTGGCGGTGCGGGGCAGTTCGGCCTGCGGGATCTGGACCGGGTCGGCGAGCTGGGGGAACGCGGCGACGGCGGCGCGCCAGCGGTCGGGGTCCAGGGGCTGGTCGTCGACGGTGCAGATGACCGGGACGGGTTCGGCGTTGGGGCCCTGGACCACGACGAGTTCGCTCAGTTCGCCGAGCTTGCTCAGGACGACGTCCTCGACCTCCAGGGAGCTGCGCACCCCGGGGATCATGTCGACCTCGCGGTCGAGCATGTGCAGACAGCCGAACCGGGTGCGGTAGCCCACGTCGCCGGTGCGCCACCAGTCGCCGTCACGGTTGGTGTCGTAGCGCTCCTGCTCGCCGTAGTACGTCTTCGCCAGGCCGTCCCAGGCGACCTCGATGAAGCCGGGGTTCTGCTCGGAGGGGGTGTGGCCGTCGCGGCTGACGACGCGGACCCGGGCCGCGCCGTGGGGCATGGCCCAGCCGACGCACCGGCCGTTGGCCTTGTGCGCGGTGCGTCGGAAGTAGGCGCGGCCGACGGCGGGGCCGACCTCGCTCTGGCCGTAGATCTGGAAGAACAGCGCTCCGCGGCGGTTGGAGGCGTTCAGCAGGCGGCTCATCGTGCGGGGGTGGATGGCGTCGAAGGTGCTGCTGAAGACCTTCACGGAGCCGAACGGCATGCGCGGGTCGTCGGCGAGGTCCTCCCACTCCATCAGGGAGTTGGGCAGGGCCTCGATGAAGACCGGCCGGTGCCTGAGGAGCTGTTCCGCGACGTCGGCGGGGTCCGACTCGCGCATGAGCAGGACCGGGTACTCCTTCAGCAGGGCCAGGGACATGGCCGCGACCATCCGGGAGTGCACGAAGGGCACGTGGATGGCGACGGTCTCCTTCCCGCGCATCAGCGACAGCAGGCGCCACTGCGGTACGAGGCGGATGCCCTGGGTGCGGGGGGTGTGCACGACGAGCTTGGGGATGCCGGTGGTGCCGGAGGTGTGGGTGATGACGGCCGCCTCGTCGATGGGGCGGACGACGGGCCTGACCCGCGGCGATCCGGCGAGGCCGGCGAGGTGGACGGCGCCCGGGCGCTCCCCGTGGGAGCTGATCACGCGGGTGGTGAGGTCCGCCAGCGGGATGCCGGCGAGCAGGTCGAGCCTGCTGCCGTCGCTGAGCAGGGTGGGGCGGCCGACGCGCTGGAGAAGGACGGCGACGGTCTCGGCGTCCAGGTGCGGCGAGAGGTTGACCACCACGCCGCCGATGCGGGAGACCGCGGCGGCGAGCATCCAGTGGTCGGCGTTGGCGGTCTTGAAGATGACGACGCGTTCGTCGGGCCGGACCCCGGCCGCCCACAGGCGGGCCGCCAGGTCGTCGACGTGCTCGGCGTACTGGGCCACCGTCAGCCGCCGTCCCGCTTCGGGCAGGACGTCCAGGTCGTGGTCCAGGGTGATCGGCGTGGACGGGTTCACGGCCGCGGCCATCTCCGGCAGGAGTCCGATGTGGAGACCGCGCTTCTGTATCGATGAGTAGACGGTGGAGCCCTTCATGGGGTCTGTCTCCTTTGGGCGCGCTGCGTGGTCGTCGGCGCGGGTGCGGGTTCCGTGGCCGGGCGGGCAGCCGTCCCGCGGCGTTGCGGGGCGGTGCGTCCGGAGCGTACGAACCGCGTCTCAAGTACCGCTGGAATCCGGGCGAAGCCCGCGGTGGGGGCCCGCAGCGGCGGCCGGTCGCGGTGCGCGTACGGGGCGGGGCGGGCGCGCCCCGTACGCGGAGCGCCCCGTGCCCCGTGCCCTGTGCGGGACGGCGCGTACGGCATGGCGCGTACGGCGCTGCGCGTGGGCGCTGCGCGTGGGCGCTGCGGGTCTGTACGGGGCGCGGTGTCAGGCGGCGCTGCGGGTGGACGTGGCGTGGGTGCGCACGGCGGCGCGGACGGCTTCCGCGACGCGTTCGACCTGGCTCATGGTCAGCTCGGCGTGCATGGGTATGCCGAGGTTGCGCCGGAACAGGTCGGCCGAGACGGGGCAGTCCTGCTTCGCCCCGAAGGCGGGCTGGAGGTGGCTCGCCCAGGTGCCGTGCAGGCAGCCGATGCCCTGGGCGCGCAGGTCGGCGGCGACGCCGGCGCGGTTGACGGCCGGGTCCAGCGTCACCAGGTAGGACTGCCAGGCGTGGGTGCGGTCGGCCGGTACGTACGGGGTGGCCAGGAGCTCCTCGTCGGCGAAGAGCTCGGCGTAGCGGGCGGCGACGGCGCGGCGGCGCTCCAGGAGTTCCTCGATCCGGCCGAGCTGGACCTGGAGGATCGCGGCGGCGATGTCGGACAGCTTGAAGTTGTAGCCGATCTCGGTGAACTGCGGGATCGGCATGTCGATGACCTGCGCCTGGTCGTAGATGCTGCCGATGCCGAACGAGGACAGCCGGCGGGCGGCCGCGCCGACGGCGGGGTCGGTGGCGATCAGGGCGCCGCCCTCTCCGCTGGTGGCGCCCTTGCGGCCGTGGAAGGACAGACAGGCGACCTCGGCGAGGGCGCCGGCCTCGCGGCCCCGGTAGGTCGCGCCGACCGCGCAGGCGGCGTCCTCGACCACGAACAGGCCGTGGCGGTCGGCGATCTGCTGCAGGTCGGCGTAGTCGGCGGGCAGGCCGAGCGTGTCGACGGCGATGATGCCGACGGTGCGCGGGGTGACCAGGGCGGCCACCGCCTCGGGGTCGACGGTGCCGGTGTCGGGGCGTACGTCGGCGAAGACCGGGGTCGCACCGACGTAGCGGACGGCGTGGGCGGGCGCGGGGAAGGTGTAGTCGGCGACGACGACCTCGTCGCCCGGCTTGACGCCGAGGGCGAGCATCGCCAGGTGCAGGGCGGCGCCGCAGTTGCTGACCGCGACCGCGTCACCGGCTGCGTAGCGTTCCTTCAGCCGGGTCTCCAGGGCCTTGCCCCTGGGGCCCTGTCCGGCCGGCCAGCCGGAGGCGAACACCTCGGCGACGGCGGCGAGCTCCTGCTCGCCCAGGCTGGCGTGTACGAGGGGGATCTGGTCCATGGTGCTCATCTCCGTCACGCTCCGTGCTCTGCGGTCGGCTGGGCGGGCAGCAGGTGGGCGGGCGGCTCGTAGCGCAGGGGGGTGATCTGGTGGACGTCGTAGCGTCGGCGCATCTCCTCCACCGCGGCCGCGTCCACGGTCTTGCCGCGCGACCAGATCTCCGCGATCTCCTCGAAGTAGTCCTCGTGGACGGGCGAGGGGTGGCACTGGAAGAGCATCCTGGCCGGCTTGTCGGTGGCGTTGCGGAAGGCGTGCGGGGTGCCGGGCGGGACGAACATGCAGCTGCCCTCACCGGCGCGGATGACGCGGTCGCCCTTGGGGGACTCCCAGTGGTGCCAGCTGTCCGCGGTCCGCTCGACCGGCTCGAAGGCCAGCAGGTCCAGTTCGCCGTCCAGGACGTAGAAGAACTCCTCGGCGTCGCCGTGCACATGCGCGCCGACGTCGAAGCCGGGCGGGACGACGACCTCGAAGACGGACACGGAGGAGCCCATCTCCTTGGTGGCCTTGAAGGTGACTTCCTGGGCCGGGGTGATCAGCTTGCGCCCTGCTCCCGCCGGGACGATGAGATCGGTCATTTCCTTCGCTTTCCGTTGTCCGTCGGCGGGTTCAGACGATGCTGCGCGTGGCGTCCGCCGCCCAGGTGCCGAGGGCCATCTCGGCGGTGATGCCGGGGCCGAAGCCGGCGATGATGCCGGTGGCGCCGGGCTGCGGGGTCTCCTCCTCGAAGAGGCGGCGGGCGGCCTCCAGGACGACGGCGCTGGCGATGTTCCCGTACTCGGTCAGGGTCGACCAGCTGTGCCGGAAGACGTCGCGGTCCACCTCGAGGTACTTGGCGAGGTCGTCGAGGATGCGCGGGCCGCCCGCGTGGATGATGTAGAAGTCGAGGTTGCCGGCGTCCCAGCTGTGGTCCTTGGCCAGTTCGCGCAGCACGGGGGCGAGGGGCTCCATGGTGCCGGGCACGCGGCGGTCCAGCTGGAAGTGGAAGCCGGTGTCCCTGACGGCGTAGGAGATCCACTCCTCGGTGTCCGGGATGAGGTAGGAGGCGTTGCGCTCCAGCTCGATGCCGGTGCCGCCGATGTCGCGCACCACGGCGGCGGCGACCGCGTCGCCGAACAGGCCGTCGGAGAGCAGCGAGCCGATGTCGTCGGCGGTGGGCTGGTAGCACAGGGAGCACAGCTCGCAGGACACGATGAGGACGTTGCTGCCGGGGTGGGCCATGCAGAAGTCGTGGGCGCGGTTGACGGCCGCGCCGCCGGCCGCGCAGCCCAGCTGGGCGATGGGGATCTGGCGGGTGTCGGAGCGCAGGCCCATCTTGTTGATCAGCCAGGCGGTCAGCGACGGCATGAGGAAGCCGGTGCACGACACGTAGATGACGGCGTCGATGTCCCGGGCCGCCACGTCGGCGTTCTTCAGGGCCTCTTCGATGACGCCGGGGGTCCACTTCTTGGACTCGGCCTCGTAGATGCGGTTGCGCTCGGTCAGCCCCGGGTGCTCCAGGGTCTTCTCGATGGGCTGCACGATGTGCCGCTTCTGCACCCCGGTGTTGCGGATCAGGCGGAGTGCCAGCGGCAGCTGGGGCTTTCCGGCGTGGACTCTCTCGGCGAACTCCAGAGTCTCCTCCATGGTGATGATGTGTTCCGGCGCATGCACCGCGGGCTTGCAGAGCCTAGGCATCCTGGATTCCACTTTCTGTAGAGTCGCCTGGTGTGAAGGGCCTTTCGCGCACTCCGGCGCCGCCCGGTCCGCTGTCGGCCGGGAGACGGGTCGTTCGGGCGCAGCACGGTGCACCCCGTGGGGCGGCCTGGTGACGGCGGCTCCGCGGGGTGCACGGTGGTGTCGGGGTACAGGGCGCAGGGCGGCATGGCTCGGGGCCGTCGGCCGCACCGGCCGTCGGCGGGTGGGCGCGGCCGTGGCCGGCCGGCTCGACGGTGTGCGGGGCCTGTACGCGGAAACCCTGCTACGAGGCGGCTTGGACGAGATCGCCCGAAGAGCCGCGAGCGAGAGGCGCCACCGCCTGGAGTCGGCGGTTTTCGGGCAGGGAAGGCGTGCAGAAATAGTGACACGCCTGGCGTCGCGCCGCCAAGAGAACGCAGAAGTGACCTGGATCACGCCCGCGGGGGCCGGGGAGCGGGTCGGCCCGCGCGGCGAAGTGGCTTGTCAGACGGCGGAGTTGCGTTCCGGGGGCAGGATTTGGGTGGGCTCCAGGACGACGCGGGTGGTCTGCTCCGCCCGGACCGGTGCCAGGGCGGGGCGGGTGCCGCGCTGCTGCCGCCAGCCGGCCTGGGCGGCCACCACGGCGAGGTAGGGGATGAGCGCCGCGCCGACCAGGGCGCCGACGGCGACGACGGGCCAGCGGCTCCAGGTGGCGGCCATCAGCACCACGCAGGCGGTGCGCACCAGCATCGCCATCAGGTAGCGGCGCTGACGGGCCCGCAGGTCCTGCGTGAGGCCGGTGCGCGCCCGGGTGATGGACTCGGCCCGGGGGGTGTCCCGGCGCCAGGGGGTTGTGCTCATCGGGCCTCCGTGGACGGACGTTCGGCCGCGCCGCGGACGCGGCGCGCGCTGACGGGTGGGGAGGTCGGGGGGAGGTCGGGGGGAACGGGCCGGGGCGGGTGCGGGCGGCGACGCCGCGGTGCGGCCTCGCGGGTGCGGTACGGGCGCGGTACGGGCCCTGCGGGGCGGCTCGGACGGTGCGGGCGCGGTACGGGCCGACGGGTGCGGGGGAAGGCGGTGGGGGCGGTGGGGGCGGTGGGGGCGGGACATGCGGCGGCGCGGGTGACCGTCCCCTGATCACCCGCGCCGCCGCCGACTCGGTCTCGTGCCGCCGGGTCAGTGCCGTTCGGGGTCCTGCTCCCCGCTCTCGGCGGCGGCCGGTGCGCCGGCGGTCACCTTGTGGCCGTCGGCCGGACCGTGGCCGCCCAGCGCCCGGTGGCCGTTGGACGAGGCGTGGCCGCCCGGCGCACCGTGGCCGTTGGACGAGGCGTGCTCGAAGTGCTCCAGGGCCTCGCGCATCTCCTGGACCGTCGGCTTCTCGATCTGGTTGCCGTACAGCCAGCGGCTGAGCCTGTGGCGCAGGACCTGCTTGCGCGCCCTGGGGTTGGGCACGCCGTCGCTCTCGGTCCGGGGTGCGGGCAGCGGCCGGTAGGCCTCGCGGGACAGCAGCGCGTACTCGGTGCCGCGGTCCAGGCGCTCGTGCACCTCGATGAACTCGCCGTGCGGCAGCCTGCGGATCCTGCCGGTCTCGCGGCCGTGCAGCAGCTTGTCCCGCTCGCGCCGCTGCAGGGCCAGACAGATCCGCCGGGTGATGACGTACGTCAGTGCCGGGACCACGAAGACGCCGATGCGGACCGCCCAGGTGATGGAGTTCAGCGACAGACTGAAGCGTTCGGCGAGGACGTCGTTGGCGCCGCCGAAGAACAGCACCAGGTACAGGGCCACGAAGGAGATGCCGAACGCGGTGCGGGTGGGGTGGTCGCGCGGCCGGTCGAGCAGGTGGCGCTCGGACCGGTCACCGGTGACCCAGGCCTCCAGGAACGGCCACGCGCCGAACACGACGATCATCACGGTGGGCAGGATGACGGCCGGGATGACCACGCCGAGGTTGACGGTGTAGCCGCCCCAGACGGTGAACTCCCACGGCGGCATGGCGCGCAGGGCGCCTTCGAGGAAGCCCATGTACCAGTCGGGCTGGGAGCCCTGGGAGATCTGGTCGGCCCGGTAGGGCCCGTACCGCCACACGGGGTTGATCTGTGCGATGCCCGCGAGCAGCGTGAGGGTGCCGGTGACGAGGAAGAAGAAGCCGCCGGCCTTGGCCGTGTAGTGCGGGAAGAGGGGCTGGCCGATGACGTTCTGCTCGGTGCGGGCCGGACCCCGGAACTGGGTGTGCTTGTGGTAGAAGACCAGGATCAGGTGCACCGACAGCAGGATGAAGATCAGGGCCGGCAGCAGCAGGATGTGCACCGGGTAGAGACGGGTCACGATGTCCGTGCCGGGGAACTCGCTGCCGAACATGAACATGTGCGCGTACGTGCCGACCAGCGGGATGGCCAGCGTGATGCCCGAGGCGATGCGCAGGCCGGTGCCGGAGAGCAGGTCGTCGGGGAGCGAGTACCCGAAGAAGCCTTCGAGGGTCACCAGGATCAGCATCACGAAGCCGATGACCCAGTTGAGCTCGCGCGGCTTGCGGAACGAGCCGGTCAGGAAGTGCCGCAGGGTGTGCAGGCACAGCGCGCCGATCATGACGAGCGCGGACCAGTGGTGCAGCTGGCGGATCAGCAGGCCGCCGCGCACCTCGTAGCTGATGTCCACCGTCGAGGCGAACGCCTGCGACATGCGGATGCCCTGCAGCGGCTCGTACGAGCCGTTGTAGACGGTCTCCGACATGCTCGGGTCGAAGAAGAAGGTGAGCCAGGTCCCGGTGAGCAGCAGCATCACGAAGCTGTAGAGCGCGATCTCACCGAACATGAAGGACCAGTGCTCGGGGAACACCTTCCGGACCAGGAACCGGAAGTGGTAAAGCCCCAGCCGTCCGTCCGCCCAGTCCGCGAGGCGCTCGCCCTTCGGCGCCTCGGTGCGCGTACCTGACGGCGCCGTTTCGGTCGTGCTCATACCCGGACGCCCTCCCCTCGCCGCATGGCCGTCACAGGCACACCCTTTCCGTTCGTCCGGCGCCCGGAGTGGGGGGTGGCCTGCCGCGGCGCAAGCGGGCCGGTGCCCTGGAGCTGCTGGAACGCTATCGACGCGCGGCGCGGCCCGACAACCGCATTCGAGCCTAAGGCGCCTAAGACCAGACGTAACTTGAGTGATTCTTGAGTGAGTTGTGAGGTGGCGGGGCTCATGTCGTCCTTCTTCGGGCTCAACTGGGCCGGGACTGCAGGCTTGTTGTCTGCCCGCCGTAACCACAGGTCACTCAAGTTGGCGCCCGTAGAGGCCAGTTGATGTACTCCTGTCATAGGGGAAGGGTATTGCTGCGCTCGGTCCGGCCTGCGGCCGGGTACGGGCTTGCGGCGGCCTTCCCGGGCGAGCCGGCCTCGCGGGCGAGCCGGCGGCGGCGCGGTGCGCCGGGGCCGTGCGTGGAACTGGGCGGGGCCGGCGGGGCCGGCCTGCGGCGGGGGCGCAGTGCGGCGCGCAGGACGGCCGGGCGCAGTGCCGCGACGGGCGGGGCGGCGCCCTGGAGCAGCTCGACGAGAAGGGTCGCGGCGTGCTGGTCGGCGGTGGCGGCGGCCGCCACGCGGGCGGTGTAGCGCCGGCCGGTCCGGGCCCGCAGGCCGGCCAGCGGGTCGCCGCGGCCGTCCGCCGCGGTGAGGTTGTGGGTGCTCAGCCGCCAGGCGGGGGTCAGCCGGTGGGCGAGGGCGCGGCGCAGCCGGTGGCCGAGGCCGACGGGGGTGCCGTGGGAGGCGAGCAGGTGGCCGAGGACGAGGGCGCAGTCCACCGCGGTGGTCATGCCCTGCCCGTGGACGGGGTCGAGGGCGGTGAGGGCGTCGCCGACGGCGAGGAACTGGTCGGGCCAGCGGCGCAGTTCCTCGTAGTGGCGCCAGCGGTTCTCGGTGCGGCCGCAGGAGTAGACGGGGCCGAGCGGGGTGGCGGACTCGATGAGCTCGCGGAGCAGGGGGTGGCCGAGGCCGGCGGCGGCGCGTACGAGGCTGTCGTGGTCGGCGGGCGGGGGGCCGCCGTCGGCGGAGGCCAGGGTCACCGACCAGCGGCCTCCTTCGACGGGGTGGAGCACGCCGTGGCCGGGCTGGGCGTCGGAGGCGGTGATCAGCACGCTCTTCCAGTCGGCGAAGTGGCCGACGGGCGGGGTGAGCAGGGCGGTGGCGTACGTGGTCCGGGAGGCGGCCACGCTCTCCCTGGGGGGCTGGTAGCCGAGGTCGGCGAGCCACCGGGGGGCGCGTGAGTCGCGGCCGGTGGCGTCCACCACGAAGTCGGCCGAGATCAGGCGGCGGGTGGTCCATCCGTCGGGCGCCCCGCGGTCCCGGGCGCGCACCCAGACGCCGGTGACGGTGTCCTGGGGGCCGGGCTGGAGGGAGAGGGCCTCGTGCCCGGGTAAGAAGGTGACCGCGGGGTCGGCGCGCAGCCGGTCGCGTATCACGGTGTCGATGAGGTCGCGGCCGGCGCTGAGCACCGACAGGCCGGAGTCGAAGCGGGGCAGCCAGCCGGCGGGGCCGTACAGCAGGGTGTCCAGAGGCATGCGGATGTGGTCGGCGCCGGCGCGGGTGAGGTCCTCGGTGATGCCGGGGAACAGCTGTTCCAGGCCGTGCCGGGCGGGTTGCGCGAGGGTGTGGGTGTGGCGTGCCTGGGGCACGCCGCGGCGCCGCCCGACACCGGTGGGCACCCAGTCGCGTTCGATGACGGTGACCCGGTCCATGAGGCCGGCCAGCGCTCGGGCCGCGGTGAGACCGGCGATGCTCGAACCGATGACCACGGCGTGGCCGTGGCCCCCCGTCCCCTGGCGTACACGTGCGTCCAGACTCAACTCGCCTGCCCTCCCCGTGTGTTGTGATTGCATCATGCGGGGCCCGGACTCCGTTGGGGCGTGTTTCGCGCCGTCGGGGGCGGAGGTTCGAGCCATCCTCCAGGGCGGTGCGAGACGGGCTTGAGCGAGCCCGCCGCCGGGGCGTGGTGCGCCCCGGGCGGCGGTGGTGCCCCGCCACGGGCCGGCGACGGCGCGGGTGCCGCGGCGGGCCCGCGGTCAGGGCGCGGGTGTCCGGGCCTCGTCGGCCGCGGACAGGGCCCGGTCGACCAGGGCGCCGGCGGCGCCGGTGTAGGCGGCCGGGTCGAGGAGGGCGGCGGCTTCGGCGCGGGTGAGGATGCCGGCGAGCTGGGGCAGTTCGGCGAGGGTGTCGGCGAGGGGCCGTCCGGTGCCGGCGGCGATCAGCGAGGCCTGGGTGACGAGTTCCCTGGCCGCGCTCTTGCCGATGCGCGGGGCGAGGACGGCCGAGACGCGTTCGGAGACGAGCAGGCCGCCGGTCGCGTCCAGGTTGGCGCGCATGCGGGCGGGGTGGACGGTCAGGCCCCGGGCGAGTTCGACGGCCGTGTGGGCGGCGCCGCCGGTGAGCCGCAGGGCCTCGCGCAGCGGCTGCCACTCGGCGTGCCAGACCCCGGCGGAGCGTTCGTCCTCGGCGGGCAGGCACTGGGTGAGGACGGCGGCCAGGGCGGGCACCTGGAGCGCGGCGGAGCGGATCAGGGTGGCGAGCACCGGGTTGCGCTTGTGCGGCATCGCCGAGGAGGCGCCCCGTCCGGCGACCGAGGGTTCGGTCAGTTCCCCGACCTCGGTGCGGGTCAGCACCAGCACGTCGGCGGCGATCTTGCCGAGTGCTCCGGCGGTGTGGGCGAGGGCGGCGGCCAGGTCGGCGACGGGGGTGCGCAGGGCGTGCCAGGGCAGCACGGGGTCGGTGAGGCCGGTCTCGGCGGCGAAGGCGGCGCCGAGTTCGCCCAGCACCCTGGCCGGGTCGCGGTCCTCGCCGGCGTACTGGAGGTAGCCGGCGAGGGTGCCGGCCGCGCCGCCGAGGGACACCGGGAGGCTGTCGTGGACGCGTTCGAGGCGCTCGGCGGCGTCCAGGACGAGCCGGTGCCAGCCGGCCGCCTTGAGCCCGAAGGTGGTGGGCACGGCGTGCAGGGCGAGGGTGCGGCCGGCCATCGGGGTGTCCCGGTGGGCGCCGGCGAGGCCGGCGAGCGCGTCGGCGACGGCCCGCAGGTCGGCGAGGGTCAGGCGCAGGGCCCGCTGGGCGACCAGCATGGCGCCGGTGTCGAAGACGTCCTGGCTGGTCGAGCCGCGGTGGACGTACTCGGCGGCCTGCGGGGCGCGGGCGGCGACCACCGCGGTGAGCGCCTTGACCAGGCCCACGACCGGGTTCGCGGTCTCCCGTGCGGCCAGGGCGAGTTCGCGGACGTCGAGCAGGTCCGCGCGGGCGGCGGCGGTGATGGCCTCGGCGGCCTGTGCGGGCACCGTACCGCAGCGGGCCTGGGCACGGGCGAGTCCGGCTTCCGCGTCGAGCATCGCCTGGAGCCATGCGCGGTCGCCGACGGCCGCCTCGACGGGGGTGCCGGCCCGCACCGGTGAGAGCAGTCCGGCGTCCAGGTGGGCGGGCACGGCGACGGGCTGCGGGGGGTCGTGCGGGGACGTCATACGTCTGCCTCGGTGCTCGGGGGCGTGTTCGCCGCGGCGGTGACCAGCCGGTGGGGGCCGGCCTGAGGTCCGGGGGGCGTGGCGGGTACGGGCGCCGCCGCGGGTGCGCGCGGGGCGGGCGCCGGCGCGGCGGGGGCGGGCGCCGCAGCGGGGATCGCGAGGACCGCCGCCGCGATGGCGTCGGAGTCCTCCAGCGTGACCGAGCCGACGCCGGGCCGGATGCCCGCGGCGGTCACCCAGTGCACGGACTCGGTGGGGACGCCGTAGGCGAAGCGCCGGGGGTGCGGCACACCCCGCGCGTCGATCAGGTGGTAGGGCCGTTCGGACACGGCGAGGCCGCCGGTCTCGTAGCCGGTGCCGTCCGCGCCGGGGATGCGGTGGGGGCGGCACTGGCCGGTGCGCAGCATCCGGCGCATCAGCGGGTCCGCGGTGCGCCGCAGGTCGATCTCGGGCAGACGCGCCTCGATCAGGACCGTGGCCCGGATCCGTACGCCCGGTATCCCGCGCGAGGTGGCGACGAAGCAGGGGCCGAGCGGGTCGTGCGGGTTCACGCCGACGCCCAGGCCGGGGCCGGTCACCTCCAGGACGCCCGCTTCGATGAGCGCGGTCATCTCCTCGATGCGGGAGGCGGGCGGGCCGATGGACAGGTAGGCGTTGAGCGGGGTGTACCAGCGGTCGAGGTGGTCGCGGTGCGAGGCGGCGGCCAGGCCGGCGTGGTCGACGGCGAGCCGCAGTTCGTTGCGCAGGTCGCGCAGGACGTCGAGGGCGGCCTTGACCGGACCGCTGACGTTGCCCTGGCGGGCCAGGCGGACGTCCTCCCGGAGATGGCCGAGCAGCCACCGTCGGAAGCCGGGCAGGTCGTTGAAGACGCGGTCGCCGTACGGGCGGGCGATGCGCTCCCAGTCCCAGCGCCGGTCCGCGCCGATGCCGGCCTCGTCCAGGAGGGCGGTCTCGGCGGGACCGGGCTCGGCGTGCAGGTACCGCTCGGTGAAGTCCTCGCGCACGGAGGCGGGCTCGCCGCGGGCCGCGAGCAGGGCCGCGTAGTAGACCGCGCACACCTCCTTGGAGATCAGCGGCCACAGGTCGGCGGCGAAGTCGACGGCGCCGCCGCGGATGTCCCGGGCGCGCAGGCCGGCGATGTACCCGGCGGTGAGCAGCCGCGGGTGGTGGCGGCCGTGGGCGCCCTTCTCGTTCTCGCCGCGGGCCTGGTACGGCACACCGCGCCGGGAGCCGGCGAACAGACGCGGTTCGCGGCCCGAGGGCCGGTACACCAGACGCCCGTCGACCCGGGCGTAGGTGCCGCCGCGGCCCTGGGTGAACAGCGCCATGTAGTCGAAGAAGTTCAGTCCGAGTCCGCGCAGCAGCACGCTCTCGCCGGGGCCGACGGAGGTGAGGTCGACGTCGGCCGGGTTGGCGGGCGGGTGGTAGGTCAGGGTGTGCCGGTCGGCGAAGGCGGCCAGGTCCCGCTCGGTGTCGGAGAGCTCGGCGGGCACGTGGCCCTGCGCCAGCACGACCGCGGACAGGCCGGTGAGCCGGGTGCCGTCCTCCAGGGTGACGGTCTGCGCACCGCGCCGTCCGGCCGCGGGGTCGGCGTCCTCCAGGGCGACGGCCCGTACCGGGTGGGTGTGCACCGTGACGTGCGCTGCGGCGTTCTCGACCACCTGCTGGAACGCCCAGGTCAGGTAGCAGCCGTAGAGCGCGCGGGTGGGGTAGGAGTCGGGGCCCAGGCGGCGTGCCTCGGCCAGGACGTCGTCGTGGCCGGCGTGCGGGCCGATGCCGTCCAGGGATCCGGACTCCAGGGTCTTGGCCCACTCGTGCAGGCTGGGGCCCTCCTCCAGCGGGCCGTCGATACGGACGCTGGCGTCGGTGTAGACCGTCACCTGGGAGGCGACGGTGTTCATCAGCAGGTGCCGGGACTGCGTGGGGCGCCACACGCGTCCCGAGCCCGGCGGGTCGGGGTCGACGACATGCACCGTGACGGCCTGCCAGCGGGGCGACTTCCGTTCCTGCGCGCAGAGCCTCTCCAGTACGGACAGGCCGCGGGGACCGGCTCCCACGAGGCACACCGTCAGGTGTGCGGAGTCGGTGCCACCGGCCGGCAGGGCGGATTCCCGGGAGTCAGGGTGGCCGGGTGAAGCCGGGTCACCCGGGGGGAACTGATCGGCCGCCGTCATGAGCGGCCCTGCGGTGAGTTCGACGCTTTCTGTGCGTTCGCCACCGTACGTACCGTCCACAGTGCCTCCTTCCTCCGCCACCGTGGGTGCAGCACCTCAACCAAGACTCGGTTTCGGGTGGAAGGCCGCTTGAGGGTCGGGCGGCGAGTGCCGGAAAAGACGGTGGGCTGCCGGAACTTTGCCGCTCAGGAGCCTCTGTGCCACTGGGTGACCGGTCCCGGGGCCGTCACCGACTTCCCCCGGCTTCCCCCGGCTTCCCCCGGCTTCCCGGGCTTCCCCCCGGCTTCCCCCAACGAGCCCCGAACGATGCTGTATCGGCGCTCAAGTGACTGCTCGGTATGTTCTTGAACGGACTTCTCGCGGGTCTCGTGCGGCCTTACCGGACCAGGGCACCGGTGAGGAATGCGGAGTTCCCGTAAAAACCATCGGCCGAGCTGAGAAACACCACCGAGCCAACTGTTCTCATCGACACGGGAATTCCATGCGATTCACAGCGGGTTGCGCGGGCGAGCCGCCTCATGAAGGAGCTCCGATGAAGGTTCACCCCTGCCCCAGAAGCCACAGCCAGGACATCTGCTCCGCGACGGGTCCGGACCTCTGCGCTTCCTGCGTCAAGGAAGTGGAACACCACCTGCGTGTCCTCCCCGGCCTCCACCAGGAGTGCCTGCACCGCGCGACATCGATGCCGAGGTGGACCAACCCCACCAGGGTGTCGGGCAGCCGCACGCGGGACCATCTGGATGTGTCGGCGCTGGACGCCCGGCTGAACATCCTGAGCATTCTCGAGTCGTGGGCGCACCTGGTGGCGGAAAGGCGGGGTACGGCCGTTCCGCCCCGCTCCGTGCCGCATCTGACGCTCTTTCTGACCCGGCATCTGCACTGGCTGGCCGAACAGCCGCCGGCCACGGACTTCGCCCGTGAGATCGAGGATCTCGTCGGTGAACTGCGGCAGGTGGTCGACCCCGAACCGAGCACACTCCACACCCTCATCAGGAAATGCGTCGTCGACAACTGCGCCGGAACCATCAGCGCCTCCCCGAGAGGCGGCCGGACCGCGGGAGCCGGCCGCCTCGGATGTTCCTCGGGCCATTCCTGGGAAGTCCGCGAGTGGCTCGGGCTCGGAGAACTCATGAAACACCAGCGAGAAGGAGCCGACGCATGATCAGGCCGCCGCGCCACCGGCTCGTCGACACCAAGGTGGCCGCACTCGCCGTCGGTGTGTCCGAGGCGACCATCCGCAAGTGGGTGAGCCGCGGGAAGATCACCCGCTACGGCGCGCCGCACTGCCGTTCGGCGTTCGACATCGAGGAGCTGACGGCGATCGCGCTGCGCCGTCGCCACTGAGCACGGCCGGCGAACACGGCCGCCCGGGAGCCGTACGGGCGTACGGCCGTACGGGCCCGGGGCGTGCGGCCTCGCCCCTGCCCCTGCCCCTGCCCCTGCCCGTGTCCGTGTCCGTGTCCGTCCGTGTCGTCTCGTTCGCCGCCGCGTCCCTGTCTCGTTCCCCGTCTCGTTCCCCGTCCCGTTCGCCGCCGCGCCCCTGTCCCGTTCGCCGTCCCGTTCCCCGTCTCGTCCCCGCCTCTCCTCGTCGTCCCGGGGCCGGTCCACCGTGTGCTCGGTGGGCCGGCCCCGCCGCGTTGGAGCGGGTCCGCCCAGCTCAGGGCGCGGGAGTGACCCAGGTCACGTTCACCGGGGTTGGCGCGGAGGCCTCCCCGTGTCACTATCGAGCGACGTCCAGCCTGCCCGAAATCCGACGGAGGGCGGCAGACGACGTGTCGTACCCGCCGGTCCGAGAGCGACGGACCAGGCCCGAAGGGCGTACGGCACCAGCCTCCTACCGCATCTGAGCACCCGCACCGCGCGCGGGTGCTCTTCGTCATGCCCGGGAGCGGTACGGGGACTCTTCGTCATGCCCGAAGCGGTCCGGCAGGGCCCGCGGTCCCGGAGACCACGCGAACCCATCGAAGACAAAAGGGGAGCTGAGTGCGTTGACTCTACCGACCTCAGTGGAGGGGGTATCAGAAAGCCGCCGGGCCCGAGCGGTCGGCATCGGGCGCGCTCACGCCAAGGCCATCCTGCTGGGGGAGCACGCGGTCGTCTACGGAGCCCCGGCACTCGCTCTTCCGATCCCCCAGCTCACGGTGACGGCGAGCGCCGGCCGGTCCGCGCACGCCTCCGGCGACAAGGGCGACGACCTGTCGTACACGATGACCGGCTCCCCCTCGCGGGCGCTGGTGACGCAGGCCTCCGACAGCCTGCGCCGACTGGTCGGCGCGTTCAGGGAGACCCTGGGCGTGACCGGCGGGCCGCATCTCGACGTGGTCCTCGACGGCGGGGTCCCGCCCGGCCGGGGCCTCGGCTCCAGCGCGGCGACCTCGCGCGCGATCGTCCTCGCGCTGGCCGACCTCTTCGGGCGCGAACTGTCCGAGGACACCGCGTTCGAGCTGGTGCAGACGGCCGAGAACATGGCGCACGGGCGGGCCAGCGGCGTCGACGCCCGGGCCGTCGGCGCGCCCGGCCCGCTGCGCTTCCAGGCGGGCGAGGTGCGAGAGCTGCGCACCGGCTGCGACGGCCTGTTCCTCGTCGCCGACAGCGGCACCGCGGGCAGCACCAAGGAGGCCGTGGAACTGCTGCGGGACGGCTTCGAGGGACGCGCCGGGACGCGGGAGGCGTTCGTGGGGCGGGCGACGGAACTGACCGAGGCGGCCGAGGAGGCCCTGGCCGCCGGGCGGACCGGGGAGCTCGGCGCACGGCTCGTCGACTACCACGAGCTGATGCGGGAGGCCGGGCTGAGCACCGACCGCATCGACGCCATGGTCGGGGCCGCCCTGGACGCGGGCGGCCTCGGCGCCAAGATCACCGGCGGCGGGCTCGGCGGCTGCGTGATCGCACTGACCCAGCCGGAGCGGGCCCGGGAGGTCACCCGGCACCTGCACGAGGCCGGCGCCGTACAGACGTGGGCCGTACCGCTGAAGGGGCTCGACACACATGCGTCATGACCACCCGACCACCGTGGAGCGGCCGCGCGGACAGGACACCGCGGCCGCGGCCGGCCGAACCGTCCGGCGCACCGCCACCGCGGTCGCGCACCCGAACATCGCCCTCATCAAGTACTGGGGGAAGCGCGACGAGGTGCTCTTCCTGCCGCGCACGCCCAGTCTGTCGATGACGCTGGACATCTTCCCCACCACCACCCGCGTCGGCCTCGCCGCCGGGGCCGGGCCGGACGAGGTGACGTTCAACGGCGTGCCGGCGGCCGGCGAGGCGCTGCGGCGCATCTCGGCGTTCCTGGACCTGGTGCGGGAACGCGCCGGAAGCCGTGAGCGGGCCGTCGTCGACACCCGCAACACCGTGCCCACCGGCGCCGGACTGGCCTCCTCCGCCAGCGGTTTCGCCGCACTGGCCGTCGCCGCCGCCGCCGCGTACGGCCTCGGCGACGACGCCACCGCCCTGTCCCGGCTGGCCCGGCGCGGATCCGGGTCGGCGACCCGCTCGCTGTTCGGCGGCTTCGCCGTCTGGCACAGCGGCACCGGCTCGGCCCGGGACGCCGACCTCAGCTCGTACGCGGAGCCGGTGCCCGCGGGCGACCTCGACCCGGCGCTGGTCATCGCCGTCGTCGACGCGGGCCCCAAGGCGGTCTCCAGCCGTACGGCCATGCGCCGGACCGTGGACACCTCGCCGCTGTACGAGCCGTGGGCCGCCTCCAGCCTGGAGGACCTGGCCGAGATGCGGGCGGCCCTGCTGCGCGGCGACCTGGAGGCGGTCGGCGAGATCGCCGAACGCAACGCGCTCGGCATGCACGCCACCATGCTGGCGGCGCGCCCCGCGGTGCGGTACCTGGCCCCGGCCACGCTGACCGTGCTCGACGGCGTGGTCCAGCTGCGCCGGGACGGGGTGGCCGCCTACGCGACGATGGACGCCGGCCCGAACGTGAAGGTGCTGTGCCACCGCGCGGACGCCGCGCGGGTGGCCGACGCGGTGCGGGCCGCCGCTCCCGGCGGGGATGTGCACATCGCCGGTCCGGGCCCGGCCGCCCGTCTGCTGCACACGGACGGACGGGCCGGATGAGCGGGATGAGCGGGACCCGCCGCAGGGACCGCGCAGAGGACGCGGCGGCGGCCCCGCGGACGGTGGTCCGGCACGCGCCCGGCAAGCTGTTCGTCGCGGGCGAGTACGCGGTGGTGGAGCCCGGCACCCCGGCGATCCTGGTCGCGGTGGACCGGTACATCACCGTCACGGTGTCCGCCCCGGGCGGGCGAACGGACCCGGGCCCCGGCGCGGCCCCGGCCACCGGCCCGGACCGGGGAACGGTCCCGGGCACGGGGGCGGGCGACGGCCGGGGCCCGGGCCCCGACGTCGTGATCTCCTCCGACCTCGGCCCGCGGCGGACGGGCTGGCGCCGGCACGAGGGGCGGCTCGTGGCGCTCGGCTCCGACGGCGAGGCCGGCGGCGGGCGGCAGACGCCCCGCGCGTCGGCCCACGTCGTCGCGGCGGTCGAGGTCGTGACCCGGCTGCTGGCCGAGCGCGGCCTGCCGGTGCCCGCCCTCGACATCCGCGTCACCAGCACCCTGCACGAGAACGGCCGCAAGTTCGGCCTGGGCTCCAGCGGGGCGGTGACCGTGGCGACCGTCGCGGCCGTGGCCTCGTACTGCGGGCTCGCCCCGTCGGCCGACACCACGTACCGGCTGGCCATGCTCGCCACGGCCGCACTGGACCCCAAGGGCTCCGGCGGCGACCTGGCCGCGAGCGCGTTCGGCGGCTGGCTGCTGTACCGGGCGCCCGACCGGGACTTCGTCCTGGACCTGGCCCGGCGGGTGGGCGTGGACCGGGCGCTCGCCGCGCCCTGGCCCGGCCACGAGGTGCGCCGGCTGCCGGCCCCCGCCGGACTGACGCTCCAGGTGGGCTGGACCGGGGAACCAGCCTCCACCGAGACGATGGTGTCCGGCCTGCACCGCCGCACCTGGCGCGGCAGCGACTCCCACCGCGGGTTCGTCCGTGCCAGCACCGACCTGGTGCACGCCTGCGCCGCAGCCCTGGAGGCCGGTGACCGGCAGGGCCTGCTGGACCAGATCGGCCGGGCCCGGCGGGAACTGGCCCGCCTGGACGACGAGGTCGGCCTCGGCGTCTTCACCCCCCGGCTGACCTCCCTGTGCGAGGCCGCCGAGGCCGTCGGCGGTGCGGCCAAGCCCTCGGGGGCGGGAGGCGGCGACTGCGGTATCGCCCTGCTGGACGCAGCGGCGTCAAGGGACATCGAGGAAGTACGGCGGCGGTGGGCCGCGGCCGGGGTGCTGCCCCTGCCCGTTCGTCCCGCCCTGGAAGGGATCGAGGAATGAGCGCTTCACGCAAGGACGACCACGTCCGGCTCGCCATGGAGCAGCACCAGGCGTCCCGCGCGGACAACCAGTTCGACGAGGTGTCGTTCGTCCACCACGCCCTGGCCGGCATCGACCGGCCGGACGTGTCGCTGGGCACGGCCTTCGCCGGCATCAGCTGGCAGGTGCCCCTCTACATCAACGCGATGACCGGCGGCAGCGAGAAGACCGGTGCCATCAACCGGGACCTCGCCACCGCCGCCCGGGAGACCGGTGTGCCCATCGCGTCGGGCTCCATGAACGCCTATCTCAAGGACCCCTCGTGCGCGGGCACCTTCCGTGTGCTGCGCGAGGAGAACCCGCACGGGTTCGTGATGGCGAACATCAACGCGACCACCACGGTCGACAACGCGCGGCGCGCCATCGACCTGATCGAGGCGGACGCGCTGCAGATCCACGTCAACACGGCGCAGGAGACGCCGATGCCGGAGGGCGACCGGTCGTTCGCCTCGTGGGGCCCGCAGATCGAGCGGATCGCGGCGGCCGTCGGCATCCCCGTGATCGTGAAGGAGGTCGGCAACGGGCTGAGCCGGCAGACCGTCCTGAAGCTCGCGGACCTGGGCGTGCGGGCGGCGGACCTCTCCGGCCGGGGCGGCACCGACTTCGCCCGAATCGAGAACGGCCGGCGCGACCTCGCCGACTACGCCTTCCTGCACGGCTGGGGCCAGTCCACCGCCGCCTGCCTGCTGGACGCGCAGGACACCGGCCTGCCCGTGCTGGCCTCCGGCGGCGTCCGCCACCCGCTGGACGTGGCCCGCGCGCTGGCACTCGGCGCCTCGGCGGCCGGCGCCTCGGCGGGCTTCCTGCACACCCTGCTCGACGGCGGTGTCTCCGCGCTGGTCGCGAAGATCACGGCCTGGCTCGACCAGCTGGCGGCCCTGCAGACCATGCTCGGCGCGCGCACGCCGGCCGACCTGACGCGCTGCGACCTCCTGGTCCACGGCGCGCTGCGCGAGTTCTGCGCCGACCGGGGCGTCGACACACGGCGACTGGCCCAGCGGTCCAGCTCCATCGACGCCCTGCACGAGATGACGACGGGAAGCACACGATGACCGAGACGCACGCGATCGCCGGGGTCCCGATGAGGTGGGTGGGACCCCTTCGTATTTCCGGGAACGTCGCCGAGACCGAGACGCACGTACCGCTCGCCACGTACGAGTCGCCGCTGTGGCCCTCGGTGGGCCGCGGCGCGAAGGTGTCCCGGCTGGCCGAGAAGGGCATCGTCGCCACCCTCGTCGACGAGCGGATGACCCGCTCGGTGATCGTCGAGGCGACCGACGCGCAGACCGCGTACACCGCGGCACGGACCATCCAGGCGCGCATCGAGGAGCTGCGCGAGGTGGTGCGCGGGTGCAGCCGCTTCGCCGAGCTGATCGCCGTCAGGCACGAGATCAACGCGAACCTGCTGTTCGTCCGGTTCGAGTTCACCACCGGCGACGCCTCCGGGCACAACATGGCGACGCTCGCGTCCGACGCGCTGCTCAAGCACCTCCTGGACACCGTCCCGGGCATCTCCTACGGCTCGATCTCCGGCAACTACTGCACGGACAAGAAGGCGACCGCCGTCAACGGCATCCTCGGCCGCGGCAAGAACGTCGTCGCCGAGCTGCTGGTGCCGCGGGACGTGATGACCGACGTGCTGCACACCACGGCCGCCAAGGTCGTCGAGCTGAACATCCGCAAGAACCTGCTCGGCACGCTGCTCGCCGGCGGCATCCGTTCCGCGAACGCCCACTTCGCGAACATGCTGCTCGGCTTCTACCTGGCCACCGGCCAGGACGCGGCCAACATCGTCGAGGGCTCCCAGGGCGTGGTGATGGCCGAGGACCGCGACGGCGACCTCTACTTCTCCTGCACCCTGCCGAACCTGATCGTCGGCACCGTGGGCAACGGCAAGGGGCTCGGCTTCGTCGAGACGAACCTGGCCCGGCTCGGCTGCAAGGCCGACCGCGCCCCCGGGGAGAACGCCCGCCGGCTCGCGGTGATCGCGGCGGCGACGGTGCTGTGCGGGGAGCTCTCGCTGCTCGCGGCCCAGACGAACCCCGGTGAGCTGATGCGCGCGCACGTCCAGCTGGAACGCGACAACAAGACTGCAAAGGTTGGTGTTTAGGGCATGGCCACCGAGTCCCCGATCGGGATCCACGATCTGTCGTTCGCGACCACCGAGTTCGTGCTGTCGCACGAGGCGCTGGCCGACCACAACGGCACCGAGATCGGCAAGTACCACGTCGGCATCGGCCAGCGGTCGATGAGCGTGCCCGCCGCCGACGAGGACATCGTCACGCTGGGCGCCGCCGCGGCCGCACCCGTCGTGGCCCGGCACGGCAGCGACCGGATCCGCACGGTGGTGTTCGCCACCGAGTCCTCCATCGACCAGGCGAAGGCCGCGGGTGTGTACGTGCACTCGCTGCTCGGACTGCCCTCGGCCTGCCGGGTCGTGGAGCTGAAGCAGGCCTGCTACGGGGCGACGGCCGCACTGCAGTTCGCCATCGGCCTGGTCCGCCGCGACCCCTCCCAGCAGGTCCTCGTGGTCGCCTCGGACGTGTCCAGGTACGCGCTGGAGAGCCCGGGCGAGGCCACCCAGGGCGCGGCCGCGGTGGCCATGCTGGTCTCCGCCGACCCGGCGCTGGTCCGCATCGAGGACCCCTCGGGCGTGTTCACCGCCGACGTCATGGACTTCTGGCGGCCGAACTACCTGTCCACCGCGCTGGTCGACGGACAGGAGTCCATCTCCGCCTACCTCCAGGCGGTGGAGGGCACCTGGAAGGACTACGGCGAGCAGGGCGGCCGCGCCCTGGAGGACTTCGCCGCGTTCTGCTACCACCAGCCGTTCACCAAGATGGCCTACAAGGCCCACCGCCACCTGCTGAACTACTGCGGCCGCGACACCGACAAGGACGTCATCGAGGCCGCGCTCGGGCAGACCACGGCGTACAACACGGTCGTCGGCAACAGCTACACCGCGTCGGTGTACCTGGGCCTGGCCGCCCTGCTGGACCAGGCGGACGACCTGACCGGCAAGGCCGTCGGCTTCCTCAGCTACGGCTCCGGCTCGGTCGCCGAGTTCTTCGCCGGCACGGTCGTCCCCGGCTACCGGGAGCACCTGCGCACCGAGGCCAACCGGCAGGCGGTCGATCGGCGCAGGCCCGTCGACTACGCCGGCTACCGCGAGCTGCACGAGCACTCCCTCCCGACCGACGGCGGCGACCGGTCCACCCCGGTGCAGACCACCGGCCCGTTCCGGCTCGCCGGGATCAGCGGCCACAAGCGGCTCTACGAGGCCCGCTGAGCGCTCCGCCGGAGGTGCCGCAAGACGACGTCGTCCGACCGCGGCGCCGTCCTGGCCGGCCGCGCGGTTCCCCGCCCCCTGCAGGGCACCGCCGCACCGCAGCGGACCCCGCCCGGCCTGCTCCGGGCTGCGGCCGGAGGGGGTTCACCGGCGGCCCTTCCGGCCGCGGCACCAGCCGCACACACCCGGCCGCGGGTGCGCGGCGGGGCCCCGCCCGGGGGGCCTGCCCCGCACCCCGCGGCCCCGCCGGGGGCCGGACCTCCGGCCGGCCCGCCGTACAGCGAACACAAGGTGAGAGGAGGGGCACGCTCATGAAGGACGGCTTGAAGGACATCAGGATCCTCGGTACGGGTGCCTACGTACCGGACCGGATCGTCTCCAACGACGAGGTCGGCGCGCCGGCCGGGGTCGACGGCGAGTGGATCACACGCAAGACCGCGATCCGGCAACGCCGCTGGGCCGCGCCCGGCCAGGCCACCTCGGACCTGGCGACGGCCGCCGGCCGGGCCGCGCTGCGCTCCGCGGGCATCACGCCCGAGCAGCTGTCGGTGATCGCGGTGGCCACCTCCACCCCGGACCGGCCGCAACCGCCCACGGCCGCCTACGTGCAGCGCAACCTCGGCGCGGCGGGCACGGCGGCGTTCGACGTCAACGCGGTCTGCTCCGGCACGGTGTTCGCACTGTCCGCGGTCGGCAGCACCCTGCTGCGCCGCGGCGGCTACGCCCTGGTGATCGGCGCGGACGTCTACTCGCGCATCCTGAACCCGGCCGACCGCAGAACGGTCGTGCTCTTCGGGGACGGCGCCGGTGCGATGGTCCTCGCCCCGACCACCGAGGGCACGCTGGTCCGGCACGTCGCCCTGCACACCTTCGGCGACCTGTCGGGCCTCATCGAGGTCCCCGGCGGCGGCAGCCGGCAGCCGATGGACGCGTCCGGACTGGAGGCGGGCCTGCAGTACTTCGCCATGGACGGGCGCGAGGTGCGCCGCTTCGTCACCGAGCAGCTGCCGCAGCTGGTCAAGGGCTTCCTGCACGAGGCCGGCGTGGAACCCGGCGACGTCCGCCACTTCGTGCCGCACCAGGCCAACGGGGTGATGCTGGACGCCGTCGTGCCCGACCTGGGCCTGCACCGGGCCGTCACGCACAAGACGCTCACGCACTACGGCAACACCGGTGCCGCCTCCATCCCGATCACCCTGGACGCGGCCGCCCGCCGGGGCGCCTTCCGCCGCGGCGAGCTGATCCTGCTGGCCGGCTTCGGCGGCGGCATGGCGGCGAGCTTCGCCCTCGTGGAGTGGTGAGAACGGGGTGGTGAGCGCCGGACGCCGCCCGCGGGGCGGGGCCGCCCGCCCCCTGCGGGCAGCCCCGCCCCGGCCGCGCCGGACCGCCCCCGCCCGGACCGGCCCGCTCCCGGGCCCTTCCCCCGCGCTCGCGCCGACCGCGCGCGGGCCCGACGTACGCCTCTGACGCAAAGGGTTGACCCATGTCCCTCAGCCTCGACGCCGCCGCGCAGGACCTGCTCTTCCGTGCGGCCCGCACCGCCAGCACCTTCACCGACGAGCCGGTGACGGAGGAGCAGATCCGGGCGGTCTACGACCTGGTCAAGTACGGCCCGACCGCCTCCAACCAGTCGCCGCTGCGCCTCACCCTGGTCCGCTCCGGCGAGGCCCGCGAGCGGCTGGTGCGGCACATGGCGGAGCCCAACCGGGCGAAGACCGCCGCGGCCCCGCTGGCCGCGATCCTCGCCGCGGACATCGAGTTCCACGAGGAGCTGCCCCGGCTCTTCCCGCACTTCCCGCAGGCCAAGGACGTGCTCTACGCCGAGCGCCCGGCCCGCGAGCGGTCCGCCCTGCTCAACGGGGCGCTCCAGGCCGCCTACTTCATCGTGGGGGTGCGCGCCGCGGGCCTGGCCGCCGGCCCGATGTCGGGCTTCGACCACGCCGGTGTGCAGAAGGAGTTCCTGGACGACGACCACACCCCGCTGATGGTCGTGAACATCGGACGCCCGGGCCCGGACGCCTGGCGCCCGCGGCTGCCGCGCCTGGACTACGACGAGGTCGTCAGCGCCGTCTGACCGTCGTCAGCGCCGTCTGATCCGCGCCATCGCCGTGGCGTCGTAGGACAGCCACAGCTCGCGCGCGAGGAGCGCCTCCGCGTCGGACAGCGGCAGGTCCTGGCGCATGCGCTCGGGGTGGGCGGCCGGCGGCCCGCCCCGGGCGTAGCGGTCGAAGAGCCCCTCCAGGTGCGAGGCCGACAGGGACGCGGACACCTCGTGGTACACCCTGGGCCCGCACTGGGTCGCCCCGAACAGCACCAGGGACCGCCACAGCGGCCGCAGACAGCGGTGCGCCAGGGCCCGCCCGAACAGGCGCGGCAACCGTCTCATGACCGTCCCTTCTCCCCCGCTCGGGGCTGCCTGCACAGGCTGGCAGGGATTGCCGGAGGTCCGGTGGAGGACACCCGGGGCGCGAGTGGTCCGCGCCGAGCGCCCCGGTGCCTCAGTCGATGCCGCGTACGAGGTGGGGTTCCCAGGTGTCGTCCTCGTCGACCCCGGCGAGCCGCAGCGGCGGGGTGCGCACCAGGGTGAGCTGCGCGGTCTCCCCCGGCACCGCCGTGTCCCCCTCCTCGGGTCCCTCGGAGTCGTACATCTGAACCTCCTGCTCGGTCGGCCGGTGAGCGCACCGCATCCCGTAACGGTGCCGACCGCGGGACGAGGAACGCTTGAGGGGCGACGGGGAGGACGTGGAGGACGTGGAGGCGGACCTCGGCCGCGCCGCAGGTGGCGGCAGCCCGCGCGGTCCGCGCGGACCGGGAGAGGAGGCCCGGGACCGTGCCGGGGTGACGGCCGGTCAGGATGCCGGCGGGGTGGCCCTCCGGGAGGTGTCGGCCGGAGGGCGGAGGCGGGGCCGTCCGGAGGGCCGGGCGGGTCAGGAGGCGGAGGCGGGCCCGTCCGGAGGGCCGGGCGGGTCAGGAGGCGGAGGCGGGGCCGTCCGGAGGGCCGGGCAGGTCAGGAGGCGGAGGCGGGGCCGTCCGGAGGGCTTCGGCCAGGCTGCGGGCCCGTTCCCAGTCGTCGGCGGCCGCGCCCGCCAGGACCACCCGCGGCGGGCGGCCGCCGTGCGCGGCGATCCGGCCGGCGATGTCGCAGGCGAGTACGCCGGCACCGGAGAAGCCGCCGAGCAGCACCGGACGGACGGCGCAGAGCGCGGCCAGCTCGGGCCACCCGCGGTCGGTGCCGGCGGTCAGCACCAGCAGTTCCTGGGGACCCGGAAAGGTGCGCGCCAGCAGGTCGTAGCAGGTCCCGGGCGCGCCCGGCGGCGGGACCAGGCAGATCGCGCCCGCCCGCTCCTCGCGGGCCGCGCGCAGCGTGACCAGCGCGCCGTCCCGGGCGGCCGCCGAGGCCCCGGCCCGCGCCGGCCCGGCGCTGTCCTCAAGCAGCTTCAGGGCCTCCCCCACAGTGGTGAACTCCCCCGCGGACAGCGGCAGCGCCCGGAGCAGCAGGGCGCACTGCGCGAGCGCCTCGGCGGCCGCGTCCTCCCCGAGCAGGGCTCGGTCGTGCACCGCGGTGAGCACCAGGCCGCCGGCGCTGTCGTGGTGGGCGAGCAGACCGACGGGCAGCACCGTGCGGGCCGGCAGGGTGCCCGGGAACTCGGCGTGGATGCCTTGGGCGGCCAGCTCCGCGGCCAGGCCGTCCAGCGGGTGCGGCGGGTCCTCGAACACGATGACGGTGCCGGCGTCCGCCCCGCCTCCGCCCCAGGAGCGGACCCAGTCGGCGGGCACCCACTCGTACGCGGCCATGTCCAGGGCGAGATCGCGCAGTTGCCGCAGCAGGTGCGGCACGGTGCGGGCCGGGTCGACCCGCACGGAGATCGGCAGGTGGTTGCGGAGCGGCCCCGGCATGCGGGCCACGCCGTCCAGGGGGATGCCGCGCCCCGACACGGTCACCGCGAAGGAGACGGGTGCCGGTCCCTCGGTGCCGCAGGACCAGTAGATCAGCATCGCCCACACCGCCTGGAGCACGCTGCTCTCGGTGGTGCCCCAGGTACTCGCCCAGCGGGTGAGCCGGTCGGTGTCCACCGGGTCCAGCCGCAGCCGGGCGCGGCCGATACCGGACGGCCCGCAGGGCCCCGACGGCCCCGGCCCCGCCCCCGGGAGCCGGCCCGGCCGGGCTGTCCGTCCGGTCCGTACGGCCTGTCCGCTCCGTGCTGCCGCTTCAGTCGATGGGGTCGCTTCGGCCGATGGGGTCGCTTCGGCCAATGGGGTCGCTCCGGCCGATGGGGTCGCTTCGGTGCGGACGGGCTGTGCGGCGGGCGGCCGGCCCGGCCGGGACGCCGCGCCGACGGGCGGTGCTCCGCGCGACCAGAAGCCCCGGGCGGGCGCCAGGTCCTGGGCGGCCACCCAGGCCGTGTAGTCGCGCAGGTCGGGCCGGCGTTCGCCGCCGGGCAGCGCGCCGCCCGCGAGGTAGGCCCGGTAGAACTCGCGCAGCAGGATGTGCGCGCTCCAGGTGTCCAGCAGCGCCCGGTGGTACGTGAGCAGGATCCGGGTGGGGACGGCGGTGCCTGCGGGCCGCACCGCTTCGCTCTCCAGCAGGGTCAGGCGCAGTGCCCCGGGCCGGCGCAGGTCGAAGCCGCGCAGCCGGTCGCGCTCCAGCAGGGCGGACCAGTCGCCGTCGTGCAGAACCTGGCGGGTGACCTCGGGCGCGACTCGGTCGTGCACCACGAGCAACGGCTCCGCGTCGCCGGTGAACGCGGTCCGCAGAATCGTTTCGGAGTCGAAGACGGACTGCCAGGAGGCAGTGAAGCGCCGGATGTCCAGCGGGCCGTGCCAGACCCAGACGAGTTGCTCGACGTGGTGTCCGGTACCGGGTCCGGCGTCGCCGCCCGTGTAGAGCGCGGCCTGCTGGGGGGTGGCGGGGAAGGCGGGCGGGAACGGAGCGGCGGGCGCGGCGGCCAGTTCCACGAGGAGGTCGCGCAGCAGGCCGCGGAGCGTGCCGACGGACGCGTCGGTGAAGCCGGCCGCCGTGCCGGGCGTCCAGTCGAGCACGACGCGCAGCCGGCCGCCGACGATCCGGACCCGCACGTCGATCTCGTACGGCGCCGGGTCGTACGGCGCCGGCCGGACGGGTGGGGCGCCGGGCGCGGGCCGGGCCGAGGGGGGCAGCGTCTCGCCGGGGGCCTCCAGGGTCAGGCAGGTGCGGGCGGGCGGCAGTTCGCGCAGGGCGCGGCGCAGTCGCGGGTCGGGGCTCCACTCGCGGCAGGCGCCGAAGCCGGCGCCGCCCTCGGCACGGCCCGGGCAGCCGGCCAGCGGGCCGGCGAGGCCGGCCAGCCGCTCGACGGGGCCCAGGTCGCCGCACGCCGCCATGAGCTGGACCGGGTAGGGCTCGGTGAGCCGGCCCACCAGGCGCCGGAGTCCCGGCCGACCGGCCCGGGGGTCGCTGCGCACGTCGAAGCCGACGTCGTCGGAGCCCTGCCAGCGGGCCAGCGCCATGGCGTACACGCCGGTCAGCACCTGACCGGCGGTCAGCGCAAGCCGTCGGGCCAGGCCGTGGGTGATGCGCTCGGTCTCGTCCTCGCCGAGGACGAACGCGGTGTGCCGCGCGGGGCCGGACGCGGTGGGCCCCGAGGGCTGCGGCCCGCTCGGCCCGGGGCGTGGGGTGTCGTGCGCACGCGACCTGCGCTCGGCGACCTGGCTCCAGTGCTGGCCCTCGGCGGCGTCGCGGGCCAGCTCCCGCAGGTCGCCGATCCAGTCGGCCAGGCCGTCCGGCGAGTCCTGCGGACTGGACGGGCCGGACGGGCCGGACGGGCCGGGTCGGTTCGCCGGGCCGGACGGGTCCGCCCGGCCCGGCGAGTCCGGCGGACGCGGCACGGCGACCGGGTCCGGCACGGCGGCCGACGGCGCTCCGGTTGTTCCGGGGGTTCCGGGAGCTCCGGGAGCTCCGGGAGCTCCGGGAGCTCCGGAGGCTCCAGAGGCTCCGGAGGCTCCAGGGGTTCCGGTCGGGGTTCGGGCGTCCGCCGCGGCGAGGGCGGCCGTCAGGTCGTCGAGCAGGACGCGCCAGGACGCGGCGTCCACGGCGAGCCGGTGGACGAGGACGGCGAGCCGGTCGGCGCGCGGCCCGCGCGGGCGGTGGTCCCGGGCGAGCAGTACCCGCAGCTGGACACCGGCGTACGCGTCCAGCGTCCGGCCGGCCGCCGCCAGCAGTGCGGCGAAGCCCGCTTCGTCGGTGAACTCCCCCACCGTCACCGGATCCCGGCGGGCGGCGGCCTCGGCGCCGGGCTCGTCGGTGAGCCAGCCGTCCGCGGCGTCGAGGCGCCCACGCAGCTGGGGATGGGCCGCCACGACGGCGCCGATCGCCGCACGCAGCGCGTCCGCGGTGGGCGTGGCCGCCAGGTCGACCAGGACGGCCTCGTGGCCGTGCCCGGTGCCACGGGCGAGAGCCGTGCGCTGAGCGGGGGTCAGGGGCCGGTCCGCGGCGGGCGGCGGCTCGGTGAGCCGGTCGGCGACCCGGCCGGACAGCAGGGCCCCGGACGCGGTCCGCCCGCCGGGGAACCGCAGCGTGTGGTGGTCGCGGCCGTGCCGGACCAGTTCGTGCCGCTCGTGCGGCAGCAGCTCCGCCAGCAGATGGGCCAGCACCGTGGCGTCGAGTGGGCCGTGCAGGTCCAGGTCCCAGGGCGGGGTGTACGGCGGCTGGCCGGGGTCGACGACGACGCAGACCGCTGCGGGAGGGAGGCGGTGCACGGTCTCGGAGTCCGGGCCATGCCGCTTCTCCCCCATCAACGCGCCCTCCCCTGTTGGCACCTGCCTCTGGTCCACGACGGTCAGAAGCAGCACGCTAACGGCCGTGCGGGGGTGGCGTCCGGCTTCCCGAGCGGGTGTGCAGCGGTGCCCGAGCAGCGTCCTAGAGCACGGCCCGCCGGACGGCGCGGAACGGGGCCGCGGCATGGCCGGGCCGTCCCGCCGCGACCTGACGGCGGCGCTCGCCCGCGTCGCGGGACCGCCGCGGGACCGGCCCGGACGGTGCCGGCCCGTCCTGCCGGGTCTCACGGGGATACCGGCGCCGGCGGGACGGGCCAGCCACGCTACTCGGCGGCCCGGCGGGCGGCGCCTCGGCCTCGCTCCGGACTCGACCCGTCCGCTAGCGGCCCGGCAGCAAGGCCGTCACAGGGTGCGGACGGCGGTCTCCGCGTGCTCCTTGGCCAGCGCGAGCATGGTCCGGGAGGTGCGGCCGAGGACGTCGCGCACATACCGGCGGGCGTCGGGAAGGCCGGCGTCCTCGCCCAGGACCCCCGCGATGTCCTCCTCACGCAGGACGACGCTGTGCCGCACCGTGACCGTCGCACCCGTCTCGTCCGGTGTGACGGACCATTCGGCGGTGTGCGCGGCCAGCAGCGCGGGACCGGAGGTCTGCTTGCAGATGATGCGGCCCGCGTGCGGGAAGCAGATCCGCATGGACTCCGTGCGCCGGGTGCCGTGCCCGGTGACCGACTCCATGGCGATGCGCTGGACGCCGGGCGCCTCCTCGACGAGGTCGACCCGGGCGACGTAGGGCACCAGGCCGGGCCACTCCCCCGCCCGGTACAGGAAGTCGTAGACCGGCTCGCCCGGCCCGTTCACACGTGTCGTGTGCTCGAAGGACAGCGTCAGTTCGTCCAGCCGCGTCCACCGCTCGGCCACGCTCTTCAGCTCGTCGAGCTGGGTGCGGCTGTTGCGTGTGGCCGCCAGGTGCAGCCAGTGCGGCCCGCTGTCCGTGTCGTCGACCGGCTGGAAGTCCACCACCAGGTGCAGCACGGTCTCGCGCGGGCCCACGCTGCGTACGGTCATCACACCGCCCAGCACCTCCCGCACGGAGGCGGGCGGCTCCTGGCGGAACTCGATGCGCCGCTCGACCGGGTCCAGGCGCCGCACCGAGGTCCACGACTGCAGCTGACCGCCCATCAGGGCCCAGACCCGGATGCGCTCGTGCCGGCCGTCGGACTCCAGATTCTCCACGTGGATGTTGGGGGAGAAATAGAGCGGCCACTTGGACGCGTCGGCGATCAGCGCGTAGACCACGCCGGCGGGCGCGCCCACATGGACGGTGCGTGTCACCCCTCTCGCCTGCTCACCAGACATCTGCACACCTCTCTGTCGACCTTGCGACGATCGCGTAGCGAACAGAATTCAGACGACGGCACGAAAACCACTGGAGCGCGCACGGAACACAGATGGAGCAAGGCCCTGCCCACGTTTACCGGCCGCACGCGCGGGAATCGCGGGCGCCCGACCACTGCTCAGTCCGGTGCTCTTGTTCTTCCGCTTGCTTTCTTCCGCTTGCTGCGGTGTTCGCCGCATGCCTTTCTCCTGTCGCGCTCTCCTCTTTCGCCCCTCCTCTTGCGCACCCGCCCTCGTGCGATCACCCCCGTGCGATCACCCTTGTACGGTCGCCGGGTGCGGTGCGCCGGACGAACGCCCGGCGGCACGGGGCCGGGGCCGGACGGCGGGCGGCCGGCAGGCGCCGGCGCGCGGTGGGCCGACGGGGCGGTCAGCCGACGGGGGCCAGGCGGCGGGCGAGCCGGCCGGTGACGCGGCAGGCCCGCCCCAGCAGCCGCGGCAGTTGCCGCTCCTGGGGCGGGAGGCCGCCGCCCGCGACGGTGCGCAGCCAGGTCGGTCCCGTGGTCCACCGGCTCCAGCCGCCCGCCGTCGCGGCCGACGGGTCGTCCTCGACGGCGACGGCGAGCAGCGGGGTGGTCAGCGGCCCGGCGGGCGAGGGCCGCACGGCCGCCTCGCGCAGCGCCTGTGCCAGTTCCAGATCGGCGCGGAGGCGGGGCAGCACGGCCCGCAGGAAGACCGCCTCGTCGGTGCCGCCCGGCACGGCGCCCTCGCCGCCGAGGACGTGCAGCAGTTCGGCGTCCGGCACCCCGCGGGCGTCCGGAGTTGCGGAGGGGGCCTGCGGGGGCGGGCCGCCGGCCACGGCGAGAAGTGCCGGGCCGGGCAGGCCCGCCTCGTGCAGGGCCCGTGTCACGGTGAACGCGATGAGCGCACCGAGGCCGTACCCGTACAGGACGTAGGGGCCGGGCTGCGGATCGGTGAAGCGGGGCAGGACGTCGGCGAGCAGCGCCTTACGGGTGGTGGGCCGGGGTACGGTCCGCCGTCGCGCGGAGCCCGGCAGCGGGACCGGGACCGGCTCGACGCCGGCGCCGACGCCCGCCGTCCAGCCGTCGAAGGCGGACACCCCCTCGGCGGAGTTCGCGAAGCAGTGCAGTCGCACTGGCTGTTCGTCCGGCATGGCATCCTCCTCGACCGCCGCCCCTGGCCCCACAGGGCGGAGTCCGAGGGTCTCCGGACCCTCTCGAATGTCACTCGAAACCGGGCCGAGCCTCCGGCACCGGGCCGCGTACCGCCGAGAGGAGGGCGGTCAGGCGGCGTAGCGGTCGAAGGTGGAGCCGCGGCGCGGGCCGGCCACCACGTCCAGTTCCGGGTCGACGGCGAGCATGGCCTGGTGCAGACGCTGGAGCTGGGGCGAGGGTTCCACGCCGAGCTCCGATATCAGTCCCTCCCTCAGTTTGCGGTACACGTCCAGCGCGGAGGCCTGCCGCCCGGACCGGTACAGCGCCACCATGGCCTGCGCGTGGAGGCCCTCGTGCTGCGGATGACGGGCGATCAGGTCGGTCAGCTCGGCTATCAGCTCCGCGTGCCGGCCGAGCCGCAGATCGGCGTCGATCCGCCGCTCCACGGTCACCAGCCGCGACTCCTCCAGCCGCATGACCTCGATCTCCAGCACCGGCCCGAGCCGCACGTCGACCAGTGCGGGCCCCTGCCACAGGGCCAGCGCCTCCCGGAAGGAGCGGGCCGCCTTCTCGTCGTCACCTCCCTCGAAGGCCTCCTGGCCCTCGGCGACCAGTCGTTCGTAGGTGTGCACGTCCACCGATTCCGGTGGTATCTGGAGCAGATAGCCACCGTGCCGGGTGGCCAGCACGTTCTTCGCCGCACCTGGGGCGTCGGGCCCCATCGCAGTGCCCAGGCATCGGCGGAGCTGCATGATGTAGGTCTGCAGCGTGGTCATGGCGCTCTGCGGGAGATCCGTTCCCCAGATCTCCTCCATCAGCGTCGAAACGGGCATGACACGGCTCGGGTACAACGCGAGCAGCGCAAGAATCTGCCTGGGCTTCCCAGCAGTCGGAACGATCGATCCCCCGTTCACGGCGGCGCACAGCGGACCCAATACCTGAATCTCCATGGTTCCCTCCGTTCGTCGTCGAGCATCCCCGATGGCGGAAAGTCGTCGGGCGAACCTGCACGCTAGCCGTAGCAGCGGCGGAGGAATCGGTTCCTTCAGCAGTGCTTGAGTAATTCTCAAAGAAAGGCCGGAACGAGCAAAGCGGGACCATAGAAGGAAGAAAGCAATATCAAAGATCTGTTGAAGGTGAAACTGCCCCGGGAAAACCGGTTGTGAACCCGGATGTGAGCCGGGGCCGGTCCGGACCCGGAGAAGCCTCCACGGCCGCCCGCCCGTCCCCGGGCCCTCATCCCGGGACCCGGGCGGGGGCGGGTGGGAGCGGCAGCAGGGCGGCCGGAGGCGCAGCGGGCCCCCGCCCAGGCCGGCGCGCGCCGCGGATCCCGCGCGTCCCGCCCGCGCACGCCGCGGGGCGGCGCGGGCGGGACGTCGACGCCCGCGGCTCGCCCCCGGCCCTCCCGCACGGCACCTCCCACGGCTGCCCTTCCTCTCCTTGAGCCTTTCCCGCCGGATCCCCGAGCGGGATGGTGCAGCGGTTGAAGTAAAAGAAACCGCACGGTTCGTATTTTTTAGCTTTTTTAGCCAGCCACCCTATTGCTCCGTCACCGGACGCGGGAAGACCTTGGGCGGCCTCCCCTGCGCGAGGGCGCGCGCCGGCACCGGCACCGGCGCCTCGGCCCGCCACGGGGAGCCCCCCGGCTCCAGGGAGTCCAGGTCCCGGCGGTCGGCGAGCCGCGGCAGCAGCAGGCCCCACAGGCCGGTCAGGCGCTGGCGGGAGAGCCAGGAGGCGTCGTCCCCGCCCAGCACCTCCAGGCCCGCCGTGACGGCGACGACGACATGGGACGCGTCCGTCCAGGACACGCCCTCGGCCAGCGAGCCGCCGCGCTCGGCGCGGCGGAGGCTGTCCTCGACCCAGCGCTGCCACTCCGCTCGCAGCGGGGACTTCGTGCGCCGCGCGACACCGCAGGCGAGCTCGAAGCCGCCCCGGACCACCACGTCCTGGCCCAGACTCCGGATCAGCTCGTGCGTCGCGTCCACGAGGGCCTGGAGGGAGTCGCCGTGCCGGGCCCGCGCGGCGCCGGTGAGCCGGCGGACGGTGGCCGCGGCCTCCTCCTCGACCGCGTCGGCGAGCGCGTTCTTGTTGGCGAAGTGGAAGTGCAGCGCCCCGTTGCTGACACCGGCCCGTTTGCTGATGGCCCCCAGCGAGGCGGGCACGAAGCCCTCCTCGGCGAACACCTCAGCCGCAGCCTGGATCAGCGAACGCCGCGTACGAGCGGCCCGCTCCTGTTTGACCATGTGCTGTCTCCTGGGGCGAACGGGACGTCAGAGGGGACTTGCCGCAGTCCCGAGACGGCATGGTGAGTTCCGTACCGCATGCCCAGAGTAACAAACCGCTTGCGCGGTTTCCATACCGGCCTCCTTGCGAGACCAGTGATCAGCACCCTCCCACCGCGTCGCTCAAGACCCGCTCGAGCCGCTGCCTCCCGGAACTGTCCCCTGACCGGAGAACGACCGAGGGGCCGCAACGTGGCGGCCCCTCGGTCGTCGTTCGGTCGTCGTCGGATCGATCCCCGTTCCGCGGGGCCCCGGTGGCTCCCGGGGGCCTCGGGGAGAGGCCTCGGGCGGCTTCCGGGGGCTCAGCGGCTCTGTCCGGTCACTGCACGGGTTGGGGGGTGGGGTGGTCGGGGTGGGGGGTGTCGGTGGGGTTGGTGGGGTCGGTGGGGTTGGTGGGGGTTGTGACGGAGGTGAGGAGGAGTTGGGCGACGTCGAGGACTTGGAGGGTGTCCTTGGCGGTGCCGTCGTTCTTCTTGCCGTTGACGGAGTCGGTGAGCATGACGAGGCAGAAGGGGCAGGCGGTGGAGACGATGTCGGGGTTGAGGGAGAGGGCTTCGTCGACGCGTTCGTTGTTGATGCGTTTGCCGATGCGTTCTTCCATCCACATGCGGGCGCCGCCGGCGCCGCAGCAGAAGCCGCGTTCCTTGTGGCGGTGCATCTCTTCGTTGCGCAGGCCGGGGACGTTGGCGATGATCTCGCGTGGGGGTGTGTAGATCTTGTTGTGGCGGCCGAGGTAGCAGGGGTCGTGGTAGGTGATGATGCCTTCGACCGGGGTGAGGGGGACCAGGCGGCCTTCGTCGACGAGGTGTTGCAGCAGCTGGGTGTGGTGGATGACGTCGTAGTCGCCGCCGAGCTGGGGGTATTCGTTGGCGAGGGTGTTGAGGCAGTGGGGGCAGGTGGCGACGATCTTCTTGGCCGACTTCGGTTTCCTCGACTCGGGTGTGATGTTGCCGTCGTCGTCGGTCTCCTCGCCGAAGGCGGTGTTGAGGGCGGTGACGTTCTGCGTGCCGAGTTCCTGGAAGAGGGGTTCGTTGCCCAGGCGGCGGGCGGAGTCGCCGGTGCATTTCTCGTCGCCGCCCATGATGGCGAACGTCACGCCGGCGATGTGGAGGAGTTCGGCGAACGCCTTGGTGGTCTTCTTGGCGCGGTCTTCGAGGGCGCCGGCGCAGCCGACCCAGTAGAGGTACTCGACGTCGGTGAGGTCCTCGATGTCCTTGCCCACGACGGGGACGTCGAAGTCGAGTTCCTTGAGCCATTCCAGGCGTTGTTTCTTTGCCAGGCCCCAGGGGTTGCCCTTCTTCTCCAGGTTCTTGAGCATGGTGCCGGCTTCGGAGGGGAACGCTGATTCGATCATGACCTGGTAGCGGCGCATGTCGACGATGTGGTCGATGTGCTCGATGTCGACGGGGCACTGTTCGACGCAGGCGCCGCAGGTGGTGCAGGACCACAGGACGTCGGGGTCGATGACGCCGTTGTCCTGGGCGGTGCCGACCAGGGGGCGTTCGGCTTCGGTGAGGGCTGCGGCGGGGACGTTCTGCAGCTGCTGTGGGGTGGCTTTCTCCTCGCCTTCGGTGGTTCTGCCGCCGCCGGCGAGGAGGTAGGGGGCCTTGGCGTGGGCGTTGTCCCGCAGGGACATGATCAGCAGTTTGGGGGAGAGCGGCTTGCCGGTGTTCCAGGCGGGGCACTGCGACTGGCAGCGGCCGCACTCGGTGCAGGTGGAGAAGTCCAGCAGGCCCTTCCAGGAGAACTGCTCGACCTGGGAGACGCCGAACACGTCGTCCTCACCGGGATCGGCGAAGTCGATCGCCCTGCCGCCACTGGTCATCGGCAGCAGCGCACCCAACGCCGTACCACCCGCCGCATCCCGCTTGAACCAGATGTTCGGGAACGCCAGGAAACGGTGCCACGCCACACTCATGTCGGCCTTCAGCGAGACCACGATCATCCAGATGAACGAGACGCTGACCTTGATGCCGGCGAAGAGGTGGACCAGCGTCTCCAGGGTGGGAGTGCTCAGCCCCCCGAAGGCCTTGACCAGCGGGTAGGAGAGGAAGAACGCGGCCTCGTAGCCCTCCACGTGGTGCATCGCGCCCTCCAGGCCGCGCAGCACGTAGATCACGGTACCGATGGTCAGGATGACGTACTCGACGAAGTACGCGTGCCAGGCCGTGGAGCCGGCGAAGCGGGACTTGCGGCCGGCCCGCGACGGCAGGCTCAGCAGCCGGACCGGGATCAGCACGGCGATGCCCACGGTCGTCATCACGGTGATGAACTCGACGTACATCTCCCATGGCAGCCAACCGCCGATCACCGGCAGCCGGAAGTCCGCCGCGAACAGCTGGCCGATCGCCTGCACCAGGATCGGGATCAGGGTCAGGAAGCCGATCGCCACGAACCAGTGGGCGAAGCCGATGACGCCCCAGCGGTTCATCCGCGTGTGGCCGAGGAACTCCCTCACCAGCGTCACACTGCGCTGGTAGGGGTTGTCGGTCCGGGCGCCGGCCGGCAGCGGCTGACCGAGCCGGAAGAACCGGAAGAACTGGGCGATGACACGTGCGAACAGCGCCATGCCCACCACGGTCAGGACCAGCGACACGACGATCGCGGCGAGTTGCATGAGTGGGGCTCCTCAGGACTGCCGGGCTCGGGTGAACCGCCCAGTCAACTTACCGAGCGGTAACTTATGCGGTTCGTCTGAGGGTACCCACTTGTGGCGCCGTGACGCAGTCGGTTGACGGGTGATCTGCGCCGCTCACCCGCCGCTTCAGGTGAGCAACGAGCGCCCCCGCCCGGCGCGTTCGGCGGGCAGCGGCGCCGTCGGCAGCTGCTGCTCGGGCACGAGCGGCGTCTCGGGCGCGGCCACCAGGATGGACTGCTGGAGCCGGCGCAGCCGCGCCGAGGGCTCCAGGCCCAGGTCCCGTACGAGGGTGTTGCGCAGCCGGTGGTAGACGTCGAGGGCCTCGCCGCGCCGGCCCGAGCGGTGCAGCGCCAGCATGAACTGGGCGTGCAGGTTCTCATGGGTGCGATAGCGCCGGGTCAGCACGATCAGCTCCGCGAGCAGTTCGCGGTGCCGGCCGAGCCGGAGGTCGGCCTCGATCCGCTGGTCGAGGGCGCACAGCCGGCTCTCCTCGAGCCGCTGCGCCTCCATCTCCAGCTGCGCGCCGGTGTGCACGTCGGCGAAGGCCGAGCCGGTCCACAGCCCGAGCGCGTCACGCAGCAGGCGGGCGGCCTCCTTGAAGTCGCCCGCGTCGATGGCCCGGTAGCCCATGCCGGCGAGCCGGTCGAACTCCCGGACGTCACTGGCCTCGCCGCCGGAGACGAGCATGTAGCCGCCGGGCGAGGTGACCAGGACGTCCTTGGCGGTGATCCGCGGGGCGTCCTCGCCCTCCCCGGCGGGCTCCTGCTTCACGAGCGCGGCCGTGATGAGGTCGCGCAGTTGCAGCACGTAGGTCTGCAGTGTGGTGCGGGCGCTGCGCGGGGGCTGCCCCGCCCAGAGCTCGTCGATGAGCGCGGAGACCGGCACCACCTGATCGGCGTGCAGCGCCAGCAGGGCGAGCACCTGCCGGGGCTTCGGCGCGGTAGGTGTGATGGACACCCCGTTCTCCCTGACGTCCAATACGCCCAGTACCTCGATGCGCACGCCATGCCCCCTAGTTGAGTGTGCTGGTGTCCTGCACCGCTCCAGTACAAAACAGGCCGCACGGTTTGTCAATACCAAACCAGTTACGCGGTTTTATTAGGAGGAGCGTCAGATTCGCTCAACCGTTCGCCCACACCGTCACTCAACGCCACTGATCTGCATAAATGCAACCGGCATCGGAGATCGAGCACGGCCTGGCGTACCCCCTCCTCGCCTCCTCGCCCCTTGTGACACCTTGGACAAACAGGCGGTTTGTCATGTGAACTCACGCCCTCAGGCAACATAACAGACTCTTTGCGCTGTTTGACGTCGGCGCGCCGACGGACGACGGAACGTGTGATGACGGGCCGTACGGACCTCGCGGGCGGCGCCGGGGGGGGCCGGACGGCGCGGTGATGCGCTCGTCCGGCCCGGAGCCCCCGGGGCGGGTCGGTCCGCCGGGTTACTGCGGGGGGTTGCCGTGTTTGCGGGAGGGCAGGTCGGCGTGTTTGGTGCGGAGCATGGCCAGGGAGCGGATGAGGGTCTCGCGGGTTTCGGCGGGGTCGATGACGTCGTCGACGAGGCCGCGTTCGGCCGCGTAGTAGGGGTGCATGAGTTCGGCCTTGTACTCCTTGACCATGCGGGCGCGCATGGCGTCGGGGTCCTCGGCGTCGGCGATCTGGCGGCGGAAGATGACGTTGGCGGCGCCTTCGGCGCCCATCACGGCGATCTCGTTGGTGGGCCAGGCGTAGGTGAGGTCGGCGCCGATGGACTGGCTGTCCATGACGATGTAGGCGCCGCCGTAGGCCTTGCGCAGGATGAGGGAGATCCGCGGGACGGTGGCGTTGCAGTAGGCGTAGAGGAGTTTGGCGCCGTGGCGGATGATGCCGCCGTGTTCCTGGTCGACGCCGGGCAGGAAGCCGGGCACGTCGAGCAGGGTGAGGATCGGGATGTTGAAGGCGTCGCACATCTGCACGAAGCGGGCGGCCTTCTCGGAGGCCTCGATGTCGAGCACGCCGGCCAGGCTCTGCGGCTGGTTGGCGACGATGCCGACGACCTGGCCGTCCAGGCGGGCCAGCGCGCAGACGATGTTGCGGGCCCAGCGCTCGTGGACCTCCAGGTACTCGCCGTCGTCGACGATCTCCTCGATCACCTTCGTCATGTCGTACGGCCGGTTCCCGTCCGCCGGCACCAGGTCGGCCAGCGCCTCGGAGCGCCGGTCGGCGGGATCGTCGACGGGTGTCCTGGGGGCCGGCTCGCGGTTGTTCTGGGGGAGGAGGGAGAGGAGGTAGCGGACCTCGGCGATGCAGGTCTCCTCGTCGTCGTAGGCGAAGTGGCACACCCCGCTGGTCTCGGCGTGCACGTCCGCACCGCCGAGCCCGTTCTGCGTGATCTCCTCGCCCGTGACCGCCTTGACCACGTCCGGACCGGTGATGAACATCTGCGAGGTCTCCCGCACCATGAACACGAAGTCCGTCAGCGCCGGACTGTAGGCGGCCCCGCCCGCACACGGACCCAGCATCACCGAGATCTGCGGGATCACCCCCGACGCCCTGGTGTTGCGCTGGAAGATGCCCCCGTAGCCGGCCAGGGCACTGACACCCTCCTGGATACGGGCACCGGCACCGTCGTTCAGCGACACCAGCGGCGCACCCGCCGCGATCGCCATGTCCATGATCTTATGGATCTTCGCCGCATGCGCCTCACCCAGCGCACCCCCGAAGATCCGGAAGTCGTGCGCGTACACGAAGACCGTCCGGCCCTCCACCGACCCCCAGCCGGTGACCACACCGTCCGTGTACGGCCTCTTCGTCTCCAGCCCGAACCCCTGCGCCCGGTGCCGGCGCAACTGCTCGACCTCCTGGAAGGACCCCGGATCCAGCAGCAGCCCGATCCGCTCCCGGGCGGTCAGCTTGCCCTTGGCGTGCTGCGCGGCCGTCGCCTTCCCACCCGGACCCGCCACCGCCTGCGCACGAATCCCGTGCAACTCGGCGACATGACCGCGGATGTCGGTGGGCCCCGGTTCGGTCGGCGTGGGGGCAGTCGTCATCGCCATCTCTCGTCCCTTTCTGGGACAAGACGGAGGACAGCATCCCGCCCCGGTTCCATGGAGAACATGATCAAACCGCCTATTCGGTTTTGTTGAGTTGCGGTGGAAGTGGTTTCGGACAGCGCTCGACTCACCGCCAACTGAGGGGCGGTGAGTAGTCTTCCGGCCGTCTCCACCAGTTCCAGCCAAGTGCCGGCGGCGGCTCGGGCTTGGCCGGCCACTGCGTGCGCGCGGCGAGCAGCACGACCGCGAGGGCCGCCAGCTCCTCTGCTCCAGCGGTCCCGCGCTCCACCCGCAGCGCGGCTCCTGAGCTCTCCATCCAGCTCATCTCCCCCTTCTCCTCACAGACTTGAGCCAGGGTCGACCGGCACACTCGAAAAGTGCTGAGGGATCACTGGAGGCCCCCCGCGAGCCCTGTGGCCGCAACCGGCGTGACGTGCTATTTCCAGACGCGAGCAGAGTCGGTTTCGCTGTAGCGTCATCCGGAGGTACGCAAGGACACGAGCTGGGACACCTGCGCGCCAACGGGGCCGTACCGGGCCTCCATCTGGAGTCGAGGGTTCCGAAACTCGTCGTAGCGGAGTGCTTCCTACCGCTGGAAACTAAACCGGGTGGTATGTATCTTCACAGGCCTGAGAGACCTGAAGCACAGCACACACGCCGACGCCGCTCAGGGGGGAACAGACATGTCTGCGAGCACGTTCACCATCGAACAGGCGGCAGCCGACACCTGGCGCATGGGGCAGGAGAGTGCAACGCCGCAGCGGGCCTCGGGGCTCCGCTATCCCACGCTCACCACCACCGTCCCGAAGGAGTTCGTGCACCGGGCCAGCGTCGCCGAGGTGATGCTGACCGACTGGGCACGCCTGGGCGAGCACCACTTCGCGGTGACCGCTCAGTGGCCGCGTCTGCACTGCTTCTTCGCCACGCTCGCCGGTTACCACGATCCGCTGCTGGTCGCCGAGTCGATCCGCCAGGCCGGACTCCTTCTCGCGCACGCCGAGTTCGACGTCCCGCTCGACCACAAGTTCCTGATGTGGGATCTGTCGGTCGACATCGAGGCCGAGGAGCTGCTCATCGGCGCCGCGCCGGCGTCCGTGGTCATCGAGGTCGTCTGTTCGGACATCAAGTGGCGGGGCCGGAACATCTCGGGTCTCCACTTCGACGCCGTGATCCACCGCGACGGGCAGCAGGTCGCCACCGCGGGAGCCACCTTCACCTGTCTCGCCCCGGCCGTCTACCGGCGGCTGCGGGCGTCCCGGATCGGTGACGGGGTGGCGCCGATCCCGCTGACGAGCCCCATCGCCCCGCAGGACGTCGCCCGTCTCTCACCGACCGACGTCGTGCTGTCCCCGCTGCCCGTGCCCGACAGCTGGCAGCTGCGGGTGGACACCCGGCACCCGGTGCTCTTCGACCACCCGGTCGACCATGTGCCGGGCATGGTCCTGATGGAGGCCGCCCGCCAGGCCGCGATCGCCTTCCTGGGCCGTGACTGCCTGCCGGTGGGCGTCACCAGCGAGTACACCCGCTACGCGGAGCTCGACACGCCCTGCCTGGTCGAGGCGTGCGCGCTGCCGTGCGACGGGCAGGGCAGGGAGCGCGTGCTGGTGACCGGCCGCCAGGAGGGCGAGGTCGTGTTCACCGCGGCCCTGACGGTGTCACCCGCCGCGGTGTGAGGGGGCGGGGCGGTCGCACGCAGCGGGGTCCGGCCCGGCATGCGGCCCCCGGCGCACCGTCCGGCACCTGAGGTCCGCCGTACCCGCCGGAGGGCTCCGCACCGACGCGCCTCCCACAGCAGCACGCGCCAGGGGGCTTCCGACGGAGATCCGTCGGAAGCCCCCTGGCGTTGCGACCGGGAACCGGCGGCCCCGGCAGGCGGCGGCGCACGGCGGCGCCGCCTGCCGGATGCCCGGAGGCGGCGCCGCAGGGGCGGCCTCGCGGTCACGGCCGGCCCGGCCCGGGCAGGACGGCGCCGGGCCGGTCCGGGTACGGCAGTGCCGGGGGCGGCGGCGCCGACCCCGTCGCCCCCGGCGGCACCTCAGGCCGGAGCGGGTTCCGGCTCCGGCTGCACCTCCGCCTGCTCGACCGCCGCACGCACCACGCGGGCGCCCCGGTCCGGGGCCACGTCCAGCCGCATCAGCACCGGAGGAGAGGCGATGGAGGGCAGCAGATGCTTGAGCAGTACCGAGGCCCGGTACTCGACGTCGTCGAGGCCGGTCTCCAGCTGGGCGTAGAGCTGTACGCCGTTGAACGCGCTGACCACGAGCTCGGCGACCTCGCGCGGCACCACGTGGGACAGCGTCTCGCCCCGCTGGCGCGCCTCGGTGAGGATCTCCGTGAGGAGGTCGACCCACAGCGGCCAGGCGCTCCCGTAGTACTTGATGCCCGCCGGGTCCGCCGAGAGCCGGGCGCCGGCCCGCAGCAGGGGCTCGTGCCGCAGCCGGTGGGCCACCGTCATCGCGACGTCCACGACCTCCTGGAGCTTGATCTCCTGCTCGGGCAGCGCCTGCGCCGTCTGGAGCTCCAGCACTCCCTTGGCGAGCGCTTCCTTGGAGTCGAAGTGGAAGTACAGGGCGCCCTTGGTCACCCCGGCAGTCTTGAGGATGTCGGCGACCGTCGCCGCGGTGTAGCCGTGTTCCGCGAAGACGACCGCGGCGGCCTCCAGAACTGCGCGACGGGTCCTGACCGCCCGTTCCTGCTGGGCCATGGGACCTCCCTTTCCCTCAACCGCACCCCCGTCACACGAGCCGGAGCCGTAGACCGGAGCACCAAGAACAAACCGTCCAAGAGGTACCTTATTCTCTTGGTCCATGGAATGACAGCACCGAAGTTCGCCCGGGATTCGTCCCCCGGTCCGGCGCACTCCTGTGGCCACAGTGCGCGACTCACGGCGCTCCGAGGCTGGAATGGGCTGGTCAGGGCTACTGTACGAGGTCTTCCGGGGGCTCCGGGGGGCCGGGGTACAGAAACCATCCGCCCTGTAGGTTTTGCGGCTGGTTTCCGATCTTTCCCTGCCCGGTCAGACGTTCGCAGGAACCTTTCTCTCGCTGATCGCGGCCGCCCCGGACCACAGCCGGCCCCCGGCCGCCTCGGCGTCCAGGGTCCGCACCAGCCGGTCGTCGACCGAGTCGAGCGACCCGACCAGGTGACGCACCCCGGCCCGCCGCATCAGCACCCGCTGGAAGCTGTGCTCGTAGGAGGTCGGGTGCCCGATGAACGCGGCCCCCAGCTGCCGGGCGACCTCGGCCACGCGGGCCACGTCGTCGATGAACAGCGCCTCGTCGCAGCGCAGCCCGAAGACGTCCTCGGCGATCTCCCGGATGCCGGGCCGGAAGGCGTCGGTGCAGACGTAGCGCGGTCCGTCGAAGTGGCCCGCGTAGGAGCCGAGGTGCCGGTCGAAGTGGTCGCGCTCCAGGCCGCCGTAGCACACCAGCCGGGCGCCGGTGGCCCGCAGCCGCTCCAGCAGCGCGCCGGCCCCGTCCATGACGCGGACCGGATGCCGCTCGACGTAGGCCCGCCGCTCGCGGAAGTACTCCTGCACCACTTCCTCGGGGGTTCCCGGCACGCCCATCGCGGCGGCGGCCCGCAGCTGCGGCTGCGACAGCACCGCGCGCTCCAGGTCGGCGGTGTAGACACCGCCCCGACGCACCACGAACTGGTGGATGACAGGACTGAAGGTGTCGTTCAGCAACACTCCGTCGATGTTCACCGCGATCAGACGCAGATGCCTCAGGGCCATCACACAACCGCCTAACGTCGGGCCGTACGACGAGGGCGTACGGCGGCCTGACGGGGACCTCGCGCCGGTTTCGCACGGCGCGGGGCTCTCATGGAAAGAACAATAAACCGGACGCGCGGTTTCTTCAACAGATATCCTGGGTTCCGGTTCCGGAGCTCCGGCCGGCTCACCACGTGGGGGGACGATGAGCAGCACCCTGAAGGACAGAACGGCCCTGGTCACCGGCGGGGGCAGAGGGATCGGGCGGGCCATCGCCCGCCGTCTCGCGGCGGACGGCGCGCTGGTCGCCGTGCACTACGGCAGCGACGCGGCGTCGGCCCGCGAGACCTGCGGCCTGATCACCGCCGACGGCGGCCGTGCCTTCCCGCTGCACGGCCCCCTCGGCGTGCCCGACGACGTCCGCACGGTCTACGAGCGCTTCGACGCCGGTCTGCACGACCTGGGCGAGCCGGCCGAGCTGGACATCCTGGTCAACAACGCCGGCTTCAACGTCCGGGGCGGCGTCCTCGACGTCACACCGCAGGACTTCGACCGGCTGATGGCCGTCCACGCCAGAGCCCCCCTGTTCCTCGTGCAGGAGGGCCTGCGGCGGCTGCGCGACGGCGGACGCATCATCGGCATCAGCTCCGCGGCCACCCGGGTCGCCCTGCCGACCTCCCTCGCCTACTCCATGGCCAAGGGCGCTCTGGAGGCCCTCACCCGCACTCTCGCCAAGGAACTCGGCCCCCGGCGGATCACGGTCAACTGCGTGGCGCCCGGCTTCGTCCGGACGGACCTGAACCGGCAGCGCTGGGCCACCCCCGAGGCCGAGGCCGCACACGCCGCCCTCTCCGTCTTCGACCGGATGGGCCGCCCGGCCGACGTCGCGGACGTGGTGGCCTTCCTGGCCTCGCCGGACGCCCGCTGGGTGACCGGCCAGTGCGTCGACGCCTCCGGCGGCACCGGCCTGTGACCCCCGGCCCGGTGTGTCTGGGGCCCGCCGGGCGGAACGGCGCTCACCCGGGCAGCGAGAGGCCCGGCTCCGGGGCGGCCGGAGCCTCGGGCACACCGCCCGAGCGGGGTGTCTTGCGGCCCTTGTTGCCCGGGGTGAGGGTGCAGGGGTCCACGGCCTCGGCCGGGGCCCCGGTCGCGTAGAGGCCCTCGGGGTCGGTGTCCCGGTCGTGCGGGAGGAGCCAGAACACTCTGCGGCGGAACGTGCCCGAGGACCGGGACGGCCTGGCCCGCGGGCCGAGCAGCGCGTACCCGACCATCCGGCCGTCGCGGTGGTAGGCCGGTCTGCCCCGGCGGGTCGGCAGCCGGTCCAGGCTCTGCCGCACGTAGTCGAGTCCGGACACGTCCTCCAGCCAGACGAAGCCGATCTCGTGGGCTATCTCGTCCTCTGCGATGAGAGCGCTCATGCAGTCTCCTCGTCGGCGAGCAGTCCGATGCCCGGGTAGTACTTGCGCTGGTTGGACAGGACCATCTCTTTCGGTGACGCCAGCCCCACCAGCTCCCGGACCCGCGCCGCGAAGGCCCGGGACGAGACCGCCGGCGCGCCCTCATTCTGACACCACGTCCGATAGGCGGCGTACACCTGCGTCTGTTCCGCCCTGAGTCCGCTGTCCAGCACGCAGGCCTCGGCCAGGAAGCGCCCCGTGTGGTCCTCGGTCTCCGCGTACGCCGTGGTGGCGATACGCACCCTCTCCGGCCCGCTGAGGCCCTTCTCGCCGCCCAGGTAGCGCCGGGCGCCCTCGATGAGCCAGTTGAGGATTCCCGGGCCCTCCTCGGTCACCAGGACGTCCGCCAGGTTGTCGATCTTCCGCTGGTCCGGCACCACCCGCTCGAACGGCAGCAGCCGCATCCGGCGCCAGAACGCGAAGCCGCCCGTGCCCACCTCGGGGCGGTGGTTGCCCAGCAGCCACAGTTTGTGCGTCGGCGAGAAGCTGAAGAAGTCCTGCCGCATCCGCCGCGCCTTGATCCGGTCGCCGCCGGTCAGCAGCTTCACCCTGGCCTCGTCGAACCGGTCCCCCGGCTTGACCTCGCTGCACACGATGATGCGCCGCCCGTGCAGCTCCGCCAGGTCGGTCGGATGCCCCTCGTACGGACGCGCCATCAGGAAGCCCGGCGGCGCCACGTCGGCGTAGTCGCCGATCAGCTTCATCACCACGTCCAGCAGCACCGACTTGCCGTTCTTGCCCGAGCCGAACAGGAACGGCATCACCTGCCCGCCCACGTCGCCGGTGATCGAGTAGCCCAGCAGCAGGTGCAGGAAGTCGATCATCTCGGTGCCGTCCGGTCCGCTTCCGAAGGTGTCGGTGAGGAACCGGTCCCAGCGCGGAGTCGGCACCGGCTCGGGCGCGGCCGTGGTGCGACGCGAGTGGAAGTCCCGGTGCGGCTCGGGCGTCCGGATCAGCCCGGTACGCAGGTCGACGACCCCGGCCGGGGTGCACAGGGAGTACGGGTCCGCGTCCAGCAGCGCGGCGTTCAGCACCATGCCCGGCGCCGAACGGGCCTGCACCAGCATGGCGTTCATCCCGCTGGTGCTGAGCGCCCGGCGACGGTGCTGCCGGAGCGCGGCCGGGCTGTACACCCCGCGCGGGTCCGACGTGGCGATCGACTCGGCCAGGTCTCCGGCCGCCCACATCATCGTGTCGTCCTCGTCGGCCTGCCAGCGCGTACGGTCCCACCGGAACCAGCCCAGGCCGGGGACGTGCCGGTAGTCGTTGGCGTAGCGCTGCACGAACAGCTTGGCGTTGCCCCGGTCGCTGAGGGTGTCGGGCAGCAGCCCGCACGAGGTGCCGGCCTCCGCGGCCGCCGCGACGGCGGCCGGAGCCGCTGTGGCAGGAGGCGGCGCAGCCGCCCCGGTGGCCGGAGGCGGTTCCCGTCCGGCTCCGGCGAGCGCCTCCCCGGGGGCTTTCGCCGGGGCTTCCGCGCCGGCCTCCGTCGCCGCCCCGGTGCCGTCGCCCTCCCCGGGCCGCGGAGTGTCGCCGGGGCGTGTGCCCGCCGGCCGGGGCAGCGGGACGGACCGGTCCAGGAGCCGCGCGGTGGCCCGGGCCAGGTCGAAGTCGAACAGGGCGTCGTCGTGTCCGGAGGTCACCGGCGACCTCGGGCGAGCTCCGACCGCGTCCCTGACCCGCACAGCCCCGAGCCGGCGTGCGATGTCCCCAGCTCAGCAGTCATCTTGCACCCCCCGTGAGCGACCGAAGCGACTGAACGACTCACGCAGGGTAGCGAAGCGACGGTTTCCCGAGTGCTTCATCCACAGGCCGGATCAAGCCGAGTTGGCGACCGACAGGACCCCGTCGGCACCGCCGCACCTCAGCGTCAGCGACCCAGCGACCCACCGGAAGCGACCGAGAGGACTCGGTCGCTCGATGAGACGCTGTGAAGATTCCCAGGTCAGATGGGCTGCAGTGACCAAAATAGCGACTGAAGCGACTGAACTTCTCTATCTATGACGCCAACGCGCGCACGCACGCACACGCACACGCGCACGTGCGAATGTCTTCATATACCCGGACCTTCAGTCGCTTCGGTCGCTGATCAGCCAAGACACCTCATCTGACCTGCTACTTCTCTCGGCGGATCGGAGCGACTCAGCGTTCTGCCGGTAGCTCTCCTTCGGTCGCTGGCCCCGTGCGAGCGCTCCACCCGTCCTCCACCGGATCTCCGGCGATCGTTGCCGAAACCTTTCCTCAGTCCCGGAGCACCGTCGCTTCGGTCGCTGGAACCGATCCCCCACCCCGTCCGCGATACTGACCTCGCGGTATGTCCGCACGGTGACGAGAGGGAGGCCCCGTGCCAGAGCGCACTCACGACTTCGGCAAGTACGGTGCCCGGGGGATCAAGGGCCACGAGGCCGTCGCCCGCCGTCTCGACGCGCTTGCCGGCTACATCGCCACACCCGTCACCACGCGCCGCGGTCTTCTGGCCCGGCTGCACTACCTCACCCGCACCGACCACGCCCGGGCCGCCGCCCGCGCCGCGGGTCTCACGGTCACCGACCGCACCCTCAAGGCCTGGCTGGACGGCAGGCGCACGCCCACCAGGAAGAACCTCCAGCGGATCGAGACGGCCTACCGGACCGTCCGCCGCCACAACGTCGCCCGCTACCTGCTGGCCCGCCTCAACCGCGAGGGCCGCGGCACCCGCGTCGAGATCCACCCCCTGAACCAGTCCCAGGTCCCGCGGCCGCGCCAGCGCTTCGTGGAGTTCAGGACGCTCAACATCCGCCGGTGGGACCGCATCGTCGAGGCCTGGGCCGCCGACGACGCCCAGGCACTCGACGACGCCTGGGTGGACCGGATCGTCGATCTCGGCTCCCAGTGGGGGCAGTACGAGTACGTCACCAACATCGGTTTCGCCGCCTGACAGCTCCGGCGGTCCCGCACGTCCACGAGGGGCACCGCGCAGCCCCGCCCGCAGCCCCGCCTGCGGCCGGGTGCGCCTTGACGGACCGTGGCGAAGCCACCCGCCGCCGGCGGGCGGTACCGAGAGCACAGGCATCCGCCTGCCGGTCGAGGGCCCGGACGTCTGGGCGCCGGGGCGTGCGACGCGGTGTGCCGTCCGCCCTGCGGTGCGTCCTACGGCTTGTCGGCCGACGCGGAAAAGGTGGCTCTGCGCGCCGGACCCACGCCCCTGGTGCCGGCCACCCGGCGAGCGTCGGCGGCATGCACGCCGTCGCGCCTCCGGGTTTCCTCGAAAGCGTGGTCACTGCCGCAGGACGGTTGCTGGAGACACACGCGCGCCTGACCGGTCACCCGTCCCGCCGTCGTGGCTGACTTTCGCCGGTTGAGGTCGATGGGTGGCGGCATTGAGTCCCCCCTCACCCGGTCCCCCACGAACGGTCACTTTGACGATGTAAGAGAGCGCGTTTCGCAAACGGCCTCTGACCTGCGAAAACAGCAGTTGAGACCCAGATCCTAGGAACTGCCAGGCAGTTCCTAGGATCTGGGTACCCAGATCCTAGGAACGCCCTAGATTGCTGTGACGGCAATGAGCTGAGGGGCTGCCGGGCGAGAGGGAAGCGCCTGTCCACAGCGTCGTTTCGGCCTGTCCGGCGCCGCCGTCCACCGCCCTCCACCGCCCGTCGGGACCACCACGACACGGCGGGGAGGACTGAGTTGATTGACTTCCTGCTCATGTACGTTAGGTTCATCAGGTCGGTCTCACGGCCGTGCTTCTGACGTCCATCAACCCCGTGTACGGAGGCCCTTTTGGGAGCAGTACGCAGACTGGTGAACGCCGACACGGGCGAGCCGGTCCCCTATGCGCCGTACGCCTTCGCCGGACGGCACACACAGGTGGACAAGGCCCGCGTGGAGGCGATCAGCGAGTCGAAGGCGTTCACGCCGAGTCAGAAGTTCCTGGTTCTGTGGTGGATCGGAGTCTCTCCCGAGGGCATGGAGCCCCTGCGGGCGACCGGCGCGGACATCGCCAAGCGTGTGGGAATGTCCACCGACGCCGTGGGGAGAATCAACCGGAAGCTCGCCAAGCACCGCATCCTGGTGGTGCGAGGACGCATCGGGAACTACAACCTGTACCGCATCAGCCCGTACATTGCCTTCCATGGAACAGGGCTGGAGCAACGGGAAGCGGTGAGGACGTGCAACCCGCCGAACATCCCTGGATTCGACGAGAAGACCCCTGCACGGTGGGAGGCCCAGTGACCAGCGACGACAAGCAGAAGAACCTGGAACTGCTCAAGGCCACGGCCGGCATGACCGCCAATCAGCGCCTGGTCGTCATGCTCTACGCCCTGCATCCGACCGACCGGGCAGGAGCGGTCGTCGAGACCGGCGCGAACCTCGCCGCCCTCGTCGGCATGTCCGCCCCCGTCTTCTCCCGCACCCGCAAGCAGGTCATCGAGGCGGGCTGGCTGGAGGAGTCGGACAAGCTCGCGCACATCCGCTACTACCGGCTCAGTCCCAAGGCTCTCGGCGAGCACGTGGTCGTCCCCCTCCGCCGGGCGACCTGACGCCGCCTGGCTCTCCGACGTCAACGAAGGCGTCCTGCGGACCGTCCCTCATTGACGTGGTGCTAATGAAGGACGGTTTACAGGACGCCTTCGTTGCGTCCACGTCATTCCGCCCCTCCGCCTCGCCGCACGGGCGAGGGTCCGGGTGCCGCGGCCGGTGAGGTGTCCGGTGCGGTCGCCCTCGCCGTGCCGGTCGACGGCTGTGCCGGGCCGGCCGGTCATGAGGTCCTCGGCCTGCCGGGCCCGCACCCGGACGCAACACCCCTGGGCACGTCAGACCCGCTCGATACGCTGGAGATCCGGAGTGTGCCGGTAGCCCATGATGAGGACGTCCCGCACGGCGGGCCGGCTCTCGTCCACGGCGCGGACGGGCCGGACCGCGTGCAGGATCTGCCGGTCGGCCCAGAACATGGTGTCCATCTGCTCGGTCAGGCAGAACTCGGCGACGAGGGCCCCGTCCTCCCCGTAGACCTGGGACTCGCCGCCCGCGGCATTGCTCCGGCCCATGAGGTGGATCGCGCCGTAGTCGACCTCGTCCCGGTGCGGGCCCTCCGGCGTCGGCTCACCCGTCTCCGCCGGGGTGCTGATGATCCTGAACTGGTGGCACTGCACGTCCCAGGGCTCGTCGAGGCGGCCGTCCGCCACCGGGAAGCGGGTGAAGTTCTCCCGGAGCAGCCGGGTCAGCAGCGGGTTGTCCAGGGTGGAGCGGCTCAGCGGGGCCACGTCGCGCTGGAGTCCGCCGGCGTAGTCGTTGACCCCGGCGGACTGGAAGTACGGCCGGTGCGGGCGCAGCCGGATCTCACCCGTGCGCGGCACGAAGAAGAAGCGGTCGTAGGCCCTCTCACGGAAGCGCGAGCCGCCCTTCAGGTAGCGGTCGGTCTCCAGGTGCTCCCACTCGTGCGCCAGTTCCTTCACCAGGGGATGCATTTCCGGGTCGAGCGGAAAGAGATCGGCCGGCAGAAGTGAGTAGCCGTTCGTCCGCAACTCTTCCCGGGTTTCGCTGTGCTGCATGTCTGGCTCCTTCAAGAAGGATCTTGGGCACACTCCCGCGTACGAGGTTCGCACAATCGGCCTGACATTGAACTGACAAGGCCTTCGGGCAGTTCGGGGAGCTGGTCCTTCTCCCGGTCAGGAGCTGGTCAGCAGGTCGTCAAGACTCCTGTGCTTTACTCGCTCCGAATGGCAGAAAGGTGATTCCCGTGACGCCGATCGCCGCAGAACTCGAGTCCCTGCCCCGGGCGGAACGCCGGGCCGCCCTGGAATCCGTGGTGACCGCGGAATTCAGGTCCGCACTTCTTATGTCCGAGGACGAGGAATTCCCGATGGAGGACACGTTCTTCGAGCTGGGGATGACCTCCTTGATGCTCACCAGCGTCAAACAGCGGCTGGAGACGCTGCTCGGACGGGGCATCAGCAGTACCGCACTGTTCAACCGGCCCACGGTGGAGCAGCTGCTGGACCATCTGGCCGCCGAGGTGCTGACCGGTCTCTTCGACGGGGGCGCAGCGGGCCGGTGAACCGGCCCGCGGCGCGGTACGAGCCGCTCCGCTGGAAAGTGCCGCGGTACGAGTCGGTCGACCGCAGCGCCGTCGTCGTGGCCGGTCGCCCGGTTCCCCGCGCCCCTTCGGGGCGCCGCCGGACCGCGGTGAACTTCGCCCGGCCCGCTTAGCTCATCGATCAGGAAGGTGCCGACATGCCGGACGCGGGCCATCAGGACCACGAGAGCCGCAAGGACCACGAGAGCGGCAAGGGCCGGGAGAGCCACGAGGGCCACGAGGACCGCGGCGAGGGCCACGAGGACGGTCAGGGGCACGCAGACCGTCAGGACCGCCTGATCCGCCGCCGGTTCGACGCCGCGCAGGAGACGCTGCGGCAGCAGCACAGAATGCTGAACCAGTTCCTGCTGGAACGGTACGAGCCGATCGCGGTCGTCGGGGTCGGAATGCGGTTGCCCGGCGGGAACAACTCGCTGCCCGAACTGGATGCCTTTCTGCGCGAGGGACGCTCCGGAATAGGCCCGCTGCCGCGCGACCGGTGGAACACCGAGGTGGCCGAGGACCGCATCACCGCGCGGGCCGGGGGATTCCTGGACCGTGTCGACGAATTCGACGCCCAGTTCTTCAATGTCCCGCCCCGGCAGGCCCCCTTCATCGACCCCGCGCAGCGGCTGCTGCTGGAGACGTCCTGGGAGGCGCTGGAGAACGCCGGAGCCGACCCGGCCGCCCTGCGCCACGGAGACGGCGGCGTCTATGTGGGGGCCTCACCGCTGGACTTCGTCCTGGACCTGGAGACGCTCGCCGACGAGGACCTCGACGGCAGCCTCACCACCGGCCTCGGCGGCTACTCGATGTCCGGCCGGCTCTCCTACTTCCTCGGCTGGCGCGGCCCCAGCCTGACCACCGACACCGCCTGCGCGTCCTCGCTCACCGCCCTGCACCTGGCGGTCGAGGGGCTGCGCCGCCACGAGTGCTCGATCGCCCTGTGCGCGGCCGCCAACGTGCTGCACAACCCCCGGTCCTTCCTCATCCTCTCCCACGGCCAGATGCTCGCCGCGGACGGGCACTGCAAGACCTTCGACGAGAGCGCCGACGGGTACGCGCGCGCCGAGGGCTGCGGAGCCCTGGTGCTGAAGCGGCTGTCCGACGCGCTCATGGACGGCGACAGCGTGCTGGCCCTGGTGCGCGGCACCGCGATCGGGCAGGACGGCGAGAGCGCGGGCCTCAGCGCGCCCAACGGCACCGCGCAGGAGGGCGTGATGCGCGCGGCCCTGGCCAACGCCCGGCTGGAGCCGCAGGACATCCAGTACGTCGAGGCCCACGGCACCGGCACCCCGCTCGGGGACCCCGTCGAGCTCGGCTCCGTCAGCGGCGTCTTCGGCGACTCGCACAGCGTGGACGACCCGGTGACCATCGGCTCCCTGAAGGCGAACATCGGCCACATGGAGCCCGCGGCCGGGCTGGGCGCCGTACTGAAGGTCATCGCCCAGATGCGCGCCGGCGCGTTCTACCCCCACGTGTGGCGGACGCCGTCCGGGCGGATCCCCTGGGACAGCATCCCGGTCACGGTTGCGGACGCCGTACGGCCGTGGCGGGCGCCGGTACGCCGGGCGATGGTCAACGGCTTCGGGGTCGCGGGTGCCATCGCGGTCGCCGTGCTGGAGGAGCCGCCGCCACCGCAGACCGGTGCCGAGGCCCTGGAGGACCGCGTCGCCGCCCGCGAGAACCCGCGGGCGGCCGGTGCGGCGGGTACCGCCGCCGCATCCGGTACGGCCGGTACGGCGGCCGCAGGCGCAGGCGCGGGCGCGGCCGCGGCCGCGGCCGGTGCGGCCGCCGGCCGCACCGCGGAGGCCGGCGCCGCCGGGCACGTCTTCACGCTGTCCGCCAAGTCCCGCCCCGCGCTGCGCCTCCAGGCGCGGCGGTACCTGGGCTTCCTCGAAGAGCATCCCGGCACCGGGCTCGCCGACCTGTGCCACACCCGTGCCGTCGCCCGTTCCCACTTCCGGCACCGGCACGCGGCCGCGGTCACCGACCTCGGGCAGCTCACCGACCGGCTGGAACGGTGGAGCGCCCCGACGGCGGGAGACGACAAACCCGACGGATTCCGCAAGGTGGCCTTCCTGTTCACCGGCTCCGGCGCCCAGTACGTCGGCATGGGCCGGTCGCTGTATCGCACGTCGGCGGTGTTCCGGCGGTACGCCGACGAGTGCGACGCGCTGTTCACCCCCCTGCTGGGCCGGTCCGTCCTCGGGGTCATGTTCGGTGACGCGGCGGACGCCGGCGAGCTGCTCGCGCAGACCCGCTACACCCACGCCGCCCTGTTCACCCTGGAGTACGCGCTGGCCAGGCTGTGGCTCGCGTGGGGGCTCAGGCCGAGCGTGCTCATCGGGCACAGCGTCGGTGAGATCGTCGCCGCCACGGTCGCCGGCCTGTTCTCCACCGCCGACGGCGTCACCTTCCTCGCCGCCCGCGCCGCGCTGATCGAGTCGGTGTCCCGGCCCGGCGGCATGGCCGCGGTCCCGGCGCCCGCCGCGGACGTCGCCCCGCTGCTCGCCGCCTGGCCGGACCTGGCCGTCGCCGCCGACAACGCCCCGCAGCAGTGCGTGATCTCGGGCGGCTCCGGCTCGCTCGCCGAGGCCGTCGCCGCGCTGCGCACCCGCGGCTGGAACGCCACACCGCTGCGGGTCGCCGCTCCCTTCCACTCACCGCTCCTGGCCGAGGTCTCCGAACAGCTCGGGAAGGTCCTCGACGGCATCGCCTTCCACGAGCCCAGGCTGCCGCTGGTGTCGAACGTGACCGGCCGGATCGCCACCCCCGCCGAGCTCGCGGACCCCGGGTACTGGATCCGGCACGTCAACCAGACCGTGGAGTTCGCCGCCGGTGTGCGAGCCGTCGACGAGCGAGGCCGCCATGTGTTCCTGGAGGTCGGGCCGTCCGCCGCGCTGACCGCACTGGCCCGGCGGTGTGTGGACGCCTCCCGGCACCGCTGGCTGAGCTCGATGAGCCCCGAGGACCCCGACGGCACCCAGCTGCACACGGCACTGGCCGGCGCCTACACCGCCGGCCTGCCGCTCGCCTGGCACGAGATCTGTGCGAGCCTGCCCGGCCGCCGCGTCGAGCTGCCGCCGTACGCCTTCGACCGGCGCCCCTACCGGCTGCCCGCCCGGCCCGCCGCCCGCCCCGGCGCCGACGGCACCCACCCGTTGCTCGGACGCGAGCGGCCTCCGGCCGCCCCCGCACCCGGCGCCCCCCGGGAGCCCGCCGCACCGAGCGGCGGACGGCGGCACTCCTTCGAGGCCCGGATCAGCGCCGCCCACCCCGCCTATCTGGCCGACCACACCCTCGGCGGCCGTGTGTTCCTCCCCGCGGCCGGCTACCTGGAGCTGCTGCTGGCCCTCCAGGACGAACTGCTCGGCGAAGTCCGCCGCCCGGTGCAGGACGTACGGTTCCACGAGGCGCTGTTCCTGACCGACCGGCCCACCCTGCTGCTGACCCGCACCCAGCCGCGACCGGACGGCGGCATCGGCGTGGAGATCGCGAGCAGACCCGCCGCCGACGGCGCGGTCCCCGAGCGGCTGCACGTCACCGCCGTCATCGCCCCCGCCCCCCACGACGGCACGCCGACGGACACCGGCCGGGTCCTGCTGGACCGGCTCGCCGCCGCCGACGCCTCCGCCGTGCCCGAGTCCACCCTGACCGGTGACCAGGTGCGTGCGGCCTACGCCGCGGCGGGCCTGGACTACGGGCCGCAGTTCAGCCGGGCCGGCCAGGTCGCCCGCTACGGGGCCGACTTCGCGGTGACCACCCTGTCCGGCTCGGACGTCTCACGCGCCGAGCACCTCCCGCCGCCCGTCCTGGACGCCGCCACCCACGGCCTGGCCGCGCTGGCCGACGACGGGGAGCAGTACCTCGCCACCGGGGTCGGACACCTGCGGTCCTACCGCAAGCCCCGCGGCGAGCGGCTGCGCTCCGCCCTGCGTGTCCGCTGGGCCGAGGAGGACGGCGCCCGCGAGGCGTTCCGCCTCGACGTGCTCCTGCTCGACGAGACCGGCGGCACGCCCGTGATGGAGCTCGCCGGCATGGAGTTCACCCGGCTCGCCCGGCGTCCCGGGGCCGCCCCCCGGCCGGCCGGCACGCCCGTGCCGCCGCCCGCGGCCGTCGACCACCGGGCGCTGCGCGCGGCCGGGACCCGGCAGCGCCGGGAGGCGCTGACGGAACTGGTCCGCACGGTGACCGCGGCACTGCTGTCCATCGACGACCCGCGCGACGTCGACGTCCGCGCCGGCTTCCTCGAACTCGGTGTGGACTCGCTGACGGCCGTGGTCATGAAGAACCGGCTGGAGGAACTGCTGGATCTCCCGCTGGACTCCGCCATGGTCTTCGACCACCCGACGGTGGAGGACCTCGCCGCCCACCTGTCCGGCCGCCTCGGCACCCAAGCCGCCCCGGTGGCCCACGCCTCCTGACCCGGCCCCGCGGTGAGGCCGGGCCCGCACCGTCCGGCCGTACACCCCCGCACCTCCGCAGCCCCGTACCCGTACCCCGTACGCCCGCATCGCCGTACTGCCGTACCACTCACCACCGAAGCCCCCCACCGAAGCCCCCCACCGAAGCCCCCCACCGAAGCCCACACCGACGAGGGACCTCATGGACCACGGCACCACGCTGACGCTCGCCGCGCGTGCGGCGCTGCACGCCCGTACCCGACCCGACCAGCCCGCCGTCATCTGCGAGGAGCGTGCGCTGACGTTCGCGCAACTGCACCGGGAGAGCAACCGGACCGCCCACGCGCTGCTCGCCGCGGGAACGACGGCCGGCTCCCGGGTGGGCTACCTGGGCCACGAGTCGGAGTACTACTACGACCTCGCCCTGGGCTGCGCGAAGAGCGGCGCCGTCCTGGTGCCGGTCAACTGGCGCCTCACCCCCGCCGAGATCGAGCACATCCTGCGTGACTCCCAGGCGGAGCTGCTCTTCGTGGAGCGGGAGTTCCGGCCCGCGGTGGACCGGCTGCGGGCGTCCCTGCCGAGGCTGCGGCTGCTGGTGGAGACGGACGCCGGGGCACCGGGCGCCGTCGCCGACGGCTTCCTGGCCTGGAAGGACGGCAGCCCGGACACCGAGCCGCCGGAGGCGACGGGGTTCGACGACCCGGTCGCCCAGCTCTACACCAGCGGAACCACCGGCCTGCCCAAAGGGGTCGTCCTCGCCCAGCGCACCTTCTTCACCTTCCTCGCCGACTCCCGCGCCGCCGGCGTGGACTGGATCGACTGGACCGCCGAGGACCGGGGACTGAGCTGCTTCCCCGGGCTGCACACCGCCGGCTTCGGCTGGTTCCTGCACTCCTTCAACAGCGGCGCCACCACCGTCGTCATGCGCAGGTTCATCGCCGACGAGGCCACCCGGCTCATCGAGCGGCACGCGATCACCCTGCTGTGGGCGGCCCCCGCCATGCTGCGGATGATGCTGGCCGAGGCGGGCACCACCCGGGAGACGTTCCGCTCACTGCGCAAGGTCGTCTACAGCGGTTCGCCGATCGACCGTGAGCTGCTGCTGACCTGCATCGGCACGCTGGGCTGCGCCCTGGCGCAGGGGTACTCGTCCGCCGAGGCGGGCAGCTTCGTCACCTGCCTGGCCCCCGAGGACCACACCGCCGACAGCACGGTGCTCGGCTCCGCGGGCCGTGTCCTGCCCGGCAGCGAACTCCGTATCCTCGACGACGCAGGGCGCCCGCTGCCCCCGGGCCGCACCGGACGCGTCGTGGTGAGCACTCCGGCCCGCTTCCTCGGCTACTGGCAGCTGCCCGAGGCCACCGCGGACGCCGTCCGGGACGACTGGCTGTACATGGGAGACATGGGCTACCTCGACGAGAACGGCTACCTCTACCTCGTCGACCGGGTCGACGACACCATCATCGTGGCCGGCCAGAACATCTACCCCACCGAGGTGGAGAACGCCCTGCGCGCCCACCCGGCGGTGGCGGACGTCGCCGTGTACGGCGTCCCCGACGACGACTGGGGCGAGGCGGTGCGGGCCGCGGTGGTGCTGCGCCCGGACACGACGGCACGGCCGCGGGACTTCCTGAGGTTCCTGAACGGCCGGATCGCCGGCTTCAAGATCCCCACCGGGTACGAGATCGTCACCGAGCTGCCCCGCAACCCCACGGGCAAGCTGCTGCGCCGGGTGCTGCGCGAACGCCATGCCGCGACGGTGCGGCCCCAGCCGGTGGGATAGCCGCGGTGGCAACCGACCCGCGGTCCGCCCCGGCCGGACGGTGGCTGCACCCGGAGGACGCCGAACCGGAGGCGTCCGCCCGGCTGTTCCTGCTGCATCACAGCGGCGGCGCGGCCACCGCCTACCGCGACTGGCCGGCCCTGCTGCCCGGCGACATCGCCTGCCGGGCCGTCCAGCTGCCGGGACGTCAGGAACGCCGCCACGAGCCGCCGTACACCCGGCTCGCGCCGCTGCTGCGCGATCTGGCCGAGACGGTGGCCGCCGACCTGGACGAGCGGCCGTACGCCCTGTTCGGCCACTCGATGGGAGGGCTGCTCGGGTACCGGCTGGCCGTGGAGATGCGGCGCCGGGGGCTGCCGTCCCCGGCGCTGCTGGCGGTCTCCGGCTGGGCCCCGGACGGCCTCGGCACCGGCGCCGGGGGCGGCACCCGCGGCCACCCCGCTCCCGGCGCCGGGAGCGGGCCGTCGGCCACCGGCCCCGGAGGGTCCGGCCGACAGGACCCACGGGCGTTCATGGCACGACTGGGCTCGCTGCCCGCCGAGGTCGCCGCCGACCGGCGGCTGCTCGACGACACCGTGCGGGCCATGACCGCCGACGGCTCCGTCTGCGCCGACGACCCCGGCGACCGGGCAGCCGTGGACTGCCCGCTGGTCGCCTACGCCGGCCGTCACGACCCCCTGGTCACCCCCGGCGCGATGGGCGCCTGGGCCGAGCGCACGCCACGCTACCTGGGCTGCCGTGTGTTCCCCGGCGGCCACTTCTTCCTGCACGCACACACCGCTGCCATCACCGCCGACCTGGTGCAGCTGCTGCGCCGGTACGCGGAACCGACCTGAGCGGCCCGCGCCGCCCGCCTCCGGGAGAGTTGCCATGCTGCGCAAGCCCAACGAACTGCTCGCCGAGTACGTCGCCCTGTGGAACGAGAAGGACCCGCAGCTGCGCCGTGCCGGGGTGGAGCGGCTCTACGCGCCCGACGCGGTCTACCTGTTCTACCGGCGCGACCCGGTCCGGGGCCATGCGGCGATCGTCGAGCAGATGGCCTACACACACCGCCTCTACGATCCGCTCGGCTATGTCTTCCGCTCCTCCCACAACGCCGACGGGCACCACGACGTGATCCGCTTCAACTGGGTGATGGTGACCGAGGCCGGCGGCGAGATGGAGATGAGCGGGCAGGACGTCCTGGTGCTCGGCGAGGACGGGCGCATCCGCCGCGACTACCAGTTCCACGACCGGCTGCCCACGTCCTTCGTCTACGACGACGGGTACGAGGAGCACGGCGTGGCCGTCCGCCCGGCGAGCCCGCGCCGGGTCGGCGGCTGACGGGCAGTCACCGACGGCCGTCTCCACGGCCGTCTCCACGGCCGGGTCGCGGCACGGGAGACCGGTCACACCGACGGAGGCCGGTCACCGACGTCCGGATCGTCCACGGCGCGGCCGGCAACGGCATCCTGTGCGCGGCCGACGGCTGCAGCGGACCTCCGGCAGCGGCGGCCGTCGCACGGCCGACTGGCCGGCTGGCCGGCAAACCGGCGGACAGCCGGTGCCCCGCGGCGCCCACACGCCGCGGGCCACCGGCGCACGGTCACGCCGCGGCGGCCGCCACCTCGCTCGGGCAGTACTGGCGGACGAGCAGTTCGGCGGTCTTCAGGGCCATCCTCGCCGGGCCCTCGGCGCCCAGGACGGCGCCGTTGGAGAGCAGGCCGGCGATGACGAGCATCAGCGCGTCGGCCATGTCCTCGGCGTCGGGCCCGCTCGCTCCGGCGAGCGTGCCGAGGTCCCGGAGCCAGTCGCGCAGCCTGCGCAGATGCGCCTCCGACTCCTGGCGGCCCGGGTGGCCGGGGTCCCGGAACTCGGAGGAGGTGTTGTAGTAGATGCACCCGTGGAAGTCGGGTGACCGGACGCTCTCGTGGAAGAACTCCATCAGAGCCATGATCTGACGGCCGGGGTCGCCCTGGTGGGCTTCGGTGACCTCGCGGGCCACCCGCCACCACTCCGCGTCGCTCTCGCGGATCCAGGCTGCGACCAACTCGTCCTTCCCGGCGAACTCGCGGTACAGCAGGCTCTTGCCGACTCCGCTCTCGTCGATCAGCTGCTGCATGCCCACAGCCCGGACACCTTGTTCGCCGAAGAGCCTGGACGCGGTGTCCAGGATCACGCGTCGGGTGCCTGGCCTGGGTGTTCGCGCCATCTTGGTTCTCCTTCCCGCTGCCCCCGCACTCCGCGTCCACCAGCATACGTTTGACAGGGGCTTTCTTGGGCGCTAGAAATGGACCGATCAGTCCAGGACCGATCGGTCCATAATGCGTGACCAGTGCCCGAGACGCTCCAGACACTCCAGACGCTGAGTTCGATCGGAGTTTTTGATCATGACCGAGGCCTCTTCCACCTCTCCGCCCGCCGAGCGGTTAGCACCGGCAGCCACGGCCCCGCCCGTGGTCAAGAGCCTTCCGCTGCTGCTGCTCGTGGTGTGCGCGGTCCAGTTCCTGGACGCGATGGACATCGCGAGCATGGGTCCGGCGCTGCCCCTGGTCCAGGAGGACCTGGGGATGTCCGCCTCCTCGCTCCAGTGGGTCGTGTCCGCCTACGCGCTCGGCTTCGGCGGCTTCCTGCTGCTCGGCGGACGCCTGGCCGACCTGTTCAACCGCAAGAAGCTGCTGATCGGCTGGCTCCTGGTGTTCGTGGTCGCCAGCTGCCTCGGCGGCTTCGCCGACAGCGGTGTCGTGCTGGTCGTCGCCCGTCTGCTCAAGGGCGTCAGTGCGGGCATCACCGCGCCGGCCGCGATGGCCATCCTGCTGAACGCCTTCCGGGACGAGCAGGCGCGCAACCGTGCGCTCGGCACCTTCCTCGCCGTCGCCTCCGCCGGCTACTCCCTCGGTCTGCTGCTCGGCGGCCTGATGGCCGGGGTGTCCTGGCGGCTGATCCTGTTCCTGCCCGCCGTGGTCGGCGTGCTGGTCGTGCTCCTCGCCGCCTCCGTGGTGCCCTCGCGGCAGGAGGCCTCCGCCCGGGGCAGTCTCGACGTGCTGGGCGCCGTCACGGTGACCGGTGGCGCGGTGTCCCTCGTCTACGGACTCAGCCGGGCCGCGACCCACGGCTGGAGCGACTCCGTCACGCTCGGCTCGCTCGTCGCCGCGGCCACGCTGTTCGCCGTGTTCACCCTGGTGGAGCGCCGGCACCCGGCCCCGCTGGTGCCGCTGGCCATCTTCACCCGGCCGCAGCTGACCCGCGCCAACCTCTGCATGCTCTTCTTCGGCGCCTACGTCTCCTTCCAGTTCGTGCTCACCCTCTACTACCAGGACGAGCTCGGCTGGTCGCCGCTCCAGGCCGGCCTCGCCTTCCTGATCGGCGGCGTGCTGACCGCCGGCACCGCCCGCTTCGGCGCGGCGCTGGTCACCAAGCACGGCGCCTGGCCGGTGGCCACGGTCGGCCTGCTCATGCTGAGCGTCGGCTACCTCGGCTGGGTGCTGGGGATCGGACACGTGGACCCGCTGGTCACCCTGTTCGCCCAGCAGCTGCTCGGCGGCCTCGGGTTCGCCGCGGTCTACCCGGCGCTGAACATCGCCGCGGTCGGCAACGCCGCAGCCGACGAACAGGGCCTCGCCTCGGGTCTGTTCAACGCCGGTGCGCAGATCGGCAACGGCATCGTCATCGCGATCACCGCGACCGTGTTCTCGCTGGTGTCCGGCGGCGGCCTGGTTCCCTACCGGGCCGGGCTGTGGACCGTCACCGTGATCACCCTCGCCGTGACCCTGATCGCGGTGGGCGGCACGGTCCGCCACCGCCGGCGGACGGTGTAATTCCGAGCCGCCGTCCCGGGCGGCGGCTCCCCGGTACGGCCGTGTAGCGCAGAAGGCTGGATTACAGGTTCCCCCGCACCCGCCACTGCGTTACACGGCCTTTCGCACGGGAAAAACATCGCAGCCGGTTTCCGGTCCGGAAGCGGTGACTCGTTTTTTCGTATCGCCCGGATTTTTTCCGAAGAACTGTCAAGCCCCGTATGTGTTCGAGTCGTTGACAAGAGAAAATCGAACTCATAAGATGCGGACCGATTGGTCCACTAAAGTGGATGACTCGATCTGATCGTTGAAACTCAGAAAACCAGCACGGCGGCAAGTCACTTATCAACCCAACGGGGAGACGGGGTTCCGGTGTTGCTGTTCTCGGTACTGGGCTGCATCGAAATCAGAAAGAACCGCTCTGCGGTACGACTGGGCGGCGCCATGCAGCAGACGCTGCTGGCCACTCTACTGGTGTCCGGGGGCGACCTCGTGACGGTCGACTCGCTCATCGCGGAGCTGTGGGGCACCACGCCACCGGCGAAGGTGGAGAACGCGCTCCAGGCGCAGATCAGCAGAGTCCGGCGGACCCTGGCCGCACTCGAGCCGGACCGGGGCACCTCACGCGTGGTGACCGGCACCTCCGGCTACATGTTCACCTGCGGCCGGTGGGAGCTCGACGCGAGCCTCTTCCTCGACACCATCGACACCCTCCACGCCCGCGTGCACCGCGGCACCCCGCAGGAGCTGGAGAAGGCCGTCCCGGAACTGCGGGCCGCCCTCTCCCGCTGGCGGGGCCCCGTCTTCGGCGGCCTGACCGGCGGCGCCATCTGCCAGACCGCCGCCGCCCGCTACCTGGAGGCCCGCAGCTCAGGGCTCACGCTCCTGTACGACCTCGAACTGCGCGTCGGCGGCCACGAGCGCATCCTCCCCGAGCTCGCCGAGCTGTACTCGCGCAACCCCTGCCACGAGCAGTTCTGCATGCTGCTGATGCGCGCGCTGTACCGCTCCGGCCGCCAGCTCGACGCCCTCGGCGTCTACCGGCAGTGCCGCCGCAACCTGATCGAGTACCAGGGCGTGGAGCCCTCCCCCGCCCTGAGCCAGTACGAACAGGCCATCCTCACGCACGACCCGCGCCTCCTGCACGACGAGCCGTACTGGCCGGCGCCCACACTGGTCGCGAGCTAGAGCTGTGACCGGGCAGGCCGGGTGCGCCCGGGCGGGGCGCACGGCACGCTCCCCCACCGCCTCGCGGGCGTGGGCGGTGCCCCCGTGCGCCGCCCCGCCCGAGAAACCGAGTACGTCCGGTGCGAAGCCTTCCGGCAGTACGAGGGCTTCCGGCCGGAACTCTCCCGGCCCGGGGCGACCCTGGGAGCGCGCACCGGACGACGCCCCGTGACGGGCCCACCGTTCCCGCCGCGGCGTCCGGTGCCACGGCGGCCCGCGCTGCTGCTCGTCGCGCACGGCAGCCGGGACGCGCGGCACGCGGCGAGCGTGGACGCGCTGGCCCGGGAGATCCGGCGGGGGCGCCCCGCGCTGCGGGTGGCGACCGGATACCTCGACCTCACCCCGCCCGCCGTCCCGGCCGCCGTGGAGGAGCTCGCCCGCCGCGGCCACCGGGACGTCGTGGCCGTACCGCTGCTGCTGGTGCCCGCCTTCCACGCCCGGACCGACCTGCCCGCGCTGCTGCGCGGGGCGCCCGCCGGGGTGACGGTCCGCCAGGCGGCCGTGCTGGGTGCCTCGCCGCTCCTCGCGGACGCCCTGGAGCGGCGGCTGTACGAGAGCGGGCTCACCGCCCGCCAGCGCGGCTCCACCGGGGTCGTGCTGGCCGTGGCGGGCTCCGCCAGCCCCCGGGCGGCCGAGACCTACGACGCGCTCGCCCGCACACTCGAACGCCGGGGCTGGCGCACCGTCCGCCCGGCGTTCGCCTCCGCCGCCGCACCGGGAGCGGCCGCCGGCACCCTCGTCCCCGCTCCTGCCCGCCCCGCCCTTCCCGCCTCCTCCCCCACGGCCCAGGTGCACGCCCTGCGCGCGGCCGGCGTTCGGCGGGTGGCCGTCGCCCAGTGCGTCATCGCCCCCGGCCGGCTCGCCGACCGGGTCCGGCGGGACGCCCTCACCGCGGAGGCCGACCACCTCACCGAGGTCCTCGGCCCCGCCCCGGAACTGGCCCGGCTCGTGCTGCGCCGCTTTCGGGGGACGGCCGGTGTGCGGCCCGCCCCCGCACCGGCCGCCCTGCCCGCCCGCTGAAACCCCCGGCCGGCCGCGGGCCGTTGCCCAGGCCGCCCCCGCCAAGGCCTCTGCCCCGCCCCCACGGCAGCGGGGCGGGGCAGAGGGGACAGGGGCGAGCCGGGCGAAGCCGCGAGGGAGGCCGGTGCGGAGAGGGGAGCGCCCGTACGGAAGGGCCTCTCAGGGCCGGGGAGCCGGCGTCAGCTGCTCCTCGGGCGCGCGGGCCACCCACTGGGCGAACGTCTCCGTGGCGTCGGTGCGGCCCGCCAGGTAGGTGCGGGTGACCCGCTCGACGTAGTCGGGCAGATCCGCCGCGGTGGTCCTCAGCCCCCTCACCTTCCGCCCGAACCCGCCCTCCTGGTCCTCGGCGAGGGCGAGACCGCCGCCCAGGTGGATCTGGAAGCCCTCCACCTGCCGGCCCTCCGCGTCCGTGACCAGCTGGCCCTTCAGCCCGATGTCGGCGACCTGGGTGCGCGCACAGGAGTTGGGGCAGCCGTTGACGTTGACGCTCAGGCCGGGGCTCTCGCCCGCGAGGCGCTTCTCCAGTTCGGCGACCAGCGCGGCGGCCCGCTCCTTGGTCTCGACGACGGCGAGTTTGCAGAACTCGATCCCGGTGCACGCCATGGTGTTGCGCCGCCAGTCGGAGGGCCGCACCTGCAGGCCGGCCTCCCCCAGACCGGCGGCCAGGGTCTCGGGCTCGGCGACGTCGAGGACGAGGAGCTTCTGGTACGGGGTGAGCCGGATCCGCCCCGAGCCGTGCGCCTCGGCGATGTCGGCGAGCCGGGCCAGCCGCGACCCCGAGAGCCGGCCAGCCACCGGCGCGGCACCGACGTAGTACAGGCCGTCGCGCTGGCGGTGGATGCCGATGTGGTCGATGGGAGCGGGCGGCAGCTCGGGGGCGGGACCGTCCGACAGCGGCCGGTGCAGGTACTCCTCCTCCAGCACCCGGCGGAACCGCTCCACCCCCCAGTCGGCCACCAGGAACTTCAGCCGGGCCCGGCTGCGCAGCCGCCGGTAGCCGTAGTCGCGGAACAGACGGGCCACCGCGTGCCACACCTCGGGGACGTCGCCGAGCGGCACCCACACCCCGACGTGCCGGGCGAGCATCGGCTGGGTGGACAGCCCGCCCCCGACCCACATCCCGAAGCCGGGCCCGTGCTCGGCGTGGACGGCGCCGAGGAACGCCAGGTCGTTGATCTCGTACGGCACGTCCGGCAGCCAGGACACGGCCGACTTGTACTTGCGGGGCAGGTTGGACAGCTCGGGGTCGCCGACATACCGGGCGGCGATCTCGCGGACGGCCGGAGTGGCGTCCAGGACCTCACCGGCGCCGACCCCGGCGACGGGGCTGCCGACGATGACGCGCGGGCAGTCGCCGCAGGCCTCGGTGGTGGACAGCCCCGCCTCCTCCAGGCGGCGCCAGATCGCCGGCATGTCCTCGATGCGGATCCAGTGGAACTGGACGTTCTGCCGGTCGGTGATGTCGGCGGTGTTGCGGGCGAACCGCATCGAGAGGTCGGCGACCACCCGCAGCTGCGCCACGGTCAGGCGGCCGCCGTCGACGCGGACCCGCAGCATGAAGTGCTCGTCCTCCAGTTCCTCGGGGGCGAGGGAGGCGGTGCGGCCGCCGTCGATGCCGGGCTTGCGCTGCGTGTACAGGCCCCACCAGCGGAAGCGGCCGCGCAGGTCGTCCTCGGGGATGCCGGCGAAGCCCGTACGGGAGTAGACGCGCTCGATGCGCTCCCGCACCCGCAGCGGGTCCTCCGCCTCCTTGAACCTCTCGTTGGCGTTGAGCGGCGCGGTGTGCCCCAGCGCCCACTGCCCCTCGGGGCGCTGCCGGGAGCGGGCGGCGCCGGTGGTGGTGGTCTCCGTCATCTTGGGTGCTCCTCGGACGGCGCACGACGGCGCTGCGGAAACGGCGGCAGAGCGGCGGTCGGCGAGCAAGGCGTGCAAGGTGGGCGAGGCGGCCAGGGCGAGCAGGCCGTCCAGGGCGAGCAGGCCGGCCAGGGCGTGCGAGGCGGCCAGGGCGTGCGAGGCGAGCAGGACGGCCGGGTCGGGAGGCACCCCAGGGAGGGCGCGGCCCCGGTCACGTCGCCTTCAACGGCCCGCTGACCGGCGAGATCATGCCGCTGGGCAGCCAGACCGGACTCCCGGAACCGTGGTGCCGGTGTCCGGCCATGGAGCCCATGCCGGGGATGTACACCACGGCCGTCGCGTACAGCCGTACCGGGGAGGCCGGGCCCCGCCCGCGCTCCTCGCACCAGGCCTCGTAGCCCGCGGCGGTCGGCGCCTCACCGGGCAGGCGGGTGCCCAGCGCGTCGAGGTACTGCTCGGTCTCGGCGGTCCTGGGTGAGTAGCGCAGCGGGAGGATCTGGCCCGCGGCGGGCTGGAGCAGGGGCGAACTGAACAGCCAGGGCGCCAGATAGGTGCCCCGGGCGGGAGTGCGTCCGGCGCCCACGGAGCGCAGCACGGAGTCGGCGCCCGCCCAGCCGGAGACCACCACGAGCGGCAGGCTCCGGGTGCCGGGCCCGGTGACGGTCAGCTGTGCGCGGGCGGCCGCGGCCCGCACCTCCGCGGCCGCGGCACGACCACGCGGGGAACGGTCCGCGGTCAGCGCGACGGCGCGGGCGCCGCCGGCCGCCAGATGGGCCACCATGGCGCGCAGGGCGGCGGCGTCGCGCTCGGTGAGCCGGTCGGCGGGACAGCCGGACAGCTCTCCGGTGGCTCCGGCGAGGACGGCACCCGCCGCGGCACTGGCGCACTCGGGCCCGTCCGGGCCGTCGAACGCCCCGTTCCGGTCGCCGGGGTCCCCGCCGGTGCCGGCGGAGCCCCTGCCCGGGCCGGCGGCGTCCCGGTGGGCAGCGCCGTCGCGGTTGTCGTCGCGGTCGCCGTCGCCGGCGTCCACGGAGACGGCGCCGACGGCGCCGCCCGCCGAGACCCACACCGTGCTGCGCCCTGCGGGCAGATCGACGCTCACCCACGTCAGGGTCGACCCGGGCCGCCTGCCGCCGCGGGCGAGCCGGGCCGGGTCCACCCCGGCGGCGGCGCTCTCGGCGCCCACGGCGACCAGGTTGCGGCCGGGGCGGCCGGGCACCACCAGCACCGGCACCCGTCGGCTGCCGACGGCCAACGCGTCCAGCACGGGTGTGCCGGCCGCCCGACCCGGCCCCGGCAGGCCGGGCACCGAGGGCAGGGCCGCCACCGAGGTGCCGGCGAGCACGGCCGCGGCCGCCGCGGCGGCGAAGTACGCCGCCACGGTGGGGCCGCCGCGCAGCCGCCGCCGCAGGAGCAGCAGCACACCGAGCGAGAGGCCGGCGGTCAGCACGGCCGCCGCCGCGATCAGCGCGGAGGTCACCGCAGGACCCGGTCGCTGACGACGAACAGCACGCCGTGCGGCCGGGCGTCGCCGAAGTCGCCGTGCGGCCAGGAGGGCCGGTCGAAGCTGACGCAGGGCCGCCCGGTGTGCTCGTCCCGGAAGGAGCGGTCGAGGGCGACCCGGCCCCGGGCGCTCAGGCCGACCATGCACACCCGGTGGTCGCCGCCGCCGCCGAAGGACCCGGCGACGAAGTAGTCGGCGACGGCCATCCGCCGGACGCGCCTGGTCTCCCGGTACGTGCCGTCCGGCAGGCGGCGGAAGTTGTCCATGGCGCCCCAGTGCGGTCCGCCGTCGGTGACGTCCCGGATCGGCAGGGTGCCGACCAGCTCCGGGCAGTCGTGCTCACGGCCGCCGCGGTAGGCCTCACCCAGTTCGTCGACCGAGCACCGGGTGTGCCGGCCGGAGGCGAGCAGCCTGCGGATGTCGAGGACGTACACCATGCCGGTGGTGGCCTCGTCGAGCGGTTCACCGAACGGCGTGGACTGGCCCATCACGGTGTGGAAGAGGTAGCGGTCGTCGGGGCTGACGGCCAGCCAGCTGGAGTTGTCGCCGCCGCCGGTCACCTTGCTGCCGGGGTTGAGCGCCTGGTAGGCGGCCGTGTCGTCGAAGACCTCGCGCCACTTCGGCTCCGCCGCCGTGATGTCGGGGGTGTAGAAGACGGCGCCGCCCGCCATGGACGACACGAACGCGCCCCTGTGGCCGGGGCGGTTGGTGGTGGCGACCTCCATGACCACCCGGGACTCGCGGAAGAAGGCACGCGGCTCCCGGGCACCGCGCGGTCCGTCGGCGACCTTGCTCACCGACATCAGCCGCGCCTTGCTCCGGTCGCTGATGTCGAACACCCGGACCGTCTGGCGGGCCAGGTTCTCCTGGAGCGGCGAGTCGGGCGTCATGAAGTTGCGGGCCTCGGCGAAGTCACTGGCCACCATGATGCCCAGGTCCTCGCGCAGGGCGATGCCGTGCGGGTTGGCGCAGCTGGGCGCGGGCAGCTCGGGCACGTTGCCGCACTGCTCGGCGTCCTCGCCCGCCGCGGTGGCAGCCGGTATCTCGGCGAGGGTCTGGCCCTCCCGGCCGATGTGCACGATCTCGCCGGGCGAGCCGGCCGCCCCGTTGCCGACGCGCACCTCGCCGTTGGTGTAGGTGCAGGGCCCGCTGACGTTGGGGCCGCCCATGTAGCTGGCGTAGGCGGTGCCGTCGCTGAGTGTCTGGTAGGCGTCGGGCAGCGTGCCGCAGGGGGTGTCGGCGCCGGTGTTGACGCCGACGACGCGCAGCTCCGGCAGCGCGGAGGTGTCGAAGACGAACGTGGTGTCGGTGAGGATGCCGCCGGCGTACAGCCGGTCGCCCTTGTGCCACACGTACTGCATGTGGTGCGGCTCGTTGCCCCTGGCGGGGGCCAAGGTGACGGTGTTGGCGACCTCGCCGTACGTCCGTGACCCGGGGGTGGCGTCGATGACCGTGAGGAAGTCCGGCGCGGGCTGCCGGGCCGGGCCCGCCCAGGCCAGCAGCCACTCGCGGCCCCTGCCCTCGGCAGCGCCCACCAGGTGGTTGGTCGCGGTGTAGGTGACGCCGTCGCTCGCCACGACGGACGAGGTCGTCTCCACCGCGGCACCGGCGGCCGCGGGCGGGGCCCCCGTCAGCAGGCCCGTGGTCAGGCCGCCCACGGCCAGCAGGCACAGCGTCGAGCGCCGTGGCGGCACACGGCGGCGCAGTCTTGGCAGGATCATCTGGCTGTCGTCCCTCTCCGGGATCTTCGACCTGGCGAAAGGCCTCAGGGCGGGTGGTCGGGAAAGGCGATGAAGGCCCGGCGGGGCGGCGGGCGGAATGTCCTCGCCGCACTATCCCAGTGAGGTGCTGACCCTTTGCTGACCGCTGCCCTGCCGCGCTCCGACACCTGCGCCCCGCACTCCACGGCTGCCGGAATGCACTGGTGGACGTGGTCGGGCCGGCCGTGCGCAGCCGTCAGCGGGCGGTCAGCGGCGCATCCGCGCGCATTCAGTACGCTGATCGCCACCACCGGCGGGGCGCCGGCACATCATCCGTTGCCACGGCCGGGAGAATTCTTCACCCGGTCACCCGACGTATTCCGCTGTCGAGTTCGTGCGACCCCACGTTCGCGCGTCCTCATGTTCCGGCAGCCGCACGTTTCCGCGTCCCCGCGTTCCCGGGTCCGCGTTCTTGTGTGCTTGTGCGCTTGTGTTCCTGCGGGCTCGCGCTCTCGCGTTCCTGCATGCCTTTTCCGTTCTCCGCGGATTCGACGAAGGGGCCAGGGTTGTGACCACTGACGGGCCACCGGCGCTGCGGGCGCTGGCCGAGCGGGCGGGCCGGGAGCTGGAGGACGCCTCCGCGCCGGAGATCCTGCGGTGGGCGGCGGACACCTTCGGGGAGCGGTTCTGTGTGACGTCCTCGATGGAGGACGCGGTGGTGGCGCATCTGGCGTCGCGGGTGATGCCCGGGGTGGACGTGGTGTTCCTCGACACCGGCTACCACTTCGAGGAGACCATCGGCACCCGGGACGCGGTCGGGGCCGTGATGGACGTGCGGGTGCTCACGCTCACGCCGCGGCAGTCGGTGGCCGAGCAGGACGCGCAGTACGGTCCGCGGCTGCACGAGCGTGACCCGGACCTGTGCTGCCTGCTGCGCAAGGTGCGGCCGCTGGAGGAGGGCCTGGCCGGCTACCTGGCGTGGGCCACGGGTCTGCGCCGCGAGGAGTCGCCCACCCGGGCCGGCACCCCGGTCGTCGGCTGGGACGGCCGGCGGCAGAAGGTGAAGGTCTCGCCGATCGCCCGCTGGACGCAGGACGACGTCGACGCCTACGTCGCCGAGCACGGGGTGCTGACCAACCCGCTGCTGGCGGACGGCTACCCCTCCATCGGCTGCGCCCCCTGCACCCGCCGGGTCGGGGCGGGCGAGGACGCCCGCGCCGGCCGCTGGGCGGGCCGCGCCAAGACCGAGTGCGGACTGCACGGATGACCACCGCCGAGGGGAACCGCGAGATGACCGGAGCCACCGTCCGGACCGTCCAGGAGTCCGTGGCGGCGCCCCACGCGCCGCTGGAGAAGAGGTGTGAGCCATGACCACGTTGACCACCGCGCAGCCCACCGGAAAGCCGCACGCGCTGTCCCATCTGGACGTCCTGGAAGCCGAGGCGGTGCACATCCTGCGCGAGGTGGCCGGCCAGTTCGAGCGGCCCGTGATCCTGTTCTCCGGCGGCAAGGACTCCGTCGTCATGCTCGACCTGGCGCTGAAGGCGTTCGCCCCGGCGGCGGTGCCGTTCGCGCTGCTGCACGTCGACACCGGGCACAACTTCCCCGAGGTGCTCGCCTTCCGCGACCGCACCGTCGCCCGCCACGGGCTGCGGCTGCACGTCGCGTCCGTACAGGACTACATCGACGCGGGCACCCTGCGCGAACGCCCCGACGGCACCCGCAACCCGCTGCAGACCGTGCCGCTCACCGACGCGATACGCCGGCACCGCTTCGACGCGGTCTTCGGCGGCGGCCGCCGCGACGAGGAGAAGGCCCGCGCCAAGGAGCGTGTGTTCTCCCTGCGCGACGAGTTCTCCCAGTGGGACCCGCGCCGCCAGCGCCCCGAACTCTGGCAGCTCTACAACGGCCGGCACGCGCCCGGCGAGCACCTGCGGGTGTTCCCGCTGTCCAACTGGACCGAGCTGGACGTGTGGCAGTACATCGCCCGCGAGGACATCGAACTGCCGCGGATCTACTACGCCCACCGGCGGGAGGTGTTCCTGCGGGACGGCATGTGGCTGACCCCCGGCGCCTGGGGCGGCCCGGCGGACGGCGAGCGCGTCGGCAGACGGCTCGTCCGCTACCGCACCGTCGGCGACATGTCCTGCACCGGCGCCGTCGACTCCACGGCCGACACCGTCGAGAAGGTGATCGCCGAGATCGCCGCCTCCCGGCTGACCGAGCGCGGCGCGACCCGCGCCGACGACAAGCTCTCCGAAGCCGCCATGGAGGACCGCAAGCGGGAGGGGTACTTCTAACCATGACCGATGCGACACTGCTGCGCTTCGCCACCGCCGGCTCCGTCGACGACGGCAAGTCCACCCTGGTGGGACGGCTGCTGCACGACTCCCACTCGGTCCTGACCGACCAGCTCCAGGCCGTCGAGGCCGCCTCCGGCAGCCGTGGGCAGGACGCCCCCGACCTGGCGCTGCTCACCGACGGGCTGCGTGCCGAGCGGGAGCAGGGCATCACCATCGACGTGGCCTACCGCTACTTCGCCACCGCCCGCCGCCGGTTCATCCTGGCCGACACCCCCGGCCATGTGCAGTACACCCGCAACATGGTCACCGGCGCCTCCACCGCCGACCTCGCGCTCGTCCTGGTCGACGCCCGCAACGGAGTCGTGGAGCAGACCCGCCGGCACACCGCCGTCGCCGCCCTGCTGCGCGTCCCGCACCTCGTCCTCGCCGTCAACAAGATGGACCTCGTCCACTACGACGAGGCCGTCTTCGCCGAGATCGCCCACCAGTTCACCTACTACGCCACCGAACTGGGCGCCCCGGACGTCACCGCCGTACCGATCTGCGCGCTCGACGGCGACAACGTGGTGGAGTGCTCCGCCCGCATGGCCTGGTACAGCGGTCCCACCGTACTGGAGCACCTGGAGACCGTCCCGCTCGGCCACGACCCCGAGAGCGAGGACGCGCGCTTCCCCGTGCAGTACGTCATCCGCCCGCGCACCGCCGGACACCCCGACTACCGCGGCTACGCCGGCCAGATCACCTCCGGCACCTTCCGGGTCGGTGACCGCGTCGGCGTCCTGCCGTCCGGGCGGACCTCCACCATCACCGGCATCGACCTGCTCGGCCGGTCCGTCGACACCGCCCGGAGCCCGCAGTCGGTGACCCTTCGCCTCGCCGACGACCTCGACGTGGCGCGCGGCGACATCATCGCCCCCGAGGCACACCGGCCCTCCGTCACCCGGGACGTCATGGCCACCGTCTGCCATCTGGCCGACCGGCCCCTGACCCTCGGACAGCACGTCCTGCTGCGGCACACCACCCGCACCGTCAAGGCCGTCGTCACCGCGATCCCGTCCGTGCTGGCGCTGGACGACCTGTCGCAGAGCCCGGCTCCGGAACGGCTCACCGCCAACGACATCGGCCGCGTCCGCATCCGCACCGCCGGCCCGCTCGCCCTCGACGACTACGCCGACTCGCGCAGCACCGGCTCGTTCCTGCTCATCGACCCCGCCGACGGGACCACGCTCTGCGCGGGCATGGCGGGCGAGGCGTTCACCGACCACGAATGGACGTCCTGACATGCCCGGCCGGCCCGGGCCGCGGCCGACCGCCCTCACCCTCCTGCTCGGCGTACTGCTCACGGCACTGCTCAGCCCGCTGCTCACCGCCTGCGGCTACGGCTCGCAGGCCCCGCACGCCCGCACCGCGCCGCTCGCCGCCGGCGGTCCCGCCCTGTCGGCCGGCACCGTCACCCTCGGCTACCTCCCCACCCTCACCCACAGCACCGCCCTGATCGGTGTCCGCGAAGGATTCCTCCAGCGGGAACTGGGCGGCACCCGGCTGAAGACGGCGACCTTCCGCGCCGGACCCGCCGCGGTGGAGGCCCTCGCCGGCGGGTCCGTCGACATCGCCTTCCTCGGCCCCTCCCCCGCCGTCAACAGCTACAGCCGCTCGCACGGCCGCAGCCTGCGCATCATCGGCGGCGCCGCGTCCGGCGGGGTCCGGCTCGTCGCCGACCCGGCCCGGGTCGCCGGCCCCGACGACCTCGAAGGCCGCCGCGTCGCCACCCCGCAACGGGGCAACACCCAGGACGTCGCGCTGCTGCGGTGGACCGCTGCACACGGCCTGCACGTCGACCCGGTCAGCGGCCGCGGCCAGGTGTCGGTGCTGCGCATCGACAGCAAGACCCTCCCCCACGCGTACCGCTCCGGCGCCGTCGACGCGGCCTGGGTGCCCGAGCCGACCGCGTCCGAACTGGTCGCCCAGGGCGCCCGGGTGCTGCTCGACGAGCGCGACCTGTGGCCGGGGCGCAGATTCGCCGTCGCGAACATCGTCGTGTCCCAGGGGTTCCTGCGCCGCCACCCGGACGTGGTCGAGGCCGTGCTGCGCGGCACCGTCACCACCAACGCCTGGATCCGCGCCCGCCCGGACCGGGCCAGAACCGCCGCCGGCGCGGCACTCGGCGACCTCCTCGGCCGGCCGCTGCCCGCCTCCGTTCTGGCGCCCGCCTGGCGCTCCGTCGAGTTCCTCGACGACCCCCTCGCCGCCACCCTGCGCACCCAGTCCGAGCACGCCGCCGCGACCGGCCTGCTCCAGCGGCCGTACCTGGCCGGCATCTACGACCTCACCCCGCTCAACCACGTCCTCGCCTCGCTGGGCAGGCCCCGGGTCTCCGGCGCCGGTCTCGACGCTCACGATCAAGGGAGATGACCCACTCATGGCGATCGCTCTCGCCCCGGCCCAAGGCGGCCCCGGCCTCGCCGCGGCCGCCCGCATCGAACGCGTCTGCAAAGCCTTCCCCGGCCCCGCCGGGGACCAGCCCGTCCTCCAGGACATCACCCTCGACGTGGCTCCCGGCGAGTTCGTCACCCTGCTCGGAGCCTCCGGCTGCGGCAAGTCCACCCTGCTGAACCTCCTCGCGGGCCTGGACCGGCCCAGCTCGGGCACCGTCGTCACCGTCGGACGGCCCGCCCTGATGTTCCAGGAACACGCCCTGTTCCCGTGGCTGACCACCGGCAAGAACATCGAACTCGCCCTGCGCCTGCGCGGCGTACCACGCCCCGAACGGCGATCACGCGCCGAGGAACTGCTCGACCTGGTGCGGCTGCGCGGCGCCTACCGCAAACGCGTGCACGAACTGTCCGGCGGGATGCGGCAGCGGGTGGCGCTCGCCCGCTCCCTGGCCCAAAACAGCCCGCTGCTGCTCATGGACGAGCCGTTCGCGGCCCTGGACGCCATCACGCGGGACCATCTGCACGACGAACTGACCCGGGTGTGGCAGACCACGGGCCTGTCCGTGCTGTTCGTCACCCACAACGTACGCGAGGCGGTACGGCTCGCCCAGCGCGTGGTGCTGCTGTCCTCCCGGCCCGGCCGGATCGCCCGGGAGTGGACCGTGGACATCCCCCAGCCCCGCCGCATCGAGGACCGGGCGGTGGCCGAGCTGTCCCTGGAGATCACCGAGGCCCTGCGAGGAGAGATCAGGCGCCATGGCCGGAACTGACCTGCGCGACGGCGCCGCACCCGCGGACCGGGACGGGCTGGAGGCCGGCCTCGACGCCCTCGGCGCCGCGCCCGACCCGGCACCCCCGGCACGCCGGGCCGTACTGCGCCGGCTCGCGCCGCCGCTGCTCGCGGCCGCGCTGGTGCTGGTGGCCTGGCAGCTTCTGGTGTGGGCGCGCGTCACCGACGCCTACCGGCTGCCGCCGCCGTCGGCGGTGTGGGCGAGCCTGCGCCAGATGTGGCTCCAGGGCACCCTGTTCTCCGTCGTGTGGACCAGCGTCTGGCGCGGAACGTCGGGCTTCGCCCTCGCCGTCGTCCTCGGCACCCCGCTCGGACTGCTGGTGGCCCGCGTCCGCGCGGTGCGCGCCGCGGTACGCCCCGTGCTCTCCGCACTCCAGTCGCTGCCGTCGGTGGCCTGGGTGCCGCCGGCCGTGCTGTGGCTGGGCCTGGACAATTCGATGATGTACGCGGTCATCCTGCTCGGCGCGGTCCCCTCCGTCGCCAACGGGCTGGTGTCCGGCATCGACCAGGTGCCGCCGCTGTTCCTGCGGGCGGGCCGCACCATGGGCGCCACCGGCCTCAAGGGAGCCCGGCACGTGGTGATGCCGGCCGCGCTGCCCGGCTACCTGGCCGGCCTGAAGCAGGGCTGGGCGTTCTCCTGGCGCTCCCTGATGGCCGCCGAACTGATCGCCTCCTCACCGGAACTGGGCCTGGGGCTGGGCCAGTTGCTGGAGAGCGGCCGGGAGACCTCCGACATGGCCCGCGTCTTCCTGGCCATCGCCCTGATCCTCGCCGTGGGCATCCTGATCGACCTCCTGGTCTTCACCCCCCTGGAACGCCACACCCTGACCACCCGAGGCCTGACCCCCCACCGCGGCCCCTGACCCGCCTCGCGGCACCGGGAGCCGCCCCGGGAAGGCACCCGCCCTTGGGGGGCGTTCGTCCGGGGGCGCGGAGCACCGCGCGGCGACAAGCGGCCCGACGCCCCGGGAGTCACCCCGAGCCACCGGGCCGCACACAGCACACCCCACGTGACCGACAGCACCCTCACCCCCGCCGAACCACCGAGGCCAGCGCGGCCCGAAGCGCCTCGACGCTGCGATCCACATCCTCCTCACGGGTACGCCAGTTCACCACCGACACCCGCATCGCGGCCCGCCCCTCCCACACCGTCCCCCCGAACCAGCACACCCCGCTGCCCTGGACCCGCCCGATCACCTCGCGGGTCACGGCGTCGTCGTCCCCGAACCGCACCATCACCTGGTTCAGGACGACGTCGTTGAGCACCTCCACCCCGTCCAGCCCGGCCAGCTGTCCGGCGAACCGCCGGGTCAGCGCGCAGCACCGCTCCACCAGCTCGGCCACCCCCGAGCGCCCCAGCGTCCGCAGCGCCGCCCACACCGGAAGACTCCGCGCCCGCCGCGAGAAGTCCGGCACCCACTCGATGGCATCCCGCTCCCCCGGCGTCGCCGGCGGCAGATACCCGGCCCGCTCGTCGAGCATGGCGGCCCGATGCGCCTCGGGGTGCGCGACGACCACGATGCCGCAGTCGTAGGGCACGTTCAGCCACTTGTGGGCGTCCAGCGCCCAGGAGTCGGCCCGTTCCACGCCGTCGACCAGCGGCCGCAGCCGCGGGCTGGCCGCCGCCCACAGCCCGAACGCCCCGTCGATGTGCACCCAGGCGCCGTACCGGTGCCCGATGTCGCAGATCTCACCGACCGGGTCGACCGCACCGGAGTTGACGTCGCCGACCTGCGCGCAGACGACGACCGGCCCGTCGAGCTGCTCCAGCGCCCGCTCCAGCTCGGCCGGGACCATGCGCCCCTTGTCGTCGACGGGCACGTTGCGGATCCGGCCGGTGCCGAGGCCGAGGTAGCGGGCGGCCAGGTCGATGGTCATGTGGTGCTGGGCCCCGGCCACGATGTGCACCTCGGGCGCACCGGTCAGCCCGTCCCGCTCGACGTCCCAGCCGGCCGCGGCGAGCAGCTTGTGCCGGGCCGCGGCCAGCGACGTCAGGTGCGCCATGGTGCACCCGGTGGGGAACCCCACCGAGGCGTGTCCCGGCAGCCCGAGCAGCTCCAGCACCCACTGCGCGGCCACGTGCTCGGCGACGGCGATGGCGGGCGAGAGGTCGTAGAGGCTGGCGGTCGGGTCCCAGGCGGAGACCAGCCAGTCCGCGGCGATCGCCACGGGCAGCGTGCCCCCGGTGACATAGCCGAAGTAGCGGGGTCCGTTCGCCGCGGGAATGCCCCCCTCCGCGGCGGCCCGGCCGAGCAGTGCGACGGTGTCCGTCGCGGAACCCGGGCCGGCGGGCAGCGGCCCGCCGAGCATTTTCAACAGGTGTTCCGCGTCCGCGGTCGCGCCCACCGGGCGTTCGGCGAGACCCGTCAGATATTCGACGGCCTGTTCGTAGGCCAATCCGAGTGGCGCGTTCTCCGCGATGGTCATACGTCGACCGTAGGTCGCATCCACTGACTTCCGGCTGACGCGGCGTCCGAACCCTTTGGACTGAACCGCCGCCGACCCGATATGACTTTCCACGGCGGCCCGTGCACACGGGACCGGAACGCGGAAACGAGGGTGATTCACATGTCCGAGGAGCAGACCCGCAAAGCGGTCGAGCAGTTCAACCAGGCTTTCCAGAAGCACGACCCCGGCCTGCTGAAGGACGTCATCGCGCCGGACTGCCGGCTGGAGAACTCCGGGCCCGCCCCGGACGGCTCCAAGCACTCCGGGTACGACGAGTGCCTGGCGTTCTGGACGGCGATCGCCGGCAACGAGGGCGCCGACTTCACCGTCGAGGAGATGTGGGTGGCCGGCGAGCGCTCCGTCGTGCGCTGGACGCTGCGCTGGGGCAGCGGACCGGCGGACTTCGTGCGCGGCGTCAACGTTCACCGGCTCTCCGGCGGCCGGATCGTGGAGAGCTTCGGCTACGTCAAGGGCTGACCGTACGGCCGGCCGCAAGGGCTGACCGTACGGCCGGCACGGCAGCACACGAGGGCGCGGACCGGTGCCGGTCCGCGCCCTCGAAGGCATCGGCGTTCCACGCGGCTCGCGGTGTCGCTCAGTCCAGCTGAGAGACGATCATGACGCAGTCCTCCAGGGCCCTGGTGGCGTGCCCCTTGCCCTCGGTGTCCTCCACCAGCTGGGTGTTGCCGGGAGAGAACCTCCGCCAGGTGCCGTCGCTGACCCCGCACTCCAGCGCGCCGCTGATCAGGGTCATGATCTGACGGCGCGGCGCGGGATGGAAGTCGCCCTCGTAGCCGGCCGGCAGGAACAGGTACACGGCCTGCCTGGCCGGGGCTCCCTCGGACACGAAGATCGGCGGGGCGGGCGGCGCGAAGTTCATGGCCGTCACCTCCAGCGTCTCGTCGATGAAATGCGACTCCCCGCGCTCGTCGTGGTAGAGCCGCGACACGGGAATTTTGCGGGTTTCGGCGCTCACGGGAATTCTCCTTGTCCGAACCTGGAAGAACGGTTGCCACTCCTGCACATCGGCAGGAGCGTGCCGTGGGCCACTCTTCCAACCATCCCCTGACGGGCCCCTGACGAAGTCCGTAATCAGGACTGAATCAGGATGGTGTCAGCGTGACCGTGCCAAGCTGGTTTCGCTGAAACACTGGGAGAAGTACCCGGAGAGGCCGAAAGGGCCCGACGTCCGCGAATGCCGGACGGACCCTGCCACACGGCCGGCTGCAAGGGCGGGACACAAGGCCGGAGGCGGGTGGGAAGCAGTCCGGGTCCAGGCCTCATGCAGACCGGATCCAGGTCCGGTGCAGGTCCGGATCCCCCGCCCCCACCGCCGGGGATGCGGCCGGAGCACCCGCACCGGACCGCCTCCGTCCCGCACCGACCCCGACCCCGGCCACCGTTCGCCCCTGAGCCCCGGGTACGCCCGATCGCGCCGGAGCCCGGCCCCTCGCGCTCGGGCCCCGCCAGAGCCGCGCTCCGGGCGCGCACGGCGGACACACCACCCCACCGCGAGGGCGAGTCCCCGGAGCGGTTGCCGAGACCGGTGCCAGGCCCGGTCCAGGCCCGGTCCAGGACCGAGCCGGGCCGGGGCGAAGACCGATCCGAACCCTGAACCGAAGACCGATCCGAAGACCGATCCCGAGTCCGACCACTGAGTCCGACCACTGAGAGCGATCCCGAGAGCGATCCCGAGAGACCTGGAGACCAAGTGCTCAGCAACGACAGTCCCGTCACGGCCACGCTCCCGGCCGAACCGATGGCCATCGTGGAGGAGGTCTCGTCCTGGCTGACGGTACCGGCCGACGAGGTCGACCGCTCCCTCGCCGGCGAGCGCGAGCGCATCATCACCGGGATCACCGCGCTCAACTCGGCCGCGGCGGACCGTCCCGGCCCCGGCACCGACCGGGCGCACTACGCCCAGCAGCTGCTGCTGTCGCGCATCTACCAGACGGTGATGCAGATCCCGGACCACCCCACGGCCGAGGGCTCGGCCCTGCTGCACGAGATCACCCGCCTGCTGGAGAACGCCACCGTCGAGCGGGAGGACGCCCACCTCGAACCCGGCCTGCTCGACGAGGCCCCCCGGGACCCGAAGGCGTTCCTGTCCTGGCTCAAGGGCATCGTGCGCGGCCACCGGGCCTACAAGCACCCGTACTACACCGAGTTCATCAACCTCAAGGCCGAACGCGAGGACCTGCGCACCTATGTGATCCAGGAGTCCCTCATCGACGGCCGCTTCGACGACTTCCTCGCGATGATGCAGGTCGGCACGTCGGGACCCAGCAAGATGGAGATCGCGAACAACTACTGGGACGAGATGGGCAACGGCGACCCCGAGGCCGTGCACACCCATCTGTTCAACAAGATCTACGAGGTGTTCGACGTCCGCCCCGAGGACCTCGAAGCCGCGATGACCACCACCGACCTGCACTCCGGCAACCTTGCCGTGCTGCTCTGCCGCTACCGCCACCTCTACCCCGAGGCCGTCGGCTTCCTCGGCATGACCGAGTGGCTCGCCCCGGACCGGTTCCGCAACGTGGTACGCGCCTGGGAGCGCCTCGGCCTGCCCGAAGTCGGCATCACCTACCACCGGCTGCACATCACCATCGACTCCCAGCACGCCGCCGGCTGGTTCCACAACGTGGTCATCCCCAGCGCGGGCTCCGACTTCATGCGGCGCGGCATCGCCCGGGGCGCGCTGTGGCGCGTCAACGCCTCCGCCCGCCACCTCGACGAGCGCCTCGACCTGGCGCTGTCCGGCAGCCGGCCCGCCCCCGTGGCCGCGGGCTGAGCCGAGCCGTGAACTCCCCGCAGCGCGGCTACGCGCCCGTGGTCCTGCCTCCGGTGGCCGAGCAGGTGCTCGCGCCGTTCCGGGAGCTGTCACCGGCCGGCGTCGCCGCCCCGGTGAGCGGGCGCCTGCGCACGCTGCGGCTGCGGATGTCCTGGACGGCCGACGACGACTGGCTCTTCCGCCCCCTGCCGCCGGACGTCACCCCGACGGGCCGGCGGCAGGGGGCGGACCTGTCAGGGCTGCTGCGCTGGGCGCTCAGCAGCCCGTGGCTGGGCATCGACGACGACTGGCTGATCGACCTCCACCGGGTGCGCACCGTCGCGCCGGCACACACGGCCGTACGCATCCGGGTGCCGGGCCCGCGCCCCTCGCCCTGCACGTTCAAGCTGGTGGCCGTCGTGGACAGCCGGGGCGGCGGAGTGACCCGCTCACAGCTGTTCGGCCCGAGCCGCCCCGGCCCGCTCGCCGACCTCACCCTCAGCCGGGGGCAGGGCATCCTGATCGACCGCCGCACCGTCACCGACGACGCGCACGCCCTCCAGGCGACCCCCGAAGCCCCGGCCCTGGTGGACCTTCTGTGCGCGACGGTCTCCCGCACCCCCGCCCTCGCACCCCCCACCCCGGCCTGACCCGCGACGCGAACACCCCCTCCTCGGGGGGCGCGGGGAACCGCGCGGACACCCACGACCGGCCGCAACCCGAAGCGGCCCACCCGGGACCCGGGTGGGCCACAACCCCTCGCCAGGGGACGCGGACTGCGCGACGAACCGCGACGGTGCCGGACTCCCGGTCCACGGAGCGCTCCAGGAGGGGGGCGCGGGGAACCGCGCGACGAACCACGACGGCGCCCCGGCCGACCAACCGCACCACGGCCCGCCACGCGCCCTCAGGCGGACCCCGCACCCTCCAGCAACGCATCCAGCCGCCTCAGCGCCGCATCCGCCTCCGCAGCCACACCCACATCATCCGGCGCAGCCGCACACGCCGTGAACAGCTCCACGACCCGCAGCCCCTGCACCTCGACCTCCCGGCCACCCCCACGCTCGGCCGCACCCGCACCCGCACCCGCACCGACGCCGGTGCTCGTCCCCAGGCCCATCCCGACTCCCCTCTCCACAGCCCCTCCCACACTCACACCGCGTTGCAGGCCCGGAACACATGCACCAGCCCCGGCAGGCTCGCCCCGCCCTGGAAGGCGATGTACTCGGGCAGCACCACGTCCGGCGCCCACTTCTGCTTGTAGTCCAGCTGCGTACGAGCCGGATAGATGTGCGCCCCGTGCTCCCACAGGTGGTTCATGAACCAGTGGAAGCCGCGGCTGTACCCGGGGAACTGAGGTGCCGTCAGCGACGTGAACGGCGTGAACCCGAAGTGCAGCCACCCCACCCCCTCCCCCCGGAACACATCGATCGCGTGCTTGTTCACGGCCTCCATCACACCGGGCGGCGCATCCGGCATCCGCCGGCTCAGATCGTGCATCCACCCGGAACGCGACCCGTAGACCGGCGCGTACGACACGTACCCGACCAGCTCCTCCTCCCGCCGGGCCACGAACACTCGCCGCAGGGACTGGTACGGCCCGCCCGTCTCCCCCACCAGGAACTCGAGGGCCTTCGCACCCTCGCCCTTGGTCGTCAGCCACTCGGCGTCCAGCGCGGAGATCCGCTCCGCCCAGGCCTCGTAGGAGACCTCCTCGACCAGCAGCCCGCTGCGCAGCGCCCGGGAGATCTTGTTGCGCAACTGCATGAACCGGGTCCCGGCCAGCGTGAAGGTGTCCAGGCCGACCGCGTAGGAGGCACCCATCTGGTTCACGGTGAACCCCTGGTCCACGTACAGCTGCCCGTCCCCCCACTGCAGCTGCACCGACACGACCTGGCGCCCGTGCTCAGCGGCGTAGGCGGTGAACGCACGCAACAGCCGCTCCCGGGCCCCGGCCGGCCCCGCCGGCTCGAACGGCGCGAACGGACCACCGAACTGCACCAGATACCGGCCCACGGTCCGGTACACGATGACCCCGGGCACGTCGGGCAGCCGGAAGTAGCTGTTCCCGGCGCTGAACGCGAAATACGCGCTCGGATTACCGGCGTCCGAATACCGGCGGATCGCATCGAGCGCGATATCCGTCTCCGAGATCACTCCGGTCATGGTGCCGTCCATTTCTCCAGCCGACAGTGCCGTCACTTATCGCACGCGGTCCGCGCCCACCGCAAGAGCGGTCGTACGCAGGTCAGTCCACGGTCAGCGGCACGTCAGCGGCCAGTCCCCGCGCCCAAGCCCCCACCTGCAGCGAAAGGCGAGGTCAGAGGCGTGTCAGGGGAGAGTCAGACACCCACTGGCACACTTCTCAGCGAATATTCGCGCCACGTCATTCCTCGCCACCAGAGGAGAACTCCGAGGCACGTTCGAGGAGAACACGGCAATGCGTTCCCTGACGACAGCACGGGATGCCTGCGAGCGATTCCACAAGGGACTGCTCGACGCGCTGGAAACCCTTCCGATGATGGACCGAGAGGCCCCCGACAGCCCGGTCATGGAGATCTACCGCGCCCACCAGGGACCCGGACTGCTCGTCCCCGCGGCCTACGGCGGCCAGGCGGCCGGCGCCCTCGACGCGGTCCGGGTGCAGCGCGCCGTCGCAGCGGCCTCCCCCTCGCTCGGCGTCGCCACGGTGATGCACCACTTCACCGTCGCCATGCTGTTCCGGCTCGCCGAGAACGCCACCCGGCTCACCACGGCCCAGCTGAGGCTGCTCTCGAACGTCGCCCCCGACGGCCTGCTGCTCGCCTCCGCCTGGGCCGAAGGACGCACCGACCAGAACATCCTGGCCCCCGCCGTCACCGCCGAACGCACCCCGGCCGGCTACCGCGTCAACGGCTCCAAGAAGCCCTGCAGCCTCTCCGGCTCCATGGACGTGCTCACCGCCAGCGTCCGCCTGGCGGACGACACCCCCGACGGACGCCCCCACCTCGCCCTGATGCTGATCCCCGCCGACTCCCCCGGCATCAGCACCGAACCGTTCTGGACCACCCCCGTGCTCGCCGCCGCCCAGAGCCACGAGGTCCGCCTCACCGACGTCGACGTCCCCGACGACCTGGTCATCCACTCCACCCCCGAGGAACACGACCGGCTCGACGACCTGCAGACCGCCGGCTTCACCTGGTTCGAGCTGCTGGCCACCGCCACCTACCTCGGCGCCGCCTCCCACCTCGTCGCCCGGGTACTCGCCGGAGCCCGCGGCAGCGCCACCGACCGTGCCGCCCTCGCCGTCCGTCTCGACGCCGCCGTCGCCCTCGTCGAAGGCTCCGCCCGCGCGCTCCAGGACGGTGTCGAGGGCGACGAGGCCGTCGCCGGAGTCCTCACCGCCCGCTACGCCACCCAGGACCTGCTCGCCAGCACCGTCGACCAGGCCGTGGAGATGCTCGGCGGGCTGGCCTTCATCCGCTCCGCCGAGGTCGCCTACCTCGCCTCCGCGGTCCGCGCCCTGGCCTTCCACCCGCCGTCCCGCGCCAGCGTCGCGGACGAGCTGGCCGCCTACTTCGCCGGCAGCCCCCTGCGGCTGTCCTGACCCCGCTACGAGAAGGGCGGCCCCGCCACCATGGACATCAAGAACCCCGTCGAATCGCCCGTCACGTTCACCCTGCACCGGGCCGAGTACCTCGTCGCGTTCGCCGTGACCATCGTGCTCATTCTCGTGCACTTCACCGAGATCCGCTGGCCCGTCGCCATCGGCCTGTTCCTCTACATCGATCTCTTCGGCTACATCCCCGGCGCCATCGCCTACCGCCGCAGCAGCACCGGCCGCATCCCGAAGTTCTACTACGTCCTCTACAACACGATGCACAGCCTCATCAGCGTCGCCGCCGTCGGAGCGCTCTGGATGTGGATCTCCGGCCCCGAGTGGGCGCTGCTCGCCCTGCCGTTCCACGTCTTCGGCGACCGCGGCGTCTTCGGCAACTTCCTCAAGCCGTTCGGCCTGCCCTTCGAACCCGTCGCCACCCCCCAGATCGACCAGGTCACCGCACTGCTCAGGAGCCGTGCCGCCACCACCGGCCCGGTCCCGCTGCCGCCGGCCGAGGACCGCGGGAGCGGCAGCACCCTCGGAGCCACCCGGTGAACCGCTACCCGGCCTGGCTGACCGACCGGCCGCGCCGGGCCACCGCCGACGCGGACGACGACTCCGACGACACCACCCGGGACTACCGCCACCCCGCCGCCGCCCGCCAGGCCCTGCGCCGCCTCAGCTCCGGGGTCACCGTCCTCACCGTCAACGTCGACGGAGTCCGGCACGGCACCACCGCCAGCGCCGTCCTGGCCCTCTCCCGCGAGCCCCTGATCCTCGGCGTCTGCCTGCGGCCCACCTCCACCTTCGCCACCCTGGTCCGCCGCAGGGGCGACTTCTCCGTCAACGTGCTCGGAGCCGGCCAGGCCCGCGCCGCCCGCACCTTCGCCGACCCCGGACGCCCCCTCGGAGACGCCCAGTTCACCGGCCACGCCTGGACCCCTGACCCGCTCAGCGGCGCCCCGCTGCTCACCGGCAGCCTCTCCCACCTGTCCTGCCGGGTCCTGGGCTGGCACCAGGTCGGCGACAACGACCTGCTGCTCGCCTCCGTCACCGGCGGCGCCCACAACGCCGACGAACCCCTGCTGAGCCACGCAGGCCGGATGCACGACGTCACCCTCACCCCTCTCGCGGCACCGGCCGCCCCCACCCACAGCGAGGTGTCATGACCACCGACGTGCCCACGCAGGCCGCCGCCCCCTCCCCCGAAGTCCCCGTCGAAGCCGACTGGGACCGCGCCCCCGGCCTGCTCGACGGCGCCCAGGAGATGACCCTCACCGCCGACCAGTGCGACCTCGGCTACTGGTTCTCCGCCGTCGCCCAGGGCACCCTCCGCGGCCGCGCCGAAGCCGGCCACCACGCCCCCACCCCCGGCCACATGCGCACCCCCGGGCCGCTCCGCGAAGCCCTCGTGCTCGAACTCGGCAACCGCTCCCTCGCGGAGTCCCGAGCCGTCAAAGTGCTGTCCCACTACGTCATCGGCGCCACCGGCACGACCGAGCAGGAGTTCTTCGTCACCCAGGTCGTGGACGAGGCCCGGCACGCGATGATCTTCCGCAAGCACCTCGTCGACCTCGGCGTACCCGCCGACACCCTGCTCGACTTCATCGCCGACCAGGGCACCGACTACACCCGCCGGGTCCTCGACCCCATCGCCGAGTTCGCCACCTCCATCGTGCGCGACGAAGGGGACTTCATCGGCGCCGTCGCCGTGTTCACCATCGTCATCGAGGGCGTCCTCGCCCCCGCGGCCGAACTCAGTGAACGCAAGTGGACCCTCCTCGACCCCGCCGCCTCCGAGATCGCCCGCGGCGCCTCCATCGACGAGATCCGCCACCTCACCGTCGGCAGCTCCCTCGTCCGCGACCACCTGCGCGCCAACCCCTCCTACCGGCCACGCCTGATCGAACTGATCCGCCGCGGCCGCAAGCTCTGGGACGACCTGCCCTCCGAGGAGTTCGTCCTGGAACGCGAGGAACTCTTCCAGCAGGGCATGTTCGACCACGCCGAACTCCTCGACGGCTACCAACTCTTCCCCGGCTGCACACTGCTGGAGACCACGCCCCAGGAGCGCTACGACCTCGCCGAGCGCTGGACCGACGACATGGCCGAGGTCCGCCTGCCCTACATGGGCATCCCCGAGGCCGTCGACATCATCCGCACCCACCCGAGGTGAACCGGCGGCCCCCACCACCACCGGACGGACGTCACAGGGCCGGCCCCGCGCATCCCGCGCACCCGCCGGCCCTGTGCCGTTCCCGGACAGCCGGCTCCTACGACCTGGAGGTGTGGCTGCCCGGCCAGCAGACCTACCGGGAGATCTCCTCCTGCTCCGACTGCGGCGACTTCCAGGCCCGCCGCGCCGGCATCCGCATCCGCGGCAAGGCCGGACGCAAGGCCCACGCCCACACCCTCAACGGCTCCGCTCTCCCCATCGGCCGGACTCTGGCCGCCCTCCTGGAACAGCACCAGCAGCCCGACGGCTCCGTCACCCTCCCCTCAGCCCTCGTCCCCTACACCGGCTTCAAGGCCCTCACCGCCGACGGCACCCCGGCCCCCTGACATGTCAGCGGCCCGTCAGCCCTGATCCGCATACTGGTAACTGTGACCGAGACGGCCACAAGGAGAGGTGCCCGGAGCGGCTTATCGGGGACCAGGGCAGCAGCCCGGTGTCGGACCTCACGGTCCACGCAGGTTCGAATCCTGCCCTCTCCGCACCAGCGGAACGCCCCTCATGACGTCGTGTCATGAGGGGCGTTCCGCTGCCTGCCTGCACACACAGCCGGGTCCTCAGCCCTTGGCGCGAGCCCGAGCCTCGTCGACGAGACGCTCCGCCAGCTCCCCCAGCCGCGCCGAATCCCGCTCCAGCCCCCGCATCGCCAGGAACCGCAACAGATCGAAGAACAGCTCGTCGCTGCCCACCTTCGCGTTCAGCAGCATCGCCAGCGCCCCCGGCTGGTCGAACGGCACCCGCCGCGCCCGCAGCTCCTCCCCCACACCCCCACCGGAGTCCGAACGAGGCTCCGGCACAGCGTCCCCCGCGCCAGCCGAGGCCGCAGTGATTACGCCGTAATCACCCGACACCTCCTCGCCGGAGCCCCGAGGCTGGGAGCGGGAGCTGATTACGCCGTAATCACTGGAGGTGCCCTCCCCGGAGTCCTCGGAGTGCCCGGAGTCCCCGGCGCCCGCAGGCTGGGGGCGAGGGGTGATTACGCCGTAATCACCGGAGGCGTCATCCTTGGAGACCTTGGAGACCTTGGAGACCTCGGGCTGGGGGTCGGCGGTGATTACGGCGTAATCACTCGACGAGTCACCGCCGGAGCCCTTCGCCCCGGAGCGCGAGGTGATTACGCCGTAATCACCCGAGGACGCGCCGCCGGATCCCTCCGGCCCGGGACGGGAGGTGATTACGCCGTAATCACCCGAGCCGCCACGTGCGCCACGGCCACGCGCCTCACGCTCCTGGCGTTCCCGCTTCAGCTCCTCCAGAGCCGCCTCCTGCTCCTCAGCAGGCTTGTTGCCGACGGCTCGCAGCAGATCAATCGGCTCCTCGCCGATACGAGCCTGAAGCTCGGGCGTCAGACTCAGCAGCGCGAGCCGCTGCGACACCCAGCCCTGGGACCGGTGCAGCCGCTTGGCCAGCGCCCGCTGACTGCCGTGCAGGGCCAGCAGCCGCTGCAAGGCACGCGCCTCGTCGAGTTCCTCCAGGTCCTGCCGGTGGATGTTGGCGACCAGCGCCGACTCCAGCAGCTCCTCGGACGTGCTGCCCTGGTCATCACTCACCATCACCTTGATGGTGGTGAGCCCGGCGTCCCGCGCGGCGGCCAGTCGGCTGCTGCCGTCGACGACGACATGCGTGGTGTCGGGCTCCAGCGAGGACTCGTGCTCGGGATTGGCCTTCAGATAGGCATCACGGTTCATGACGGTGATGGCCTGCTTCTGCCCGTGCGTCCGCAGACTCCCGGCGAGATCCGTCAGATCTCCGAGACTGGACCGAGGGTTGTCGGGATTGGGACTGACCCGGTCGACGGCGAGCTCGGTCGGCGGAGCCACTCCCTCGGTCGGCACCCCGGTGGCGGCCGCAACCGCCTGCCGCCGCGCACTGACGGACCGTACTCCCCCGCCGAACCGCCCGGCACCCAGCTGATCGGCCTTGCTCACAGCACCTCCCGAGCCAGCGCACGCATCCCGATGGCCTGCTGGGACTTGGGCGCGTACGACAGCAGAGGCTGCTTCACGCGCACAGCTTCCTTCTGCTCCTTCAGATCGCCGATGACGCCGACCACCCGGGGATCCTTTATGTCCACCCAGCCCTGAAGCGAGGACGTGGCGATGTACCCGCGCCGCGAGTCGTACAGGTTGACGACGATCCCGAGATAGTCGATGTCGACCTGGAGGTCCCCGCGCAGATCGTCGATCTGCGAGGTGAGCAACTCATAGGCGTCCGCGGAACTGTCCTCGGCCTGGACGACGATGAGAGCCCCGGACTGCCCGGGAGTCTCCCCGTCCCGCCGGCGGCCGTAGTAGGCGGCGGCATCCATGCTCAGCCCCAGGCTGGGCGGACAGTCGACGATGATTACGTCGTAATCACTCTCCAGCGGTGCAAGAGCCCGTTCGAGCGCAGCCTCCCGAGCCCGCACGGCGGACAACCGCACGTCGAGCAGAAACGCGTCATGACAGGCCGGCAGCAGATGCAGCCGCTCCCCGAACACGTCCTCGTCGATCGACACGATGAGGTCCCTCAGATCCCCCTTGGGATCCCCGGCCATGTGATTGGTGAGGCTGTCCCCTGACATGGGCAGCGGTGTGGCTCCCAGCTGGTTGGTCAGGTGGCACTGCGGATCGAAGTCGACGAGCAGCACCCGAAGCCCCGGCCCGGGCAGGTTCTCGATATCGAGCGGGTCATCGAGCGCTGGGGCGTCGTCCGCCGAATCCTCACTGGCCCGCTGAGCCAGAGCGAGCGCCTTGGCGACGCGCACGGCATGAAGACGGTTGGGGTCCTCGGCGAGCGCTTCCCCGAGGCCCGCGGTGATGGCCGTCTTCCCGACGCCGCCCTTCTGGTTGCACACCACGAGCCGCCGGGTGACGGCCGGCCGCCGCACCTCGGGCGCCGGATTGGTGTCGAGCCACAACTGCACGGACTGGGCGAGCCCCTGAATCAGCGACACCCGCCGATCGGCGGCAATCCGCCGGAACTCCTCCCACTGCCCAGCCGGCAGGAAGGTGGCGAACGAGTCAGCCCCCGCGGTGTCGATCGGCGCGGTGGCAGAAGCCAGGGAGCACCACTCCCGAACGCCCTGCTCCACAGCCGCCTGGATCTCGACCCCGTACTGCGCGGCCCTGACCTTGAGACTCTGCCGGAGCCATCCCGGCAACTTAGAAACGACCTTCTCCCGGTCGCTAGAGGTGACTGGCGAACTCATGGAGACACCATACTAACGCCCAAGATCAATCCCTACCTCGACACGTTAGCAACCCCGACAATCCCTCGGTGATTACGCCGTAATCACCGAGCCACAGAGGCAGAGCGTGGGGGGAGAGCGTGGGGGGAGAGGCGGCTCGGCGTGGGTCGGTGCGGTGGGGAGAGGTGAGGTGTGGGGGGTGTGTCGGGAGGGGGTGTGTCGGGAGGGGATCGGGGGTGTTGGTGTGGGGCGGTGTCGGAGGAGTCCGGGT